>NZ_NFHG01000001.1 GCF_002159265.1 Flavonifractor sp. An82
CTGGCCGCCGTTTCGATTTTGAGATGCTCAGCGGCTTGATTTTGTGTTGTCTTTTTGCCGCTCCCCCAAATCTAAAATTTCTACTTGACTTTTGTTAGCAGGTCTTTCGGATTTGATTGAAATTGACTGCTCTTTGTTGTGACATCAATATAGCACCAAATATAATCACAGTCAATCAAAAACAATCAATTCGGCACACAAAAAAGTGGGCTTTATTTTGGGCGATCTGCCTAATATAGGGGGTTATTAGCTGGATAAAACAGGGCAAATAGGAAGTGCTTTGATTTGTAATGAGCAAAACCGATCGGCCAAGCGCAAAAAAGGCCGGCAGCCTCTGCTGCCGGCCGGAGTGGTTCAATGGCCCAGGCCCAGGAGAATCGACACAATCCCTGCGGCCAGGAAAATGACTCCCCCCACCTTGGTGGTAATGCTGTGGCGCATGCGACGGAATACGGTTTTCAGCTTGTCAAAGGGGACCAAGAGGAAAACCAGCCCAATGACAAGAAAGAGAATACCCAGAGAGAAGTAAGCAGTCATGACTTCAACCACCGTTTCTTATAAAGTAGTTTCATCTTACCAGTTTCGAGCGGGCATTGCAAGAGGCGCTTGTCTTTCCGGGGAATATCTGATAGGATAGCGGCAAGGATAATCAGGGAAAAGAAAGAGGCCGGAGGGTGCATATGCGGGACTATCTGGGGGCGCTGCGGCGGGCCGCGCTCTTTCGCGGTATGGGAGAGGAAGAGCTGCTGAGGCTGTTGGACTGTATGGGTGGGGCGGTGCGCCGCTATCCCAAGGGGGCGGCAGTGCTCCGGGCGGGGGATCCCGCCACCCACCTCGGGGTGGTACTGGCCGGAAAGGTGCAGGTGAGCCGCATCCGTCCGGACGGACAGCGGATCGTCATGGGGGAGATGGGGCCGGGGCGGCTCTTTGCCGAGTCCTATGCCTGCGCCGAGGCGGAGAGCCTGCCGGTGACGGTGACCGCCTCGGCAGATACGGCGGTCCTGCTGCTGGACTGCCGGCGGCTCTCCCTGCCCTGTGCCGCCGCCTGTCCCGCCCATGGCATATTGATCCAGAACCTGCTGTGGGTGCTGGCGGAGAAAAATCTCTTTTTAAATGGGAAGCTGAATCACCTGTCCGGCCGGACCATCCGGGAGCGGCTGCTGTCCTATCTGGAGGAGGAGGCCGCCCGGACCGGGCGGGCCACGGTGGTGATCCCTTTCGACCGGCAGGCCCTGGCAGACTACCTGTGTGTGGACCGCAGCGCCCTGTCCCGTACCATCGGGCAGCTGCAGCGGGAAGGGGTGCTGGAGGCCGACCGGCGGCGGTTCCACCTGAAGGTGCTGCCGGAGTCCATGAATTAAAAAACCGGGCGTACCGCAGTGGCTGCGGTACGCCCGGTTTTTGTTGCTTAGTTCAAAAAGTCCTTCAGCTTCTTGGAGCGGGAGGGATGGCGCGTCGCCGTCGCGGATTGCAGATCCCTCGCCTCCGCTTATAAGCGAAGGCTCGCTCCTTTCATCGCTCCGGCTCTCCCCACGGGACCCGCTGCGCTGGGCTCCCGCGGGGGCCCCAAAACTGCGCCCTCAAAGAGGAAGTGCCCTGAAAAGCGACTTAGTTCAGGAAGTCTTTCAGCTTCTTGGAACGGGAAGGATGGCGCAGTTTTCTCAGGGCCTTGGCCTCAATCTGGCGGATACGCTCGCGGGTGACCTTGAACTCCTTGCCCACCTCTTCCAGGGTGCGGGTGCGGCCGTCCTCGATGCCGAAGCGCAACTTGAGCACCTTCTCCTCACGCTCGGTAAGGGTGCCCAGCACGGACACCAGCTGCTCCTTCAGCAGAGTGAAGGAGGCGGCCTCGGAGGGCTCGGAGGCATCCTCGTCGGGGATGAAGTCGCCCAGGTGGGAGTCCTCCTCCTCGCCGATGGGGGTCTCCAGGGAGACAGGCTCCTGGGCGATCTTCAGGATCTCCCGCACCTTGTCCACGGGCATGTTCATCTCCTCGGAGATCTCCTCGGGGGTGGGATCGTGGCCCAGCTCCTGGAGCAGCTGACGGGAGACCCGGATGACCTTATTGATGGTCTCCACCATATGGACGGGGATACGGATGGTACGGGCCTGGTCGGCAATGGCACGGGTGATGGCTTGCCGGATCCACCAGGTGGCGTAGGTGGAGAACTTGTAGCCCTTGGTGTAGTCAAACTTCTCCACAGCCTTGATGAGACCCAGATTGCCCTCCTGGATCAGGTCCAGGAACAGCATGCCCCGGCCCACGTAGCGCTTGGCAATAGACACCACCAGACGGAGGTTGGCCTCGGCCAGACGCTGCTTGGCGGCCTCGCCCCGCTTCACCAGGCGGCGCAGCTCCTTAATGTCGTCCTCGGACAGCATGACCTCCTCGCCGGCCTCCTTGGCCCGCTCCATCTCCTCCAGCTGCTCCTTGGCGGCGTCGCCGGCGCCCATATCCTGAGCCAGCTGTACCTCCTCGTCGGGGGTGAGCAGGTTGACCTTGCCGATCTCCTTCAGGTACATCCGCACGGGGTCGTCAATGCCGAAGGAGTCCACCAGGGTGTTGGGGTCCACGATCTCCTCTTCGGGCAGATCCTCGATCTCGTTGAGCTCCTCCAGAGGGGGCATGATATCGTCGGCCAGCTCAGGCAGATAGTCGTCGCCCACGGTGTCGATACCCAGGTTCTCCAGGGTATCGTAGATCTTGTCCATCTGCTCGCTTTCCAGATCCAGATTCTCCAGCACGTCCATCAGTTCGCTGGAGGAGAGCTTGCCGTTCTTCTTGCCGCGCTCAATGAGCTCGGCAAGCTTCTCGGCGCCCTGGACGCCCTCTACCACCTTCATGACCTCGATCTTGCCCTGCTCCATCTTCTTAGCGTTGTCGCGGGCCAGCTTGGCCTGGTCTTCCAGGCTCAGGGTGAGCTCCTTTTTACCGGTGGTCTTCTTTTCACTCATGCGGTTGTCCTCCATATGATTTTTTCTCTCTGAACTTGTCTCGGGCCGCCAGCAGCGGGTCCTGTCCGGCCCCGCCCCGCTTGGCGGCTTCTGTTTCGATGATCTCTATGTAGTCGCGCAGCGCCTGGCTGCTGTTGGAACGGGATTCCGGCTGTTCCAGAATGCCGGTGACGTGGCTCATCTCCTCCGGCGTCAGCGTGCCGGACAGAGCGCCCAGCTGCAAACTCAGCCCCTGGCTGTGCCGCTGCTTGAGCAGCACGTAGAGCTTGGCCAGAAGGGGAGAGGAGAACTGATCCGGCCCCAGGGCTGCGGTCTGCTCCAGCAGATCGTGCTCCAGCAGCAGCAGCCGAATGACACCCTCCTCCGCCCGGGCGGAGCGGATATTTTCATAGCGCAGCTCCCTGGATTTGGGTTGGAGCTGAACGGCGGGGGTCAGGTCTTTTTTGGCCTGGAGCTTTTTGGCCCGCCAAGCCTTGTCCTTCCGATAGCGGGCCACCTCCTGGGCCATGGCTTCGGCGGAGATCCCGCCGGCCGCGGCGGCCTTGTTGCCATAAATCTCCCGCTCAATGGGGCTCTGGAGGGCGGCCACCGTGGCCACCGCGTCCTTCAGATAGGCCAGCCGCCCCTCCTCGGTGGACAGGTCGTGCCTGGATTGCAGGCTGTCCAGCCGGTAGTCGTTCTGGCCGGCGCTGCCGTTGAGACACTTCTCAAAGGCGGCGGGGCCGAACTTTTTGACGAAATCATCCGGGTCCTGCTTGATGGGCTTGCCCTCGGCATCATAGGCGTTGGGCAACTGGAGCACCCGGACGGTGAGATTGGCGTTTTTCAGAATGTTGAGCACCCGGTCGGTGGACTGCTTGCCGGCGGCGTCGTTGTCGTAGCACAGCACCAGCTCCTTGGTGTACCGGGCCAGAATGCGGGCGTGTTCCTCGGTGAGGGCGGTGCCCATGGTGGCCACCACGTTATCAAACCCCGCCTGGTGCAGGGTGATCACGTCGATGTTGCCCTCCACCAGCACCAGATTGGGCCGCTTGGTGTTCTTGGCGAAATTCAGTGCGTAGATGAGCCGTCCTTTTTTAAAGAGGACTGTCTCCGGGGTGTTGAGGTACTTGGCCCCTTCCTCACCGGGCAGCAGGCGGCTGGTGAAGCCCACCACCTCCCCCCGAACGTCGATGACGGGGAGCATGAGGCGGGAGCGGAACTTATCATAGATGCCACCGTTTTTGCCCGCCACCGCCAGACCTGCGTCGATCAGGTCCATCTTGGTGTAGCCCTTGGCAGTCATGGCCTTGGTGAGGGCGTCCCACTGGTCGGGAGCGGCTCCCAGACCAAACCGGGTGGCGGTACGAGAGGAGATCTGCCGCTGGGCGATGTAGTCCCGTACCCGCTGGCCGTTTGGACCGATCAGGTAGTCGTGGTAGAACCGGGCGGCATCCCTGGACAGTTCCAGCAGCCGGGTCCGCTTTTTGCGGTAGGCCTCGTTCTCGCCGCTTTCCGGCACCTCCAGACCCGCCCGCTTGGCCAACAGCTTCACCGCGTCCACAAAGGGCAGGTTCTCGATCTCCATAATGAAGGAGATCACACCGCCTCCCTTGCCACAGCCGAAACAGTGGTAGATCTGCTTGTCAGGGGAGACGGAGAAGGAGGGGGTCTTTTCGTTGTGAAAGGGGCACAGCCCCCACAGATTGTTTCCCTTTTTGGTGAGGGAGACATAGGAGGAGACCACGTCGGCAATGTCGCTGCGGGACACCAGATCGTCGATGAATTGTTCTGGTATGGCCACTGAGGTCCTCCTTCCGACTATGTTTTCCAATCCATGCCATTTTCATACAAGGATAACTGTAAAGCTATATTGCCTTACTAATTTATGGCCCGATATGAGGGCGGGCAAAATGGCGAAGTGCTCAAAATCCTTGTATTCCAGCATACATAAAGTGAGTTTACTTTACACTCCAGGACTTGGGGATGAAAGCGTCGCCGAACTGCTCCACGGCGTATTTGTCCGTCATGCCCGAAATGTAGTCGCAGACGGCACGCTCCACGCCCTCCTCCACCCGGATATCCTGGTACTCGGGGGGCAGCTTGTCCGGGTCTTTCACATAGTACTCAAACAGGCGGCGGATCATATCCTGTGCTTTGCCCTCCTCGCCCTTGGCCACCGGGCTGCGGTAGACATACTCGAACATGAATTCCCGCAATTCGTGCATGGCGTCCCGGCAGGCGGGGGACTGGACGATGTCGTTCTTGCCGGCGGACTGGGTGATGATGTCCACCGTCAGGGTATTGATCCGCTCAGAGTGGGTGAAGCCCAGCACCTGGGAGACCGACAGGGGCAGGTCCATGGGGTAGATGATCTTGCCCCGCATGGCGTCGTCAATGTCGTGGTTGATGTAGGCGATCTTGTCGGCCAGCCGCAGCAGGCGTCCCTCCAGAGTCTCGGCCTGGTCGGGGCCGGTGTGGCAGAGGATGCCCCGGCGGACCTCATAGGTCAGGTTAAGCCCCTCGCCGTCCCGCTCCAGCCGGTCCGCCACCCGCAGGGACTGCTGGTTGTGGGCAAAGCCGCCGGGCATGATCTCGTTGAGCACTCGCTCTCCAGCGTGGCCGAAGGGGGTGTGGCCCAGGTCGTGGCCGTAGGCCGCCGCCTCGGCCAGATCCTCGTTGAGGCGCAGGCCCCGGGCGATGGTGCGGGCAATGCGGCTGACCTCAATGGTGTGGGTCATCCGGGTGCGGTAGTGGTCCCCCTCCGGCTCCAGAAAGACCTGGGTCTTGTGCTTGAGCCGCCGGAAGGCCTTGGAATGGACGATCCGGTCGATGTCCCGCTGAAAGCAGGTCCGGGTGGGGCAGGGCTCCAGAGGAATTTGACGACCCTTGGAGCGGGCGGACAGGCAGGCATAGGGGGAGAGCAGGGCCGCCTCGGCGGCCTCGGTCTGTTCACGCAGTACCATGGACGCTCACCAGCCTCTCAGCAAATTTCAGCCTTTACCCTATATACGCCGCCGGACTTGAAAAACCCTTCTTTTTTTGCGAATTTTCTGTTGTGCTTAGAAATTGCCGCGGGAAGAATAGCTTGATTCGTCAGTTTGCTGCACCGGTGAGCAGGGCCAGCAGGTCGGCAGGGGAGGAGAGGATGCGCTGGGCGCCCTGCTGGAGGAGGAAGTTGGTGTCCCGGAAGCCCCAGCTTACCGAAAGACAGGGCAGGCCGGCGTTGCGGGCGGTTTCAATGTCCACCTCTGAGTCTCCCACATAGACTGCCCCCTGGGCGTCGGCGCCCAGCTCCTCCAGGGCGCGGAACACGGTGTCGGGGGCCGGCTTGCGGGCCACTCCCTGGGACTCGCCGATGGCCACCTTTACCCGGTCGCCGAAGTAGGTCTGGCACAGCCCCTTCACCGCGCCGTCAAACTTGTTGGATACCACCGCCAGCTTGATCCCCGCCTTGTTCAGGCCGTCCAGCAGCTCCAGCACGCCGGCATAGGGGGCGGTGCGGTGTTCCATGTTCAGCAGATAGTGGGCCCGGAAGTCGGCCAGACACTGGGCCTCCAGGTCATCAGGGGTGCCCTCCGGCACCGCACGGTGGATGAGCAGCCCCACGCCGTTGCCTACGAAGCGGCGGATCTCGTCCAGGGAGCGGGCAGGCATATTGTGGAGAGCAAGGGCATAGTTGGTGCTGTCACAGAGATCCTGAAGGGTATCCAGCAGGGTGCCGTCCAGGTCGAAGATCACGGTGGAATAGGGGATCATAATAAGCCTCCTTATCAGCAATGGCAGGAAATGCGGGCGGTCTGTAGGACCGCCCGCATCATGGGTCAGTAAAGTCCGTTGGCAGAGAGGATCTGGACCACCTGTCTGGCCCGGTTGGACCAGGCGGCGGCCGCCCCGTGCTCCCGCCGGCGGGCGGCGGGCCAGCCCTGGGGCTCTTCCAGGGCACGGACGCACAGCCGTACAAACTCGCCGGGGCTGTGGGCGGCGTAGATCACGTCGGGGAAGTGCTCCACATGGTCTGGGAAAAACATGGCCACAATGGGCTTGCCGGAGGAGAGATATTCATAGATCCGGCAGGGCACGATGTCGGCGCCGTAGTCGGAGCGGCGCAGCAGGTGGAGGCACACATCAAACCGGGCCAGGTAGTCGGGGATGTCCACCGGCAGCTGGCGGTTCAGCAGACGCACATTGGGCAGGGCCTCCAGGGCGCGCAGCTGGGGATTGTACCGGTCCCGCCGTCCCACGAAGACGAAGGTGCACCGGGGCAGGGCCCGGGCGGCCTGGATGGCCGGGGCCAGATCCGTGTCCTCCCAGATGGTGCCCACAAAGCCCAGCACCGGTCCGGTGAGATCGGCCAGGGGCGGGGGGCACTCAGTGATGGTGCGGGAGAACATGGGGTAGCTCACCCCGTTGGGGACCAGAGCGATGTTGTCGCTGCAGGGAGAGAGGTGGTCCGCCAGCCCCTCCGAGGCGGCAAACACCACATCGGCGGCAAGGGCCAGGTCGCTCTCCCACTCGGGGGGTGTGTCCATCCAGTCCTGGCCGCAGTCATATACCAGGCCGTGGTGGGGAATGGCATCCAGCAGATGGACCTGCTCCGGGGCGGTGCACCACAGCAGGGGCTCCCGAAACCGGTGCACATCCATCAGCTTGAGGATGTGGCGGGCCTGCCGCCGGAAGCGGATCAGACGGAGGAGCCGCTGGTCCTCCCCCGCCTCCGGGACGGGAGGGAGGGCATGGACAGTCAGCCCCGGCCGTACCTTCCGGCCAGGCTTGCGGTAGTCCCAGGAGGGGGGCTCCAGAAATAAAATTTTGGCGTCCTTCAGCCGGGTCATCAGCTGCTGGGTGCGGGTGGGGATGGTGCTCCATGGTTCCGGAGCCAGACATAGGATCTGCTTCAATGGGATTACTCCTTCAAAAGGCGGCGGGCAGTTTCCTGGTTGCGCTCCTCCACCTGGCGCAGGCGCTCCACGCCGCCGGACAGGAAGGCGGAGTCCCCAATGCGGGCGTGGACGGCGTCGATATAGCCGCACAGGGTCTCGGCCGTTACCTGATCCAGGTCGGTGTAGAGGTCCTGGCCGATATAGGAGAGGAAGGAGCTGATTTTCTGGTCGTACACCACACCCACCAGGGGCACGCCCTGCCCGGCGGAGAAGACCAGGGCGTGGAGGCGCATGGAGAGCACCGCCTGCATCCGGGCAAACAGGCCGATGGTGTGGTCGGAGCTGCCGGTGTAGGTCAGGATGTGGTGGGGAGCCTTCATATATTTGGCGGCCAGTCTGGCGGCGTCCACGTCCAGCCGGCGCTCGATGGGAAGGAACACGGGGGTCAGGCCGTACTTCTCATAGGCGTAGTCGGCGGCGGCAGCGAAGATGGGGGCCTTGGCCTCAAAGCCCGGCCAGGGCCGCAGGGCAAAGCCGATATACTTGCCGTTGGGGTCGATGCCCTGGCTCTCCAGAATGCCGTCCACCACCGGCTCGGGGGCAGCGGGCAGAATGACGGTGGGGTCGGCGGAGAGGATGATCTCCGGCCGGGTCACCCCCATGTCGTCCAGCTCCGCCTTGGAGTGGGTATCCCGGAGGGTGATGGCGTCTACGCTCTTCTGGAGGACCTTGGAGGCCCGGCGGCGGTTGGCGGGGGAGTGGATGGGCCCGATGCCGCAGCCGTACATCATGACCTTGTTGCCCAGACGCTTGGCCCAGGAGATGGTGAACAGATAGAACCACAGGGAGCGGTGGCTGGTCACGTCCTGCATCAGGGAGCCGCCGCCGTTGATATACAGCCTGGTCTTGCGCATCCGTCGCAGGAATTTCAGAATATTAAAGGTATAGATGGAGTTGACCCGATAGGTGCGGCGGGTATCCGACGGGCTGCGGGACAGGACCCAGATGGGCAGGTCGGGGTCGATCTGCCGCAGCTCGGCCACGATGGCCTCCAGAATGGCGTCGTCGCCGGCGTTGCCCCGGCCGTAGGCGCCGCACACCAAAGCACCGTCCCGGGGGCCGGCCTTGCGGCTCTGGCGGCGGAGGATGGTCTCATAGATGGTGAGCTGCCGCTGGAGGGTGCTCTCCAGAGAGTAGTCCTCCTTGGCCCGCTGATAGAGCCGCTGCCCCATGTGCCGGCGCAGCTCCGGGTCCTTGGCCAGGGTGATGAGGTGGCGGGAGAGTCCCTCGGCGTCTCCGGCCTCAAAGAGGAAGCCGTGGATGCCGTGCTCGATCAGGTAGGGTACGCCGCCCACCCGGCTGGCCACCGTGGGAAGACCGGCCCGGGCTCCCTCGGTGAGGGAATAGGGGAAGGTTTCGGACAGGGAGGTGAGGGTGTTGATGTCCAGGGCGTTGTAAAAGCTGTCGGTGTCGGAGATCCAGCCGGCAAAGCACACCTGCTCCGTCACCCCCAGCTGATTCACCAGATCCTTCAGCATGCCCATCTGTTCGCCGTCGCCGGCGATGAGCAGCCGCAGGTGGGGGCACTCCTGATGGGCCAGGGCAAAGCCCCGCACAAGAGTGGCAATATCCTTCACCGGGTTGAGGCGGGCGGCGATGCCCACCACCACCGAGTCCTGATCGGCCTTCAGACCCACGCTCTTCCAGTAGGCCTCCCGGTCCAGGGCGGGGGTGCGGGGGGTGAAGTCGATACCGTTGTAGATGGTGAACAGCTTGTCCGGATCAAAGCCCCGGGAGATGAGCAGGTCGGTCATGGCGTCGGACACGCCGATGCGATAGTCCAGGGTTCTGAGGGCTATGGTGTTGATGGTGCCGTAGGTGATGCGGGAGAAGGGGCGGCCCAGATAGTCCAGCCGGTAGTCGGAGTGGACGGTGGTAACCACGGGCAGGCCGGTGGCCTTCCGCAGCAGGGCCCCCATCAGGTTGCCCCGGGCGCCGTGGCAGTGGAGGATCTGGTATCCGCCCTCTATGATCATCTTTTTCAGTTGATTGCGGACCTTCAGCAGGTTGTGTCCAGGCAGCACCACGGTGTGGATGCCCAGCTCACGGGCCTCCTGGGAAAAGGGACCCTCCATAAAACACACCATGGTCACATCAATGGTGCGGGATAAATTCTGAAGCAGCATGTGGACATGGGTCTTGGCTCCGCCGCTGTCACCGCCGGAAATGAGGTGCATGACCTTCATGAAAGCAAAACCTCCAAAGAAAGTACTTGTGTCTTTGTGGGAATCTATGATACAATAACCCGGTATCATTGTACCAAGCGCGACATGAATTTACAACCTCGGAGGCTGCAAAAAGATGATAGACGAAAAGGGAAGACTGTTTGGTAAAATCAACATCGTGGATCTGCTGGTGATCCTGGTGATCGTTATTGCGGCGGCGGTGCTGGGCGTGAAGTTCCTCAAGCCCGGCGGCAGCGGTGCCATCGGCGGCGGTAGCGCCGGCACCCATGTGACCTATACGGTGCTGGTGGAAAATGTTCAGCCTGAAGTGTACGAGAACGTGCAGAAGTATATCCCCTCCACTCTGATGGCTTCCGGCGAGCTGCTGGACGGTCAGGTGACCTCCGTCACTGCCGCTCCCCATGAGGATGTTGTCAGCGTGGATACCACCGACGGCACCGTGGAGCTGCCCGCTGACAAGGACCTGCTGGATCTGACCTTCACGGTGGAGTGCAACGTGTCCAACGCCATCACCACCGAAATCGGTACCCAGGAGGTTCGGGTGGGCAAGAACCACATCGTCAAGACCGACAAGTTTGAGCTGACCGGCGTGGTCACCGACTGCACCTGGGGCGACGAGGCCCAGTAATCAGACCCAACATCAATCAAACAGAGGGGCGGCGGTTTCATACCGCCGTCCTTTTTCCAATCGGAGGAATATGTTATGCCCCAATGGCTGCTGAATATGGACGGCGGGATCCTGCTGTGGCTCCAGGACGTGGTGCGCAACGGGATTCTGGACCCATTCTTTAAAGTTTATACCCAGCTGGGCAACGCCGGCCTGCTGTGGATCGCCCTCTCCCTGGTGCTGCTGTGCATCCCTAAGACCCGGAAGGCGGGCTTTGTCAGTCTCATTGCTATGCTGCTGGGTCTTTTGTGTACCAATGTGGTGCTCAAGCATCTGGTGGGCCGGGAACGGCCCTGGCTGCTGCTGACGGAGCTGGTGCCCCTGGTGACGGAGCACGACCCAAACTCCTTTCCCTCGGGCCACACCTGCGCCGCCTTTGCGGCCGCTTCCGCATGGTGCCGCACCCTGCCCCGCCGCTGGATGAAGGTGGTGGCGGTGGTGATGGCCGCCCTGATGGGCTTCTCCCGGCTCTATGTGGGCGTTCATTTCCCCACGGACGTTGTGGCCGGCATGGCGGTGGGCCTGCTGTGCGGCTGGCTGGCCTGGCTGATCTGGAAGCGGCTGGCCGCCTGGCGGGGCTGGGAGGCGTAGCATGAAGGGGGAAGAACGGGAAGTGGTGCTGCGGGACGGCACCCGCTGCCTGCTGCGCAGTCCCCGGGCCGAGGACGGGGAGGCGGTGCTCCGCCATCTGCGCCGGGTGGCGGCGGAGAGCCCCTTCACTGCCTTTCTGCCCGAGGAGCTTACCGGCACCCTGCGGGAGGAACAGGCCTTCCTCAAACGGCAGCTGACCAGCACCGACCGGCTCATGCTGGGGTGCTTCGTGGGAGACAGGCTCATCGGCCTGGGCGGATTGGGTCCGGCGGCCTCCAACCGCAAGTGCCGCCACCGGGCGGAGATGGGGGTAACCATCCGTCGCCGCTGGTGGGGATTGGGCCTGGGCCGGACTCTGGTGGAGCAGCTGTGCCGGGAGGCCGGTCACATGGGCTATGAGCGGATGGAGCTCCAGGTCATGGAGGACAACCAGCGGGCCATCGCCCTCTATGAGGGGCGGGGATTTGTGCGCTGCGGGCTGCTGCCCGACGCCTACAGAACGGATGGAGGCAGCCAGGCCGCGGTGCTGATGAGCAAAGCGCTGGTATAAGAAAAGGCTCCGGTTCATGGAACCGGAGCCTTTTTGTGATTATTCCGTGGTATAGTTGTCAAAATAACCCTGGATATAGACGATAGGAGTGCCCTTGTCGCCGGAGCCGGAGGTCAGATCGCACAGAGAGCCGATCAGATCGGTGAGGCGGCGGGGGGTGGTGCCCTGAGCGGCCATCTTGCCCACCAGGGAGCCGTCCTTCTTCTTGATCTCGCCCTTGATGGCCTCACGCAGGGCCTCGCCGGACAGGGCGGCAAAGTCGTTGTCGGCCAGGTACTTCAGCTTCAGCTCGTTGGGGGTGCCCTCCAGGCCTGCGGTGTAGGCGGGGGAGACCACCGGATCGGCCAGCTCCCAGATCTTGCCCACGGGGTCCTTGAAGGCGCCGTCGCCGTACACCATGACCTCCACGTGCTTGCCGGTGGCCTTCAGCAGGCGGGCCTGCACGTCCTCCACCAGATCCTGGCAGGGACGGGGGAAGAGCTTCACCTTGTCCTCGGTGGACTTGTTGGAGCCCAGCAGGCCGTACTTCTCATTGTAGCCGCTGCCGTTCACAGGGGCGGTCATGATCTCATCCAGGCAGAAGACCTTCTCGGCACCGGCGGCCACCAGGCGGCGCTTGGTGCGGGCGCGGGTATGGATGTCGCAGGCCAGCACGTTCTTGGTGTAGGACAGGATGGCCCGGGGATCGTTGGCGAAGATGACCTCCACCTCGGCGCCGGACTCCCGGATCAGGTTGGAATAGTAGTCCACATAGTCCACGCCGGTGAAGGGGTGGGTGGTGTAGCCGAACAGCTCCCGGTAGCGCTCCAGGGAGAGCACGTCCTTATAGGGATCGACGCCCTTCTCGTCCATCACGTCCTCGTCGATCAGGTGGTTGCCCACCTCGTCAGAGGGGTAGGACAGCATCAGAACGATCTTCTTGGCGCCCTTGGCAATGCCGCGCAGGCAGATGGCAAAGCGGTTGCGGCTGAGAATGGGGAAAATGACGCCAATGGTCTCTCCGCCCAGCTTGGCCTTCACATCGGCGGCAATATCGTCCACCGAGGCGTAGTTACCCTGGGCGCGGGCCACGATGGCTTCGGTCATAGCGACCACGTCACGGTCACGTACAGAAAACGCGCCGTCTTTGACCGCCTCCAGGACAGACCCGGTGACGATCTCGGCCAGGTCATCTCCGCTGCGGATAATGGGGGCGCGGATACCCATGGATACGGTGCCGACCATCCGGCTCATAGAACAACACTCCTAGATATTTCAATTCACTGCGTCTTTTGCAGCATTCCAATTATACTATAGTTTTATATGGATGTAAAACATTTTTCATGAAACGTGTCATTTATTGGCAGGCGTTCCACCACTGGACGGTGTCCAGGAACCGGGCGGTAAGAGGGGAGAGGAGCTTGCCGCTGCGCACCGCAATCCCGATCTGCCGGCTGCGGGGGTGCTCCAGAGGGATGGCGGCGAAGGACCGGCCGGAGCTCTGGAGCACCAGCTCGGGCATGATGCTCACCCCCAGCCCCTGCTCCACCATGGACAGGATGGCAAAGTCGTCGTTGACGGTGTACTGAAGATTGGGGTGGATGCCCTCCTGCTGAAAAATAAGGTCGATCTCCACGTCCCGCTCCTCACTGATGCGGATGTAGGGGTCCTGGGTGAAGCGCTCCATGGGGTAGCAGGGGGCGTGCGCCAGAGGATGGTCCGGGGGGAGCACCGCCATCAGCCGGTCCTGCCGCAGGGCCACGGTATCCAGACCCTCCCCGGCGGGCAGGCCCAGGAAGCCGCAGTCCACCGCCCCCTGGCGTACCATGTCCTCGATCTCGGCAAATTCCCAGCTGCTCACCAGTTCAAAGTGGATGCCGGGGTAGCGCTGGAGAAATTCCTTCATGATGGAGGGCAGCCAGTGGATGGACACGCTGGTGAAGGTGCCCACCCGCAGGGTGCCCCGGGTGAGCCCGTGGAGGTCGGCCACCTGCTCCTCCAGCTCCTTGTGGGCGGTGCAGACCGAGCGCAGGTAGGGGAGAAGGGTCTCTCCCGCCGGGCTGAGACGGACGCCGCCCCGGCCCCTCACCAGCAGCTCCATGTCCCACTCCAGCTCCAGGGCGGCGATCATCCGGCTGGCCGCCGACTGGGTGTAGCCCAGGGCCTCCGCCGCCTTGGTGATGCCCCCCAGCTCCACGGTTTTCAGCAGGATCTGATACTTGATCAGGCTCATAGATATCATTCCTTTTAGTCATATATTATATGAAAAAGATTCGTTTGAATCATGGTGAACTCTATTGTATACTATAGCCAGAAGGAAGGCAAGAGCGTTACGACAGAAAGGAGCGAGTTCCATGAAGAAGAACAACATGATGGTGATGGATCGGAAGCACAACGGCTATGAGCTGATGGGGAAGGGTATGTCGGTAAACGTCATGCGGACCTATTGGAAGGGAAGCCCCTGGAAAGCGCTCCAGGTCTGTGTCCGCGGTGCGGAAATCTGATCTCTGCTTCGGTTGGGGAGAACCGATAAGGCCCGGGGGGCCTGCCATAGTGCAGGCCCCCTGGGCGGTTTTTATGGGGACAGGTCATCCGGTTGGGGGAAGGGGTAGGTCTTGCCGGCCATGGTGATGGATTCCACCTGGCTCAGGTCAAAGGCCTGGAGGGGGGTAAAGCGGTAGCGCCGGATTCCGTCCTCGCTGGCATCGGGGTAGGGCTCCTCGGCAGAGAGCCAGGTCCCGGCATAGGGGCTGGGGATCTGGCGGATCAGTTCCGAAGTGCCGTCCCGGTAGTTCAGCCGGGCGTCTGCCAACGTTTCCTCCACGCTGACTGACCAGCTGCCGCCGAACATCCTCCGGACCAGATAGCCCTCCAGCTGGGGAGGCAGCGGTGTGTCGGACTGCTCCTCCAGCTCCAGCAGTACCTCCGCGCCCGAGACGGCGGTCCACTCCTCCAGAGTGGGAGTGGTCATCTCCAGTTCGATATAGCCTGCGCAGATGGAGATTTGATCAATGGTGCCCTCCTGGGTGTACTGGGAAAACGCTGGCATGTCAGGCCGCAGGCCCCAGGCCTCCTTCAGCTGACGGGTGGTGTTGACCACCGTAATATCCGCCGGACAGGTGAGGGCCTGGCTCTCGGTCACCGGGACAGTCACCGGGCCATAGGCGGCGATGGGTTTGAGGTCATGACAAAGATTCATGCTCACCTCCACCTGCTCCAGCGACTTGTCCTCCAGGGTCATGGATACCTTGACCAGGGAGGTACGGGTGTCCGGGTCGTAGCCGGCCTGTTCCAGATGGAGGGCGGTGCATCCGTCCAATCCGCCCCGGGGACCCCACTCCCATTCCGGGGAAGTGCCTGCGGCGGCCTCTTCGGGCACGGGAGAGACTGCGACATAGGCGTAAAGCCGGCTGCCGCTGCACATGGTGGCCACCAGGGTGGCCTGGGGCGCTGTCTCAGTCCCTGTTTGCAGGGGATTATCATATTCCGTCCATTCCCGGATGGGGTCATCCTGGGACACCCCCATATCCGCCCGGGCCGCGTCCCGCAGGGTGAACACCACCGCGAAGGCGGTGAGGCAGCACAGGGAGAGCAGGAGGGCGGCCACCAGCAGGCCCCGGGAAAAGAACCGCTTCCGTTGGCGGGCGGCCTGGGGCCTGTTCCCGCCCGTTTCTTCACAGATGTGTTTCATGGTCAGCTCCTTGATCCTGACAGGGGAGAGAGGGGTGTCGCCCTTTAGGTCCACACGGTCCTCCCTATAGTGGTCCAGCAGATCGGAGATGCTGCGCTTCATTCCAGGGCGCCCCCTTTCATCAGTGCTTCTTTCAATTTCATGCGCCCCCGTCTCAGTTTGGATTTTACGGTGGACTCGTTGAGGGACATGGTGAGAGAGATTTCCTTGACCGGTTGGGTGTAATAGTAGTGGCGGAGAAAGATTTCCCGCTCATCCTCCGGCAGGGCATCTACCGCCCGGCGGACCAGCTCCTGCTCCTCGGCCTGCTCCAGCCGGGTGATGGGATCGCTGAGACCGGGCAGGTCCAGAAGGTCCTCCTCCAGTGGCAAGCTGCGGCCCCGTTGGCGCAGCTTGTTTTTGGCCTTGTTCCGGGCCACCGCCCCCAGCCAGCTCTTGATATGGCCGCACTCCAGGTCGGCGGCCTGGTTCCAGGCTGCCAGAAACACGTCGGAGACCACCTCCTCCGCGTCCTCCGGAGCCATGGAGCCCCGGAGGATATTCCACACGATGACCGACACATAGGGCAGGTAGGCATGCATCAGAAGCTCCAGCCCCTTTGGATCGCCTCGTTTCAGTTTTTCCAGCAGGATTGCGTCTCTCATAACCGGCCCCCAACAGATTGAAAGCTGCTTTCACCAATCATATCACAGGAAAGGAGCGTCAGGTTGCACCTGAACGGGGATTTTTTCTGCGGGGAAAAAGAAAACCGACGATCTTGCGATCGTCGGTTTTATGGAGGCGACACCCAGATTCGAACTGGGGGTGGAGCTTTTGCAGAACATAACCTTCAATCTGCAACCCTTACTCTTGCAATGACTACCGCATATTTAATTTAATTATTACACCAATTACTGCACCAATTTTGCAAAAATCGAAACTGTTTTTTTGATAAAACGGTTATAAATTTTGATGCAGAAATTGACTTGCATGTTTTTGTGTGATATATATATGATATCTGAAAAAGAGGTGATTATGTTGAAATATGTGGCTGTTGTGATATTGTTCATTATAGTGATTTTTATGTTTGTGTCAAGCAACGATGAACAATCTGCATTTGAAGATCAAATGAGAAGATCTCCATCTACGTGGACCCAGAGAGAAATTGATCGTTATGAAGGGTTCATGGATTGGATGGCTAAAAACTAAAAAATAGGCCTGCAAAAGCAGGCCTATTTTTTATATGTCTATATCTTTGTTGATGTTGGCTTCAATCCATTCTTTGAGCTGATCTTTTGGGAAATAGTATCTTCCGTTGATTCTTATTGTTGGGAATCCATTTAGCTTAACTAGCTTATATACCAGCTCACTTTTTATTCCAAATATTTTTTTTAAATCGCTAACCTTATATAGTAGTTTGGCATCATCCTGTTGATCCAAATCCACCGTCTCTCACCCCATCTGCATCGTCGTCATCAGTCAAAAAGTATTGTAAGATAATACCTTGCATGAACGCTTCACCTTTTTTGATGAAAACGTCCTGATTTCCGTTGTTATATAATTTGGCAAACATATGGCCTTCGTTGCTAGATCCATAGTAATCACTATCGATGATTCCAACGGTGTTATTAAGCATAAGCCGGTACTTAAAACCAAGGCCACTTCTAGGGAAGCATGCTAATAGCTTGTCTTGGTCGAGAGCAACTCTAATTCCAGTAGGAATTTTGATTTCTTCTCCTGGGGCAAGACAGATATCGCACGGAGCAAAGAAGTCGTATCCACCGGAGCCAGTAGTTGCCCGCTTGGGCAACTTAATGGCTTCGTATTCTTCTCGCAAATCCACGTCTCCGCCGACGGCAGCGGCATACTGTTCATAACTAACTTTGCTAAACTTCTTCAATGATTCATCCTCCATTATCCACAATGAGAATAGCCGCACTCTGGGCAGACATCACATCCGCCTTCAAACCGGAGTTGAGCTCCACATTCTGGACATTTCGAAGGACTATCATTGTGATTTGTTTTTGTGTTGTTTGCTTTTTTTGCGGCTGGATCACTGACAACCTCTGGTGCTTCTTCAGTGTCATCGCCGTAAAGATAAACTGCCTTTTTCTTCATTTCTTCAAGTGCTTTGCCAATTGCGGATGGGCAAGAAGTTCCAGGTGAAGTGTCACCTTTTGATTTTGTGCGAGCAAGATATGCATTACAAGGACGAATGCTATATGCTTGATCAATAATGGCTTCCAGCGGAACACCAGCACGCAAAGCAAGAGACATGAGCCGAGAAATAAACTGGAGATTCCGCTCACACCCTCCGCCAGATCCAATATCGATGTACGTCTCTAAAAATTCAAGAGAGGTTTCATCAAAATCGACATGCAGATAAAATTTACCGCACCCATTGATGATTGTCTTCTTGATTGACATCAAGTCATCATCAACACCAATGATCATACCTCTGTTAAGACAGTCGGTACATGTATCGTTCTTCTGTTCATTTTTCTTTGGTGCAGTGTCTCCGGTGGTGAGAATAGCCTCACGCTTACAACCAGAACGGAAGATAGTCAATCCCTTAGTACCTTGTTTCCATGCTTCAATATAGATACGGGCCATATCGTCCTCAGATGCGGCTTCAGGAAGATTGACAGTAGAACTGATGGCAGTATCGATATGCTTCTGGATAACAGCCTGAGTTTTGACACGGCGAATGGGGTCAATGTCGGCGGAAGACACAAACCATTCTGGAAGGACTCCATCACACTCAGGATGAGAGGAAAGATATTCTCTGGCAGCCTTGCAGTAGACGGTGTAATAATGGTCTTCATTGTCGGTAAGGCCAACAGTTCGTCTTGTATATGAGATGGCAAATTCAGGTTCAATTCCGCCTGACTCTCCGAGCATGGTTGCAATAGATCCGGTCGGTGCGATTGAGAGCAGGCTACAGTTACGAAGGCCTATCGATCTGAGATCACTAATAGCACCATTCCCAAAGTGATTTAAGATGATATTGCTGTTAAAAATCTGATCACGATACCCTGGGAATGTTCCAAGCTTTTTTGCCTCTTGTGAAGAAGAGCGAACGGCAGTAACAAACATATATGAGAACAGATCATCAGAAAAACGAATTGCATCATCGGAGCCGTATTGCAGTCCAAGCTTCATGAGCATAGTTGCATATCCCATAACTCCAAGCCCGCAATTTCTAAACTCTAACGCCATCTTTTTCTGTTGCGGAAGTGCATGTCTGTTTGCATTGAAGTCAACAATCTTATCGAGATATTGGATTCCAAGCATAACAGCCGCTTCAAAGGCATCAAAATCAAAACCAGCATCGTTTGTGTAGGGGTTAACAACAAACTCAGACAGGTTGATTGCGGCCAAATTGCATGCACCGTGTTTCGGAAGAGGTTGTTCCCCACAAGGGTTACACGATTCAATCTGATAATTGTCACAGAATTCCATCAGATTGTAATTTCTGAATTTATCAACAAAAAGACATCCAGGGTCTCCCCACTCATAGTTGTTATGGATAAACGCCTTAAATACTTCAATAGGAGTGACTTCCCATTCAATTTCATGTCCGCTATAGGACTCTTTTCTGGTGATGGTTTTTGTTTCTCCACGTTCATAGTATGCTTGTACGCACTCCATAAACTCATTGTCAATTTCCAAACTTAGGTTTGCTTTTTCAATTAAACCTTCTTCAGACTTAATAGTGATGAAATTCATAACTTCTTTGTGCCAAGCATCAAGGCTCATAAGGAGAGCGCCTTTACGAGAATTGGACACATAAATGCCATTGCAGAAAAATTTATGTTCATCGGCAACTTCGATATCGTATACATGACGAATCCCAATATATTCAATATTTGAAATTTCATCAAGAATCATTGGAGCATACGGCTTATCTTTTACTTGTAGGTATGTGTATAGACCAATATTTGTATTTTTGCTAATTTTAGCCAAATGTTTTGCATCATTTTTAGACAAGCCCGTGTTCTTCATTGTGTATGGAGTTACATATTTGCTGTTTTTAGCATAAGGAACATGGGTTTTAGCTACTTTATAGCTATAATACGTTAAAATGTCATCTCTAATGGAATCGGATACCCGATAAATTGGTCGCTTATTGTTTTCGTTTTCTCTATAGTTTACGCTTATAGTTGGGAATAATCCAACTCTCTTCATTAACAGAGAGATTTGTTCGGCGTATGCTTCACAAATAGTATCGCAACAGATGGAATTTCTACGCACACTACCATCGCTGTCTATTGCGCCGCCGACAAAAGAAAGAACACAATCATCGTCTCCGTTTAGAACCCAATCTGGAACTCTAATATAACTACAAGTGTCCTTTTTTACTTGTTTTTTAATCCACTTGCATACTGGCACTGTTAGAACAATCCTGATTGCATCTTCATCTTCTCTGTTGTTGTAATAGGCATTAAACCCCAAAGAGGATAGATATGAAATTAGTTTGTCGCCAACTTCTTTGTATTTTTTGTGCATGGTAATATTCCCAGTGTTGTCTTTCCTGATATAGCCATTTGCTAAAAAATGAGCAAAGAAATAGGCTTTTTCGTTAAGTTCTTTCTTTATATTGTTTGGTTGTGATGTGATTAAGCAAATTTTATCTCCAATATTCAAAGAAGACAACGGAGATACGTTAAATCCATCAACACAATATTTGTGGTCAATAGTGGTAGAAATAGTATATCCTTTTTTGGTTGTTACTTTATATGTTTCTTGTTCACCTTTATCCCATACAGTTAGCACGGGTTTATATCCTGCTTTTGTATAGACATTATCACCAACTTCGATATCTTTGATAGGCTTATATCCTTCAGATGTTAAAACAAGCTCATTTTCTTCAATACACCCACCTTGGGAAGTCCCTTGTGTAACCTCGTTATAAATCTTCATAAAAGGGACAATGCCATCTGATTCGTAATTATCACCAATGGGTGTTCCTTTAGGGCGCAACTTGCTTAAACTTAGACCTTGACCACCTTGAGACTTAAAGGTTTTCCCAATATCAACAGCAGCTTGCATAATATCATTATAGTCGTCTTCGATAAAACCACGGCTATAACAATTTGACATTCCGCATGAGTCATCATCAATGCCGACGTTGCTTAAAATGCGGCCTCCAGGAATAAGCATTTTAAGTTCAATGAGACGTCTATAAGCCGGATTCCCTAAACTGACTCTATCAAGCCACGCATCAAAGGTTTCTTCATTCTTCTGATACTTTTTGTGCCAAATGTCTTGCCCAAGCTTGTTATCTTTACCGAGCCATTCCTCAACAGTGTGTATATCGTTCAATACGCATTCTCCTTCTGTAGAAATATCAAATTGCCATGTAATCTAAAATTTGATCTCTACACCGCCAGATATTGTCGTTTCGAACGATAAAATCAGCCTTTTGTTTGGCCCTTCGAAAGCGGTATAAATCTCCAATAATACGCTTAATCACCGACCATTTTGAATCACCTCTTTTAATCATCCTTTTGAATCGTTCTATAATAGAAACTTTAATATAAACAATACGAACATCCTTATTCCCTTTATAGTTCTTTCGGAAATATTCAACTCCAGCCATATCAATTACATATAAATCATTTGATTCAACTTGGCTTGAAGTTGCCCAATAATAGTTACCATCGAAGAACGTAAATCCAACAATTGTGTCATCCGGATTGTCTAATTTCCATTCTTCATAGTTATCAATAAACGTATGACTGTCTTCCCCGGCATATCTAGGTTTTCGAGTTGTGTATGATGCGATCTGACTTTTACCGTAAGGCTTCATCATATCGCATACAGATGTCTTTCCGGAGCCTGAAGGGCCGACGATTAACAAAAATCGGCTCATTCTGTTCTCCTTTTGTATGTTATATATCGAAACGGAATCCCGTTTTCTTCTTGCAATGGAGACTCGTCAATCAATCTCCATTTTGAGTTTTGATCTAAGTTTGGAAACCATGTGTCCGCTTTATAAGATTTAGCCATTTTTGTGATAAAAGCAGTATCACAGTATGGTTCAAGCTGTTTATAGATCTCTCCTCCGCCAACCACAAATGCGTCATTTGGGGCTTTCGAAAGAATTTGTTCAATGCTGTGACATACAGTTACTCCACTCACAAACTCATTACGCCTAGTGAGTAGATAGTTGTCTCTGTTTGGAAGTGGCCGTCCGTGAGGGAAAGTGAGCATTGTCTTTGATCCAAAAATAATTGCATGACCGGAGGTTAATTCCTTAAAGCGTTTTAAATCAGAGGGGAGATAGGCAAGCTGATCTCCAGCATTGCCTATACCCCAATGAGAATCAACTAATGCAATTAAGTTCATGCTCACCTCATACAGCCACAGGGATGGCCTGCTCCAGCGGATGGAACTGATAGCCCTCCAGCTTGAAGCTGTCCTTGGTAAAGGCATAGAAATCGGTAATCGTGGGGTCCATCCACAGCTTGGGGGCCTCGTAGGGGGTGCGGGCGATGATCTCCTCCACCACCGGTACGTGGCGATCGTAGATGTGGGCGTCGGCGATGACGTGGACCAGCTCGCCGGCCTCCAGACCGGACACCTGGGCCATCATGTGGACCAGGGCGGCGTACTGCATCACGTTCCAGCCGTTGGCGGTGAGCATGTCCTGGCTCCGCTGGTTGAGGATGGCGTTGAGGGTGCGTCCGCTGACGTTGAAGGTCATAGAGTAAGCGCAGGGGTAGAGGGCCATCTCGTGGAGGTCGTGGTGGTTATAGAGATTGGTCATGATCCGGCGGGAGGCCGGGTTGTGCTTCAGGTCGTAGAGCACACGGTCAACTTGGTCGAATTCTCCTTCTGGATAGATGTGCTTTACTCCAAGTTGATATCCATATGACTTCAAAATAGAACCATTCTCGTCGGCCCAGGCGTCCCAGATGTGGCTGTTCAGGTCGTGGATGTTGTTGGACTTCTTCTGCCAGATCCACAACAGCTCGTCCACCGCGCTCTTGAAGGCCATCTTGCGGATGGTCTGGACGGGAAACTCCTCCCGCAGGTCATAGCGGTTGACGATACAGAATTTCTTTACGGTGTGGGCGGGGGTGCCGTCCTCCCACCGGGGGCGCACGTCCTGATTGGTGTCCCACACCCCGTGGGTCAGAATATCTTTGCAGTTCTCAATAAACAATTCGTCCGCGTAGCTCAATTATTTTTCCTCCTGTATTGACAGTTCGTCTTTTTTATAGTACCTGCAGAACGATGGCGCTTTGTCAAACATACTTGGGGAAATATTGTGACATTCACACTTATATTTATAGTTAGGGCCATTTTTCTGTTTGAGGTATTTGCACGAATCACAAGGATAAAATTTGTTTCTCGTTAATACTTTATAGAATGCATATGAAGCACACACCGCAGTAACAATTATTGCGACAACTGCGACAATCATTTTACCACCATCTTTCATCTTCGTTTCTGATTTTGAAAGCATCTCCATGATAAATAATATCTGGATAATTGCTTGACGATACTTTCATCGCGTACTTATCGATTTCATAAGCATGATATTCCACATTCATAAAGCCCATCTTTTGTAAACAATATCTTCCAGTTCCTATTCCGTCATACATAGAAAGAACAAGAAGTTGTTCGTTTTTGTGGATGTTTTTTAACCCAGTGCTCAAAAGATGAATTATAGCTTCTGCGGTCCATCCATTGCCAAGGCCTCGCAATCTTTGTGTTGTGCTTACTGATGCGGTATAGTTATCGGGCAGTGTTTGTAGGCGTTCTGCCTCGACCGGCAATAACTTTCTGATAATGTAGTCTCCATCTTGCAACCCAACAGAATGCCATTCTCCATCGACCAGTATTTTCCCGTTCCTAACCTGATAATAAGGGAATTGATCACGAGATGATCTTGGCGTTGCATATAGACCTGTTTTTGCACCGACTCCACCGCCCTCTCCGCATAGAGTTGTGGACTTTCCATCCGGGCTATAAACACGATATTGCTTGCTGTTGTGCTTTGCTTGATTTTTTGCATGGTTTTTGATTGTGCCTATTCTTATCGGTTCACACAACACGTTGTATGGCACTCCTTTTGCCGTGTTGGCTGTGATGCAGCTACTTTTACCGGACAGTACATCATGGTAATGGCCAAAATCAAAATGATTTCTTCCACCTTTTGTTTGGCGTACCATATAAGACATTTCTTTATGAGTCAAGATCGGCAAATCTAGTTCGTAAAGAGGTCCAATATCAGGATCTGATGTAACCAAAATATCCTTGAGCAAAATCCCCCTGTCTTCTGGCAGGGCATTCTCCCAGTTGCAAACATAAAATCGGTCTCTGCTTTGAGCAGAAACTAAACTGCTATTCATTCTAAAAAGTTTACATTGAAGCTCTTCTTGTATCTGTTGTTTGATGTCAGAAGATGCTGACCAATTATTTTCATATAAGAAGAAGTCTGGCTGGAATCTTTCTTTTGCGATTCGATAATTCAGAAATAATTCCCATCCAGCTCCGGATGCGGACGTTTCCCTTCCTTTCGTTTTCGAGATAGACCAGTATGTGCATGGACTTCCTCCAAGCAGGATTTTGACCATTCAGTTACTCCTTAGTAACAAAAATAATGGTCTCCAATCTGTTCATAGACTTCTCGAAATGGATAAGTAGCAAAGAAATAGACGTCGCTAGGCAACGCTGGTTCATTTTCTTGAAATACAGATTCGATTACTTGGTACTGCATATCCGTCGGAGGATATTTGTGCAGCACAGAAGCAGTTGAGAACTGCCCTTTCTGGTATACTACTTCTTTTATAGTGTTTGGGAACTTTGGAGACATAACGCGGTTTAAAACCACCTCAGCAACCGCCTTTTGACCAACAAAAGACTGGTTCCCAGCTTCAGCGCGAATAACGCAACCTAAAATATAGATATCTTCATCCGATGCCGTTTGAGCAATGTCGTTATAATAAGGGATGATCCCGGTTTCCACTTCTACAACATGCTCTTCGATAATAACAGTTGGCTCAGGTGTGATCGTGGTTGGTGTCGGCTGGTTAACCCAGCCGATCACCATGCCACACAAAAGAGCGCAAGCGGTTAGACATCCTGTTTTTGCAATAAACGGCATAGATACCTCCTTTCTTATATGGGTTTGCGTGTCACAATTTATATCGATACGGAAATTAAAAATGGCATATCGCCACTATTATTGTACCGCACATTTTGTGTTTATTAAACGTAAAGCCGTTTCAAGTTTGTCCAGAAGCATATTGATAAAACAGCTCCCTCAAAGCAATGATGTTTTTTGGGCCAGGCAAATCTTTCCCAATGGTTTTATACCATCCATAAAAAAGATTCTCTTCTTTTGAGATCAAAGAAGAGGTGTATTTGTAATAACCAAATTGGTTCACCGTGTCAACCACATTCCGCATGTGTTTCCACATATTATAGTAATGTAGTTTTAGCTTAACCATAAACCCATCAAAGTCTTCAAGCACAAATCCCTCGATGTAAGATCCTCTATACATATAGTCTGCCGCTGTCACTTCACTATACCAATCGCAGAATGACGGCCAGTCTGTGATAATATATGCGAGGTGCTTGCATTCAAACTTCAGCATATTTGATACATAATCAACATCAAAGTATGGGTGCTTTTTAAATGTTGGATCATTTTCAACAATATCAAGCAAAACAAGTTTTTTGCTCTCATATCTGATAATATGAGGATCATTCTCAGGATCAATACACTCAAATACCAGAGTTACATTATTGTTTTTGAGATATTCTTTAACTGCGTCAACATCCTGAACTTGTTGATAAAAAATCTCTCGTAAATTGTTTGCATATGGTCCAGTTGGGGTAGACTTGCTTGTGATGAATAAATCACCTGTTTTATGGTCGTAAGATACGAGCCCCAAGAACCCATTTTCCTTGACGTATGCCATAACAGGGAATCTCAATACGTTCTTCAGCACGCCGAACTTGGTCTCTGATCTTTCGTTGATATTGAAAAATTTCTCGTATGCTCTTGCGACAACTTTATTGCTCTCAGTATCAATGAATAACCCACGAGCCTTTATGGTTTGCTCATCCCAAGCCCTATCATAGAATGCTTTCGGCGTAAAGTTAAATGAAGAGATATGGTCGAATCTTTTTTCCTGAATGTACTTGTTTTGTCTCATCGACTCTACAAGTGAAGTAACATCAACGGCATCAACATTGTTCTTCTTTTTGATGTTTAGGTCTCTGAATACAGTGTTGCGGGTTTCGATTGTATGAAACCCAGATTCATCAAGCGTAACTACCCGCAAAGATCCACCGAACTCGACAGAATCTTCGAGGTCAAAACATCTCTTGGATAAATGCGTAGGCAACGATTTGGTGTTTCTGTGGCCAAAGACTTGATATACATTATCTGGCATTACTTCATCGAATGTTTTTGCAACAATCTCATAGTCATCGTACTGGCCAGTTCCTTTGATCATCTCTTCTGTTGGAACGAGAGATAGATTTTCCGGAATTAAACTCAGGCCACCATGCGTCGCTAAAACAATCTTGTCATGAAAGCGATAATAAGCACATTGTGCAAATTTTCTGTATAAGATGCGAGCATCTTTTTCAGAAATTCCAGCATCAATTAACTCTTGCTTGGTTCTCTTTTCGAACTCTTGTGATTTTGCTGGCTTCCCTTTCCCGTAGCAGTAGATCCATCTCTCATGGTTTCCTTCCAAGAGAAGAACATTCGGCATTTCGAGTATGGAACAGAGAAATTTGACAACCTCTCCATTCTCCAGTCCTCGGTCAATATAGTCACCCGTGAAGATGTAAAACTCATCCGCATGAATTTCTCCCCCTAAATAGTTGTTTAAAACCGTATAGCAGCCATGAATATCACCAATGTGGTGAATCTTCTTATATTGAGATAAGTCCATCGGCTTATACCAGATTGACTGCAGCTGATCAGGGGCAATAACCTTGATGCCGGATGGTATCTTCTGGGTGGCAAATCTGGAATAAATCCTCTCGATCACATCGTCTGGGACTTGCTTATACTGTGGACGCATAGCATTCTGTTTCTTGCATACATCGATTGGAATGTTGGTCATATCAACAAGTACAATTCTGTACCGATACTCGCTGGCAAGCGTTTTGTACCGATTCATTTCTGATGTTTTTGAGTTTGTAGCATCGATAACGGTAAGCTCTCCTCGTTGCATCCGTGCTTCCAGTAACTGGAAAAGGATTTCCCAGACAGTTTTATCGTTACTTTGGCTGATGCCATAAGATCCATCTACTCCTAAGATAGGGCTTTGACACATCAGTCTAAGATCGTCTGCGGAAAGAGAATAGGGCTTTAAGCCATTATTCTCAATCCACGTAGTCTTGCCGCATCCAGGAGCACCGCGCAGTAAAATTAAAACTCTCATAGATACCTCATTACATAAAACAAATAGCTGTAATCGGAGCGGCTTGATCATATTGTGCTAGATCATCTTTATCATACAGAGACTCATATCCTTCAACTTCCCAAATAAAACTGTTTGGGTCTGGATATTGTTCAGTGATTGGGGTTCTTGTTACAATCATTTTTGAAGCTTCACCAAGATAATCTGCATAATCCGCTCTCACATATACCAGAGCATTGTCCGGGATATTAGAAGATAATATATTTTTTAAATCTCTGGCGCTAAACATTGTTACTTGTATACCTCTCATATCTTAACTGATGGTGTTTGTCGTTGAATCCGACTGGCAGGAAGAAACATCGACGCTAAGATTATCGCCCCAGTTATCAGCAATGGTTCCAGTATTCCGATAACCCCTTACGCTGCACGAAAGAGTTCCATAAAGTGCTTCAGTTCCGATGCTAGTTTTGCTGTAGTTGGCTGCCATTTTGGCATCGATTCCAAGAGACACAGCCTCTGATACAGAATCAATGTCTGCACCAATGAACATAAACTCCCAACTATACTTAGTCCGCTGGTGTTCAATCATCTCTTTAATTTGCGATTTAGTAAAGCGATGGCTTGCATTTTCATATCCATCGGTAGTAATAATAAAGATGATTTTACCGGGTCGCTGATCTTCAGGGGTATCAGAGAGGCGCTTTCCAACCTCGTTCATGGTGTCGCCAATTGCATCCAGCAACGCTGTACATCCTCCGGGGTTATAATCTGCTCCAGTCATCTGCTTAATTTCTCGCAGATCAACAGCCTCATACACATATGAGTGAGTATTGGCAAACTTCACGAGAGTAATGTTTGCATCACCTTCGTTGTTTTTTTGATCTTCAATAAACGAATTGAATCCTCCAATAGTGTCATTTTTCATAGAAAACATAGAGCCGCTTTCATCAACAAGAAAAATGATTTCAGTTAAGTTAGTATTCATATTTTTACCTTTCTTTTTTATTGACTTAAAAATATGGTTATGATATGATTGCAAAAAGGAGGTGCTTAAAATGGCACGGCAAGTGAGAAGTGTCGAAGAGCGTGTGGCTGCTCTCGACGAAAAGATCAACAAGAAAAAGGCTGAGATTGCAATTCTCGAAGAGAAGAAGCATCGCCTTCTTCATCCTGTATCTGCGAAATCAATTATTGATCAGGCTAAGCAGGCAGGAATGTCCCTTGAGGATATTGCAGAAAAGCTTGGTGTCGAGCTCTGATCTTTGTGGCCGCCCTTTATGGGCGGCTATTTTTTACTTTTTTAAACATTGGTACAATGGAATCTTCTAGCGGCCATCTGTGAGTCGAAATTGAACTTTGCGCAAATTCTTTCCTTACTGTATCGATGTACATGGTAAATTGCCCGTCATCGCCCATATAAAACTCATCCCCATTTTTGCAGATGTTGCGCTCTTTTAGGTCTAGTTGCTTAATGGCAAGGTTACATTGAGTTTCAACCCAACAAGTCTTCCCGTCAGTAAAATAGATCACATCGTCTTCGGTCTTTACAACCTCGTAGCTCGCATCCGGGAACCGCGTCTTAACAAGGCTCCACGCGGAAGACCAAGGGAGATAAGACATACCATTTTTCTTCTTGAGATATGGAGTGATGTCAATCTCAGACAATACAGTAAACGTACTCACTTTTGTAATTCCTCCAATTTGTTTTTAATGGTAACCGCAACTTCAACTGTTTTAATGGAATTCGGGTTTCGATTCCCTCCATTATTTTCAGAGACGATACGATACACATCGTCTCGCGACACCCCAGATTCGATCAGCTTCTTGCAGATATCTACAATACATGCAATAGCCAATTCAAGGTTGCGATCCTTTTCTGGCTCGCTTGTTGACTGGTTATCATCCTCAGGCTCGTAGTAGTGGTCGCCAAAGTCAAAAATAAGATACTTCCGGCTTGCGAGGTAATCGGCCTGATGAACAAATTTTTGCGCCGGAGTCTTTGGAATCGGCAAAATTGCCTTCTTGGATCTGTAGTCGGTGTTCCACTGACCCATATGTGATTCAATGCAACCACACAAAAAGTCGATTTGATCCTCTGGAAGTAATCGAGATAGCTCAGACTGCTTAATCCATGCTGCACATACAGAAGGATGTTCAGCAACAGTAAAACTTCCTGGCGTAGCATCAAGGCCATGCTTCCAGCCATCATGCAACATCAGAGCGACAAGCATCAAATCTTGCTGATCAGATGAATATGCTCGCTTGTACATATCAAGGCCAAGCAATTCATGAGCAATTTTTACGGCCGCTTTTGTGTGCCTGACGAGTCCTCCTGCGCCTAAAGCATAGCTCGGATGATACTTTCCTGTGGACGATGCCGCAACAGTAAAGAAGTAGTCCGGCAACATACTGACAGCTTTCATGGCAAACTGCTGGATGAGGGGGTTGCGAATCCAACTAATCTCTTCTTCAAATACGTTTTTGTTAATTATTGTCACCTCTTGCTTTTCTATTTTGGGTATAAAAAAACAGAACAAATGCGGCGGAAAGTTTCAGATTGTCTTTCATAAAAACAACTTAATACCAATACAAAAAGATGTTCAACAAGTCGTATATAAACGCCCCATAAGTTCTGGAATTTTATATTCAGTTGTGAAGTTATGCTTTTCGATATCACGCTCGTTTCAATATGTAATGGCGGGCAGAGAGGGATTCGAACCCTCGGACCGTTTCCGGCCTACGGTTTTCAAGACCGTTGCCTTCGACCGCTCGGCCATCTGCCCATATAGTGGCTTGCTGACTACCAGCCTTGTGGGAACCCTTCGGCCAATCATAACAACGCCAAACCATACATCAAGGATTTCATAAAGCTTTAGGACTTAACGCTTATTTCTTAAACTTTAGGATCAATTAAGCGTTGTTCTTTAACCGGCCAACGGCAGGCCAGATAAGCTTTGTTCTTTAAGCGTTGAGCTTTACAGCCATTGTTTATATAATTTTGCATTATACAGTCATCTGACTTTTTTGCACCCAAGCAAAAAGAATGATATCTTCTTTTATTAGTAACATTTTTGTAGATATCAGAAACAAAAACGTGTTATGGTTCAAGGGTTTCGGTAGGCAGCAAGCACATCAATTACATCACTTCATAAGAGAACTCAATCTCAGTGATCGCGTTAGACACAGACAGAGCCGCATCGACATCCGTCATAAAGGTAGACGTCTTCTCCTCCAGATCGTCGATCTTCTCACGAATCTTCAGAGGATCGATGAGATCGTAGGTGTTGTTCTCAATGTAGGTCTTCTTTGCCGCTTCAGCTTCCTCTCCGATGTTCTTGGCATCCTTGGAGCCATACATACCGAGGGCATACTCAGTCGCCTTGCGTTCGAGTTCATCACCATTACGGCGATCAATCTCGTTGGAAGCACTACGGAACTGGTGGCGCATCACATCCATCAGGTTGCGCTGATTGTCGATGCCATGGTTCTTCATTTCGATGGCTTCAGCGACGGTATAGTCGATACCGCCGATAGTAACGATGGTACGAGCATTGGAAAGCACCACAGCCTTCTTCAGGGCGTTACGGCGGTTAATCAGAGTGATGACACTCTTATACGCAGAGCGAGCTGCATCTTCGTAAGCCGCGATCGTATCGCCCTTAATCTTCTTGTTGGAATGCTTATTGGCACAGCAGAAATCTGCCTTCATGATCTGAGCCTCGATGCGAGAATCGATGGTCTTCAGTTCTGCCAAAGCGCGGTGAACAGTCATTTTCTCGGTGTTCATAATCATTCTCCTTTAACTTTAAATTTTAAAATACAACCTGATTTCAGGATGATCTCACAATCATTGGAGCTAAATTACCATACAACCTTCTTGGTTGTTTCACTACTCAACGCCTAGACGCACCTTATTACCGTTCAGATTGTTTAAATACCGCTGAATCGTCTGCGTGTTGGTCTGCGTTGCCTCACCTTGCTATCCTCACCTTGATTCACAACCATTAGGGGATAGCTCCAATAATCACGGTACTCTTGCGCCCCTCCGCTGGATGTGTCAGCCGGAACCGTTCTACTTCTATTGTGGCAAGGGCGTGCCAAATCAATAATTGTTCAACTGACCGCGACCACTCCGCGCATCAGCAAGACCCGTTCGCTTTGATAGCATGTGGAATCATACATCTGGTAGGAGTGAGGGGATTCGAACCCCCAGGCCGTAAAGCCGCAGCATTTTAAGTGCTGTGCGTAGACCATTCCGCCACACTCCTATATGCGGTTTAAAGTGGTCCCGAACTCCGGACTCGAACCGGAACGCTTTGCAGCACTGGTACTTGAGACCAGCGTGTCTACCAATTCCACCAGTTCGGGGTATTGTCAGGCTCACCAGAATTGCACTGGAGCACTTATGTCATGTAGCAGATGACATAAGCGAGACCCTTACCTGACTTTGATCTTATATAGCTAGAAAGGAGGGCGGCAAAGAAACATCAAGTTGCCGCTGGTGATGCCAACGGGATTCGAACCCGTGCTACTGCCGTGAAAGGGCAGTGTCTTGACCACTTGACCATGGCACCATATGGTGGAGCTGACGGGACTCGAACCCGTGACCCCCTGCTTGCAAAGCAGGTGTTCTCCCATCTGAACTACAACCCCATGGAGCTGGCGGCAGGAATTGAACCCGCGACAATCGGCTTACGATGCCGGTGCTCTGCCTGCTGAGCTACGCCAGCGAATTGGTGTGTTTGCAAAATCAATACACCACATCTAATGTTTCCTTTTGCATGATAACAATCTATTGATTATCTCTTCTTTAGTCCGTTCTTTTAACGAAAAAATTTTACCTCCGGCTGTCACAACTCTCTTTTTATTTGGAGTATATTCTTTCCATTGCGCCGATCCGGAAATTGTTCCATCAGATATACCGAAATTTTTTGCTGCTTCTTTAGCACTACCAAATATTTTATATAAAGTTCCGTCTAAATTATAGCAATAAACTTTTTTTGAAGTTTTTATCCCGGACCGACGCCCATTATCGCTATAGTTATTGTTGTAAGCAATTGTGCACCACTCCAAGTTCTCAACAAAGTTATTTGACTTATCCTCATCCTTGTGGTTGACGCATGGTAAGTTATAAGGGTTTGGAATGAACGCAAGCGCAACCGCCTTATGAGCAAGCATATTTTTTCGTTGGTGGTTTTTGAATAAGTTATATTGCTTATAACCGTCGGAAGTTAGGCTGTATTTTAAGGTTTTGTTGCTGTAAAAACTAAAAACTTCTCCATATTGGTTTACTTGATATAGTCCTTCATATCCAGGAATGTCCTTCCATAAATTTTCTTGATCTATACAATCACCCCGTTAATGTTATTTTTTTTAATTTGGTGGAAGCATCCGGGGTCGAACCGGAATCAGCCTATTATCTGTAGCTACGGGGTATAAGCCCGCTGTTTTACCATTAAACTATGCTTCCAGTTGGTGCCCGCGAGGAGATTCGGACTCCTGACCCGTTGCTTAAAAGGCAACTGCTCTACCTGCTGAGCTACGCGAGCATATGGCAGGGATGAGAGGATTTGAACCTCCGGATACGTGAGTCAAAGTCACGGGCCTTAACCGCTTGGCTACACCCCTGTATATTAGGAATAAGACGCATCTCATTCCTAAATCCCTGCGTCCGTAGATCATCGTATGCATCCGACTGGCTTTTACAGAAATGTAAATTGCCAACAGGGCAATGGCGGAACCATTCAGACTCGAACTGAAACACCTTTTTAGGCTACTGCGTGTTTAGCAAACACGTCCCTTACCAGTTAGGGTTATGGCTCCGTGTAGGCCTTTCAATTCTGATGCAATGGCCTACGTTCGATTATTTTGGGAGTGACGAACATTCTCCGCATGGAGCACCAGACGGGACTCGAACCCGCAACATCATGCTTGGAGGGCATACGATCTACCATTGAACTACTGGTGCATATGGTCTGAGTGGAGGGATTCGAACCCCCGGCCCCGTGAGCCCAGGTCACGTGCGCTACCAACTGCGCTACACCCAGATGTAAAATAAGTTACACAATATATATCGATGTCCTTAAGAATGACGCGCTATGCGCGTCATTCCGAATATAAAGACTTAAAGGCTTTGTATATCCGTTTCCATGCGATTTTTTGAGACCGATTTTTGAAAGAGATTCTTGCGTCGCGAATAATATCCTCATCGGTAATTTCTCCGGACGCCTTTTCGATATTGTAGAGTCTCCACATCGATCCGGACATATACAATCCCTTACTTGTCAAATCATAACACGTATCCGGGAAAACTTTTAGTTTGCCATTCAACGAACTAAGGTTTTGTCTGATCGTCGTTTCTTTGATCGTAGTTCCGTTGATTTCTTTCCAGCTCATATGTCTTTTTAAGAACTTATCAGATTGCTCAATTTCGAACATTGAATCCCCGGAAGAAAAGAGGTACCTTTGATATGCAACGAAAAATTTAATGAGACAATCTGGTATATCAACAACTCCAAAATAAGGAGTATTGATTTTATGATCTTCGATTGATACATCTGAGTCAAGCAAAAAAGGCAACTCTTCCGTAGAAACTCCAAGCCATACCAGAACAGCACATATAATAGTCCGTGCATCAACAAGCCCATCAGCACGTGTTAAAATTTCGCAAAGTTCTTTAGGACCAGCAACAAGTTTCGATGCAATTGCTTTGCGAATATCCATATCGCTTGGTTTTAAAGAAAGCAGCTCAACTTTATACGGAACATACAGACCACTTTCAACACACCATTCAATATAGTGCTTAATAATAGGCAATACATTTTGCATTGTGCGGTAGTTAATTGTATTCCCACTGGATATCGCATCTACAAGCTCTTCTTTTGTCGCTTCGCAAATATCTTTTTTGTATTTGAGCTCGTAAACAGTCAGCAAATGGTTGAATGTTTTGTTGCATCTGCTTGCCATATATTTATGGCCGCTCTCTTCCAAAAACTTCTTTTTCCGCTCTACAAACGGAGTTGGATCAATGTCATCTGCATCTTTGAAGCAGGAGCATGCCTCTTGTGCCTGGATGCCCATAGCAGGTGCCATAAATTCTGCGAGAGCAATCAACACTTTATTGGAAAATTTCCAGAGTGATTCTCCCTGCAGAATAGATGTTGCTTGCGCATTTGATAGCCCGATTTCATTCTTTACGTAGTCATACAGCTCGTTTCTAAAGTCAGCGCCACTCACAGCGATCATTTTTTCCATCTCGCTGATCATAGTGACTTGGCTATACACAGCCACCAAGAGACACCTCCTTTTTTGATATACACATTGTAACACAAGTATTTCTGTGTGTCAACATGAATATCGTTTTTTATATCGCTTTTATTTCGTCATCGTCCAAATAAATCGTCAATTTTATTGTCCCAGAAGAGTAGAAGACAACCATGTACGACTCATTCTCTGGCGAAATAACAGCTCGCACTTTCCGAGGTTTCAGAAAAAACAAATCCTTGCACAATGTAAATAGCTCTTTGCTCTTTATGTCGAATATTCGAAATCCAAAAAAGCTATACTGCCTAAGGACTTTTATTGGGACTTGGTATTGCTTTGCGTTTGTAACAATAGTCATTGCAGCCTCCTAATTGATGTTATTCAATGCTCCTATTGCTGATTCAACCAACTCCAACTTAGCGTCGGAATCGTCCTCATCCAAAGCATCGTCCAAATAGGAGATTGCCTCGTTCAGAAGATCGCTGGCCTCCTCTGAATCTTCATACCGTGATCCTCCCTGAAGGTTTTCAGGCATGTTGTCTCGGTACTCATCTTCTTCAAACAGAATGTCATTCAGATCTTCTAAGGCGTTTCTAATTTCCGGTGATTTCTTGCTCAGCATTTCGATACACTTTGCAATCTCTTTACGTCGTTTGTTATTCATCTCGATCCTCCTATATATTACATCAAAAACTGCGAGACTGTCAGGTAGGGTAGTGCAAATTCAAGAAGTGTCTCTTTCTCGTTTTTGAGTTTCCCATCGATAACATTCTCTAACAGCATAGACAACATCTTCCCGAGATTTGGACCTGGTTTAAATCCAATCTGAATTAAATCATTTCCGTTGACTGCTAAATCGCGAAGCGAAAAGCATTCGTTTGAATCATAAACATACTGTAACATCTCAGAGAACAAACGAACTTTAGCAAGTCTTTCAGATTGATTCACAGTAGATTGTGCATATATATCTGAGGCCCGCACAAATATGAGCATGTGCAACATATCTCGCCCGTGCTTATTAAGGCAACGCTTGATGTATGTTCGCTCACAATTGAAAGTGATATCATGATATTTTACAAGATGAGCAACATCTTCAATGATTCGATTCTCAAAACGGAGACGTGACATTACATCCCTGCAGATCGGTTCGCTTAATGCTGGATGTCCGTAAAAATGCCCGACTCCATTTTCATCCTCGGAGTATGAGTACGGTTTACCAGCGTCATGGAACAGCAATGCCAATCGAACTGTTTCATTTCTAGGCGCATAGTCTATCGCGTGCAGAGTGTGTTCGAACACATCATAAATATGGTATGGAGAATTTTGATGGAACCCATCCATATCACGAAGCTCTGGAGCAACTAAAAACAAAATGTTTTTGCACTGTCTTAAAATTTCAGCCGCATTGATCCCGACCACCATTTTACGAAGTTCAGCTTGTATTCTTTCCGCAGAAATGCCATTCGGAATATAATTAACAGACTGTATATAAGACAAGGTCTCTGCATCCATGTCAAATCCAAGGACCGACGCAAATCTCATAGCTCTCATAATTCTGAGCCAGTCTTCTCCGAAGCGATCAGCAGGGCGTCCTACACAACGCACGATTCTTTTGTTTGCATCAGAGACACCTCCAAAAAAATCGATAATGTTTCCATCATGACCAAGCGCCATGGCGTTGATCGTAAAGTCTCTCCTGGCTAAATCTTCCCGCAAATCTGACACAAACTCTACTTTTTTAGGATGCCGCCCATCTTCATATTCTCCATCAATTCTATATGTCGTGACTTCATACACTCCGTCATAAACAACAGACACGGTGCCATGCTTCAAACCAGTCTCTATGACATGTTTGTCTTTAAAAATATCCACGACCTGCTCTGGCTTTGCATTGGTACATATATCCCAATCATGGGGCTTTCGCCCCATGACAAGGTCTCTTACACACCCACCAACCAGATACGCCTCATATCCATACTGGTTAAGCCTGGCTAAAATCCGACTCGCTCCATCAGGAATGCTCCAGTTGTGTTGCATTCATGACCACCTCTTTATTGACCGCAAAAACAAATTCCTCAACCGCTTTCATGTCTGGGCTCTTAGGTAAATCGCTTGTTTCTACAGCGTAATTGAATCTCTTTTCAAGATCTGAAACAATTTCAAAAAATTCCGGGCGGTAGGAATGATCTGCTTTTTGGAACTCTCCAGCGCGAATTTTCCTGAGCAAAGGTAAATCATCTTTTCTGTTAGTGATGATATCTCCTTTTTCAAAGATATCAATAGCCTCTAAATAGAGGCGAACCAGATGCATTGCATGTTTGTTAAGATGATCATCATCCTTTTTGCTGTTTCTGTGGTTGAGTTTATCATAGTTTTTTGCTACCTCTGTCAGTTCGTTCATGATCCCGATGAATTCGCGCAATGGCATTTTTGACATTGATACATCAGCCATAATTTTAACATCGCACGGATCGTCGTTTAAATATAAACGAATCTGTTCTGGAGAGAAGGTTTTGTATCTGCATGGGAAAGTTTGCATTGCATTGTTGCAAGATCCCATAATATGGCGCTCTTTATCTTCGGCTGGATAATGGTCTCTAGCTAATGCGTTTTCCAAGCGACGCAATTGCTGAGTGGCATAACCGCCAAATGAATGAATCGCTCTTTTAGACAAAAACAGCTTTCTGTTTGCAATAATCTGTTCGCCAATTGGAGTCATTTTAAGATAGTGTTCAGGTAAACAGCCCAACATTTCAATAATGTTTGGATTGCAGTTACACGCCAGATGCACAAATTTATTGAATGCGTAAATTACTGTATCGGTTCCGCCATGCTGGAATTGCTCAAACGATGAAAGCCCAATCAGGTCTGAAGCGGACTGCATCGCACACCCTCGAACATCAATATCTGATGTTGGAGTATTTGTTCCATATGCATGGCTACCACCCATCACCAAGAACAACACATTGTCTCCAAGCCTTGGCTCTGTGGAGAGAAAGCTATATTCGGGGGACTGCAATATCTTACGGTAATCCATATAACCCTCCTTGTGTCCAATAAACAGTACCAAATGGTGATAAGAAAACAAGGAAATCGAACATTTGTATTATAACGTGCGATTTCCTAAAATGCAACCCTAATTTTTTCTTGCGTTACTGATCAGTGCATTGCCGCATGTGATGCGGTCGCTATCTTCTTCATACGACGGCACAAACACAATAACATCCCATCCATGGTCGAGAAGGGGAGCTTCGAACTTACTGTAAACGGAATATTTCTGGTAAGAATCCCCTACATCAAATCCTGAGAGAAGGGCCGTTGAAGTCTGATGGATAGGCGTAATTTTTACAACAAATTTGTCTTTGTCAAATAGATCGTCCAAAACGCTTGGATCTAAAATTGTCTCATTGGTCACGGCGAAGTTCAATGTATATTTTCTGCCAACGGGGGAGGGGAGAGTGTCTGCTAATCTTGAAATTGCACGAAGTCGCATAGACATTCCGTTAAACTGTTTATCCCGTTGCGCATCGTCGGTGCTATTAATGCTAAATTGAAGACCGGCTTCTCCACCCCGAGCGTTGTTTTTGATGTCACACCAATATCGCACAAAATCTTCAGCCATCATATTGCTACGCGGGAGCATAGTAGATACGACTGGATGAATTGTATCTGCCTCCAACCCGCATTCTGCTACCAGGGCATCCAGCTTGTCTTCGGTAAACGACAGCACATTTGGATTAAAAGTAGGTTCCCCCATACGCGCAAAATGAACATTAAATCTCGCAGTTTTTTTGATTTGTTCACCATGAATGATTGTTTTAATCTGATACCCAAGGTCATCTTCAGAACAATTGCCATGAAACCCAAACAAAGGCACATCACAAAATCCGCAATGCATGGGGCATCCTTTTTGTGTGCTGATTGTAGCAACCCACTTATCAGCAAGATCTACATCATGGTGCTCAACGCCTTCGATTTCCTTTGTGTATCCAAGAAAGTTTGCTTTTATATTATTCTCTTTCCCGTAGTCTCCAACAGTTAAAAACTCAAGGCTTCTATCTCTGTCTACATAAATTTTACCGGTATGGGTTTTAACAATTTCCATAATTACTCCTATTTTAAATATGAATAATCTTATTGTACAAAACTTGAAAATGATCGGTTATTTGCATATCTTGGTGGTAATGGCCACAAAACCATTTTGTCTTCGGAGACATCCTCTTAATGAGTTGCAAAAAATCTGTAAGTTGGTCACTCCTATAAGATGTGCTTATTTTATTCAAAAGTGATGTTGGAGCACAGTGGGTAATAACATAGTCAATATCCCAACCAACACTCTCTAAATTGCGAATGGCTTCAGCATATTCTGAATCGGAAGGCATCTCTTCTGGCCACCAATCAATGCCTTTTACTCTGAACATGCTGCCATTCCGGCGCATCCTCCAGTAAGTTGTGCTGAAGTCAAGATCATCGGGGTCCAGTATTCCATCCCACACATCATGGGATGCAGCTCCGCCCATCGTAAAAAATTTCTTCCCGGCGATGTTAAATACCTGTCCTCTCATAAGGTGAAGAATGTTTTCTCTGAGAACATGAACCTTTCCGCCTTTCCATTCGTCGCAAGGGAAAGAATTGAGCAGGTCGAAATTTTCATGGTTGCCGTCAACAAACAGCAGCGTAAATGGTTTAGACTCAATCCAGTCAAGCCAATACTGATCTCTACGGCTACCATCCCAGACTCCGCCAAAGTCTCCACAAATGATTACGAAGTCTTCTCTTGTTAAAAACTTTCCTTCTGTGAAACGGCTATTCCCAAATTTACTAAAATCGCCGTGTGTATCTCCTGTGATGTAAATCATATTCGGTATCACTTCGCTTCTTTCAGATCTCCATCGTAAATATAAATAGGCCCACTTGAAGAATAATACGGAGACATGTAGCCATATCTTCATCTCATATCGTTTATTTAAATATATCGCAATCTCGTCTTCTGAGAGATTTTCAAGAGCGCTGGAAACTGCTTCTCCGTATGTCTCCAGAAGATCGCACACATCATGTCTCCTTATAAAATTAAGATTTTATCTATCCATTTTTGCGCCACAATTTGGGCAGTGGGGCGGCATCCAATCAGCCCAGATATCTGCATCAAGATCTTTGAACTTGTCTTGCTTACAAACTGGGCATATTCTATTCCCAGGCTCCCACCGACCATGCGCCACTGGAACAACGTCGGCAGATAACATACCAGCAATAACTCCTTTTACCAAGCTGTATTGGACTAAATCCGGGTTTACTGTTCTCGGCATACGCCGTATTTTTTCGATTGTGTCTTTTTTATTGATGTATTCGATCATTTATTCCTCCGATTGCCGCAACGTCCGTTACCGTTCTCCTGCCAATGTGTCTTCGGAAGCTTCAAGGCTTGTATAATACGGATGTTCAAGTTTCCCGTTTTGAGACAACATAGATAAACAAAACGCCTGTTCTTCCGCAAAAACATTTCTGTATTCGCACCCTTTACATTTTTGCTTTGTATAACAATCTCCAGGAAACTCGCAGTCGTCATAAACTCTCCAGACTGGAGATCCAACCTTGCACGGCGACACCACACACCGCCCGTCCCGGTCAGCCTCTACCAGCTCCCGTAGGCGGTCTAGGTCGTAGTCTTCGCCTAGGATGTCCTCTATGTCAGCCAAGCGTATAGCTATTTTTTCAAGCCAATCTTTTCGAGGAATATATTTTAAATTGATCTGTTGGGATATACAATCCGTTGGGTTCCCGTTCTGGTCTTTATGGCGATATGTCAACCGCTCCACACTCACTCCTCCTTTATATCTATCCCCACTCACTACATCCGCCGTTATATTTCCATACACAACGATCACACATACCGTAACATAGCTTATGATTCAATGCTTATTCCTCTCTTATACCGGACCATTCTGATTCTTTTTCCCATGTTGTAATAGCGTAAATGTTATCACGCAACGCGGCATACATATCGTATTGGATTAGCGGGTAGATTTGATCATCAACGAAATCAGAAAGATCGCCAACAGCATTGGATACACCATCCAACTCTTTGATGGCTGCATCCCTCTCTTTTTCTGCCTTATCTGCTCGTGTCTTTTCTGCGTTTAATTGATCCATAAGTCTCGGAATCAAAGGGCAATGAGCCGCAGGTATAGCAGTGCAAAAGCCTCCAACTTCCGTACAATTTCCGTTTTCGTGCATCGAGTCGCACATAAGGCAGTTAGGCTTCATAGCCTCCAACAACCGATCTCTGTCTTGCTCTATTGCTTCTGCACGAGCTTCTGCTATCCTTAATTTTGTTTTTGTTGCTTCAAGATCCGCACTGTCCATTGCCGCAAAAGCATCGACCATCTGATCATAGTAAATATCTTTCTGTTCCAATTCGTACTCCGCTGCCTCAGCACGCTCCTTAAAACCATTAGCGGCGTTTCGTAACGCTTGGTTTTCTATCAATAGGTTTGCGATAGCAGAAGAGGCCAGCTTCGTTATGGTACATTCGAACTCATGATCCCCGGCATACACGCAGTCTGCGCAGTTTTGCTGACACCCATAAAGTAAATCATCTGATAGTTTCTTATAGTCCATAATTAACCATCTCTTTTCACACAAAGAGGACATGGATGCGAACAAAATGTCACCTGTCCACTCTGTTTGCAGATGCCACAGCCTTCTCCGTACTTATTCATAATCCACTGATCATCACGCCAATAGATACATTCACCGCAAGTCCCCACTGTTTACACCCCAATCCTCTTCTCCAGCTCGGCCCAGGCGTCCGGCGTTCTTGGCCTGCCGCATCGTTCACAATACTTGTGAATGGAAGATTCCCACTTGGAATATCTATGGCAATCTTTGCAGTAATCCGCATCACCAAACACTTCGTCCGCATTGTGGTCACAGGTCGCACAGTTATTTCGGCACATTTCACCGCACGGCTTCCACGCCTCCCGATCGATGTGGGCGGGCTGGTAGGCGTACAGAGTCAGTCCGTTGTACTTAACGTCTAGGTCGCAATAAACGCCCCGGAAAAACGGAATATTCGCCCACATCCCATCAGGGTCAATGTGGATTATGCCCCATTCCTTTTGCTCTTCGCACCATGCAGGCTGACCGTCCATCTCTCGCAGTTGCTCCATAGTAAGAGGTTCCCCGGTCAATTTATTCCGCAGAACATCCGCCGCAACCCGGCACGCTGCATCCAACAGTCTCATACGCTCCACCGGAGAATCCGCGTATGGGTTCAGCGCTTCCCGTGTGGTATCCGGGTCAAGAATCCGGGCCGCTTCTTCATGTGTCATCGACATTCACATCAACCTCCAGCCAACTGTTATAAAACGGATCTTTTATCTGAGTTTATTTTAAAAAATCTCCCACCAGTAATCAAAACATCGCTTGTATCCAGATTTACCGCTGCCGTATTCTGATCCATGCCGCAATCGGCGATTGGAAAATTTTTTGTAAAACTTTTTTCTGTTTGAATGTCTTGCACGTTTTACGTATTTTCCAACAGGCGTCCAAACACCATCAACATAATCATAATCCACATAGCCAGATACAGAAGAAACGGCGCCAATGATAATTGCATTTATCAGTTTTTCTTTCTTCTTTTTCGTCATAGATCTACGGTGGGCTAATCCAGAAGTGCGTCTACCTTGCTTTTTTTGAGGTTTAACATAGAGGAAAGCGTCTTCGCAATAGTCTCCAATAAAAAATGCATGTCCTATTTTGTCACAGCAGAGATGATCAAATTGAAATTCACCATATTCTTTTTCTAATGCTAGTCTTCTTTCCAGATCATCTTTTGAGATAAGTGGACATTCGTCACACAAAAAGCAATATTGTTCTGAGATTTTAATCAAAATCAACACCCTTTAGGAACCCACTCCGTTACCGTAATGGTCTTTTCATATGTTTTCTTCTCGACTTCTACAGGCTGACTGTAAAATTCGTTTTCTTGACATTCTGTCAGACCCTCTTCCCAGTCGATAGAAAAATATCTTCCTTTCAGAGATATAATGGTGGTAGCAGATCGAGTCCACCGGCGATTTTCGCCATAGCCAGTTTCGATCTCACATCCATAAACAAGTTCGCTCAGCTCGCTCCGTGTTAGTTTTTCTTTGCGATCGATCTTATCAATAATGATTTCATCAAAATGCTCTTCATAATATTGAAGCTCGATGGCTTTGGCTTCTGTGGCTTCTCTCTCGGCCTGTTCCTTTTTGCGCTTTTCCTCCAACGCCTTTAGATCTCTCTCTTTTTGAGTAGGGAGCCGCTGGACGCAAGATAGATTCATATCTCTCCAAGACATGCCATGAGAATTAAGGTTCCAGACGATTGGATTAGTGTCAATATTATCGTTCCAGAATGCATCCATTTGAGCTTCAGTATATCCAGACGCTTTCATCCATTCTTTTTGCTCTTCTGTAGGAGTTTTGCGTGGAGTTTTCATGTTTTTATACCTCGTTGTCCATAATATTTGGCGCAGAATAATTGAACAACAACCTTATATGTGATATATTGTAAGACATCCTTTAAATAAAAATTAAGGGAGTTGTTCTTGTGATTAGTTTTGAAACATTTTTTGTAGCTATTATTTCGATTGTAGTTGCCTATATATCAATCGTCATATCTTTAACATTAGAACGAATCAAGAAAGAAGAATTTCCAATAAAGAAATACCTGATCTTGGTGAGCGTTGCGTTTTTTGGATTGGTAATTATGTCGAGCATCGTATATCATATTGGGAATTCAGAAAGTGCTAATATAACATCTAACAAATTCTTTCAGCCAGTCGTTGATTTTTTGTTAAATAGTAGGCTGTTCCCGTTTTATAGGCCTGAATTTTACCAAGACTACTTTGTGTTAGTGTATATTGTTGGCCTTGTTTCATTTAGTTGGCTTTCTATTGTTGCCTTTTCCCAAATGTTGCTATTTAATCCGGATATTTTTAAAACTATAGTGGTTGTATGCCTCTTTTTTATATTTTCTTTTGTAGCCATAAATGTGGAGTTCTTGGTGTCGTCGTTTATATATAATGTTCTTTCTTGGATTGATATTTGGGTTGTGGTTGTTGGAAACATATTGGTTAATCTCATTATAGGCGGAGCTATAGTTTATCTGTTTGTTAGAACGCTTGACTAATTTACTTGCTTTTTATGAGTTCAAGCCGATCGGCTGCAGCGACTAATAAGTCTTTTGGAACAAAGCACGATGAGCCCATCTTTCCGTTCCTGTGCGTTGCTCCATATCTCCTGAGCTCGTCGATCAATTGTTGTGTGCTCCCCTCATACTGGGGTTGGAAATATTCTCCACAAGTAGAGCAATAATAAGCCCCAAAGTATGAATTATATGACACCAGATTCCCGCATTTTTTGCAGAGCAACATCATACTTACCTCCAGTAACAATAGAGGCACCGGTGCCCACACCGATTCTTATGAGAAAGAAGTTCAGTCTTCCCGGCATAACACAAACAATTTCTTCTTTGGTGCCCTGTAGGCATATCTTCTGGTTCCAAGCCAAGCAACTGCAGGTCATATGCCGATATACAACCACATTGCAGAGCATGAGTTAGCCCAGGTTCCGCACATGACTCAAGCCGTAAAGAGCAACCGTGTCCATTTGTCTCCCAGAAGAGCCTGGCACAAGCAAGCAGCTCATCCACCATCTCGACCTGTACAGGCAACGGTGAAAAACGATTTTCTCCGTAGGGGAGAGGAAGGCCTGCGTCAACAAACCGAGATCTTACATGCGGGTACATATCAATAATGCTTACCCGAAACCTATTGAATCCATTTTCGATGAACGATGTAAAGACGTTGTATGCGGTTTCGATGCCTTTAACTGTTGGTACAATAGGGTCAACACGAATAACAACTTTCTCTTTCGGGAAACCGCTCTCAATTAAGCGAATGAGAGCATCATAGTTGTCATATGGATAGGGAACACAGGGTTCTAATACAGTTCCTCCATAGCCGGTAAATGTAGCATGTACAATTACCTTATCTTTGTTGCGCAATACAGCATCGTAGAAAGAAGGAGAGATGCATTTTGTGATCAGTATTGCGCCATCGACCGCTGAAAGCTTTGGCTCCCAAGAAAGGTCAAGACCGGCGTCTCCGGCTTCTGTAATTCCAATTTTATATTTTGGCATTATGAAAATTCACCACTTTGTTTCTATATTGTCATGTTGGTAAATTGATCACTCAACAGGATGGCGCGGCCATCTACCCAAGCGTAAATAGATCCATATGTTGTATCGTAAAATGAATCACCGCCATTGAGATGAATTCCAGTTCTGTGAATATATTCTGTTGCAGATTTTTCTCTTTGAGTTCTGAGTAAATTTATTTTTTCTTTCAGTATAGCAAGATCTCGCTCTATCTCTATGGCAAGGGGCTCGCACGAGTTTGGGACTCCTAGAACCTTATGTGATATCATTAAACTGTTGATATTTGTATAAGACATATATTCTCCTCTTCTTGTTTTTTGATTTTCTGTACGCCCATCTTGCGCAAGACCTGATCTTTTTGGATGACCAATCTGGATGCTTAGCTTTGATTCTGGCGTATATAAACATAAAAAGATCGATTTTCATAACTATAAAATCTACCTTTTACATTCCTTTCTTATCTCTATAATTGATAAGATGATGAGCAACAGATATTGCTTTCTCATCGTAGAGGGGGAGGTTGTATCCAGTAGATGGGTCAAAATCCTTGTATGCCTCAGCATAACAACACTGCTTTGCTATCTCCGGATATTGGTCCTGCAATTGCTTCAGCTCGACCGCCCAAGCCGCCCAAGTAGAGTCTGGGATTAGGTTATCGTTCAACCGATAATAGATAATGCTATGGACTAAGATCTGGCGGCGGCGACGCCCGATCAGCTCTTTTATTTTTTCATCCATGATTTTGCAGTACGTAAAAAATCTTCTTTTTCAATTTCATATATTTTGTCATCGTGTAAATTACCTGCTAAATCCTTAGCCCTTTTTCGTCTCACTCCAATAACTCTTCCGCCAAATTTTTTACACAATCTATCGTAGCTTTTCTCTGCCGGATTTCCACAAACCACACTCCATTCAATCACATTCATTCCAAATTTAACAAAACAATCACATATTACCTGCCATATCGCTTTACCAAATGTATACTTGTCGTTTGAAAAATTGATAGCTCCAAACCACATTGCAACTCTTATGTCAGTATCAACAGAATATCCTATATACCCTAAGAGTTCATCGCTGTCGTTTAATACGGCAAAATATCTTTTTTGATATCCGTCAGATCCATCTCCTATAAAAAAGTCATGCCGTTCGCATCCACCAAAATAATATTGGTACTTTTCATCGTACCAAACTTCCCACATTTTTCTCCGTATTTGCTCTTCATAAATCTTTGCATTTACTAATTTCATAAAACTATCCTCTTATTGGCCTTCATACTCTTCATACAAAAAGTTATAGTGTATTAGTGTTTGATAATTCCTGAGACATATATCGCACTTCCGTGTTTCTCTTATCACGATCTCCGAAGCATTATATGCCTACGATCCATCGTTTTTAAAATATACTTCCATATCATTTCTCCTTTTAATTTATTGCGGAGTGTACTTGCCAGAACGCGAGACAGACTCTACATGGCCAGAACGCACGTCATTCATGAAGATATCACTATATTCCACTTTGTACGCGAACCTGCTTCCAAAATACACGAAGCACGGCTGATCGCAGTTCAAAGGAATAAACACATAGGTATTTTCAGTGGTCATGGCTTGGCCTCCAATGCCACCAAATCCCAAAGCAGTGCTGCCCCATGTCTGTTCAAAAACATACACATCAAAATCGTCTATATGCGCATGCCGATCTCTAGCATAATCAAAACGACAAGGGAGATCTTCTTCAATATTGAGAAGTTGCTTTGCCATACGAGTTAATTTGTTAGACATACGTACCTCCTATTACGAACCGCACTTATTCCATTCATCTACTGCCTCTTCTAGCGTGTCAAACACGAGGCCACCAAGCGTTTCGTTATCTCCGTCTGTACAAAGAATACATTCGCCCCATCCTTCATGGTGCAGGCCATAAGTAAGGCCGCTCCATGGATCGGACTCATATTCACAGCCAATACGACCTTTATAATTCCCTTCATCATCATGCACACCGATATAAACAACGTCCTTTTTGCAGAACGGACAAGTATGGAGATCAACCTGTCTATCTCTCATTTTTATCATCCTCCATTTTTAAATCTTTCGGCCAACTCAAACACGCTCTTCCCAACGCCCTTCATCGGGCGCTCTGTTTTCTTTTGTAGGGCTTCTAAACGGCTCCAGTATTCTGGTAGGTACGTGTAGATGTTCCGCAGCTCCTTCAGGTTCTTATTTGAACAACACCAGCAGGAAACCCGATCCAGGATGTCATAAAGTCTGACGAGGCCTCTTTCCGTTTCTTCCTCCCAGAAGAAGCCCCTGTCATAGCAATATCTGAGGCAGTCCGCCTCTGTCATTCCGCGTATTGCAAGCGGGAAGATCTTGTTCCCGACCCGTTCTTTCTCTAGCCGGACCTTTTCATCCGCAGCGATCCCCACATACTCAGCGGAACCTTTGCAGTATCGCTCTACAACAGAGAGCTTGTCTCTCGTTCCCCAGCGGCATCTTCCGCCGCACCAAGAGTAACCATAGTGGAAGCCATTCCTGCCGTTTACGGGTTTCTCAAACATCTTCCACTCGAAGTCGTACATAGGTTTTAGGATAGTAAACACTATGCCCTTCTCGTCCAACAGTTTTTTGACTTGATCTCTAATTTTGTAGATGGCCGAGAACTCCATCCCCGTATCATAGAACACAACTTCGTCCAGCGGCCAACCTTCCTCCATGAGCAACAGCAACATTGCCAAGCTGTCCTTGCCAAAACTTACACTTGCTATGTGCTTCACACCGACCACAAACCAAGCTGGATGCGGTCAACAGCTTAATCCTCCCATGCTACCGGCCTATAGGGCTTTCACGCAGCAACAAGCGGTTTTACGCCGGACTTATCAATCCTCCGGCAACCTGGTCTACCAGGATTGGTGTTAGCTCCTTTCTCTGTTCTTTTTGCAGAAATCTTGAATCTGCTCAAACTCTTTATTTTTTTCTGCTTCTCGTTCTAAGTATTCATCAATTCGGTTCAATGCCCATTGCAATCTGCTCGATTCAGTCCAACCAGATCCAATCACAATTTCCTCATCAACTATTTTTTTCTTTTTGAAGAATATGCCAAACGTCTTTTCTTTTTGAACAACTTCCGACACGCTCACAAAAGGCAACCCAAAATAAGCTTCAGTCCAAAACTCTATTTTAAAGATTCTGCCTTGAACTGTAGTGTAGCCAGTCTGCAAATCTAACTTTTTCATAAATCACTCACCCATAGAAGAGTCCAAGTGCCATTAAATAAAGCATCTTTTGGATATCCGGATCATCAAGATTCGTCCCCGTGTATTCGAAAGTATCTGAATCCATTTCAAGGCTTGCTACGACTCCATCCGGGCCAACTTTTTCAAACTTGGTTTTATCCCCTCCGTCAACATAAGAAAATTCCCAGCTGTAGTCGTTCATCTTAATTCCATTTGTTGTATTCAATACTTTTGTAAAAAGAATCGAAACCTTTTCAAGAATAGTTTCATCATCATCGCATTCTTGAATTCCCGCAAATCTCATCATGTGTCTAATGTCAAAATTATTATACATAAACCCTCCAATAAGTATAAAAAGGAGAACCCCGCCCCAACGGCAGGGCTCTCAAAACATTACTCTACGTTCTTCACGCCCGGATTTACGATCACACTAGCACTTTCTCCAGCCTGCACAGTAGGCAACTTGCCGTCCCACTTATCGATCCACATCTGCTGGATATACGCATCAGGCATATTCTGCAGGGCCTCACGAGTGATGCGCATTGCCTCAGCTTCGCCCTGGGCTCGAGCAATAGCGGCATTGGCCTCAATCTTTGCCACTTCGGCCTCCTGCTCAGCCTTCACAACAGCCGTCTTCTTCTCCTGTTCTGCACGCAGCGCATCCTGTTCGGCCGTCATCTTAGCCTCTACGGACGCCTCAAAAGCATCAGAAAAATCAATGTCCTGTACGATGACGGACGTAAAAGTCACATGATACAGATCCTCAAGAGTTTTAACCTCATCAGCAACCTCGGCAGACAGAGTGGAACGATTCTCCAAGAGGGTCATTGCACTATACTTTGCAAACACAATCTTTGCCTTTTCCTGCACAACGTTGTCGAGCTTGGTTTCCAGAATCTCATAGGAACCGTACTCTTTCGCTACATCCATGACTCGATCAGGATTCAGAGCATACTGGAATTCGATGGATGCGGTCATGGGCTGTGCATCCTGCGTATAAGATGCAAACTGAGCCTGGCGAATGTGTACGCGAAGGTCATACTTAGTTACGGTGTCAGAAATGGGGTTCACCAAATTAAGACCAGAGGTAATCTTACCGTTGATCTCTCCAAAAGTACGGACAACGCCGACCTCAGTAGAGTCAATAATCTGGATTCCGCTCAGCAAAAAGGCCACTACGAGGATAACAGCCAAAATACCTGGAATGATCAAGCGTAACCGGCCAAACACTTTTACATATTCTTGGTCGGCCGAGCTCCTTGAATTTGAACAATACTTCTTTGCGGCGCTGAACAAACAGAACGCCACGACGCCCAGCACAATAAGGACGACCATCAGAACAATCATACTTTTACTCCTTGTTTTTAATATTTAATGAAGGCATATGCCAATCATTACACAATTACAATAGGCTTTCGATATAGCTACGATCCTGCGTAAAAATAGGGATGTCAATATCAATAAGCCACCGGCTTCGGATCACCTCAGTCTCCTCACCAGTTTTTCTGTTTTTTACAATCGCAGACTCTCTTACTTTTCTACAGGCAGAACCGCGTTTATAAGCAATAGGGAAGTCATTCCAATTGATTCCCTTTTCAATAAACAACATATCCTGAATCTGGTTGCAGGATTTCCCATGGAGTTGCTTCGCGCTGAAATATGCTTGGCCAACAGACTCAATGCTATTTCTTGTGGCGTCTTGTTGTCTCCAAATCAAACAATTGCAAACCTCTTCTTTTGGGATTGAAAATACACGCGAATCAAACATTGCAGAAGAAAATTTACTGCAGTATATGTCCGCCATCTTGATAAGCGCGGGATCTACAGGCTGATTAGTGCCACCTTCATCCCAACCAGGAAGATGATCCCGACCCCACTCATCAACATTTTCAGAAAAGAATTTATTGAATGCCAGCGTTGCCATGCTTGCGCTTACGCTACACATTTTCTGGACGTTGTAACCAAACCATGCATCTGTAGTGATGGTTGCATAATCAGTGAGAATGAGAGTGATTTCATCAGATTGCGTATATCCGAACACACAACCCTGCACATTCTCACACAGATACTTCATTGTCTGCCTCATGCTTTTAAGGAGAACTTCATCAAAAGGTCTTTCCATTCCTCTTGTAAAAGTGTGGAATGCTTTTCCATCAACACGGACAATGACGGGAACTCGTCGTGTTAAATAGTTTCTTTGGATATTTTCGTATCCTTTCATCCGATCTCCGAGAGAGTCTTTCTTGTTGCTCACATTGATTCTCCTTTATTATTTTTGACTTTCAATAACAGTAACGGTACCTTCAAACATCCCCCAAGCACTAGATTGCTCAAAAACATAAGTTTCTGCAAATTCATCAGCTCGCATAGGACGGGTTAAGTACCACAGAGAATCATCCTTCCATGTAATCATTTCGAGCTTTTCACCAGGATCGAGTTCAACGACCATATCGCCGCCAAAATTCTTCACCATTTCCTGAGTAGTGCAACTAGTTAAAAATAGCGAAGCTACCAAAGCAATGCAAACAAACAAAATCAAAATTTTTTTATTCAGCATCTTATAATTGAACTCCTTTTATTGTTTTTGATAAATCACCACATCCAAATTATCAAGATATAGATGAATCAAATCAGATACAATTTCCCATTTTCCGTTCGCTAATCCGCACCCAATCCCGTGCGGTATTGCAATTGTTTTACTTTGGCATCGGTCTGCAATAGATCTTAGACATGTCTCAAAATGCGAATAGCTTGTATAGCATATATGATGGCAACGTCCATAATTCAATTGAGCAAAAATATTCGCAACATATCTTCCATCTCCAATGGAGACGTACTGGACTTTCCCCATCAGATCATATGGCGTAGTAAACTTATTGCAGTATTTGTGGTATTCTGTTTTCACAACAGGCCATTTAGTGTAAATAGCTTTAGCTAATCCGGAACCCATTACATTTTGACAGTTTACTTGCTGGACAATGATGTCCTCATTAGAGTTTAAAATATCTCCCGTAATGTACCTAATCATCTTTCCTCCAAAGACCATCAAATGAATCATCGACACTATAGTTTTTCATACAGGTTGGGCACGTTAGATGCGATACCGCGCGACGAGATCTTCCTGTTTTAACTAAATGTCCATACTCAATTCTTGTTTCTTCTTCTATAAACCAGATCGGGATCAACGAATCTCCGCAGTATTCACACACACCGTAGCGATCACCATTACTCGCCATATGTGATATAACGCCCCTCTCGTTCGGCTGCCGATATCATCTCGATCACACGGCTAATGCCAAGCGACTCAATCTGCTCCTTCAGAAGGTAATCAATAGAATCCGGGTTCACTGATCTATCATCCCAATATTCATTTGCCCCGATTTTACGCGGGGAGTTACCAAACCCTTTCTTCCATTCATCCGTACTATCGTTAACAGCAGAGAAGTACAGACCATGTTCTGCGCACGCAGCAAGAGCATCGTCTAGAAGCTTTCCTTCCCGGCACGTCCAGAGAACCAAGTCCGCTCCATTGAGCTGTTCCTCCAGCGCCTTTTCGATAACACGCATCCTAGGCTCTCCAATCGAGGGGAACCTGTTCTCAAAAAGCGTTCCGTCAAAATCTATCGCAATAACCTTATTCATTGATCATCCTCCGCTCCCATAATTGCTTCACATGCGGGGCATCTTATGCTGTTTGCTGTCCAAATTCCCACCGGATACCCACAGTTCGTACAATTCCATATTGATTGACCAGTGGAACGAGATAAATCCAATTGAATCTCCCATTTTGCATGAATAACAGGAGCGTAAATCATCTTATTTGCGCCGCTTATTAGGACTAACAACAAAAGACCATTCATACACATCGTCTACATACAGTAGATCAGCCCAACACACCTTTCCACCATATTCACGACCCTTCTCGTGTGGGCACTTGCGTTTGTCATAAAAATCTTCTCCGCAAATAGAGCATTGAACTTTGTTGACTGCACAACCAACACTTATCTCTTTCTTGATCCCATTCTCAATTTCTTCAATCAGTGGTTTGGTATATTCAGATTTGACGATATACGCATATCCTTTTAGGTAACAGAGAGGGTCTCCAGCAACCGTAATGGTTGTTTCATCTGTTACTAATTCAGTCTTAAAAATGCGGGCATTTTGCCGTGATGTAATCCACTGATGATCAAAGATTCCACTCATGCCGATAAACATAGAAGCCAATTCATTTAGCGTGTCTACGGGGAATCGTTCGCTGTCACGATCAATTTCGTTGTCACATAAGCGGATAGAGAAAACATACACTTCGTCCGCAGAAAGTGGACGATGGCTTATTTTGTTGATTAGATTCAGATTATCAGCACTAACTGCCTGTTCACTGGTTTCGGTTCCTGTACTTGCTTCCAAAAACTGAATTGCCTGTGTCACACAGTCAGAAAAAAATGCGCCAATCTTCTCGGTCAAAAAATCTGTGTTGCAAGATCGTAGCCCATCGATAATTTCTTTTTTAGTCATTGATCTTTCCTTTACAAACCCTTTATTTCTTCTTCCACTTATCGCAGCTGAAGCATGGCTTTAGCGATACACCAAGCATCGGACTGTTCTTATTGGTACATTTACCGTTCTGGCACCAAAAACAAGTTTCACATTTCTCCATCAAATTCTCCTTGCAGAACCCTGTTTATCTCCGCCATTCCATTTCCAATTATCTTTGGCTAAAGGGTTCTGATATTGAAAATACTCATGTTTGCATTCTTCACATGGGCCTTCGTTATGATTCGGAGTGTAGCTTTTACAAGCTGGACAATACCCATGTAGTTGCTGTATTGCGGCATCTCTTTCCTTCTTTACCTCCGCATTGCGACGCTTTTCCTCTTTAAGCATCTGAGATAGCTCAGACACTTCGATGGCGAGTTCCATAGACTTAGCGGAATTTTCATCCAAGCGAATAGGGGAGAGACCACAATATAAAGCCTGATTTTCGTAATACAATTTAATGATTGCATCTGCACAATCAGCTGTCATTTTTGGGATGCATTTGTTCATATCGTTCCCGGAGTAATAGATGCACCCACTTTTACACTTATCAATACCATGACTTTTCCCGCATAACGCAATTGATTCAGCTATCTTGATGTAATCCAAGCTCAGGCCTCCTCTGCCGGCATCTCGAACCAACGCAATGCATATTCTTCGCTCGGCACCCCGTCTTCGCACAAATCAGCAATCATGTTAATGAGCCGTTTCGACATCTGAAGGTTATCCATACTACGAATAACATCCCCTCGTGACATAGGAACTGCACTATGACAAATGTCAGGTTTACACTTACACATATACTGAGGAGAACCGCTGTTACAACAGTCTTCATTATGTTCAAATTTACACTTCATGTCCTTGCTCCCGTCCTCTTCTCCAGATCGCCCAGGCTTCCTCTGTTAGCGGGCGGCCGCACTCACAACAAAACTTGTATTCCGGCTCATAATTGCTATGATGCTTACATTCTCTACACACTTTTGGTATTGTTCTTGAACTTTCATTGTTATTTTTGCACCACGAACAGTTAGGCGCACATTCTCCGCACGGCTCCCACGCCTCCCTGTCGATGTAGGCGGAATGGAAGGTGTATGCCGGACCAACTTGCTTGTACCAGTCGTTTGCACTGCATCTTTCCCCATCTGGAAACGTAAGTAGCGTAGCAAAAACATCTTTTGTGACCAAGGCCCAGCAATTCGTCTCTGGGAGGTATACTGGCCATCCGTCCATTTCGCACAGATGATCAAGAGGCAATGGCTTGATGTTCACCATATTCCGCAAAACCTTAGCGGCAATGCGACAAGCCTCTGTTACAGCCTCTTGAACGGCATCTTCGCCTCTGAACCCTGCATAGTATTCGATTTTATTTAGGGTATCGAGACTGGTTTCAGGGTCTAAAATATTTGCGGCATCTTCAAAATTCATTCATCTTATCCCTTTCCCACGGAACGACAACACCTTCAATAAGTTTTTCTTCTCCGTAATTCCTAGTGGTAAAATCTAATTCGGAAGCATTTCCGGACAAACTAGTTATCGACACACAGATAACATCATCCGGCAACTCAAATGTAATGTTCTTCATCGCGCTCCGAACCTCCAAAAAATCTCTGATGTTCACGAACTGCCTTCTTGTGGTATGGACAATTTGGATTTGCTCTGCACTTAAAGCACCATCCAATCTCGTATGCATCAGATCGGTTATAGCCTTCATCATAATCACAAATTCTATCTATATTCATTGAGCCATGCGCATCTCCTTCTGATATGCACGTAAATCTGGACACGTTCCATGTTTGCAAAATGGACGCTTACAGTTTGTGCAAAACTCTGCCGATGCCCGATCAATTCTCATTTTGTCTTCCTTAAAAGGGGAGAAACGGCCTGGCTTTGATGCTGCCTTATATAGTCCATATGGATTGCGTAATCTCATTAACTCATGCCTTCCATCAAAAGATTAAGCTTGCTGGATCATCCCAAGCGCTATATAGCTTACAATCAGGGCGTAGGATTAGGTATTTGTAAGTATCTGTTGCTTCCTCACACTGTTTTTTACCCATACAGTCGTCATCAAGCACCACAGACATACCATCCACAGAATACTTTGTTGCTCCATACGGAAGCTTGCCAAGAGGATGCCCTACACGTTTTACATATTCAGAAATGGCTTGTGTTTTCTGAGGAGATAAGGTATGGTCATATACCCATTTGCCTTGCTCCGTATCAGATGAAGAAGCATAGAGAACTCGCAACGTCACTTGGTCTGCGCCAATGTCATAACATGTCGAGAACAACTCCTCTGGTGTATATGCCTCAAATGCGCTCGATAGATTGATGCTAAACCGCAAGGAGAAGTCATATTTTTTAATTTCCCGGCACAAATCATCCAACGAAAATTTAATAGGAGCAGGGCACCCGATGATTTCCATATTCTCATTATCATCAAAAGAAGAAATGGAGAGGCTGATGATATTTACCCCAACGTGATTTCTCAAAAACCGGAGATAGTTTTGATCTAAGAGCACGCCGGTGGTTTGCATCTCAATCCACTGAAAAGGATTGGCCATCAGCTGCATAAACAACCCGAAGTAAGTTAAGAATTTTCTATTTTGTTGAGGCTCAGAATCTCCAGTTAACATCACAGTATTGCAACCATTGTCTTTTGCAAAACTCAGACGTTTTAAGTAATCTTTTACATACAGATCGAAGAATGGTAGGTTGTCATCCATCTGATTCTTGTATTGGTTTGCACTCATTTTGCTTACACAAAATTTACAGGTGTTGATGCATTGCGGGTTAGGTACAACCACACTAAGACTTTGTGCTTTCATTGGAGTGCCCCCTCAAAATCTTCTTTTACAATGGTCCACGGAAGGTCTTGGTAGTGCTGACGCGACAAAAATCCGTACAGCGTATTTCGCTTCCATCCCATATACTCAGCACATTCTTTGGATGTTCCGAATACAACAACATTGCCCTCACGATCATAGATCGTATAAGAATTTTTGCATGTTGGCATACGAGTAGGAATCTCATTGTTCCTGATCAGCATGTTGCGAATAGTATCAGGATCTGCTCCATATTCAGCAGCGATTTTCCTGAACGGAACACCTGCTCGATTCTTTTGGATGATCGCCTGCAACATCTTGGTAGTAAACACTCTGGTTTCTTTCATAACATACTCCTGTGCATCAAAAGCGTGTCGCAAAGTTTATAGGGGTGCATCACCAATCAACTTAAGATTGTTAACAGCATCCCTATTTTCTGCAGTAATATAAAATGCAAACCAAGAGTTCACATAGGTTTTGGTTTCTGCGATTTCTTGGTTGATTTCCATTGTAGACTGGAGAATAGAGACACGTTCGTATTCGCTGATCTCAGAATTCTCAACCGATAAAATATAGGTTTTATGGGCTGCTTCGTATTTTGCGACTTTGATGCTCACATCGTAGTTATCATAGTATGCTCCACAAGCACCACCAAAACATGCAACTAATACAAGAGAAATAATTGCTTTAATTACATTTTTCTTTGCATAATTGTCCGGAGCAAGCACAAAAATCAACGCAGGAATACATCCAGCCAGTGCTCCAAATAAAAGTCCGATATACATCAATTATCCTCCTTATAAAATCCTGATTTTATTGTCGTTGTTATCAAGAATAGCCTGCAACCGATCTGCGATCCCAAACAATTGTTCACTCCTTAAATATAAAAAAGGAGCTAATGATGTTTCAGAGGCATATCCAGTGCATCCACAGTTGTATTTGTATTCCGTAGCTTCAAATTGATATCTTTCGGCAACTTCTTTTAATGCGGAAATAATCCAAGCAACCTCTGTTCTTGTAAACTGTTGCATACAATCACCCCAATCTAAATATGTATCCCCGCATAGCGGGGAAGGGGTTAATCAAGCTCAGCAAGCAGAGCGGTCAGTTCATCAATAGACTTGTTCTGGAGCGCCTGGTCCTGCTTTTCAGCGATGATTTCACGAATCTTACGCTTCTGCTCAGCCTTAGCCTTTGCGTTCTTTCGATCAGCCGCTTCCTTCTGCTTCACCTGTACGATATGCCGGATAATCGCAATCTTCGTAGAAGTCTCAACATCCTCATTAGTCGGAGTGTCGAGAAGGCTCTCTTCATTAGACTGCTTCTCCTGAGCATTCAGCCCCTTGAAAATAGAATCAAGGGCAGTCACACTCAGATCCCACAGATCCTCGACTCCAATCATTCCCTTTTGACACTCCCCATGGCTAAAGCCAGGGGATTCTTGGCTCATCGAGGACAGCCTAAGTACCCTGCAGTTGCCCGCAGAACACCGAGGTCTTACACCCTCTCCTCAAGCGTTGGGTAGGTTCCGGTGTGTCCCACCGTACCTTGAATACTTGATTCTTTAGGCGCTGGCCTGTAGCAGCCGCAAACCCTCCATCAGCAGATTCTGGGCGGCGTTTTGATCCCGGTCGTGGTGGGTTCCGCACTGCGGGCAGGTCCACTCGCGCACCGCAAGATCTTTGACCTCTGGGTTTTGGTACCCACATCGGCTGCATAGCTGGCTGCTGGAGAAGAAGGTTCCCACTTCTACCAGCATTTTGTGCTGCCAGGCGGCCTTGTACTTGAGCTGACGGGCCAACTCACCCCAAGAGGCATCGGCGATGGCCTTGGCCAGCTTGTGGTTCTTGAGCATGTCTCCTACATTGAGGCTCTCCACACAGATGATGTCGTAGTCCCTTACCAACTGGGTAGTGAGCTTGTGCAGGTAGTCCTGCCGGCAGTTGGCGATGCGCTCATGCTGCTTGGCCAGGCGGAGGCGGGCCTTCTCCCGGTTGCGGCTGCCCTTTGGCTTTCGAGACAGCCGCCGCTGGAGGGTGGCGAGCTTCTTCTCCGCCTTCTGCAGATACTTTGGGTTGTCGAACTTCTGCCCATCTGAGGTGATCACCAAATCCTTGATACCGACATCCAGCCCTACGGCGGCGCCAGTGCTGGGATACTGGGATATCTCCACCCCGGTGCAGCAGAGGCTCACGAAAAACTTGCCACTGTGGCTCATGCTCACGGTGGCGTTGAGAATCCGTCCCTGTACCGGGGTGGAGACCTTGGCCTTTACCCACCCCAGCTTGGGCAGTTTCACCGCCCGGTCGCTGGCCTGAATGTTTTGTCCAACAACCTTGCTGGTGTAGCTGGCCTTGCTGTGGTGTTTAGCCTTGAATTTGGGGAAGCCCACCTTTCGCCTGCCCTTGCGGCCGGCGAAGAAGTTCTTGTATGCCTGGTCCATGTGGAGTACGGAGGTCTGCAGGGCTGTGGAGTCAACCTCCCGCAGCCAAGGGTAGGTATCCTTCAGTCCGGGCAGCAGCTTCACGCAGTCGTGGCCGCTGATGGGGCTGCCGGCAGAATAGGCCGTCTTCCGGGCCGCCAAGGTCTGGTTATAGACGAAGCGGCTGCAGCCGGTGGTCTTACGGATGAGCTCTTCCTGCTTTGCTGTGGGGTACAACCGGAACTTGTAGGCTTTCTCCATGAGCGGAACCGCCTTTCTTGCGTGGATTTGGATGTTATGATATGTTGCATGTAAAAACGCCCCTTATCGCGTATCGTTTTTTATATCGGTGAGCGCTTCTATACCTAAATTCATCCAAAGGTATACGGTTTTATCAAACTTGTCTTGGAGATCGATATACCTAGCAGTAATCGATGGATTAGAATGCCCCAGCATACCTCTAACCCTTTCAATTGAGGCTGCTTCCATTTTTAACGAATCGGGGAGAGGACGGCCAGTTAAGTATCCGGCCGCAGCGCGAGCTCCAGTTTTTCTCATTGAGTGCGTAGAAAACCTTCTGTTTTCTCTCCACAATCCAACCCTCTTTGTTGCAGACCGAATAGCCCCACTTACAAGCTGTTCCGTGATTGGTTGCGAGCGAAGCACTATATTGCCATCAGAGATTGCTGTTTGAAATCGCTTTCTTGGCCCTTGACTTGTGAACATATAGTCCATATAGCACACATCTCCAATACTATCTCTATACAAAGAGATCGCAAGTTTAATGGCATCGTTCACATAGATGTGTCTCAGATTTCTGTTTTTCTTTTCAATCTTACTAATTTCATCTTTGATATTCCCGTTCTGATCGAGCACATCCTTCCATCGGAACTCCAACAGATCTCCAATTCGTAATTGTGTGTTACAACCCATCACGAACAAACACATGTCGCGCATTGATTTATTGGCGAGCTCAGTTACAACCATATTCACTTCGTCTTCACTGTCAAACGGAAGTACCTTTTTTGACCTCTTTTCAATCAATTCAGCAACTTGGAAGGTATCTTCTGTGTCTAGTGTATCACATTTTATATAGGTTGTAAAGCCTTTTTTGGTGTAATCTTCAAAATCTATGACCGCGTTCATATCACCACCCCTTTATAGTGCAAAGCTGACGTGCAAAGCACGGTTAACATCATCCATCTCTTTCTCGCTGAGGGAACACAGCTTTTGAATGAGACGAGTTTTGTCTAAAGTACGAACCTGCTCAAGTAGAATGGTTGAATTTCTAGGAAGCCCATCACGATGCTTGATGTTGATGTGGGTTGGTAGAGGTTTCTTCGTGTTTTTAGACGTAATCGCTGCGGCAATCACAGTTGGACTATATGTATTGCCGATATCATTCTGAACAACAAGAACAGGGCGAATACCGCCCTGTTCACAACCAACTACAGGATTAAGATCTGCGAGGTAGATTTCACCTCTGGTCATGTTATAATCATCTTCTCCTTCCACTAACAGAGTGCATTGCCATTCTCTGTAATTTTTTGTATTCTTCGTCGCTTAGCACCGGTCCTTTCTTTTTCTGTTCCTCAATTTCCGCTAACCGCTTATTTGCAAGTGCCGACACTTCTTTCCATTCCTTACGTTGTCTTGATCTTTCGTTGATCGTGATAGATGCATCAGCCGCGCTTTTCAAAATAAAAGCTACAATAATTAAATAAAGTATCCACATATAAATCCTCCAAATTTTAATGGTTATGATACTAATTAAATTATATCAAAAATTGAAGGATTTGTCTAATATTTTAACAAAAAATCAACACCTTTCTTGTTATGAATTTGCGTAAGGTGAAATATTTTCGTACACCCATCCAACACCTTTGCTATGATGGGCGTCCACCCAATAAAACCAGTCATCTTGCGTAAATTCACCAACTGGGAACCCTCTCCAAGGCTGGTCTAACACTAATTCACCGCTGGTATCTTCCACAAATGCGATATCCGTAATTTCTTTCCAAAGATTTTCAACTACTGTATCGGTGACATCGAATTCCGGGTTAGCAAAAATGCGATTAGGACAATTCCAGCAATCACAAGATTGACACGTAAAACATGGGCTCATTATATATCACCTCTCGCTATACACAGGATGCAATTGCTGCACACACATCATCTTCAGAAAGATCATAAGAAGTGAAGTTACGAAGATGCTCAACAATCAAATCCTTTGCTTCTATAATTTCTTCTCGGCTACAAGAAAATTCATCATAAATTTCTTGTATACTCCAAGAATCAATACGCAGCATAACCTCCATCCAAAGCTGATCATCTACCATTTTATCAAACAGCAGAGCCGCAACCCGAGGCGGAATTTCAGTATGATTTTCACCGCATTCAATATGCCAATATCCATTTTGATCAACATAAATATGATTTTTCATGCCACAACTCCTTTCGGCTCATGAATTTTCTTTAAGGTGTCCTGCCAAACACTTTCACACATTCCATAAACACTTCCGATACTGTAACCAGGGCCAGCACCATCAGGCACAGCTCGCCAAATAAACTTTGCCGGAATGCGGACATCGTGCTCAAGTTGAATGTCTAGAACGCTGCCACCGCCACACCAAGGATCGTATAGTCCGCATGGAGTAGACTTATCTAAAACAATATATCCACAATACGGATTTTTTCTAGCATCATAAAAATGCCCATTGCGATCCTGCAGTCGAACTAATTTGTTAATCTCTGCGAGCTGACGCACAGTCATTCTGACCATAAAGGTTAGCGTTGCCATATGAGACGGGAGGTTGGCTTCCTCTACATAAATACTTTTAAGAAGGGGAGAGGATTCACCTTCTGCGTCTCGCTTGAATGTATTGAGTAGCCGACTCTTCTTGTAGCCCTGCTGCTTCACAAGCCATACAATGGATGACAGATCGTCAATGGTTTGATTCTGTTCGTTTCCATAATAGCAAGGATAGTGAGGATTGAGAACGAAATCATAATTTCCGTCCCCGGTGTCTAACATAATATCTACACATACATCTTGGTTCCAATAGTGATCATAAGGAGGGGAGATCAGCAAGTAATCTCTAACAATCTCCCACAAAGAACCATCCTCAATATCAACATCGGGGTAGTGATCAAACATATATGTCTGGAATGCGGATCTGATATTGTCCTCTTCATACCAAACAGCTTCCATATATGCCTCATCCAGAAGCTCATACATAGCCATTTCTGGATCATCACTCTCGACGATTGTTGCAATCTGTTTCTCAGAAAGACAATCATCGTAATTTGCGTAGAGCTCAAAGGAGTAAGTCCCATCTGCGTTTCGCTGGAACGGATAAGTATAGTCCTCCAAAAATTCAGTTGCAATCTTTTTCTTTTCTTCAAGTGTCATATGTATCGCTCCTCGATAAACTAATTCTTATGAGGGTTAGTCAGACAAAACCCATCATGGCAAAATCCAGTAACGTCTGAGAGATAGTCTGATATTTCATCTACATCTTCCATTCCGTCCGGGATATGGATTGTTTTTGGAAGGAATAGTGCATCATCTTCACAGCCAACATCCCACAATATATTGTATGCATCCATTAAATCACCTCATTAAAATGCGTATTTTAAAGTAAAATATTTACTTCGTTTTCTGCCCAACGGAACTTCTTAGTCCAGTCCTCAGTGGCTGTGTTTTCGTACACATATGCATTTGCCGAACGATCTGTTTCATCAACCTCAATAAACGCCAAGTCAATTTCAACCCCATCATTACGTCTTAAACAAACGGAAATTGCGGGGTATTCGCTACTAGAGCAAGCACGAACACAAAGATTTCCTATGCTTGTCTTAAGGCTGATGTCATATTCTTGATCACCCATAACCCTATGCCACCTTTCTCTTCACAATCTCCCAAGTATAGATAGTGTCGTTGCAAAATCCAATTCCCATCTTACCAAGGGAGGCATACGTATTGCCTTCGTCACACATATCTTCATCCCATTCCCAGTCCGGCCAAATAGACTTAAACTCCTCGATCACTCGATCTCGTTCTTTAATCATATCAGTATGAGCCATGTCAAAGTGTTCTTCTCCATACACACCGATCACATCCAGTGTTTCAACATCAGGTGTATCACAATGATGTACCAAAACATAAACTACCATTCTTTATGCACCAACTTTCTCATAGCTTCAGCCAAATCATCAAGCATGCTTTTGATTTCTTCTGCATCCTCAACCAATTCTCGAATGGATGACGGGATACCATTTTGCCCACGGCCCCCAATCCATAGTTCGACGTGCTCGTCCACATCAAAACTATCCGCATAATTTATGATAGAACCAACAACATACGAAGGATCATCATTAGTTGGTATGGAAAAGATAAAATCTTCTCCTGCGGGAGAATATGTTTCAAACTCATACTCCCCATCAATAATGCTCACACCCCATCCTTGCGCCTCTGCAATCTCAACGATTTTCATGTCCGTACTTTTCATTAACGATCCCCTCTTCATCACAAACTAATGTAACGATAATGCCACGAAGACAAAACTTCCATTGATTGATCGCCGGGTTCACATACCACTCCACTTCATGATCCACATTCTTGTAGTGACAGTCGTAATATGCCGTAAGCTTCTTATCATAAAAAGATTCTTTCCTCATAACACTAAACCTCCATATGATCAACAATATTGAGATACGTAATATTCTCGTGCTGAGCGAAAAACTGGCCAAGAGCTTCGTGCATATTGATTGCATCGATGAAACAGTAATAGCGCTCATCTCCAACATCGAACACAACCTCAAATCGGCCTAGCTCTTCGATTGAAGTACCATCATCCTCTCGATTGAGATCGGCCATATGTTCTTCGTCGTACATGATTCTCCAGTCCTTCATTTTTTCTCCTTTATGAAAATTCCCGAGGAACAACCACTCCATAATTTTGTCGTAAAGTTGCAATTACAGCCTTTTTGCTATAATATAAAAACCGATAGTCTTGGTAACATCGAGCTCTGGTATCATAACATACAGCTTCATACCATCCGCAATCCTTATTGAGAAAAATAAGAGTCATGTGCTTTCCCTGGCTCACACTAAACCACCTTCCACGAATACATTCTGTCTGCATATGTCATTCTATTTCTGACAAATACATTGTTCCCAAGTGCTTGCATAGTTCTTAGAAGCGGGGCGTATTCACGCGGAGATACATATTGGCTATCAAAATAGTCTCTCATTGGCCTCTCGTCAAATCCGGTTTCACTAAAAACCATAATATTCCCGTACTGCACAGGATGTCTTAACAAAAAGCCAACAACTTGACCATCAAGCTTTTTAAAAATTACCGGGACCTGATCTGGCTTAGTTCTCCGCCTTCCCACAGTTCATCAACATCCTTTCAAAGTCTCCGGATTTTACTTTATTGAAGCCAACTCGATACGCGATATCGGTTCTATCGTTGTTTTCTACGCGATTCGTATATCTGTACTCGTGGATGATGTGATTGTCATCATCAACAAGATATTTGATCGGTATGATTGAACAATTCATCATTCTGGTATCAGTAGGGAGGGGGAGCTCATCCCATTCTTGGCGAGAAATATAATAGCAATCCTTCTTGTAAGTAAAGACTACATACGTCTTGCCGGAATCGCCTATGCTGCCTTCAAACTCAACGCCATGATACGTAGAGAGCCATGCAAAGTATTCTGCATCAGTTTTGAAAGCGACCCCATCTCCAACATATCGATAACCAAACTCGTCAGGCTTGCTTAGATGATGCACACAATGCCGTTCCCAATCCTTGGTTGTGTATTCTCCATATTTAAGATCCGGAGAAATATATTCCCATACACTTACTTCTGCCTGAAAATCGATTGCTCCATCTGCGCACGGACCGCAATGTCCCCAATCGCAGAAATACTTAAGTTCTTTTCCAACATATCGAAGATCAGAAGATTTATAAAATCCCCAAGCCCCGCCGCTTGTCGTAAAATGCAGTGCATCATCTGCGACATAAACAAACGGAATGTAGGGAGATTCACAAATATGTAATTCACCTTTGGCATCAGATTCAATGTGGGCATGAGGGTAATACTCGCTCCATTTGTTGGTCAGGCGCACTACATCACCGGCCATAGGACTGTCCTTTCTGCTGGATTCAATGTATTTAATCAGAGCGTTGATATGGTCAACATCATCCTGAGTAATTCGAAAGTGTGCCCGCACAAACCGATGGTTAATATCGGACAGTGATTCGATGGTATACATTTATATATCCCTCCTTATATCTTATAGAGTGTAAGATTCCATCCGTTTCCAAGTTCATAATAGAGGTCATATTCGGCAAGCAATTCATCAAATTCCTGAGAAATATACCATCCATAGTCTCCTGCATCGCCGTTCATGCAGGCATAAAACGGGCCTTCAAAAGACATGGATAAAATATGATTTGGGTTAACGTACTCAAAGTAATCATGAGGATCTTGGTCTTCAACAATAATCGGAGCCTCATTATATGAGCATTTCCATTCTCCGTTTACTTCGCCACAAGACATCATTGCCCTGCAGTTATAGTAGATTGTTACATCAATCCACATATCATTTTTTATAAGAAATTCATAAATGCGGTTTGCAAGTTCTTCGCATCGTGCAGCCGGCCAATCCTTATCGTTTTTATACATGAATTCATCCCTCCGTATCGATTAGAAGGTCCTCTCCGTTCGGCAATTCAACCTCAAATTTTCCTCCTTCGCTTTTAAAATAAGCAATTCCAGGAACTTCTACGACTTTACCATACTCTAGTCCATCATACTTTCCCACCAGCTCCAAAGGAACCAAGCCAATCACTCCAGCATCAACGGGAAATTCACTGCCGTCATTGCCGAGGTAACACCCGTCGCCATACGCCGTACCAGCAACAGCAAAATGCAGGTGTGTCTTCGGATCTTTGAAGATGCCATCTTTATAACCATACCATTTCCCCCACACATTGTGGTAAAGCTCGTCGCCCAGAACATAGCAGATATCTCCAACATAGAACCCTTTACGAGAGGGGATATTTCCAGAAACACTCATTATTCATTCTCCTTTCAAGTGATAAAAGAAAGATTTTATTGCCTTATGATCTCGGCGGATCGTCCAGCATAGGAATCATATATTTTGTAATCATTTATGTATCATCCTTTACAATGAGGTATATTCCGTCATACGATCCGGACCACGTTGAATGGTGTACAACATCCTGATATAACGGTAGTGTTTGTCATCTGCAAACCACCGTTCAATATCTGGGAGATCAATGAAGTGGTCAGGGAATCCTCTCTCATTGATCATTGTGCCGACCAGCTCCTTTACTGTTTCCGCAATTACGATCTGCCTGCCGGTTTCTCCCGGCAGAACAAACTCTGCTTTAAACATATCAAACCACCTCTTTGGTTTTAGTGTGTGATCTGAAGCAAAAGGTAAGTTCCTTCATAGTTTCCGGATAGATTATCTTCATATGTGCCATAAAACCCTCCATAAGTTTTAGATATGGCAATCCACAATTGTGATGTGCCAATTGTTTTTAATGGCAGGTTCAATGAAGTTCTTCCAATACTGATTCTTAAATGTACGGCCTTCATCCGGAGATTCGGAACTACATCCAAACCATCCCATTTCTCCAGGTGCGTTCCATTCTCCATCCGGAGTAATCACAGCATAAGTCGAGAACATCGTATTGGCGTTGATATAATCTTCCTCTGTCGGATAAAGCTTCTGGAAATACTCTGGCTTGTACCACTTTCTAGCTGAACAGGCCTCAAACGGTTCCAGCTCCTTGAGTCGCTCCTGTTCCATACCATACCAATCTACCTGAGAAGCGAATGCGTGATCGCATTTCTTCCCATCAACCAGAAGAAGACCGCTCCAACGTCCTCCGATAGAATACCAATCCCACTTAGCATTCGGATTAAACCAATAGCCTCTAATGCCCTTGATATCATCCACCTCGTAGTCGTCGTCCTCTTCAAACTCCAGATAGTCCATAGGACACTCATCAAGACCACCCTCCTGAAATGGAGCAAGAAGCTCGTCAACCTCAGCGCCAGTAGGTGTAAAAACGGCAACAGTAAAATGGCTCATACATATCCTCCTTAAATATCAATCAAAAAATTCTCCAGCATCATTCAACTTGAAGATCTTCCAATCGAAGTTATTCCCATGACGCTCTGTCCAAGCAGTATTCTCAAGAACACAGGTCTGATCATCATAGTCATCTCCAGACAAATACGACTCAACGATCTCTTCCTTGTTTACACCGAGAACATCTGCTACGCACTGGCACATTTCGGAATGAGCATCTTCATGTGTGTCAAAAAAGATAGGAGCGGAAATATCCCGCTCCATTACTTCAACCAACAGATATTTCATGGTTATTCTCCTTACATATTCAGGACTTTATTGCTTACGCGGTATACACATTCCCAGCCATTCTTACGCAAAAAGTGAAGAACGGCATTCTTGCCAGCCGGATAAAACTCACCTTTTACAGGAAGAGGGTTGACAGGACAGTTGATCTTGGCGACAAGAGCCCCGTTATCATCCAGGCCAAATGTCAAAACAAGATTCACTCTGGTGTTTCCCTCGGCATACAGCGGAGTAGCAGTTCTACGCGCTTCATAAAACGGGGCAAGCTGCGTAACCTTCTGGAACACATAAATATCAGTCTTACGAATCATCGAACTTCCTCCTTAGTAATTATTAACGTTCACCCTTGTTGCCCGCACAACCTTCGCATCATCAAATCGGCTTGCATAAACCTCGGCCTGAATACGAGCTGCGGACTCGCAGGCATCACGGAAATACTTAACTTCTGAACAGCTTTTTCTGCGGATGATAAAAGCGTAATTTTGTTGCTTCATCAACCGTCACCCTTTCATTGCGTCGGCCAAAGTTTCTTTTGCAAGTTTTGTTCTAGCCAGCTTATCTGCAAGCCTCTCAACCGCAGCGTTGATGATGGCATCTTTATGCTCGTCAATAATTGCGTTGACACGATCTGCCACAAACTCTCGAATGGGGGCGTCAGATTGATATCCATATCTTTTGGTATAAAGAATGCTTTCAACATCCTTTGTAATTTTATCAATCACCTGTTTGGCCGCCTGAGCCTCTACCAGCTCAGTGATGCGAGCATCATCAAAATCAAAAGCAAACTGAACAATATGGCTCATAATTGACCTCCTTGTTTATGTAAGGGGCAGCGCCCCTCATTGTTACTGTACAATTTCCACCTCGTAGCCAAGAGCAGCGCATACTTCTGCGACTGTCATCTTCTTGGGTTCTTTGCGTTCAAAAACCAGATCGCACCGATCTAAAATCGATTCAACATTGTTGAAAGACGCCATAATATCAGCGGACATATGGTGAGGGCGATAAACCTTCATAATGTCAAACCGGTCATCGCCGGTATCAGTCGTAAGATCGTCACAATAATAATCAGTGTTCGTGTCTATACAATGTTTGCAAAATCCGGCCATATCCCCGCCATCAAAATACATATACCAGAGCCCGTGCCTGGTTTTTACCAGATCTCCAGAGCGAAAATCGCTAAGTGTGAAAGAAGCCAAACCTTTGATCATATGAGGAAACCACGACCACATGCCGTTATCTTCTTTCATGATGTATGCGTCATCCTCAATATAATCAATAGTCATTGTGCGGCCGAGCCATTTGTCCATACGTCCATCCGGGTTCCATCTTTCGCCAATTGCGCTGCCGACAATCTCCACTCTATCTCCAGGCTTATAAAACATATCTTTTACCTCCTCAAACCTACATCCAGTGTTTGCCTCCAGCCACTGGATCGCGTTGTCATATCCGCAAGGGTCAAACACTTCACCGCCATTGTTTTCAACAAATCCATTGTCATCAACGGAATAAATGAATCCTTCCGTAAAATCATAACCCGTATTCTTGATGCATCTATATGGGCGCTTCACACGTTCAAAACGAATGCCTGTATGACTCTCAATCCAATCAACCCCATCCCTGCATGAGCCAGGGAAAAATGCAGAGTGGTTGTTTCCGGACAAAACGCCATGCTCGTCCATGTAATATATACAGTTTTCGCTAAATGCAGTAGATGCGGAAGATTCTTTTACGCACTTCCAGTAGCTCATATCAGTTCCTCCATAGAAGTTTCATTTTATACCTGGATGCGGGCTTCTGCCATTTGGTCGATCTGTACGGCAGATGAGCGGCCACAACTCAGCATGGCTTGCAGTTCTTCGGTCGTAACAGCAATTTTCTTATCGGTAGGAATATTACTTTTTTTTGGTAGCGATCATTGGGTGTCCTCCATATCCTTTGGGGATTTCTTAACGGTTATGAAGTCATACTCTCCACTCTTTTGGATGATCATGGCGCAAAGTTGATTTCCAAAGACACAACCTCCGTCAATACCAATGTCGCCGGTTCGCGGAAAGCAAGGAACTTCTCTAAATGGGGTATGGCCGAAAATTACGCGCTTTTCGCGGGGCCTGGCGTCAATTTCAAGCCATGTTCTGCCCCAGAGCAAATCTTCTTCGCTGTTGCTAATCAAATCAGGATGGGTAAGGCCGGCATGACAGAAAATAAACTGTTCCGTTTGATGGTACAAAGGCAGAGACCGAAACCATCCAAATTCTTCCTGGATTTCTGCTCCATTTCTTGCGTAGTCATAAAGTGTAAACATTCCGCCATTGCGCATCCAGACAGCATGGGAATAGTTTGTAGGGAGCGATTCGTGATTCCCCCGAAGACAGATTACTTTGTCTTTTCCTACCTGATTCTGGAGCTTTTGAAGGGTTTTGACTACCTTATAACTAAACGGGCCACGATCAATGTAGTCTCCCAAGAAAATCAGGGTGTCGGTGGCACTGTTATAATTAACCTTGAGCAGTAGATCTACCATGGTATGGTAGCAGCCATGGATATCCCCAATAGCTATAATGCGTTTACTCTCCATACTGTCAATTCACCTCCGGGATCAAATGGAAAAACTCAGTATGACTACCAACATCAAAAACGGTTACACCATCTTTATTCCAGATGCGGACATAGTAAATTTTGAAATTGCGCTCGGCAGCAAACGCCCGGATATGCAACATAGCCTCAGACCGGATTTTTTTGTCAGTCTTAGCTCTACCATCGTGGTCGTAGGCATAGATTTTGGCAATCTCTCTGGTGCAACCGCCTACAAATACAAGGGAGTGATGCGCCGGTTCAAGAGTTTTCTTTGCCATGTTATCACCTTGAATATCAATTTTCCCCCGGCACTTCAATGGCATGAACTTCAATTCTCCAGTGATCCATCTCGTCGAACATTCTGATGGTAGCGGAGCTGATAGTGCAAACGCATTCATCATCGTCTCCGTGTCCAGATCCAAAATACTCATAATCTTCAACTGCCTGTGACCACTGAGAAACCATCTCATTAAAAGCACTCTCATGAGAGGTATGTGCAGAAACATCAGACCACCAACTGTTATCTCCATCCATATCATGGACAAGTAGATATATAACAACTTTCTTCATATCCACGGTACCAGCTCCCTATAAAATAATTGTTTTATTCCCATCCCTGATCTGGATTCAAGAGATTGGCAAGAATTTCTGCTCGGATGCCACGAGCGCAATTCTTAAGTGCCTCATATCCATCTCTTGTCCCAGGGAAATAATGTTTTGGCCAAAACCTATCAACGAAGTTTTCGCACATCACATCAAGATGGAATCCGTCCCATCCATCTTCCATATAAGTAAATCTGCAATACACATGCTGGTAAACGCCGAACAAAACATAAGAACATTCTCCATTCTTGCCCTGTTCTAAAACTTCTTCATATGACGGAAAGTGTAAATCCATCTTTATCACCACCCTTAATGCTCATCCCTGCCGTCCTCTGGTGAGGGCGGCAGAGTCAACATTAAGCACGCGGCCTAAATCAAAAAACGGTAACGCACGCAGCGTTTACCCCGCCCTCTTTGCGTTGTGCTTACTTTTTTATCAGTTCTTGGTATAGAACACGTTCCCGCATTCCTTTCCGTCCTTCTTGCCGGGGCAAATGTACACGTTCGTACCGGCAGGGTGGACCATTTCGGTGCCGCACTTGCGGCACTTCTTTACCTTCTCCTGGCGGGGAAGGGGAGCCTTCACACCAAAAATCTTACCGAGCTCAGAAATGGAAACAGTCTTCATATTAGATTCTCCTTTGTGATTTTGTTTTTAATGAGAGGGGATACCCCCTCAACAACTGTGCATAATATTATATATCACAGTTTATATATATTTTAAACGTCGGCGCTATTACGCTACCAGAAGCTGAGAGAGTGCGCTCGTAGCTCCGCGACCGGGGAAAGTCGTGTATGCTTCCGCCATCACATCGTCAAACGAACGGTTTCTCACGATCTCCTTTGCGACGCGAACCATCTTTTCAGCATCTCCAACATAGGAGAGGAGACGGCACAGAGACCGCAGAGAGACGCTGCTATAACCACCCTTGGTATAATGCCACCCGATCTCATCGATCGTCTTCAGGATGGAGATAACGGCATCTCGACCATAGGTGGCATAGATTCGAGTAAGTGCGTTGATAGCAGAGCAACAACCAGGACCGTGTCTGCGACTGCTGGTGAGCGTCACATCGAGATCCTTGCAGATCTCAAAGATATCCTTTGCGTATCCGTATCCGGCCTCTGCCTTAGCGCGAAGACGCTGCAGAACCGTCAGGACACGGACATTTTCCATCTGGTCTGCGAAGTAGTCGGCTTCTTCCTCATAGGTCATCTCGAAAATGACGCAGGTGAGGTCTCTCTTTCCAATCAGCTTGGCCGCTGCCATACGATGCTGGCCATCAACTACATAAAAAGCGCCGTCCCGGAAAGAAACGATCAGAGGATCGCACTTGCGGTTGTCCCAGTTCTGTGCGATGGTCTTGACGGTGGAACCTTCCTGCCGCTGATAATCAGCAAGTTGCAGGAGCTCAATGGGAATCTGGGCGATGAGCTTACCGTCGTAGTTCTTGGCGTTGCTCATAACGGCGGCACAAGCGGTAGTGTTGATAGAGCTGATGATGGCGTTCATGTGTAAATCCTCCTTAAATATGTAAAGCGCCCTAATGGGCGCTTCTTAACTGTAGTATTATGTTATTTGGATGCGATCTTATATCCAGGCAGAAGCATCCCGTTGACCTTGAAGCAATCGGCATACTCCTTCGGAATTTCTGGATAAATCTCAGCAAAAAGATGCTGATAAGCCCTGATTCTTCCTGCAAGATATTTATCCAGTCCTTCCATTGTCGTAAATACTTTCCGGTCCTGCCCAGCAATCTTCATTTGCATGGAAGACCTCGGAGCATTGGTATAAATACTCCAGCGCAAAGTCCACGAATATGGAACAACTCTCTGAAGCTGACTGTTGTATCTGGTGTTTTCAGAAATGGAGTAGGACATCTGATACACAGCATTGCTGATTATGTACCGATATCCATCATCTACCCACTGGTTCGACGTGTGCTTAGATGCCGGAGTTTTCAGATACTCAATTGCTTTGTCATATAAGAGTGTCACTCCAGCTTGCTGTTCCCATTTTTCCGCCAGACTTTTCAGTTGGATGAACACTTCCCGCTCCGCCTCCACACTTTTTTCTCTGGAGGCGACCAGATCTTGGAGCGGGGCAGAAAGAAGATCTTCAACATTGCTTTCTTGTTCGTTTTCATAGATGATATGCTCCACACGAATCGAACTCGCAGGTTTCAATTCATCTCGATCATATGCATGGTATGTCATAAACCCTCCTTATCTAATGTATTGACTGGGATCGGCTCCGGGAACATCCCAGCCGCACATACTACCTACCTCCATGGCTTGCCGCTGCCACATATTCACACCCAACTGTTCGTTCAGCTGGTCGGCCAGTTCCACATTCTTCTCTTTGTCACCAGTGTCCCATTCGGAAGGGTAGTAACCAACCTCTCCACGTTTGATGCAGATGAGGTCTCCGGTAGTCAGAAGGGTGGAGAAGCACATCTCAGGAAGCCCAGGTGCGCATTTTTCTTTCATAACACCATCCTCACTTATAGGAAACTTATTTTACACGCCAACCAGAGAGCTCAGCTTGTCAAGCATCTTATGGCCGTCCATGATCCGACCCCAGTTGTTTTCCCGATAGTTGGCCGTGTTGCGGAGCGGCTCAGAATGGGAAACCATATCGCTCATGGCGTTCACCACGCCCCAAGCAGTGTTCAGGAACTGAGCGATATCAGGCCGCCAGTAGCACACCATAAACTCATCCTTGGCTTTCTTTGCCATGGTCTTCTTTCTCTCGGAGTCATTCTCCTCGACCGGGAACATCTCGTTAAGGATCTTATCCAGTTCCTCGTCGTTGATGGTCTTATTGGCCAGCTTGTCGGCATAGTCCCCAAGACCATCCATGTAAGCGTCAGCAAGCTGTAGACACATACGAGCCTCCTGCATCTTCTGCTCGATGTTGCCCGTATGGCGAGCAGACCACTGACGCTTCGCGGTATTCAGGGCCAGATTCAGGGTGTTGTTACATACAACCCGAATCGGAGTCATGCAAACCCGAATAGCTCCGGTTCCATCGTGCGTGTTGGAGAAACAGAGGTACGGCTCTACCGCATCGCCAGCAATCTTCCGCTCAGGCATCTTTGCCAGCAACCAAATCTTCTTGCCGCCTCTCAGGCTTCCCGCAGTCTCATACCGAACATCTCCGCCGATCAGCTCGTCGGTAAAGCTGAAAGCATCTGCGTTCTGGACGATCTTGTAGGAATCGCTGACTACGCCGAGCACAGAACCGTCCGTGCTCCGGACATTCGCCTTGTAGTTCTCGATCTTGGAACCTCCGCACACCTGGATGTTCTTCTGCTGTACTTCCCAGTCAAGGCCAGCAAGACGAAGAGCATCCGCACTGGTAGGAGCCTCAGACACCTCAGTTCCCAGTCCGTGCCAGGGCTTCTCACGCACATACATCATAGTTTCCACATTAGCTGCCATTTTATTTTCCTCCTTTTTTATTTAATGGCTTTTATATCTTTCATAAGTCAAAATTATTTTGTTGTGTGTCCCCTCAGACAATCACCACAGAATTCCCATACTTCGTGTTCTCCCTCCATGGCAATAAACCTGAAGGTAGCGTATGTAGGATAATACTGGTCATCATCTGCACGGACGGAGTCACACGGCTCGCCAACTTGTGCAAGACTTGAGCTATAATAGGCAGGGGGGAGGAGGTCCATCAGATCCTGGACCACCTCACCATCAACCAAGTCAAACACAGCAAGCGCCCCGTATCCACGGAAGTCACCCTTAGTATAAACGTGCTTCCCTTTATGTGTTAACTCAACCGGAAATTGTTCCGGGAATGCCGCTTTCATGATATCTTCTTCGTGCTCCAAAAACATCTCCCAGAGCTCGTTGCGACGTTGCGCGAGCAGACGCCGCACTTCATCTCGAAGCGTGGTGGACTCCGGGTTGCAGTTCTGCGCCATAAGCACGAAGTCGTCATACGTGAGAGACGGAAGAAGCACCTCATGAATATCAAACGACATAACAAACCCTCCTTACATTACAATCCCGGACGAGATAAGAGCCCCCTCAATATAAGCAATAAATGCTTTCTGAGTAGCAATATCCCACAGTCCTCCGTGATCCACTCCATTGATCCGCAAAATCTGAATCGAGCGGCCGTAGAATTTCAAGCCAACCTCATGCCCGTCAACCAACCGGAGATGGTTATACCATTCTCCTTTATGATTGCGCAAATGGTCACGAACCTCTTTGATGAATTCTTTACTGGTCATATGTATCTCTCCTAATCACTCCATGCGTCCAAGCACCAGTTCTGGCACCAATACTAGGCACTCGCTCCAGCAAACATAATTTCATCCCATCCAGATAACGCTGGAAGTGCTTTGCTTGAAGTCCTTCCAGACGACCATCATCAGACAAGTAGCCATCCTCATATGTATTGCCCTTTTGGAGGAGTTCGACCGCAAGAGACCATTCGTTGTCCTCTATGGCAATGTAAAACAGGCCGTTCTCCATGATGACTCTGCGACAAAAGTCGCCATACCATCCGTTGCGAACCCAACGATATTTTTCCGTTCGCTGGAAACTAGGAAACATTCTGGTAAAACTGTCGATAAAGCATTCAAGAATGTCTCCTTCTTCTTCCGTGGTTCCGACCTCGTCATAAATCCATTTCCCGGTATTGATGTCCGCGCTTCCAAGTTCCTTTAACAATGTAGTCTCCGGCTCATCAGCGAAAGGATCGTCGCGACGGTATACATGAATGTCGTCGTTATCGATGTAGTAGAGCCCTTCGTATTTGCCAGAGACGCAAACATTTCCACGTCCCATAAATATTCCTTTCTCAGAATGACCTGTAGTCGCCTATGGAGTAAAACCCGGACTTGCCGTATTCCTGCACCAATTCCCGGAACAGGTCACAACAATCCCCGTACAGATCATCGTCCTGGGCAATGTCGTCAAAATCATCCACCGTGGCACAATCGGGCACCAGATAGATCCATCTTGCGTAGGCCTCCTCGTCGTTCATACTACACACCACAATGTGCATTGCCTTGATGAGTTGCATCCTGGATTCGTGAGTTCCCATAATAACCTCCTTTACACGTCCAAAGCTTTGTGATGATAAATCCATGTGCCGCCGGGAACATTGAAGTGTTCGATCCCAACAGTGAATGTCCGGCCAGTGCAATCATAAAGAGAGTTCGAATAGATCCAGTTATCTTCTTCAAACTCTCTCCATGTATCTTCGCTGAAGTGGTAGGGGACAAAGCATTTCTCAGTCCAGCTATCTTCGTTTTGAAATGCTGTCCGCCAAACTGGTTCCTTATACTCCGGAGTCTTCGCTTTTGCCTGAGACAGAAAGCGTTTTCCCCACATCGGATCGACACCATAGAAAATGGCGTATACTTCCCAATCCTTCCTTGATAAAATCTTCATGATAAAAGTCTCCTTTTATTGTCTTAAATCTGGGGTGCGGCGTTTGAAGGCACGCCGCCCAGGGCCTTATTCTTCGGGAAGCTCCTCAAATTTCATATTCTCCATCCTTTCGAGCCACTCAATACCAGTTTCATACTCAATCCGGTTGATAGTTGATCCTCTATTGCCGTCTACAGAGTTTTCTTTGTTGAGAGTGTAAACAAGGCCTGGAGTAAAGTAATACCCGTCTCCTTTGATGCAACGAAAGCGTCTCACAGAGGATCACCACCTTCAAATTCAGATTGATAAAGGAGGAGAATAGAACTATCTCCCATCTCATAACGAAAATATTCCAGCTCCTCCGTAGTGTAATAGCTAAGAAGAGCAATGTATTCGCTTCTGATTTCTTCCGGAATGTCCGATAAGGAAATTGTGCCATCGAAATTCGTGGCAGAGTTTTTATAATCGTTCCACGACCAAACCGTTCTTTCGGCCTCAATGTATTCAAAATGCGGCACATCGTCAGACAAAGACTCAGCAACAATGCCCACCACCTTTTCGATGGTGTTGTTCATGTGATCTATGTTGATGTACTCGTGCAAAGTATGGGCGTTGTAATACCCACAGGACAGATTGACTGCCGCCACACCAAGATCTGGAGCCACATAAGAGATATCGCTAAACGACCCGATGCTCGTTTTGAACCCTTTATCCACGATGTAGGATTCAAAATCCATGTTGTCACAGTCATAAAAGACTGCATCATTACTGCCCTTCCGGTCCAGTTCGATGATCATTTTGATGGAGCTAAGTTCCTCCGGAATATTGCCTTGGGCCAACCCTCTACAGAAAGCCAAGGCTCCATAACCACCGATTTCCTCGTCACATGTAAACAGGAGCCAAGGTTTTACGACGGATTGCTCATAGATCTCCAGAAGAGAAAACACGCCGCAACGATCATCGCCTCCAACTCCTTCGGGAGACATCAGAATCGTTCCGTACTTCGAATAGCAGATTGTTTCCACGGGTTTGTCATGAACTGTATCAAGGTGCGCTACGAGCAATACCGGAGCTTCCCCAGTGATAAGCAGATATTCCTTCTCGGCAATCGCAATATGCTCACTAAACAAGGTTTTGAGCATATCATACAACTGGTGTTGTGTCGCTCTGAGGATATCTTCAAAATGCAAGCGTCCAGAGTTCATCATCAGAAACCTCCTGTTTGGTTAAAGTAAAAGTAGGTGCCTTATAGCCACAGACGGGGCATGCACCATCATTATGATCATGATACATCCCACAAGACGGACACACCTTAAAGCGAGATGTATGCTCAGCACATACCCATTCGACACGGTCCCCAATGACTACACGAACCATCTGGTTTTTCATATGAAGGGTTCCACAGATTGCGCAGGTACGAGTGTGCCGCTCATGGCATTCTCTGCACAGATTCTGCCCATTGAGAACAACAATTTCGGACTGAAGATGCCACGTTCCGCAATATTGGCACTGAACATAGTGCTCTCTCAAGCAGTTGTTGCATACACGTATCCACTGACCGTTTGCATTCAACACCTCATACGCCTCTTCGCAACCTTCACCGCAAAGGTCACAATGATATGGCATAGGCATATGCTTATCGCAATACATATTGCTGTTGATAGGACCTCCGCACACAACACACAGTCCAGCTTCCCCAATGCACAACGGCTCAGGATGATCAGCGTCGCTTCGGATACTGATATGGCCATCAAACTCACCGTAGATCCAGTCCTGATATCCTCCAAAATCCCTATCAGCATAAACATAATCTTCATACTTGGAGGAATAAGACGGGCCAGTTGTCCAAAGATTATCTGCCCCCTCAAGGTCAGAAATTTCTCTCTGGATCAAATCCCTGTAAACGGACGACTCTTCCGCTGCTCCATAAACACCTCCAGAAGTGTTATACATACGACTCTGGAGAAGAAGTCCAGAACCGGGGCGATATGCAAAAATCTGTCTGGAGGTTTTACGGTTATTGAGAAGTTCGGGGTTGTTGGGATCGTCTACCGTAAAGACGATAAAGCTCACCGCGTCTCTGGCATAGCCGCAACAACCGTTATTGTAGCTATACTCAGTGGAGTTCAAAGAGTGGCAACTAGTCAAACACTTCCCCCGGACATCTTCTTTGGGATTGCTCATCGTGAGAAGGTGGGCCGGGTTGATGGACACAAACAGCTTGAAATCAATCTTCTTAGAATTGATTTCGTCAGCGAACATAGCAAATAGCCGCTGAAAATCACTTCCTGCTGTCTCATCCGCTACGCCGAGCTCATTGCAGAATGCTCTAAAAACTCGGCTCACCTTCTTGCCGGGAGCATATGCTTTCGGCGCGAGAAATCTAATGGCCTGCAGACCTCCAGCGTCGGATGCCTGCTCTTCACTCGACGAACAAAACCACGAAATTGCATCGCGCAACTGATACCAACGATCATCAAGATCAAATTCGCGGAATTTGTCATCCACAATGTCGCACGCAATGTGGTACGCCCGTTCATAATTAGGCTCTTTGGTGCGATTACCATTGATGACGATGGCATCAAGCTCAGGATGCCATGCCGGCGACTTGCTAAACAGTTCGCGCAATCCCTGCTTTGCATAGCTGCTATCTTCCGCCAGCTTATGGATGAACTCATCCGTGATGTCCTCCAGAACGGTATGTTGCGTGGTGTGGCGGTCATAATCCGCAATCGCGTTCCGGATATTCTGCTCGGCCCGCGCAACAATCTCTTCCATACTCATAAATACACACTCCTTTTTAATCCCAGTCGCGGGGATAGGGGACCTTAATGCTAGGCTGATCAACGACGGCCAAATCGAGGTCAGAAACCTGACCTCTGGAACAGAGCTCATCAATCAGGCGGTCTGCGAAAGCCTCCATGCGCTCATAAAGAGCCGTACCAACGAAGCGGTTGCAGGGCATAGAATCACTGAGCGGGATAAACATATGTATTCCTCCTTGTTTTTTTATGTCTGGAATGGGGCGTTTAAAGGCACACCCCTTAGAGCCTATTACTCGTTTGCTTCGGAATCTTGCGCCGCTTCAGCCGCCTGCGTGGCCTCCCACTCCTTGCGCCAACGCTCGGATTCCTCATAGTCATGCTTGCGGCGGATAGTCATAGACGTATCGAGTTTTTCGAGCATTTCCCTCTGGGCATTGCTGGTCTTGACGAGAGCATACAGAGCGGATTCATAGATGTACTGCCCGTTCTCGTCGGTGGCATAACCGCCATTGTCGGTGTGGACGTGGAACTTAACCGGGATAACGTCCGGGAGAGCGCATCCCTGTCTGTATTTAGTGGCTTCGACAAGCAGGGCGTCCGCTTCCGCTTCGTCAAGGTCACAACGCTCGATGACCTGGACGCTCCGGTGAGAATCCTCACACCGAACAGCCGCATTCCAGTCATCATACTGGGCTCCACACTTCTCACAAACATAAATCTGCTTCATGTTGTCCTCCTTTGTTGTATCACAAAATTTATCGGTGTTAAACGTCAATGGACAAGGATATCCATCCAGTTGGGGAGTGCGCACGCAACCACAAAAACCCCGATAAGGACGATGGCTGCATAGATGGTGTCGCGGGTTTTGGCCGCCTGACGACGCTGTTCTCTCGTCTTAGACATAAGATTTTCCTCCTGTTTAATCGAAAAGATTGATAACTGTTTCTGTTTCAACATCTTTTGTCTCATCCAGAAAATCGTCATCGGATTTTTGAATCTGAACAACCTCACCGTTATGCATGGTGACATACACAGAATCGTCGCAATCCACACCGTACTGGTCTTTGTTTACGACAATGGCATATCCGGCGTCTGTCCCAATGACAGCCCAATGATCGGCGGAGCTGTCTATGGCTGCGTCGTACACATATCCTTTTTGGATATGGGGAGCGTTGCAGGCGCAAGCGGAACAAACCACCATCAAAACCGCGAAAAAGCAAATCATTTTCTTCATTGTTTTCACCTCATAGCTATAAAAATAGCCCGCATTAACTGCGGGCTTATGGGCATAAAAATAGCCCGCCTAAACGGCGGGCTTGTGTGTATGAAATTATTCTTTTATCGACAAAAACAAAAAATAGATATATAATTAGGGCGGCTCTGGTAAACAAAAGGAGATTGGTATGGCTGCTTGTTCTTGTTGCGGGTCTGATAAGGAAGTATCTGATATCGAGTTGACGAAAGGGAAATTTTCTCTCTGCGCAACGTGTTATCAGGAACTTGATAAAAAGATCACCAACATTTGCGTTGGGAAAATTATGCAAATGAGGAGAATGGGCTTATCCCAAAAAGAAGCGATTGAAGCTGTTTTTGGCTCCCATGAAGCAGATATAATTCTTGCTACGGATGCAGAATTCAATAAAATGATTTACAGATAAATAACAGTTTGCCAGAGCCACTTATTCTTCCGACCTCTCTACGGGCGTTTTGAGATCGAGTCGGTAGCACTTCCAGAGGGCTTCTAAAATAAGTGCATTGACGCTCATTCTTTGGTATGAAGGTCTAGCCCGTACTGTTTTTCAAGGGCAAGCACAATCATGCGGGAGACAGACAGCTTCCCTTGGGAGTCTCGGATATCACGGATTTCGGCCTCTTGTTTGAGTAATTCCTTTTTCCCTTTGGGAATTTTAAATAGGACTTGGTCATAATTCTCTTTAGTGTAGTTAGACGTGTATGAATTATGATTATGAGCCATAATACGCCCCTCCAATACATAGATATGTATGGATTATAGCGTATCTTGGCCTCAGCTTCAAGGCCTTATGTGTGAACAATCTGGCCTTCACTCCAACCGCCCATAAACTGGGCGGCTGGGTCAGGGTCAGAGCATGGCCTCTGCGGACAAAGGAAGAATAAGGTCAGTTGAGAACTGAAACATCTCCATGGGTTTCCCACACAGTCCGGCTTCCCTCATTGCCTTTTTGATGGCTTTATTCTCGGTTCTGGCCGCAATGACATTCCCCCATAGATTAACGCCATTGTCTGCACGGAAGATTTCTACAAAATACAGCTTGTTATGCCTCACCGTGCGGCTTCCGGCCTTAGAGTGCTCTGCCACAGTAACAGTATACCCGGCTGAGCGCAGATCATCTGCCAGCTTGATGGCAGACTCCATGCTGTGCTTCCACGTGGTCTGGGCAGTTCCAGCCTTGCTGTACACGATCTGATACCGCACCTACAACCACCTCCTTACATAGCTGCGGACAGGGTGGTGTTATCGCAGGGCTTGCCGGGGTTGCCCTGGCAGACGAACAGGTTAGTGCCGGGTACGTTGGTCATGATACCACCGCACTTCTTGCACACCTTGTTCCGGACGTGTGCGGGCTTGGGGGCCTCCACGCCATAGGTCTTGGCCAGTTCGTTCATAGTGACAGTTTTCATAGTAATACCTCCAGATTTGTTATGTAATAAGAAAATCCGCCTCTTGGCGGCTTCACTTAACAGGCAGGGGCGATACCGACAATGCGGTGCCATACCAATCCGGCGTCAAGGAACGCCTTCTTGGCCAGTTCGGTGGAAGTGGTACGGATGGACCAAATAGGAACCGCTCCGCCTACGGTTTCCTCATAGACCACAAGATACTCCCGCTCTACGGGTTCAGGGCGCTGCTGAGGCTTCTTGGCCTTGTGGAAGCGCTTCATAAATCTAAACATAATCTTGCCTCCGTTCTTAAAAATGGGTGCAAAGGGCCCTGGGCATATTTTTGGTTCGCACAATTCGCCGTCTGAGACGTTTCCAGCTCCGCCACGTGGAGGCTTGTGCATGGAGCCATAGCCGCCCTGGTTGGGCGGCTGCGTCGGTTAGGCGACGTTGGTTGCCTTGGTGGAACCATTGGGGCTGAGGATCTGCTCAGCCTCGGCTCGCTCGGGGATCTTGGAGGTCTTTTCCTCCTGGGCGGGAGTCTGGTTGGACTCCTTGGCCTTGTGACACAGGGCCTTGGAGTTGACAGTGTAGGCCTTGCCAGCCATACGGATACGCATAGAGCCGAAGATCTGGTTGAGGACCTTCTTCTCCGCCGCCGTGGTGAACTCCATGAACTTCTCGGTCTGGTGCGCCGCCATGATGGCCCGCACGTCAGCCTTGACCATCTGGAGGGTCATGCCCTCGGGCAGGATGGTGCTCACGATGGCGTTGAGTTGGGTCTGGAGCTTGCCGATGCTGGTGCCGTTGAAGTCGTACTCTTCCACGGCCTGGCCGTTGTACTTGCACACAGTCACCTGGGAGCCTTCCTCAGAAAGAGCGCCGCACAGGTTGGCGTGCAGGTTGTGGGTAAAGCGGGCAATCATGCCCACATAACGCTTGGACTGGGCCAAGGTCTGACCCTTGTGAGCCTTGCCATAGGCGGTCTCCACCTCAGCAAAGGAGACCTGACGGACAGCATCGACCACGGAATACTCGCCGGACTTGCTGTCCTTCTTGACGCGCTTGACGTTGACGAAGGGATCAGCGATGAAGGCACGGAAGAAGTCGGCGGGAGAGGCCTCAGCGGACTTGACGAAGGACTCCACGGCAGCCGCAATGATAGCCTTGTTTTCGGCCTTGATGGACTCATTCAGTTCAGCCAAGAACTTGTCAGCGGTGGCCACGTTGCTCTCGGAGTTCAGGGCCTCAATCATCTCATTGATGGACATGGTGGTAGTGTTGGTGTTCATAGTTATACCCCTTTCAAAAAAATATGTTGATTATGTAATGGGTCTGTGCTACAATGTAAGAAAGCCGGGATTGATGCTATCGCCCCCGGCCTTGTGGCTAGTCTGACTGGGCGTCAATCCAATCCCAAGCGGCGGAATAGGATTCAAACACAATCAGCCGACCACCCACACGGACGCCCCACAGGGCACCCATACGGAAGGGTTCCATAGTTCACCCCCTTCCCAGCTCCACCGCCTTCCTGGTCTGATTTGGGCAGACTGGTAGGGCGGTTTTGCTATGTATTGGCGTGTTTGAACACACCAACCAGCCTATTGTATAGGTTCGTTGCTATGTTCAAACGCTCCCGTCGCGGTCAATCCACCACAGATTACCCCCGGTTGTCTCTGTCCCTCTGTCCCTACCCTCATCTATCCTCCGCTGGTTTGGCGGAGGGGTAGCACACGCCACGCCCTCAGAGCTTGCACTAATGGCCTAACTCCATTAGTGCCCCTTTGGCTTGCAATGGCTGGTTTCCCCGTGCGTCGGCCCCGGTTTCTAGGGGACAGCTGTAAAAACGGCTGAACGGTTGCACCGGTACATACATACCAGTTGATTGCACCGCCTTGCATACACAAGCCGGATACCGTCCGTCATTCCTTTTTCAAGGTGCATACCGCACATTATGTACCAGTGCGTGCCACTGGTGGGCGTGTCATGTCGGAGACTCAGCCCGCCGCCGTTCGTATGTGGGGAACGGTACCACTAGAGGGATTCACCCGGATATACCGCCGGGGCCGGTGTGTCAGCCCGTGCCCTGCTGACGGTGCAATCATAGCATGACGGTTAATCGCTGTCAACAACTATTTTTCAAAAAATCATAAAAAAACCCGCAATCCCTTGCGGCACTAAGAAAAGAAATTTTTCAAAATATCCCGTGACACTGTAAAAATCATGAAGAAAAAGGGAGAAACAAGCAATAAATGGTAGAATATGGTAACACGGCGTTTAATTAAGGTATATATTCCATATAGGCGCGAAAAAGTGGGATACCAGACAAGGGGACACCAGACACCAGACAGGGCGCAGGGGATACGGGCAGCATACCATACTAGAAAACTAGGAATTACCCAGGATGCCATAGCATAGTGAAACGGTAGGGAATAGAGGCCGGGAAAAATGGAACAACAAAACATAATTGGAATAATCAGGGTAATTAGAATAATAATGCAAAACAAATGAATAATATGCATTATAGGGAATAGATGGAAACAAAAGGGTAAAAGTGGAAACGTAAACACAAAAGGGAAGTGTAAGCAAATGTTTAGAATGTAAAGCGTGATACAATGTATTGAGATTGTAATATGATGGATAATTTGGTACTACAGTTGTAGTAGGTTACAGTTGTAACCGGGCGGGGCAATTATCGAAAAACAATAAATTAACGAACAACAGTACAATCACTAAACTGCTAGTAAAGTTATGAATCAGCGCTTCAATTTTCGACTAGTGCCAAACATGAAAATTGAATAAAACAGTGGGGAAGGGGGTATTTTACATACTTTTGATCACTTTTTTCCGAGGAAAACGGGGTAGTACATCTTTTTCACTCACTGTCAAATTTTGAACTTTTCCCTATCAAATATCGAACATTTTTCACGGTAAAAACGCTACATCTCTTCTGGCACAACACTTTCAGCGTTTAACATTTTAAAAACATTTTAAATTGCAAAAAATTGAAACCCTGAATTCCTTCTGCCACAATCGATACACAAAAAAATGTCCGTAAACCTGATGGCTACGGGCAATTTCTTTTTTATGTGATTATCGAAAACAGTAGTTCTGTAAGCGCTACAGGAACCGCCGAGGTTTCGGTGGTTGATCAATATCGAAAAAATAAAAAAATAAAAAATATATTTTTATTTCTACCGGCGACCGGGGCAGTACGTCCGATCGCACCGGGCTGCTGATCTGCGGCTTGGTCAAATTAAACACATAGCGATATAAAAAGTGATATAAATATTGACACACAATGGGGGCGGTGCTATAATTGTAGTATACAAATATTGGATGACTAACATATCTATTGAGTGTGTACGAGCAAAAAAATAATAATTTGCGGCGAAGCCGCATTTCGAGCGAAGCGAGTCAAAATTCCGGACTCAATTGATTTCCGGAAAACTCTTCTGGATCACCGTTCGTCCATAACAAACATTTTCCCTGTACGGGCAAAGCGAAGCGATCCGGCGGCGACTTCAGGAGACGCCGTTTTTATAAAATCGGTGATTTCCGGGGGTGAAAAAGGTCCTTGTTATCCGTTGTTTCGGGACCAGAAAACGAATTCACATAATAAGGTATATATATAATATAAGTAAACCCATTGCGGCACAAGGGATTGAGGGGTGTAAATGTTACGTTTATGGGAAAAAACGTCACGTTCATGGGAATTTTACAGTCCTCGAACGATTCGGATTTTTGTTTGTCAAGTGTTTTTTTAAAAATTCTCAAAAAATTTTTAAACTGGGGGATTGGTATGGGGAACGCAGAGCAGTTTGAAAAGACTGAAGTTTGGAGAGATGTGGTTGATGGGAGCATCGTCTATCAAAAAACCGAGACCGTCGATCAGATACCATACGAGATCCGGCAGAAAATTGATTTCTCGCAGCGCGGCCGTTCTGGGTATAGGCCTGCACCACAGTCAGATGATGAGATAGGAGATGTCATCGCCCCTTCTAAGAGCATTCAGAGTGGCATCAAAAAGAGAGAGTATATGGCGCTTGAGTTTGGCCCATTCTTTTGGGTACGGTTTCAGAAATACTCTTTGTTCATGAAAGATTGTAATCCAGCACTTCTTGCGCGGGCATTTTATGTTGGAGTCCATAATAGCAAATGGGATGTGTTCGACTACAGGAAGATTGGAGTTAAGGGCAGGCCATCAAAAGTAATGGACGCCCTGCAGGAAACTGGCTTGTTTGATGGGCATCCAGATCCGGAGTCTTTTAAGCAGCATGTGATGTGGAGAGGGAAGATCGGAGATGTTTCGAATGGGAGATGCGGCAAACTGTTTGCCAATCAGTATAAGTCCGCCGTAGAGAGTACGCCGCCGAAGAGGCATGTCTATATTGGACGCATTATACAGTTGATTCCCTTTGTGAACTTATACACCAATGTTCTTTGCCCCGGAGACCAGATTGGAATTAAGAATCATGAGGAGTATTTAAGAAAGACGGATATTGCCACTCTGTTTGGAGTTAGTAAAACACACTCTTACGAGCTGGTTGATAAGTTATGTGAGATTAGTTTTACTCGGAACGGGAAGAAAGAGCCGGTTGTTTATCAGACAACGTATGGTGCAAAGAAAGTATTATGCATCAATCCACATTTTTACTACGCGGCTGACATTTTAAAGGGCGATCATATTTTTGTACCTAAAATGCATTAAGGAGAGATAGTATGACTCAGGATCAGATTAGCATGGCTGATAAGCTATATGAAGACGGCCTCAATGATGTAGAGATTGGAAATGCATGTGGAGTTTCTTCGAATACAATTCGGTCTTGGAGGCGCAGGACGGATCGTCCGGCAAACTATTTCGGGAAAGAAAAAAATCTCCCAGGAGAGTGGACGGTATATCTGGCAGCCGATGATACTTTGCTTGCTTTTGGCACCACGAAGGAATGTGCATCGGCGCTCGGTATGTCGTGTGACGCCTTTTACCAGCTGTGCTCCAGGGCACGTAGGGGAGTGGTAAAAAAGTATTCCGTCTATTATCGAACCGCAAAGGAATTGATGGAAGATGGGGATTCCGCTTAAATACCTATATAAAAAACGATACGATAATTACAAACAAGGAGGTGAGCTGATGGTTCTGGCGATTGTGATTGCAATTGTGTATGTGGTAATTGGGCTGTTGGTTGCGAAAGCTGAGTATGAATGCTGTTTGTGTTACAGCATTCCAGAAGTAATTTTAACGGTTATTTGCTGGCCTTTTTTCCTTCTGATCATTCTAATCGCTACAATTATGGCATTTTTTGTCCAATTATATGTGATTTTTGAGGAAAAATGCTACAAAATGAGAGAAAAACGACGAAAAAACAGCAAAAAATAGTGAAAATCAACATTTTTTGAGTAATTTTAACGGAAAGGGGGTGGTATATGATGCGTGCGGACGGGCGACCACCGTTCTCTCCTCCGTGGAATCAAACAGATGAAGAACGAGAAGAAGAGTATCTCCAAGAGATGAAACGATTATCAATACAAGATTTCCTGTTGGCGGAAGAAGAATATGGCGATGGCAATATTGAAATTGCGGACGATGATTATGTGTGGGCTGAAGTAGATTTCTGGAGGTGGACTTAATAGCACTTGATAAGCAAGTCCACTTATATTCTGTCGATACAAAGGCATTTTACACTGATGAAGAGATGGCGCTCAATCGAAAGATAGATGCAATGAGATACGAGAGAAAACAGATCAAAAAGGTTGTTGATATATGGACTGCATTTATTAGCAAAAAAATAACGGAAAAGAAAATGGCGCGGCTTTTAAAGGATGCAAAATATGATGGCGATCCGCTTACGACAGAAATAGTGGATGATTTGAAGCAGCGCTCAAAAGATCTGATTGACCCAATCAATCAAACAAAGAAAGCGCTGTTGGATAAGCTTGAAATGTATCAGGGGATTCGAACATTTCGCCATGAGTTTTTAAGGGACCGAAATGTTATCTCGATCTTTGAATCCGAATTGACCAGGATGGTCGGGATAGAGACCAACACCCTGACAGATGAATTGGTCGTAGTCAAAACGTGCTACTTCAAGGTACTGAAAGACATCGTTCTAAACGGGTTTCATTTAAACGAAAATCGTTATGTGTGCCTGACGGCTTCGGCGGGGCAAATAAGAACGAAACGTTCACTGTTCATCAAAGAAGACACTTATCATAGAATCATGGGCCGCCTGATGTGCGGGCTTACGGTTGAAGATATCAATAACCAAGGCGGGATAAATCCGAATTAACAAAATGGTTCCTTTACACGGTAACGTGTATCGAAAACGTGGTGAACCCAGAAATCTGGGGTGTGAGGCGAAAGCCTTGCTAACAGGAGAAGCTAAGTAAATTCACTATATTTTTAAAAAACAATAGGATTGGAGGTGAGACAATAGGAGCATTGATTGATTTAACTGGGCAAAGATTTGGGAGATTGACAGTATTAGAAAGAGATAAAAGCACAGAAAGCAGCAATAGGACATTATGGAAATGTGTTTGTGATTGCGGCACTATGAAATCTGTATCCTCGCACGCATTAAGATATGGTCTTACTAAATCATGTGGATGCCTCAGCCGTGAAATTGCTTCACGCCAAAAAGATTTATCACATATGATCGGCAAAAGGTTTGGAAATCTCACAATCATAAATAGAGATAAAAATCATATTACTCCGAGCGGCCAAAGCAAAGTCAGATGGGTTTGTTTATGTGATTGCGGGAAAGAAACAACAGTAAATTTTTCAGAGTTAAAAAGTGGACATACAAAATCATGTGGCTGCATGACAAAAAGGCCTAAAGGGTCTGGGCTTATTGATTTGACTGGCCGTCGGTTTGGGAAACTGGTGGTTGTTGAAAGAGCGGAGGATTATGTTTATAGAACTGGTTCTAAAATAACAACACTGCCGAGATGGCTGTGTCGATGTGACTGTGGTAATGACGTGGTTGTGCAAGGCGGAAATTTGAGAAGTGGTGTTACAACAAGTTGTGGATGTCAGAATCGATCTTCCAGAGGGGAACGTTATATTTCAGAGTTTTTGACGGAGCATTGCGTTAAATTTCTTCGAGAATATTCGTTTGATGATTTAAGAAATAGACATGGGAATTTATTGAGATTTGATTTTGCTATACTGGGCGATAATGACGATATTGTTATGTTGGTCGAGTATCAGGGCGCTCAACACTATATTGATTGCGGACTGTTTGGATTGTATCAACGCCAATATAGTGATGCAATGAAGCGAGACTATTGTGAAGCAAAACAAATCATGTTATACGAGATAAGATATGATGACGACTTGAACAGTTCCCTAAATGTTATGCTTGAGGAAATTAATAAACGAAAATAAATAGTGAATTTATATGCCAATCTCTGTGCCAAGCCCGTAAGGGAAGGTGCAACGACTAATTGTAGTCGTCCGGTGAAACTCCGGCGGCGAAGCGCCACGCCCCTTCATTTGGAGGGTGATGATATAGTCTACTCCCCTAATAAATATCGGGAAACCGAGGGTATTTAGGAAATATTTAGCATACCTCGCCTTAAATAATTCTGCCACAGATGTATGGAACGAGTTTAATATCAGAAAAACAATTGTGGTTGATGATATGGAAACTGAAGTCATGAACTTGGTTGACTTTATTGATGATAAGACATATTCCGTAGAACGGAAGACTACCCCTGTTCCGATTACACATACAGATGGATCTGGGATGGTTCGCCTTGATGTTAGCAGGAAAAACTTTATGTTCCGGGCGGCTTGGATCAAAGGATTGCTAAACGCATTTCCTTTTGACAAATTTATCCGGGAGGCAAACAGGAAAGATCCGCTTGTTAATCATGGGATCGTTAAAGATATTTACGGAGTAGAACACGATATCTTAGCGGAAGACATTCAGGTAATCTTGACGAAGAGTCAGTTTAAACTTTGGAAATATTATGAGTCGTGGGAACAATATTGCGACTATTTCGAGCGTTACGGGTGCCAAGCATGCGTATGTAATTTGGAACCAACGCAGTTTGAAAAAGCGAAAATCAACTATCAGATGCTGCAAACTCTAACTGACCTTACCGATGAAGAGCTACTGAACATCAGCAAAGGAACTCGTACTAAGCTAGAGAACCTTGCATCTGATCGAAACACAATGTTGAAGGTATTTGGTGCCACTAAAGAGAATGAGCGCCGGAATGGATTCCAAGAATCGTTGTTGTTATATCCGGAGCTCCTCCAGGATGAATACAGTAAAGAGACGCTTCGTGAGATTAAAAAGAGCATCGAGAAAGAAGCAAAAGCAGGTAAGCTGGATGTGGATGGATGTTACACGTTTATTGTTCCAGATATGTACGCATTTTGCCAATGGTTGTTTTATGGAGACAAAAACCCAAGTGGATTACTAGGAAATGGAGAAGTGTATTGCCCACTGTTTGCTGGAGGGGTAGAGCTGGATTGTCTGCGAAGTCCTCACCTGTATGTGGAACACGCAGTTAGAACCAATATGGTTGGGGCTGATCATGAACTCGGCCGGTGGTTTAAAACCAATGCTATTGTAACAAGTGTCCATGATGTTATAAGTAAGATTTTGCAATTCGATTAGTTCGTCGCGGTCGAACCCATAGGGAAACCATGGGATATAAAACAACGAGAACTCGGACATCCGAGGTGTCGCTCTGACGGTAGGCTCCGCAGGAAATGGCGGATAGCAGGGCGGCTAACAGGGGACGTGAGAGCTATCCTGTGACGAGCCTTGCCAGCAACCTATGGTAAGGAAGTTGCATCGACTATGGAAAGGGGAGCTGTTGTCCGTGCGGGGCAATAGCAAGACTGAGTACAGTAGGCGTGTGGTGAAATTCCTCGCGCCGAAGCACGTTGGGCCTAAACGGGAAACCGCATGGCTATGATATAGTCAGTATCTCTATGTGCGACGGAGACAAGTCCTTGGTGGTTCAAGATCCTGATATTGTGCAGGCAGCGAAGCGTAATACAGAAAAGATTGTCCCTTTGTATTACGAGATGAAGAAAGCTGGCGCACAGCCAATCACCAAAGAAAATATATATGACAGTATGATTCTGGCCTATGTCGGAGGAAATATTGGTCAGATATCAAACGATATTTCGATTATCTGGAACGAAGAAAGTTGCGAAAATAGACTTGACGTAGTGAAACTTCTTTGTATGGAGAATAATTACACTATTGATTTTGCAAAAACTCTTTATAAGCCTGTGCGCCCTGACCAAATACACTCTATGATTCATCGGTACACGAAGAAGAAAGTTCCTCACTTTTTTGTGTATGCAAAAGATAAGACTGAAGCACAGGTAGAGCCAATTAACAGCAGCCCCGTAAATCGACTTGAATATATTATTCCAAAAATAAAGATGGATTTTAAAACGCAATCTCTTGGAAAGTTTGATCCTAAGATGTTAATGCGTGAAAGTATCGTCCCGACGAACGATATTACCCAGAAGATTATAGAGACTTATGGGACGATGTCTAAGTCTGATGCGATGAAGGCTGGGCGTGATGAGCGCGGGGTTCCGAGAAGCTTATATGGATATCAAAAAATTATCGACTCGCTTTTGGAAATTTGCAATGACATTTATTTTGTGACGGATGTTTTAATCAAAGAACTGTTTATCCGGAGAAAGAGCAAACGAAAGAATATCTTTTGGATGTGCTTTGGCGATATTGTTGCTGAGAATATTAAGCGGAACATTGGCAGAAAAACTGGAATGTGCGTAAAGTGCGGAGCTCGTTTTTATCGAGAATCCAATAGACAGGTAATGTGTAAGTCGTGTGCTGCACAAAGCCGGAAGATATCTAATCGAATGGCACAACGCAGAAAAACCGCAAAAAAATCAGCATTTAAGAAAATTCCTGAAACCGTTGTGGCACAGCAGGTGTATGGAAAATAAAGGGATAAATGAAAAAATACAAAACCCGGAAACCGTTGTGGCGCAATAGTTTCCGGGTTTGAGCGATCTCCTATATAAGGGAGAAAAAGGAGCAAAGTACACAAGATGCTTTCTTGAAGTTCCTAGTTTTTGCTTCTCCAAATTGATAATGAGGGATGTGTTGTTCTGATTTATGTCAGAAAAGACGAAGTTGATTATCTTCGTCAGAATGGGCTTGCCCATGAAGTGTTGGCTAAGACATGCCACGGTAAGCATTTTGCTGTTGAATCGCGTGCTGTTCTGAGTGCCTTAAAGAAGTACAACGATAGTCGTGTTCCAAAAAATAATTGATTAGGAGATATGGTCTATTGGATACTTTTGAAATTCAAATTCCTGCTGGTAGCGGCGCAAATAAGCAGTTGCCTGATCCGTATCTGCTGAATTATTACGAGTCAGTGGATAATCGCATTCTGTGGATCGATTCTGCTGTGAGCGAAGACACCATTGAAATTGCAAAGAAGATTGTTCGGTGGAACGCAGAGGATGATGACGCATCTATTCCTATCGAAAATCGGATGCCGATTAAGCTTTATATCGCGTCTGGTGGCGGAGATGCGTATGCTATGCTGGTTGTTCTGGATGCGATCTTGAGTAGTCAGACTCCGGTGTATACCGTCAACATGGGATTAGCAGCGAGCGCAGCGTGCGTGTTGCTGATTGCTGGTCATAAGCGTTTTGCTATGCCTCATTCACACGCACTGTGGCATTCTGGTTCTGGTGGATTGTCTGGCACAATGGAGCAACTGCAGAGTGCGACAAAGCACTTTGATACGATGGATGCCCAGCTCCAAGATCTATTTTTGAGTAAGACTAAGATTGATCTAAAGACCTATAAGAAGCAGAAGGATAAAGATTGGTATTTTACCGCTGACCAAATGCTTGATGGTGGTCTTGTGGATGTTATCGTTTCATCCGTAAACGAAATCCTTTGAGATAGGAGTGCCGCTAGTGGCAACTAAGAAGAAGAGTACAAACTTTGAGGATTATGGCCCCGCTCCTGAGACGTTGCACGGTCATCCCTTCTATGGATTGGATCTTGACCCAGAGCAGAAAGTGCTGGTAGATGCGATCTGGAATCCAGACAACGATATTATTTTTGTCAATGCCGCAGCTGGTACTGGCAAAACCACTATCGCGATGGGTGTAGCTCATCTACTCGTAAAGTATCGTCTGTATGATGGGATTTTGTGCGTGGCAAGCCCATGCGAGGAATCTCGTCAAGGATATTTGCCAGGCGATATCAGCCAGAAAAGCGAGGTATATTTTGAGCCTTTCTACCAAGCGATGCAACGGTGTGATATGAATCCGTTTACTGACATTGATGATGAATCTTTGGTGAATGCAAAGAACGGAACTGGTTTTGTTAAACTCATCACCCATACTTACACTCGTGGATCAAACTTTGATCATCGGGTTGTGATCATCGACGAGATGCAGAATTTTACGTTCCGTGATGCAAAGAAGATTCTTACTCGATGCGCAGATAATTGCAAGGTGATCTGCCTTGGCCATGACGGACAATGTGATCTTCCGGATGAGTCTTTGAGTGGGTTTGTGCCATATCTGAACCATTTTCGAAACAAGGAGCATTGCCAAGTCTGTAATTTGACTATTAACCACAGAGGCTGGATTTCGAGCCATGCTGACGCTCTTATCGAAGGCGCCTTATATCCCCCTGGCCAATTAAAATTTGTTTCGTTGCAACCGCATACCATATAGATGTAAGAAAACCAGAAAAGGATGTATCGTTTGTGGAGAAAGCCTACAAATTTCGCCTGTACCCTAACAAGGCGCAGGAGGAGCTGATACGCAAAACCATCGGTTGCGCCCGCTTCGTCTACAACCAAACCCTGGCTGCCCGCAGAGGTGCCTACGCCGCAGGAAACCAACTCAGCGGTTACGACTGTGTGAAACTGCTGCATGGGATGAAGGGGTCCTACTCCTGGCTTAAAGAGGTAGACTCCACCGCCCTGCAGACCTCAGTGCTACAGATGGATCAGGCCTACAAGAATTTCTTTGCCGGTCGCAAAGGCAAGCGCAAGGTTGGTTTTCCAAAGTTCAAGTCCAAGCATCGTAGCCGCGCCAGCTACACCAGCAAGGTGGTTGGACAAAACATCCAGGCATCTGATAGGGCGATCCGGCTTCCCAAGCTGGGCTGGGTAAAGGCCAAGGTCTCAACCCCTGTACATGGACGGATTCTCCACGCTACCGTCAGCATGAGCCGGAGCGGTAAGTTTTTCGTGAGTCTATGCTGCACGGAAGTAGATATCCCACAGTATTCCAGCACCGGTGCCGTCGCCGGCATTGATGTGGGCCTCAAAAACCTGGTGATCACCAGCGACGGCCAGAAATTCAGCAACCTCAAGCACCTGCAGCAGGCAGAGCAGCGGCTCATCAAGCTCCAGCGGCGGCTGTCCCGAAAGCCAAAGGGCAGCCGCAACCGGGAGAAGGCCCGCCTCCGCTTGGCCAAGCAGCATGAGTACATCGCCAACTGCCGGCAGGACTACCTGCATAAGCTGACCACTCAGTTGGTCAGGGCCTATGGCATTATCTGCGTGGAAAGCCTCAATGTAAAAGGCATGATGGCCAACCATAAACTGGCCAAGGCGATTGCCGACGCCTCTTGGGGAGAGTTGGTCAGGCAGCTGAAATACAAGACTGCCTGGCAGCATAAGCAGCTGGTTGAGGTGGGCACTTTCTACCCCAGCAGCCAGCTGTGCAACCACTGCGGCTATCAGAATGCAGAGACCAAGGACTTGGCGCTCCGGGAGTGGACATGCCCAAAGTGCGGCCACCGGCATGACCGGGATGTCAACGCCGCCCAGAACATCCTGCATGAAGGACTGAGGCTGCTGGCCAGTGCTTAAATAATAATTTTCCAACGGTACGGTGGGACACACCGGAACCTACCAAAACGCTTGGGGAGATCGTGTAAGACCCCGGTGCTTTGTGGGCAACTGCAAAATACTTGGGCGGTGATCGTCGAGCCAAGAATCCCCTGACTTTAGACAGGGGGGAGTGTCAAGTTTAAGAATGGGCAGGTGAACACAAATAGATAAAACTAAATATTTACAGGCACTATATGATTTGCTTTTGCGCCGCAGCGACCCAGACGATGAAACTGAGTGGGCTGATGTGGTAGCATTTATGAACGAACAGACGGGGGAGAATTATAGCCGCGACTTTGTTCGGAAGTCGTGGCCCCTGCTCTCCATGTACATCCAAGAAGGATGGGTAGGCCCTCCCGATGATAGCGGAAGTTATTTTGAATCTAAGCGCCTTGAAGCTGAGAAAGAAAGAATCCGCTTACGTGACGAACGTAATGAGTTAAACCGCTTGAAGCGAGATTTAGCCAGGGCTGACACCATGATGGATCTCTGGAAACAGATCATTTCTGAATCCGTAGAGCCATTCCATGGCTACCAAGCAAACTCAGTATGTAGCGATGGAGATTGTGATCTTATTGTTCACTTAACGGATTTGCATGCTGGGTTGGTCATTGATAATTTTTGCAATCGTTATAATGAAGAGATAATGATTCATAGGTTGCAGGAGTATCTGGGCCGCATTGAAGAAATTGCAGCAAGACATCGGGCAAACAACTGTTATGTCTTGTTGGGCGGAGATTTGATCAGCGGAGCTATTCATACCCCGTTACGAATCGAATCGAATATGAATACGCTTGAGCAGCTGAAATTTGTTTCTATTGCGGTTAGTGAGTTTGTAAAAGAACTCAGCCCAATGTTTGCGGATGTGTATGTGTATTCTGTTGCTGGAAATCATTCTCGTTTATTTCAGAATAAAAAAGAGAATGCAAAAGGTGAAAACCTTGACACTCTCGTTCCGTTTTATATGCAGGCAAAATTATCCGAATATGAGAACGTACATATTTACGACCATAATGATGAAGAGAGCGTTGCTAGATTTTCTGTGAGAGGAAATCTTGTCTATGGTGTTCATGGTGATAAAGACACGATGGAAAGCGTAGTGCAAAAACTTACAATGTTCTTTGGTGCCAAACCTGATATCGTAATGGCTGGTCATCGACACACAAATGGATTCCGCACTGTGTATGATTCTAAGGTAATTGAAAGTGGATGCCTGTCTGGTCCAGATAATTTTTGTATGGATCATCGGCTACAAAACAAGCCTGAACAAATGGTATTAGTTGTTAATGATACCGGTATTGAATGTTTATATGATATAAAGTTTAGCTGAGAGGTTTCCCTCTTGATGGACCTTTAGCTTAGTTGGTTTTAGAGCATACGACTGTTAATCGTAAGGTCGTGGGTTCGAGTCCCACAGGGTCCTCCATATGGGTCGGTATGTCTAGTTGGCGATGACACTTGACTGTAAATCAAGCACGTAAGATACACCGTAGGTTCGACTCCTACCCGGCCCACCATTTAGGGGTATAGCTCAATGGTAGAGTGACGGTCTCCAAAACCGGGTATGAGAGTTCGATTCTTTCTACCCCTGCCACTCTTGGATCAGTAGCTTACGGTCGGAGCGCCGGTCTGAAAACCGGAGGATGCAGGTTCGATACCTGCCTGGTCCACCAATATTGCGGATAGGACAAACGGTTAAGTCACAAGCCCCATAAGCTTCGAGGAACTGGTTCGACTCCAGTATCCGCAACCACATGCTGGTGTAGCTCAGCTGGCAGAGCAGTTGATTTGTAACCAACAGGTCGCAGGTTCGATCCCTGTCACCAGCTCCATAAAACGATAAGGATTCGTAAGTTATAAGGCGCGAATTCGGTGGCTCTGCTGCGGCAGGGCCATTTATTTTACATACAGTTAGGGGGTATTTTTAGTGGCTCAAAAAAGTGCTCCCATTCGATTATATGATCCAGACAAACTAGAGCTTATCAACGAAGAAACAAAGATGTATTGGAGAAAATACCAAATTGATATGGAGCTTCGTGAGTTAAGCGAAAAGACCATTTATGGGTATTTGAACGACTTGCAGAGTTGGTGGATTTATATTTACGATAATCAAAACAATAAATCTATCTTAGACATCAATGAAGATGATATCACAGAGTTTTTATATTGGTGTAAAAAGCAAGGCAATAATTCCAGGAGAATTAAACGTAGGATGTCTTCTATTGCCGCTTTTTATAAATATCTTAGGAAAAAGCGGATCGTCTCAGAAAACCCAATGGAATTTATAGATCGCCCAAAGAAAGACACGGACGTGGTTGAACAGACATTCTTAACAATAGAGCAAGTTGAAGATATGAGGAGTAAACTCAACGGCCAAGTTGAGAGTGCGAAAACTACACATTCAAAGCACATTGCCTTGATGATGAGGTTGTATGCATTTTTATCATTATCTACCATGGCGAGAGTAAATGCGATCAGCAATATCAAATGGGATCAGATTGAATGGGAAGATCGTTTAATTAACAATGTCTTGGAAAAAGAAGGATACATTGTTACTTTGTATTTTTCTGCAGAGGTTCTTGGATATTTGCATGAGCTGTTGGATTTTAGGCAGTCTAATAATATTCAAGATAGTGGCTGGGTATTTTATATTCCGAATCGCGGAGGAGAAGCATCTATTGCAAATAGTACATTAAATGATTGGTGCAAAAAGATTGGGCTGCTGATTGGTGTTCCGACCTTACATCCTCATGACTTTAGACATAGTGCAAGCCAGATCATGAAATTATCTGGAGCTCCAATAGAAGAAATTAGTGCGTTACTTCACCATCAAGGATTGGATGTTACGAAAAAACATTACTTGCGTGAAGATAAGAAGAGACTCCAAGAGAGCCGCGATAAATACGGTGTTTAGGGGGGCTTCTTACGGCTACTAGAACAAAATCTACAGTTGCAAACAAAAAATACAAATGTATATGCTGTGATACCGCAAAACCTGCATCATCATACTACAAAAGCAGGTATTCATATCTGTGGAAGCATTCAGATGGCGTGGCGGTAATTTGTAAAGATTGCGTAATGAAGATTCATCAAGATTATCTTGATACCTATAAAGACCAAGAAAAAGCCATAAAGTGCCTGTGTGCATTGCTGGATTGGCCTTATATTGCAACGGTGTATTTTGGAAATCTTGGTGATGATGGTACGCTTGATTTATCTGGGTACTATAGGCAAATCCAAATGAAGCAATATCAAGATCGTAATTTTGAAACATCTTTAGCAGATGGTGAATTGGGAAAGGATGCAGAGGCAATTCGAGATTGGCGTGCATCACAATGGACTAAAAAAGACACTCAGAATATGAATTATGCCATATCTGTAATTGGCTATGATCCATTTGATGTGGACGAGATTACTGATGAAGATCGGAAGTATTGCTTTAATATGCTTGCTGGCTATTGTGATGCTGAAGGTGTTCGAGATGATAGCAGTAAGATTCAAGCTATCATTCAAATTACACAACTACATTTGCAGTGTAGAAAAATTGATAAGGTAATCAATGAAGAATTGATGCTGAAGATGCCAAATGAAACAAAGTTAAGAGCCTTAAGTGATACGAAAGGTAAATTCTTGAATTCTATATCTACAATCGTTAAAGATAATGGACTTTCTGCAAATTACAACGACAGTAATCGAGCAGGGAAAAACACTCTTTCGATGAAGATGAAGGAAATTGCAGAAATTGGGTTTGAGCAAATCAGGACTAATTTGTTTGATATCCATACTGCAGAAGCTATGCGGCAAGTGGCAGATATCAGCAACAGAAGCATTCTTGATCAGCTTTCATTAGATGATAGCGACTATGTTGATATGATCAAAGAACAAAGAGAAATGCTTCAATCAAAGACGGAACAATGTGAAGAACTCGAAGAAGAAAATAGATGCTTAAAAAATAAAATTGCAGAATTGGAGTCTTATAAAATTAAAAAGAGGTGATTCTACTGGAACAGTTTTTCCCAAAAACAACTGTAGAATTATCTCAAAGAAACTTAGAAGAGTATGAGCGCTTTACTAAAATCATTAACGAAGGCCGTAAAAATCCTGTTTGGTTTGCAAATTACTTTTTCGGGATTGAGCTTATGGACTATCAGCGATGGTGCTTTATGGAAAGTTGGGATAAGCCGTTTGTCCTGTGGCTTGCATGTCGTGGCAGCGGGAAAGCTCTTGCTGTTGGCACTCCTATCCCAACACCATCTGGATATACCACTATGGGAGAGCTGAAAGCTGGAGATGTTATATTAGACAACAATGGCCATCCAACTACAGTCTCATATGTTTCCCCGATTTATGTTGGAAATGTGTGTTATGAAATTACGTTTGATGATGGAGAATGTATTGTCGCTGATGCTGACCATTTATGGACACTATCGACATCAGATAGTTCATATGTGACCAGTTCTACAAAACATATCGATAGATTCATATCGTTTAATCCTGATCTTTCTTTATACTTATACCCTGATCACAAAGGAAACAAGAAAAAGATAGAGCAGATTATAAAGACTGAATCTGTTCCAACGAGATGCATTCAAGTAGATAATGAAAAAGGGTTGTTTATGTGCGGAAAGAAGATGACTGTTACTCACAACACAACTCTAGCGGCAGTTTTTTTGATGACAAAAATGTTGCTGATTCCGGATTATCAAGTGTATATAAGCACTAACTCTGCAGCTCAGAGTATAGAAGTGTTTAAGAAGCTTGAGGATATAGCACTTCAAAGAATCCCTTCGTTTGCTTCCGCAAACGATTTGTTCGCTGGTGAGGTTGTAAAATCCGCAAATTCTGAAACTGGATTTATACACAACCCAGCTGGGCATACCATGAAACTATACAATAACTCTGGATTGACAACTTTGTCTACAAACCTGAATGCAATTCGTGGTAAGCGTGGATCAGTTCTATACGATGAATGTGCATGGCAAACTGAAGAGCAGATGGCGGCCACGGAGCATTTTGCTGATCTTGACTCTAGCTTTGCTTTAAGTACCAGTAAGATTAAATACATTAGGCCGAAAACGATGCCGTTGCAACTTCTTTATGCCTCTTCTGCCGGAGATGTTGAATACCCATATTATTCAAAATATGTGATGTTCTCAAAGAAGATGCTGATGGGAGACCCGAATTACTTCGTATGTGATTTGAATGCTCATGCAATTAAAAACTATTCGTCAGTAAATGGAGTATTGATTGAGTCTCACCTAACAGATGAATCGATTAAGAAGGCCATGGAAGACGATCCTGATTCTGCAGAACGAGAGCTTTTCAATAGATTTAGAAAAGGCGGAGGAGAGAACGCTGTAGTTTCGATGGAGTCTCTGATCAGAAATTCTGATTTGAGATTACCATTGCTTTGTAATGATACCGGCAAAAAGAAATTTATTCTGTGCTATGACCCTGCTAGAAACTTCGATGGTAGTGTTCTGAGTGTATGGCAATTGATTGAAGATAAATCGATAGGATATTATCTGCAATTAGAGAATGTGATTTCTATGGTTGATCCAGGAACATCTAAGAAGACTCCTTTGCCAATGCCGGCACAATTAGATATCATCAAAGATACGATGATTGCTTATAATGGTGCTCGCGCTGCTGAATGGGAAAATATCGAACTTTACATTGATGCTGGTGCAGGTGGCGGTGGAATCAGTGCAGTGGCAGACCAGCTGATGGCTGATTGGACTGATCGTCATGGCAACAAGCATCGAGGAGTAATCGATCCTGATCACAAACAGTATGAAACTGCTCGAAAAACATACGTTGACGCTATGCCTATCGTACATTTGATTAACCCTAAAGGTTTTAAGGCGTTGATGTATAGTGATTTGGAAAAGGTTGTTAAGCTAAATTTGATGAAATTCACAGAGTATGACGGAAAAGATCATATAACAGTTGAGCTTCCAAATGGAGAATTCCAAGAAGCAAAGCTCTCACAAGAAGAGCAGATGGCTTTGGCGCAGATTAACCTATTGAAAAACGAAATGTCGTATATGTGCCGATATGAGTCTGCCGGAGGCGGTATTTCTTACGATCTCGTTAGAGATAAACGAAATACAATGCACGATGATAGATCTTATACAGCTGCTATGGCGGCATATGCCCTCACAACAAAAAGACGTAAAGACCTTTTGACAAAACCTAAGGAGAAAAAGAGCGTCCCTGTATTTAATTTCAGAGCGCCTAACATTAAGAAGTAGGAGGTGACGCAATGGAACATGATGGTAAAAATATAATTGTGACACCTTCGGACGATGATATTGCTCGTCATCAAAGCGCATATAATTTTGCATGGAAATATGCTCAGTTGCAGAAACAACAGCTGGTTGATCTGTTGAGCAATCGGAGCACATCGACTACTTTTACCAGATACACAAAAGAACAAATACTGCAGTATATGCAGTCTCCGTCAAGCAACGAAAAAAATATCCGGAATGCATCCATCTATATGTATGATGCATCAAGTCAATACCGGCGTTTGATCCAATATTATGCTTATATGTTTATGTGGGCATATAATCTTACTCCGATTGATTTTGATGTATCTAAAGTGAAGCAAGATTCTTTCCGGAAATCTTATCTGAAGGCTGTAGCGCAGCTAGATATGATGAACCTAAAGCATGAACTACAAAAAGCTATGTTGGTTGCTTTGCGTGAGGGCGTATTCTACGGTGTTCAATGGTCAGGTTCAAATTCGTATTTTATTCAAAGAATTAACCCTGATATCTGCAAACTATCGTCTATTGTCGATGGAACATGGATGTATGCAGTTGACTTTAGTCAGGTAAAAGAAGACGAATTGATGTTGTATCCGCCTGAGTTTACTACTTTATATGAACAGTATAAAGCGAATTCGCAGCAAAGATGGATTGAGATTCCAGAATCAATATCATTTTGTCTGAAGGCAGATGAGACTACTAAAAGTTATAGCATACCCCCGTGGGCATCCACGCTGCCGATGTTGTACGACATTGAGACTTATAAGTCCTTGCAGGAGACCGCGTCTGAAATCTCTAACTACAAAATGATTGGCTTAGAGATACCTGTTGACGATGACGGAACTCCAAAAATGGATTATGATCTCGCATTGCAATATTATGAGCATATGGTGAACGCCTTGCCTCCATACGTTGGAGCTTTCATGGCTCCTATGAAGGCTTCTTCTTATAGTTTTGATAAGAGTGGAAATCTGAATGATGTTGATACTGTGTCAAGATCTGAGGAGCAATTCTGGAGAGAAGGCGGCACATCACCTTTGCTGTTTGGCTCTGCTGACAATAACACTGCTGGAGCGCTAAAGCTTTCTATTTCTTCGGATGAGGAAATCGTGTTCGCCATTGTGTATCAATGTGAGAGATTGATTAACCGTATTCTCAAGCAGATGTCCGGCACAACAAAATTCAAAATCAATTTCCTTCCAATCACTAAGTTTAACCAAAGTGATTGGATTTCTTATTATAAGGATGCTGCAGCGCTCGGGATTCCAGTGAAGAGTTCTTATGCTTCTGCGCTTGGGTTATCTCCGAATGATGTTGTTGGCTTGAATTATGTTGAGATGAATATGCTTGGCATGGGAGAGTTAACTCCATTGGTTAGTGGCTATACACAGTCATCCGCCGGACGCCCAACAGCTGACGATACTGAGCTGCAAGAATCCGGAGTACAGACTCGTGAATCTGAGGCAAATACAAACAGATAAGGTGGTGTGTTTATGAATGCTTTGTTTGTGTTTGATGAAGCTCTGGCGAATCAACTTGTGGCATCCGGAGCTGTAGAGATTACAACTCAATATAATATCAAACAAGATGTGCGGATTTTTGATTATTCAAATCCCGCACATTTTTGTTTTGATATAGATAACGCCGTGAAAACAAATAAATGTAAAATTGTCAGAAATCTTTTCATGGCCTTTTAGCTGCAAAAGGAGGAGGTGAAATAAGTGAAGAACAAAAAGATCGGGATTAACTTTGACCTGAAATTTGACAATCTCACAGACCTTAATCCTTCTTTTGCGGCTGGTCGGGTGGCCATTGCGTATTCAGGACGAAATCGAAACCGAAGCGATATCAGTAAGGAAGTATTTGAGAAAGCATTGCCGTCATTGGCAAACTGCCCCCTTGTTGGACGTTTCGATGCAGAGGCTGAGGACTTTGGTAGTCATGACGTTAGAGTAAAAGTTAATGATGACGGGACTGTTGCTGTTGAGGCGGCAACCACACCTTTTGGAGTTGTCCCTGAAACAATGAATGCGTCTTGGCAGGAAGTGACTGAGGAAGACGGTACTGTTCGCGAGTATCTGTTTTGCAACGTCATTCTTTGGAAGCGACAACCAGGCTACGAATGTTTGGCTTCTCAGGGAGTATGGCATCAGTCAATGGAAATCAATGTTGATCAATATGTGATCGACAAAGATGGCTACTGTGTCATCGAAAATATGAATTTTGAAGCTTTGTGCATTTTAGGCAATTCGGTTGAACCATGTTTTGAAAGCGCAAGCGTTCAGATCGGAACGAATGTGGCCGTATCTGATTATAAGGCTCAATTTGCTCTTATGCTTGAAGAGTTGCGTGCTTACTATTCTGACAATAACAAAACAGAAGGAGGGGAAGTTAGTTTGACTGAGGAGAAGAAGTTTGAAATTCTCGCAAAGTATAACCTCAAAATTGAAGATTTGAATTTTGAGGTTTCTGCGGAGATGACTGAGGAAGAGTTTGAAGCCAAGGTTGCTGAGTTTGCAAATGCGAACATCAACAATAATGGTGAAGGCGATCCTGAAAATGTTCCCAGTGAGCAGATGTTCTCTGCTACCTACAATCAGCGCCGCGATGCTTTGCGCAACGCTCTTGACCCAGAGATTGTTCGAGACGGAGCCGGTAAACTTGTCCAAGAGACTTACTACTACCTGGTTGATTTTGATGATGAGTATGTATATGTCGAAAAGGATGTGTGGAATGCCGCCGGGGATTATGAATCCACTAATGGCCGGTTCTCTTACACTTATGACGAAGAGACTGCGACCGCTTCTATCACTGGTGAGTTTGAGCGGATGATTCTGCGCTGGCTGACAGAAGAGGAGAATGCAAAATTAGAGCAATCACGTACTGCATTTGAGGCTCTTTCCAATGAGTTTAGCGAATACAAGGAGACTCATTCTTATGACAATGATGCGTATGATGCTCTGAATTCTTTTAAGATGGCAACCCAGGAAGCAGAGCACAAGAAGAAGGTAGATGAGATTTTGGAGCGGTTTGCTGAACTTGCTGAAAACGAGGAATTTAAGGCACTGTCAGAAACTGCCTATGATTTCTCAGACCTTAGCGATCTTGAGAAAGAATGTTATGCCATCAAAGGCAAGATGTCTATGGCGTTTTCTAAGCCCGCTAAGAAACAGACAACGGTGCGTGTTGCTGTTTCTCAAGCAAATGAAAATAATGAAGAACTGTATGGCGGTCTGTTTGCAAAATACAGCCGCAAAAAGTAAAAGAGGAGGAAAAATATATGGCTAATCATGCAATTGTTCGGCTGGATCTGATGGCTGGAACCACTGATCCTTCCCTGCTGCGTTCTGTGCGCTATCACGATGGTTCCGATTATGCCGCTATTGATAACGGCAATGTTGTTGCGATTGACTCTCTGATCACTGGCGAGCGAGAGGTTTTCAAGGCAGTGAAGCCCACCGCTGAGACTAAGCTGGAGGCTATCGCCCTGATTGCGTCTCCTGAGTATATGGTGGATGAGCGCAAGCATAATCTGGATGAGTTCACCAATGAAAAGGGTGACATTGCTCGTGCTTACATCTTCCATAACGGTGATATTTTCTCTGTGACTGCAGAGGCTTTGGACGGCACTCCTTCTGTCGGCCATGCTGTTGAAGTGAAGGCTGACCAGACTAAGATCCATACCGTCGCTACCGAGACTGCTTCTGCTTTGGTGATCGGCAAGGTTATTGAGATTGATACCGTTGGATCTGTGAAATACTATGTGATTGCTGTCGCGCCTCACGTTGGCGTTGGCGGCTAATTTTTTTTAAAGGAGGAATGAAATCATGGCAGATATGAATACCAAAGATCTTGTTAAGTTGATGCTGGACTATCGTCATGGCTGTGTTCAGCAGTTCTCTAAGGACGAGGCTCGTGAGACCATTCGTCAGGCTTTGATCGATGCTAATGGCGGTAGCACCAAGCTGACCTATAAGTCTTTCCGAAATAACCCTCAGATGTACACCATTATCGAGACCCTGATTGATCAGGTTCGTGCTGAGGGTCTGACTGGTAATGAGTTCTTCAATCGGTTTGTTGAGCAGAAGAACCTTGCTGAGGGTGATGGTGCGGAGTTTACCGTCAAGGAGAAGGCCAATCTGGTTGTGGCCGATATCGCTCGTGGCACTCAGGGCATTCGCCGTCAGCGTGTGGCTGCTCGCAGCTCTGTGACCCTTGTACCTACTGCCCATGGCATTAAGGCATACGAGGAGATGACTCGCGTTCTGTCTGGCCGCGCTGACATCAATGATCTGGTTGATCAGGTTACTGAGGCTGTGACTAAGCGTCAGTTGGACGATATTTATGGTGCATTCAGCGGTGTGACTCAGGATACTCTGGGCGAGGATTATTATCCTACCGCTGGTACTTATGATGAGGATGCTCTGCTGGATGTGTGCCAGCGTGTTTCTGCTATCAATGATGGTGCCACTGTGACTATTGTTTGCACATTGAAGGGTGCTCGCAAGATTAAGGCAACCACCAATGTGAGCACTGAGGAGAAGAGTGATATTTACAATTATGGCTATCCCATGAAGTGGAACGGCATCGATGTGATTGTTGTTCCTCAGCGTCTGAAGGCTGGAAGCGATGAGTTTATCTTTGATGACGATAAGATTTATGTGATTCCTTCCAATATGGATCGCTTCATCAAGATGGTCGTTGGTGGCGATGATGTGTTTAAGATCACTGATGATGCTACTGAGAACGCTGATATGTCTATGGAGGTTATGTACATCACCTATTACGTCGTCGGCGTGGTTGTCGGTCGTAAGTTTGGTGTATACGAGATGACCTAATAAGCAAACAAAATAGATTAAAAGGAGACACAAGGAATGGCTACTAAGCGAACCACTAATACTAACTCTACTAAGACCACCAGTCGTGCAAAGAAAGGGGCCGCTGTTGCGGCCCCTTCTGCCGCTCAAGAAAATATTGCAACTGTAGAGGTTGTGCAACCTGAGATCAAGGCAGTTAAGCGACCTAAGCCTAATTTTGAACTGACTGATTCTGTGTTGATCCGAAATGGATATCATGGAACTCTTGTAATTGGGCTTCCAAAGTCTGGCTATACCCTGAAGATGCAAAATTTTGGGGATGAAGACTACGTAGAAATTGCGGATTTAAAAACTCTGAGAAATAGTCATCCAAAGTTTTTTAAGAACAACTGGATCTTGTTTGATGATCCAGATGTGATTGATTATCTGCACATCAATGAGTTTTACAAAAATACTTTGAACGTGGAAGAGATTGATGAGTTATTCAATCTCCCGATGGAGGAGTTGAAGTCTGCTGTGTCTAAATTGTCTTCTGGACAAAAGAAGACGGTGATGTATGCTGCTTTAGAGAAGATTGAGGATAGAACTCTTGATTCTCGAAGCAAAATTCAGACGCTTGAAGAAGTGCTTGGTTGTTCTCTGGTAGAGAATATGGAGTGATTGTATGCCAACACCGTATAGTGAAATTCATCAAGTAGCCATTCAAAAAATCTCCGCTTATGGTCTACTTGATTTTCAACCGTCAGACAGAGAGGCGATTCTTAATGGTTTCCTAAAAAGCGCTGTTGTTGATTTCTCTAGGATTTGTAAGGTTGATTTGTCGGATAGAGATGATCTCCTTGCCCAGTTCAATAATGATCTGGACGAGGAGATTATTGAGATCTTAGCTACTGGAGAAGCTTATTACTGGGCTAAACCAAAAGTAGCAAACGAAGAAAATTTCTATAACCTGATGAATTCTGGAGACTATAGCTTTTTCAGCCCCGCTAATTTACTTGACAAAATGATGAAAATGCAGGAACTTATGGAGAAAGATTTTCGAAAAAAGATGATGTTATACAGTTACAAAACATCTAACATTGCCGAGTTGAGTACAAATAATGCTTGATATTTTTTTGGATTATTTGATAGGGGCATCTTATAAGATTTTGACATCATATGAATCTGACAACGGCGGAGAAAAATATTTTTCGTATCTTGAAAGTTTGTCGTCTGACGTTATGGGTGCTTTTAAAACATTTCCAGATTTACAATCCAATAAGCATTACATTAAGATTGCAAATTTGGTGAACTACCTTATGGACGCAAAGATTGCACATTTTAAATGTAGGAGATTAACCTTTGAGATTATTGCAGAGATTGAGCTTGTAAAGTTTGATTTTGGGGGTGATCTCCATTGATAAATTGGGATTTGTATGCCAAGCAGTTACAGCATAAAGGCATGACTTCACGCGATAGAATTATATCTCGTGAAAAAGAGGCTTTGATTACACAATTTGAAAAGGTTCCTTCCGCTAAAAATACGTTAGTGGATGGAGAACTGAAAAAAATGATTGTTTCATCAACTCAGGCATTAAATGAGAAGACTTTTGTTTTAATGCCAGGTGACACAATTAAAATCGGAGATATTGTTGTTTGGGAAAATTTGCATTGGTTGGTTGTCGAATTGGATTTTGACAATACTATCGCCTATAAAGGACGTATTGCCCAATGCAACAGACAAATCAGGTGGCAAAACCCAGCAACAAAAGACATCATTGAACGATGGTGCTTGATGACAAAGCCCTATACCTCTAATGTGACAAATGGAACCCAGATTAGTGTATCTAACCGTGAATATAAGGTGCAAATACCATACGACGACGAAACGAAGCTGGTGGATCTTGATAAGCGTTTTATGCTCGAACTTATCAATGGGAAACCAAGGACCTATAGCTGCACATCTGTTGACCAGCAAACAAATGTATATCAAGATCTCGAAAATGGGTTTATCGTATGGAATTTAAGCCAAGATGAGGCCTGTCATCCGAATGACAATATTGACCTTATGGTGTGTGATTATGTTCAAAGTAATGAAGGCCAAGAAAATCCAAACATTTATACAATAAGTGGAATGGATATTCTTCGAGCTGGACTGGGAACATTTTTGTATACCTTAACCCCATCGGTTGAAGGTCAGAATAATATTGCTTGGAATTATTCTGTGCAAACAGATAAACATGAATTTGTTCATATGGAGCAAAATGCGGATAATTCTGTGTTGTTGTCTGCAGAAAGTCAAGCAATAGGTGCGATTATTGAATTGTATGTGACTGATCGCCTCGGAGAAGAAATAGCTAGAAAGTCAATTGAGGTGGTGGATGTTTATGGTTGACAACACTAACCTTGATGAACTGGTTGATTACCCGGCTTTGGTCATTGAAAGATTATCACAGCAACAAGAAGTCATTGATCTTCTGGCTGATAAAAAGGATGCAAAAATTTCTGATATTATGGACCAGAAGGGAAACTGGAAATCATTTTACGACTACGAATATATTCCTGGTACAACACAGGAAGTTCTATCTGCGATATGCGTTGATACTGACGTTGTATCAGTTAGAACATCAGCACAAAAAACATTGGAATTGTATATTTCAGTTTTGTGCTCTCACGCCATTATGGTTTTAGACCGCGCAAAATTTGGAAGCATGAGAGGAAATCGCCTAAACAATCTAATTCGCTATATTGACTTTGCTTTAAGGCTTGATAGGGATTTTGGTATTGGTAAGTTGGAGTTAAAAAATGTGAGGACAACCACGTCTGGGAACGCTTCATTTGCAAAAAAGACACTAACTTATTCAATACCGGATTTTAATTTGGCAAACTGATATGTCTGAAACAAAATTAGCGTTGATTTTGGGCCGCGACATCCAGATCCCTGGGTTGTGTACAGTGGAGCAGGTCAAATTAGTCGATATAAGCGATCCTGAAATTTTTGAAAAGTACAACCAATACTTGTCGATTATTTCATATAACACAGATGATGTAATCGATTTATACAAAGCGCGGGATGAGTATGAAAAACTATCCTATGATGCTCGCGCACGCATTGATGCTTTTAGTTTGTTGATATCCGTTGATTTTTTCCGTGAAGTTTTATGGAAAGCACTTCAGTTTTTTATCAAAGAAACGGTAGTGTATGACTATGAACTTTGCGGATTTTCTATTTACAACGGGAAGAAAAGAGTCTCTATTGTTGACAGCAACACATATAAGAATGTGAGAGATGTAATTCTAAAAGCAAACTACATAAAAGCAGAGATGTCGGAAAATGAATGTGTATTTGCAAACAATAAAGCAAGGGCAATATTTGCAAAGCTAAAAAAAGGGCGAAAGGCTAAAAAGACTACGGGAGAAATGTTGGCTATTTATGATGTTGTCTCTGCGGTTTCAGTTCAAAGCAATTCATACAATCTTCTGAATATTGGAGATTTAACCATATATCAACTGTACGATCAGTTCTATCGGTTGGATACAAAAACGCAGATTGATGTCTGTAGTTTGAAATGGGCTGCTTGGGGTACAGAGCCATTTGATTTTTCCTTATGGTATAAGAATAAACAATAGGAGGGAATGACAATATGTCAGTTACATTTGCTAACCGTGAAGTTTGCGATTTAACCATTTGCGATTTCGCTACTCAGCGTCCTGTTCACGTCCTGGATTATGCCAATGCAACAACTCAGGAGATTACTGGCGAGCAGGTCTTTGCATACGGAGGCCAAGGCCATCCTAAGCGTGTTACCTTTTATGGCGAAAAGGGCGGTACTTTGGCGGTTGAGACTCAACTGCTGACTAGCGAGCTGTTCTCTATCTGCACTGGTGCAGAGATCGAAAACACCGCAAAGTTCATTAAGCGTCTTGTTCTTGAGGCTACAGCTGGTTCCATTACTGTGCCTCCTGAGGTCAATTTGATCCCTGGCAGCATCAATGTGTATGCTGAAGCTGATGACCTGGGCACTCCTGTCGAAGCTACGCTGGATGACCACACCATTACTCTGACTGGCGAGGAAACCGGAAATTATATTGTGTATGGTATTGAGGAACTGACTTCTGGTGTGAAGAAAATGTCCATCAAGTCTACCACCTTCCCGAAGGCCGTGACCATTTATGGTGAGACTCTGATGAAGGGTGAAGACGGTATCAACTATCCTTATAAACTTGTTGTGTATAAGGCGAGTCCTCAACAGACTCTGTCTTTTGGCTTCAGTAACAATGGCGATCCTGCTACTATGACCATTAACTTTGATCTTCTGTCTGATCAGAACGATAACATCATGGATATGATCTTAATCGAGGATGAAGGAGCATAATTAAAAGAGGGGGCTTTGCCCCCTCTTTTTTAGTTTTATGTTTTATGAGTAGAAGTAAATATAATGTGAGTTCTGATACTGAGAAAAGGACATGTGACGGGATTGTTTTTGATAGTATCGTTGAGATGAAATACTATCGTGATGTAATTTTGCCCGGTCTGGGAAGCGGCAAGATTCTTGCTTTTGAATTACAAAAGCCATATGTGTTGCAACCAAAATTTACTCATGATGGTAAACAAGTTCAGGCTATTATGTATATAGCAGATTTTTATGTTGAGTATGCGGATGGAAGGATTGAAGTTATTGATATTAAAGGTATGCCGGATGCAGTTGCAAAAATAAAAAGAAAAATGTTTTGGCATACATATCCGGACATTGATTATCGATGGATATGTTATTCAAAAATCGATGGCGGTTTTTGTGATTACGAATACGTAGTTGCACAAAGAAAACTTAGGAAAAAGAAAAAATCTGCAGATAAAGAAAGGAAATAAATATGGATCGCAAGGTATCTATTAACAAGGTCGATAAAATGATTAAGGCTTGTAAGGATGAAACCAAAGAAAGTGTTAGTTTTCAAATTGATGGAGAAGAGATCATTGTATCGGTTAAATCATTTTTGTCTCCAGGGGAAGAATATGGGTGTGTAAATAGCATTGTTGATGCCGTGTTTATTGATGGAGAATATACACCAGAAGCATATCAATCATCAGTGTTAATGAATTTTATTGCGTACTACACTAATCTGAAAGTTGAGATTGGATTGGATAGGTTGTATATGCTTACGTATGGAAGCAATGTTATGGGGCAATTGATGAGTTGTGTTAATCCTAGCCAATGGAATCATATTTGCGAGTCGGCACAAAAGAAAATCGCATATAGAGTTGAAACCGATATCAACATGCAGAAAAAGAAAATTGATGAACTTATGCAGAATATTGATGCCATTACAGCAACACTTACTACATTGACTGATGAATTCAAGGATGTTGATACTAACGCATTAGTTGGTGCCATCAATAATATTGCCACGCTTGACAATAGCAAGATTATTGAGATTGTCGCAGCAAATCAAGAGAAGCAAGGAGTTTAACCTTGCTTCTCTTTTTGCAAAAAGGGGGATGTAAATGAGTATCGAGACAATTTTAAACCAATATTTACTTTCTCCTGCTGGCAAAAAGAAAGTGCAAAAAGCAATCGATGAAGCAAATAAAAACGGAAGAACTCTTGGTGACACAGTTATTAGCACATCATATATGACAATTGTAAAAGATTTGATTCATTGTATTCAAGAGAACCTCCCTGCGTCATTGGCTGATTCAGATCTTTCTAATGACGCTGCTTATATTGTTGGAAAACCAATTCCAACTTCAGATGGTAAATATCGCATCGATATTAGCTTTGCTCCAAGTGCTGTATTTCGGCCATCTCTTTCACCAGATAGCCGTTGGGGCGACGGTGTGGAAAATATTGTGTTGCATTTATCGAATGGATGGCATGCTTCAGGATCAGTTTTTGGTGAGTGGCATGGTGAGCAAGTGCGCAGTCGCCAGCATTATTCTGGAGATGATTTTATGAAGCAGGCTATTTTTGACTTTAACATGTCTCATGTTGGTGCAATAGCTACACTCGGCGCAAATTATAAATGACAGGTGGTGAATCAATGAGTAAGCAGGCGGATATTAGTCTTTTGATTGGAGCTGTTGGCGGATACACTGCGAATGGCGAATCTGCCAAATTGATCCAGAATCAACTTAAGAGTCAGCTTGCTGGCGGGCTCTCTATTAACATAAACACTAAAAAAATTGTTGATGACATTCAAAAAGCTTTATCAAGCAAGGTCTTTAATGTAAATGTTAGCGCTAATGGAACAGCCAAGAGCACAAATACAGGAAACAAACAACAGAGCAGCACTACGGGTACATCCACTGCAAAAAATGCAGCTCGTAGCTTTGAACAGGAGTATATAGCCCTTGCTAACAGAATTGGACAGGCATATCAAGCAGCACAAAATTTTAATTCTTATGTTGCGAAAATGAGCCCAGATCAGCTCCGTCTGTTCAATAAAGAGATACAGCAAATTACGCAAAACTTAAACAAAGCTGTTGCGACAGGCAACAAAATGTCTTTTGCTGAAGCTAATGAACAAATCAAAGCTTTAAAATACAATCTTGCTCAGCTTCAAACGCCAAGCTCATACCAACAATATGTAGAGTATAACAATGCGATGCGGCTTGCAGATCAAGATCGTTGGATGCAGAATATTGGATTGGCAAGTAATGTCGGATTAGAGCAGATGAACGCTTACTATAAAAAGTTAGAGGCAAGCAGCAAGCAAGCAGCCACTGCTCAAATTCGCGACTCTGAAAAGGTAGCTAATAGTATTGCAAACGCAAAATCACAACTTGCTAGCTTTGGCCAATATTTACAGAGGGTTAAACCAACTGTGCTTACGCAATATGCTTCAGAGATTGAGCAAATTAACACTTTGCTTAAAACTGCCGCATCTACTGGTAATGCTAGTGCATTATCATCCGCAACAACAAAAATTAAGGCTCTGAAAAGTGAAATGGTAAGCATGGGGTATGAAGGCGGAAACGCATTTACATATCTTCATGATAAAATTAAGACATTTTCAGTATATTTAATCTCTAGTGCTTTAACTATGCAATTCATTCGCGGTATGCGTGAAGCAATTGAGACCATATACGAAATGGATGAAGCTCTTACTAATTTGCGTATCGTGATGAACAACAGCGTGAGCGAAGCCAGGGCATTGTTGCAGAGCTACAATACTATGGCGCAGGAACTTGGCGGCACAACAAAAAGTGTAGCAGATGCCGCTGTCGAATGGCAGAGACAAGGTTTTAATTTAGAAGAGACAAACACACTAATCAAAGATTCAATGATCTTATCGATCACCGGCTTTATCGATAGCAGCGAAGCTGCTACAGCTTTAACAGCTGCAATGAAGGGTTATCAACTTAGTGTGGACGATGCTTTAGGAGTGGTCGATAAGTTTGTTGCGACCGATCAGGTTGCCGCAACATCTGCCGGTGATCTTGCTATTGCTTTAAGCAAAACAGCCGCAAACGCAAAGCTTGCTGGGTTGTCACTGGATGAAGTGGTTGGCCAGCTTGCAGTTGTGAATGAAACAATGCAGGAAGCTCCTGAATCCACTGGTACATTCTACAATACAATGCTGTCCCGTATGGGTATGATTAAGGCAGGACGCTTGGAAGATCCAGACACTGGAGAATCTTTGAGCGACGTCGAGACCACTTTAAGCGGTCTTGGTATCCGGCTGAGAGATAGCAATTCTGAATTTAGAAATTTTGGAGATGTTCTTGATGAAGTCGGATCAAAGTGGGAGTCTTATAATTCTGTTCAGCAACGTGCCATAGCCACAGCTTTCGCAGGCACTAGACAGCAAACGAGATTTTTATCTTTGATGTCTAACTGGAAAACTGCTTTGGAATACACTGAAGTTGCTGCAAACTCTGCCGGAACAGCAACAGAGAAGTTCGGCGTATATCAGGAAAGCCTTGAAGCAAAAACAGAAAGAGCGACAGCCGCCTTTGAAAAGCTTTCTATGGCATTGTTGCCTAGCGGGCTTATCGGAGGCTTTTTGGATTTTGCGACAGTGGCATTGAATGTTGGATCTGCCCTGGGAGGAATCCCGATCACTATTGTTGGTGTTACAACAGCTGTTTTGGGGCTTAGCGCAGCGTTTAAAGCGTTGGCCGCATCTTCTTTTGGAGAAGCATTTAAGAGTTCATTTGCATCTTTGACTAGCTTTGTTCCTACTCTAAGTGCAATGGGTGTTGCCACACAAGTGTTTTCTGGAAGTCAATCTTTAGCTTCCTTGTCTACGGAACAGCTTACTGCTTCGATTGGTCTTCTTACAAAGGCGCAAATAGCTGAAATTGCTGTTACAGAGCAAGTCGATAGGAAAATACTTGCTGAAACATTACAACGAGCAGGCCTTGAACGTGAAACACGAAAAGAAATTTTTGCTCTTTATGAACTTTCTCTTGCAAAAAAAACGGATCAAGCCGCAACAGCAGGAGCAACTGTTTCTACGATTGGATTTAAAAATGCTCTAGTTGGTCTCGGAACTGTGATTAAAGCACATCCAATTATGTTCCTTGTTACTACATTATTAACTGTGATCCCGTTGTTAATGAGTTTCAAAAATGTTTTTGGAAATTCTCTCGATACTTTAAAACAGAAATATTCTGAGACCGAAACGCAAATAACCGAGCTAAATACAGAACTTGATGACACAAGAGACAAAATTAAAGAACTTTCTGGCTATGATAGCTTAACTACTGTTGAACAATCTGAACTAGAAAGGTTAAAGCAGTACAATAAATATTTGGAAGACCGACTTTATCTTTTAAAGCAAGAGCAAATTTTAGCAGCGAATGATGTAAACAAAAAGATTGCATCTGGAGATTTAAAAGATAATGTTGATTCAAATTGGGACGGGTATAATTATTCTGACTTTATCGGAACTCGTGAGGAATTTTATCAGTATTCTTTAGACTCTTATCAAGGATTTTTGGAAAGCAGAAATAACCTGCTTGAGCAATATTCAACTCAATATGATTCGATGTCTGAAAAAGAAAGAGAAACCCTTAGAAACAGCATTGATTACAATGAACAACAGCTCGAAAAAGCTAAGGAAAATATCTTAGAGTTGTCCACGTATTTTAGTGATCAAGCAGATGCTTTGCAAGATGTTGATGGTGACTATGGCGAGTACACAGAACAGTACGAAAAGTGGATGGACTTAGCCGCCCAAGGAGCTAAAATTCTACAAGAGTTTGAATCATCAAATTTTGCGTCTGGAATAGAGTCTGTGCTTAGTCAAGATAGATTTTCTACCATTAAAGCATCATTGATTGATTTGGCTCAACAGGGATCTTTAACAGCTGATGCGATGAATGATCCAGCGTACCAAGAATTCGTTAATGCACTTGACGAAGCTGGGATTATATCTGCATCTTCGAAAAGTGATTTAGAGGACTTAGTAATTGTTATTGAAAGGCTCGCCGGGGTTACAGAGGATGCGACAGAAGAGACTATTGATTTAAGTTCTCAGATCGAGGCTTTTAGCAATGCTACCTCAAAAATTGAAAAAATCAACTCTTTGTTAACTGATCTCAAAGAAAATAAGAGTGGAAAGTTGACAGGATCTTTCTTGTCTGAATTGTATGAATTGCTTCCTGAGGTTGCTGGACAAGTTACTTCTGTTTCTGACGCTCAAGCTGTACTCACACAGGCGCTTGAAGATACTAAAGTTACTGCGGAGAGTGCATATGGAGCTATGCTCTTATCGAATGAAAAATGGTTAACACAAACAATCAATAACTCTAATTCTCTCCAGCAGGCATTGGCAAAGTGTTATAAGAATGATATCACTAACTGGAAGAATAATGCGACAAATAAATGGACTGTTGATCAGACTCTTGTTAATCGTTTGTCTACTCTTTGGCAGAAATATTACAACATGTCCAATGAAGCGCTTGCCACAGACATCAAAAGTTTGGAGGCACTGCGCGGGCAGTTCACATCAGCCGCATCTAGCTCAACCAATATCATTATGGGCAGCGTGTTCCAGGCGATGGGGAATACTTTTGATCAACAGCTTAATGAACTTAAGCTTATCCAAGCTCTAAGAGAGAATATTGACTTTTCTTTTGAGGGGATTGATTTTTCTCCATCTACAACAAGTACAACAGATAAGGCAACTCAGTCTATAGAAAAATATACGGTTGCAATAGAAGAGTTTAGAGAAGCACTGAAGCGACTTGAGGATGTTCAGAATGCCATTAGCATCGAAGAGATAAAGTTTGATATGATCGATGAGGATGATGTAGATGCTCAGAAAACTGCAATCAATAAGCTGATTGCACTATATCAACAAGAACAACAAGCCCTACATGATCTTAATAATGAACGAGACGCATCGATTGCTGAAATTGTTAAAGAACTGAATAAGTACGGGCTTGGTGCAACGTATGACGCTAATACAAATGAATTTTGGGTTAATAACATCGAAAAGATTAACACTATTTCCGGATATAAAAATGGAGTCTTCGATCAAGAAGCAACTAATACATTAAGAAAAGCTCTCGAAGATCTTATCGAAAAAGCGGAGGAGTATGCGGATGCTAACATTGATGGTTCCGAGGAATGGTGGAACATTCAAAAGAAGATCTACGACCTAAATCAGCAGTTGTATGAAGCTGAGCAAAAAGTCTACGAGCAACGAATGGAAGCAATGAAAAAATCGTATGATCTATTAGAAGACCTTGTTGAATTAGAAAAGGATCGTATAAAGCAAGCAGGAGAGGACATGATCGATAACCTGCAAGCTGAGATTGATGCATACGATGAGATTATCAATAGACAGAAAGAATTGCTCGATCTGAAGGAAAGAGAGCGGTCTTACGAGGAAGAAGTTTCTGATGCAGTTGATGAGATTGCAAAATTACAAGCAAAAGCAGATGCATTAGCACTTGATGATAGCCGGTCTGCCCAACTCCAAAGAGCGGAAATTCTGGAACAGATTGCGGAGAAGCAGAAAGAACTAGATGATACTCAACACGATTATGCAATCGAAAACACACAAGATGCTCTTGATGAAGAGCTTGATATGTTTAAAGATAGCTATCAAGATAGGATTGATGAAATTAGAGACTTTCTTGATGATCAGCAAAAGCTAACAGATCTTGCATATAAGAATATCGAAAACGGCGGGCAAGAGGCTTTTGATAAGTTGTTGGAATATTGCCTGAAATATACGGATGTTTCAAGAAGAGAACTTATTGATATGTGGGACAATGCGATCGCAAAAATTAAAGAGTATGGGTCTTTATCAAATGCATTGCATAATATGTCTACAGAAATTGATATTTCTGAAAATGGAACTCCCGTTTCTGTTCAGTCTAAGGTAAATGAGATGAAAGCAAATAGCCAGAAGTGGCATACCGCAAGTGCGTCCGAGAGAAAAGATCTTCAGGATAGAAATGTAGAGCTTGCTGCAGAAATATCTGAAATCCTGGGCATTCCTCTGAAACTCGGAGGAGATGGGCATTGGTATTATGGTGCAGTCGGAGGAACACGCGTATTCCACACTGGCGGAATCGTAGGAAACGCCCCAACCATTAAACAAAAAGAAATGATGATCTTGGCTGAAAAGGGAGAAATGATGTTGAACGAAAAGCAACAGAATAATTTGGCGTCCCTGTTTTCTGTGGTGCTCGGACGACCTGACCGAAGCAATGTCTATAACAAACTCATCAGAGAAAAGGAAGACAACCAAAGCAAGATCGTCTCCATTGACGCTTCTGTCACTGTTCAGGGAGGTATGGTTGATGACGTTGTTCTCAATACCATCACCAAAAATCAGCGAAAAGTGGCAAACATTTTGAATAAGCTTGTGTTGAAAAAATAAGAGGAGGTTTCCCTCCTCTTATTTTTTGTTAGGAGGTCATAATGTCGTTTTATGGTACGAGTTTTATATTTGATGGCGTCCCTTGCGAAGAATTCGGGCTAATGCTTTATGACCTTGATTCTCATGAGCAAGAGGATGGAACAATTGGAAGTGAAGTTGAAATAAGTGAAGATCGCATTTGGGGCCATTATCTCCCTCTTCACTATGGGACATCGGAGAATGAGGCACTCGAACTCAAAATAGTATGTGTTGTTCCAGAAGGTGATAAGCGCTTGGATCGGTTTGATATAGCCAGGATTGCAGGATGGCTAAAAAAGCCGACATATCGTGTTTTGAAAATTGTTCAGCCCGATATGGAAAAATATCACTATAAGTGCATCTTTACAAAAATCTCACCTATCAAAATTGGATTAGAGACGATTGGCATTGAGGCAACTGCAATATGTGATAGCCCATATGCTTATTTGTCTGCGACGCAGATGGAATTTTCCTGCAGTGGATCTTCCACTGTGTTGCTTCATAACTACAGCAACGTCAATCGATACTACTACCCAGAGGTTGTTATAACTTCAAGTGGCGGAGATATATCTATTGTGAATGAAACAGACAACCAGAGAGAATTGAAGTTTACTGGATTACCATCATCTAGTTTGCAGATAACCTCTGATGGAAACACAGGCATTGTTAAAAGTCAAGACGGATCAGATATGTATAAATACTTCAACTTTAATTTTTTAAGGTTGCTTAGAGGAGACAATAAGTTGATTTTGACAGGGAATTTTTCTGTTAACGTAAACTGTGAATTCCCTATGGATATTGGTAGCTAAAAGGAGTGATTATATGCAGTTTAAATTTTCAGGCATTCAGGTTGATGCATATGGTCACATTGAGCGGCCAGCGATGATTCTATACCAAGCGGACGATACTCCAATTGGCTATTTGCAATATGCTTTTGATGTATCAGTTGAGCTAAAATACAATGAGCTTTCTACTGCACAATTTAGTTATCCAAGAGAAGTAGACGGCGTTCCACAAGAAGCATATCCAAAACTTACTATTGGACGCATCGTAGAGATTGTGCCTTACGGGAAGTTTATCATTTCCGATATCGATGAGCAGGAAGAGGATGGCCGATGGATTGCGTCTATCTCAATGAATTCACTTGAATACGAGTTGACAAACAAACAGATCGTATTTGCCGCAGGAACATATAAATTATATTCTCCTACAGATAACTCAGACTCAATTGCAAAATTTGTTTTAGAAAAGACATTGAATTGGAAGATTGGAACTGTGGATGCATCCTTATGGACAAAGTACCGCACGTTCACCCAAACTGAACAAGGCATTCTTGATTTTTTGTATAATGTGGTTCAAGAGACGTATGGTTGTGTGGTAGTGTTCGATACAAAGAACAGGACTATCAATTTTGTCGATGCGACAGCTGATACAAAAATGATTCCTGTGTATTTGTCATCTGATAATGTAATTAAGGAGCAGAAATTAACCACGAACGATTCCGATGTGGCGAATAAGGTTTCTGTGTATGGAGCAGATAATGTCGATATTCGTGATGTTAACCCAACCGGAACAACAGAAATTATCAATCTTGGGTATGCGTTGTCAACTGGTGATTTGTCTGGAGATCTAGCGGACAAGTATATAGCTTGGCAGTCTGCAATCATAGCCCAACAGGATTATTACACTGGAATTGTTTCTTTGCGTAACTCTACTGCATCCAGATTGCTGGCAGAGAAAGCAAAGTTGACAGATTTGAAAGGGAAACTTACTGAGCTTGAAAACACCCAGTCTACAACACTCCAGATGTTAAATACAGCCAAGCAACAAGAAACTATTGATTATATGCAGCAACGCCTCAAAGAAATATTGGCGGAGCAAGCGGATGTGAAACAAGATATTGCAGAACAAGAGAAGCTTATTGAAGAAATTCAAACTGACTATGATCAATATGTTGCTGATGCTATAGCTGTTACAGATGAACTTAAGCTTACATCTTGGTTTACAGAAGATGAGCAAAAAATCTTAGACAAGTTGTTTATTGAGGGCACATACAGCGATTCTACGTTTGCAACATTTGATGTCGATATCTCCGGAGAAGACGACAGTTATGATGATTTGTCTAATGAAACCATTTTACTTTCTGATGTAACTGTTATTGATGTTAAAATGCCGGAGGGGAGCACGCATCGCATTTTGGATGTTGCTGGCGGACAATTCTCTATGGATGGTACAAAGAAAATTACCGCAGAATTGATGCATGCCACAATGGATACATGGGATAATCAGTCTGTGTGCTCATTATTTGTTGGCTCAGGCACAATTGGAGACGAAAAGATCCAGAGTGCGAATATTTCTATCACGTTTGACTCTGGCTTACCAATTGATTCTTACTTAAGTAATATGGTAAAACACACAGAAGTAATCGAAGATGATGACACAGGTGTGCAGTACACTAAGTATTACTACACTGGTACAATCAGCATAAGTTCTATGGCTGGGAAGATGTATACTACAAGAAACGCTACTGAATATCAAAAATATTCCGTTCAGAAAGAGCTATACGATTATGCAACAGGCATAATTGATAAGATGGCATACCCTATTACGGAGTTTGAAATCGACAGTGCTAATATTGTATATGCTGAAAAGTTTTTATATTTCCGCGAGCAACTTGAGCTGGGATGTGGAGTATATTTAAAGATAACTGATTCTTTATCTCTAAGACCGGTTTTGCTTGAAGTGCATCTGGATTTTGATGATTTCACAAAGTTTGAAATGGTGTTTTCTAACCAATTTCAATCTAAGCGGCATGATGCAGTCAATAAATTAAGTGAAATTTTAGATGCATCGAGCAACGCCAGTAAATCATTTGATCTTTCAAGATATGAGTTTGGGAAATATGAAGTAAGTGGCGCTGAAAGTGCTCTGTCGAACTTTTTGCAAAATGGTATGGATGCTGCATACCAGCAGGTGACAGCCGGAAAAGATCAAACAGTTGTGATCAATGGCAGCGGCATTACAGTTGGAGCAACTGATAGCTCCGAATACATCAAACTGGCAAATGGTATGATTGCCATCATTGATCCATCTACTGAAGAAACAAAAGCAGCTATTGGCCATTTTTATAATTCATCGACCCAAACTGACTTCAACGGGGTTTTGGCTGATGTTATTGGTGGAACATTATTTGCCGGAAAGAACATGCATATGGAGTGTTTTAGCCCGGATGGCAAAATCACGCAGTTTAAATTTGATTCCACTGGAGCATTTTTAAACAACAGTAGATTGTATTTGCAGAGTGATGCAGGAGGTCGTATTGGCCTTGACCCTGAACATGGATTCTTAGCTGGAACATCTGCACTGTTTTCTGTGACCGATACTGGAATTATCAAACCATCATGCAAGGACGAGAATGGTGATTTGATCTTTGATGATGATGGGTTTCCTAAAGATACTAATGTGTATATTGGATTGGATGGGAAAGCGTATTTTCGTGGAAGCATCTATGCAGAGAATGGTTACTTCAATGGTGAAGTTAACGCAACCAGTGGCATCTTTAAAGGAACAGTTCAAGCGTCTGCCTTCCTGGATGCAAATGGAAACAATATGATGACGAATGGTCAATGGGATTCAGAATACCTGAATGTGAAAGGCTTGAATGTAAACAACAATTTTATTATAGATGAGCAAGGTAGAGTCACAATCAATAATGGATTTATTTCTTGGGGGTCTGTGACTGGAACTGAAGAAATTGACCGGCAAATTCAAGACGCTCAAGACGCAGCAAACAACGCACAGTCGGATGCAGACAATGCATTGCGTTTGGCTGAAGGTGCTTCTGACGATGCTGTTGCAGCGGCAAATGCTGTCAAGAGACTTGCTAATGGCACATACACAGGATATACGTTTATTGATGGGACAAACATCATTTCACCCAATATTTCTGGAGGAAAAATAACTGGCGTTGAAATATACGGTGGATTGTATTATGACGATCTTGGCCATACTAAACTTGAGTTAAATCCAAGGTCATCAATAGGAAGTTATGCTGATCTTGCTTTATATAGTGGTTCTACGGTCGCATTTGAGCTGTACGATAATATTGGGTCAATATCAATGTCTGCATATGGAAATAGAATTTTAACAGCTGGCGCTGTTAGTAGGAGAACTACTGCTGAAGGTGTGTGGGATTTCTCTACCGCTACAGTGGAAGGTCTTTCTGCAACATTCGGATAATCTAAGAAGAAGGAGGAAGGTATGGCAACTCTTTCTTTAACTGGAGGAATTGAGGAATTTTCTTGGCGGATTACGGGACTTAGCAAGCCATTTACACAAAGCAACGGATACACAGAAGCTGGAATCACATATAATCGATTTACTCAATCTTCTACTAGTATATTCGGCGTTGTTTCTAAGGTGTACCCCACATCGACCGGAACGTCTACATCTACTTCTGCAAAGACAGTTTCTTATTCCCCTGGTGAGTATACGTTTTGGGCATATACAAAAGACTCCCACGGAACTTATTGGCCAGCTGGATCTGCTACTGTTGTAGTAGAAGAGAATAATCAAATCACAGACTCTGGAAGTTTATCGATTTCTTCGAAGACAGCCACATCGATTTCCGTAAGGCTTACTAGAATCGATAAAGCAACTAGCTATGAGATAATTTACAGAAGCGAAGATGGGGACGTTGATTACGCTTATACACCTTCTACATCTTATACCATCTCTGGACTGAAGCCAAACACAACATATACCATAAATTATCGTGGAATCAACTCATCCAGTGAAGGCCCGTATATGTCAACTGGAGTGAATGTAACAACAGAAAAACTAATCACTGATTACGGAAGCATGACTTTAGAATCAGTAACTATGAACTCTATTACGGTTACGATAACTCCTATCAAAAATGCAGTGTCGTATTATATCTTATGTAGAAACTCAACTTCTGGGGCTGAAGTCGATATCACCACAAACAAGATGACAAATACCATTCAGGGATTGCTGCCAAATACAACATATATTTTGAATTACTATGGCATTGATAGTTATGGATCTACTGGTCCATTTATGCCAACGGGACTTACAGTAAAGACAAAGCAGAGTATAGATCCGTGGGATTGGAATGCATCAAACGGATCGGCAACAGCCACACAAACCAAAACTGCATATAATGCCGTTACACAAAAGGGGAAATTAAGCGACTTTAGTTATCTTGTTTGGAATGACATTGTGAATAAAACAAATACTGTACTGGCAGCAAGAAGTTTGACTTGGGACAATACGTATGGCACTAAATCGAGCACGGCGATGTCATCCGCTAGTAAAACAATGACAGCAGCTCGTTTTAATGCGGTATGGTGGAATTTATCCAGAATGGTTACAGTTGGCTTGGGACCAAACCCACGAGCGCCAGGAGAAGTTATCCTTGGTTCTTATTTCACTGCATTGACTGATGCAATCAATAAAGCGATTCCATAATAAAACATGGAGGTTTATATGGATTATAAGAAAGAATTAGCTAATGTCAACAACTTATTGGTGATGACACATCCAACCGGGGAGGATATTTTAATTGTTGCTGAAGCAATTTCTCGAGTTAGGAATATTCTACAAATCATATCCTCTGAAGAGAATGGAGGGATAGAAGGTGCAGATTCCGTATGAGTTACAAGAAGGATCTTTGGTGGCCGGAACATATAAAGTATTTGAAATGTACCCTAAAAATAAGTTCAACGAACCTATTACTTTAACTGGCGCAAAGGTGTTTTTTAGTGTGTCTGAATATATAAACGAAGGTGATCCAATTGTGAGCAAGGCAGGCACTGTTGCTGCAGAAAAAGTAACTGCTGAGCTTACTTCTGAGGAAAGCGCCAATATGAACGGGAAATACATCTACCAATTTACTGTGATTGATCAAGACGGCCCAACATATTGTGCCAGGGGGTTATTGACGATATGGAAAAACATTAACCCAGATGTATTAGCGCAATAACGGAGGTGAGTATATGACGACAACTTATTTTAGAAATATTATTGCAGGAAATGTGTTTAATGTTGGATCACAGCCAGAGTTTCCAACAGAATACTACATCGGTCTTTCCTCGACCGAACCTAATGAGTCTGGACTCAACTCAACTGAGCCAGATACTTCTGGTACTGGTTATACAAGGGTAAAATTAGATCATTTGTCTAATCCAGAGAATGGTGTAATTAAAAACCAGTCAGATATTTCGTTTGCAAAAGCAGAAACCGATTGGTTCCCGTCGGGCAGCCCTGCGACACATTATGTTATTTTTGATGCGCTGAGCAATGGAAACTTGGTTATTTATGGTGAATTAAAAAAGCCTCGCACAATTGAGAGCGACACATATATCTCATTCCCTGCAGGAGAGCTCACAATTTCTGTAGTGTAGTGGATGGGGGTGGACGCTACGGGGAATAACACTGTTGTCTTTGATTTTTTTATTCCATCACACTTCTACAATGATCATGTGCGTACAGATCTTGAGCAAGCGTTCGATCGTGTGGTCGTAAGTGGGTATGGTCCTTTTGATAAAATTACAAGTGGATTGATTGCAGATTGCCCATATGTTAAAAGTTCTGTTGTTATGGGCGATATGCCGTTGCGGATTATTGCATCCGCTCAGGCGTCAATAACTATTTTGACAAAAAGAATTTTGCCTGTTATTTTATCAAGGATATATGCGCTTCCTTGCTCTATTAAGATCATTGATGATTGTTCCAATGTATGCGCCACCATGAAGATATCAGGAGAGAATTGTGTTTCTGTAGATGTAATGTTGAGTGAAGAAAAACGAACTGCTATTGAAGCTTCTAAATCTATCATCAATATACTTTCTAATTCAATCCATAATAAAGTGACAAATTTATTATCTGAAAAAAGAGATGAACACATTTGTGTTGATATTGATTACACATCTCTAATATCAGGAATGTATGTGTCATCAGATGATTGTATTGAGTTTGTGTTGTCTGGGTATCAAATCGCACGTTCTACGCTTAATGCGCAAGAATGTGCGATTTCTTTATTGGTGGATGATCCTGAAATAGTTGTTGCGTTTTACAGAACAATTGCTGACACGAAAATTTTCACGATCTCAGAAATAGGTAATTTGTCTTTGTCTGAATTATATTTTACAGAAACGGGGTGACTAAATGGCATTAAGCAAAACTGAACATTTAGGACTCAATGTTTTCCCTCAATCTGATGAAGGTGTCATTTTGGTGAGAGATGCATTCAGAGCTATTGCGGAAGATGCAGACACTTCAAATATGCACATAATCGACCAAGCAATTTATGATTTGCAGACGAGGCAGTTGGCTGGTGTTGTATGGGATAAGCTGCAACCAGAAGATCAAAAGCCTGGCGACACATGGAATGAAATACTAGAAGAATAAGGAGGGGTGTGAATGTATGTCAAAGTGGAGAATGACAAATCATTGATTGTAACTGTTTTTTCGACGATTTATAAGGGAGAAGCAGGCGCAGACACTATTGTATTTTTAGTTCCTTCAGAATATGAAGAAACGGAAATCGCAAGATGCTCTGTAATGTTACGGTATATTACGCCAAATCAAATTGGTCACTCTGAGCAATTAAAACTTCTTCCGGAAATGTATAACGGATATTTGCAATATGCAATTGATGTTGATACAGATATGACGGCAGAGGCTGGTGATATCACATTATGGCTCTCATGTATCTCATATCAAGATGCGGTTATTTTTAAAACCGGAGAATTATCTGTTGAAGTTAAGCCAAGCCCAGAAATCGAAAAATATCTTCCTCCAGAAGATCTTGATCAACTTGATAGATTGGAAGTTGAGGTTTCTAATTTGAAAAATACAAAAGCAGATAATTTGATTTTTGATGCGGAAGATGGCTCTTTGCAACTATCTGCATCTGGCAATCCTATTGGGGATGAAGTAACTGTTGCTGGCGGCAGTTATAACATCATAGATGGCGGCGGAGCCGCAAAATAAAAAATGGAGGGGGTTAGATGGCAAACGTATTAAAAACTACGATTCAGGTGCGCAGAGCAACTGAAGAGGAATGGCTTGCTAATAAGGATGTAGTCCTTGCTGCTGGCGAGCCTGCAATGACCCTTGATGGGGAACATAAGGGTCAAGTTAAGTGGGGTGATGGAACTACTACATGGGAGAATCTTCCTTATAGTTCTGGAGACTTGTCAGAACTGGATGCATCTAACGTTTACTACACTCAGGACTTTGTGTTCACTCGTCCTTTCGGCAAGTATGTTCCTGATTCAACCGGAAAGGTGACAGTTCCTGCTACAGGAAAAAACAATGTCGAGTTATTTAATGATGCATATTCGGAGGATATCAATCCTCAAATCACCCAACCTTCCGCTTCTATTAGCGCCAGCGCTATGAAGTCTTATGAAGCCGGAACTACGGTGACGCCAAGCTATACGGCTAGTCTGAATCCTGGTTCCTATGAGTTCGGTCCTGCCACCGGTATTACTGCAACCGCATGGGAAGTTACTTTTAACGAAGAGAGCAAGGACACAAATTCTGGTTCATTTTCTCCTATCCAAGTGACCGACGCTATGAATCTCCAAATTGTCGCAAAAGCTACGCACGGAGATGGAGCTATGCCGTGGACTGCTCTTGAAAAGGAGTATAAAGAAGGTCAAATTAAGGCCGGAACCAAGACCGCTACCTCTGGAGCCCTGAAGGGCTATCGGCGTTATTTCTATGGAGTTGATAAGACTTCCGGCGAGATTAACAGCGCTCTGATCCGGGGCCTGACTGGAAGCGCTGGAGCCGCTGCGGCAACCACTCTTACGGTTAACTCAAGCGCTGGTGCTATTCGTAGCATCGTAGCGCTTCCGACTGCCTCTGGCTTGAAGGTGAAACAGGTTCTGTTGACCTCCAGCATGAACGCTGATATTACTGGAAACTATGTCAAGAATCCTGATCCTATTCAGGTTGAAGGCGCAGAGGGATATACTGCCGTTGACTATGATGTTTATGTGTACCAGCCTGCGTCCTATGATGCCGCTGAGGTTCACAAGATTACAATTGGCAAGTAATTAGAAGGAAGGAGTGATAAGATGGCTGTTATTAACAAAGAAGGCAACTATATGGCGCTTCCTCTGAAGATTCGCAGAGGAAATCCACTGCCCCTTGATGAGTCTGCTGTTTGGTACGACTATGAGGAACTTGTTGCATATGCACAGTCTAATCCCGTAGCTTACGTTGGCCAGATCCTGGTTCATGTTGATGAGGAACAATCGACAGTCAACGCATACATGATTCAGAATGCTGCCGGAAACCTGATTAAGCTCGCCTCTACTACAGCATCTGGAGATCTGACAGAAGATGTTCTTGAACTGCAGGGCAAGGTATCTGCGCTTGAGACATTGGTTGGTAAGAAGGGTGCAGAGAGTGCGATTGTTGCTACTGATGTGTGGAATGCAATTGAGGAAGTCAAGGCCGCTTATGAGGCCGCCGATACTGCGCTGAGCGAGAATCTGTCTAGCAATTATTATAATAAGACTGCGACTGATAGCCAGATCGACACTAAGATTGCCGCCGCCATTGGAGCTACATATAAGCCTGGTGGTTCCGTCGCCTTTGAAGATCTTCCTGAACTGAGCGCAGCAATTGAAGGCAAAGTCTACAATATTTCAAACGATTTCACTACCACAGATGACTTCGTTGATGGTGCTGGCAAGAAGTTCTCTGCTGGCACAAATGTTGTGTGTATCGAAGCGAGTGACGGCGTATATAAGTGGGATGTTTTGACTGGTGTCACTGATCTGAGTGCGTATGCCACTACTGAATATGTGGATGAGGGTTTGGCCGAGAAGGTTGATGTAGTTGAAGGCTCTTCTCTCGTTGAGGAAACTCTGATTCAGAAACTGAGAGGTATGCTGGAGGTCAAGAGTGTATCTGATGAACTCGAAGTTGCTGAAGGTGGCGTTCTGCAGGTTAAGGCGGTTGACCAAAGTAAAGTAACTGGCCTCTCTGATGCTCTTGCTGGAAAGGTTAATGTTGAACCAGGTAAAGGACTCTCTGAGGAAAATTTCACTTCCACTCTTTTGGAGAAACTGAATGGTATTGCCGCTGGCGCTCAGGCCAACGTGATTGAGAGTATTCAGATTAACGGAGAAGCGGCACAAATTCAAGGGAAGGCTGTTAATATTCCTGTCGCTTCTGCCAGCGTTCTTGGTGTCGTGAAGGGTGTAACCACCGAGAATGGTGTTGCTGTTGCTGAAGACGGAACGATGAGCATCAATTCTGTAAATGTGAATAAGCTTGTTCAGGCTGGCGATGAGCGTTTGGTCTTGGATTGCGGGAACAGTACAAATGCTTAATTGTGCGTAATTTTGGAACCCCGGATTGCTCCGGGGTTCTTTCATAAGGAGGATTGTATATGGCGGGAAATAAAACACTTAATGCTCGTCTTAGTCTTAAATGTGATACCTATGCTAACTGGACTAGCAACAACCCTGTCCTGCTTGCTGGCGAGGCTGCCGTTACGGTTGTTCCAGGAGAAACAGGCGCGGTTCAGAGAGAACCTGCTGTTCTGGTTAAGTTTGGTGATGGTACTTCTCACTACAATGATTTGCAGTTTATGTCTGCAAAGAGCGCTGATGTTTATGACTGGGCTATGCAGGCTCAGAAGCCCACTTACCAGGCAAGTGAAATTCAGGGGCTTGATGATTACATCTCTGGCCAGATCAAGGATACAGATACCCAGTATCAGCTTGTGCGAGTGAGCGACACATCCTTTAAGTTGCAGTCAAAAGAAAAGAATGGGGATGAGTGGGCGGATGTAACCACAATTGAAATCACCTATAACTTGACTGAAGGCGAGACAAACGGTACAGTGAAGTTTAATGGTGTGGATGTTGCTGTTCACGGACTGAAATCTGCCGCCTATCAGGACACGACTGCTTTTGATGCTGCTGGGTCTGCTGATGCTGTGCAGGGCAATTTAGATACGCACATTCAGAATAAGCAGAATCCGCATAGTGTGGCTGCTGATCAAATAGGTGCCGCAAAACCAGGATATGTATTTTATATTACACTTCTTGCATCTAACTGGGTAGATAATTCTCAAACTGTATCGGATATCGGTTTTGTAACATCTGGATATGCATATCTTATAAATCCTAGTGACGAAAATTTTATATCTTGGAATGATTGTATTGTGCGTGGAAAAGATGTTGAACAAGCCGGGAAAATGAATTTTATATGTGAAGAGCAACCAAGCTCTGATATTGTGGTTAAAATCGTGCGAATGGAGGTTTCCGCATAATGAGTGGGAAAGTGTTCAATATGACTGGGGGATCTGGCAGGGGGATTAAGTTAGTGTCTATTGACATCGCAAAAGGACCAACTAAAACGATATATCGCCCTGGACAAATTTTCGATCCAGCCGGGATGGAAGTGGTCGCTACGTATACCAACGGAGCAACATTGCTTGCAACTGGATGGACATATTATCCGTCTGGTGCCATTCAGGCTGGCACAAATAATATTGAAATTGTTTACACTGAATCTGGCGTAACAGCAAGTGCTATGCAACCAATTACTGTCCGGACGGAGGTTTTTCAAGTTCCAACATATACTGGTAGTTTTATTTATAACGGAACACAACAATCACCTTCATGGAATGGATATGAAAGTTCTGAAATGACAATCGGAGGCACAACATCAGCAATTCATGCAGGATCATATCAAACAATATTTTCTCTGAAAGATAAAATTGGAACTCAGTGGGACGATGGAACCGTTGAAGACAAATCGGTGGATTGGACTATCGAAAGGGCCAGTATTGATGTCCCAACACAGAGTGGGAGTTTAATATATGACGGAGATATTAAGTCGCCCACTTGGGCTGGATATGATAACATAAAAATGACTATTGGCGGCACAACGTCTGGAACCAATGCTGGAAGCTATAATGCTTCCTTCACTCCGAAAACAGACTATAGATGGAGCGATGGAACTACCACTGCCAAGACTGTGTCATGGTCTATTGGCAAGGCAACTGGTACTCTGACTGTAAGCAAATCTTCTGTCGAATTAAATATGTCTACACTGTCTACGACGTTTACTATCGGAGGCAATCATGACGGTACATTAAGTGTTGTTTCAAACAATACAGGTATTGCTACTGTTTCCCGTAGCGGTTCTACTGTAACTGTTACGCATGTGAACCAGACTACCGGTTCGACTACAATCACCGTAAGCTGTACAGCAGGTACAAACTATACTGCACCTTCAAGCAAAACTGTTAGTGTTGAAGCAAAGTTTGTCAGTACGGTTCTTAACGACAATGAATGGTCTGTTATTCAGAGTGTCGCAGATTCAAACCAAGGCGGTAACTATTGGTCTGTCGGCGACCGTAAGGCTGTGACTGTCAACGGAACTGTCGGCACCCAAGCCATTAACGGTACTTATTATGTTTACATTCTCGGATTTAACCACAACAGTTCTCGCGAAGGAACTGGCATTACTTTTGGTACGTTCAAAACAGCTCTGAGTGGTGGTACTGATATTTGTCTTGTTGATGGTCAGTATGGTAGCTCCTCAACTAATGGTACCAAGTATTTCAACATGAACCATAGCTCCAATACTAACTCCGGCGGATGGAATGGCTGTGACCTTCGGTACGATGTGCTTGGTAGCACCAACGTAAATAATGGTGATGCAACGGCCACATGTGCGACATCTCCTATTTCTGGAACCTTAATGGCAGCTCTCCCAAGCGACCTTCGTGCCGTCATGAAGCCGATGAACATCTACACCGACAACACGGGTGGAGGTTCCAACACCGCTTCTTATGTCACAAAGTCGGTTGATTATCTTCCTCTTCTGGCCGAATGTGAGATTTTTGGCGATGGATATGGTTATAGTGGTAGCGGCTACGCTAATGATGCGGAGAAAAATTACCAGCAACAGTACCAATACTACAAAAATGGTAATAGCAAGGTGAAATACCGTCACAGCTCAACAAGTTCCGCTGCTCGTTGGTGGGGGCGTTCTCCTGGTTGCGGCGGCAGCGGCGCCTTCTGCGTTGTGGGCGCGGACGGCAACGCGACCAGCGGCTACGCAAGGTATTCCTGTGGGCTCGCCCCGGCTTTCAGGGTCTAATCTTGAACCAAATGAATCAAGCCCACGACAGTGGGCGGATTCATAGCAGGTGAAACTATATAAGGGGTTGCCCCTTTGTGATTAGTCCAAGAGGACAACACAATAAAAAGAACGAAAGGAGATTTCTATGTCAGTTTTGAAAGCACATCGGTCTGAAAGCAAGGCAGAGTACATCAATGTCGCCAACAAAATCTACATTCAGACCATCAACTTCCTGTCACGCCTGTCCTCGCGCTATTCAAGACTTGTTGCGTCAGAAGTGTCTTCCCTTGCCTCGGAGGTGTTAGACCACACTGAAAAGGCAAATAGCATCTATCCTTCTGATGCAATGAGGAAAGAACTTCGTAAGACGCATTTACTTGAAGCACGAGCATCCCTGATGGCACTCGATGTTCATCTTAGCCATTGTTATGAACTGATGATGACCAACCCGTCAGGATGTTTTACGACAGGAAGCGGAAACATCGTTAAGGCTTCAGATGCCAAAAAGAAATTAGAACATATGGCACAAGAACTCGGCGAGCTAATCGACCGAGAGAACGGGTTATTAACAAGTGTGCTGAAGAGCGACAAAGGCAGGAAATAATGAAAATATGGGTGTATCTCTGTAAAACCTGTCGGTGAGTGTGTTTATTCGTACTCCCGTGTTCCACTGCTAATTGGTGGGAGCGTTCTCCTAATTGCAACAACAGCAACAACTTCTGCAATGTGAACACGAACGGCAACGCGAACAACAACAACGCAAGGAATTCCAATGGGCTCGCCCCGGATTTCGTAAACCAGAAATGGTTAGGGTCAAACGCAGTAGCTCGAACCAGAGTGAACTACGACCTTTACGAAAGGAGAGATACTTCCCGTGACGAAAGTCCGAAACTGCCCTTTGATGCTCAGACACGGACGCCGCCGAGAAATCGAGCGTGCATGGCGGGTGATGTATCTTACCCCGTTTCATGTGTGGGAGCAAAGCATATTAGACGATACCCTACAAGATATATGTACGGAGGGCGAATAACTTTATGAGCAGACGAAGCGGCCGTTACGAGCGCCGTAAAGCAAAACGAGAAGCGAACAGATTGCAGCGAAGTTTAGATGTAGGTGGACTGAACGAGGTATTTACTTACCATGATTTATATAGCGCCGGTAAACAGTGCTGCAATGCTGTACGCTGGAAGAACAGTACACAACGATTTGAGTTGCACCTATTCTCAGGTACTGCACGACGCAGACGGCTTATTTTAGAGCGAAAATGGGAGCCAGCTGCATATGTTCATTTTATGATTTCTGAGCGTGGGAAGACACGTCCTATTGACGCTCCTCGTATCCAAGACAGACAGATACATAAGGTATTCACACAAAAGGTTCTGCTGCCTCTTTATTTACCGAGTATGATATGGAACAATGGCGCAAGTCTACCTGGCAAAGGGTTTGAGTTTTCCAAGAGAGAACTACGAAAAGACCTGCGCTTTCATTTCAGAAGATACGGAACGAATGGCAGCGTAATGCTTTTGGACTTCAAGCAGTTCTTCCCATCTGTATCACACGAGATGATATTCAAACGCCATAATCAACTCCTAAACAACAATGATTTGAGAGAGCTTGGCGATAGTATTGTAAACACCGTTCCGGGTGGCAAGGGGCTACCATTAGGTGTTGAACCAAGCCAAGCTGAAATGATTGCATTTCCCTCCGCTTTGGATAATTACATTAAGTGCCAGCTATCAATTCAATGTGCGGGACATTATATGGACGATTATTATATCATCGTCCCTCCTGATAGAGATGCGAAAGAAATCATGAATTTGATTGTCGAAAAAGCTGAGAGCCTGAAGCTAACAATCAGCCGCTCAAAGTCTCGAATTGTACCGCTAACAAAACCATTTCGATATTGCAAAGCAAAATATCACCTGACAGAAACAGGGAAGGTTGTTGTTAACGGAAATAGGGATGGTGTTAAACGGGCACGCAAGAAAATAAAAGCTTTCTATCATAAGATTCAAAACGGTGAGATGTCATATGAAGACTTATGGACTTCTGTAAATGGAATGCTCGCCTACTTTGAATGTTATAACGACCATAAGAGAGTCTTGCGACTTCGTAGACTGTTCTATGCAATATTTGGATTCTCTCCAGAGCGGATTGAAAACTTTAGAGAAAGAGGAATAAAAGGTGAAATATATTGTTCATAAAAGATTTAAGAACAAAGCCATATGTGGTGATGTGAACCTACCCGCTCTTACAGAATGTGAGAGTTACGATGGATTCATTACATATGAAGGTAAAACTATCTGCTGCGAAACCAGTGAGAATGCGCATCAATACTTTTCCCGGAATGACGATGGTATGGGCATGGTTCGAGGCCATCTCACGCAGTCCATCCAAAAAGCTTTATCAAAACGAGATAGCGATTATCAGGATAGATGGGACATGGTGTGGGATGACAATGTATGTAAAAAGTATAAGCGTACCGACTATGAAGATTACTGGTTATGGAACCACGAATTCTTTCATGCAAGCATTGATGACTTGCGACATATTGCTCAATTAGTCGGTGTAAAGGAGGTTATGTGAGATGTATCGCATTATTAAGATTGATGGTACAGAGCTTGGTATTACGGATTCTGTAACATATATCAAAATCAGTGAAAGCGGTAGCTATGTTAACGCTACCGAAGAGGATGCCATCGGTGTTGCCTTCAATAGTGAGCCATATAATCTGATTGGGCATGAAGATATCGAGGGTGCTGATACTGTAGTTGTATCAAAGACCGATGGAGGAAGCATGGTTTATGAGCAACAGAACCTTGTTGATGAACTTATTCTCGCTGCATTGGAGGTATGACGATGAAGAAAAAGCTTATGGATATGTATAAGTCTGGTGTTGTTGAGGCATCTGGATTGTTCAAAGCAGCGGTGCGTGGATGGATTACTATTGCAGATGTAGCTGAAATCCTTGGAGATGAAAATGCCACAGAAACGGTGCGCACCGCAAAGCTTGCTGAGATCTCCAGAATGTGCAATGTAACAATTGAATCTGGGGTTGACGTCCAGATTGGAGATCGGATAGATCATTTCAATCTGTCCAATAATGACCAAAACAACATTGATAGCTTGTTTAAGGTTGTTGAGCTGGGAGGTACGGAGTACATCTACCAAGCAGACGGTGGTAAGTGTTCTGTTTATTCTGCTGAGGAGATCACATCCATTTATGTCACCGCCCAAAGACATATCACAAAAAATACCGCCTATCACAACGCCCTGAAACAATATGTGAACAGCCTATCTGATGTAGATGAGATTTCGGCGGTCAAATACGGAGATGAATTGCCGGCACCTTACAAGGAAGAACTTCTGACTAAATTAGCTGTGGCAGAAGAACAGATGCAGGTGATTTTAAATCGTATTGGGGTCTATAAAGAATCATAAGGTGATGTAAATGGGCCGAATGGAACGAACCGGGGAATGGGTGTTTTCAATGCTCTTGTGGGTATTTGGAGGCACATTCTACTTCTTCGTTGAGGTTGTTTGGAAAACATTAAGCGGGAATCAGGATGGGATTAGTTGGACAATGCTCCTGCTTGCTATATTCCTTTGCATCCCTTTGGAAAGATTGGGGTGCGAATTGCCGTGGGAAATGAGTCTGTTAGTCCAGTCCGTTTTATGCGCGATTGGTATTACTGCAACTGAATTCGTTGTTGGATGCATACTAAACATATGGTTAGGACTTAACGTATGGGACTACTCCGCGATGCCGTTTAATTTATGGGGGCAGATTTGTATCCCGTTTATGGGACTCTGGGCAGTTCTATCTGCATTTGCTATTGTCGTATTTGACTGGATGCGTTATGCGGTACAGGGTGGAGTAAAACCGCATTATCAAGTGAAGGTGATTTGAATTGACAAAACAAGAATGCATTACTTATGTAGAAGCCCATCTTGAAACTCGCTACGCGACCAAAAATGGGGCTTATAAAGCAAAGAGATACATCACACCGGCTGGTGTAGTAAACCATTCGATTGGTGTTGCACAACCGAGTGCTGATGTAATGTTTAATTTGATGAATAAAGAATCGTCCAGATGGGGTGTAAACGCTATCTTGGGCGATTTTCATTTAGGTGAACACGTCATATTTTTGGATTGGAGTAAATAATCCGAATTTATATTGGGTTGGGGTTATGGACGAATTGGGGATTGACTCAATAGATGAGTTTAAGGCATGGTTGGACACGCAAAATGTACAAATTGTTTACAAAATCGAAAATCCCATCACAATCCAGCTCACGCCACAGGAAATTATAGCCCTGTCTGGCACGAATACCATCTATACCGACACCGGCGACACCACCGTGTCCGGCCGTGCTGACCCCAATACCATCATCCAGCAGCTCGCTACCCGGATTGCCGCGCTGGAGGGAGCGGCAACCAATTTGTAAAGGAGGATAATCATATGAGCTATGACGTACTGAAAAACCGCCTGACCAACGGTGTGCCCTACACCGTGGAGGCGGCGCTGGCGCGTATCAACGCCCTGGCAGACAACCTGGAGATCACCCAGGAGCAGGCCGATGAGCTGATTGCCTTGGCCAAGCAGCATGGTCTGGAGAGCATAGGCGATGAGGACCGCCTCACCGCTCTGGAGTTGGCCGTGGCGGAATTGGGTGTGGCGATGATGACCATGGGAGGTGCGAACAATGGCTAAATTGTACGCTGATCTCATTCAACGCGGTCTGTGGACTATTGAACAAGTACCTACTCTTTGGCGGGAGGAAGTAGAGAATATATTGTTGGGTAGGTGATAGAATGGCAGATTTATTGATTCATGAGCATAAGAAAAATGATGCTGGTAGCTATGATAATGTGTACCGTAAAACTAAAGCAAAGATTGTAGAGACGGAAGACGGCGGAACCGCAGAACAGAAGTTTTCTGATATGGCGAGCCATATTTCCAGCAAGGAGAACCCCCATAGTGTAACTGCGGAGCAGGCCGGAGCTGATCCTGCCGGAAGTGCTACTCAAGCTTTAAACGATGCAAAATCATATACGGATCAGAAAATTTCGCAAATTCCAACTCCCGATGTGAGTGGGCAAATTGCTGAGCATAATGCAAGTCCGGAAGCTCACAGCGATATCCGAGAAGCTTTGAATGGGAAGGAAACTGCTGGAGCTGCGGCTGCAGTTCAAAGTAAACTTGATGCACACACTGCAGACAAAAATAATCCTCATAGCGTAACTGCGGTTCAAGTTGGGGCAGATCCTGCTGGTTCTTCAGCGGCCGTACAGGGTAATTTAGATACACATATTCAGAATAAGCAGAATCCGCATGAAGTGACCGCTGATCAAGTTGGAGCACGTCCTAATACCTGGACTCCTAATGCAGCTGAAGTCGGTGCTGACCCTGCCGGAAGCGCTGCTCAGGCTCTACAGGATGCAAAGACTTACACAGATCAACAGATTGAAGCTATTCCAACCCCTGATGTGAGTGGACAGATCAATGCTCATAATACAAGTTCTGATGCTCATGCAAACATGGGGTGGATTACAAGTGATGATGGTTTGCCTGATGAGCCTGCATTGGTTGATGCAGATACTCTTGGAGGGGTAGTTTCTACGGATTATGCGACAAAAGCTTATGTAGACAGTGCTGTTGGTGATATTGGCGCACTTTTGGACTCTATCAACGGGGAGGTTGTATAATGGGCACAATAGCTGATAAGCTGGCGAAGCTGGCGGCCACCAAAGCCGACCTGAAAGCCGCACTTGCTGAGAAGGGCCAGACGGTGGGGGACGTGTTCAGCACCTACCCGGCTGTTGTGAGAGCGATTGAAACAGGTGGTAAAAAAACAATAATTACTTATGATTTTTTAGCTGCATCAGCAGAATTTTATTTTGTAAATTCTGACAACGAACTAAAACATTATATTAGGCAGTCTTTCTCAGAAACAGTGCTAAGCGGACAACTTATTTTTTGCAAATGTGGATCTGGAGTTGCTAGAAATATATTTGTGGAAGGCGCTAAGATTGTTGAATCTTATAACGATATGATGTCAGATTACATTATTTTTGTATCTGATTAGCTAATAATAATAAGATATAAATTAACGAAGGGAGACTTATCACACGTCCATTAACTACAACAAGCTTGTACCCGCCTGCTACGCCATTGCTAACGCCAACAACGTGGACCTTGGAGTGGGCGATTCCATAATGCAGAACAACATCCGGCACAAAAATGTATGTGATTAAAAAAAGGAGGTAAATAAATTGGCAGATATTAAAACACTTAAAGACAATAAAACACAAGTTTTACCAAGAACTACTTTAGCCGCTGTTATGAATGATAATGGCGAGCCGATTGAGAATGATATTAGTTCTATTAGTGTACCTGTGGAAAGTACGGCAAATACATTGAATACAGTAAATGGAACGCCTGCTGATAATGTTACTCAAAGTTTGACAGAGTTGCAGAACATTAAGAATGATTTAAAAGCTGCTATCAATGGCAGCGGCAATACAGTAGGCGATATTTTCGTTAACTACTCGACCGCTGTTGCTGATGGCAGGGCAGGCATAGCATCCGCTATTACTGAAAAGGGCGTGCAGACTCCGTCGGACGCTCCATTTGACATTCTTGAGGCAAATGTGAGGGCGATTAAAACAGGAGTTGAAACGGTATCTGGAAAGTTCTTGGGTAGCATGACTGATTTTTATTATTTTGATGGCGATTCTGCTCAATCGGTAGGCGGTTCACCGTTTGAAAGTAGAGATGTAGCAAAAGGAAGTGTTGTTTTTATTACAAGGGATGAGAACTCACCGGCAAGTTTTGTCTGCTCTGGTGGAAATCTCCTTTTTGAATTTGATAAAACAGGCATGACTGATGGATTTATTCGAGTTGTTGAAGTTACAGAAAACAACTTTTCGATAGGATTTCTGTAATAAAAACTTTAATATTGGAGTTCAAACAGTGAAACAAATTTCATCTATCAATATTCCCCGTTGTTTTCCACCTATCTATCATCGTAGCTAACTGCCGCAACCCTTGTTTTATGTCAAATCTGAAATCTGCACTGATTACATTCTGAACGATCGGATATAAAATAAATTACCAACAATTCTAATAAAACAATAAAGGTGAACTTTTATAGGCTAAATAAAAAGGGGGTATTTAATTGGCTTCTGAAATTCGTACATTAAAAGATGGAGACATAGAAATCCATCCTAGAACTGTTGCAAAAGCAGTTCATACATCTTCTGGATCAACAATTGATGTCGAGATTAAAAATGCTAAAGCTGAAACTGATGCAAAACTTGGAGATGTAAATACTGTTTTAGAGAATATTTTGAGTGGATCGACTTTGGAAGAGGTAAACACAAAAATTGATCAGATTAAAGGAGATACTTCTGGCATTACCACTATGGAGAAGTTAGAAGTTGTCGATTCAACAAAAGCAGATTTGAAAACAGTATTAGCTGAAAAGGGACAAAGCGTGAATGATGTGTTTAGCACTTACCCTGCCGCTGTCAGGGCAATTAAAACCGGAATAGACACAAGTGATGCGACTGCTGTTGCTTCTGATATCTTGACTGGTAAAACAGCATATGGTGCATCAGGTAAGATTACAGGCACAATTCCAACACAAGGGGCCCAAACAATTACTCCTGGAACCAGCAACAAAACGATTGCGAGTGGAAGATATTTAACTGGAACGCAAACAATTAAAGGTGATGCAAATTTAGTTGCCGCAAATATTAAGAAGGGCATTAGTATTTTTGGTGTTGCAGGGTCCTTTGAAGGTGGATCTACGATTATTAGTGATTATAGTTCAACAACAAATGTGCCTTTTATTACTACAGGATATAGTATGACACAATCACAATTTAATTTCACCGTTAACCATACTATTAAACAACTACTTGGGTTTGTTCTTAATGTAAGAGGTGGAGATGGATTAAGCTCGTCGCAGGCTACTGATGTTATTTTTGCATATCCAAGTTATTATGGATATAATGATGGCTTTGAAACTTGTATTGGATGCTGTAGAAATAATGACTCCAACAAGCGTTATTACTTAGTACATGGAGGATCTGTTAGTGTGTCTTCTGGTAATACTATTACGATTGGGCTTACAGGATTCCCAACAGCATTTGAGGATGTTATGTCAACATATTTGTATCCACATAGATCAAATCTTGAGATTGCTTGGGTTGCTAGATATATTTAAGTGTACTGCTTAGGCTTCTTAGAATTATACACAGTAAGTGTAGCAATATTTTGATACAAATTACGATAAAATTTCTAACAAAATCATTTGATATGATATTGTTATTTACTGAAGGTGATGATATTTGACTAAACAAGAATGTATTACTTATGTAGAAGCCCATCTTGAAACTCGTTATGCGACCAAAAACGGTGCCTACAAAGCAAAGAGATATATTACTCCGGTTGGTGCAGTCAATCACTCGATTGGTGTTGCTCAACCGAGCGCTGATGTGATTTTTAACTTAATGAACAAAGAATCGTCCGGATGGGGTGTGAACGCCATTCTGGGCGATTTTCATTTAGGTGAAGGAAAGATTATTCTTGCTATGCCTTTGACTGCACGCCCATGGGGATGCGGAGCAGGGAAGAAGGGTTCATGGAATAACTCAAAAGTGCAATGGGAAGTTTGTGAACCGGCAGGACATACCTATAATGGCGGCACTATGGTGAATTATGATGTCGCTAAAAATCAGGCATACTTCGATCGTATGTGGCAGATGTTGGTTGCATGGAACGTATATTGTGTCATGAAGCTTGGCTATCCGGTGTCTGGAATTAGTGACCATGCAGAAGCATCTCGTGCCGGGTATGGATCTGCTCATGCTGATATGGGACAATGGTTGCCAAAGCATGGGAAGAGCATGGACGCACTTCGTAAAGAAGTTCAAGATATTTTAAATGGAGTACAGGAGGATGATGATATGGATCTGAATCGGTTTACCGAGTTGATGAATGAGTACCGTACTACTTTGCGGGACAATGACGCTGGCGATTGGTCAAAGGAATCAAGACAGTGGGCTATTTCTACTGGTCTTGTTAAAGGAAGTGGAACCCTTCCGAACGGAGAACCAAACTATATGTGGGAAGATATGCCCACTAGGGAGACTCTTGTTGAAATGATGTATCGGCTCGCTAAGATGATGGGACAGGCTTGATTGGGGGTGACATTATGTCACAGCCAGAAGCAAAGAGGTTGCAGAAAAAAAGAGGCCATTTTGCGAGACTTGGGTTCACAAATCGATTTGCTGTTTATATTCTGCTGATGCTCGCCGCCGGTTTAGGTGGCGGCTTTTATTTAGCCCTTAAGAGCATTGAGGTTGGATATACTGGCGCATTGATGTGCTGGACGGTGGTGTTCACTCCTATAGGAACAGCCTGCAGTATTGTTCTATCAAAAATTGTTGATAAGAGCAAAGCTGAAAATACAGGACCGAATGGAGAGGGTATTAAGTATGCTCAAGCGCAAGCAAATGGGTTTCAACAAGATGAGCGGTTTATAAATAGTCCGCCTATTTAATATAGAAAGGGTGTATGATATGGAAATTTCTGTTTTGATTGCTACAATTGGTGTGTTGGTTGCACTGACTAATGTTGTTGTTGAGGTGTTGAAAAAGGCTACTTGGGATAAACTCCCGACCAATCTGCTTGCCTTGATGATCGCGGAGGCACTTACGATTTGCGCAGGGATTATGTATTGCCAGATTAACGCGATCGCACTCACCTGGTACATTATTTTGGCTTTGGTTGTTGCCGGCTTTATGGTGGCTTATGCGGCTATGTTTGGATTTGACAAACTTAAGGAAATCATGAATTGGAATGAGACTAACAAAAGTCATGAGTCCGCCTAAGTAAAGGCGGGTGATTGGCTATGATATCATATGTCGAGTACCTAAACATACCGGTTAAAGTTGCTATCATTCTCATTGCATGTTTTTTTGTCATGCAACTCATCGGAGAGATACTGGAATTTAAAGGGAAGGTAGTCCCTGAATTTTTTAAAATAAGAAAGCACTTTGCACGAAAAAAAGAAGAGAGAGCGCGGATTGAAAATACATTGCAAGAGGTTAAGGTGCTTCTACGGGATGTGAATACTAGATATTCCGATGATAATATCGCTAAACGAAATAAATGGATGCACTGGGTAGATAGTCGAGCGAAAGCCTATGATGATGCAATCTCTAGTCTTAAAACAACACTGGGGGACGTGACGGCAGCTTTGAATGCCAACACGCGGCTCACCGAAGAGATGTTCATCCAGAGCAGTAGAGACCGCATTATTGATTTTTCTCATCGAGCTGCTGATGATGAGACCCCAATCTCGCGAGAAGAGTTTAATCGCATCTTTAAGGTGTATGATCAGTATGAGAAATTTCTTGATATGCGCGGGATGACAAACGGCGAGATCAATATTGTGTACGACATCATCAAAGAGGCTTATAAAAGGCGGACAGAGACTCGTACTTTTATTGAGGGCACGAGAGATAGTTCAGAATAAAAATAAGAGGCACAAAATGTGCCTCTTATTTTTTACGTTTTAGTTAAGTAGAGCAACAACATCATCTTTTCGTTCCCGAATAACGTGGATGTAGGTGTTGTAAGTAATATTCACATTTGAGTGCCCAAGAATAACACTTACATCTTTGACGTTTGCACCCTTTTCAAATAGACGTGTTGCAAAAGTATGTCTGAGCGTGTGAGGGCTGATTCCGTATATGCCACACCTGTCTGCTGCTCGTTTGAGCTGTTTGTACAATACGTTGACCACAGGGCGGTTTTTGTTCTCTGTTGATAAAACATACTGGGAGCCGCTGTTCGCCTCGTGTAGGCGCTCCAGAGCCGCGAGAGCATGATTATTGATTGGAACATCTCTGTTGCCGGATTTTGTCTTTGGGGTATACTGTACCTCTTGATGGCATTTGCCAGACAATCTACCATCTGGAAGCCTGTCTTTTATCATGACGGTTGTTTTATGGACTTTAATGGTTTTACCCTCAAAATCAATGTCGTCCCAGTCAAGCGCCACCAACTCACCTTCACGGAGTCCGGTATTGAGCATGATGATGAATGCATCCTTGTATGGGTACCTAAGATTGCCTGTAGTCCATTTTGTTTCAAGCTCCTGGAGTATAGCTTTTTCTTCTTCTGCTGTAAGTGCCCGAACTTGCTTAGACTCAAACCCGGAAGGGGACGGACCCTGTACCAATTCCATTGGGTTTTTAGGTATATCGCCTTTTAAAGTGGCGTGCTTTAAGCAACTGTTCAAGATATCATAGGTTTTTTTCACTACGGAATATGATAGGCCAGATTCAACAAGGTCATTGATAAATTGCTGAAATTCATCCGATGAGATATCCTTGAGTAGCCTATACTTAAATTTAGGAGTAATTTGGTTCCTAATAACTGCATCGAGTCGGTCGAAAGTTGATTGTTTTATTTTTGGCCTCTTATATGTGCGGAACCAGATCGCGATGTAGTCTATAAGCAAGATGTCTTTTGGAGAAATAGTGATAAGTGTTTCTGGAGCATTTTTGAGGTCATTTAGTTTTTGCCTTACACCTCTTTCAGTTTTTGCATACAGGTACTTTGTTTTGCTGTAAGGGGTTGGCTTATATTTGGCCGTCCACATCCCATCAGCCCGCTGATATATAGATCCATTCCCATACGTTGCTTTTTTCTTTCTCATACTTACCTCCCATACCATCCTAAGCAACAATTCAGAAAAATTAAACATGCAAACGATGCGAATTTACTGCACCAATTACTGCACCAATTACTGCACCATTTACTGCACCAATTTGCGCAGTAGAAAACAGCAAAAAACAGTAAAAAACAGTGAAGTCTTGCTTAAGGAAGGGAAGAGAGGAAGTATGTAGTGCTTGCCTACTTTAACAACCTAAAGCGCCTGAAACCATTGCGGCACAATGGATACAAAAGAAAACCGACTATCTTTCGATAGTCGGTTTTTTGGAGGCGACACCCAGATTCGAACTGGGGGTGGAGCTTTTGCAGAGCTCTGCCTTACCACTTGGCTATGTCGCCATATGGATAAAAGGAAGGGAGAAACCTTCCTTTTATCATTTTTGGAGCAGGTGACGAGGCTCGAACTCGCTACCTCCACCTTGGCAAGGTGGCGCTCTACCAGATGAGCTACACCTGCATATCCAGTCCCATCTTATGCAGAAGGGGAGAGGAGTATGCTTGACTTTTTGAAGGTGCCCCCGGTGGATACCTTGCGGTATCCACCGGGAACGGTGGTGCCTCCGGCCGGAATCGAACCAGCGACACGGGGATTTTCAGTCCCCTGCTCTACCAACTGAGCTACAGAGGCAAATTGCGATGTGGGAGGGGCCTTTGCCTCATCCTTCGGATGCCCACATCAGAAGAAAAATGGCGACGCGGAAGGGACTTGAACCCTCGACCTCCGGCGTGACAGGCCGGCGTTCTAACCAACTGAACTACCGCGCCAGACGGTAGGGGGTACGGGAGCTCCCAGAAAGGGAGTGGTGGGAACAACAGGGCTCGAACCTGTGACATCATGCTTGTAAGGCATGCGCTCTCCCAGCTGAGCTATGCTCCCTCGCTCTTGTCTTGCTTGCGTCGGGCCAAGCGACGAAATTTATTATACAAGAACGACCCCCAGTTGTCAACAACTTTTTTCGATTTTTTTCAGAAAAATCAAACAGAGGCTAAAAGTGCCTGCAATTCCTCGCCTGTAAAGTTATATACCTTGTCGCAGAACTGGCAGGTAAGCTCGGCCTTGCCCTGATCCTTGATGAGGGACTCCAGCTCTTCCCGGCCCATGCTGATGAGGGCGCGGGTCACCCGTTCCCGGCTGCAGTAGCAGCGGTACTCCACCGGCTCCTCGCTGAGGATCTCCAGGTCAAAGGCGGACAGCACACGCTCCACCAGGCTGCGGGCGCTCTCGCCGTTGCGCATGGCCTCGGTGACGGGCCCCACCTTGTTGATGCCCTCCTCAATGGCGGTGATGACGCTGTCGTCGGCGCCGGGCAGCAGCTGGATCAGATAGCCGCCGGCGCACAGCACGCTCTGGTCCACATCCACCAGCACACCCAGGGCGCAGGCGGAGGGGATCTGCTCGCTCTCGGCAAAGTATGAGGTGATGTCCTCGGCGATCTCGCCGGACACCAGGGGGATGGTACCCACGTAGGGCTCCTTCATATTCAGGTCCTTGATGACGGTGAGAGAGCCGTCCTTGCCCACGGCGGAGCCCACATCCAGCTTGGCGGGGCCCTTCAGGGGTAGGTCCACCAGGGGATTGACCACATAGCCCCGGGCGTTGCCGGCGCTGTCGGACACCACGGTGATGCCGCCCAGAGGGCCGTCGCCCTTGATGCGCAGGGTGACCGAGCCGTTCTCCTCCTTCAGCTGGTTGCCCATCATGGAGGCGGCCATCAGGGAGCGGCCCAGAGCGGCGGTGGCCACAGGCAGGGTCTTGTGGATCTGTCTGGCCCGCTCCACCATGGCACGGGCCGAGATGGCGGAGGCCTTGATGGGAGCGTCCTTGGCCAGAACGCGAATGATCGAATCTGACATACGATTAAAATTCCTTTCGTGCGGCGAAAAAGATGCGCTCTTCCCCCGGTGCGGGTCTGCGCATCTTCAGCTCGCCATATTGCTTGATCTGCCGGAAGCCGGCCTGCCGCAGCATGTCCTCCAGCTCATCCGGCTCATAGGCGTACTCCTCATGGACCTCCTCCATCCGGTCCCACAGCCCGTTTTCCGTGCGGAAAAAGAGGTCGAAGCCGTAGGTACAGATACGCCGCCGGGGGGAGTACTCCGCCCGCCAGATGCAGCAGGCGTCCTCATCCTCATCCATGAAGAGCTGGCCGTCCAGTCCCCGCAGCTTGTCCGGGGTGTTGATGTCAAAGAGGAACAGTCCTCCCGGCATCAGGAAGGTGTGAACCCGCTGAAAGGCCCGGGCCAGCTTTTTGGGCCGGGTCACGTAGTTCACGCTGTCCAGACAGCAGACGCAGGCGTCAATGGTGCCGTACAGGTCCAACTCCTCCATGGCCTGGTGGAGGAAGATGGGGAGGGTGCCGGAGAGGTCCCGGGCCTTCTCGGCGGCCTGGGCCAGCATCTCCTCCGACAGGTCGGCCCCGATCATCTCATACCCGCGCTGGGCCAGCTCACAGGTCAGAGAGCCGGTGCCGCAGGCCAGGTCCAGCACGGTATGGATGGGCAGCTTGCTGCGGGCAAAATGCTTCTCCAGATAGTCCGCCCAGGCGGCGTAGGGGACGTCGGCGGTGAACCGGTCGTAGCAGCCGGCCAGATATTCATACGCCATTGCCGTTCTGCTTCTCCTTCACCCGGGGCAGCACCGCCTGATAGCCGTCGGCGCCATATTGCAGGGAGCGGTTCACCCGGCTGATGGTGGCGCTGGAGGCGCCGGTGCGCTCCAGAATGTCGTTGTAGATCATGCCGTCGGACAGCAGCATGGCTACCTCGAAGCGCTGCTCCATGGCCCGCAGTTCCGCCACGGTGCACAGGTCGGAAAAGAACTTGCGGCACTCGTCCAGATCCTTCAGCGTGAGGATGGCCTGATAGAGCAGGTCACTGTGTTCCCGTTTTTCGTTTTTCGTCATAGAGTGTTTGCCCTCCTGATGATTCTCTTTCGGAAACCGTCGGGCGGAGAAAAGACCGCCCGTTTCTCCTATTTTATCAAAGTGAAGTGTGGAAGTAAACCTCTTTTTTTACTTTTCCAACAGTACATGACGGCATGGAAAGGGCTGGGAGAGAATTTGTGACATTTTTTCTCTTTTTTTGCCTTGATTCACAGGGTAAAGCGTAATATAATACCGCCTGGGGAACACTGACCCCATGGATTGCCGACGGGAAAAGGCCAATGTGCGAATCCCCGCGGCAGGAGGAACCAAATATGGTGAAAGCGATCGTAGGCGCCAACTGGGGCGACGAGGGTAAGGGTAAGATCACCGATCTGCTGGCGGAGAAGTCCGATGTGGTCATCCGCTTCCAGGGCGGCGCCAATGCGGGCCATACCATTATCTGCGACTATGGTAAGTTTGCCCTGCATCAGCTGCCTTCCGGCGTGTTCTACACCCACACCACCAACATCATCGGCAACGGTGTGGCGCTGGATGTCAACAAGTTTGCCGCCGAGCTGAAGCATCTGGAGGAGGGCGGCGTGCCTGCCCCCCACATCATCGTGGACCAGCGCACCCAGCTGCTGATGAGCTATCATGTGCTGCTGGACAGCTGCGAGGAGGAGCGCCTGGCCGGCGCGGCCTTCGGCTCCACCAAGTCGGGCATTGCCCCCTTCTATTCCGATAAATATGCCAAAATCGGCATCCAGGTGGCCGACCTGTGGCACGAGGACCGGCTGAGAGAGCAGATCAAGCACATCTGTGACCTGAAAAACGTGCTGCTGGAGCACCTGTACCACAAGCCTGCCCTAGACCCCGAGGCCCTGTTCCAGGAGCTGATGGGCTACAAGAAGATCCTGGAGCCCTACGTGGGGGATGCGGTCACCTTCGTGCACCAGGCCCTGAAGGAGGGCAAGCAGGTGCTGCTGGAGGGTCAGCTGGGCTCCATGAAGGACCCCAACCTGGGCATCTGCCCCATGACCACCTCCTCCCACACCCTGGCCGGCTTCGGCACGGTGGGCGGCGCTGTGCCTCCCACGTCCATCAAGGATATTGTGACGGTCACCAAGGCCTATTCCTCCGCTGTGGGCGCCGGCGCCTTTGTCAGCGAGCTCTTCGGCGATGAGGCGGAGGAGCTGCGCCGCCGGGGCGGCGACGCCGGCGAGTACGGCGCCACCACCGGCCGCCCCCGCCGGGTGGGCTGGTTCGACGCCGTGGCCACCCGCTATGGCTGCATGGTGCAGGGTACCACCCAGGTGGCTCTCACCGCCATCGACTGCCTGGGCTATCTGGATGAGATCAAGGTGTGCACCGGCTATGAGATCGACGGCAAGGTGACCCGGGACTTCCCGGTGCCCGCCATGCTGGACCATGCCAAGCCCGTCTACACCACCCTGCCCGGCTGGAAGTGCGACATCCGGGGCGTCACCGACTTCAACGCCCTGCCCCAGCAGGCCAAGGACTATGTGGCCTTCCTGGAACAGGAGATCGAGTGCCCCATCACCATCGTCTCCACCGGCCCCAAGCGCCACGAGATCTGCTATCGCTGAGAGATATGAAAAACAGCCGCCGTCCTGATGGACGGCGGCTGTTTTTGTCTCTTTAGGAGCGCTTGCGGAACAGGCGGTGGAAGAGGCCGCCCTTCTTCTCCTGGGGGACCGGGGCGCTGGCGGCGGCCTGGGCCTCCTGCACCGCCCGCGCCATCAGGGCCGCCTGGGCGTCGAGGGCGGGGGCCCCCTCCTCCCGGGGAACGGGGGAGTAGCCCCCGTCGGGCCCCATGTTGCGGGCCTTCACGTTGTCGGAGCAGAAGAGCTCCACATAGGAGCGGATCTGGCGGCGGACGTCCGGGTCCACCACCGGGCAGGCGATCTCCACCCGCCGCTCGGTGTTGCGGGTCATCAGATCGGCCGAGCCGATATAGAGTCGGGTGCCCTCGCCCACGCCGAAGGCATAGATCCGGGGATGCTCCAGGTAGCGGCCCACGATGGAGAAGACCCGGATGCGGTCGGTGAGACCGGGTACGCCGGGCCGCAGGCAGCAGATCCCCCGCACATTGAGGGTCACCGGTACCCCGGCCTGGCTGGCCTGGGCCAGCTTGTCGATGAGGTCCCGGTCGGTGACCGAGTTGACCTTGAAGAAGATACGGGCGGGCTGACCCTGCCGGGCCTTCTCGATCTCCCGGTCCATCAGCTCCAGAATGCGGTTTTTCAGGCTGTAGGGGGCCACCAGCAGCTGGTGATAGTCGCCGTGGAGGTTGGAGGTGGCCATGTTCTGGAAGAAGGCCGCCCCGTCGCCGCCGATGGCCGGGCTGGCGGTCATGAGACAGAAGTCGGTGTACAGCTTGGCGGTCTTTTCGTTATAGTTGCCGGTGCCGATCTGGGTGATGTACTGGATGTGGCCCTTTTCCCGGCGGGTGATGAGGCAGATCTTGGAGTGGACCTTGAAGTGCTCAAAGCCGTAGAGAATGGTACAGCCGGCCTCCTCCAGCCGCTGGGCCCAGGCGATGTTGTTCTGCTCGTCGAACCGGGCACGCAGCTCCATGAGCACCGTCACGTCCTTGCCGTTTTCCGCCGCCGCGGCCAGGTACTCCACCAGCTTGGCGGTGGAGGCCAGGCGGTAGATGGTGATTTTAATGGAGAGCACCGCCGGGTCGTTGGCGGCCTCCCGCACCAGCTGGAGGAAGGGCTCCATGGAGTGGAAGGGGTAGAACAGCAGGGTATCCCGCCGTAAAATCTGGGGAATGAGCTTTTCCCCCTTCACCAGTCCGGCGGGCCACTGGGGGGTATAGGGGGGATAGCACAGGGCGGCGGCGCTCTCCTTGGGCAGCTTGCCCTCCAGAGAATAGACGTAGCCCATGATGAGGGGGCTCTTGGACCTGAACACCTGCTCGGCGGTCAGGTTGAGCCGCTGGCACAAAAACTGCTGGAGCTCGGCGGAGGCCTCCCCCTGGATCTCCAGGCGCACGGGAGCCAGCCGGGCCCGCTTTTTCAGCACCTTCTGCATATGGGCCCGGAAATCCTCGCCCACGTCGTAATCCTCGTCCTCGGGGCTGATGTCGGCGTTGCGGGTCACCGAGATGACGCACTTCTCCTCCACCTGATAGGTCTCAAAGAGCTGGTCGGCGTAGTGGAGCACGATCTGCTCGGTGAGCAGGTAGCGCAGCCCCTGCTCCTCCAGCTGGTAGTAGAGAGGGAGGGCCTTGGGAATGGGCACCAGGCCGAAGCAGCGGTTATTGCCCAGCCGCAGGGTGAGGGCGATGGTCAGGCTGTTGGAGGGCAGGTGAGGGAAGGGGTGGTGGCTGTCCACCACCATGGGGGACAGGATGGGCAGCACATAGTCCCTGAACCACCGCTCGGTCTGCTTGCGCTCCTTGCCGTCCAGCTCCGCCGGGGTGAGATTGCAGATGTTGCAGGTGCGCAGCCGCTTCTCCAGCTGGGAGATGATCTTGTCCCGCTGCTTGTAGAGGGCGGGCACCGCCTTGAAGATGGCCTGAAGCTGCTCGGTGGGGGTGAGGCCGCTCTTGCTGTCCACATGGGTCTGCTTGGACAGGGTCATGTCGTAAATGGACCCCACCCGGATCATGAAGAACTCGTCCAGATTGCTGGTGAAAATAGAGGCGAACTTCAGCCGCTCAAACAGAGGGACGCTCTCGTCCCTGGCCTCCTCCAGCACCCGCTCGTTAAAGCGCAGCCAGGACAGCTCCCGCTCCTGGGTATAGCGGGTGTCGATCTCTTTATGCATCATGACTTGTTACCCCCATGACTCGATGAAGCAGGTAGCCCTCCCGGACGCCGCAGGCGCTGACGGTGACGGTGGATACCTGATAGGCGTCCAGAATGGACTTGAGAATGGCCAGACCGGGCAGAATGGTATGGACCCGGTCGGGCACCGAGCGGAGGATCTGCTTCAGGGTATCCTGATCCCCCTTCTTCAGACCCTTGTACAGGGCCCGGATCTCCTCCGCCGGTATGATTTTATTGTCCGGGTCGGCCCCGGACAGGTCGTTGCACAGCTTGGCGGCCGCCCGGAAGGTGCCCCCCACGCCGGTGAGATGGTCGCATTGCAGACCGGCGGTACGGGCCTTCTCCAGCTCGGTGCTCACCTCGGTCCGGATGGCCTTCCGCTCCTCCCGGGTGGGGAAGAGGCCGGAGACATACCGGGTGAAGAGGGACAGGGAGCCCATGGGAAGGGAACAGCCCGAGGTGATGGCCCCGTCCCGGTAGGCCACCAGCTCGGTGGAGCCGCCGCCCACGTCGGCCAGCAGGCCGGTGCCCGGCGCGCCGCCCCCCACCGTGGCCCCCAGGAAGGAGAAGGCGGCCTCGTCGGCGCCGGAGAGCACCTCCACCTTGACGCCGGTGACCGCCTCAATGGTCTCCAGGGCCTCCTCGGTGTTGACGATATTGCGCAGGGAGGCGGTGCCGAACACATGGAGATCGGTGATATCGAAGTTGTGCAGCAGCTCCTTGAAGCCGGCCAGCACCCGGCAGGCCACCAGGATGCCGCTGTCGGACAGCACCCCGTTTTTGATATAGCCGGCCAGGCCGGCCATCTCCTTTTTATTCATCAGCAGCTTGAACGTCCTGCCCTCCCACTGGTAGATGGACAGGCGGATGGTGTTGGAGCCAACATCCACAATTCCGCATTTCATGGTCGGATGCACCTCTCTTTAGACTTTCCTTCTAAGTTTACGCGATTTCCGAAGCATTATCAATGGGATTTACAGAAGATTTACATGCCTCATCCATCGCCCGGCGGGCGGCGATGAGAGCCAGGCCGTCTCCCAGGGTGCAGAAAAAAGCGGACAGGACGGCCAGCTCCTCGGCAGAGCGGTTTTTTGCCAGCTGAGCCCCCGCCAGGGCGGCGGCGGCCAGCAGCGTCTCACCGGAGGGCGGTGTGTACACAGGCCTCATCTCCCTTCTTTATAATGTATGGCGGCGGGAGATGCGGGTTGACGGCGGCGGCGGTTGTGGGTACAATGGAGAGACGAAAGGGGAAGAACACCATGAATATGCCTCTGATTTTGCTTTATAACCTGGATAACTCCAAGGGCGCCAAGATCCGGCGGATGTGCCTGCCGCTGGGGCTGCGTGCCCGGCTGGTGAAGCCGGAGGAGTACGGCCTGCCCCTGGGCGAGCTGGTGGAGGGGGCCGCCCCCGAGACGCCCTGGGAGGGGGAGGGCTTTTCCGATGAGATGCTGGTGCTGGTTAACTGCACCGGCCCCCTGCTGGACCGGTTCCTCCAGGGCTTCCGCCGCAACAAGATCCCGCCGGTGGCCCTCAAGGCGGTGCTGACCCCCACCAACCGGACCTGGGATTCCGCCGCCCTCCATGCCGAGCTGCTCCGGGAGCGGCAGGCCATTCAGGAGGGACAGGCCGCCCATGCTGGAAAAGAGGGGATTTGATATGCACAACGAACTGACCAAAAAGGATATCCAGATGATGCGGGAGGAGCTGGACTACCGCCGCATTCAGCTGCGGCCCCAGCTGCTGGAGGCGGTGAAGGAGGCCCGGGCCTTCGGCGACCTGAGCGAAAATTTTGAGTACAAGGCCGCCAAGCAGGAGAAAAACCGCAACGAAAGCCGCATCCGCTACCTGGAGAACATGATCCGCACCGCCAAGGTGCTGCCCGACGAACCGGTGACCGACGGCGTGGGGCTCTATGACAAGGTGACCGTCTTTCTGGAGGACGAGGGGGACACCGAGACCTACCAGATCGTTACCACCATGCGGCAGGACGCCCTCCACGGGCTCATCAGCAAGGAGTCGCCCATGGGGAAGGCCCTGCTGGGCCGCAAGGTGGGGGAGACCTTCCGCATCCAGGTCAACGACAGCTACGGCTATGACGCCAAGGTGCTGGCCATCGAAAAGGGGGAGGACGACGGCTCCGCCCCGCTGACCGGCTTCTGAAAGTATGCCAAAATACAGAACGCCGCCCCCTGCCATGCAGGGGACGGCGTTTTGGTGTGGACCGTTACATGTTGGCCTTGGTGAGAGAGGCCAGCAGCAGGCGGGCGCCGTGCTGGAGGTACTCCTCCCGGGTGAGGCCCAGAGTGCGCTGGATGTATGCCTCTCGCTTCTCGGCGGTGTGGACCATACCGGACAGGGCGGACCAGAAAAGCAGCACGGTCTCCATGGGGGGCAGCTGAGAACGGACCGCGCCGTCCGCCGCACCGCGGACCAGGAAATCGGCCAGCTCCTGCTCGATCTCATCGCTGACCCGGATGATGTCGGCTATCCCCTTCTGAACGGACTCCCCGCCCTGGGACAGGGGGATGGCGCCGGTGGCCGCGTCATAGGCGGTGGGGTTTTCATCATAGAAGCGAACAATGGCCTGGCATACCGCGTCGTAGGCCTGGAACCAGTCGGTATGGCTCTCAATGGCCTCATGCAGCTTCTTCTTCAGCAGGACCATACCGCTGAGGAGAATGGCGTTGATGATCTCCTCCTTGCTCTGGAAATAGACGTACAGCGTAGCCTTGCTGTACTCCGCTTCCCGGGCGATGTCGTCCATGGTGGTCTTCTCGGTGCCCTTCTCCGCGAAAAGCCGCTCGGCGGCGGCCAGGATGGAGCCCCGATGGAATTCAGTCAGCGCCTGTTTTTTGCTCATCGTACTTCCAACCTTTCCATACCCTTTCAGTTATTATACCTTTGGTTTAAGAAATGATATCATGCTTTGGTAATGATTGCAAGGCTTTTTGTGAATTTTCGGAGAAGAGGGCGAAGGGTTTTGACGGGCTCGACAAAAAAGGCCTTGCCAAAGCTGGAAGGGCATGCTATAATACCAAAGTCAATTAAATTGCAGGTATAGTTCAGTGGCAGAACGTCAGCTTCCCAAGCTGAATATGAGGGTTCGATTCCCTTTACCTGCTCCAAAAAGAAGGGCACGACTTATGTCGTGTCCTTCGTTTTGCTTACCGACAAAGCGGATAGAACTGCGCAGATCTCCGGCGCGGAGGCATCCAACGCCCGGATGCTCACGGACCGGCAGCCCACGGTGAGGTAACGCAGGGCGGAGGGGGTCCACAAAAGCATGTGGATCTCATAGCCCTGGCCGGTGCGGTAGAGCTCCTCATAGAGGTACTGGCAGTTGGAGATCAGCAGGCCCTCGTCGTCCGGACGGGGACGGAGTACCAGGCCCCGCTCCCGGTCCAGCATAGAGACAGCGTGGAAGGTGACGGCGCAGTAGGGCGTCTCCGGCCGGCCGTCATTACGCAGCAGGAGAACGGCGTCGCCGCCCTGCTTCCGGAGCCTCAGTACATCGGCGTCATGAAAGAAAAAACGGGCGCGCAGCCACTCCGGGATATCCTGGGCCTCCAGCACCTGCTCCGCCTTTTTGTTGATGGCCGCAAAGGCCCGGCGGTGGGCCCGCTCCTCCTGCCGGAGGCGGCGGTAGGCCTGCTCGGGCATCCGGTTCAGGGCGATGAGCCGCTTATCCACTGTGTCCCGCACCCACTGGGGGAAGTGGTTCCCGCCCCAGCGCAGCTGTCCCCGGTAGGTCTCCTGAAACTCTTTGTCGGCCTCCGCCGGGTCAAAGGGGGGACGGGCGGCGAAGCGGGCCTCCTCCGCCCGGGCCTCCGCCTCCAGACAGCGCCGGGCCGCCTCCGGGGTTTCAGGGTGAAAGTCGGCCCCGGTCTGGGGATCGGTCAGAAGAAAATTCCGGGGATCAAAGCGGTCCGGCTGAAGCAGCTCCTCATACCAGCGGAAATCGGGGGGTGTGTTGTAGCTGCGGCGGGCCGCGGCCACCGCCGCCTTCCGGTCCTGCTCATAGAAGGCGCGGATCTCCCGGTCAGAGTAGACCTTGTCGGGAATTTTACGAAAGCCGCTGAGGTCGTGCTGGTGCTGCATCAGATGGTACCATTCTTTGGTATAGTAGCGCATGGGAGTGCCCTTATACCTTGCCCAGCTCCACGTTCCGGTGGTAGGCGGCCTCCACCGCCTCGATGGCGGCGGAGCGGAGGGCACGGGCCTCCAGGGCCGCCACACCGGCGATGGTGGAGCCGCCGGGGGAACAAACCTCGTCCTTCAGCTGGCCGGGGTGCTTGCCGCTCTCCAGCACCAGGGCGGCCGAGCCCAGCACCATCTGGGCGGCGTACACCATGGCCTGGCTCCGGGGCAGGCCCACCTTTACCCCGCCGTCGGCCAGAGCCTCAATGAAGGGGTAAACAAAGGCGGGGCCGCAGCCCGCCACGGCGGAGAAGGCGTCCATCTGGTGCTCGGCCAGCCGCTCCACCCGGCCCGCCCTGGCCAGAATGGTCTCCACCGCCTGATAGTGCTCCTCCCTGGCGTCCGGCTCGCCGGTGAGGGCCAGCATACCCATGCCGATGGAGGCGGGGGTGTTGGGCATGATGCGCAGGATGGGATTGGGCAGGCCCAGCCACTGCCGCAGGGTGGCGATCTGAAGCCCGGCGGCAATGGAGACCAGCACGGTGTCCGGCTTGTCACGCAGGGCGGGGGCCAGCTCCTTCACCACACCCTCCATCACCTGGGGCTTGACGCACAGGAAGACGTACTCCGCCTCCCGGGCGGCGGCAGCGTTGTCCGCCGCCACGGCGCAGCCGCAGGTATCGGCCAGAGCCTGGGCCTTGGCGGCGGAGCGGTTGGTGATGATGACCTGATCGGCGCCCATGGCCTGACAGGCCGCCTGAATGAGAGCGCCGCCCATATTGCCGGCGCCGATGAATGCCGCTTTCTTCATACATGATCCCAGCTTTCTTTCATATTGTGAGATAAGAGCCAGCTTGTCCCGCCGGCTCAGCTGTTTGATGGCGTACTCCCGGCTCAGGGCCGCCCCCTTATGGGGACAGCTCTCCCGGTAGACCACCTCCACCGGCAGGCGGGAGCGGGTATATTTGGCTTCCTTGCCCCGGTTGTGGACCGCCGCCCGCCTGTCCACGTCGGCGGCGGTGCCGGTGTACAGCGTGCCGTCGGCACAGCGCAGAATATAGACCCAGTACGCCATGGCCCTTACCAGTCCGGCCGGAGGACGGGGGAGAGCTCCAGATCGGCAAACACCGACCGCACCGCACTCTCGTAGTCCAGAGGGTCCCGGGCCTTCTTGATGGCCTTGGACAGCTTGTCTCCGTCCAGAAACAGCCGGATCAGGTAGAACCAGACCTCCTTCATCCGCAGCATGGCGTTGCGGCGGCTGCCGAAGGCCTGGGCGTAGGACTCATAGACCTGGTCCACAAAGCAGCTCAGCTCCGTCCGGCCTGCCGGGGGGCCGCCCTTGAGCCGCCGGGCCAGAGCCGGGTCCCCCGCCAGCCCCCGGCCCAGCATGAGCCGGTCCGCCGCCGGGAAGGCGGAGCGGAGCCTGTCCGCGTCGTCGGGCGTGTAGATGTCCCCATTATAGCACACCGGGAAGGGGGAGCCCTCCAGAGCCTCCCCGAAGCAGGCCCACCGGGGGGGATTTTTGTACATGTCGGTGCGCACCCGGGGGTGGACGATGAGCTCCGCCAGGGGATATTTGCGGTAGATGGCCAGCAGGGCGGCAAACTCCTCCGGGTCCTTCAGGCCAATCCGGGTTTTGACCGAGAGGGCACAGGGGGCCTTGGAGAAAATCTCCTCCAGAAAGGCGTCCAGCTCCTCCGGATGGGCCAGAAAGCCGGAGCCCTTGCCCTTGGCCACCACTGTCCCCGAGGGGCAGCCCAGATTCAGATTGACCTCCCGGTAGCCCATGGCGGCCAGCTCCCCCGCCGCCCAGAGAAAGTCCTGGGCGTTCCGGGTGAGCAGCTGGGGCACCGTGGGCAGGCCGTCGTTCTGCTCCGGCAGGACCTCCCTTAACTCCCGCTTGGTGAAGCGGTGGTCCTGGGTGGGGGTGAGGAAGGGGGTGAAGTACTTGTCCACCCCGCCGAACCAGCGGGCCAGGGCACGCCGGTAATATACGGTAGTCAGCCCCTCCATGGGGGCAAGGGATACCATCAAACAACTCGCTCCTTTAACTTGCTGTAGCAAATTGTAGCAGGGCGGACCGCCCCCGTCAAGCGGCCCTATGGGCAAAAAAAGGATTGACAGGAGCGGGGAACTATGCTATTTTAATCACATGGTTAGCGAGAGCTAACCAAAATAAATGACTAATGGTTAGCTTAAACTAACCCGGAGAGGAGCACCAGACATGTCCCTGCAAGCTGCCCTGATCGAGCACGGTTCCCCTACGTTGGCGGGGCTGAAGCCCGCCAGCCTGTTCCGCGTTCAGCCTGAGGATGAGGCTGACTTTGTGGCCCAGTTTCTCTCCTGCCGGCGGGAGCTGGAGGGGCGGGGGCTGGTGCTCACCCTGCTGAAGGGCTGCCGGAAGACGGGGGCCTACCTGGTCTACCTCTATCGAAAGGCGGAGCTGGAGGCGCTGCTGGGCCGGGGGGAGCACGCCGACTTCCTGCGGGAAATGGGCTATGCGCCCTGGAAGGACAGCCGGGGCTGTCTGCGCCAGCTGGCCGCCCGTTTGTGCCTGGAGGGGGAGTTCCCCCATGAGATCGGGGTGTTTCTGGGCTATCCCCTGGCGGATGTGAAGGGCTTCATCCGCCACAAGGGGAAGAACTTCACCCTCTGCGGCTGCTGGAAGTGCTACGGCGATCCCAAGGAGGCGGCCCGGCAGTTCCGGCGGTTCAAGGACTGCACCAGCGATTACCGCCGCCGGTTTGCCGGAGGGGCTACCCTGAAGCAGCTGACGGTGGCGGCATGAAAAAACAGAAAGGATGAGACTTTATGAGCAAGATCGCAGTGGTTTATTGGAGCGGCACCGGCAATACCGAGGCCATGGCAAAGCTGGTTGAGGAGGGCATCCTGGCCGCCGGTGGACAGGCTGACCTGCTGCCGCCCGCTATTTTCACCCCCGACCTGGTAAGCGGCTATGACGCCATCGCCTTCGGCTGCCCCTCCATGGGAGCCGAGCAGCTGGAGGAGGGGGAGTTCCAGCCCATGTTTGACGCCGTGAAGGGGAGCCTGAGCGGCAAGACCATTGGCCTCTTCGGCTCCTACGGCTGGGGCGACGGGGAGTGGATGCGTACCTGGGCGGAGGAGTGCGAGGACCTGGGCTGCAAGATGGCCGATGAGCCGGTGATCGCCCATGAGGCCCCCGACGGCGATGCAGCCGATGCCTGCCGGGCGCTGGGCAAGGCCCTGGTGGGCTGATCAAAAGCAGAAGAGCGTGCTGCCGAAGCAGCACGCTCTTGTTGTATTTATGCCATTTCTCCTGCCAGGGAGCGCTCCATATAGTCCCGGATGATCTCCGGGTCGTCGGTCTGGCCCAGCACCCACATGAGCTTGGTGACCGCCGCCTCGGTGGTCATGTCCCGGCCCTGGATGACCCCCTGGGCCAGCACCTTCTGGCCCACCTCGTAGACCGAGAAGTCGCTGGGCTCATAGAGGCACTGGCTGCACACCACCACGGTCATGCCCGCCTGAGCCGCCGTTTGCAGCTTGGAGATCAGGTCCCGGCGGACGAAGTGGAGCCCGCCCGCCCCGAAGGCCTCGATGACGATGCCCCGGTAGTGCATCTGGAGCAGCATGTCAAAGATCTCCGGGTCCAGGCCGGGGGTGAGCTTGATGAGGAACACCTTGTCGCACAGCTTATCCCGCAGGGTACAGGCCCCGGCGGTGGTGGGGATGGCCTCCCGACGGATCTGAAGGCCCTTGCCGTCCACCGAGGCGGCCAGAGGCCAGTTGACGCTCTCAAAGGCGTCAAAGTCGGTGGTGCGGGTCTTCACCGCCCGGCAGCCCAAAATCACCTTCCGGTCAAAGGCCAGAAACACCCCCGCCACCCCGGAGGCCGCCATGGCCAGAGCGGTGCGCAGGTTCTCCATGCCGTCGCTGAGAGGGTGGGTCATGGGCAGCTGGGCCCCGGTGAGCACCACCGGAATGGAGATGCCTCGCAGCATGAAGGACAGGATGGAGGCGGTATAGGCCATAGTATCGGTGCCGTGGGTGATGACGATGCCGTCATAGGCGCTGCGCTGTTCAAAGACGCGGCGGGCGATGGTCTGCCACTCCTCCGGCTGGATGTTGGAGGAGTCCAGATGGAGGATGTCCCGGATGGTGATGTCGTAGGAGTCGGTAACGCCCCGGGGGAGCAGCTCCGCCAGATCCTCCCCGTCCAGCCCGGGGGCCAGGCCCTCCTCGGTGGGCAGGGAGGCGATGGTGCCGCCGGTGGTGAGGAGCAGGATGCGGCTCTTCACTTAAAACACCTCCGCCAGGGCGTCCGCCCGGCCCATGGCCTCGGCCAGAATGGCCTCCTTATCCCGGGTTACGTCGTCCAGCCCCTCGGCCGCCAGACACTGGAAGGAGGGGATGCCGTACATGGCGCACAGGGCCTCCAGCTGCCGGGCCCCCATCTCCATCCAGGCGGTCTCCGGTCTGGAGAAGTCTCCGCCCCGGGTGGTGATGAGCAGCAGCTTCTTGGCCTTGCACAGGCCCACATTTCTGCCGTCGGCGTCATAGCCAAAGGTGATGTTGGTGACGGTGATCCGCTCCAGATAGATCTTCAGGATGGCAGGGAAGGAGAGCTCCCAGAAGGGGGCGGCCATCACGATCCTGTCGGCGGCAGCAAACTGCCGGGCCGGAGCAAACATGGGGTCGTCCAGCTTGCCCGCGCTCCACAGAGCGTCCCGCTCGGCCAGCACCTCGGGGTACTGGGGTACCAGACGGTCCCTGCACAGGTCCACCTCGGTGACGGCTCCGTCAGGGTGGGCCTTCTGCCAGCCCTCCAGGAACCGGCGGGCCAGCTTCAGCGAGCGGGACTGCTCCCCCCGCACACAGGCGTTGATGAAAAGAAGTTGTTCCATTTGTCTCACGCTCCCGCGTCTTTTTTCCCGTCTATGCTATCACAGATTCCAGAAGGGCGCAAGCGGCCCCGTCCAGGTCGGCCAGCAGGGAGGACACCAGGGCGTTGTCGGTCAGGTCCAGCACCGCCGACTCCATATGGACCACCCGGTTGCCCTGCCGGAAGAGAAGCCCGCTGCCATCCGCCCACCGGTAGGTCCAGGCCTGGTCATAGCCCAGCTCCGCCGGAGTCAGCTCCACCGGGCCGTGGAGGTGGAGATAGCGGTCCAGACGGTCCTTGTCCCCCTCGGTGGCCCCCAGGTCACGGCACACGATATCGGCCAGCCAGCCGGTGCGGCAGTCGTAGGACTCGATCCACAGGTCCCCGTCCTCCTGGGAGAACCGGCGGTATTCCGCCGTCTGTCCCAAAACAGAGCCCCCGGCGGTCAGCCTTTCGCCCCCCTCAAAGGAGGTATGGCTGTCGGAGAAGCTCATCAGCAGGCTGAGGCCCACCCCCAGGGCCAGAACCACATAGCACAGGGGAGCCGCGCCCCGGAACCGGGCGGATCTGCGGCCGGGGACCGGCATGGGAGCGCCCGTTTCCGCCGCCTTCCGGCACTTGCGCCGGTAGCGCACCACCCGCAGACCCAGAAAGAGCTCCAGAGCCACCCACACCAGCAGGAGCAGCTGGGCCGCCATGGCCCCGTTGGAGAAGAAGACCTCCCACAGCCGGGGCCGGTCCAGGAAATAGCGCCCCGCAGACCAGGCTACCCAGTAGATCACCAGATCGAAGAAGGTATAGGCCTGGTTCCACAGGCTCTTTTTCAAAACCTCCTCCCACTCCATGCTGCCGTCGGTCTGGATGGGGACGGGGTGGGTCCCGGGCTGGGCCTGGAAATAGAACAGGCCCCCCGCCTCATCCAGCAGGTCCCAGCCCGCCTGGGCGCACAGGGCCAGGTAGTCCTCCCGGGCCTGCTCGTCCTTCCGGCTGCTGCTCTTCCACCGGGCGGGCTCCACCCAGCAGCGGCGGGGCTCCTCCAAGGGGCGGAAAGCGGCGGTGAAGATGCCCAGCTCCGCCAGCTCCCAGCCCCCGTCCGCCAGCTCATCCAGCTCCGCCTGGGCGGCCTTGGCGTCCTCGGCGGTATAGCGGAACCAGCGGATCTGTTGCTCCTTCATGTGATATCCTCCTCCAATCGTGCCAGGACGCCGTCCAGCCACCGGGTGTCCAGGGGGGACATGTCGCCATCCACCCACAAAACGGTGTTTCCCCGACGGATGAGCCACAGATCATCGGAGACCCACACATCCTCATAGCCGGGCAGCTCTTCTGAGTCAGAGACACCCATATCCTTGAGATACTGCCCTGTCACCCAGTCGGCCAGCCAGGTCCAGGGCAGGACCCAGCCCTCCGCCCAAGCGGTCACGGTATAGGCACGCTCCGGCAGACCTTTGGGGTACCACCACTCCTCCCACTTGGTGTGAGCGGCCAGGAAGGTGGTGGAGTCCTCCCGCTTTTCCACCTCGGCCCATGGAAACAGATTGGGGCCGCTGAGGGGGGAGGGCACCTGCAGCCGGGCGGTGAGCCAGGACAGCGGCAGCAGGCTGATCACCAGAAGGACCGCCGCGGCAATGACCATGCCCGTTTTATAGCGGCGGACACGCTGGTATTTGATCCCCTCCTTGGTGCCCAGTACGATCAGCGCGCCGATGATGGTGCCGATTATCCAGGGGCGGCCCAACGCGCCTGTTGCGGCATCCAGCACGAAGCAGGGCAGACAGAGCACCAGCAGAAGATCCCCCGCGAGCACCAGCAGCCGGGCCGCCAGGGCGCTGGCCCGGCCGGGCACCGGGAAGGATTCGTCAAGGGCAATGGCCCGCTTCCACTGGCCCAGCCGCAGCACCAGCCGCGCCGACCACAGCAGGCCCCCAGAAGCAGCAGGGGGAGAAACAAAAGGAGCAGGGCCACGGTATTGTATTGGGCCGGCAGCTCCAGCCAGTATTGCCATACCGAGCTCAGCCCAAGCCACGCAGTCACAGGTGCCAGAACCACCAGCAGGAGCACCATGGCCAGGAGGATGCTCCAGCCGGTGGTCATCCGCCGCAGGGCCTTTTTCCGGAACCGCTGGTACTCCAGCTCCCCGCCGGTCTGGATGGGAAGGGTGCCCGCCGGGGCCTCGTAGAGGTTCCAGTAGCTGAGCTGGCCCACCGGATGCCAGCCCGCGTCGGTCAGCAGACGGCGGTAATCCAGCCCGTCCTCCCGGTTGGGGTCGTACCAGTCGATGCAGTAGCACACCGGCGTCTCCGCAGGGACAAAGGAAGCCAGGGCGCCCAGATGCACCTTCTCCAGCCGCCAGCCTTCTGCAGCCTGGCGGTTGAGCATGGCCTCAGCGGCTTTGATGTCCATCAGGGGGTATGTAAACAGCTTCCACCGTGTTTTCATCCCAATCCCTCCGTTTTTGCCGAGCTCTTATGCCGCCTCTTCCAGCCGCGCCAGGATGCCGTCCAGCCATTGGGTGTCCAGAGGGCCTGCGTTGGTCTCCACCCACAAAAGGGTGTTACCCCGGCGGATGAGCCATAGGTCCTCCGTGTAATTGGTACTGCCCAGGCTGGCCCGGGACAGCCACACGTCCTCGTAGCCGGGCAGCTCCTCCGGGTGAGGGGTGCCCATATCGGTGAGGTACTGCTCCGTCACCCAGTCGGCCAGCCAGGACCATGGCAGGACCCAGGCCTGGCCCTCGGCATAGCCATTACCCGCTCCGGCCGCCATCATCGGGCCCCATTCATACCACTCGGTCCGGGCGGCCAGCAGGGTGGCGCGGGTCTCCAGCGTCCCGCCCTCCAGCCGCTCCGGCAAAAGGGACTGGTCCGCCAGGGGAGGCCTGACGCTCAGGGCAGCTGCCACGCCGGACAGAGGCAGCAGCCATGCCGCCAGCAGCACCGCCATGCAGACCACGGTGCCCTTGGCGTACCGGCGCTTGCGCTGGTACTCCACCAGAGGCTCCCTGCCCAGGATCACCAGACAGGCGATGATCATGCCGATGATCCACCCCAGGCTGAGGGACCCGGCCATGGCGTCCAGCAGAATGGCCAGCACCAGAGGTACCAGAAGCAGATAGCCGGCCAAAACCAACAGCCGGGCCGCCAGGGCGCTGGCCCGGCCGGGCACCGGGAAGGGCTCGTCACGGGCAATGGCCCGCCTCCACTGGCCCAGCCGCAGCAGCAGCCGCACCGACCACAGCAGTTCGCCGGGGAGCAGCAGGGGCAGCAGGGCAGCCAGGAAGGCGCCTGTGTTCAGATCGGTGAGGAAGGTGAGAAGGTAATCCCGTTTCTTCAAACCCACCAGCAGGGCCAGCAGCAGGATCACCGCCGCCAGCACCCCCACCGCAGCCCAGCTGATGACCATCCGCCGCAGGGACTTTTTCCGGAACCGCTGGTACTCCAGTTCCCCGTCGGTCTGGATGGGAGGGGTGCCCGCCGGGGCCTCATACAGGTTCCAGTAGCTGAACTGGCCCACCGGATGCCAGCCAGCGTCGGCCAGCAGATGGCGGTAATCCAGCCCGTCCTCTCGGTTGGGGTCGTACCAGTCGATGCAGTAGCACACCGGCGTCTCCGCAGGGACGAAGCGGGCCAGCGCGCCCAGATGCACCTTCTCCAGCCGCCAGCCCTCCGCCGCCCGGCGGTTGAGCATGGCCTCCGCCGCCTTGATATCCATGACAGGATAGGTAAAGAGCGTCCATTTCCCCTTCATATGGTTTCCTCCTCCCGCAAGACCTGCTCCATGTCCGCCGCCTGCTGCCGGATGCGCTGGTACTCCTCCCGGAGCACCTTGTCCCCCTGGGGGGTGAGCTGATAGTATTTCCGGTTGAGCTCCATCCGGGTCAGGCAGATCAGCCCGTCCTGCTCAAACCGCTCCAGCAGGGCGTACAGGGTGCCCGCCCCCACATTTACCCGGCCGTTGGTGAGGGCGGTGATGGTCTGCATGATGCCGTAGCCATGCCGCTCCTGCCGCAGAGCCAGCAGTACATAGAACATCTGCTCCGTCAGCGTTTCCAACTTCTTGCGCGCCAACCATCACCGCCCCCTTTCTGTCAGGTTCATTGTATAACGATATTCGATATAAAGTCAATATCGAATATCGATACAAAAAATAATTGAGAAAAATGAAAAAGAGTGTTGACAATCCGGATTCGACGTGGTAATATAAATCTCGCGCTGAACGACAGCGCCCCAAAACAAGACGCGCGAGTGGTGGAATTGGCAGACTCGCTAGATTCAGGTTCTAGTGTGCATTACGCACGTGCGGGTTCAAGTCCCGCCTCGCGCACCAAAGTCGGAGCAAAGTTCGCTTTGCTCCGACTTTTTTCTATATTAGACGCCAGCGGCTGAGATTGGGGGAGAAAAGGGAAGATGAGGAAGGGCAAGAAAAGAATCTCCCAGGCCATGCTGTTTATTTTGATGTTTGGCGTGGTCAGCCTGTTTTCAGATATGACCCACGAAGGAGCCTCCAGCATTCGGGGGGCATATTTGGATTTGCTGGGGGCGTCGGCAGGCGTCATCGGCTTTATCTCCGGGCTGGGCGAGCTGATCGGCTATTCCATGCGCTATGTATTTGGAAAATGGGTGGACAAGACCAAGCAATACTGGCCCATGACCGTGGCGGGATATATTCTGGATGTTTTGGCGGTTCCCGCCCTTGCCCTTGTGGGGGAACACGGCTGGATCGCGGCCTGCGTCCTGCTGGTGATCCAGCGCATGGGAAAGGCCATCAAAAAGCCTGCCAAGGATACCATCATGTCCTTTGCCGCCTCTCAGGAGGGCGTGGGAAAGAGCTTTGGGATCCAGGAGGCCCTTGACCAGATCGGCGCCTTTCTGGGACCTGTGCTGTTGTATCTGGTGATGCTGTTCCGGACGGAGGGAACTGCGTTTGAAATTTATGCCGCATGCTTTGCGGTCCTGGCCATTCCGGGAGCGATTACCATCCTGCTGCTGCTGCTCACCAGACGCAAATTCCCAAATCCGGAGCAATTTGAGCCCACGCCCAAAGAATATGTGCCCTTTCGGTTGAAAAAAGAGTTCCTCCTGTATATTGGCGGGATCAGCTTGTTTGCCTTTGGTTTTATTGACTATTCCATTATTCTGATGCATGTTTCCCGCACTTACACAGAACTTGCGGCTGGACTTGCAGAGACCTCTGCATTGGTCAGCAGCGGGACCTTGCCCCTTCTGTATGCCGGAGCCATGCTGGTGGATGCGGTTGCCGCCCTTTTCTTTGGGATGCTCTTTGATAAGAAGGGGATTCGAGCGCTGGTCTGGTCCACGCTGCTCTCGGCGCCCTTTGCGGTTTTTGTCTTCGGTGCCCATAGTGTACCCATGCTGCTTCTGGGGATCGCGCTGTGGGGGATTGGGATGGGCGCACAGGAATCCATTTTGAAGGCGGCTGTGACAAACATGGTGCCCAAAACCAGCCGCGCTACCGGGTACGGTATTTTTGAATGTTCCTTCGGCGTGTTCTGGTTTCTGGGCAGCTGGCTTTTGGGGGTGCTGTATGACGTCAGCCTTCCGGCCATGATTGCAGTCTCTGTGACGGCACAGCTTGCGGCCATTCCGTTGTACATTGCAGCGGCAAAACGCATGGGCTAAAAAGGACCGGCGCGGCAGAAATGCCGCGCCGGACTTTTTATAGGTGATTCAGGAGCAGCAGCCCTTCAGCTGGGGATGGCAGTCAGGGCCGGCGGAGGGGGCGCTGGGGGGGAAGAACTCGTTGACGGGGAACTTCACATGGCGGAAGATCTCACAGGGGTCCTCCTCACAGTTGCCGCAGGCGCACTCCTTCTCGGGCATGCAGTAGTCGTACACCGGCATGAGCAGCTGGGAGTCGCGCTCCAGCCGGATGATGGAGAACTGACCCAGGGTGACGTAGATCCGTTTGCTCTCGCTGCCGCAGCACAGCTCGCTATTGAAGCAGCCGCAAATGCAGGGCGGAATATCGGACAGCTCGCAGTCGCAGTGGTGGCACTCGCACACATCCACCAGCTTCATATTCAGGACGATGGGGTCCACCACCTCCACCACGGCGGTGGGCAGATTGCTCTGGCGGATGTGCTGCTCATCCAGACCGTCCAGAGAGGTCTGGGAGGAGAAAATCTTGGCGGTGCCCTCGCTGCCGAACAGGATCACCCGCTTGTCGAAAACACACAGGCCGCTGACCTCTACAGGCCGGGCGGCACCCACAAAGGCGTCGGCGGTGACTCGATAGAAGTAGCGCACGTCAACGGTGTAGAAACCGCGGTTGAAGCCCACCGGCTCCACATCGATGTAGACATACAGCAGCTCGGCCTTCCCGGCCTTGATGCTGACGGCCCGCTCAATGGCCGCCTGGGAACTTTGGGTTGGGTAGAAACGCAGATCTTCGATACAATCTTTATCGGAAGATATAGCGTCTTATATACCGCTGAAACCATTGCGCCCCAATGGGTTGCAATCAGAAGGGTTTCAGCTCAAAAGCCAGTTGGAACTCGGTGGGCCTGGTTTTCTTCTCCTTTTGGTACTGAATGGTGGAGATGACGCCCTTCAGCATGGCGTTGCGGCCGGCTGGATCGGCGGCGCCGTAGGCGTCCAGGACCGCCCGGATCTTCCTGGCCAGGGAAGCGGGGTCCGCGGTCCTGGCGTCCTCAATGGCCTGCTGGGCCTCCCGCTGGCGGCGCTCCAGACCGGAGATCTTCTCCTTCACCGCAGCCATCCGCTCCCGGAAGGTGGGCAGGTCGTACTCCTCCATCTCCAGAAGCTCATACAGACGGCTCTTCTGCCGCTGGGCGGCGGCCAGCTCCTTTTTGACAGCCTCCAGTGCCGCCTCCTGCACGGAGGTGTCCCGGCTGATACCGGTCTGCTGCTGCAACTCCAGGCGGGCCAGGGTCTCCTCCAGGTAGGCCAGCACCCGCTCCTCCACCAGCTCGAACTTGGTACTGGCGCAGCAGCCGGGCCTGGTACAGAGCAGGTAAGGGGTGCCTTTCATGGTCATGCGCTGCATGTTCTGGCGGCAGTTGGCGCACTTCACCAGCCCGGCCAGAGAGCTGCGCACCGTGCCGTCGTTCCGGGAGGGGATATACCGGCCGGCCAGGACGGCCTGGACCTGGTCGTAGGTCTCCTGGGAGATGATGGCCGGGTGCATCCCGTCCACGATGGTCCACTGATCGCGTGGATTGTAGATGGTGATGTGCTTGGGGTTGCCCTTGGCCCCCTTGCGGATGTGGGTCTTCTGGTCCCACACGATCTTGCCGGCAAAGGTGGGATTGCGCAGAATGTGGGCCACGCTGTTGCGGGTGAACTCCGCCGAGCGGTGGGGCTTGGCGCCCAAGGAATTGATATACCGGGCGATGGAGACGCAGCCGTAGCCCTGGAGGTAGAGGTCGTACATCATGCGCACGAACTTGGCCTCCGGCTCGTAGATCTCCAGGGTGGGCTTCCGGTCCACCGTGACCTTCCGGTAGCCATAGGGGGCATTGGCCACATAGCAGCCGTCCCGGATGGTCTGCTTCAGCCCTCGCCGCAGCCGCTTGTTGATGATCTTGTACTCTCGGCGGCTCATGAAGGTTTTGAACTCCGCCATCTCATCGTCCAAATCGTCGGACAGGTCATAGGTCTTTTCCGGGGTGACGATGAGGGTGCCCGAGTCCCGGAAGGCATCCAGAATGATGCCCTGGTCCTTCATGCGGCCGCGGGAGAGCCGGTCCAGATCCATCACCAGCACAGCGTCGTAGCGGCCCTCCTCTACGTCCTCCAGCAGCCGGAGCATCTCCGGGCGGGCGTACAGGCTCTCGCCGCTGACCACCTCATAGTAGGTCTCAATGATGTGGATGTCATGGGAGGCGGCAAAGTCGGCCAGGGCCTTGCGGTGCTTGGCCAGCACCTCCTCGGTATCCATGCCTTCCTCCATGCGGGACTTGCGGAGATATTGGGCTGCGTCCATCAGATTCACCTGCTTTCGTGGCACAAAAGTTCGATTTTTGGCGTTTTAAGAGGCCGGGGCGTGAACCCCGGCTCTTATTGTCTTATGATGAAGTTACTTGTTCAGATTTTCGTGGTTCTCATATGCGATCTCCTGGAGCTGCTTATACAGCGGCTGGATGCTGTACTTTTTGGGGAACTCGAATTTCTTTTCTGCCACAGACACCCCGCCGCTGGCCCGGTAGTAGGGGGAGGAGATATAGGAAATGTTGATCTCGCTGTCATCCATGCCAAAGCCGGAGGTCTCGGCGGAGACATGGATGATGCTGGAGAGATTGATGGAGTCCACCCGCATCTTCTGGCCGGTGGCGCCCTGCTTGTCAAAGTCCACGATGCGCTTATCGGTGAAGAGCACCACGTCCCGGACCAGACGGAAGCCGGTCTGGATGGTCTCGCCGTCCATCAGATAGGCGCCGTATTCCTTGGTCAGCTCGTCCACAGATACTTCGCTCATGTTGCCCATAATACCCTGGGTCAGATTACCGAACAGTCCCATAATAAAAACCTCTCTTTCCTATTAAAGATGACTTAGTCATCCGTTCTGATATCTGCATCGTCAACAGCGTCCCAGAAGTCAGTCTCATTGACGATCACGATCCCGGCACCCTCCTTGCGAAGACTAACCGCCTGCTCGATCTTACGGCCGTAGCAGGCATAGGCCCAGCAGGGATTTCCTGCATTACCCACCACCAGATAGTCAGTTTTGGCGGACACAGAGGTGCGGGCTTTGCCGCCCAGCTGCACTACAATGTCGGCAATTTCGGAGCGCTTTGCACGGTAAAATTCCCCGGTAAAGCAGAAGGTTTTATCCTGGAAGGTAATCTCAGGGCAGACGGCACAGATACCGCCGATACTGTAGGTTTCCCGGAGCCGGGAGAACTCTTTCTCGGACAGATTGTAGGAGGAAGTGAAGTCGATCACATCTCCGAACAATGCCATCAGTGTTTCCCGCTCCTCCTGCGTAATTTTCTTATCCGCCAGAACCACATGGAGCAGGCTGTTGATCTCATCAAAGGGATAAGTACCGGCCAGAAAGTCGTTGGCATCGATCCAGGCCTTGAGCGTCATGATCTCCCGGTCACTCAATTCACCGTCTGCCAGAAGACCGTGGAGCATTCCGGCCAGGAACTGGATGGAGGAGGTAACCATGTCATAATAGGCGTTGTTATCAGCAAAGTTATTGCAGAGCCACAAAATATCCTTCGCTTCCTCTTCCGTCACCACCCCATCCTCGGTGGCCCGTTCCACCACGGGCAGAATTTCGGAGAAAGGATGGCGGTCACGAAATTCAGCGTGGATCTCACACCAATGGACCAGCTCTGCGACCTCCTTGGAGCTCACATCCATATCGGAGTTGATGCCTGCCACCAGGCCCCGCAGCGTGTTGACCGCCTTGTGCAGCTCTGCGGGTTTTGTATAGCGGCGGTAGTCCTCTAAGTCTTTTGTGGGCATAGTATCCATCTCCCTTGTGTGTCCAGACAGGACACTTTTATTTTGCCATTGGATAGTTGTTGAAAAATGTCGAATCGATTTAATGAAACAATATTATGGGCGATCAGATAAAAGATAATTTACAAGTGATCGTTCTTGGAAACCAATGCCTGGGCTACTTCCAAAAGTGTATCTTGCTGCGCAGGAGCCAATTTCCGGTACAAATCAATAAGTTCAGCTTCCTTAGGAGATGAAGTGTCAGAGGCTACACCTTCTGTGGAACTTATAGGAGTGTGAGTGTAACTTTGAAGTTTTGCTTCGAGAACAAATGAATATGGTCCAGCGGATTTTGAAGAAATGGGAGGGTTGCTGGCATTAACAAATGTGCGAAAATCACTGAGTATATGGCCCTTCATAAGGTCTATTACTTCAAAGACTTCTTCGATGGTATCCTTCGGTGGTACATCATAGGAGACAACAGCAAGATCTGTTCTTGTTTCGCCAAGAAGTTCGCTGATGGTAACACCTAAATAAAGTGCCAATTTTTCGAATTTATCAATAGACGGGATTCTGCCACGTTTGATATCGGGGATAAAACTGGTTCCGACGCCGCTTTCCTTGCAAGCAGAGGTAGGACTAATACCTCTAGCTGCGCACAGCAATTTTACATTTTGCACAAAAGTCTGAACATCCACGCGTATACACTCCTTATAAAAAGAAAGTGAGCAATATGACAAAATATGCGCAATATTGAGCAATTTGGTTGACAATGCGCAATATCGAGTTTATGATTATCTCAGAGTAAACCACAGGTTGCTCCGCAGGTAGGAAGGGGGTGCCAAATATGAAATGGTTCCAAAGATTTATATACCGAGCGAAGCGACGGGTTTTCTTGCTGTGTAAGCCAAAAAATCTGACCGTCTATCTGTTCCAGGGAGTGGAAAAAGTCGGAATGACTGGCTTGTATGACCCGGAAGAATCAGATGGTTGGGGAGCTGTCAAAGTGGAGTGGGCTTCTGCTGAAATGTGTATGATTCAGATCCGTCCACCAGTGTATAGGTAACAGTCAGCTCTTTTTCACCTTCAAAATCCCGGAAAACTACAACAAATCTATTTTCGTGGGGATTGGGGCGGAAGCATGCTTTGAAAATCCAAGGATTTGGGTCAAAGCGCTTGCTGATCTCCAAACTGATGGCGCCATAGGCCCAGCAATGTTCCTGGTATTCGGCTTCAGTAAGATAGGCTTCTGACATACAGTTTCCGCCTCCTTCTCTCAAGGAATAAGTGAGTCCCAATAGAGTGGCATGGAAACTTGTGGTTCCATTTTATCACATAGAACAGAGGCGAACAAGCCTAAAAGGGAGGTGAGGCTTCATGAGGATCAAAGAGTACAGAGAGGCCATGGGCCTGACCAGAATCCAGGTCGCAGACCGGCTGGGGGTGACCAAGGTCGCCGTGCGAAAGTGGGAGGTGGGCCTGGCCATGCCCAACGCGGACAAGCTGCCCGCCCTGGCTGACCTGCTGGGCTGCTCTATCGACGCCCTCTATGGCCGGGACAGGCCGGAGGAGCGGGACGCCAGCTGATCCCCACATCCATTTTACCCCGAAGAGGAGGAGATAACCATGCCGGGAGATTACCGGAATATCTACAAAACCTGCCGCATGGCCGCCGGTTTGACCCAGGAAGCGGCAGCGGAGCGGCTGGACATCAGCGTGGAGAGCCTGCGGGCCTACGAGACCGGCCAGCGGGTCCCGCCCAACGAGGTGGTGGAGCTGATGGTGATCCTGTACAACGCTCAGCACCTTGCCTACCAGCATCTGCGGGAGACCAACGCCCTGTACAGCAGCGTGGTGCCGGAGGTCCGGCCCAAGTCCGTGCTGGAGGCCAGTGCCAAGCTGACCAACCGGATCTTTACCTTTGCCGAGTCCCACGCCGACCGGCGGCTGCTGCGGATCGCGGAGGACAACATCATCGACGCCCAGGAGCGTCCGGAGTTTGACGCCATTATGGAGGATTTGCAGGAGATTGTGGAGGCCGCGCTGGAGCTGCGGTGTGCAAACCAGATCTGTGGAAAGGAAGGCTGACATGAAACACAGATGGCATCCGTTTTGGGGCAGCGCCGTATGGCTGGGCTGCATCATCGTCGCGGTGGGCCTACCCAACTGGATGGGATAGGACAGCCTTGCCGCAGCATAAGAGGAAAGAGGAGGTGTTTACATATGGATCTCAACATTGAGCCCCTGGAGGAGCTGGTGGTCACGGTCAAGACCGTCCACGAGAAGATCGGCAGATATGAGACGGATACCGTCATCACCCGGCGGAAGGGTCTGCACTGGCTCACAGATATGTCTGGGGCGCGGGTGCTGGTGGATGAAAGCGCCACCATGGACTCCGGGCCAAAGCTGGGCACAACCCTGTGCTTTACCCCCCACAGCGACGTGGTGGTCAGTGAGGAAGAGCGGGCGGCCAACCGGGAGAGGATCAGGCAGGTGGCCACCAAGGTGATGATCGACATGGGAATCTGGTAGGGGAGGGGAGTCCCGTGAAAAGGCATAAAGAAAGGCCCCCCTGTCTGTGGGCGCAGACAGAGAGGCCAAATGGTTTCGTGCATGAAAACCACTATTATGATACCACAAATGGCCGGTATTTACAAGGGGAGGTGATGAGAAATGGCTGACGGCGTGATTCGTGTCCAGCGCAGCGGCGGGTACACCGTCCTGCCCAATGGCATCCTGCGGCATACCGGACTGTCCCTCAAGACCAAGGGGCTGTTTGCCATCATTCTCTCCCTGCCGGAGGACTGGGACTACAGCGTGGCCGGGCTGGCCACGGTGGCCGGCTGCGGCCGGGACGCCATCCGATCCGCTCTGGGTGAGATGGAGCAGGCGGGCTATCTGACCCGCACCCGCTCCCATGGAGAGGGTGGCAAGTTTACAGGCGTGATCTACAACATCCGGGACCAGGCTGAGCCATTGTCGGAAAACCCGACTATGGTGGAAGAAGAACCATTGTCGGGAAAACCGACGACGGGTGAACCAACATTGGAAAAACCGTCGTCGGAAAATCCGACGCAATTAAATAAAGAACGACTAAGTAAAGACTTAATAAACCCCTATAGTCCCCTAGAAGGGGACAAGCCCCAGCGGAAAAAACGGCAGCGTAGGCTCAAGTCGGTTCCCACCTGGAAGCCCGAGCGTTTTGAGGCCTTCTGGGACTACTACCCCAGAGGAGAGGACCGGATGGGGGCCGTGGAGGAGTGGGACAAGCTCCGGCCGGATGATGCCCTCATCGATCAGATGGCCCGGGCACTGGCCCGGCAGAAGGCCAGCGAGGAGTGGCAGCGGGGCATCGGTATCCCATACGCCTGCCGGTGGCTGCGCAAGCGCCGGTGGGAGGATGTACCGGCCCAGCCTCAAGTACAGACGCCGCCGCCCCGGCGGGTGGTTGAGAGGGACGGTGTGCCGGTATGGTGATCCAGGACATGGAGGCCGCCCAGGAGGCGGTGCTTGGCTCCCTGCTCATCTCACCGGATCTGGTGGGGGAGGTGCTGGTCCAGGTACAGGACCGGGACTTCGTCAACCCCAGGCACCGCATGACCTATCAGGCCATCCGCCAGCTGTTTGTGACGGGGCAAACGGTAGACCCTGTTCTGCTGCTCCCCCTGCTGGGAGCGTCGGAGCAGCAGCCCTGGCGGGAGTACCTCATCGACCTGATGGACAAGACCCCTACGGCGGCCAACATCTGGGAGTATGTGCCCATACTCAAGGAGCAGGCCCGGCTCTATCAGCTGTGCCTGCTGGGGGAGCGGCTGGCTCAGGCGGGCAGCATGGAGGACGCCACCAAATGTCTGGCCGACGGCAACGCCCTGATGGTGGACAAGCCGGGGCTGCGCTACGTCACCATGGAGCAGGCACTGCTGGACTTTTACGACCGGCACAAGACCAGGAAGGAGTACCTCACCTGGGGGCTGGACAAGCTCAACGACCGGCTCTTTGTGGACCGGGGCGACATGGTGGTGCTGGGTGGCTACGCCTCCGCAGGTAAGACCCTGCTGGCCATCCAGTTTGCCTGGCACTGGGCCAAGCTGGGCCGGAAGGTGGGCTTTTACTCCCTGGAGACCGGTGAGGCCAAGCTGGAGGACCGGCTCATCGCCTACAACATGCGGCTGGACTTCGGTAAGATCAAGCGCTCCGAGCTGACCGAAGAGGACTACAAGGCTCTGGCCATAGCCTCCAAGCGGCTCATCCAGCCCGCCCTGGAGTGGGTGCCCGCCAGCGGCATGACGGTGGACGAGATCCGCTCCTCTGCCCTCAGCCGGGGGTATGACGCCATTTTCATCGACTACTTACAGCTCATCCAGGGGGATAAGCGGCGCAGCCGGACCGAAGAGGTGGCTGGGATCAGCATCGGGCTGCACCAGCTGTCCCAGAGCACCGGCATCACGGTGGTAGCCCTGTCCCAGCTGTCCCGGCCGGAGAAGGGCGGGGATGGGGTGAAGGCCCCCACCCTGGCCTCCCTGCGGGAGTCCGGGCAGATCGAGCAGGATGCCGACGTGGCCATGTTGCTCTACAAGGAGGAGGACACCCCACACAGCCGCCGGGTTCTGCACATCGCCAAGAACAAGGAGGGCGAGACCGGCAAGATCTATCTGGCCTTTGACGGCGCTCATCAGCGGCTGTATGAGTCGGCGGTGGATGCTCCAGCCCCCAGGAAACGGCGGGAGCCGGAGTACAGGCAGGTGCAGTTTACGGAGATCCTGGAGGATCCGGACGATCCGTTTGCAGAGAAAGGAGACCAGCATGGACAAGGCCAGAGCGGCCCAGCTGCTGCGGCTGGAGATCCTGCGCCGGGAGGCCCTGGCACGGGCCAGCAGCTTCCCAGTGGATCACCTGCAGGTGGCCCAGGCGCTGACTCTGGCGGTCCAGGCTCTGGAGGAGGAACAGCATGAGAAAAGGCCAGAAGATCACCTGGACCCCGTCGGCCTTTGAGCATGAGCTCAGTGGGGAGCGGGCGAACAGGCAGCGCAAGCTGCGGTCGGTAACCGGACGGATCGTCTACATCCATCCGGCCCGGCGGTATTACATGGCGGAAGCCAAAGTGGGCAATGAGACCATCCGGGAGTGCTTCCCGATGGAAAACAGATAGGAGTGTTCGTGCATGAAGACTTTTGCAATCGTCAATCGAAAGGGCGGGGTGGGGAAGACCACCACCGCCGTCAATTTAGCCTATGTGCTGGCGACAAGCTGCCGGCTGCGGGTGCTGTTGGTGGATGCCGATGGGCAGGCAAACGCCACTCAGATCCTGCTGCCGCCCGGTGAATATGCCGGGCTGGGCGCCCTGCTGCGGGGGCTGAGCATCTGCTACGATGAGCTGGTGGAGCAGACCGACGTGCCCGGCCTGGACGTGCTGCCGGCGGCGGAGGACCTGTGGGCGCTGGATCTGGAGGCCGCCGGCGGCGACCGTGGCCGGAGCTACCGGGCTTTACGGGATATGCGGGAGGCTCTGGAGGAGGACGAGGCCTATGACGTGATGGTCATTGACTGCCCGCCCAACCTGTCGGCTGCCTGCGTATCGTCCATCCTGGCCAGCGACGCCGTCATCATCCCGGTACTGTCCGATGCCTGCTCGGCCACCGGCGTGGGGGATCTGGTGGATCAGATCGCCAGCCTGCGCTCCCTCCACCCGGCGCTGAGGGTATCCGGGGTGCTGGTGAACCAGTGGCACCGCTCCCCGGTGGTGGAGGATTCGGTAGCCTATCTCCGGGAGGAGGGCATGGTGCCGGTCTATGACACGGTGATCCGCCGCACCGACAAGGTGCCCGAGTCCAGCTGGGCCCGGATGGCGGTCCAGGCCTGGAGCCCCTTCTGCTCGGCGGCCCGGGATTACCGGGCCTGGGTGGCGGAGCTGGCGGCAAAGGAGGGGATCCAGTATGGGCAAGCCTGACTTGGGGGCGCTCATTGCCCGGACGATGGCCCCGCCTGCCGAGGACAGGACCATCGAGGTTATCACCGGGGAGATCCTGGATGCCAAGCGGGCCGGGGGAGAGGCCATCCTCACCATTGGCCGGTGTCTCATCGAGGCCAAGGATATGCTTCGGCATGGAGAATGGCTCCCCTGGCTCAATGAGCAGGTGGAACTGTCGGAGAGAACAGCTCAGAAATTTATGAAATTGGCCCGGGAATGGTCAAATCCGAACACGTTGGCGGATTTGGGGGCATCAAAGGCATTAATGCTGCTTGCTCTACCGGAAGGGGAGCGGGATGCGTTTTTGGAGGACCACAATGTCATCGACATGAGCGCCCGCCAACTGGAGCAGGCCATCAAGGAGCGGGATGAGGCCAGAGCGTCCGCCGAACGGGCCGAGGCGGATCAGCACGCAGCGGAGCAGGCCCGGGATAAGATGGCGGAGGATATGCGGCTGCTCAATGCCCGTCTGGCTGGGGTCCGTGAGGACCGGGAGCAGGCCATGGAGAATGTGGCCCGCCTGGAGGCTGAACTTGCTGACCTGAAGGCCAAACCGGTGGACGTGGCGGTGGAGACCGTGGTGGACCAGGCCGCCATTGACAAGGCCCGGGCCGACGCCATTGCCGAGATGCAGGCCAAGCTGGATAAGGCCAAGGAGGCAGCGGCCAAGGCTAAGTACCGGCAGCAGGAGGCTGAGGCTAAGACGGAGGACTTAAAGCGCTACCTGGAGGAGCGGGAGAAATCAGAAAAGAAAGCTGCCATTGCAGGAGACAAGGAACTGACTCAGTTCGATGTGCTGTTTATCCAAGGCCAGGAGCTGGCCAACAAGATGCAGGGCTATCTGCTCAAAGCCCGGGGCCGGGAGGATCAGACCGCCGCCCAGGACATGGAGAAGGCCATGAAGTATCTAGCCGAGATCTTCGGGAGGTATGCCGAATGATTGATCGGGCAATCAAGCTGCTGAATGAGCAGCAGAGCAAAGTTAAAGAGCGCTCCGCACCCTGGATGGTGGCGGAGCAGCTGAAGGACATTTGCCGGAGAGAACCCGAGAGCGCGGAGCTGCTGGCAAAGGACTTGGAAAATCCACAAATGGGGATCGTTCAGGCTGAGAAGAAGATCAAGTCCTTTGCGGACAGCCATAAGACCGGCGGCTTCTCCTGCGTCACGCCGCTGGAGGCGGAGGAGATCCTGCGGGAGTTTTATGGGCTTGGCGCCGCCTCCGCTGCGGCCGGCGGGGATACTCCGAAGGTTCTCAGCCTAGCGGACTTCCTGTGAGGTGCGGCATGGATATGAACTGGAAATCACTCGCCGCAATGCTTCCTGTCCAGCCCTGCGACGAGCTGAAGCGAGACGTATTGATGGGCATCTACGATATGCACGATCTTGGCGGTGATCTGATCCTGTATCACCGGGAATCGGTCGGCTTGGCAGACGAGATTGGGCAGATTATGGATCCGCAGGACTGGGCGCACTGGGAGCAGTCGAAAAAGCGCCGCTGGGGTGCCCGCTGCACCTGTACCGCCTGCGGGGAAGATTTTATCGCCGGCTATGTAAAGAACGGCATTGTCCTGTCGGAAGGGCCGGACGGCCAGACGTATGAGGGGTATGCGGAGCAGGGACCGGATTCCTCGGTGTATCTGGATGGCGATGAAGCTGTGTGCCCTCATTGCTGGACTGCCGCTACGGTGACCCGCCGCTCAGAGCTACGCCAAGGGAGGACGTACCAGGTTTTACAGGCAGAGGTTGTCCATATTGAACGCTATACGGCGGTCATGTACTGGATGGTGCGCAGGTGGCAGGATGCCGATGGGACCGATACAACGGTCTTTGTACCCCACGCGGCCCTGATTGTGGATGAGGAGGGCAAGCTGCGTCGGTTCCGGGCCGAGCTGCACAGCGGCGACGTGTCGGAGGCGGTGTGGATTCCCTGTAAATGGTCAAGAGACCCGATGCAGATAGCCTATTATTCCTGCGAGGCTGCTAATCATCGGAAGATAGGCGGATGGACGCTTACCTATGGGCCGGATCTGGCTGGCCATACCGGAGAAAAAACCGCTCTTGATGCGTATATAGGGGCCGATGGCTGCTGGCCTGGAGCATATCTTCATGTCTGGGAAAGGTACCCGCAGGTGGAAAACCTGATGCGTCAGGGATTTGCGGAGGCTGTGGTGCAAACCATTGACAGGCAGCTCGACTGCGCGACATATAAGACCGATCTGTGCGATGCGCCGCCTATTTCATGGGCGGATTGGACGGAGGTCAAGCCACACAGAATGCTGCACATGAGTAAGACGGCGTTCCGCGAGATCCGCAAAAAGAATTGGGGATCTGAAGATGTAGGATGCTGGGACAGATACCGGCGTCAGTTCCCAAGGGCTGACGCCCTGGAGTTTGAGCACTGCCGGGAGCACATCGGCGGTAAGGCTGTGGGACATCTTCTGGAAATGGTCGCCGCTGGGTGGGAAGATCTGACACCTGTTCAGGTGGTTCGGTATCTGAAAAAGCAGGATGCCCTTCAGGATGGAGTGCAGCTGCTGATTGACTACCGTAAAATGCTGCGGGACGCAGGTCTGGCGGAAGACGAAGAGACCCTCTGGCCCCGCGATCTGATGGCGGCCCATGATCGGGTCATCCAGCTTTGGACAGGTCGTGGAAATGCCTCGTACCAGATGGGATTTACTAGCACCTACATCCAATACCGAGATCTGGAGTGGACAGACGGGGAGCTGTGTGTGGTGCTCCCTCAGACGGAGGAGGACCTTGTGGCGGAGGGCAGGACCCTGCGGCACTGCGTGGGGACCTATGGAAACCAGCACTGCTCCGGGAATCCAATCTTTTTCATTCGCCGCCGCCGCCGGCCGGAGCGTAGCTACTACACCTTGCAGATCAACATGAACAAGGCGATTCCGGTGGAGGTCCAGCTGCACGGCTACGGCAATGAGCACCACGGGGACCACAAGCAGTATCGCCACAAAATCGCGCAAAAGGTTCGGGACTTCTGCGACCGCTGGGAGCGCGAGGTCTTGATGCCATGGTTTGCCGACCGGAGAGCAGGGACAAATATGAAGAAGTCCGGTAAGCGGAAAGCGGAGGTGGGTGCAGCATGAATTTGGAAGATGCCACCAAAGAGGAACTGATCTGGTGGATCAAAGAGCATGCTGTTGAGTTGAAATATGAGCTGAAGCACTTTGAATCTGACATTATGTTTCGCCGCTACCGACAATTTAACGACAAGGCGCATATAGCAGGGGAGCGATATTCCAAGGCATTGGCAGAATATTCTGCACTGTTGTCTCCATACATGGGTCTTCCGATCTCATCGATTCCAAGAGATGTGTGTAAAAAGGGGGCAAATCTGGAGCAGATCATGCTGCAGGCATCAAAAGAGCAAAGACGGTATTGGAAGGCTGCTGATAAGTGCCTGAGAAAATATGATCAAATGTAGAGGAGAGATGTCCGTGGGTATTGTATGTTGTGCGGTTTGCAGGAGGCAATGAAGATCCTGGACCGTATGTAACATTTGCTCCGGCTCTCTGCCGGGTGAGAGTCTTCGCTCACCCGGACCTCTCTTTTCTCTCTGACCGGGGCCCTGCTGCTTGCGGGGTGCCCGGCAGAGAGCCGGAACAGCAAAGTACCGCCCACAACGGGGCGGTACTTTGGCGAACAACATTACAGATCTTCCTGGTCGGCAGAGGGCTTCTGGTGGTACACCTTCAGGTTGGGGCCGGAGGTGCCTGGGATGATGGGCTTTGCATGTTCCTTTCCGTGCTTGGCTTTGCCCTGGATCTCGGGCACGGGAGGCTCCGTATTGCGGGGCTGGGTGTGGGTTCGTTCTGGACGTGCCATGCCTTGCTTGGCCATCGTATCACCTCGATCTTTGTGTTAAAACAGCTGCTTGACCTCTTCGGCCATGCGTTTCAGGTCCTCCAGGGTGGCGGGCTGCTGCTTGCGGGCGCGGATCTGGGCCTGGATATAGCCGGGCAGCTGGACAAAATAGGCCTCCATGGCCGGGTCTTCCATCAGATTGGCGTATCGATCGCTGTATGTGGGCTCCATGCGATTCACCTCCAGTGATAGCTTGCCCACGGACAGCGCACTTCATTTCAAACGGAGGGATTGGATGAAAAACAAAAATTTGCGACGAATCTCTGTGTTGGTCACAGCCCAGACTGCCGCCAACCTGGAAAAGCTGGCCCAGATGGACGGCCAGCCCAGCATCGGCCGGGTGATGGACAAGCTGGTGCGGGACAGAATGCTCTCCCTCCGCCAGCCGGAGGCCCTCTGGAAGGCCCACTACTTGAACCGCTTTGGGAGGTGTAAGTGATGGGACGCTCCAGTGCGCGGAATGACAGGATCCTGACCATGGACCAGGTCCGGCTGATTGTGGCGCTCCATGATGCCGACCTCTGCATTTCCGGTGCGGCCAAAGCGCTGGGGATTAAAGACGGCACCGCACGGGCCAGGATCGCCTCCATTGAGCTCCACACCGGCATCGACGTGCTGACCATCCACGGAATTAGTCAGCTGTACGACGGGGCCAGAGCTCTGGTGGAGATGGAGGCGCAGAATGGCAAAACGGATTAAGACCATCACTGCCGGGCGGCTGGTGATTGTGGGCTGCTACACCATCCCAACGCCCCGCAGCTCGGACCGGGAGCGGCAGGCCCTGCGGGAGATCTCCTCCGCCGCCCAGGAGCGGATGAACCTGAAGCGATCGTGGCAGAAGCTGGAGGTGGAGCTGGCCGCCAACTTTACCCGCCGGGATCTCCACCTGGTCTTTACATACGACGACGACCACCTGCCGGAGTCCAGGCCGGAGGCGGTAAAGCGGCTCAAGAAGATGATCCGCCTGCTGCGGGCCCACCGGAAAGCCAGGGAACAGGAGACCCGCTACATCTATGTGACCGAACAGCTCAGCGCCGAAGGCGGGCGGCTCCACCACCACATGATCCTCAACGGTACCGGGGCGGATCTGGAGGTGCTCCGCTCCCTGTGGCCTTACGGCGAGGTGGAACTGGAGACGCTGGACCTGTGGGAGGGCTACGAGGCCCTGGCCAAGTACCTGACCAAAGAGCCCCGGGATTGCGGCAAGGCGGAAAGCGGGGCACGGACCTGGGCGTCCTCCATCGGGCTGAAGAAGCCCAAAGTGGAGAATGAAATCGTCAAGGACAACATCACGGTAGCGGCGCCGCCGGGCGCCATCATCCTCAGCTCGCCGCCGCCGGTGGAGAACGAGTTCGGGGTGTTTACCACCATCAAATATTATTTGCCAGTGAGAAAGGAGCGGAAAGGGACCAGGCCGCCGCGCAAGCGACAACAAAACAGCCCTCGCGTCTTTATTCGGTCTGGAAACCAGGTGTAACAAGTAAAAAAGCCCATAGAAAGTGAGTGGAAAAGTTGAAAAAGGACCGTGAGTGTGGTAAACTATCCGTAAGGAACGGACGGTATGTCTGTCCCAACTGCAAGCAGACGACCAACCAGAAAGCAGACCCCGAAACTGAAGCCCGTGGGCTGATCCTCTGGTGCAGGAGCTGCAAGGCAGAGTACATCGTGAATATCGACCGTGGCCAGTGCTTCGTTGTAAGCCGGTGCCGATGACTTCCCGAGTGGGGGAGCGTCGGTGCCGGCTTTTTTTGTTGCCCGGAGGTGATAGCCCGTGGCCATGAAGCCCCTCCGACCATGCAGGCACCCTGGGTGCTCCGCCCTCACCCGGGAGGGGTACTGTGACAGGCACAAGCCAAAGCCAGCGGCCAGAAAGGCGTCGGCGGAGTGGCACGCCTGGTACAGCCTGTCCGTCTGGACCGACGATCTGCGGCCCGCCCAGCTCCTGCGGGAGCCCTGGTGCCGGGAGTGTGCCAAGCGCGGTGTCCGCACCCGGGCCACGGTGGTGGACCATGTGGAGCCCCACCGGGGGGACTGGGCCAGGTTCATCGACCGGGCCAATCTCCAGAGCCTGTGCAAGCACCATCACGACCAGAAGACCGCCCGGGAGCAGACGGAAGAGCGGCGAAACAGCCGCCGAAACTGAGGGGCAGATCTTGCGGGAAGCTACGTCCGCGCCTGAGCGCGGGCGTGTGGGTCCGCCCGGGCGCGCCCGGGGGCAAGCCCTTGGCTTGCCGACCCTCCCCCCACCCAAAGAAGGTTTTGGGGGAAGGTGTGCAAGACCCCGTGGCCCCTCGAATGTGAGAAAATCTCCCCCATCAGGGTTTTGACCCGGTGGGCGGTGGACAGGAGGTGAGCATCATGCCGACGCCAGCCAAGACGCTGGACAACATGAGCAAAAATCTGACCGAGGAGGAGCGGCAGCTCCGGGAACAGGCCGAGGAGGGGGTGATCCCCGACCGTGGCCGGGAGAGCCGGATGGAAAAGCCGGCCATCATGACCAAAAACGCTGCCGCAGCCCGCTACTGGCGGAAGGTATTGGAACGGATGGATGGTCTGGTGATCCTGGACGACCTGGACAGCGATGCCCTGGGCGTGTATTGCGTCATGCTGGCCAGGTATGAGCAGCAGTGCAAAGTATTGGCCCAAGTGACCAAGGTGCTGAAGAGTGCCGGGGAGGATCCGGAAACGGCCTCCGACGCCGTGGCCAAGCTGGACGCGGTGAGCGGCAAGATGCAGTCCCTGGAGCGCAACATACTCCAGTATGCGGAGAAGTTGGGGCTTACCCCCTCCGGCCGGGTGCGGCTGGCTCAGAAGCGGGCCTGGGCAGCTGCCCAGGACCGGGCAGATCCGGACGGTGATCTCTTTGGCGATTAGATGGCAGTCCGGCCTCCATCACGCCGTCTCGGTCTATGCCAAACAGGTGACCCAGGGCCGCCTCAGGGATCAGTGCTGCAAGTATGAGATCCTGGCCTGCCAGCGGCACCTGGACGACCTGAAGCGCCAGGGGACGGAGGGCTTTCCCTATGTGTTCGACACCACCCGGGCCGACCGGATCATCCGGTGGTTCGGCCAGTGTATCCAGGTGCGGGGCGTGGACGCGGGGAAGCCCATCCAGCTGGAGCCCTGGCAGGTATTCGACCTGGGCTGCACCTACGGATGGGTCCATAAGGACACCGGCGCCCGACGCTTCACCCACACCTATAACAAGCGGGCCCGGGGCAACTACAAGTCCAGCGAGAAGTCCTGTCAGGGTCTGCACCATATGTGCGGCGACGCCATCTATCCGCCTTATCATCCTGAATTGGCCAAGTTCGAGCAGGAGCCGGAGGTGGAGTGCGCCGCCGTGGACCGGGGCCAGGCCATGCGGGTGCTGGGCGACGCCAAGAAGATCGCCCTTGCCAGTCCCAACATTGCCAAGCGGCTGCTCATTCCCCGGTCCAATCCCATCGTCCACCGCACCAGGGGCGGCTTTATGCGGGCCCTGTCCAAGGACACCAAAAACAAGGACAGCGGCGCCCCTACCTACTTCGTGGTAGACGAGTACCATGCCCACCCCAATTCGGAGATCTACGATCTGGGCACCAACTCTTTCGGCAAGCGGGCCCAGTCCCTGCTGGACGTGATTACCACCGCCGGCGACGACGCCGGCAGTAAGCCCTGCTATGAGGAGGAACTGTACGCCAAGCGGGTGCTGGAGGACCCAACGGTCATCGACGAGAGCTATTTTGTGATGATCCGGGAGCTGGACGAGGGGGACAACCCCCACAATGAGGGGGCATGGGCTAAGCCTAACCCCTGCCTGCGGTATCCTAGCCCGTACAGTGAGATCCTGCTCAAGCAGATTCGGGATGAGCACAACGCGGCCTATGCGTCCAACGATCCCAACAAGATCCGCAAGTTTCTCACCCGCCGGATGTGCCTGTGGCAGGTGGGCAGCGTCAACCACTACCTGGATGAGAACTGTATGGCCAAGGCCAGGAAGGCCATGGTGCCCCGGGCGGAGTTTGCCGCCCTCACCGACGGTCTCCGCTGTCACTGCGGGTTTGACCTGGGCAAGCGGATCGACCTGTCCGGAGCGGCGGCGGTGTTTGACCTGCCGGACGGGCGCATCGGCATCAAAATGCACGGCTTCATGCCGGAGAACGGGGCCGACCGCCACGAGAAGACGGACCGGGTGCCCTATAAGTTCTGGGCCCAGGGCGGCTACTGCACCCTGACCCCCGGCGATGTGACCGACAACAGCTATGTGTACAACTGGATCTGTGAGGGTGAGCGGGGCCACGGCTGGAAGGTGGACGAGGTGGATTACGACGGCCACAACGCCACCGACCTGGCCATCCGCATGAACGAGGATCGGAATCGGGAGGACTTCTGTGTGGAGGTGTCCCAGACCTGCGCCGGACAGAACCTGGCGGTGAAGACCTTCCGGGAGCTGCTGCTCCAGGACCGGGTGGTGCTGGAAGAGAGCCCGCTGGTGCTGTGGTGCCTCCAGAACGCCATCGAGATCCAGAACAACTACGGGGACCTGAAGCTGTCCAAACGCCACAAGGACGACACCGAGCGCATCGACCCGGTGGCGGCTGCTATGAACGCCCTGGCCCGGGTTCTGGTGAAGCGGAATATAACGGACCTGAACACCGCCCTGGATCGGGGCTACTTCACATTCTGAGGAGGAACCATGGAACAAAACGAGATCAAGCAGAGAGACCGCCCCGGTATCCTGGCGCTGGCAGCCGGGACCTGGGAGAAATGGGGCGCGGGGATGCTGCTGTGCGGGGGCGCGATGGCTCTCACCGTGGGGGCGGCTCTCATCTATCCCCCTGCCGGATGGATCACGGGGGGCGTGCTGGCCATCCTTGGAGGCATCCTGGGGACCATCGGAGGAGGTGAGGGCAAGTGAGCATCCTGCGCGGCATTCGTAAGGCGGCAAGCGGCCCCGGCGCCGCCCTGGGCGGCGTGCTGACGTCCACCGCTGTCTACGGGCCGGACGGCTTCCTGGACGTGGAGAACATCAGTCTGAGCCGGGACCGGGCCATGAAGCTGTCCACGGTGAACCGATGCGTGGAGGTGCGCAGCTGCACCATTGCGGCTCTGCCAGTCTATCTGATGCGGGAGTCCACCAAGGAGCGCCTGCGGGACCACCGGCTGGCCGGGGTGCTATGGGGGCGGCCCAACGAGGCCATGACCCGGTTCGACTATGAGCGGCTCATGCAGGTCAATCTGGACCTGCGGGGAAATGCCTATGCCTGGATCAGCCGGGACAACAGGACGGGATACCCGGTGGAGCTCATCCCCCTGCAGCCCGATCATGTGACCCCCTATGTGGCTCTGGACAGCTCCCTCTGGTACATCTACACCAATCCCAGGACGGGACAGATGTTCCGTCTGTCCCCCGCCGACGTGCTCCACTACAAGGCCTATTCCCTGGACGGCATCGAGGGTATCTCCATCCTGCACCGGGCGGCCCTGACCATCCAGACGGGCCTGGCGGCTCAGGAGTACCAGCGGGCCATGTACCAGAACGGAGGGCGGCCCTCCGGCGTGCTGACCACCGATACTGATATCGGCGGGGAAGTGGCGGTTGCGAAAAGTGACGGCTCCACCGAGAAAATCAGCAAGAAGGAACTGATCCGCCGGGAATGGGAGAAGATCCACGCCGGGCCGGGCAACGGGTTCCGGGTGGCTGTCATGGACAACGGCCTCAAGTATCAGGCCCTTTCCGTCAGCAACTCCGACGCCCAGTTCGTGGAGAGCGAGGACATCCGGGTGGCCGATGTGTGCCGATTCTTTGGAACGCCTCTGCATATGGTGTATGCCGGCAAGCAGGCCTATTCCTCCAACGAACAGAACGCCATTGAGTTCACCCGGTTTACCCTCCAGCCCCTGGTCATCCAGCGGGAGCAGGAGGACAGCTATAAGCTGCTGCTTCCCCGGGAGCGGGCGGATGGGCTGCGGATCCGGCGGGAGCTGAAGGGACTGCTGCGGGGCGACACGGCGGCCCAGACCGCGCTGTACAAGGGGATGCGGGAGGCAGGCGTATACAGCGTCAATGACATCCGTGCCCTGGAAGATCTGCCGGACGTACCCGGTGGGGACAGCCGGTATGCCAGCTGGAACTATGGTCCCCTGGCAAACTGGGATGCACTGAGTATCATTCGGGCCTTGGGCGGACAGGCCCCGGAAGGAGAATGAGATGGAAACCATTGTGAAAACGCCGCTGACCCCGTCGGATCTGGATGCCATCAACGCTTTGGCCAAGACCCAGCTGACAGAGGATCAGATCTACACCTTTGCGGTGCGGCTGTGCGACAACGAGGTGGACCGGGACTATGAGCGGTTCCCCCGGGCCAGCCTGGAGGCCCTGGCCAAGCTTTTTGTGGGCAAAAGCGGCATCTTTGACCATCAATGGTCGGCCAAAGGCCAGGCGGCCCGGCTCTATAAGACCGAGGTGGTGGAGGAGCCGGGCCAGACCACAGGGGCGGGAGACTCCGCCTGGTGGCTGAAGGGCTATGCCTACATGGTGCGCACCGAGGCCAACCGGGACCTGATCGCAGAGATCGAGGGCGGCATCAAGAAGGAGATCAGCGTGGGCTGTGCCGTGAACCGCTCCACCTGCTCCATCTGCGGCAGCGTGGCGGGCAGCTGCGGCCACCGCCGGGGACAGGTCTATGACGGACAGCTGTGCTTCTTCAACCTGGAGGAGCCTGCCGACGCCTATGAGTGGTCCTTTGTGGCGGTACCCGCCCAGCGGAAGGCGGGCGTAGTCAAAGCCCTGCGTCAGCCCCAGGAGGATCAGACCCAATTTGTCCAGAGGGCCAAGGCCCGGCTGGAATTGGAGAAAGCAAGATTTTGAGGATATGGAGGGAATCCACATGAAAATTGACAAGCAGAAGCTGTACACCCTGAAGGATGCCCGGAACCAGGTGCTGGAGGCGGCGGACGCCGCTCTGGATGCCGGGAACATGGAGGAGTATGAGGCCAAGCTGGCCGAGGTCAAGGGCTACAATACCCAGATCGAGAGCGTGGAGAAGCTGCTCCGGGAGCAGGAGCGCTTTGCCGGTCAGGAACCCAGTGCTCCCGGTCTGGAGCAGGAAGGGCAGGAGGACGGCTACGCCAAAGCGGTCAAAAGCTTTGCCGACGCCGCCCGCAGCGGCTTCCGGGTGGCCAAGGCCGCAGGAGACATGATGCAGGAGGGGGTGGAGGCTGACGGCGGCTATGCCGTGCCCCAGGACATCGTGACCCGGATCATCAACCTGCGTGACAGCAAGGAGAGCCTGCTCAGCGAGGTGCGGGTGATCCCCGTGACCACCAAGTCCGGCCGCCGCACCCTCAAGAAGCGGGGCCAGCACACCGGCTTTGCCACCGTGGCCGAGGCGGCCAAGTACGGCAAGGCGGCCACCCCCCAGTTCACCACCGTCAGCTATGACATCGAGAAGCGTGGCGGCTATCTGCCCGTTACCAACGAACTGATGGAGGACAGCGACAGCAACATCGCCGCCGTGGCAGAGGAGTGGCTGGGTGATGAGGCCCGGGTCACCGCCAACAAGGAGATCATGACCATCGTGGCCACCAATGCTTCCACCGATCTGACCGACCTGGACGGCATTCTGAAGGCATGGGTGGGCCTGGGCTCCACCTTCCGGGCCACCAGCAAGCTGCTCACCAACGACGACGGCCTGCTCTGGCTGGGCACCCTGAAGGACGCCAACGGCCGGCAGCTGCTGACCCCCAACCCTGCCGAGCCCAAGCAGCTCCAGCTGTGTGTGGGTCCCTACATCCTGCCGGTGAAGACCTACGACAACGATACCATGCCCAGCACCGGCACCAAGATCCCCATGATCCTGGGCGATCTGAAGGAGGGCGTTGCCTACTGGGATCGCCGCCAGTTCACCATCAAGGTCAGCGATGTGGCTTCTGTGGGCGAGCTCAACGCCTTTGAGCAGGATCTGACCATCTGGCGGGGCAGCCTGCGGGACGACTGTACCTCCTGGGACACCGAGGCCTGGGTAAACGGATACATCGACACCGCCGCCGCGGCCGGCTGAGCCCATGCCCATGACGGAGGAGCGGCGGGCCGGGCTGCTGGCCTATTGCCGCATGGAGGAGCCCACCTCGGAGGAACTGCTCACCCTGGAGACCCTGTATGACGCGGCGGTGGGCTACCTGGAGGGGGCGGGGATCTCCCTGCCCCCGGAGGGCACCCCACGGCGGGCCCAGTATGACCTGGCCGTCAACTTCATGGTGCTGCGGGATTTCGACCTGCGGGACGCGGAGGTAAATGGGACCATCCAGGACAACCCCGCCTTCCGGCGGCTCATCACCCAGCTCAAGCTGACCGAGCCCAGAGAGGAGGCCTGACCTATGGCCTACATCGGAGCGGGCAGGCTGGACCAGCCCCTGGAGGTGCTGGAGCTGCGGGAGACCTCCGCCGGGGTGTGGGAATGGGTGGCCGTCCGCCGGGCCTGGGGCCAGGTGGAGCAGACCGCCAAGACCAACCTTTTCAGCAAGGTGGGGGTGGGGGCCAGGGACGCCGCCATCGTGCTCCGGCGGCAGCATCTCACCCTGCATCAGGCATTGCGCTGGAAGGGACAGCACCTGTTCCTCACCTCCATCACCCGCCGGGACCGCAACCACCTGGACGTGGCAGCGGCCCTGGTGGATCTGGTGGAATGCCGGGCGGATGCCGACGAGGGAGAGGACGGGACCAGGTTCCCCGGCGTGCTCACCGAGAAGTACGCCAAATGGGACCAGCCGGAGCCCTACTCCGTCAACCAGCTGACCTACGTTCTGGTGACCCCCAAGGGGATCGTGCTCCAGCGGGGCGGCCTGACGGCGGTGGCGGGGGTCAACTATGAGGTACAGGCGGCCCACACCCTGGACCCCTACAAGAACGAATATGAGATCGTGCGGACGGAGGATCTGTGATGGCGCTGCAGATGGATATCAGAGAACTGGAGCGGCTGGACCAGGAACTGGCCCAGGCCATGGGCCAGACGCCCGAGATCAAGCGGGAGGCTCTGGCTGAGCTGGGCCGGCAGCTGCTGGCAGGCGTCAAGGCCAGGATCGGCGGTACCGGGAAGGTGCAGCGGTGGCAGCACGTCCATCTGGGCTCTGGCGGCGGCTATGTGGCGATCCACGCGGCGGAGAATACCAAGGATGAATATGGCCGGGCGGTGGGCTATATCACCAACGCCATCGAATCAGGCCACAAGATCAGGCCGCCCAGCGGAAGAGCCAAGCGGTATACACCCCGCATCCACAAGGCCAAGGTCCCCGCCAAGCGGATGTATGCCGGCACGGATATGGGGGCGGCGGTGGACCAGGCGGCGGCCAGTCTGGCCCTCCGTCTGGCACAGAATCTGGAGGGATAAGACCATGCTGAGGATCAATGCCATTCTGGACGGGGTGGAGGAGCTGACGGCGGAGGCCTTCCCCGGGCTGAAGCACTACCGCAACCTGGTGCGCAAAAACTTTGAGCGGCCCTCCTTCCTGGTGGAGGTGGGCAGGCAGACCATGGAGGACGCCACCCGGCGCACCGTGGAGCGCACTGCCCAGGTGAAGGTGACCTTTTTCGAGACGGTGGACGACTATCACGACAGTCAGATCGAGACCCTCAGTGACCGGCTGACGGCGGCCCTGGCCCTGTACAGCGGCGGGGCCATCCGGGTAGGGGACCGGTTCCTGGATCTCTCCGACGCTGCCGGCGAGGTGTTCAACGACTACGCCGAGCTGACCTTCACCCTGTCCTGGCAGGATGACCGGGATCTGGAGGAGGTACAGGTATCCCCTATGGAGCAGTTCGATATGAATTTCAACGTGAAGGAGGAGACGTAAATGGCTGGTATGGGACAGCCCAACCTGACCATCACTTTTCACAAGGCGGCGGAAGAGGTGGTGCGGCGGCTGAAAAACGGAATCGTGGCCCTGATCGTGCGGGATGAGGGGGCAACTGCCGGCCTGTATCCCCTGGCCGACCCGGAGGATGTGCCCAGCGGCCTGGGGGCGGAGGTCCAGGCCTATATCACCCGGGCCTTCCTGGGGGGCGACGGCAAGCCCCAGAAGGTGCTTTTGTCGGTCATCGGAGCCGAGGACGACCTGGTGGAGGTGGGATGCGCGGCCCTGGCCTCCAGCGACTTCGACTACCTGGCCTGTCCGGCGGATGTGGAGGCGGAGGACATGGCCGCCGCCGTCACCTGGCTGGAGGAGGCCCGGAAGAAGTACTGCATCGGCAAGCTGGTGCTGCCCAACCACAAGGCGGACAACATGGCGGTGGTGGACTTCGTGGCCACCGGCATTGTGGCCGGCGGCCAGACCTACACCGCCGGGGATTATTGCAGCCGGATCGCCGGGGTGCTGGCGGGCACCCCCATTGAGTCCTCCGCCACCTCCACCCCCCTGGAGGAGGTCAGCGGCGTGGACGAGATCGCAGATCCGGATGCTGCCGCCGACAGCGGCCAGCTCATCCTGATCCACGACGGCCGGAAGGTGAAGCTGGGCCGGGCGGTGAACTCCCTGACCACCGTGTCGGGAGATATGAGCGAGAGCCTGAAGAAGATCAAGATCGTGGAGGCCCTGGACCTGATCCGCAGCCAGTGCCGCACGGTCATTGAGGACAAGTACATCCGCATGGCCAACAGCTACGACAACAAGATGCTGCTGGTCAGCGAGATCCACGCCTTCCTCCAGACCCTGGAGGGGGAGGGGGTTATCCAGGCCGGGTCCAGCTATGTGGAGCTCAACCTGGACAAGCAGAAGCAGTTCCTGAAGAACAACGGCGTGGACGTGTCCGGCATGACCGACCAGGAGATCCTGAAGGCCGACACCGGCTCCTGGGTCTTCATCAAGATGGGCGGCGTGGTGCTGGACGCCATGGAGGACTTCGACCTGGATTACTACATGGGAGGTGAGGCCGTATGAGTACCATCGACAGCGCCAAGAGAGTGATGTCCGGTACCTTCGGTGAGCTCTGGTGGGACGGCGACCTGGTGGCCGAGTGCTACAAGTTTACCGCTAAGTATACCAACAGCAAGGAGGCCATCAATCTGCCCCGGCAGATGGTGGAGGACAGCAAGGTCATGGGCTCCAAGGGCACCGGCTCCATGGGCCTGTACAAGGTGTACAGCCGGTTCCGGGATATGGCCGACGCCATCCGGGACGGCAAGGATGTGCGGGTGACCATGGTGAGCAAGCTGGACGACCCGGATGCCTACGGGGCTGAGCGGGTGGCCCTCTACGGGGTCAGCCTGGATGAGGTGCCCATCGTGAACTGGGAGCGCAAGACCGTCCAGAAGGATGAGGTGCCCTTCACCTTCACCAGCCACAAGTACCTGGAATCGGCGTAAGGAGGAGCTGAGATGAGCAAGATTTTGGACCTGCTGCTCCGGCCTGAGACGCCGGATGTGCAGAAGGACCTGCCCCGTGGCAGCTATGAGGTGCTGCGTCTGAGCCGGCTCTATGGCGAGCCCTTTGTGCTGGAGCTGAAGGGCCTGCCTTACGGCAAGGCTCTGGAGCTGAAGGACATGGCGGACTATGAGATCCAGACGGTGCTGGCGGGTGACGCCGCCGGTATCTGGAAGTCGCCGGAGCTGCTGATGGCCCACGGCCCCACCCCGGCGGAGGCGGTCAAATCTCTGCTGCTGCCCGGCGAGATTCGGGCGGTGTCCATTGAGGTGGAACGGCTCAGCGGCTTCCGCCAGGCGGTGGTTTTGCCCTGGGGAAAGGGTGAGGTCACCGACGCCGAGGGAGCCGCGGCGGAGGAATTGGAAAAAAACTGACCGAGGGCGGGGACCGGGAGCTGGCGGTGATGTACCTGCTGTTCCGGGAGAAAAACTGGTCTCCCGGACAGTATTGGTCCCTGTCCGCCGGCGAGAAGGCTCTGGTACGGGCCTTCCTGTCTCGTGAGATGCGGCAGCGCATGGAAGCCGCACGCCATTGACCCCCGCCCAGGGGAAGAACGAAGGAGGGCCCAATGTCCAGAGAAGCCAGTATCCTGTTAACCTTGCGGGACCAGTACAGCCCGCGGCTGCAGCAGCTGCGCAGCGCAAACGCCGATCTGGGGCGTGAATTTGAAACGCTGCGGCAGAGGGCCCAGGCCTATGAGACCAGACTGTCCGGCCTGATTCAGCAGCAGGGGCGGCTCCAGGTTGAGCTTGCGGATGCGAAAAGGGCACTGAAGGAGGCTGAAAAGGCCTATCGGGATACCGGCTCTGCGGCAGATGCGGAGGCGCTGACCCGGGCGGCGGAGCGTTATGAATCGCTGCGCACGGTGCTGCGGGAGACCACAGATGCCTCACGGGATGCCCAGAACGCCCTGCGGGAACTGGAGAATCAGGCTGACCGGCTGGCCCGACAGGAGTCAGGGAACCCAAATCCGGATCCGGACACCACAGGCGGCTCCTCCGGCGGTATCCTGAGGGCCCTGGGGCAGGCGGGGGCCTGGAACCTGCTGGGGGATGCGGCCAGTCAGTGGGCCAATACCCTGGTGGGCTCCGCCTTCGGCAGCGATGCAGGCAGCCTGTTCTCCAGCGCCCTGGCCGGCGCCGGCAGCGGCGCGGCCATCGGCAGTATGATCGCTCCTGGCATCGGTACGGCCATTGGCGCCGCTCTGGGCGGCCTGGTGGGCCTGGCAGGAGGCGCGGCCCAGACCTACGAGAATCAGGACGAGGCCTTCAAGGAGTACTATCAGCAGCTCTATGAGCAGGGGCAAAGTGCGGCAGAGGAGAGCCTGACCAGCGGCTCGGCCACCGCCTCCCAGCGGGAGCTGGACCAGATCGCCTTCAACCGCCTGCTGGGGGACGGGGTGGGGACCACCTACCTGTCCGACCTGCGCTCACTGGCCGCTGAGACCCCCATGGAGTACAGCGACCTGACCGGCATGAGCCGGGCCCTGGCCACCGGCTTCGGAGACAGCCCGGAGCGGATGCTGCAGCTGATGGAGGCCATCGGCGACGCCGGCAGCGCCGTGGGCGTCACCGCTCAGGATATGACCATGATGGCCCAGGCCATGAGCCGGATGCAGGGCTCCGGCAAGGCCAGCCTGGAGTACCTGAACATCCTCCAGGAGCGGGGCGTCAACGTCATCGGCATGCTGGCCGACGCCTACGGCAAGACCCAGGGCGAGATCTACGACATGATCTCCAAGGGGAAGATCAAGGGCGGAGACGCGGTGGACATCATCCAGGCGGGCATGGAATCCATGTACGGCGGCGCAATGGAGACCATGGCCCAGACCTTCGAGGGCCTGACCTCCACCCTGGAGGATACCATGACCGAGATCGACGCCGCCAGAGGCAACAGCTATAACGAGACCCGAAAATACGGCCTTCAGGCGGAGCAGAAGGCTTACGACGGGGCATTGGGAGATGCCATATCGGAGTTGAATCGCATCTCCGGAAATAATACGGCCTACATGGAAAACCTCTCCGAACAGTATACACGAGAAGCCCTGGAGGCTGTGCTGTTGGGGGAGGACACCTCCAGAGGGCTCTTTACCGACGACCAGCTCCAGGCCCTCCAGGATATGCGGGGGGAATTTGTCCAGGCCTCAGCCGACTATGAAAACGGCAGCTATGAGGCAGGCATCACGATGGATAACCTTCGCCGGCAGGCGGAGGCGCTGGGTACAGCGGCCTATGAGTCCAGCGAGGCCTATCTGATGGTCCATGAGGGCGAGCTGGATCTGATCGAGTCGATCCGGGGGCTGGCCGCGTCCTTTGACGGGTGGCGGGCGGAGTACGACCTGCAGCAGGCCTTTACCAAAGGGCTGGCGGGAGCGGTCATGTCTGCCTTTGGGTCGGACGGTGAGGGGAATCAGATCCGGAAAAACAATGCGTACCGCTATGCTACCGGCCTGGGCCGGGTGCCCTACAACGATTTTCCCGCCCTGCTCCACGAGGACGAGCGGGTGCTGACGGCGGCGGAGGCCCGCTCCTATAACAGGGGCGGCGGCGCCGGCGGAGTCACCATCTCGGGCAACACCTTTGTGGTGCGGCAGGAGTCGGACATCGACGCCATTGCCTCCAGTCTGCTGGTGAAGATCAAACAGGCCGGCCTGGCCGGAGCCTACGGATAGGGGGGAGACCATGTCGCTGACCTTTTCATTTCTGGCGGACGGTGAGGAGCTGCGGCTCCCGGTGCCGCCCCTGCCCTTCGGGTGGAGCGCCGGGCAGAACGTCCGGGAGCTCACCGTCAACGGCACGGGCACCGTCTATCTGCCCGGGGACCCCTCCGCCTACAGCGGGGTGCTGGAGTGCCTCTTCCCGGCGGGGGTGCGGCCCTACAGCGCCCCCGGCGCGGTGTCAGACCCTTACTATTATGTCAACAAGCTCATGGCCTGGGTGCGGGGTAAAAAGGTGGTGCGCTATGTGGTGCCCGGCGTGGTCAACACCCAGGTGGTGCTGGAGGAGATCGCCTGGGAGGAGCGGGACGGCACCGGGGACGTGTATGCCAAGCTCTATCTGAAGGAGGCCCAGCCTCTGGAGGCGGTGACTTCCCAGACCGGCGGTACCGGCGGCACCGGCGGCCGCAGCGAGGCGGAGCAGAGCGGGCAGGCCCAGACCTACACGGTGGCGGCGGGGGACTGCCTGTCGGTGATCTGCCGCCGGTTCTACGGCAACGGTACCGCCAAGTACTACAACGCACTGGCAGCCTACAACGGCATCAAGAACCCCCATCTGATCTTTCCGGGGCAGGTGCTTACTCTGCCTCCCGCCAGCCAACTGGGGGTGAGCGGATGATCCTGAAGTTTACCTCCGGCGGCAGGACAGTGGAGAACGCCTGGGGACTGGTGGGCAATGTGGAGTGGAGCGGAGACAAGCAGCGGGCGGCCCGTACCCTCTCCTTTGATCTGGCGGTGGGCCAGGCCGACCCAAACCTGCCGGCGGTGGAATGCCCGGTGGGGGCCATGGCGGGCTTCTGGGACGACAGCGGGGCCCAGCTCTTCCAGGGGCCGGTGGTGACCCGCACCCTCAGCGATACCAAGCCCACTGTGGCGGTCACCGCCATGGACCGGGGGCTCTATCTGGCGGGCAACCAGGGCACCCTGCAGGTGCGGGGGGAGACTCCGGAGACCGCGGTGCGCCGCCTGTGCCAGAGCTACGGCATCCCCGTGGGGGAGCTGGCGGCCACCGGGGTGTCGGTGAGCCGCAAATTCTCCGGCACTGATCTGTGGCGAATCATCAGTACCCTGTACACCCTGGCCTCCCGGCAGACGGGGAAGCAGTATCTGGCCCGGTTCGAGTGGGACAGGCTTACCGTCCGGGAGCGCAGCGAGAGGGGGGAGAGCCTGGTGATCCGCCCCAAGTCCAATCTGCTGACCTCCACCACCACCCAGTCCATTGAGGACATGGTCAACAGCGTGGGCATCTACGACGCCGACGGCGTGCGGCTGACCACGGTGCGGGATCAGTCCGCGGTGGATCTGTACGGCCTGCTGGAGCAGCACATCACCCAGCGGGAGGGGGAGGACGCCCAGACCGAGGCCAGGAGGCTGCTGGAGGACAACGGCCTGGCCCAGAAGGTGACGGTGAGCTGTCTGGGAGATGTCCGGCTCACCACCGGCAGGACGGTGATCGTGCACCAACCGGTGACCGGTCTGTCCGGAGTGTTCTGGATCGACGCCGACAAGCACCGCTGGGACAAAAACGGCTACACCGTGCAGCTGACCCTCAACCTGCGCAACGTGATGTATCAGACAGAATCGGGAGGTGACGTGACATGAATCCGGAAGATCCCTACGCCGGCATTCTGCTGGAGGTAGACAAGCGGGCCCAAAAGGCCCAGCCGCCGGGCTGGTGCCTGGGTACCGTTCTGGACGTGGGGGAGGACCGCCTGGTGATCCGGGCAGACGGCATGGATCTGGACGAACGGGATCTCATGGTCAATCCCATGCTGCTGTACGACTACAGCGAGGAGGTGGAGGCCACCTATTCCTCCGCCGGCGGCGAGGTGACGCTGGGCGTCAACCGTGTGGTGGCCTGCCTGGCCCAGTGTCTGGCGGAGAGCATCACGCTGTTTAACCTGCCCGGCACCCTGTCCGGAACAGTCACCGTCACCCTGAAGAGCCGCCGTCTGGCCAAGGGAGACCAGGTAGTGCTGCTGCCCGACCGTGAGGGCCAGATCTACTATGTGCTGTGCAAAGTCACGCCGGTGGGGAAGGAGGGAGAGCCGTGACGCTGTTTCCGCTGATCGAAGCCCCGGACCAGGCGGGGCTGGGGACGGGGGCCCTCCCCCTGTACCGGGAGGTGGCCTGGGACTTTGAGACGGACCGGCCCCGCTGGCGAGGCGGCAGCCCGGTGTGGGTCACCGGGGCCCAGGCGGTGGCCACCTGGGCGTGGAACGCCCTCCACGCCGTTCGGGGCCATCTGGTACTCTTTACCCGGAACTACGGCTGCGAGCTCCAGGAGCTCACCGGACGGCCCTACACCGCCGAGGTCAAGGAGGCGGAGGCGGTGCGCTATGTGCAGGAGTGCCTGAAGGTCAATCCCTACATCAACGATGTGAGGCAGATCGCAGTGAACTTCTCCGGTTCCACCCTCAGCCTGCGGTGCATGGTCAGTACTATTTACGGGGAGGTGAACGTGGATGTTGGACTTTAGCGCATTCAGCAGCGAGGTCACGCCGGAGACCGTCAAGGCGGAGCTGATGAGCCGCCTGACGGCCGCCGGGCTGGATATCGACACCCGGGAGGGCTCCTATACCGACCTCATCTATTCCGAGGCGGCCTATCAGATCTATAAGGCCTGGCAGCAGTTTCAGGTGCTGCTGGCCGCCGCCGTGCCCGGACCGGACTCCGGGCCCTTTCTGGATCTCTTTGCCGGGCAGTACGGCATGGAACGCACCCTCGCCTCCACCGCCCATGTTACCCTCACATTTAACGGTCATGACGGGGCGGTCATTCCGGCAGGTACGGTATGTCTCACCGCCTCCGGCCTGCGGTTTACCACCGACCTGGCGGCCTCCATCTCCGGCGGCACCGCGGTGGTCCCCGCCACGGCGGAGGCCGCCGGGGAGGTGTACAACGTGGCTCCCGGCAGTGTGGTCCGATTTCTGGTGACCCTTCCGGGGGTGGATGGGGTCACCAACGCCGGCCCCGGCGAGGGAGGGGCCGACGCCGAGAGCGATGCCTCTTTCTATGAGCGGATCTATACCAGGCTCTCCAAGCCGGTGGCCAGCGGCAACGTGTACTACTACGAGCAGCTGGCCCGCCAGACTCCCGGCGTGGGCCAGGCCAAGACCATCCCCCTGTGGGACGGCCCCGGCACCGTGAAGGTGGTGCTGGCCAGCGCGGACAAGCAGCCGGTGGACGAGCTCATCGTCACTCAGGCCCAGCAGATCCTGGACGAGGGGCGGGTCATCGGGGCGGATGTAACGGCGGTGTCCGCCCAGGCTCTGGAGATCTCCGTCACCGCCGCCTGCACTCTGGACGGCGGCGTCCGGGCGGATGCCGTAGAGACCCAGCTGTCCGGCCTGCTGGAGGAAATGTTTGAGGCTATGGACTTCGGCACCGGTGATCCGGTCCGGTTCAACCAGGTGGCCCTGCGGCTGCTGTCCTGCGACGGCGTGGTGGACTATGGGGACCTGCGGCTCAACGGGCAGGCTGCCAACGTGGCCAAGACGGCGGAGCAGGTGCCGGTGCTGGGTACTGTGACCATCACCACGGGTTAGGAGGGGCTCCGAGATGACACGCGACATACTGGAGCGGCTGCCCCGGCGGCTGCGGGACAGCCCCTATACCGCCGGGGTGTCGGACCCCATGGCGGACCTGTCCCAGGAACTGCTGGAGGGGGCCAGGCGGCTCTATCTGGAGTTTTACGCCCACACGGCCAATGAGGCAGGGCTGACGGAGTGGGAGCGGCTCACCGGCCGTACCCCCGCTCCGGGGGCTACCCTGGAGGAGCGGCGGCAGGCGGTGGTGGCCCAGCTGTGCGCCGGCGGTACCGCCAACGTGGCCCTCATTGAGTCCATGGCCAAGGCCCTGACGGGCTATGACGTGAAGGTGACGGAGAATTTTTCCCAGTATACCTTCTCTCTGCGGTTTTATGGAGATCAGGCGGGGTTTATCCGTGTGGACGCCAGGCTGCTCCGGGACTCCGTGGAGCTGGTCAAGCCTGCACACCTGCAATTTATCATTAACCCAATCACCTGGGGAGATCTGGAGGCGGCGGGGCTCACCTGGGCCCAGATGGAGGAGCATTTCCCAACCTGGGCGGACTTTGAACTGTCCTTTTACTGTCACCCGAAAATGACCTGATATTTGGGAGGAAAACACATGATCAAAACCATGACGGCCAGGATCAACGGCCAAACCTATCAGCTGACCCAGGAAGAGGGCAGCGGCGACTGGGTGGTACAGATCCAGGCTCCCATGCTGTCCAGCTATAACCAGGAGGGGCACTATTACCCGGTGGAACTGACGGCAACCGATGAGGGCGGAAACTCCACCACCATTGATGACGAACATTCCACCTTCGGCACCAATCTGCGCCTGCAGGCTAAGGAGCGGGTGGCCCCGGTCATTGCCATCACTTCGCCCACCGCGGACGCCTATCTGGGAACGGCAGCCCCCACGATTACCTTCAAGGTGACGGACAACGACTCCGGCGTGGACACCGCCACGGTAGTGGTCAAAGTGGACGGCAAGCCCTTGGAGCAGCTCTCCAGCGAGGCCACAGACGGCGGGTATCTGTTTACCGCTGCGGCCTCCGGCCTGGAGGACGGCCCCCACACCATTACGGTGGACGCCTCGGACCACGACGGCAACGCGGCCCAGCAGGCCTCTGTTACCTTCACCACGGACACCGTGCCGCCTACCCTGAACGTCACGGCACCCGTGGAGGGCTTCAAGACCAACAGCAGCAAGCTGGTGGTCAGCGGCGAGACCAACGACGTGACCTCCGGCCCTGTCACCCTGACGGTCAACGACAGCCCGGTGGTGGTGAACGAGGGCGGTACCTTCTCCACCGAGGTCACCCTGACCGAGGGGGAGAACCGGATCACGATCAAGGCCACCGATGCGGCAGGCAAACAGACCGTGATCACCCGCACCGTTTATCTGGATACCAACGCCCCTGTGTTCGTCAGTGTATCCATGACGCCTAATCCCGTGGACTGCGGCGCTACCTTTATCCTGCGGGTCAAGGCTACCGATGATTAAGCGGATCTGGGGCAGCTGTGACGGCGCGGAGATCCTGCTCCGGCCGGGACAGGAGGGCCTGTGGGAGACCACGGTCCCCGCCAGGCCCACCGGGGAGTACACCGTAGCGCTGTGGGCGGAGGATGACGCGGGAAACCGCAGCTATTTTTGCTCCATCCTCATGACCTACGATATCACCCAGTTGTGCTGCAGGGTGCAGCTGTTGGAGGTGGGCGCGGACTGGTCTGCGGACCAGGTGGCGGCGGTACTGACCCGGCGTGAGATTTCTGCCCGGCTTCTGCCGGACCCGGTGGGGATCACGGCGGAGCTTCATGAGATCACGGTAGAACTGATCCGCTGCCAGTTGTGTGGGAGGTGAGTTACAGTGCAGGAGATCAGAATGCTGTTGGGGGAGCGCCGGCGGCTGACGCTGCAGGTCACGATCCGGGACAGTGACGCCTTTACCATTCGGGACGGGACCTGGCTCCTGGAGGGCGGCGGCACTTCGGAGGAGGGCGTAGTCGAGATCGTGGATCACGACCTTCGAGTCGAGGTGGAGCCCAAAAGCACCGGCCTCTATCAACTGACTGTGACCTTCTCGGTGGGTACCGAGATCATCAAGAAGCGGGTCTCTATCCAGGTGGGCAAGTGAGGTGAGCGGTATGGCGGACAGGTTTCCCCCGGTGATCCTGGCGGTCTCACTTCTGCCCAACCCGGTAGAAGTGGGTGGGCGGATCGCGGTCCGAGTCCAGGCAACGGACAGCGCCAGGGTGATCCTGCCGGACGGCTCCTTTGCCCGGCTGCGGGACGGAAAACGCCTGGCGGTGAGGAGGGATAGTATGGCAACCGAATATGAGCTGACCTGTACGGGCGCTGAGCTGGATGAGGCGGTGGCCAATGCGGCCAGCTGCATGGAGGCCCTGGACGGCTTGGCTGAGCTGCTGGAGCAGGTGGTGGGGGTGCCGTCGTGAGTACGAACCTGACGCCGTATGTCTCTCTGCTGTGCCGGCTCCGGGAGGAACTGGCGGAGAATCTGGCCCGGATGGGGGTGTCTGCTACTGCAGACGAGCCGCTGCAGACCCTGATACCGAAGGTACTCCGCATTGCCCAGGGCGACACGTCGCTGCAGGTCTTCCGGGCGGCGCTGACACCGGAGTTTGACGTCTCCTATGGCTTCTTCGGAGTTGGTGAGGTGGCCGAGTTTGCCGGTATGTGCAGCATCACCGCCCTGTGCAGGATCAGGGCGCTGCGTATGGAGATCACCGGAGAGGGTGCTGCCACACTGACTGTAGAGGCCCCCGGATGGACAGTGCAGAAAAACGGCGGGGTAACTGCGGTCTACCAGCCGGCGGGAGGTATGTCCAGGTTCGACGGGCAGAATGCGCTTGACAGCATCCGTATCCACGGAAACGGGGAGACATCGGTTACCGCCACCATCCGGGTGAGCGCCGTGGGAGAGGAGGGGCTTACCCTGTCGGCCACCGGCTCCACCGCCCTGGTGTTCAAGTATGGAGCGACCTGGGACGTGCTGGAGGCTATGGGGTATACCTGGGGCGGCCTGGACGGCAAGACCTGGTATGAGATCGAGCATATCGGAAAACCGGGCGCGGGGTGAGAATATGGCCAAGCTGACGGAATTGGCAGAAGAATATCGGGAGGCAGCTGTGCGTCTGCGGCTGGCCATTGAAGACCGGAAGGAACAGGCTGCGCAGGGGAACTCCGTTGCCGCCCGGGAGCTGGCAATCCTGCGGCAGATGCTGGCGGAGATGCGGGATCTGCGGCAGCTTACTCAGGGGTATTACACCCGGCCAAGAGATGGGGCCTATACCACATCCGATCTCCGGGCGCCCCGGATAGACACGAGTAAAAAATGAACCGGGCCGGGGAGATCAAGGAGCGGGCCAAGGCCCTGCGGGCGGAAAAGGCGGACCTTCAGGCCAAGCTGGCGGCGGCCCGGGGTCGGGAGGCTGCGGACCTTCGGTTGAAGCTGGCTGCCGTGGAGGAGGACCTGGTGGACTGCGCCCGGCTTTTGCGGGAGCTGATGCCACAACACAGGATCAGCCGGGGCAGAACCTGGTCCGGCCTGGAAGGCTGGCAGTGGGACAAGCTCCAGTACCAGACCTGGGCGGAGCTGGAGGGGAGCGAGGACCCGGAGGGCCCCACGGAACAGGACAAAATGCGCCTGGCGGTGCGGACGGCCCGGGCCGGACTTACCCCAACCCAGGAGGCCTATCTGGCCCAGACAGATGGGGGCAAGCGCCCCGCCCAGGTGGCCCGGGAGGCGGGGAAGCACCGCTCCACCGTCTGCCGCACCCTACAGCGGGGAAAGGACAGGATCGCGGAGGACGCCAGAGTGTTCTATGATCTGCTGAGCCGCCGGGAGGGCGGCCCCCTGGTGGTGGATCTGGGGGAGCCGCAGGTGCTGAAAGCTGTCCTGGACCGGCTGACCCAGCGCCAGCAGACTTATCTGTACCTCTATTATGGCGAGTGGCTCAGCCTGCGGGAGATCGGCGCCCTGCTGGGGGTGGATCACGCCTCGGTGCTCCGGTCCATCCGGTGCGGTCTGCGGCGGATGGAGAGCCTGGCTCTGGGGGAGCAGGTGGAGGTGCGGGGGCTGGACAGCCTGGAGGAGCGGCTCATGGCTCACTTCAACGATCTACCTTTGGAGGAGGAGACGCGGGAGAAGCGGACCTATCAGAAACGGGGCAAAACTATCCCGAAGCCTGCGCCCATCCACCTGAAGGACTTGCTGCTGCGCTTTGTGCGGGACGGCCGGGTACGGACAGCGGGGGCGGTTGGGCCTGAGCTGGAGGTACAGCCGGGCGGCTGGAGCTCCGGGGTGCTGCTGGCCTGGCTGGAGGATCGGGTGTCTGGGCGGCAGGACAGGAAATCTCTGCTGCGCCGGCTGCTGTATCGCTTATTTACATGGATCAGGAGGGATTTGGATGTTGACCATCATTGAGATCGCGGCCAGAGAGGACGGCGGCCACGGCCTGCAGAGCCAGAGCCACCGGACAGAGTGCTGGCTGGAGGGGTGGGTCGCGGTGCCGCCCCAGCTGGAGAAGGCGGCCTGGGACTGCTGCGGCTACTGCACGCTGGACATTCAGGACGGAGTGCTGGTGGGCCTGACGCCGGGAGAGGTCCCCACGCCGCCGGAGCAGGAGCCTGCCCCCACGGTGGAAGAGCTGCAGGCAAAGGTAACTGCGCTGACGGAGTCCAATCAGTTCCTGGAGGACTGCCTGGTGGAGATGGCATCGGTGGTCTATGCGTGACCTATTGGCCCGCTGGGCCTTGGGAATATATTTATATTTGGAAGGAGACAGAGAAATGATGGCTATGTTGTTTGCGTGTCGTGTGGTGGAGGAGCGCACCAAGTTTGATCAGGTGCCCCGGCTGCTGAAGCAGCAGGTGGCCGACATCATCATCAAGGACTTCGGCATGCCGGAGCTGGTGCCCGCCGAGTTCGGCGGAACCGCGGAGTAAAAGGAAAGGAGAAAGAACATGTCTATCAACTACAATAAACTGGTTCCTGTCTGCTATGCTATTGCCAACGCCAACGGTGTGGACCTGGGCGTGGGCGATTCCATGATGCAGAACAACATCCGGCTGGGCAGAGATGAGCACAAGGGCGCTACCGTGCTGCCCCGTGCCTTCCGCCCCGACTGGGCCAAGCTCCATGAGGAGAACCCCGACCTGGCTGCCGTGAACGGCGAGTTCAACGCCTACATCCGCAAGCGCATGGCGCTGATGGTCCAGCTCAAGCCCCTGTGGAATGAGGGCGACTATCAGGGCATGATCGATCTGATGGAGGCCACCGCCGACCCCGGCCCCATCTCTCAGCCCGCCCGGGAGGAATGGGAGAAGGAGCAGAACGGCGGCGAGGACACCGAGGGCGGTGAGGAGACCGGCGGCACTGAGGACGGCGGCGAGACCAGTGAGTAACAGCCCGCTGGTGACTTGCACCAGGCTGTCCCCCAACCGGACCAGTCCCCGGAACCACGCCATTGACACCATTACCATCCACTGTACTGCCGGGCAGGGAACTGCCCGGCAGATCTTGAACATGTCCCACTTCACAGGCTACGACCCGGATAATGGTGCGTCCTGCAACTATGCTGTGGGGGAGGACGGCAGCATCGGCCTGTGTGTGGACGAGAGGGACCGGTCCTGGTGTAGCTCCGACCGGGAGAATGACCACCGGGCCATTACCATCGAGGTGTCCAGCGAGGCGGTGAGTCCCTACAAGGTCACGGAAAAGGCGCTGGCGGCCCTCATTGACCTGCTGACGGATATCTGCGGTCGGAACGGTATCAAGAGCCTGGTGTGGTCTAACAGCAAGGCCGATCGGGTGAACCACCGGGGTGGGTGCAACATGACCTGTCACCGGGACTTTGCCGCCAAGGCATGTCCGGGGGACTACCTGTATGCCCTGGAGGGGGACATCGCGGCAGCGGTCAACAAGCGATTGGAGGAGGGGGAAGAAGTGACGCAGGAACAGTTCAACGCCATGATGGAGGTCTACCTGACCCAGCAGCGGGAGAAGGAGAGCAGCAGCTGGTCCAAGGAGGCCTGGGAAAGGGCAGAGGCTGCCGGGGTGTTTGACGGTACCGCACCTCAGGCTCCTCTGTCCCGGGAGCAGGCCGCTCTGGTGCTGGACCGGCTGGGCCTGCTGCCGGATGGAGGTGGCTGACATGGAGCACATCAATACTTTCAAGGCGGCGGTGGCCGCCGTGTGTGCTGCTCTCACCGCCCTGTGGGGCTGGTTCGGCTGGGTTGTGGTGGCCTGGATCGGCTGTATGATTATCGACTATGCCACCGGCTCCGCTGCTGCCCTGCGGGCGGGAGAGTGGTCCAGCAAATCTGCACGGGACGGGATCTGGCACAAGCTGGGCAGCGTGGTGGCCGTCATCGTAGCTGCCATTCTGGACACGGTCATCGGCCACCTGCTGGGCAATGTGCCCGGGGTGGAGCTGCCCTTCACCTACACGGTACTGCTCTGCCCTCTGGTAGTGATCTGGTACATCCTCACCGAGGCGGGCTCCATCATCGAGAACGCCGGCGCCCTGGGTGCGCCTATTCCGGCGTGGCTCACCAAAATGATTACGGCCCTGGAGGACAAGGTGGATCAGGCTGTGAAACACTAACACATTTTGCGGCTTTAAAATTCAAAGCCGAGGGGAAAAGAGTTGTAAGTAAAACATCAATTCCTCATCTTTATTGTCCATTGATACATAAAGATGAGGAACTGATGTAGGCTCATTCCGTTACTGTTTAATTTTTGGTATAATATCTTTCTCGATTGAAAATCCAAGCGAATCAGGCAATTTTGGCAAGGAGTTTGAGTGGTATTTTTTGAAAAAACTTAAGATTGTAAACCCGGTTATAGCATCTGTAATTAAATCTCGCATTAGAATGATGCCATCCGAACTATCGTCGCCATAGGAATTCGATTTGTTTCCGAGAGCAACGTATAAAGTATCAAAACGCTTGTCGTAATCAATATTAATTTTCATTTTGTTCACGATAAATAGCATCCCCTTTTGTCCCGCCCTCAGCGTTTCTAGCCGGGTACGCCGTTATTACCTCCCCGCTACCACCACATGTAGTAACGACTACTTTAGTATATGGGGCATTACTAAAATAGTACGTGGAACTTTCTGATTTCTTACAATACACTTCACGGTAATTAAGAGAAGGTAAACTGTCATGACTTTCATAAATGACTTCAGGGGATGTTATTGTTTCAATGATGGCATCCACGTTATCTTCCATAATTGGATGGCCTGTAGAAGGATTGACAATATGCCTGGTCCATTGGTCCTCTTCGCAATATATTGTAACTCCGCGAGGATCTTTTGCTTCAAATTTTTTTGCCATTAATTACACATCCAATTTAATGACCTGCGGATTCCTGCTGATTTAAGGTGTTCCCTAAGATAGTAACTAGCTGTCGAGCTATTTCTTCGGGAATAACTACCCCACAAATATCTTCCCGAATAGTTGAAAATTCAAGCGGCGGGGTGGTTTCGTTGTTTTCAGATACTGGGGAAGAAACCTCTGCGTGTGGATATTCTTGTGCAAAGCCAATAACGACTTCATTCAGATTCTTATTGAATGAAACGGTAAAAGCATTTGCATATTGAGGTTTACTCATAAAAGTTCCTCCTTCACTTATGTGTATATTAGAATTTTATAAGAAAAATATGACTATTTCAAGTGTTGCTGAATGTAAAAGCAAAAATTTTATTTAATTACAATAATGTGAGTTACTTAAATTATATAATAAGCTATATCTTTCTCCTTACAGGAATCGTAGATCTTTTTCGTGTGTATGCATACGGCCTCCCGGATGCAGGCCGCATCCTGGACCGGACCGGGCATCATCTTGTCGGGCATTGCAATACCTCCTAGCAGATATTGAAGGGGCGTTCCCTTCCGCTCCATTCTATGTGTCCCCCGCGTTTTGGTGTTCCCGGACAGGCCTGCCTGTGATCCAATGCTGATCGGCTATTGGGAAGACAGAGAACGCGCCGGACTGAGAGGGCGGCGCGTTCTCTTTGAAATCAGTCCTCTTGCTCGGCGGAAGGGCTTTGATGGAAGACCTTCAGGCCGGGACCGGAGGTGCCAGGGATGATGGATTTTGCCCGATGCTTCCCATGCCTGGCCTTCCCCTGGAGCTCTGGCACGGGAGGTTCTGCATTGCGGGGCTGGGTGTGGGTGCGTTCAGGACGCGCCATGCCTTGCTTGGCCATACAATTACCTCCTAAAACAGCTGCTTGACCTCCTCGGCCATCCGTTTCAGGTCCTCCAGGGTGGCGGGCTGCTGCTTGCGGGCCCGGATCTGAGCCTGGATATAACCGGGAAGCTGAGAAAAATAGGCCTCCATGGCCGGATCTTCCATCAGATGAGCGTATCGGTCGCTGTATGTGGATTCCATGCGATCACCTCCTGCCGTTAGCTTGCCCACACTGCGCCCGCTTATCAGCCCAAAGGAAAAGCAAAAAAATCCGGACCGGGCCCTCAGGCCCGGCCCGGTACAGGTTTAAGCGCGTTTGCGGCGGATGAGGTCCGCCAGGATGAGCACGGTGCAGCAGGTGAGCAGCGCCACCCCGATGAGAATGGCGCAGTTGCAGAAAAATTCCTTCGGCATCACCTGGATGATCTGATCGGTGTTTTCATCAAAGATCCAGTTGTCCTTGCCGGGGAAGAAGATGGCGTGGAAGACCACAAAGGCCCGGTTGAAGTCCAGCGCCGCCAGACCGGCCACCACCAGAATCACCCCGCCGGTGCATACCCCGGCCCAGAAGCCGGGGCCGTGGCCCAGCAGGGGACGGAAGACCCATTTCTTCCACAGCCGCAGGACCAGCAGAAGGGCGCACAGGGCGGCGGTGATGCCCAGCACCCAGAAGTCCAGCAGGAACAGCCCCCGCACGTCGGCAAAGTGGCTGTAGCCCGATTCCGACCAGGCCAGCTGACCGGTGCCGAAGGGCTTGCCCAGCACGCAGTAGTCCAACACCTGGTCATAGGCCTCCCGGATGACCTCCTCCGACCAGCCGGTGCGCTCCGGCAGATCCAGGGTTTTGATCTGGATATAGTAGAAGGGGCGGAACAGGATGGGCAGGGCGATGGAGAAGCTGAGGATCAGCAGCGCCAGTATGACGGCGCACAGGACAGAGGCGGCTTTGGGCAGTCGCATGGGATCACTTCCTTTTGACAGACAGAGAGATCAGCACCTGGGAGGGCAGGTAGAACAGCCACATGCCCACCCGGGCAAATTGTACCAGCGGGCCCCCTGCCGCCGGAAACCAGGCGGACAGATTTTGCAGGCCAACGCACAGATCGCAGCACAGAAAGAGGAGCAGCCCCACTCCGAAGCCGCGGTAGGGGGGACGCAGGATGAGGCTCTCCAGCACGTTGACCGTCAGCTGGGAGAAGTAGAACAGGGAGAGGGCGGTGAGGCCGTCCAGAGCCCCCAGCCCGCCCGCCGTAATCCAGGCCGCCAGCACCAGCAATCCCCGCAGGGCCAGCCGGAGGGGGAACTGCTCCCGGCGTACCGCGGCAATGCGGGTGAGGTAGAGCAGCTGCACTACGCAGAAGCAGGCCACCCCCGCCAGATACCACCGGTCCAGCACCAGCAGAAAGAGGTCGGCCAGCACGGTAAAGCCCAGGGCCGCTTTCATCAGAGCGCCGTCCGTGCCGCGGCCTACCCTCAGGACAAAGAGGAAACACAGCAGGATGGAGAGATATTTCAGGGGGATATCCCAGCCGCTGCCCGGCCAAAACAGGTCCAGGGCCAGAAAGGCGGCGTAGAGGCAGCCCTCCAGGAGGGGAAACCACAGGCTGCGCTTCATTTCTTGAACCGCTCCAGCAGCTTCTGCTCCCAGCGGTCGCCGTACTTCATGCACACCAGGAAGACGGCCAGACCGGCGGCCCCCAGCAGGGCCATGGCCCAGTAGGGAATGGCCAGCACCGAGCCGCCCACCAGGCAGGATACCAGCAGCCCCCAGGGCCGGGCCGCCAGCACCAGCACAAAGAAGCGTTTGAGGGGGATGTCGGTGAGACCGGCCAGAATGCACAGCAGATCGTCGGGGAAGAAGGGAAAGAGGAAGGCCAGAAAGAGAAACACGTCCCGCTTGCGGCGGATGATGTCCAGATATTTTTCCGACACCTTCTGGCTCACCAGCCGGTCCACAAACCGCTGGCCCAGGGCCCGGGCCAGCCAGAAGACCAGGGTGGAGCCCGCCACCACCGCCGCCCAGGTGAGCAGGAAGGCGGGCCAGGTGCCGAAGAGCAGGGCGCCGGCCAGGGCGGTGACGTTGCTGGGGATGGGGGCCACCACCACGCCCAGCAGCTGGATCACAAAGTAAAACAGGTGGGTGAAGGGGGCAAAGCGGGAAATATAGGCCCGCATTTCCTCCAGAGAGCCCAGGGAGGAAAAGAAGCCGGTCTGCCACAGCAGCAGTCCGCTGCCCCCCACCAGCAGGAGGGCCAGCAGCAGCGCTGGGAGCCAGGTGTGCTGTTTCTTCAAGCTGTGTCGCCTCGTCTTTCTGTGTTCTGTCCTATAGGCTATCACATCGGGACAGGAAAGGCCATTAAGATTTTCTGAATTTTTACAGGGATGTAGTTTTTGCCGCGAAAACGGTAGTATATAGATGAAGCCGGAAAGGAGGTGTTGAGATGGCAGACGACAAGACAATCATAGAACTGTTTTTCGCCCGTGACCAGCAGGCGATCCGGGAGCTGGACATGAAATACGGGAAAATCTGTCACGCCGTCTCGTACAATATTGTGAACAGCAGCCAGGACGCAGAGGAGTGCGTCAATCAAGCGTACTTAGGCGCATGGAACACCATTCCACCGGAAAGGCCCGACCCCTTGCTTTCCTATCTCGTGAAAATCGTTCGGAACATTTCTCTCAAACTCTATTGGAGAAAGAATGCGGCCAAGCGAAACAGTATATACACAATCGCCATGCAGGAAATGGAGGCCTGTCTCGCAGACCGGAAAACCATGGAAGATGAGCTGGAAGCCAAAGAGCTGGCCCGAATCATTGAGGACTTTTTGGACACGCTGACCCATGAAAACCGGGCTATTTTCATGCGCCGCTATTGGTTTTCCGACAGTTACAAGGACATAGGCGGGCTTGTGGGCCTTTCGGAGAAAACGGTCTCCGTCCGGTTGACCCGTATCCGGAAGAAAATGAAACAATATTTGATAGAAAGGGGGGGTGTTTGTATGAACGCAAAAAAGTTTTCTGACGCTATGAGCGAGCTTGATATCAAATATGTGGAGGAAGCGCTCCATTACAAGAAGAACGCAAAAAGAACGGGTTGGATAAAGTGGGGTGCTGTGGCAGCTTGCTTCCTCCTTGTGCTGTCAATGGGAACGGTGGCTCTGGCGGCGACACTGGGATATGATCCCATAGGGTGGATTCTATCTGCGTTTTCTGCCAATGAGGATGGGCCCAGTGCGGCGGTGATCCAGGAACAGATGCAGGAAGGGCAGTGGGTGTATTTGAACGATGACAATATTGCCGTCATTCTGCCGGAGTCGCCCACAAAAATTTTACTGAGTCATGACGGTGGAAAAACCTGGAAGGAATCTGTGGTTACGGGGAGCGACAAAATGATCCTCTGGGGGGAATGGAAGGAAGATGTGGTTCCTACAGGCGGATTTATCGGATTTTGGGGGGACGGCGGTTATCTCGTACTTACGGCTCCTGTTGCAATGGGCAACCAGCCCATGAGAATCTACCTGACCCACGACGGCGGAGAGACTTGGTCGGAAATCGGAAACCCCTACAAGGCCGGGGAACACTACTGTGTGCTGACCGGCGCAGGATTTTCTACCGATCAGATTGGATTTATCAGTTATCGCTATTATGAGGATGCAGGTCCGGATATCTGGTGGACCTCCAACGGAGGAGACACTTGGCGAGAGTTGACGGTACCGCTTCCGGAGCAATACACAGGGGAAGAATACGTGTTCACACCGCAATCTCCTGCGTTTCACGGCTCAAGCGGGGTCTACCCGATCAAGGTGTGCAACCAGTCTGACGGTGCTGTGGAGATGATTTATTTGTACAGTGATGACTATGGAATGACCTGGGAATTTCGTTGAACATGGAGCGCTGCCCAGAACGGAAATGCCTGTGGGCAGAACAGGGGCGGCCCCCTAAAAACGCAAAAATCCACACCCGAAGGTGTGGTTCTTGTCCATAGATGAAAGGGACTTACCGCTCGCTGGAGACCACCTGCTGGTCGCCGTCAAAGATCAGCTCGTCCACGTCCTTGGCATTGTAGTTGTACTCGGTCATCTTACTATCACCTCCTGTCTGATTTCACTGAACTCAGTATACGCCCCACCCAGGTAAAGAACAAGAGGACCTTGGTAAAGTTCACATAAAGTTTGCACTTGGAAACAGTCAAAAAGCCGTTCGGGCCTGTAAAGGGTCCGAACGGCTTTTCAAATCGTTACATCCGCTTTTTCCGCAGCAGGAAGGTAATGGCGAACCACAGGGCCAGATAGAGGGTGATGGAGGCGCCGGCGGAGGACCCCAGCTCGTAGGAGGTCATCAGTCCGGCGATGCCCGCCACCACGGCGGCCGCAATGGAGATCAGGTGGAACTGCCGCATGTTCCGGGCCAGGTTGCGGGCGGCGGCGGCAGGGAGGACCAGCAGGGAGTTGATGACCATGAGGCCCACCCAGGTCATGGACACAGTGACCACCACGGCGATGGCCATGGAGAAGACGGCCTCCTGCCAGAACACCTGGATGCCCCGGCTGTCGGCCAGAGCGGGGTGGACGGAGGAGAGCATGAGCCCGTTGAAGGAGCACAGCCACAGCACAATCACCACCAGCAGGATGACGGCCAGCAGGGCGATCTTGCCCGGTTCCACGCTGAGGATATCGCCGATGAGCAGGCTGTTGAACTTGGTGAAGCTGCCGCTGTCAAAGGTGGCGATGAAGATGCCCAGGGCCACGGCGGTGGAGGAGAACACCCCGATCACCGTGTCGCTGGCCATGTTGGACCGGCGCTGGACGTAGGTAAAGAGCAGGGCGAAGGCGGCGGCCAGCAGGATGGCGGCCCACATGGGGTCGGCCAGGCCGCACAGGGTGCCGATGGCGATGCCGGTAAAGGCGGAGTGGCCCAGGGCGTCGGAGAAGAAGCTCATCCGGTTGGTGACCACCATAGTGGACAGGATGCCGAACAGGGGGGAGATGACCAGCACCGCCAGTAGGGCATTTTTCATGAAGTACATGGTGCCGGGAGCGGCCCACTCGAAGGGGAGCAGCTCCACCAGGGAATACCACAGTTCCATTACTTCTGCCCTCCTTTCCCCAGGGCCAGGTGAAAGACCTCCTGAAATTCAGGGGAGGACAGGACCTCCTGAGGGGGCCCCACCTTGAGTACCTGGCTCTTCAGCAGGATCACCTTGTCGGCGTACTGGTCCAGGGTGGCAAAGTCGTGGGTGGACAGCAGGATGGACAGGTCGAACCGGGTGCGGATCTCGTCCAGCATGTCCAGCAGCTGCTTCTCGCCGTCGATGTCCACGCCGGAGAGAGGCTCGTCCAGAATGAGAATGTGGGGCAGGGGCTCCAGGGCCAGGGCCAGCAGCACCCGCTGGAGCTCGCCGCCGGACAGGGCTCCCATCCGCTTGTCCATCAGGCTCTCCCCGTGGACCCGGGCCAGACAGTCGGCCACCCGGGTGCGCAGCTTCTTGGGGGAGGGGAGGAACACCGGCCAGCGGGAGATGGCGGCGGAGAAAAAGTCAAAGACGCTCACCGGGTCCCCCCGGTCGAAGCTGGGGGACTGGGGCACGTAGCCGATGAGGGGCCGGGTCTTGTCACCCCCCGCCCGCTGGAACTCGATGAGGCCGGTGTGGGGGATCTGCCCTAAAATGGTGCGGAAGAGGGAGCTTTTGCCCGCTCCGTTGGGGCCGATGAGGGCCACGATCTCCCCGCAGTGCAGGTGGAAGGATACGTCGTGGAGGACCTCTTCATTGCCGAAGTTGACCCCCAGGTCGGCCACCTTCAGGCAGCAGGACCCGGCGCAGCCCGGCCCGGAATCGCCGTGTTTGTGTACGCTCATCCAAACGCCTCCACAATGGTGTCAATGTTGTTCTGCATGGCGTCCAGGTAGGGCTGAATGCCTGTGCCGTCGCCGCTCATGATCATGTTCAGCTGATAGACACCGCAGCCGCACTCTCTGGAGATGGCCTGTGCGGTGGATTCGGAACCGTTGACCTCGGTAAAGATGGCGGGCAGCTGGTACTGATCCACCAGAGAGACGATCTCCTGGATCTCCTGGGCGCTGGCCTCGCTGCCCTCTTCCTCCTCAATGGCCTTCAGCAGCTCCAGACCAAAGGAGCGGGAAAAGTACTGGAAGCCGTCGTGGAAGGTGATCAGCTTGGGAGCAGACAGGGTGGTCAGCTGCTCCTTCCACTGCTGTGCGGCCTCTTCCACCTGCTGCTGCACCGCGGCACAGCTGGCCTGGAGGTCCTGACCGGTGATCTGACCCAGTTGGTCGGCAATGGTGCCCAGCATGACCTGAGCATTGGCAGGGTCCATCCAGATGTGGGGGTCGTACTCGGTGTCGTGGTCGTGGCCCTCATGGCCCTGGGCAGGCAGCAGGTCCATCCCCGCCGAGCAGTCGATGACCGTGGCGTCCGAGGCGGACAGCGCGTCGTCCATAAAGTCCTCCAGCCCGGCGCCGTTCATGACGATGACGTCGGCCCCCTCAATGGCCTTCATGTCGCTGACGGTGAGGGTGTAGTCGTGGAGACAGGAGGTCTGCTGGTTCACCAGCAGGCTCACCTCCACCCCCTCCGCCCCCTCGGTCACCGCGGTGGTGAAGAGGTAGACCGGGTAGGTGGTGGCCACAATGTGGAGGGTATCTTCGTCCTGGGCGGGGGCGGGCTGTCCGCAGGCGGAGAGCAGCAGGACAAGGGCGCACAGGGGCGCAATCAGTTTTTTCATATCGTTCCCCTTATCAGTAAAATTGAATCGATGACAACTTTATATTATACTGCTTTTTTCGCCTGCTGTAAAACAAAATATTTGCTCTGTGTACTGGATAAAGCCACAAAAGAATGATAAAATTACAGTGTTATGTAATAGATGTCCAAGGATCAGAAAGAAAAGGAGCCAAGCTATGGACTACTACGCATTTTATACCGGGCAGTGCTTTGACGCATACACCTGGCTGGGGGCCCACCGGGAGGAGGAGGGGTGGGTCTTCCGCACCTTCGCGCCGGGAGCGGCGGGGGTGGTGCTGCTCCACGGGGGACGGGAGCTGCCCATGGAGCGGGTCCACGACGGGAATTTTTATGAACTGCGGACCGACGGCGTGGAGCCGGGGGACTGCTACCAGTACCGCATTTACCGCCGGGACGGAGGCTATACCGACCACTGCGACCCCTACGGCTTCGGCATGGAGCTGCGGCCCGACCACCGCTCGGTGGTGCGGGATCTGGCGGAGCACACCTTTCAGGATGAGGCTTGGATGGAAGGGCGGAGCAGCCGTATCGAGGAGCCGCTGAACATTTACGAGCTCCACCTGGGCTCCTGGCGGAGAAAGCCCGACGGCGGCTGGTACCGCTATGACGAGCTGGCCCAGCCCCTCATTACTTATATAAAGGAGAGCGGCTACAACTATGTGGAGTTTCTCCCACTCAGTGAGCACCCCTGCGACGAGAGCTGGGGCTACCAGATCACCGGCTTTTACGCCCCCACCAGCCGGTACGGCACCGCCAAGGAGCTGATGACCCTCATTGACCGGCTCCATCAGGCGGGGATCGGGGTGATCCTGGACTTTGTGCCCGCCCACTTTGCGGTGGACGACTACGGCCTGGCCCGGTATGACGGCACCGCCCTCTATGAGTACCCCCACCGGGACGTGGAGGTCAGCGAGTGGGGGAGCCACAACTTCATGCACTCCCGGGGGGAGGTGCGCTCCTTCCTCCAGTCCTGCGCCCGGTACTGGCTGGAGGTGTTCCACTTTGACGGCCTGCGGATGGACGCCATCAGCCGCATCCTCTACTGGCAGGGAGATGAGGCCCGGGGGGTCAACGGGGACGGGGTGGCCTTCCTGCGCACCATGAACCGGGGCCTGAAGCAGCTGTGCCCCGACTGCATCCTGGCGGCGGAGGACTCCACCAACTTCCCCAAGGTCACCGCCCCGGCGGACCAGGGGGGACTGGGCTTTGACTACAAGTGGGACATGGGGTGGATGCACGACACCCTGTCCTATTTCCAGACGCCCCCGGATCAGCGGCCCGGGCGGTATCACCAGCTCACCTTCTCCATGCACTACTTTCCCCAGGAGCGCTACCTGCTCCCCCTGTCCCACGACGAGGTGGTCCACGGCAAGGCCACCATTTTGCAGAAGATGCACGGGGATTATGACGGGAAGTTCCCCCAGGCCCGGGCCCTCTACCTCTATATGATGGTCCACCCGGGGAAGAAGCTCAACTTCATGGGCAATGAGATCGGCCACTTCCGGGAGTGGGACGAACGCCGGGAGCAGGACTGGCTGCTGCTGGACTATCCCATCCACGACGCCTTCTACCATTACATATCGGAGCTGAACCATATTTATCTGGACCACCCGGCCCTCTCCCAGTGGGACTACCGGCCGGAGGGCTTCGCCTGGCTGGACTGCCGCCGGGAGGAGGCCTGTGTCTACGCCATCCAGCGGCAGGGGGGCGGGGAGCGGCTGGCGGCCCTCCTCAACCTCAGCGATCAGGCCCGGCAATACCAGATGCCCGCCCGGTCGGGGGCCGAGCTGCTCCTCCACACCGACTGGCAGCGCTTCGGCGGCCGCACCCCGGAGGGGAAGGCGCCCAGGCCCGCCGGAGGCGTGCTTACGGTGTGCCTGCCCCCCTATTCCGGCCAGCTGTACCGCATGAAATGAAGCGAATATTCATTGCAAAATGAATATTATACGGAATAGCCAAAATATTGCCCAATGAGCCCCGGAAAAATACGCATATTTATGCGATATTACTCTTGCATTTTCCAGTGGGCTGTGGTACACTGTCTCCAACATAAACAAACGGAGGTTTTTACCATGGCTGACATTAAGAAAGTGGTACTCGCCTATTCCGGCGGTCTGGATACATCCATCATCATCCCCTGGCTGAAGGAGAACTACGGCAACCCCGAGATCATCGCCGTGGCCGGCGACGTGGGCCAGAACGACGAGCTGGAGGGCCTGGAGGAGAAGGCCATCAAGACCGGTGCTTCCAAGCTGTACGTCATGGACCTGGTGGACGAGATGGTGGACGACGTCATCATCCCCTCCATGCAGATGGGCGCCAAGTATGAGGACTATCTGCTGGGCACCGCTTTTGCCCGGCCCGTCATTGCCAAGGGTCTGGTGGACATCGCCAAGAAGGAAGGGGCCGACGCCATTGCCCACGGCTGCACCGGCAAGGGCAACGACCAGATCCGTTTCGAGCTGGCCATCAAGCGCTTCGCCCCCGAGATGAAGATCATCGCCCCCTGGCGTGAGTGGTCCATCAAGAGCCGGAACGAGGAGATCGACTACGCCGAGGCCCACAACGTGCCTCTGAAGATCAACCGTGAGACCAGCTACTCCAAGGACAAGAACCTGTGGCACCTGTCCCACGAGGGCCTGGACCTGGAGGACCCCGCTTCCGAGCCTCAGTACGACAAGCCCGGCTTCCTGGAGATGGGCGTGTCTCCCGCCATGGCGCCCGACGCCCCCACCTATGTGACCATCGACTTTGAGAAGGGCTGGCCCGTGGCTGTGGACGGCGAGAAGATGAAGGCCTCCGACATCATCCGCAAGCTGAACAAGCTGGGCGGCGACAACGGCATTGGCCTGCTGGACATCGTGGAGAACCGGATGACCGGCATGAAGGACCGGGGCGTGTACGAGACCCCCGGCGGCGCCATCCTGTACCGGGCCCACGAGGTGCTGGAGATGATCACCATCGACAAGGATACCGCCCACATGAAGAGCAAGCTGGCGGTGGACTTCGCCGACCTGGTGTACAACGGCAAGTGGTTCACCCCCCTGCGGGAGGCCCTGTCCGCCTTTGCCACCGAGACTCAGAAGCACGTCACCGGCCAGGTGAAGCTGAAGCTCTACAAGGGCAACATCATCACCTCCGGCGTCACCTCTCCCGAGACCCTCTACTCCGAGGACATCGTCACCTTCCAGGAGAGCGACTACAACCAGAACGATGCCACCGGCTTCATCAACCTGTGGGGCCTGCCTGATACCGTTCTCGCCCTCCGTGACCAGGGTAAGCTGAATAAGTAATTCGACATTTTCTGCGGGCGGCCGCAGGCCGTTCCTACCATTACCGTAGGGGCGGCCTGTGGTCGCCCGCAATCCAGATAGGGAGCGATCAATTATGAAATTATGGGCCGGACGGTTCCAGAAAGAGACCGATACACTGGTCAACGACTTCAACTCTTCCATCACCTTCGACGCCCGGATGTATAAAGAGGATATCGCCGGCTCCATCGCCCATGCCACCATGCTGGGCAAGCAGGGCATCATTGAGGAGCACGAGGCGGAAAAGATCATCGAGGGCCTGAAAATTATCCTGGCGGACATCGACGCCGGGCAGGTGGAGTTCTCTCTGGAGAACGAGGATATCCACATGAACATTGAGACCATGCTCACCCAGCGCATCGGGGACACCGGCAAGCGGCTCCACACCGGCCGGTCCCGTAACGACCAGGTGGCGGTGGATTTCCGGCTGTATGTCAAGCAGGAGATCCCCAAGATCATCAACATGGTGCTGGACCTGGAGAAGGTCCTCATCAAAAAGGCGGAAGCCAACCTGGAGACCGTCATGCCGGGCTACACCCACATGCAGCGGGCCCAGCCCACCACCTTCGCCCACTACATGATGGCCTACGCCAATATGCTCCGCCGGGACGTGACCCGGCTGGAGGACTGCCTGGAGCGGATGGACGAGTGCCCCCTGGGCGCCGGCGCCCTGGCCACCTCCACCTATCCCGTGGACCGGTTCCAGACTGCCGCCGCCCTGGGCTTCAAAAAGCCCACCGACAACTCCATGGATTCCGTGTCCGACCGGGACTTTGCCATTGAGTTTTTGTCTGCCTGCTCCATTCTCATGATGCACCTGTCCCGGTTCTCCGAGGAGATCATCCTCTGGTGCTCCTGGGAGTTCGAGTATGTGGAGCTGGACGACGCCTACTCCACCGGCTCCTCCATCATGCCCCAGAAGAAGAACCCCGACGTGGCCGAGCTGGTCCGGGGCAAGACCGGCCGGGTGTACGGCTCCCTCATCACCCTGCTCACCGTCATGAAGGGCCTGCCCCTGGCCTACAATAAGGACATGCAGGAGGACAAGGAGCCCGTCTTTGACGCCATCGACACCGTGGAGATGTGCATTCCTGTCTTTACCGCCATGCTGGACACCCTCACCGTCCTGCCCAAGAATATGAGAAACGCGGCCTCCGGCGGCTTCATCAACGCCACCGACTGCGCCGACTACCTGACCAAGAAGGACATGCCCTTCCGGGAGGCCTACATGATCGTGGGCCGGCTGGTCAACCTGTGCATCAAGGCGGGTGAGACCCTGGACACCCTGCCCCTGAAGGACTTCCGCTCTATCTCCAACCTGTTCGACGCCGACGTGTATCAGGCTCTGGAGCTCAAGACCTGCGTCAACGGCCGCAAGGTCTACGGCGGCCCCGCCAAGGAGGCCGTGGAGCAGCAGATCGCCAACATCAAGGCCTTTGTGGAGGAGAGAGTCCATGGTTAGTTGTGCCGCCGTAGACCAGCGCGTCAAGCGGCGCGTACAAGCGTTTTGCCAAGGGCAAAACCTTGGCGCAGGCGGAATTCACTTCCGCCGAGCATGGAAAGGAAACTGGGGCCCCCGCGGGGCCTGCCCCGTGGGGAACTACGGCGGCCCCGCCAAGGAGGCCGTGGAGCAGCAGATCGCCAACATCAAGGCCTTTGTGGAGGAGAGAGTCCATGAGTAAGCCCAAGGTATTCATCGACGGTCAGGAGGGCACCACCGGTCTTCAGATCCATGACCGGCTGGCGGGCCGGGAGGATATCGAGCTGCTGGTCATTGATCCTGACAAGCGAAAAGACTTGACAGAAAGAAAGCACCTTATCAACGAGGCCGACCTGGTGTTCCTCTGCCTGCCCGACGCCGCGGCGGTGGAGGCGGTGGGACTCATTGAGAACTCCCGTACCCGGGTCATCGACGCCTCCACCGCCCACCGCACCGCCCCCGGCTGGGTGTACGGCTTCCCGGAGCTGTACAAAAACCCCCGGGAAGTGATCGGGAAGGCCCGGTTTGTGGCCAATCCCGGCTGCCACGCCACCGGGTTCCTGGCTGCCGCAGCCCCTCTGGTGTCCATGCGCATTCTGCCCAAGGATTACCCCCTGACCTGCTACTCCCTCACCGGCTACTCCGGCGGCGGCAAGAAGATGATCGCCCAGTATGAGGGAGGGGAGAAAGGGGAAGAGCTTTACAGCCCGAGAGTGTACGGAACCACCCTCCGGCACAAGCATCTGCCTGAAATGCAGAAGATCTCCGGCCTGGACACTCCGCCGGTGTTTACCCCGGTGGTGGACGACTACTACAAGGGCATGGCCACCACCATCTTCCTCCACAACCGCTACCTGGTGGGCCAGCCCACCGCCAAGGAACTGAGCCTGATCCTGCTGGCCTACTATGCCGGCCAGCCCCTGGTGAGCGTGGCTCCCTATACGGAGGAGCCCGCCTATCTGGCGGCCAACGCCCTGGCGGGCACCGACAGGCTGGAGCTCACCGTCAGCGGCCACGAGGGCCAGTCCATCGTCACCGCCCGGTTTGACAACCTGGGCAAGGGAGCCTCCGGCGCGGCGGTGCAGAACATGAATCTGATGCTGGGCTTTGAGGAGACCTGCGGCCTGGCGCTGTAAGAAAAGAGGAGTGAACGATATGAAACAGATCCCCGGCGGCGTCACCGCCCCCAAGGGTTTTACCGCGTCCGGCGTCCACTGCGGCGTGAAGAAAGGCAAGGGGGACGGCAATCAGCCCCCCATGAGCAAGATGCCCGAGGTGCTGGAGGGCAAAAAGGATTTGGCCCTCATCGTGTCTGAGCAGCCCTGTGTGGCGGCTGCCGTGTACACCATGAACCGGGTGAAGGCCGCCCCTCTGTACGTTACCATGGACCACCTGGAGAACGGCGAGGCTCAGGCCATCGTGGCCAATTCCGGCAACGCCAACGCCTGCGCCCCCAACAGCCATGAGCACGCCGAGACCATGTGCCAGCTGGCCGCCCAGGCCACCGGCCTGAAGGCCTCCGACTTCGTGGTGGCCTCCACCGGCGTCATCGGCCAGGAGCTGAACATCGACGCCATCGCCCAGGGCATGCCTGCCGCCGCCGCCGCCCTGTCCAAGGACGGCTCCGACGCCGCGGCCAACGCCATCATGACCACCGACACGGTGAAGAAGGAGCTGTCGGTGACCTGCTCCATCGGGGGCAAGACGGTGACCATCGGCGCCATTGCCAAGGGCTCCGGCATGATCCACCCCAATATGGGCACCATGCTGTGCTTTGTCACCACCGACTGCGCCATCACCCACGAGATGCTCACCGACGCCCTCCATGAGATCGTCCCCCGCACCTTCAACCGGGTGACGGTGGACGGAGACACCTCCACCAACGACATGTGCGTGGTGCTGGCCAACTCCATGGCGGGCAACGAGCTCATCGAGTGGAAGGATGACAGCTACACCGTCTTCTACAAGACCCTCTATTACGTCTTTGAGCAGCTGGCCCGCTCCATCGCCGCCGACGGCGAGGGCGCCAGCAAGCTCATCACCTGCACTGTCACCAACGCCCGCAGCGAGGAGAGCGCCGAGCGGCTTGCCAAGGCGGTGGTGGGCTCCTCCCTGGTGAAGGCCGCCATGTTCGGCTCCGACGCCAACTGGGGCCGGGTGCTGTGCGCCATGGGCTACTCCAAGGCCCCCTTCCGGCCCGAGTTCGTGGACGTCCATTTCTCCTCCGCCGTGGGTGAGATCCTGGTATGCCAGCAGGGCGCCGGGGTGGACTTTGACGAGGAGGCCGCCAAGAGCATCCTGTCCCAGGATGAGGTGGTCATCCATGTGGACCTCCACGAGGGGGAGCACGAGGCCACCTGCTGGGGCTGCGATCTGACCTACGACTACGTGAAGATCAACGGCGACTACCGCACCTGATCGGACCATATCTTTGATATTATCTGGGGGGATTCCCATGTCATTCAGCGAGGTGGACCGGGCCAAGGTACTGGCCGAGGCCCTGCCCTATATTCAGAAGTACTACGGCAAGACCGTGGTGGTGAAATACGGCGGCAACGCCATGATCTCCGACGAGCTGCGCCAGGCCGTCATCTCCGACATCATCCTGCTCCATCTGGTGGGCATTCGGGTGGTGGTGGTCCACGGCGGCGGGCCGGAGATCACCGAGATGCTGAACAAGATCGGCAAGGAGTCCAAGTTTGTGGACGGCCTGCGCTACACCGATGAGGAGACCATGGAAGTGGTCCAGCAGGTGCTGTGCGGCAAGGTGAACAAGAACCTGGTGGCCACCCTCAACCGGATGGGCGGCAAGGCCATCGGCCTGTGCGGCATGGACGCCGGGCTCTTCCAGGCCAAAAAGCTGGATGAGAAGTACGGCCTGGTGGGCGAGATCACCGCCATGGAGCCTCAGCTGGTGGTGGACGCCCTGAAGGACGGCTATATCCCGGTGGTGTCCACCGTGGCCCAGGGCATCGACGACGAGAACGCCTACAACATCAACGCCGATACCGCCGCCGCCAAGCTGGCCACCGCGCTGAAGGCGGAGAAGCTGATCCTGCTCACCGATGTGCGGGGCCTGATGATGGACCCCAAGAACGACAACACCCTGCTGCCGGTGGTGCGCCTGTCCCAGGTGCCCGGTCTGGTGCAGGACGGGGTCATCAAGGGGGGCATGATCCCCAAGGTGGAGTGCTGTGTGGAGGCGGTGCGCTCCGGCGTGGAGAACGCCATCATTCTGGATGGCCGCATCCCCCATTCCATTCTCATTGAGCTTTTGTCCGACGAGGGCATCGGCACCATGCTGCTGTGAGGTGATATGATGGACCATAAGGAATTGGTGGAACTGGACCACCAGTATATGATGCAGACCTATGGCCGGTTCGACGTGGATATCGACCACGGCCAGGGCGCCACCCTGTATGACCTGGCGGGGAAGGAGTACATCGACTTCTCCTCCGGCATCGGCGTCAACTCCATCGGCTACGCCAACCCCAGATGGGTGGAGGCCATTGCCAACCAGGCCATGAAGCTGGGCCATATCTCCAACCTGTTCTACTCTCAGCCCTATGCCAGGCTGGCCCAGACGCTGTGTGAGCGCTCCGGCATGGCGGCGGCCTTCTTCGGCAACTCGGGCGCCGAGGCCAACGAGGGTATAATCAAGCTGGCCCGGAAATACTCTTATGATAAGTACGGCAAGGGACGGGGTACCATCATCACCCTGAAAAACTCCTTCCACGGCCGTACCATCACCACCCTGAACGCCACCGGCCAGGATGTGTTCCACAACTACTTCTTCCCCTTTACCGAGGGCTTCCGGTATGCTCAGGCGGGCAGCATGGACTCCCTCCAGGAGGTGTCGGGCCACGACGTGTGCGCCGTCATGCTGGAGCTGGTGCAGGGGGAGGGGGGCGTGCTCCCCATGGACCCGGCCTATGTCCATGATCTGGCGGTGCTGTGCGCCGAGCGGGACTGGCTGCTGCTGGTGGACGAGGTGCAGACCGGCGTAGGCCGTACCGGTACCCTGTTTGCCTTCCAGCAGTACGGCATCATCCCCGACGCGGTGTCCTTTGCCAAGGGCATCGCCGGCGGCCTGCCCATGGGCGGCGTGCTGGCCAACGAGCGCTGCCGGGAGGTGCTGGGTCCCGGCACCCACGCCTCCACCTTCGGCGGCAACCCCATCTGCGCCGCCGCCGCTCAGGTGGTGCTGGACACCCTGGACGAGGACGCCCTGGCCCAGGTGACCGAGAAGGGCAACTATATCCGCACCCGCATCGAGCACATGGGCCTGTCCAGCCTGGGCCAGACCCGGGGCCTGGGCATGATGATCGGCGTGGAGGTACGGGGCGAGGAGAGCAACAAGGTGCTGGCAGCCCGGCTGATTCGGAACGGCCTGCTGGTACTCACCGCGGGCTCCGCCCTGCGGCTGCTGCCCCCCCTGACCATCTCCATGCAGGAGATCGACAAGGGCCTTGCCATTATGCAGGAGACCCTGCTGTAACGACCGGAAAAGAATAGACGAGGTGAAAACAATGAAAAAAGATCTGCTCAAGCTGCTGGACCTGACCCCCGCTGATATCGTCAAGATCCTGGATACCGCCGACCAGATGAAATACAACCAGAAGCATGGCCTGACCCACCACTATCTGGAGGGCAAGACCCTGGCCATGATCTTTGAGAAGAACTCCACCCGTACCCGGGTCTCCTTTGAGACCGGTATGTTCCAGCTGGGCGGCCACGCCCTCTTCCTCTCCGGCAAGGAGAGCCAGATCGGCCGGGGCGAGCCCATCGAGGACACCGCCCGGGTGCTCAGCCGCTACTGCGACGGCATCATGATCCGCACCTTCGGCCAGGCCGAGGTGGAGACCCTGGCCAAGTATTCCTCCATTCCGGTCATCAATGGCCTGACCGACTTTGCCCACCCCTGCCAGGTGCTGGCCGACCTGATGACCATCCGGGAGCACAAGTCCCGGCTGGAGGGCCTGAAGCTGTGCTATGTGGGCGACGGCAACAACATGGCAAACTCCCTCATCGTGGGCGGCCTGAAGGTGGGTATGACGGTATCCGTGGCCTGCCCCGAGGGCTACGACCCCGATCCCAAGGTACTGGAGTTTGCCCAGACCTACGGGGACAAGTTCACCCTGTGCCGGGACCCCAAGGAGGCGGCTGCCGGCGCCGATGCCCTGTTCACCGACGTGTGGGCCTCCATGGGCCAGGAGGGCGAGGCCGCAAAGCGCCGGGCCGTCTTTGAGGGTGTTTACCAGATCAACGATGAACTGCTGGCGGTGGCCAATCCCGGCGCCATGGTGCAGCACTGCCTGCCCGCCCACCGGGGGGAGGAGATCACCGCTGAGGTCTTCGAGGCCCACGCCCAGGAGATCTTTGACGAGGCGGAGAACCGCCTCCACGCCCAGAAGGCGGTCATGTACCTGCTGATGAAGGGCGACGAGTAAAGGGTTTCCCACCAGACCGGCCCCGTACCCACGGGGCCGGTCTCTGTTTTCTTACGCACCGGTATGTTTTTTTCTTGACGGAGGGCCGGTTCAGTGTTATAGTATTCTGGTAGTCTAAATGTACGGCCTGAACTCACATTTTTGTAGTCATCGTCGCTTCTTCAGACGATGCCCAAAAGTGTGAGTTTTCTTGTCATTTAGCACGAAATTTTTTGCAGGAGGTACCATTATTATGTATCACGGTACTGTCAAGTGGTTCAACGAGACCAAGGGCTTCGGCTTCATCTCCAACGACGAGGGCGGCGACGACGTGTTCGTGCACTTCTCCGCCATCGTGTGCGACGGCTTCAAGACCCTTCAGGAGGGTCAGAAGGTGACCTACGACGTGGAGCCCGATCCCAAGAACGCTGACAAGCTGCGCGCTGTCAACGTGGTGGCCGCTTGATCGTAAAGATATAAAGCCACAGAAAGCAGACCGACAAAACCTGTCGGTCTGCTTTTTCATTTCCGTTGACAAGCAGGGGAAAGAATGGTACATTTCTACATAGATGAGCCATTGAAAATGGAACAAAACGCCGGTTTGCCAGCATGGCGGAGCCGGCGCATTTTCGTTGGAAAATGGAAGGATGAAGGAGTGAAGGACCATGAAAACGGATATTGAGATCGCTCAGGCCTGTGAGATGAAGCACATCCGTGACATTGCGGCCCTGGCCGGGGTGGATGAGGACTATCTGGAGTATTATGGCAAGTACAAGGCCAAGATCGACCTGAAGCTGCTGGCCGACCGGGAAGGCAGGCCCGACGGCAAGCTGGTGCTGGTCACCGCCATCAACCCCACCCCCGCGGGGGAGGGAAAAACCACCACCACCGTGGGTCTGGCCGACGGCATGCGCCGGCTGGGCAAGAACACCGTGGTGGCCCTGCGGGAGCCCTCCCTGGGCCCCGTGTTCGGCGTCAAGGGCGGGGCCGCCGGCGGCGGCTATGCCCAGGTGGTACCCATGGAGGACATCAACCTCCATTTCACCGGCGACTTCCACGCCATCGGCGCGGCCAACAATCTGCTGGCCGCTATGCTGGATAACCACATCCAGCAGGGCAATGAGCTGGACATCGACGTCAAGCACATCACCTGGAAGCGGTGCGTGGACATGAACGACCGCCAGCTGCGCAACATCGTGTGCGGCCTGGGCGGCCGGATGCAGGGCGTGCCCCGTGAGGACGGCTTCGATATCACCGTGGCCTCCGAGATCATGGCGGTGCTCTGCCTGGCCGACGGCCTGGCCGACCTGAAGGCCCGGCTGGGCCGGATGGTGGTGGCCTATTCCCGCTCCGGCGCCCCCATCACCGCCCACGACCTGAAGGCCGAGGGCGCCATGGCCGCCCTGCTGAAGGACGCCATCAAGCCCAATCTGGTCCAGACCCTGGAGGGGACTCCCGCCTTCATCCACGGCGGCCCCTTTGCCAACATCGCCCACGGCTGCAACTCCGTCATGGCCACCCGGGTAGCCATGAAGATGGGGGACTACGCCATCACTGAGGCCGGCTTCGGCGCCGACCTGGGCGCGGAGAAGTTCTTGGACATCAAGTGCCGCCTGGCCGGCCTGACTCCCTCCGCTGTGGTGGTGGTGGCCACCGTCCGCGCCCTGAAGCACCACGGCGGCGTGGCCAAGGCCGACCTGAACAACGAAAACCTGGAGGCCCTGGAGAAGGGCCTGCCCAACCTGCTGCGCCATGTGGAGAACATCACCACGGTGTACGGCCTGCCCTGCGTGGTGGCCATCAACCGGTTCCCCACCGACACCGAGGCCGAGCTCAAGCTGGTGGAGGACAAATGCAGGGAGCTGGGGGTCAACGTGGCCCTCAGCGAGGTGTGGGCCAAGGGCGGCGAGGGCGGTATCGCCCTGGCTCAGGAGGTCATCCGCCTGTGCGAGGAGCCCAACCACTTCACCTTTGCCTATGACCTGGACCAGAGCATTGAGGCCAAGCTGGCCGACATTGTGAAGAAGGTGTACCACGGCGACGGCGTGGTGCTCACCCCCGCCGCCAGGAAGCAGGCGGCGGAGCTCACCGCCCTGGGCTTCGGCGGCCTGCCCATCTGCATGGCCAAGACCCAGTACTCCTTCTCCGACGACCAGAATCTGCTGGGCGCCCCCGAGGGCTTTACCGTTACGGTGCGCAACATCAAGGTGTCCGCCGGCGCTGGCTTCCTGGTGGCCCTCACCGGCGACATCATGACCATGCCCGGCCTGCCCAAGGTCCCCGCCGCCGAGAAGGTGGACGTGGACGAGAACGGCAGGATCTCCGGTCTGTTCTAAAAGAAAAAGCGGGCGGGTGGTGACACCCGCCCGCTGTAATAAGGAGTTGATTGCGATGAATACCGCCAACCAGACCTGCGGCGACTTTCTGGACGCCCTGGCCTCCAAGGCCCCGGTCCCCGGCGGCGGCGGGGCTTCCGCCCTGGTGGGGGCCCTGGGCGCCGCCCTGTGTACCATGGTGGGCAACTACACCGTGGGCAAGAAGAAGTACGCCCAGGTGGAGGAGGACGTGAAGGGCCTGATGACCAAAGCGGAGGCTCTGCGCGCCCGCCTGCTGGCTCTGGTGGATGCCGACGCCGCCGCCTTTGAGCCCCTGTCCAAAGCCTACGCCATCCCCAAGGACGACCCCAACCGGGAACAGGTGATGGAGGCCTGCCTGCGGGACGCCGCCGCCACCCCCATGGAGATCCTGCGGTTAAGCTGTGAAGCGATTGACCTTCACAGTGAGATGCTGGAGAAGGGGAGCGTCATGATGCTCTCCGACGTGGGTACCGGGGTGATCTTCTGCTGGAGCGCCCTGTACGGCGCCGCCCTCAACGTGAAGGTGAACACCAAGAGCATGGCCGACCGGGCCTATGCCCAGGCCATGAACGACGAGGTGGACGCCCTGATGGAGCGGTACCGGAAGATTGCCGAACGTGTTTATGAATCTGTGCTGGGGAGGTTTGCCTGATGGCGGAGCATTGGAAGGGGGCCCCAGTGGCCCAGGCTTTGACCGAGCGGCTCATCCGGCAGGCCGGACGGCTGAAGGTGCAGGGCATCGTCCCCACCCTGGCCATCGTGCGGGTGGGAGAGCGGCCCGAGGATCTGTCCTATGAGCGGGGCGCCCTGAAGCGGTGCGAGAAGGTGGGTATCCATGTAAAGCAGTTCAACTTGCCGGAGGAGGCGAGGCAGGAGGAGCTGCTGGAGATCATTGAGAAGATCAACGCCGACCGGGAGATCCACGGCTGTCTGCTGTTCCGGCCTCTGCCCCGGCACATGGACGAGGAGGCCGTCTGTGCCGCTCTGGACCCGGCCAAGGACGTGGACGGCATCACCGCCGGTTCCCTGGCGGCGGTGTTCACCGGCAGCGGCGCGGGCTATCCCCCCTGTACCGCCCAGGCCTGCATGGAGATTTTGGAGCACTACGGCTGTGATCTCACCGGCAAGCGGGCGGTGGTGGTGGGCCGCAGTCTGGTGGTGGGCAAGCCCTTGGCCATGCTGCTGCTGGGGAAGAACGCCACTGTCACCCTGTGTCATACCCGCACCGCCGATCTGGCTGCCGAGTGCCGCCGGGCGGAGGTGCTCATCGCCGCCGCCGGTGCGGCCAACATGATTGGCCGGGACCACCTGGCCCCCGGCCAGCTGGTGCTGGATGTGGGCATCAACGTGGATGAGGAAGGCAATCTGGTGGGCGACGTGGACTTTGCCGCTGCGGACGAAGTGGCGGCGGCAATTACCCCCGTGCCCGGCGGCGTGGGGGCGGTCACCACCTCGGTGCTGGCGGCCCATGTGCTCCAGGCCGCGGAACAGATCGGATAGACGCACAAAAAGGCGCTGCCATTGGCAGCGCCTTTTTCTTGTAAACTTACATAGTGCCCATCAGGAAGTCGGCCACATGCTCCATGGCCTCGTTGGCCTTCTTCATGGGGAAGGTCTGGAACACGTGCCACATCTTGTCCCACACCTCCAGCTTGCAGGGAACGGAGGCCTTGAGCATCCGGTTGCGCAGGCGCACCGAGTCGGAGAGCAGCAGCTCGTTGGTGCCCGCCTGGATGAGGGTGGGGGGGAAGCCGGTGAGGTCGGCAAAGAGGGGAGACAGGCAGGGATCAGACAGATCCTGTCCCCGGGCGTAGGCGTCCCGGGTGGCGTAGATATAGTTGAGGGTGAGTACCGGATCGATCTCCTCCCGCTCCTGGTAGGAGCGGCCGCTGGCCGTCATGTCGGTCCAGGGGGAGAAGAGGAGCAGATTCCGGGGGAGCAGCCGCCCCGCCTCCTTCAGCTTGTGGGTGAGTACCAGAGCCAGATTGCCGCCGGCGGAGTCCCCGGCCACCACCACGTCCCGGGCCCCCAGCCCCAGATGCATCAGGTGGTCCCAGGCCCGCAGGGCGTCCTCCACCGCGGCAGGGTAGGGGTGCTCGGGGGCCAGCCGGTATTCAAAGCTCATAACCTGCAATCCGGTGACCATGGCCAGCTTGGACCCCAGGATGCGGGAGTAGCCCAGGGTGCCGCTGGTGTAGCCGCCGCCGTGGCAGTAGAGGATGGCCTTCCGGTGATCGTATCCCCGCTGGGGCCGGATCCAGGCGCAGTCCATCCCGTCCAGGGAGAAGGTCTCCCAGTTCATCCCCCCCATGGGGGCCACCAGGCGGCCCAGCAGCTCCTGATTCTTCCGCTGCTTTTCCAGGTCCTCCACGTTCATGACCTCGGGAGTGGCGGCGCTGTGGATGGCCTTCAGCGCCCGCATGAAGGGGGCCAGGCGTTGTTTTTCCGCCCGCTGTCCGGCCAGTTCCTCTCGTCTGCTGTAATGTTTCATGGAGCCACTCCTTTTTCTATGGCAGAATAAAGCTATTATATCATAGCCCGATGAAAAAGGAAAGCGGGGCTGTGGGGTCCCTCTTTCTCTTGTGGGCGACAGTAGAATGTGGTATCCTTTTCTCAGGAAAGGGGGGAGCGCCATGGCCCCGGGACGGGAGAAAAAGCATAAGGAATGGTACCGCCTGGACAATGCCGCCGTGGTGTATGCCGCCATCCAGAAGGAAAACTATTCGGCGGTGTACCGCTTTTCCGCCGTGATGGACCAGCCGGTGGACCCGGATGCCCTCCAGCGGGCGGTGGACAAGACCATGCCCCGCTTTCCCGGCTTTCGGGTGCGCATCAAGCAGGGCCTGTTCTGGTACTATTCGGAGTTCAACGACGCCCCCGGCCCCTTTGTGAAAAAGGACATCGCCAACCCATGCCAGCCGGTGCGTTTTGACCAGGACGACGGCTGGCTGGTGCGCTTTTTCTACTATGAGCGGCGCATCTCCATGGAGGTCTTTCACGCCATCAGCGACGGCGGCGGCGCGGTCTATCTGCTGCGTACCCTGCTGGCGGTCTATCTCCGGGAGCTGGGCTATCAGATCCCCAACACCTGCGGCGTGCTGGACGTGGATCAGCCCCCCAGACCGCAGGAGCTGGAGGACGCCTATGCCAGGTATGCGACTGTCAAGGCGCGGCGCTTTACAACTCTGAAAAAGGCCTACCAGAACCGGGGGACGGCGGAACCCTTCTATACGCTGAACGTGACCATGGGCTTCTGCTCTGTGCGGCAGCTGAAGGAGAAGGCCAAGGAGCACGGCGCCTCCATCACCGAGTATCTGACGGCGGTGCTGCTGAAGGTGCTGGTGGAGAAGCAGCACCGGGAGCGGCCCAAGAAGGAGCTGCCGGTGGCCCTGGCCATTCCCATCAATCTGCGCTCCTGGTTTCCCAGTGAAAGCCTGCGCAACTTCATTCTCACGGTGCGGCCCTCCATCGATCCCAGCCTGGGGGAGTACACCTTTGAGGAGATCATCAGCCAGGTCCACCACTATCTGCGTTTAAATATCAACCGGCAGCAGATGCAGGCGGAGCTGGCGGGCAATGTGAAATTTGCCCACAATAAACTGATTCAGATTCTTCCGGTGGCCCTGAAAAATCCTCTGGTGGCCTTCGGCTACTGGATGGCGGGGGTGCGGCCCTTCTCGGGTACCTACACCAATCCCGGTCCCTTCCAGGTACCGGAGGAGATGCGCCCCCACATCCAGCGGATGGAGGTCATCCTGGGACAGGCCACCATGCCCCGGGTCCACTGCGCCTCCATCAGCTATGGGGATCTGATGGAGATCACCTTTGCAGGGACCCAGCAGGAATCGGATACCGAGCGGGAGTTTTTCCGCTTTCTGGTACGGGACGGCATCCACGTCAAGGTGGAGAGCAACCGCGCCCAGTAAGGAGGGAACGCTGCAATGTCATACTGTGTTCACTGCGGAGTGGAGCTGGACGCCACCGCCAATGTCTGCCCCCTGTGCCATACCAAAGTGGTGGACCCGGGCAGGCCGGTGGATATCCAGTCACCCAAGCCCTTTCCCACCGAGCGGGGGGAGGTGCCCCCCATCACCAAGGGGGCGGTGGCGGCGGCCATCACCGCCATGCTGGCCTGTGTGGCGGTGGGCTGCGGTCTGCTGAATCTCTTTCTCAAGCCGGACCGGGGCTGGTCCCTGTACGTCATTGGAGCCACCATTATGCTGTGGCTGTGGATCGTGCTCCCCCTGCTGTTTCGCAAGCTCCCCCTGCTGCTGCGCAGCGTCATCAATGTGGCGGCCATTGGACTTTATGTCTACCTCATGTCGGTGGATCTCAACGGCTGGAGCTGGTATATCGGACTGGCGGTGCCCATCATCCTGTGGGGCGGAGCGGTGTGGCTGCTGCTGGCCCTGATGCTGCGGGTGTACCGCCGCTCGGTGATCAGCGCCGCCGCCATCCTGATCGGCAGCCTGGGGGTGTTCCTGGTGGGGGTGGAATTTCTCATCGACCGGTGGCTCACCGGCGGTGTGGACCTGTCCTGGTCCCTGGTGGTGCTCACCATCTGCGTGTGCACCGTCATTCCTCTGGTGATCATCCGGCATATTCCCGCCTTCCGGGAGGAGGTACGCCGCCGGTTCCATACCTGAAATGGCTCTGTAAGGGCGGCGCATTGGCGCCGCCCTTTTCTTCTGCCCCGGAGAAGGGGCGCATACAATGGCAGAAAGGGGGGAGGGCATATGGAGGAGCGGTTTCCGCTGGCGGAGGGAGGGGGCTGGCTCACGGTCCGGGAGGAGAAGGGACGGGTCCGGTGCCAGGCCCAACTGCCCAATGACAGCAAGGGCCTGTACAAGTGCTGGCTTGCCGGCCCCGGCGGGATGGCCCTGCTGGGCACCTTTGTGCCCCAGGGGGATTGCCTGAGGCTGGAGCGCACCCTGTCTGTGGATGAGCTGAAGCGGCAGGGGGCCTGGCCGCCGGAGGGGGCGCAGGCGGTGCTGGCCTTTTCCTTCGGCGGGGAGCAGCCGCCGCCCCGGGGCTGGGTGCGGGAACATGCCCCCGGCCGCCTCATGGGGGAGCCCCTGCTGGCCCAGGCGGCAGGTGGTCCCGCTCTGCTGCGGCAGGAGGCGGCGGGCTTTTCTCTGGCCTATCCCTACCGGCCCGACCGGCCCTTTCCCCTGACGCCCCTGTTCTGCTTTGCCCGGCTGGAGGAGCTGGAGGGGAGACCCTATCTGCGCTTTCCCTTCCGGAGCGGCGGCTGTCCCCGGCTGGAAGAGTTGTAATTTGTGCCTATTTGCGGTATACTGGCACAATGAAATCCCATCTACAAATGAGGAATGGACTATGACCGACTATTTTCATTTAAATGCCGAGCCGGAGCTCATTCGGGGGATCAGCTCCCTGGGCCTGGCCCATCTGGGGGACGGGGTCTTTGAGCTGATGGTGCGCTCCTGGCTGTGCCTCCACGGCAAGGCCACCTCCAAGGGCCTCCACCGGGCCACCGTCCGCTATGTGGCCGCTCCCGCCCAGGCCAGGGCGGTGGAGAAGATCCTCCCCCTGCTGGAGGAGGAGGAGCACGACGTGTTCCGCCGGGGCCGCAACACCAGCCCCCACAGCGTGCCCCAGAACGCCAGCCGGGCGGACTATCAGGCCGCCACCGGCCTGGAGGCCCTGTTCGGCTGGCTGTGGCTCCAGGGCCGCACCGACCGGCTCAACCAACTGTTTGCCGTGATGATGGAGGAAGAGGAATGCCGTTAGACGCACTGTGCCTGACCGCCGTGGCGGAGGAGCTCCGCCGGGCCGTGGTGGGAGGGAAGATCGACAAGATCTATCAGCCCACCCGGGATGAGATCGTGCTCTTCCTCCGTGGGCAAGGGGAGAATTTGAAGCTGCTGCTCTCCGCCAATCCCGGCCACCCCAGAGCTCACCTCACCGCCCTGAACCGGGAGAATCCGGACAAGCCCCCCATGTTCTGCATGCTGCTGCGCAAGCACCTGCTGGGCGGCCGCATCCTGGAGCTGAACCAGCCCCCTCTGGAGCGCATTCTGGACTTCAAACTGGAGACCATCGACGAGCTGGGAGACCGGGTGGAGCGCCGCCTGGTGCTGGAGGCCATGGGCCGCTCCGCCAACCTGATCCTGCTGGACGGGGAGGGGCGGATCATCGACTGCATCCGCCGCATTGACGGCGATCTCTCAAAGGGACAGCGGCAGGTGCTGCCCGGTTTGTTCTACCGGCCTCCTGCCGCGCCTGACAAGCTGAATCCCTTTACGATTGATGAAGAGCAGCTGCGTGCGGCGCTGGACAATCCCATGGGAAAAGAGCCGGAAAAGCTGCTGATGGACACCTTTACCGGCTTTTCTCCCCTGATTGCCCGGGAAATCGTCTTCCGGGCCGGGGGAGAGGAGGGCCTGGTCCGGGAGCTGCTCAAGCTGCAAAATACTGTACAGCGAAATGACTTTACAGCTTATCTGCTGGTCCGGGAGGGCAAGCCGGTGGATTTCTCCTTCCTGCCCATCCTCCAGTACGGCCCTGAGACCGAGAGCATCCGCCAGGACAGCTTCTCCGCCCTGCTGGACGGCTTCTATGAGCGCCGGGAGGCGGCGGAGCGGGTACGCCAGCGGGGCCAGGATCTGGTGAAGGCGGTAAGCAACGCCCGGGACCGCACCGCCCGCAAGCTGGCCAACCAGGAGAAGGAGCTGACTGCCACCTTTGACCGGGAAAAGCTGCGGGAGCAGGGGGACATCATCACCTCCAACCTCCACCGGATGGAGAAGGGGATGGCGGTGCTCCATGCCCAGAATTTTTACGACCCGGAGTATGGGGAGATCGACATCAGGCTGGACCCCCTGCTCACCCCCCAGCAGAACGCCGCCAAATATTATAAGGACTACAACAAGGCCAAGAAGGCGGAGGAGATGCTCACCATTCAGATCGAGAAGGGTGAGAAGGAGCTGGAGTATCTCAACAGCGTGCTGGAGAACATCCGCCTGGCGGAGGGAGAGCGGGATTTGGGGGAGATCCGGCAGGAGCTCACCGACACCGGCTATCTCCGCCGTGCCAAGACCGCCGCCAAGCGGGAGAAAAAGGTGGCGGGCAAGCCTATGGAGTTCCGCTCCACCGCCGGTCTGCGCATCACCGTGGGCAAGAACAACAGCCAGAACGATCAGCTCACCACCAAGCTGGCCTACAAGAGCGACATCTGGCTCCACACCCAGAAGATCCACGGCTCCCATGTGATCCTGTGGCTGGAGGGGGGCGAGGCCGACGCCCAGAGCCTCACCGAGGCGGCCATTCTGGCGGCCACCTTCTCCCAGGCGGGGGACAGCACCCGGGTGCCGGTGGACTATACGCCGGTGAAGTATGTGAAGAAGCCTGCCGGGGCCCGGCCGGGCATGGTGGTGTACACCACCTACCAGACCGCCGTGGTGGACCCGGACCACGAACTGGCCCGCCGTTTGAGGGTCAAATAGGGAGGAGCGACATGGAGACCTGTCATATTTTAGTGGTGGAAGACGACCAGGACATCAACAATCTGCTGTGCAGGATTCTGACCGGGGCGGGGTATGACTGCCGCCCCGCCTATTCCGGCAGCGAGGCCGCCCTGTGGGCGGAGCAGTACGACTACGACCTGGTGCTGCTGGACCTGATGCTCCCCGGCCTCACCGGGGAGGAGTTCATTGCCCAGCTCCGCCAGCGCAAGACCATGCCCATCATCGTCCTCTCCGCCAAGGCGGGACTGGAGGACCGGGTCAATGTGCTCAAACTGGGGGCGGACGACTTCATTCCCAAGCCCTTTGACAATATGGAGGTGCTGGCCCGGGTGGAGGCCCAGCTGCGCCGGTACAAGCAGTTCGACCGGGGCACCGGCGGCGCAGTGCTCACCCACGGGGACCTGAAGCTGGACAAGGAGGGGGTGGCCGTCACCGCCGCAGGCAAGCCGGTGGCCGTCACCGCCCGGGAGTTCCGTATTCTGGCCCTGCTCATGGAGCATCCCAAGAAGGTGTTCACCCGGGAGGAGCTCTACCAGCAGGTGTGGGGCGGGGAGTACATGGGGGACGACAACACGGTGAACGTCCACATCTCCAACCTGCGCTCCAAGCTGGCCAAGGCCAGTCCCACTGAATATATCAAAACGGTGTGGGGTATCGGCTTCAAGCTCAGCGATCTTTAAACATTCTTCACCTTTGCTTAAAGACCAATTATTGACTTGCCTGTATACTGGCATCACAATCCAAGAGAAAGGCTGATGCCCAATGACAGATACCGTATTGGCCACCAAGAGCCTGACCAAGCGATACGGTTCCCACCTGGCGGTTGACCGGGTGGAGCTTACCGTACAGAAGGGTCAGATCTACGGCCTGGTGGGCCGCAACGGCGCAGGCAAGACCACCATCATCCGCATGATCACCGGACAGACCGCGCCCACGGCGGGGGAGATCTCCCTCTTCGGCGCCACGGGAAAGGACCTGCTGAAGCTGCGCGCCCGCACCGGGGTCATGGTGGAGACCCCCAGCTTCTATCCCTACCTCACCGCCCGGCAGAATCTGGAGTACTACCGCCTCCAGCGGGGCATCCCCGGCAAGGGGACGGTGGACCAGGTGCTGGAGGAGACCGACCTGGCGGACACCGGGAAGAAGGTCTTTAAAAACTTCTCCCTGGGCATGAAGCAGCGGCTGGGTCTGGCCCTGGCCCTGATGAACCGGCCCGACTTCCTGCTGCTGGACGAGCCCATCAACGGCCTGGACCCGGAGGGCATCGTGGAGTTCCGCAACCTGCTGCTCAAGCTCAATCAGGAGCGGCAGACCACCATTCTCATCTCCAGCCACATCCTGCCCGAGCTGGCCAATCTGGCCACCTGCTACGGCTTCATCGACAAGGGAGTCATGCTGGAGCAGATCACCGCCCGGGCCCTGGAGGAGAAGTGCCGGGCCTGCATCGAGGTCCAGGTGGGGGACGCCTCCGCCGCCGCCCTGGTGCTGGAGCAGCAGCTGGGCACCCGGGACTATGAGGTGCTGCCCGGCGGCACGCTGCGGCTGTACAGCTTTTTGGACCAGCCCCAGACGGTGTCCCGTGTGCTGGTGGAGGGGGGCGTGGCCCTGCACTCCCTTGAGAGCCGGGGCGCCAACCTGGAGGACTACTTCCTGTCCATGATCGGAGGTGTCCGCCATGCGTAACTATCTGGCCGCTGAATGCTACAAAGTGTTTCATAGAAAGTATTTCTATCTGTCCCTGCTGGTGGCGCTGGCCCTGGAGGGGCTCATCGTGTGGGGCAGCTGGTTTACCTGGTCCAACGGCAATACCGGCATGGACTTCTACTCCGCCGCCATCACCATGGTCATGCTGCTGAGCATTGGCCTGTACGCCACCATCCTCACCGGCGACATGGTCTTTTCCGAGCAGTACAAGTACAACACCCTGAAAAATGAGGTGGCCTTTGGAGTGCCCCGCTGGCGCATCTACCTGGGCAAGCTGACGGTGGCCACCCTGGTGGCGCTGGTCGCCGCCGTGGTGATGACCGTGTTTTACATTGGCGGCTGCTGGCTGCTGCTGCCCCACAACGAAAGCGATGGGATGGCGCTCCAGGCCATCGGCTACACCCTGGCCGGGTCCCTGCCCCTGTGGCTGGGCGCTCAGGGCCTGGTGCTGGCCTGCTACTTCCTGGTGCGCAACACCACCCTGGCCGCCTTTGTGGCGGTGGCCCTGCTGGGCGTGCTGCCCCCCGTCCTTCAGCTGTGCGGCCTGCTCATAAACCCCGTCTTTGAGACCATCCGGCAGTTCATGCCTGCCGTGATGCTGGAAGCCCTGCGCAATCACGCCTTCCAGTGGGACTATGTGGGCCAGTGCTGGATCGTGGGTCTGGCCCTGCTGGTGGGCTCCATTGTTGTGGGAATGATCGTGTTCCAGAAAAAAGAGATCCGCTGAGGGCGGAGCCGGGAGGGAAGACCGTGCTCAATTATAGTAAGGCCGAGCTGTGGAAAGCCTTCCGGCACAAGGGGACCTATGTGCTGGTCCTCATTCTGGTGGTCCTCACCGGCCTGTTTACTGTGCTGATGCTGTCGGCGGAGGCCTTTTACCAGATGGCCTCTGCCGCTACCACCACCATGCTGCTGGGGCTGCTGGTGGCACCGCTGCTCACTCAGCTGGTGGACGGCAGCTCCATCAGTACCCTGAAGAACGAGGTCTCCTTCGGCGTGGGCCGGGGGCGGATCTATCTGGGCAAGCTGGTCACCGGCCTGCTGCTGGGGCTGGGGCTGTGCCTGCTGCTGTTGGGGGGCTATCTGCTGACGGGCTGGCTGGTGCTGCCCCACAGCCCGGAGGAGGACCTGACAGCCCTGGGCGTGGTGGGCTTCACCCTGCTGGGGGCCCTTCCCATCTGGTGCGGCGTGTACAGCCTGTGCCATATGATGGCCATGCTCATCCCCAGTACGGCAGGGTGGCTGTCCATCTACTATGTGCTCACCTTTTTCGGCCAGCCCATTCTGGTGGCCCTCATTGCCACTTTTACCACTGGCCGAATGAGCAACCTGATCCAGGCCGTCCTGATGCCCATGTCCCTGCTGATGCCCAACTATCTGTCGGGCTGGATTACCTGGGAGTATCAGGTGTGGTGCTGGGCCATCGGACTGGGTTGGCTGGCGGCCACCACGGGCCTGGGCCTGTTCTGTCTGGGCAAAAAGGAAATCAAATAAGAAGGAGCCGACGGGCGTGCCGCAATGGCGGCACGCCCGCTTGGGCTGGAAAGGAGAGGGGACCATGGGGATCGTCCTGTTATGCATCCTGCTGGCGGTGGTCTGCGCCGGCCTGGGACTGTGGGTGTGGACCCAGCACAGGGCTCTGAAGGAGGCTGCGGCGCAGCTGGAGGAGTTGGTCCGGGGAGACAGCACCACCCGGCTGCGGATGGCGGTGCCCAACCGGGCGGCGGAGGAACTGCTGGAGGAGGTCAACCGGCTGCTGGAGCAGCGGCGGGAGGATCAGTCCCACTGGCTGGAGCGGGAGCGCTCCCTCCGCCAGCAGATCGCCAACGTGTCCCACGACCTGCGCACCCCTCTGACCTCCATTTTGGGCTACCTCCAGCTGATGGAGGGGGAGGACCTGCCGGAGGAGGAGCGGCGGGAGTATCTGGCGGTGGTGGAGAGCCGTGCCCGTGCCCTCCAGAGCCTCATCACCGGCTTTTACGATCTGTCCCGGCTGGAGGGGGGCGAGTACCCCCTGGAGCGGGAGCCAGTCAATCTCTATACCAGCCTGTCCGGCCTGCTGGCCGCCTTCTACAACGATTTCACCGATAAGGGCTTTGACATGACGGTGGAGCTGGAGGAGAACCTGCCCCCGGTGCAGGCCGACAGCGGCGGGGTGCTGCGGGTGTTCACCAACCTGATCCGCAACGCCCTGGACCACGGCAGGGGACGCATGACCATCAAGCTCTACCGGGAGGGGGAGCAGGTGGTGAGCCTCTTTGCCAATGAGACCGACGAGCTGACCGAGGAGGATCTGCCCCGGGTGTTCGACCGGTTCTTTACCTCGGATAAGATGCGCACCGGCCGCAACACCGGCCTGGGTCTGGCCATCGTCAAGACCCTGACCCAGCAGATGGGCTGCGGGGTGACGGCGGCCCTGGAGGACGGCATGTTTGCCATCCGGGTGACCTGGCCTCTGTAAGGGGTGGGTTTGTTTGTCATAACCGCCAAAGGCGGTGATTCCCGCTTGACAAAGCAGGGGAAAGCTGATATCGTGTATCCGTATGACTGGAAAGGCCGCAAACCGTTGGGGCTGTAGGATTTTAAACTGGTCAGTCATAATTGGAATGGCTGGAAGCGGCGTCCCAGGAAGGGCCGCACTACAGACCGCAGAGAAGAAGAGGTTGAATCAACATGGTAAAGATCGTACGGAAAAAGGTACTCAACCCCAGCGTCACCCTGCTGGAGGTAGAGGCCCCTCTCATTGCCAAGAAGGCCCGGGCCGGGCAGTTTATCATCCTGCGCCTGGATGAGCAGGGGGAGCGCATCCCTCTGACCATCGCCGACTATGACCGGGAGAAGGGCACCATTACTATTATCTTCCAGAAGGTGGGTCTGACCACCGAGCTGCTGGCCGACCTGAACGAGGGCGACCACATTCAGGATTTCGTGGGCCCCCTGGGCCTGCCCACCGAGCTGCCTGAGGGCGCCAAGCGGGTCTGCGTGGTGGGCGGCGGCGTAGGCTGCGCCATTGCCTATCCCCAGGCCAAGACCTGCCATGCCGAGGGCATCGAGGTGGACGTCATTGCCGGCTTCCGCTCCAAGGACATCGTGATCCTGGAGGACGAGTTCAAGGCGGTGAGCGACCACTGCTATATCATGACCGACGACGGCTCCTACGGCGAGCAGGGCTTCGTCACCGTGAAGCTGAAGGAGCTCATTGACTCCGGCGTCCACTATGACGCCGTCATCGCCATCGGCCCCATCCCCATGATGAAGTTTGTGTCCAAGACCACCGAGCCCTATGGCATCAAGACCATCGTGTCCCTGAACCCCATCATGATCGACGGCACCGGCATGTGCGGCGGCTGCCGCGTCACTGTGGGCGGCAAGATGAAGTTTGCCTGCGTGGACGGCCCCGACTTTGACGGCCACGAGGTGGACTTTGATGAGCTGATGAACCGCAACGCCGTGTACCGTGCCCAGGAGGCGGAGGAGAAGGAGCGCCACGCCTGCCGCATGGACCAGCTTGCCAAGGAAATGATCCAGTAAGGAGGACTGACAACATGCCTAATATGAGTTTGAAGAAGGTCCCCATGCCGGAGCAGGACCCCAATGTGCGCAACCACAATTTCCAGGAGGTTTCCCTGGGCTATACCGCCGAGATGGCCATGGAGGAGGCCACCCGCTGCCTCAACTGCAAGCATAAGCCCTGCGTGGGCGGCTGCCCCGTGAACATCCGCATCCCCGAGTTTATTGCCAAGGTGGCCGAGGGCGATTTCAAGGCCGCCTATGATATCATCTCCGACACCAACGCCCTGCCCAGCGTCAGCGGCCGGGTGTGCCCCCAGGAGAGCCAGTGTGAGGCCCGCTGCGTCCGGGCCATCAAGGGCGAGCCGGTGGCCATCGGCCGTCTGGAGCGCTTTGTGGCCGACTGGTACCGGGAGAACATCAACGCCATGCCGGAAAAGCCCCAGACCAACGGCATCAAGGTGGCGGTGGTGGGCTCCGGCCCTGCCAGCCTGACCTGCGCCAGCGACCTGGCCAAGCACGGCTATGAGGTTACCATTTTCGAGGCCTTCCATACTGCCGGTGGCGTGCTGGTGTACGGCATCCCCGAGTTCCGTCTGCCCAAGGCCATTGTCCAGAACGAGGTGGATAAGCTGACCGCTCTGGGCGTGGACCTGGAGACCGACATGGTCATCGGCAAGACCTTCGACATCGACGAGATGTTTGAGGAGGGCTACGAGGCCGTGTTTATCGGCTCCGGCGCCGGCCTGCCCATGTTCATGGGCATCGAGGGCGAGACCCTGGCGGGCGTGTACTCCGCCAACGAGTACCTGACCCGTATCAACCTGATGAAGGCCTACCGGGAGGGCTATGACACCCCCCTGAAGATCTCCGGCTCCGCCGCCATCATCGGCGGCGGCAACGTGGCCATGGACGCCGCCCGCTGCGCCAAGCGCATGGGCGCCAAGCACGTGTATGTCCTCTACCGCCGTGACGAGGAGGAGATGCCCGCCCGTAAGGAGGAGGTCCACCACGCCAAAGAGGAGGGCATCGAGTTCATGCTCCTCACCAACCCCGTGCGGGTGCTGGACGACGGCACCGGCAAGGTGGGCGGCCTGGAGTGCGTGAAGATGCGCCTTGCCGCCCCCGACGAGAGCGGCCGCCGTGCCCCCAAGGTGGTGGAGGGCTCCAACTTCAACCTGGAAGTGGATACCGTGGTCATGAGCCTGGGCACCAGCCCCAACCCCCTGATCCGGTCCACCACCCCCGGCCTGGAGACCAACAAGAAGGGCTGCCTCCAGGTGGACGAGGAGACCATGGCTACCAGCCGCGAGGGCGTGTACGCCGGCGGCGACGCCGTGACCGGCGCTGCCACCGTCATCCTGGCCATGGGCGCCGGCAAGAAGGCCGCCGCCTCCATGCACGAGTACCTCACCAAAAAGCACAGCAAGTAAGCTTCCAAGGGACCTGCCCCATAGCCGGGGCGGGTCCCTTTTTCCATTCAGAACAGTTACTAAAAGGAAAGCTGCTGTGCAAAAGGTGGGGGTTGCGGGCGGGGCGGGGGAGAGGTACACTATACTCCGTATGAGACAGAGAAAAAGGAGAGAGTGGAATGCCCGCCCTTCAAAATGACCTGACCCAGGGCAGCGTCAGCAGGAAGCTGATCCGCTACGCCATGCCCCTGGTGGCCTCCAGCTTATTGCAGGCCATCTATTCCATTACAGACATCATCATTGCCGGCCACTTCATCGGTGATGTGGGAATCTCGGCCATCAACACCTCCAGCGTCATTATGAATATGCTGACCCAGCTGGCCATCGGCCTGACGGTAGGCGGCAACATCCTGGTGGGCCGCTACTTCGGCAGCGGCGATGAGGAGGAGCGGAAGAAGGCGGCGGGCAACACCCTGACGGTGGGCGCCATTGCCGGTATTCTGTTTACCGCCATGGTTTTGCTGCTGGCCCGGCCCTTCCTGGTGCTGCTGAAGGCCCCCGCCATGGAGGAATCGGTGGCCTACCTGGGGATCTGCGGCATCGGCCTGCTGTTCATCTTCGGCTATAACGCCCTGTCGGCCATCCTGCGGGGCGTGGGCAACTCCCGCATCCCGCTGTACTGCATCATCGCGTCGGTGAGCCTGAACGTGATCCTGGACATCCTCTTTGTAGCGGTGTGGCGGATGGGGGTGGCGGGTGCCGCCCTGGCCACCATCATCGGCCAGGCGGTGTCCTTTGTCACCGCCCTGGTGTTCAGCCTGCGCCACCGGGAGAGCCTGGGTTTGCAGCTGCGCTACCTGAAGCCGGAGCGCCGGATGGTGGGCGCCACCCTGAAGCTGGGCCTGCCGGTGGCCCTCCAGTGGACCATCGCCAGCGTCTCCTGGCTGGTGGTGCTCACCCTGGTGAACAAGTACGGCGTGGTGGTGTCCGCCGCCAACGGGGCCTCCAACAAGATCCGGGATTTCTGCCAGCTCTTCCTGTCCGCCCTCACCACCGGCGCCGGCACCATGTGCGCCCAGTGCCTGGGCGCCAAGCTGTATGACCGTGCCGAGCAGGTGATGAAGACCTGTATGAAGCTCTCCCTGGGCATGGCCGCCGTCATTATCCTGCTGGCCGAGGTGCTGGCCCCCTGGCTGGTGATGATCTTTACCCCCGACCCGGAGGTACAGCACTGGGCGGTCATCAACCTGCGCATCGAGATCATCTGCCAGCTCTTCTACGCCGGCATGTTCACCTACAATACCCTGGCCACCGGTTCGGGCCACACGGTGTTCATCATGTGGAACTCCTTCCTCAACTGCATCGTGGTGCGGCTGGTGCTGGCGGTGGTGCTGGAGCACTTCATCGGCATCTACGGCGTCTATCTGGCCTGCGGCATTGCCGTGTCCAGCTCGGTGCCGGTGGGATACTGGTTCTACCGCTCCAAGCGCTGGATGAAGCCCAAGCATGTTCAGTAAGACAAAAAACGCGGGTGGAATACCCGCGTTTTTTTGTAAGCCGATGGTTGAAACGTGCAGTTTTCTCAGGTATACTAGGATTCAGATAATATTGGCCCTCCGGGCCCACAGAATGGAAAGGTGAATCGAATGGAACAGTCAAAGGTCCACGCACTGGCCGTCACAGCTGCCCGTGCCCGCCTGCTGGCGATGGACATGGTCCACGACGCGGCCTCCGGCCACATCGGCGGCTCCCTGTCCTCCATGGACATCATTACCACCCTGTACGGTCATGTGATGCGGGTGGATCCCGCCCATCCCCGGGACCCCGACCGGGACCGCTTCGTGCTGTCCAAGGGACACTGTACCCCCGCCCTCTACCCCAATCTGGCGCTGAAGGGCTATTTCCCCGTGGAGGACCTGAAGCTCTTCCGCTCCATCAAGGGTGAGATGTCCGGCCACGCTGAGATGCGCCACGTCAGGGGCGTGGACATGTCCACCGGCTCCCTGGGCCAGGGCATCTCCGCCGCCGTGGGCATGGCCCTGGCGGGCAAGGCCGACCAGAAGGACTACCGTGTGTATGCCCTGCTGGGCGACGGCGAGATCGAGGAGGGCCAGGTGTGGGAGGCCGCCATGTCCGCCGCCAAGTACCACCTGGACAACCTGTGCGCCATCGTGGACGTCAACGGCCTGCAGATCGACGGCGCCACCGCCGACGTCATGCCCTCCGAGCCTCTGGACAAGAAGTTCGAGGCCTTCAACTGGAACGTGATCCACGTGGACGGCCACGACTTCAACGCCCTGGAGGAGGCCTTCAACGCCGCTGCCGCCTGCAGGGGCAAGCCCACCGTGCTGCTGGCCAAGACCGTCAAGGGCAAGGGGGTCTCCTTCATGGAGGGGAACTACGGCTGGCACGGCAAGGCCCCCAACGACGAGCAGTATGAACAGGCCCATGCGGAGCTGGCCGCGACGCTGGCGGAACTGGAGGGAAAGTAAGCCATGAGTGAGAAGATCGCCACCCGCGTGGCATACGGAAAGGCCCTGGCCGAGCTGGGCGAGCAGTATCCCGACCTGGTGGTGCTGGACGCCGACCTGTCCGGCTCCACCCAGAGCGCGTTTTTTGCCAAGGCCTTCCCCGAGCGCTTTTACAACATGGGCATTGCCGAGGCCAACATGACCGGCGTGGCCGCCGGTCTGGCCGCCTGCGGCAAGAAGCCCTTCACCAATACCTTTGCCATGTTCGCCGCCGGCCGGGCCTATGAGCAGGTGCGCAACTCCGTGGCCTATCCCCGGCTCAACGTGAAGATCGTGGGCTCCCACGGCGGCCTGTCCGTGGGCGAGGACGGCGCCACCCACCAGTGCATCGAGGACTACGCCCTCATGCGCTCCATCCCCAACATGATGGTGGTCTCCCCCTGCGACGGCCCCGAGATGCGCCTGGCGGTGAAGGCTCTGCTGGACTATGACGGCCCCGCCTACATGCGCCTGGGCCGCCTGGCGGTGGACAGCATCACCGACGAGGTGCCCGGCTACACCTTCCAGCTGGGCAAGGGCTCCCTGCTGCGGGACGGCAGCGACGTCACCGTCATCGCCACCGGCATGATGGTTCAGATGGCCTATGCCGCCGCCCAGAAGCTGGCGGAGGAGGGCATCTCTGTCCGGGTCATCGACATGCACACCATCAAGCCTCTGGACGGGGAGATCGTGCTGAAGGCTGCCCTGGAGACCCGCTGCATCGTCACCTCCGAGGAGCACAGCGTCATCAACGGCCTGGGTTCCGCTGTGGCTGAGTTTGTGGCTGAGCACTGCCCCGTGCCCGTGGTGCGCCACGGCGTCAACGACCAGTTCGGCCGTTCCGGCGAGGCCAAGGCGGTGCTGGAGGCCTACGGCCTTACCACCAACGGCATCATTGAGAAGGTGCGCCAGGCCCTGAAGCTGAAGAAATGAGCGATATCCGTCTGATCTGCCTGGATATGGACGGCACCCTGCTGGACGACGACCACGCCACGGTGCCTCCCCGCAATGTGGCGGCCCTTCGTGCCGCGTCTGAGCGGGGGGCGGCGGTGGCCATCGCCAGCGGCCGGGCCTGGGCCCTCCTCCAGGGGGTCCACGCCCAGATTGGGGTCACCCGGTACGCCGTGCTCTCCAACGGCGCGGCGGTGCTGGACATCCCGTCAGGGGAGTGGCTCTACCGTCGCCCCATGGACCCCTCCGCCCGCCGTACCATCCTCACCCTGCTGCTGGACTGGGGCCTGCCCTTCGAGGTCTACTGCGAGGGGGAGAACTACATCCAGCACGACCGCACCGAGCAGGTGGTGAGCAGCGCCCTGTCTCCGGAGTTTTCCCAGGTGCTGCGGACCTGCTCCCACTTTCCGGAGGATCTGAACGCCGCCCTGGAGGGGAAGGACGTGGAGAAGATCCACATCTTCCATGTGCCTCCTGAGCGGCGGCAGGAGCTGCTGGACGCGGTGGCCGCCTGCGGCCCCCTGGCGGTGACCACTTCCTTTGGGGAGAACATGGAGCTCACCGCCACCGGCGTCAACAAGGGCTCGGCGGTACAGGCCCTGTGCGCCAGGCTGGGCCTGGCGCCCGAGCAGGTCATGGCCTTCGGCGACGCGGGCAACGACCTGGAGCTGCTGCGTTGGGCGGGCTGGTCCTTCGCCATGGGCAATGCCAGCGACGAGGCCAAGGCCGCCGCGCGCTATGTCACCGGCTCTAACACGGAGGCCGGCGTGGCCATGGCGGTGGAGCGGTACTTCCTGGACACCTGACACAACAAAACGGCGCATGGCCTCAGCCATGCGCCGTTTTCACAGGGGGAGGGTTATGCCAGCGGTTCCGTCTCCGGGGTTTGCTCCTTTACCACGTCCTCCTGCCGGACGCGGCGGAAATACCGCACCAGGAAGAAGAGCGTGGACACCAGGCAGATGGCCTCGGACGCCAGGGGGGAGAGCCAGATACCGGTAGCACCGAAGAGGGAGGAGAGCACCAGCAGGCACCCGGCGATGAGTACCAGGCCCCGGCCGAAGGAGATGGTCAGGGAGGGGAACGGATGCTCCATGGCGGTGAAGAATCCGGACACCACCACATTGAAGCCCACCAGCAGGAAGGCGAAGGAATAGAGCCGCAGGGCGGACACCGAGCTGGCGAAGAGGGCGCTGTCATGCTCCAGGAACATGCCCACAATCGGAGCGGCCAGCAGCTGGCAGCCCGCGAAGAAGATCACCGCGAACACGGCGGCGGTGCGCACGCCGAAGGCAAGGAACTTGTGGCACATGTGCCGCTCCCCGGCCCCCAGGTGGAAGCTGGACAGGGGCTGAATGCCGTGGGCAATGCCGATCATGCAGTTGATCACCAGGGTGTTCACGTAGCCGATGATGGTGTAGGACACCAGGGCGTCCAGGCCGATGACCCGCTGGATGATGTGGTTGAACAGGAACATGACGAAGCCGTTGGACAGCTCGCTCAGGCCGTCGGCGGTGCCCAGGGGGATGATGCGGCGGTAGGCCCCGAAGTCGGGCTTGAATCTACCGAACCGCAGGGGGTAGCGGTGGGTCAGGAAGTAGACCACAAACACCAGGGTGGACGTGGCCTGGGACAGGCCGGTGGCCAGGGCCGCGCCCCACACCCCCCAGTGGAAGTGCATGACGAAAATATAGTCCAGCAGCACGTTCATCAGGCCGCAGGAGGTGACGCCGATGATGCTCACATGGGGGGCGCCGTCGGCCTTGACCTGTACCTCCAGGTTATAGGACACCGTGAAAAACACGGAGAAGGCGGCGATGACGCCCACATACTCCTTCACCAGGTGGTGGTTCTCCGGGGCGGAGCCCAGGAAATGCGCCACCCAGTCCAGGTTGAGCAGGACGATGACCGACAGGATCACGGTGGTGACGATGACTACAAACAGGTTCTGGTTGAAATAGTTGCGCGCCTTCTCCACATCCCCCTGCCCCAGGGCGATGGACAGGATGGTGGAGGTGCCGGTGGCCAGCAGGATGCCCAGGGTAAAGATCAGCGACACAAAGGGCAGGGACAGGTTGACCGCCGTCAGGGCGTGCTCTCCCACGCCCCAGGAGACGAAGATGCCGTCTACCATGGAGTAGAGGGAGAAGATCCACATGGAGACGATGGACGGAATGGTGAACTTGAAAAATTTAGAGACCAGATTCACGGGTAAAACCTCCTCTTGTTGGGAATATGATAAACCCTCGTACTATCCGAGAGTCAAGAGCGGGAGGCAAAAAAGTTGAAAGAGTTTTATCAGATCCATGAATTGGCAAAATTGTTTGACTTGTGTCCGGATACCCTGCGGTATTATGAGGAAAAGGGGCTGCTCCACCCGGTACGGGGGGAGAACCGGTACCGGATGTACGGCATTCAGGACGTGTGTACCTTAAATATCATCCGTGCCCTCCGGGAGCTGGGCATTCCCACCCGCTCCATCCGGGCCTATCTGGAGCGGCGGAGCGTGGGGGAGACCCTGGAGCTGCTGGACCGGGAGGAGGGGCTGCTCAAGCGCCGGATGGAGGAGCTGGAGGCGGCCCGCAAGGAGGCGGCGGAGCGCCGGGCACGGCTGGAGCGCTACCGGGAGGTGGAGGCCGGGCAGGTGGAGCTGGTCCGGGAGCCGGAGCGGCCCTATGTGTTTCTGGAAAAAGATTTTATCCTGGAGAAGGAGGTGGACTTCCAGCTCAAGCGGCTGGAGCAGCGCCACCAGGACTACATCCAGGTCATCGGCAGCCAGTGCATGGGGGCCCAGGTGGACGAGGAGAGCCTGAAAAAAGGGATCTTTAACCACTTCTCCCGGGTGTTTTTCCTGACCAGCCCCGGGCTGCCCTATGACGACGTGCTGCCGGCGGGGAAGTATGCCCGGCTGTACTACCGGGGGGAATATGACCGGATGGAGGAGCATATGGGCACCCTGCTGGCCGGGATCCGGGCGGCAGGCCGTGCGCCGGAGGGGGCGCCCCTGGAGCTCTACCGCATCGACGCCCACGACACCAACCACCCGGAGGAATATGTCACCGAGCTTCAGGTGCGGCTGTGTACCCCGTAAAAGGGGGGCGCAGGATGGCTCCCAGGCAACTTTTTACAGCGGCGTCCCGTCTATGAGATGACGGGGGTCTCCCGTCGGATGCAATGCTTGGCAGGAGGATATGAATATGGCAACAAGAGGTATGACCGCCGCTGTCCTGACGATTTTGGCCGCAATATGCCTGGGCGGCTGTTCCCAGACTCCGCCCGACGCCGTGAAAACCGGCAGCCCGGTCCTGTGACTCCGTCCCCCGTCCAGTGCGAGACGCCTGTCCCTTCGGACCCGATGGATGAGGTCTATCCGGTGCGTTCTCAGGAGAAGGCGGCCAAGATCCTGGAGCGGGCCTATGAAGGGCTGGTGGGGGAGCTGACCTTCCGCTTTGCCCAGGAAGATATGTCCCTTCAGGACCGCTCCATTCTGCTCCAGAATGCTTCCAACCAGGTGCTGAGCGACCGGCCGGAACTGAAATATGCCTATGCACTGGAGTGTACGGATGGCGCCGAGGGGACCGTGTGCAGGATCTCCTATATGCCCTACCGGCTGGGCTACCCGGACGGTGTGCCGGAGGGCGCGGTGGAGGTGGGCAGCCTGGCGGAGCTGGTGGAGGCGGCCAATGCCGCCCTTGGTGGGGAGGAGCATATGTGGAATTGCGCCCTGCTGGATGGAGCATACCGCTATTTTGATACCACGTGGGACGCCGGGCGGCAGGATGAGAGCCAATGGCGGTATTTTGCCCGGACGGAGGAGGAGATCTCTCAGGACCATTTCTGGGGCATCGGCCAGCAGGAGCTGATTCATGGGCTGACCGGCCAATAGACCGAGAACCGTATAGGGACAAAGGTTGTCGGAATACAGTGGGACCATGGAGGTGTGACAAATGATTCCTGCATGGATCCTGCTGCTGCTCAACCAGTTTTTCTTCACCCTGCGCCTGTCCGGCGGGGGAAACGGCTCCTTTCCCCGGCCCCTGAAGGCGGAGGAGGAGCGGCAATGTCTGGAACTGGCCGCCCAGGGAGACCTGGAGGCACGCAACAAGCTCATTGAGCACAACCTGCGCCTGGTGGCCCATATCGTTAAGAAGGGATATTGCAAAGGACCAATCAGCCGCATATCGCTCTGTTCAGAAAGCACGGGATATGCTATGATAAGGATCAATGAAAAGAAACAGGAGCGGAGGAGACAACATGCGGTATGAGGGGACCATTTATCGCCCGCCGGGGGAGCGGCACAGCTACCTGCTCCAGGCAACGGTGGGCTGCTCCCACAATGCCTGCACATTTTGCGGAATGTATAAGGATAAAGTATTTCATGTCCGCCCCACAGCGGATATTTTGGAAGATATCCGGATGGCCAAGGCCTATTACGGAGACCTGACCCGGGTCTTTCTGTGTGACGGCGACGCCATCGGCATGCCAACGGAGGACCTGCTGCGGATACTCCGGGCCCTTTACGAAGCCTTTCCCTCCCTGCAGAAGGTGGGGATTTACGCCGGTCCCTGCTCCACCCTGCGCAAGACGCCGGAGGAGCTGCGGGCGCTGCGGAAGGCCGGGCTGACCCGTGCCTATCTGGGGGTGGAGACGGGCAGTGATACCCTGCTTCGGCAGATCGGGAAGGGAGTGGACGGGGCGCAGATGCTCCGGGCCGGCGTGATGCTGCGGGAGGCCGGACTGGACCTGTGGGCCATGGTGCTGCTGGGGCTGGCAGGCAGCGGGGCAGGCTTGGACCATGCCGGAGCCACCACAGAGCTCATCAACCGCATGAAGCCCAGACACCTCTCGCTGCTGACTCTGGTGCTGGAGCCGGGTACCAGGCTGTATGCCGACTGGAGGGAGGGCCGGTTTGTGCCCTGCGGACCGGAGGAGATTCTGGAGGAGGTGCGGTATCTGGTGGCCAACCTGACGGTGGACCCGCTGCACTTCACCTGCGACCACGCCTCCAACTACCTTCCGCTGAAGGGAACCCTGTCAGAAGAGCGGGAGCGGTTCCTGGCGGCCATTGATGCCGCCCTGGAGGGAAAACGGAAGATCCGCCCGGAGTTCAGCCGCCGGGTCTGACAAAGAAAAATAAGATCGCTTCGACGGACTGACGCCGGCGGAGTCCCCTGAACAGGGGACTCCGCCGGTGTTTTTTCGTGTCGGAAACAGGATGGACGCACAGAAAATACCAGGTGCTATGATAATGCGCATAGAACAAAGCAAATGCCTCGAAAGCACCAGCTTTCAAGGTCAGTTAGCTTTGTTCAGGTGCAAGGTTTTTGGAAAACCTTGCACCTTCCGTTGGTGCGTCTAAGCGCACCAACGGAAATACGCATTGCAGCAATGCCTGAATTCTATAAAAACGGATGCTTTGGGCCGTTTTTATAGAATTGCGCGGCTATAGCCGCGCGAATAAACCGCGATGCGGTTTATTCAGTAGACATTGTGATAACACCCGAAAGGACGAACTATGACAGACTTCCCCAAAGGGAAAGAAAATCCGACCAAAAGAGAAGGAGAGGATGCGATTATGGGAGACTTGCTGGTGGTGTACCTGACATTCCTGCTGGCGGGAGCGCTCATCGGGCTGGTGCCCTTCCTGGTGGGGCGGTTTATGGGCAAGCCGGTGCTGGGACAGCTGGGACTGCTGTGCTGTGCTCTGTCCGGTCTGTTCCACATCTCTCTGCCGGTCCTGCTGGCGCTGGTGTTCCTGGGCTGGATCTTCCTGAGCAAGCATGACCTGGTTATCCGCAAGAGCCCTGCCGCCCAGTCCGGCGGGAGCTACCAAACGACCTACGCCCCCACCCCGCAGCCACAGGCCGGTTCCCTGCGGCTGACCTGCCTCACCGGGCCCCTGCGGGGACGGAGCTACCCCATCGGGCCCAAGGGGCTCATGTTCGGCCGGGACAACGACTGCGCCGTCTGCTTTCCCGGCGAGACCCCGGGCATCAGCCGCCACCACTGTGCCATTCGCTGGCAGGGGAACACACCGGTGCTGGTGGACCTGAACTCCACCTACGGTACCTTCCTCAGCGGTGGGCGGCAGCTGCCCCCCAACAATCCCGCCGCCCTGGCGGTGGGCACCCGTTTTTATCTGGCCAATACCGGGGTCATGTTCCAGATCGAACTGGGCTGACCCATAGAAAAAGACAGGAGGATATGAGATATGGAAATCAAAAGTAAGCCTGTGGAATGCCCCAACGGTCACTACTACAATGCGGCCCTGCATGCCAGCTGCCCCATCTGTGCCGGCGCCCAGGGCAGCGGCGCCTTCGCTCCCACCGAAGCCCCCGGGCAGATGGGCGGCGGTGTGGGCTCCTTCCAGCCCACCGAGGCGCCCAACCGGAGCGGCAGCGGCGCCTTTGCACCCACCGAGGCCCCTGGACAGATGGGGGGCTACGCCGGCGGAGTGACGGTGCCGGTGGGCAGCTGGAACGCCGGAGTGGTGGCAGACCCCTTTGAGCGGGAGACCTCCATCGGCGGCGACCTGACCGCCGACGGCCAGGTGGAGCCGGTGGTGGGCTGGCTGGTGTGCGTGGATGGCCCCGTCCGTGGCACCGACTTCCGCATCCACGCCGGATATAACTACATCGGCCGGGAGTCGGGGGATATCCACATCCACGGCGACCAGCAGATCTCCCGGCAGAACCATGCCATGATCGCCTTTGACAGCAGTGAGCTGACCTACTATGTGGGCCCCTCTGCCGGGCGCAACCTCATCAAGGTCAACGGCAAGACGGTGCTCAACGCGGTGGAGATCCACAGCTACGACGTAATTTCCATCGGTACCACCAAGCTGATGTTTGTGGCCCTGTGCGGGGAGCACTTCCGTTGGGATGTGGAGAACAGCCATGAGTAAGCTGACAGAGGTGATAGAAAGCATCCAGGAGTGGGCGCTCCAGGTTCTGGAAGAAAACCGGGTGGGACAGGCAGACGGAGAGACGCAGGGGAATGAGGAACACGCCGTCCAGGAATCGGCCGGTCCCGCTGCGGAACAGACCCTGCCTGCCCAGCTGGCCAGCCCGCTGCCTACCGTTTTGCTTCCTGAGGAGGGGGAACTGCCGGGAGAACAGACCATAGAGACTGTGCCCTCGCCGGCGGCAGAGACGGTGGCCCAGACCCTGGTTCCCAGCCCCAGCCCGGCGGCGGATGAAATGACGTCCGGCGGGGGGATGTGGCTGTGGATGGGCCTGGGCGTGATCGTGGTCCTGGCCGCCGTGGCAGTGGGCTGGGCCCTGTTCCGGCGGAAGAGCCGGCGTTCCGGGCCAACTGTACCCGCCGGAGAAACAGGCGGCGGCCTGTCGGTGGGCAAGCTCCACCAGCAGGGGGCCCGGAGCAGCCAGCAGGACTGCTTCTCCGTGTCCGATCCCAGCGTGATGGCCCAGAAGGGACTGCTGGCGGTGGTAGCCGACGGCATGGGAGGCCTGGAACAGGGCGATAAGGTGAGTCAGACGGCAGTGGAGGCCGCCATGAACGGCTTCTATCTGGCTGACGCCCAGGGGGAGCAGCTGCTGCTCTATCTGCTGGAGCAGGCCAACCAGGCGGTCAACACCTTTCTGGGTCCGGACCGGCAGAAGAAGAGCGGCTCCACGCTGGTGATGGGGCTGATTCAGCAGGGGCGGTTCTACAGCCTGTCGGTGGGAGACAGCCGGATCTGTCTCTACCGGGATGGACAGCTCTACCAGCTCAACCGGGAGCATATTTTCCGTCATGAGCTGGCGCTCCGGGCGGTCAACCAGGAGGGCAGCTTTCAGGATGCGTGGACCAACAGCCAGGCCTCCGGTCTCACCAGCTTTTTGGGCATGGGCAAGCTGAAGTATGTGGACCTGCCTGCCCAGCCGGTGACCGTGCTGCCGGGGGACCGGTTCATCCTGATGAGCGACGGGGTGTACAACGCCGTCACCGAGCCGGAGCTGACGGCCGCACTGGACCTTTCCACCGGGGAGGAAGCGGCCCAGGCCATTGGCCAGTGTATTCAGGGCAAGCGGTTTGCCAAGCAGGATAACTACACCGCGGTGATTCTGGCCTGCTGACCAGGCCCGTGGGGAGCAGATCAGGGGAAAGGGGCGGTTTGACAGCATGGAAGTAGCCGCATATTCCGACGTGGGCGGACGCCCGCGCAATGAGGATACGGTACGATACCGGCAGCTGGAGCCTGACGGGCTGTGCCTGGTGGTGGCCGACGGTTTGGGCGGCCACGGCGGGGGAGAGCTGGCGTCTGCGGCGGCGGCGGAGGAGATCTGTGCCGGCTGGGACGGCAGCGCCCATCCCTCCGCTCTGGCGGGCCTGATCCAGCGGGCCCACCGCCGGGTGCAGGGGATGCAGACTGGGCGCTGCGCCATGAAGACCACGGCGGTGGCCCTGGTCCTGGCAGAGGGCGCCGCAGGCTGGGCCCACGCCGGGGACTCCCGGCTCTATTGGTTCCGGGACGGGAAGCTGGCCTTTCAGACCAGGGACCACAGCGCCTCCCAGATCGCGGTGGCCCTGGGGGACATCACGGTGGATCAGATCCGCTTTCATGAGGACCGCAACCGGGTGCTCCGGGCGCTGGGGCAGGAGGGCAGCCTGAATGTGGAAACCGGCGGGGAGGCCCCCCTGGGACCGGGACGCCATGCCTTCCTGCTGTGCACCGACGGATTCTGGGAGTATGTGCTGGAGCGGGAAATGGAGGCCGACCTGGCGGCGGCATCCACGCCCGGCCAATGGCTGGAACGGATGCGTGCCCGGCTGGAGGAGCGGGTGAGCGGCTCCAACGACAACCATACGGCGGCCGCCGTGTGGCTTTGAGAGAGGAGAGAACGAGATGAAGCGGATCAAAAAGCTGTGTGCGGCGGTGATGGCCTGTGCGTTGCTCTGTGTGCTGACCCTGTCGGGGTGCAGTGCAGACGGCTCTGAGGTGCAGGAGGCCAGAAAGGGCGTCATGTGTGTGTTATGCATCTTCCAGTGCACCACGGAGCCCTATGAGGGCGTCCAGATCGTGGGCCGGGGTTCTGCCTTCGGCGTGGGCGAGGCGGGGCAGGAGACCGATGTATTTGTCACCAACCGCCATGTAGTGGGAGATTTCAGCGACCAGTTCCAGTTGACGGACGGCTCTGTTGCCCAGCTGGACTTCACCCTGGTCAAGGCTTACCTGCTGCTGGATGACAACGCCTATTCCGATTCCACCGGGCTGGATACCAGCCGTGCGGTCCCTTGTACGGTGCTTTACGAGGCTGACAGCGACGAGCCCGACCTGGCCGTACTCCGGGCGGCCGAGCCGGTGGAGGGCCGCGTGGCCCTTCCTCTGCTCAAGGCGGACGGGAACGTAGAGGCCGGTCAGACGGTGTACGCCCTGGGATATCCCAACAGCGCGGATGCCGCCTCCACCGATGAGGGAAGTACCTCCTATTCTGCCAGCGTGGAGAGCCAGACCGTGACCAAAGGCGTGGTTTCCCGGCTGGTGGACTACAGCAATCAGAACTGCCGCATCGTTCAGCATACCGCCTCCATCAATCCGGGCAACTCCGGCGGCGCACTCATTACGGAGGATGGGGCCGTGGTGGGCGTGAACACCATCTCCTTCAATCTGGACGGTATGACCTCCAGTTCGGCGGATCACTACGGCGCGGTGGACGCCGCATACGTCATGCGGATGCTGGACCAGCTGGATCTGACGTATACCCAGTACCGCGCCGGAAGCGCTCTGCCGGTGATGATCCTGGCCGCTGTGGGCGCCGTGGCGGTGGTCGTGGTGGTCCTCCTGGTGGTGCGGAAAAGAAAAGGGGTGCCCGTTCAGGGACAGGCGGATTCTGACCAGCTGCTCCCCGCGCCCGATCCCGAGCCCGTGCCTCAGCCCGCCCCCATCCCCGGGGACAGCGGCCTGCGGTTCCAGGCCCTCTCCGGCGCGCTGGCCGGCCGTCGGTTCTCCATCAACGGCACGGTGCGCATTGGTCGTGACCCCGCCCGCAATGACCTGGTCTATCCGGCGGGGGCCCAGGGGGTCAGCGGCGTCCACTGTATGCTCTCTCTCAGCGGAGGCAATCTGTATCTGAAGGACCTGGGCTCCACCTACGGCACGTTTCTGGGGGACGGGCGGCGGCTGGCCGCCAACGAGAGCATACAGCTGAAGATGGGGGACCGGTTCTGGCTGGGCTCGGAGGCGGAATGCTTTGTGATCACCGGAAGGGGAGGAGTATGACATGACACAGACCTATTGTCCCTTCTGCCTGACCCCTGTGTCGGGTACAGTGTGCACCAACTGCGGCCGCAGTGTATACTATGATTCCTCCCCTCACCGGCTGCCGGTGGGGACGGTACTCTCCAGCGGCAAGGAGCAGCACTACCGGGTTGGAGCTGCCCTGGGCCAGGGCGGTTTCGGCATTACCTATGTGGCCCTCCACCTGGAGTCGGGCCAGCGGGTGGCCATCAAGGAGTATTTTCCCAGTCGGTGTGCCCGCCGCCTGCCCGACGGCCGGGCGGACGCCACCACGGAGGGGGACAGACTCTATGAGAGCGGCATGGACTCCTTCCTGAAGGAGGCCGGTATGCTGGCGGGGGTGGACCCCCTGCCCTCGGTGGTCCATGTACTGGACTTTTTCCAGACCAACGGTACGGCCTACCTGGTGATGGAGTACCTGGACGGGATGCCTCTCCACCAGAAGCTGGCCAAGGAGGGCAAGATCCCGGCGGAGGTGCTGATGCCCCGGCTGCCTGCCCTGCTGCGTGACCTGAGCCTCCTCCACCAGGCGGGTGTGATCCACCGGGATATCAGCCCGGATAACCTGATGTGGATGCCCGACGGCACCCTGAAGCTGCTGGACTTCGGCAGCGCCCGGTCCATGGAGGACGGCCGGTCCATGACCGTCATGCTCAAGCACGGTTTTGCCCCGGTGGAGCAGTACCAGACCAGAGGCCAGGGCGCCTGGACCGACGTGTACGCCATGGCGGCTACCATCTACTACTGTCTGACCGGGGTGATCCCCCCCACGGCGGTGGAGCGGCTGGACAACGATACCCTCCGTCCCCCCACCCAGCTGGGGGCGGCCCTTACCCCGGAAGAGGAGCAGGCCCTGCTGTGGGGCCTGGAGGTGCAGCCCCGCTCCCGGCCCGCCAATATGGAGCTGTTTGCCACCAGGTTTTTGCAGAGTATGCCTGCAAACGCCGAGCGGACCGTCGGCCAGACCCAAGAGCAGGCTGTGGATCAGCCGGCGGATCAGACCGTCGTGCATACCCAGGTCCAGACCGAGGGCCAGACTATAAGCCAGACCCAGGTGGGGACAGAGGGGGACACGGAAGCCAAGACCGAGGTCCAGGAGCCTCCCAAAACCCCGGCCCTACCCCGGGACAAGCGAAAGCTCCTTCTGCTGGCCATCCTGGCGGCGGCAGCGGTGGCCTGTCTGATCTTCTATCTCCAGTGGCGGGGCAGCCGGGGCGTGCTGGGGGACTTCTCCTATGTGATCCAGCGGGACGGAGTTCACCTCACCGATTACAACGGGTGGCGTGAGCAGGTGGATGTGCCCGATACCATCCGGGACCGTCCGGTAACGGTGCTGGAGGACGAGCTGTTTGCCGGTGAGGACAAGCTGACCCAGGTGACCCTGCCTGAGGGGGTGACCCAGCTGGGGGATGATCTGTTCCGGGGCTGCTCCGGTCTGCAGGTGGTGGTCCTGCCCGGGGAAGACCGGCGGATCGAGGCTCCCTACGACCTCTTTGACGGCTGTGACCAGCTGCGGGGCATCCTGGCTGACCCCGGGGTAGATCTGGATGTGGATCTGCCCGAGGGGTGCAGGATCTATGAGACGGACCAGGTAGACGAGGTGGGCAAACTGACAAAGCTGGTGGTGGGGGAGGAGCAGGTCCTTTACGGCCTGACCGACCAGGAGTGGTCGGTCCTCCTCCATGTGCCCGCCGGCATTACGGAGCTGGAGCTGCCCGAGACGGTGGAGGAGTATACGCTGCGCTACCTGGCGGAAGGCAGCATTGCCGATCCCGAGGGCATGGAGAGACTGGCGCTGGCGGACAACTGCTATTTCCCCTACTCCATGATGGACACGCTGACCGATATCTCCACCCTGACCATCACGCGGGGCAGCCTGGCGCGGGACTGGGTGTACAGCTGCTTCACGGCGCTGGCCATCAATGAGCTGCGGGGCAGCGGCAAGCCCCAGGCGGAGCCCTATCTGCCCCTGGTGGAGCTGGCCCAGGTTCGGGCCCAGGAGCTGACCGAAAAATACAGCAGTCTTTACCGCCCGGACGGAGCGGACTGGGAGACCATTCAGCGGGAATATGACGAGCCTTTCTCCTACATGGAGCAGGAAATCGACCTCTACGGTGAATCTGAAGACAATGGTTTCCTGGAGTGTATCGTGGAATCGGCGCCCAGTTTTGTGGATGAGGTCAGCAAAGGGGGCTACGTTACCAAAGTGGGGGCGGCCGAGGCGAAGGAGGTCCTGTATTATCTGGCTTTCCTGGGCACGGTGGACTGAGAAAGTCCGATTTTGGATGTGATATTGTGAAGTGGAAAAGAATGTTATACAATAAGAATATCTGTGGCGGAGAGGAGGTGAGCCCGTGAAGTCCAGTCAATTCTGCACCTATTGCATGAGCCCTGTGGCTCCGGGGGAAAGCTGTCCCGTTTGCGGGCTCACTGAGGGCAGCTATACGCCCTCTCCCCACCATCTGCCGCCGGGCACCGTGCTGATGGACCGCTATCTGGTGGGCCGGGTGCTGGGAGAGGGGGGCTTCGGCATCACCTACATCGGCTGCGACCTGCGGCTGGAGCTGAAGGTGGCCATCAAGGAGTATTTCCCAACCGACCGGGTGTCCCGCCACGCCGCCACCTCGCTGGCGGTGTCCCAGTACACTGGGGCGGCGGCCCGCAGCTATGAGAAGGGGAAGGAGCGCTTTCTCTATGAGGCCCGCACCATGGCCCGGATGGATAAGCAGCCCCAGATCGTATCAGTGCGGGATTTCTTTGAGGCCAATAATACCGCCTACATCGTCATGGAGTATGTGGAGGGCACCAACTTCAAGGACCTGGTGGCCCAGAAGGGGGGGCGCATCCCGGCGGGGGAGCTGCTCTACCTGATGGAGCCTCTGTTCTCCGCCCTGAGCACCATGCACAGCCTGGGCCTCATCCACCGGGACATCAGCCCGGACAATCTGATGCTGGAGAAGGGTGCGGTGCGGCTGCTGGACTTCGGCTGCGCCCGGGAGTCCGCCACCGGCACCGAGACCATGACCATCGCCCTCAAACACGGGTATGCCCCCATCGAGCAGTACCAGAACAAAGGTCAGGGGCCCTGGACCGATGTGTATGCCCTGTCGGCCACCATCTATTACTGCCTCACCGGCAAGGCGCCTCCCCAGGCCCTGGACCGGCTGTGCGAGGACGAATTGATCCTTCCCCGGAAGCTGGGCGTGGACCTGAGCGAAAAACAGGAGCGGGCCCTGCTGTACGGCATGGGGGTGCGGCCCCGCCGGCGATTCCAGAGTGTGGAGGAGCTTCATACCGCCCTCTATCTGGAGGATATCAGCGGCATTCCCAAACGGCTGGAGCCGGACCGGCTGAAGGATATCCAAAGGGTGGTGGAGAGCGCCGTGGTACCGGAGCAAACGGAGACACGGCAGCAGCCCCCGGAGGATCGGCCCCGGACGGAGGAGCCACATCAGGAAAAAACCGCTCGGGAAGAGCCGGAGCACAAGCCCGCCCTGGACTGGCTGAACAGGCATAAGCCCCTGGCCATCGGCTGTACTGCCGCCGCCCTTGGTGTGGTGGTGCTGGCCGCCGTCCTGCTGGGGGGCGGGAGCCGGACAGAACAGCCTGGCGATCACAGCCCGGCGGGTACTGTCACGGCCTCGGCAGCGCCCCAGAATGGGGAGGACCGGTGGGAGCGGGAGGCCCTCTTTGCCGGGGCCGTTACGCTGGAGCGCGGCGAGGCCCAGCTCCGGGAGCTGCTGGCCGACCCGTCGGTGCCCGCCGTGATCATTCCACAGGGCGCATCGTTGGATCTGCAACAGGAGAACCTTGTGGTGGGGAAACCTCTGATGGTGGAAGTGGGCGCCAATCTGAGCGTCAACTGTGCCCTGACCCTGGAGGGGGAGAGCGCCTGCCTGTGGACGGAGGGGGACGTATATGCGGAGGGCTTTCTCCGCACCACCGCCGGCGGCGGGCTGGTGGTAGCCGACACGGGGACTTTTAGCTCCATAACCAAGGTTTGGCTGGAGCATGAGGCCGATCTGACCGTCCAGGGTTCCGGGCAAACCACTCTGGGGCAGGGAACACTGGTGCTGTGTGAAGAGGAGCTCTTTGCCCAGACGGCCCGGGTGAACAGCGTTCAGGAGCTGACCCAGGCTCTGGAGAACCCTGAAGTATCCGCCGTTCTGGTGGAGGGGGATGTGGTGCTGGACCAGGCCATTCAGGTGGGAAAACCGGTGATGATCGCCCAGGGAGCCTCCATTTCCACGCCCCAGGAAGGCACTTGGACAGAGGACAACCAGCCCGGCCTGGAGGTGACGAGCGGCCCGCTGGTCAACTGCGGGACGCTGAGTACCAGACTGTGGATGGGGGATCTGGGAGAGAACACCGTGATCAATTACGGCACGATCTCTCCTGCGGGCCAGCTGTGGCTGGAGCCCGAAGCCACCCTGGTGAATCTGGGAGAGATGAATCTGACCGACTATACCCGGTTCAATCAGTCCCGGGGTTATAACCTGGGTACCATGCGCCTGAATGGCAGCACCGACCTGACCGGGGGTCTATTCTACAACCTGAAGGACTTCGTGGTAGAGTCGGGAGAGTGTGCCCTCTATCAAAATGTCCGCTTCGGCAACACCGGTACCATGACCCTGTCAGCTGATTTTGAGCTGTACAGCTACCTGGTCTCCTGCGGCCAGGTGGTGGTGGACGACGGGGGGCGTCTGAACAACCACGGCCTGGTGGAGCTCTTCTCCAACGGCACCCTGACCCGGGCCGAGGGGGGCGAACTCAAGGGCCCCGGGGCCTATCAGCTGGAGACCTACTGCACCCTGAACAATGTGGCCCTGCCCCGGGGAACTGTGCTCCACAGCCGGGAGGCGACTCAGGTCTTTGAGGCTGAGGTGACCACCGCCCAGGAGCTGGCCGATGCGCTGGCCGATCCGTCGGTGCAGGGCATCCGGGTGACCGGCGCCCTCTCGGTAGCGGGGGATCTGAACGTGACCAAGCCCCTGCTGGTGACGGAGGAGAACTCCCTTGCCGTGGGCGGTACCCTCACCATCCAGGGCGTCCAGATGTACAGCTATAACAGCCTTTCTGCCGGAGCGGTGGAGATTTCCGACGGCGGTGCCCTGTTCAGCCATATGCAGCTTACTGTACAGGGCGGCGGCCTTTCCATCTCGGACGCCAGCGCCCTGGCCAGCTGGGGGCCGATCAGCATGAACGGCGGCAAGGTGACGGTAACCGACCGGTCCATGGTCAACCTGTACTATGTGGAGCTGGTCAACTGCGGCGATTTGCTGCTGGAGAGCGGGGCCCGTCTGGCCCATCTGGGCTATCAGACCCTGGAGCAGACCACCCTGCGGATCCGGGACAGCGCCTACTTCAACCTGGGCGGCCTGGAACTGGTGGGCGTCACCACCCAGCTGGAAACAATGGGTCAGCTGGATGGCGGTAGCCATCTGCTTGTCCGGGGAGGTGCCCTGGAGATCGACTCGGACAGCTATCTGTACAGAGCCCCCACCGCCAACCTGGAGTTCCGGGACGGTGCGGTGGTGACCAACCGGGGTGTCATGAATCTGTGGGGCTTTAAGGAGAATGTCACCCTGGGCGGCGCCGTGACCAACTACGGCCTGATGGCCATGAGAGGGGTGACCCTCCGGGTGACCGGCCAGCTGAATAACCAGGAACGGATGCTGTTCAGCAGCGACTGTGGACTGACCCTGGCCGGCGGCAGCGCCACCGGCAATCCGGAGGAGGGGTGGGACAACGACGTCAATTCGATGCTTTTCTCCGACTGGCAGTAACGAAGCGTCAAACGGCCCCGGCCTGCATTTTGCAGGCCGGGGCCGTTTCTTGCTCAGTTGGGGGCGACGTCGGAAAAAATGCCGTCGATGACCTGTTCCATCCGCTCGCTCATGGATTCCTCCGAGGCGGTGATGGCATACAGCACCAGCCAGTCGGTGGCGTTGCGAGGGTCCAGGGTGGGCATGCCGCAGTCGGTGAGGATGGCGTTGAGGGACCACCAGTGGTCCTCCAGCTTCTCCTGGGGAGAGATGTATTCCTCGTCCATCTCGCTGTATCCGTCCTCCATGATGTTCTCGGTGATGACATAGAGCAGGAGCAGCAGTTTCCGGGGCACATCCTCCTTCTGACTGCGGATGTTCTTCAGGGAGGTGGTGTTGGGCCAGTTGCGCTTGATGAGTTTCTGGACCAGGGAATAACCCTGCCGGTCCTTGCCGCTGGGCATTTTCAGGGAGAGGTAGGAGTCCATCACCGCCTCCAGGGAGTAGTCTGGCTCCCGCAGACCGCCCAGAGCGGAGGCGGGGTGGATGAGCTGGTCCAGATATTTCTGAACATAGGTATAGGCGCGCATGTGCAGCATGCCGAACTGGTCCAGGTGGGCCAGGTAGCACTGCCGCAGTTCATCTACAGTCTGGACCTGGTTGAAGGCGCCCCGGAGCTCGTAGGTCACATGGGAGATGGGATTGTCCAGGGGCTGGTCCCACCAAGGGGCAGGGGGCAGGGAGGCGTAAAATTCCCGGGCCTCTCCATAGCCACGGTCGGTGCGCAAAAACCAGGCGTAGACCACATCCCGGCCCTCCCGGTAGTGGATGCCGTAGTCGGTGCACAGGCCCAGCAGATAGCTGGCCTGGGCCTCACTCAGGTCCAGCGCAAAGGCGATGCGGAAGATCTCTTCCCGGTTGGTGGGGCGGTTCTGGCCAGACAGCCAGTTGCGCACCTTGCGGCTGACGGAGTCGGGCTTGGCCTCCGGCTCTCCCGCCAAAAAGGCGTTGATCAGTCTGGTCTGAAGATCGGGATAGGGGTAGAGCTCCTGCAGAGTATCGGCAAAACTGCGCAGGGAGATGCGCTCCTCCTTCAGATACTCGGCGGCCATAGCGGGGGTCAGCTGTCCCGAGAGCAGTCTGTCATATTCATTGGCCGACAGGCTGGTCAGTTCAATACTCAACCCATATCCCTCCCAAATATTTTCAATAGAAACATAATAGCAAAAAACCGCTTTCTGTGCAAGCGGAAAGGCAATTACACGCTCACATACACCGAGGGGCAGAACACCCGCCCGTCGGGCTCGAACCGGGCGTCACCGCCCCGTTTGTAAGCCACCGCCTGGATGGAGCTGAGCCCTACGCCGAAGTCGTCCCGCTTGCTGGAGAGGTATTTCCCGTCCCTCTGCCGCACCTGTCCGTAAATTGAGCGGCATAGTGAGAGACAATGGCGTTGACAGCCTGTTTTTCACAGTAGGTCCGGGGAGCCACAGGGATGTCATGGAGCAGGCTGTCAATGTACTGGTTCAGTGGGTGATTGTCCTCGCCGGCAAGTCCCCGGATGGCGTTGAGCTGATGGCGCAGATCGTGGCGCTGCTGCCGGAGCCCATCCAGGGCGCTCAGCAGCACCCAGTAGACCACCACCACACACAGCAGCAGGCTGGTCCGTGTCAACAGAAACTGCCAGGTGCCTACCATATCCACCTCCAGGATTCCGGTGAATATGGTAACGATCCTGCTCATCATGGCGGGCAGCAGCCAGATGACCCGCCACAGCCGGGGGGGCGTCAATGCGGTAGACCTGCCGGGCGGCCAGAAAGGCGGACACGCCAAGGGCGATGTTCTGGTAGTTGAAGCAGCACATAGGTGAACAGCAGCTTTCCGGGGGTCAGCCGGATATTCAAAAAGTACAGCGCCAGGGAGATGGGCACCATGACCATGCCACCGCGGGTACCAGCTCCGGTCTGTCGGCGGCGATGACCCACGCAACACCCAGCAGATGGATGGGCAGATAGGCGCAGAGGGTGTAAAAAGTGGTCTCCATCATCCATTCCTCCTTGCCCTGCCAAATAAAGGTTCTCCAAGCCCGTAAGTGCCTCTGGACTTTCCCTAAATCATACTATCTATGCATAAAAAAGTAAATTTGTTAAGTGCCAGTTATGACAGGATGGACAGTCCGGTGGCGTGTGCATAGTATGAGGTGGGATTCTATCCCAGAAGGAGGTAACACACATGGGTGTTACAAATTCCAACAAATTGATCAATACCGACCGCATCCCCTGCGGCGGTACTCTGCGTGTCACTTTGGCGCTTACCGCTGCGCCGGACATTATTTCCAATCCCACGGATATCGTTTTGATCCTGGACCGCTCGGGCAGCATGATCGGCGCCCCTCTGGCAGCCATGAAGCTGGGGGCCAAGACCTTTATCGACATTATCGACGAGGCCACCGACAGCAGCAAAGACGGTCAGATCGGCTCGGGCAGCCGGATCGGAGTGGTCAGCTTTTCCAATACCGCTGTGGCAGACACTCAGCTGATCACCTCTGTGGACACGCTGAAAGCCGCTGTAGACAGCCTGTCCGCCGGAGGCAGCACCAACCATGCCGATGCATTTTCCAAGGGAATGCAGCTGTTTGACCCGGCCTCTTCCAACGCCAAGGTTATGATCATGTTTACCGACGGCAATACCACCACCGGTGCGCCACCCGCTCCTGTGGCCGCAGCGGCCAGAGCACAGGGGATCATCATTTACTGTATCGGGCTGATCGGGTCCGACGGACTGGACATCAACGCACTGAACAACTGGGCCACCGACCCGGATGCCTCTCATGTGGCGGTGACACCCGATGCCGCCGACCTGGAGGCCCTCTTTGCGGAGCTGGCCGCCAACATTTCCAAGCCGGGCGCCACCGATATTGTCATCAATGAGGTGGTCAACTCCAACTTTATCATTACCAGTATTTTGTCGCCCACCAAGGGCTCCGCCACCATGCTGGACGCCCACTCCCTGCGGTGGAACATCCCGCAGCTGGGGGTGACCGCCAGCGAAAGCGCCACGCTGGACTTTTTCATCCGTCATATCGGCCAACAGCCTGGAACCGAGCTGGTCAATCAGTCCATCACATATTCCGATCAAGAGGGAAACGTGGTCTTGTTCCCTGAGCCTGCCGTATCGGTGGAATGTGATATCGTAGTCTACCCGGAGCAGTGTCCCGAGCCGGTAGAGTTGGCGGTGACGGGCTGCCGGGACTCTGTTGTGGTGGACCTGGGCGACGTCTCTCTGGAGTCTCAGGGGCGGATCATTCAGATGGATGTGACCATCAGAAATGTCTGCCCCGGGAAACGGGTGGCCTTGGCGGCCATCCTGACAGAGGTGGATCGGGACGGCATGGAGTACCAGCGGGGCATGAAGGCCATGACCATCCCGGCCCATAATTTCCCGGTGTGTCGGGATGTGCTGGTCAAGTGCATCAAATTTGTGGTGCCCGAGGATCTGAGCGTGTCCGGCGGGGCCATGTGTACCCCCCGTAAATTCAAGGCCCGCTTTCTGGCCAACAACATCGATACCGACTACCGCTGCTGCGAGTCTGAGATCACGCTTTGACAAGCACACCACCGCCCTGCCGGGCGGTGGTACATATCATAGCCCCTGCCCGGTCCGCATAGCTTACCGAAAAGGAGGTTTGACGATGAATGAGATTGACCGCGAGATCGGGCTTGTCCTGTTGAAACGACTGTGGCAGAGGGATTTGATCGACCAGGAGCTCTATCGATCCGCCAGCCGTTCCCGGTTCTTTGACAGAAAACATTTTGCCAGCGATGAGGAGGTCCGGCGGTATGACCACCCTTAGGGAGCTGCGGGAACAGCTGCGGATGGGCAGGTCCATCTACGACCTTTCCCTGAGGGTTACTTACTACGCCCGTGTATCCACGGAGAAAGTGGAGCAGCAGGGAAGCCTGGAGAATCAGGTTCAGTACTACACAGAATTCATACAGAAAAACCCCAACTGGACCTTCGTGCAGGGGTATGTGGACGAGGGCATCTCAGGGGCCAGCACCTACAAGCGGGAGAGCTTTTTGCGGATGATCGACGACGCCCACCGGGGCCTCTTTGACTTTATCATCACCAAAGAGATCTCCCGCTTTTCCAGAAGTACCCTGGACAGCATTCAGTATACCCAGGAGCTGCTGGACGCCAATGTGGGCGTCCTCTTTCAAAACGACAACATCAACACCCTGGACACAGACAGCGAGTTTCGCCTGGTGGTGATGGCGGGGGTGGCCCAGGACGAGGTGCGGAAGCTGTCTGAGCGCCTGAAATTTGGGTTCCGGCAGTCCATCAAGAAGGGCCGTGTGTTGGGCAACAACCGCCTGTGGGGGTACGATAAGAAGGACTGTAAACTGACCATCATCCCGGAGCAGGCCGAGGCGGTGCGGCTCATATTTGAGCTTTACGCCACCGGGAAGTATGGGATCCGCAGGATTGCCCGGGAGTTGACCCGGCGGGGGCACACCAGCCTGCTGGGCAATGAATTCAACCAGCTGACCATCAAACATATCCTGACCAACCCCAAGTACAAGGGCTGGTACTGCGGCAACAAGACCCAGTCCCTGGACTACCGCACCAAGAAAAAGGCCTTTTTGGAGGAGCATGAGTGGGTTATGTACCCCGATCCCAACATCCCGGCCATTGTCTCAGAAGAATTGTGGAACCGGGCCAACGCCATCTTTCAGCAGCGGAGCCGTGAGGTGCGGACGAAAGCCACCAGCTACCACAACCGATATCCATACAGCGGGAAAATCATCTGCGGCAGGCACGGCACCAGCTTTCACCGCCAGTCCTACAAGACGTTGGAGGGGGAGACGGAATTCTGGCGCTGCAAAACCTACCGGCAGCAGGGGAGGGGCGGGTGCAGTCTCCCGGCAATTCGCACCCATGAAGTGGACCTGGTCCTGGCCGACCTCTTTCAGAAGGTGGTGACAGAGAAAAAGCAGATCATCCGGCTGGTGCTGGACAGCATTGGGGAGACGACCTGCGGGGCGGATTACGCTGGGCAGATTGGGCGGATCGAGGTACAGATCAGCCAGATCGAGGAGAAAAAAGATAAGCTGCTGGAGCTGAGCATGGCGGATGCCATTACCCTCCAGGAGTTCAAAGAGCGCAATGGACGCCTCAACCGCCAGATCTCCGCGCTGGAGGAGCAGCGGATGGCGCTGAGACAGCGGGAGCAGATGCACAAGAGAGCAGAGGTGGACCAAAAAGTTCTGGAAAAAGCCCTGTGGGAGGAACTGAACTTTACCAACGGGGTCCGCTCCGAAGTGGTGGCAGCCATCCTGGATCACATTGTGGTACTGGAGCAAAGCAGCGACAAGCAAATCTATTTAGAGATCTATCTGCGGCTGGGGCAGCAGGCTTCAGCCCATTTTCAGCGGGGCGGATTGGTCCTTTGCAATAGTCCTTTAAAAAATACTATACCCCCAACGGAGACCAGGACGACCTGATCTCCATCGGCACCATAGGACTGATCAAGGGGATCAGTACCTTTAAACCGGACAAAAAGGTAAGGCTTGCTACCTACGCCTCCAGGTGCATCGAAAACGAAATCCTGATGCATTTCAGGGCACAGCGCAAGACTCAGGGGGAGGTCTCTCTGTCCGACGCCATCGACGGCGACGGAGACGGCAATGCCCTTTCCCTCATGGATACCATCAGTGTGGATGACAATATGCTGGAGGAACTGGACGCCAAGGATGCCTGTGTACGGGTGCGCCGGTGCGTCAAACAGTGTCTGGACCCAAGGGAGGCCATGATCATCACCCTGCGGTACGGACTCAACGAGTGCCAGCCCCTGACCCAGCGGGAGGTGGCGTCCCGGTGCGGCATCAGCCGGTCCTATGTATCCCGCCGCCGCTAATGTAAGCGAAGCCCGGAAAGCCTTGTGGGACAAGAGCTCCGGGCTTCAAGTGCAACTGGGGATAGCACTGCGGTTATTGTAAGTAGTGGGAATTTTGGGAAGATAAGCGGCTGTTCATCCCAATTAACTAGATGATGGGTAGTTTATTTTGCAACAGGATTTATAAATTATATCCGATCAATAAATCCAAGGTTAGAGTAATCAGAGTGAAATAATTCATCTATTAAATTTTTTGTATTGTATTTAATTTTTCGTGTATCAAACCAACGCTTGTCAATAATAAAATAGTCGCTTTTAGGAAGCCGGCTATTTTCCACCATTAAATTATTCCCATATTTCTCTATATGTTTAGGTAAATAAGCATTAAGCAATTCAACTTCTTTTCCCGAACCAGTTAAGTTGTAATATGGGATAAATTGCTTAATCACAGTTAGTTTTTCGTACTTTTGGGCGCTAATAAATATACTAGAAAAATTTTCTTGAAAAATTTCCGTGTAAACTTTTTCTGCAATGACTCTAAGATAAGTAATTGTGCTAATATCTACTTTTTCACTTTCTGATTCTGAAATCAAAATAGCACGTAGTCGTACGCTGCCATCGCACATTATTTCAATAAAATTATGTATACCAGAGTTTAGTAATGTAGTTTTGTTATCTCCTGAAGAAGCAGATGCAATGCCAACACTGATTAAAATTGAATAGCCTAATCGAGATATACTAAAACCTGCAGTATGGGATTTCAAGATTTCTGTAACTGGAGTGAAGTCATATGTGTAAAATGTATTCTGAAGTTTTGTTGTTTTAGATAGTGTGGTGCTAAACCCTAGATCTAAATAGCCACAGAGATTATTGGGGCATGATGAATCAATTCTTATCGGCTCTATTTCAATCTTATCTTTTATACACTTCAGTTGGTCACTTCTTTTGCTATATAGTTGTGAAAGTTTAGCAGAATCGTTGATGGGAAAAGAACCTGAAGATACACGCTCAAAAATTTGCCCTTTATTCGTTATGTAAGGCGGCATGGTTCCTTCATTTATTTTTATTACGAAGATAGTAATGGCTCCAGATCTCAGCCTTTTTACATCAAAATTCGGAATAGGAGTTATAGAGTCGTGTATTGTGGTATGTATTCTTTGCTCTGTCCACTGTTTACAACCTTCAATAGTTTTGTCATCAGTTATTCCTAATAATATATAACCACCATATGTATTTGCAAAAGCTGACACTTCTTTTACTAACTTTGCTGGGGATTCTTTATCGGATTTAAATTCAAAGAAAAATGTTTCATCATCAGTACCAGCTAGCAATTTTTCAATATCTGAAAACCGAAGTTTTTCCCATTGCTTATTATTAATATTAATCAAAATACTACCCCCGATTTTGTAGCATTACTTTGTGTCTGACATCAGTTATTATGGTAGAACACGTATTTGTTACAGCAACTTATATTGCCAATGTCCATCAAGGTGAACCTTTACAAGTTTTCTTTCAAGCACCAAACCAGCAAGAATTCTATTCGCCGTTGCTGCCGAAACCCCACACAGTTCCCGCACATCGGCATTCATAATATAGTCGTGGGTCTTCAAATACTCCTGAATCTTGTTCCAGCGGAGTGTGGCTTTATCCAATTTCTCATCGCTCATTGCATCACTCGTATTGATGGCATCCATGAGCGATGCTTTGATGGCGGAGAGCATGAACTTGATAAATACCCGCATTATTGGAGACGTTGATGACGTCATAATACTCCTGCTAGCGGTCATGGATGATGTACTCCACCGGGAGCCAGGCAAAGGCAGGATTCCATTTGGAAAGTAGCAGCGTATGCCACAAGCGGCCCACACAGCCATTTCCATCAGCAAAAGGGTGGATTACTTCCAGCTCGTACCGAAATGCGTAGCTGCAAATATTTGGATTTATTTTATCATATACTGCTCATCTTTTCAATGAATACGAAACTTAATGCGATAGATATGGCGTGATATGTCAGCCTGCTATCCTCTGGATATTGTCTTCAGTTCTGTACACAGCCAATCGTATATTAGCAAGGAATATATTCTTTACGCCATATTTCTCGTTGACATTATGTTTGATATGACATATTATAAGTTTGGAGGGATGTAGCATGAGCGATTTTCAAAAATTACTGGATCAGGCACTTGAGAAAGTAAATTTGACGCCTGTTGACGACACTCCCGAGATGGAAGAATATGATATCGACGCCGAAGTGCGCGACTTGGTAATCTCTGCCCGCAGCGCGGCCAATCTGACGCAGAAGCAGTTGGCGCAGCGTTCGGGTGTATCCCAGGCGAACATCAGCAAAATTGAAAATGGGAACTATCAGCCCAGCTTGTCCACATTAAAGCGAATCGCGGGCGCGTTGGGAAAACGGTTGGTGGTCAGTTTTGAAGACCCGGAGGTGTAACTGTGGCGATCCATATTGAAAATTTGAAGATCGAACAATTCCGCGGGATTCGGCAGTTATCTGTTCCGAACCTGAACCATATCAATCTGATTGTCGGCGACAACAACTGCGGCAAGACCAGCTTTTTGGAAGCCCTTCTTCTGCTGCGCGATCCCGGAGATTTTACCAATACCTTGCGCATTGCGCGTATGCGGGACAGCCTGGCCATGTACGGCGGAATTTCCGCCTATGAAAGTCTGCTTACCCTGTTTCCACACAGCAGCAATGAGGAGGAAACCGCCCGTATGCTGTCCCTGCAGGCTCGCTGCAGAGGAGAGGACGTCCTCTATTCGCTGGAGGGCAACGTGAAAACCATTATGTTGGACTTGGAGGAGCAAAACCGGATTCCCCGCTATTCGATGCGGAATTTCCGTAAGTTCAAGGATTCCATTCCCTCAGAATGTCAGGCGTTTCAGGGAAACTTGCTGGTTCGCACAGGCAACAACCAGGAGACAACTGAGATAAGATTCCATGAATATTCCACCGTATCTGGGCGGGACATTACCAACCGCCATCTTCTGAACATGGTCTATCTGGCGCCGTTCGATCATCTGCGGGGCGGGAATTTTTCCCGTATCTTAACAAATGATCCCTATAAGGAGCTCTGCGTACAGATCTTACAGCTTTTTGATCCCGGCATTACAGACTTGCTGATGCTGAAAAACGAAAATACCAACCGCCCCATCGAATGTGTCAAGCACAAGGAACTGGGGATAATGCCTCTGTCCAACTACGGCGACGGCATCAAGAAGGTTTTGTCTATCGCCAGCGGGCTCGCAAGAGCTGTGAATGGTGTACTGCTGATCGATGAGGTGGAGACAGCCATCCACTCACGCTATTTTGAAGATATTTTCCGTTTCATTGCCTCAGCATGCCGCAAATTCGATGTGCAGGTCTTTATCACCTCTCACAGCATCGAAGCGATTGACGGGTTCCTATCCATTGTGGATTATGAGAAGACGACCGAACAGGAGGACCCTATCAGCGTTGTGACGCTCAAAAAAGATTGGAGTTCTTCCCTCAGCTATGCCCGGGTCCTGTCCGGCTGCCACGTTCACCAGAACCGGGAGCAGTTTGGCTTCGAGGTGCGCCTATGAACAAATTGATTCTGTGTGAAGGCAAGACCGACGCCATTTTGCTCAGTTATTATTTGGGATGCGTTCGGCAATGGACTCCCTGCAAGCGTGGGCCAAAAAACTTCCAAATCTCTGTGGATGAAAAATCTGGTGAATCGGCTTATTGGTATCAGCGGGGAGAGGATCGCCTGCTGATTTGCGGTGTGGGCGGGAAGGATAAGTTCGGCGGATTTTTTGCAGATAAGATACGGGCGGCGATCCTTGACGCCCAAGTGTTTTCCAAAGTCGCTCTGGTCACCGACCGGGATGATCGGCAAGAGGAGGATATTACGGCAGAAGTGTGCCGGATTTTTGCTCCGGCCATCACGCAGGCCAAACAAAATCACTGGGTCGAGAATACTTATCAGGATGGTTTCGGACAGAAACAAACGCTGTCGTTTTTGCTGCTGATTATCCCGACCAACCAGCAGGGCGCTTTGGAGTCGCTGCTGCTGGAGGCGATCTCGGAAGACCCATATGACCGCGAGATCGTTACGCGCAGTACAGCGTTTGTGGAAGAAATCGGGCCTTACGCGGAACGCTATATTGGACAAGCCCGCTTGAAACTGAAAGCCCGTCTGGGGGTCACCTGGGCAATCCAATCACCGGGGAAGGAGTTCCATTTTATTGATGAACAGATCCGGGCCGTTCGATGGGAACGCTCAGATGTTCTGGCAAAATGTTTTTCGCAACTGGTTTTCATTTGACAGTGACAAAGAGGGGCACTGCAGAACAACATCTGCAGTGTCCCTTACCACATTTTTAGATCTTGCCGGCCTTCCAATAGGAGGAGGCTTGTCCACCCGGATAGACTATGATTGAAATGAAAACAGCATACCAATGTGAATAACCTCACCTGTTCAGTTTTCCACTACAATGCAATTTACAAAGCCGCTGACAGCGGTGCAGGCATCTAAAGCAATGATGCCTGTGCCGTAAAAGGGGCGGAAATTGGCATCTGGGCCGAATTGAGAACCGGCATGGTCGATTGTAGAATGACCAAAAGAGGTGTGCCAATGGCCACAGATGATGGTTTTGTCATCCTCATAGGCATATCGAAAGGCAGCCATGCCGTTGATCCAGCGGGCTTTTTCCCAAAGATCCGCAGAGGCATTGCGCCAGTCACCAATACTACTATAGCCGTTGCGCTCCTGAATGCAGGGGATCCAGCCGTGGACAAATATGTGGTGTTCTGTTTCAAAATAGTCCAGCATGGCAGGAATGATTTTTTGATAGAACACGGTATTCCGGGCTGCTTCAGCGAAGTCATCGTGCAAAGTAGGGGCGAGGTGGGGATCGAAATCGGTGAGTTGAAGAGCGGTATCGTAAGTGCCATTGTCGACATGGTGGCGATATGGCAGACCTGTATCGATCGTGACAAGTTCTTCAAACAGATCTTCGTGGTTGCCGCGAACCAGAATGACCTTATCTTGATCCAATAGCGCAGAGAGAAAAGCCTGCAGTTTCAGCGCTTCCTTACCGCGGTCAAACAGGTCTCCCAGAATGACCAGTTTGTGCGGTGCAGAGTCGGCGAAGAAGCCGGCCTTGGTTAAAGCAGTGATCAGCGGCGTATAAAATCCGTGGATGTCAGCGGTCACATAATAACGCATCAACAAGCCTCCTTTACGATTGAAACGTAGGCAAGTCAATTTACGGGCGAAATCGCTCCATTGCCATATGTTGTATGCGAATTGGGTATGGTGATACCTCTGTGCTCGGGCGGCCCTGCTCCGTTACCATCCGGATGGATCCAGCCTTGAACGCCTCATCGCACCGCGGCGGTGCCACCCCTTTTTTACGTTTTATCTCCATGGTCTTTGTCCCATTTCCTTTCCATTATAACGAATGTTTTTCTGTTCATCAATTCGGGAAAGGGGATATTCTACTTTTTTCCATACCTGACAGGTTCTGTCGTGGGAAGATCCCTGCCACTCCTTTACAATTTTAGACGGGGCATATCCCCGCAATAATAAAAGGAGGAAGCAATCATGAAACAGAAAAAAGAATCTGCGCAAACGGGTGGGCGGTAAATACCCTAATAATGCGGACTATTTGACAATTATCACACTTTTCCGGTTGACTATTTGATGGAAGATGATATGCTGATACTATCAAACGGTCCAGGAGTGGTGCGGCAATGAAGCGATATGCAATCAGCCGCCTGCAAGAGTGGAAAGAGGATCCGAACCGCCTGCCTATGATCATCCGCGGTGCGCGGCAGGTGGGAAAGACCTGGCTCATGCAGGAGTTTGGCCGAACCGCATTTGAGCGGTGTGCCTATATCAATTTTGACTGTAATGAGCGGATGCAGAACCTGTTTTCTGGCGACTTTGATGTGGACCGCATCCTGCGGGGCCTCGCCATCGAGAGCGGGGTGGAGATTGATCCGGAGAATACGCTGATTGTTCTGGACGAGATCCAAGAGGTGCCGGCTGCGCTGCAGAGCCTGAAATATTTCTGTGAGGACAACCGGCACAGTTATTATATTCTGGCTGCGGAGTCGCTGCTGGGAATAGCCATGCACGAAGGTACATCGTTCCCTGTGGGAAAGGTGGACAGCATGGATCTGTACCCGCTTTCCTTTACCGAGTTCCTGTCCGCTACAGGCAATGACCAACTGCTCGAACTCCTGGAGCAGCGGGACTTCGGAATGGTTACCGCATTCCGGGATAAATACATCGACTTGCTCAGAACGTACTACTTTGTGGGTGGGATGCCGGCGGCTGTAAATGCTTACCTGCCCAAGCAGAGTCTTACTGCCGTACGCCGTGTGCAGAAGCGTCTGATCTCAGACTACGAGCAGGATTTTTCCAAATATGCCCCGACGGCCGTCATTCCCCGCATCCGTATAGTGTGGGATAGCATCCCCTCTCAGTTGACCAAGGAGAATAAGAAATTCATTTACAGTGTCTTGCGGGAAGGGGCGCGGGCCAAGGACTTTGAACTGGCCATTCAGTGGCTGATCGACTGCGGATTGTGCTGCAAGGTCGGCCGTGTGACCAAAGGGGCCGTTCCCCTGAAGGCGTATCAGGACATCCCGGCCTTCAAGTTGTATCTGGTGGATGTAGGTCTACTGGCGGCTATGATGGATCTGGACGCCAAGATACTACTGAAGGGCAATGCCATCTTCACGGAGTTCAAAGGTGCGCTTACGGAGCAGTATGTCTGCCAGCAACTCATTTCCGACTTGGGTGCCACGCCCTATTACTGGTCGGCGGAAAATTCATCCGGGGAGGTAGACTTCGTTCTCCAGCACAGCGGGAATGTGATCCCGCTGGAGGTTAAGGCGGAGGAGAATCTGCAGGCCAAGAACTTGAAATACTTTGTTTCCAACAACGAACTGCCTTTTGGTGTCCGCACCTCTATGTCCGACTACCGCAAGCAGGATAAACTTATCAATCTGCCTCTCTATGCGCTCTCCCAGTTCTGGGAGATTTGCGACGCATTTCACTGAAATAGTCCGCTCTCACTTGATCTGAATTTATCTCATTCTGGGAATGCCCGAGAGGTGATGCGCACGATGGAAAATGAAAATATACTGCGTGTCTAAGGGGCGCTCCAGGAAAAGGGGTATCATGCAGTCAGCCAGATTGTCGGCTAGCAGTATATCGGACAGGACCGCCTGAAGTTGAAAACTCGCCTGGGTGTTACCTGGGCCATCCAGTCGCCTGGGAAAGAGTTCCGCTTCATGGATGAGCAGATTTGTTCTGTGCAATAGGAACGTTCAGAGATTCTCGCAAAATGCTTTTCTCAACTGGTTTTAATCTAACAGTCACAAAATAGGGACGCTGCGGGTTGCTATTCTGCAGCGTCCCTTGTCGGCTTCCGTTCTATAATCTCGTAGTGTAGCAGGACCCAAATAGGAAAGGGTATGTTTTCGCTTCATTTGAATGATTCAACATCGTGATCACGCCCGCTGCAAATGCTGCTGATTACTTCATATACCATCCGTGATGTCAGACTGTTCCCCACGATGAAGCCACTGGATTAAAGACCCGTTGCGGCGCAAGGGTTTGCGGGTTTTTCGCGAGCCTGAAAGAGCGGTTTTACACCAGTTTTACACCAGTTGGATTCAGCAGTAACACGTTTTTACACCTGATTTTACACCAGTTTTTAGAGAGCCTCCTAAAAGAGAAAGTGCCCGTGGCAGTTGAGCTACGGGCACTTTTTTTATACTTTTTCAGTTATTTTTATACACGGCGGTGCAACAAATGAAATGGGTTTAATTAGAAGCCATTGCGCGGGGGTGAAATGACCGGCTACACACGGCAGCTATTTGAATCCTCTGTCCACAGATTTTCTTTCTCACGATTTTTATATTCTTCCTGCTCTTCAGAAGTTGCCGGCCGGATCATGGCCTTTCCGCAGTCCGGGCAGGTATCCTCAGACGTTCTAAGGAACAGGTAATGACAATTATCACAGGCATATAGCATTTCAATCAGGCCTCGCTTTCGTGTTTACCAGTGTAGCACGGAGCGGGGCTTTTTTCAATCTATCAGGAGGGAGGCCGGCGAGATGAAGTGCCTGCTCAAATATCAATGGGTCAAACTACCCCGCAATCAGCTTCCGCCCGGCAAGGGCATTATGGGCTCTTGGGCTCGGTTGGCCTCCCGTGCAGCCTTTAGGACTGGGCAGGCCCGGTACTGTGGTTACACCAACAAAGTGAGTGCCGGGGGCTGGGCAGGCGGCATCGTCGGTCTGAAGAGTATCCTGGCTATCAAACGTCGGCGGCAGGCCCTTGAACATATGGACACTCTGGCTGACCTCGGTTATATTGCCTACTCACTGGACACAAAAACAAAGAGACTGACCTATCAAGTCACAGATTGGGTCGTAAGATGCTCTGGCGAGCCCTGTATGGGCCGTGAGGCGGTTTATGCGACAGAGGGGTATGGATTCCTCTGCCTGCCCAGAAACGTCACACAGAGGCTTGCAGAGCGGCATTATCAATTTGCTGAGGCAGACGCATGGCTCGACCTCTGGTGCCACACAGTTTGGCAGGAGCCCAGCAATGCGTTTTCCTTCTCGGCGCCGGCTGTTCAGTTTGGGCAGTACGGCGCTGTTTTGACATTGGAATCCCTTGGCAGGCGTTGGGGATGGGAAAAGACGAAGGTCTGGCGCTTTTTCAGAAAACATGCGGATGCCTTCCCGCTGTATAAGCTGCCAGGCGCTTTCGGCTGCCTCATCTTCAATGCAGTCTATCCGACTGGAGAACAATTCACCTTGCCGTCCCAGGACAAGGTCGAGCGCATTTTGAGAGAAATACGCACAAAAGACGGGAATACGTACGAAAACCAGAAGAGCGACCATGCTCGCATCTGCAAACTGGTCGCTTGGTACAGTCGTGCGGTGGTGCCCCGGGAACAAGAGGAGCGTCGTGTTGCATCTGAGGACTGCTATATTACGCGCGTGTATTTTTCTCCGTGTAAGATTTTAGAGTATGTTAGGGAGGACTGCCAAGGGATATCTCCAGCGACGCCAAATTTTGAATTATTCCGCGGAACCTTGCCACGGGCCGGGCCTGCGGATCAGGATGATGGAGGTATTGAAAATGGCAGATTTGAAGGCATCCCTCTGTGGTGAACTGCCGAATCAGGATAGTGCGATCCCCCAGGAGCAGCTGCGCGCCTTGCTGGAGCGCAGGGGGATCGTGGGAGATCCGGACATCCCCAATGCGAAAGCCCGGCTTGCGGAGCAGGAGCTTCGCCGGAATATGTACCATAACACCCAGGTCATGCTCAAGCACTACCGGGACATCGTCTGGGCCTTGGAATGCTTCCCCAGTGAAGTCGCACAGGAGCTGGATCAGCCGCTGAAGGATCTGGACGCGCTGCTCAGCGTAGTGGACACGCAGGTGGCGCTGGGGAACGCGAAGTTGGAGCACCGGCTGCTCAGCATTCGGAAGTCCCGCCTGCTGCTGGACCGGATCAATGAGGCTCTGACGGTCCTGCGCCATAAGCCGGGCAACGGGGAGCTGATGTATAACATCATCTTCCAGACGTTCATCACGCCGGACAAGCCCAGCCATACGGATATCCTGTACCGGCTGGATATCTCGGAGCGGCACTATTACCGGCTCCGCCAGCAGGCGGTCAACATCTTATCCATCCGGCTGTGGACGGCCCCGGCCGGCTGTCTGGATGCCTGGCTGGAGCTTTTGACGCTGCTGGAGGGGTGATGTCCTACTCTGCGGCAGAAAAATGGCAGAAAATTGGCAAGGTCGGTGCGGATGACAAGGGGAGTGCAGATGTGCTATCCTGTTATCGTCCAAAAGTGGACCTGACGGCAGGGAGCCGCCTTGAAGTGATTGAGAACAGTCGCTTCGAGGCGGCTCTTTGTTGCAAATATGACGAAAAGGAGGGAAGCAAATGGCAAAGGACGAGAGCAGGAAGGATCGCTGGGTGAAGGCGTCCCAGCGGCTGCGCAACGCTTTCCAGATGGCGGCGGTATCCTGTTACATGATGGTGCTGTTCGCCCAGCCGGCGGCTGCTGCGGACACCATGTGGACACGGTTCAGCACGATTATCGCAGATGTCTATGGCGAGCTGGTGGGCATCTCCACCATCGTGGCAGTGACTGCGGCTGCGGTGGCGCTGTTGGTGCGGATGATCTCCCGCAATGAGCGGGCCGTCGCAGAGGCGACCAGTTGGCTGAAGAGAATCGTCGTGACCTGGATCGTGCTCAATACCCTGGGCTTTGTGGTCGCCTACCTGCAGCCGCTGATCCAGGGCGGGCAGTACACGCCGTCGACTACTCCCTGATTCCAGAAAGAGCAAAATCAAACCTGAGGAGGATATGTCAGTGAAGAACAAAATCTTATCTCTCACCGCATCGCTCCTGCTTTTGACCATGCTGACGCTGCCTGCGGGCGCGGTCAGCTTGGACGTGACGGATCCTGACGCCATGCTCCCGGTCGATATCATCCTCGACCAGGACAACAAGGAGATCCGCAAGGTGTATGATCTCTCGCCCAACACCGACCCCTCCACGCTCCCCATGGGGCAGTTTGAGCGGGATGGCCTCCTGTACGACTGCACCGATGTGCTGCGAGAGGTCATCATCGGCAGTGAGACGCAGGTCATCACCCAGGAAGAGAAGGTGGACAGCGACAAAAAGGACATGGACACGATTTTGTCCCTGCTGCCCCAGGAGAAAGAGGTCACCACGGAAGAGGGGTTTACCGGCACCCTCACGCTGGATCTGGACAGCATCAAGACCGAAGCGGCCGGGTATGGCAGCAGCACCCAGCCGGTCACAGCCACCAGGACCTACCCCAATCTTGCAAACCAAGACCTCAACCATCTGCCGAAAAGCATCACTGAGGGCGGACGGACCCTGACGCTCCAGGATGTCCAGTGGCAGACGGACAACACCTACAACGCCGATGACTATGAGATCGGGGACCGTTTTACTGCTGTCTGCACCTACGGCGGGAGCAAAACGGTCAGTTATGTGACGGGCTAAGGTGCGGGTCTATAACCTCCTGCAGCCGGAGTACAGCGACTCCTGGAACTGCATGTTCGACCTGGGCGGCGACACACTCATGGCCCAGATCCTCACCGACGTGATCATCTCCAACACGAAGGGCGATGAGAAGGGCGACCACTTCTGGGACAACGGCGAGAGCAATCTGCTCAAGAGCCTGATCCTTTATGTGGACCTGGACAGCACCCGCACGCCGGAAGAGCGGAACCTGGCCGCCGTCTATCAGATGCTCACTCAGCACACGGAGAAGGAACTCACCATGCTCTTTGACCGGCTGCCCATCGGCCATCCGGCCAAGGGGCCGTACAGCCTGTTCAGCCAGGCCAGCGACACCGTGCGCGCAGGCATCGTTCTGGGCCTTGGCACCAGACTCCAGGTACTCCAGAGCGAGGCCGTACGGCGGATCACCCGCAGCTCCGACATCGACCTGTCTGAGCCGGGCTGGAGCAAGTGTGCTTATTACATCATCCTGGATGATCAGAACTCCTCCCTGGAGTTCCTGTCGGCCCTGTTCTTCGCCTTCCTGTTCATCAAGCTCGTGCGCTACGCCGACAGCACTCCGGAACAGCGCTGCAAGGTGCCGGTCAACATCATCCTGGACGAGATGAACAACATCGGCACCATCAAGGATTTCGGCAGGCGGCTGTCCACCATCAGGTCGAGAGCGCTCCAGGTCATCATGTGTTCGCAAAGCCTTCCCCAGCTGCAAAACCGCTACCCCAATAACCTGTGGGCGGAGCTGCTGGGCAACGCCGACACCCAGATCATGCTGGGCGCCACGGATGACGTGACCGCGGAGTACTTCAGCGCCCGCAGCGGGGACATGACGGTGGAGGTCAACTCCACCATGACCACACGGCAGAGCCTCGCCCTGGCGCAGGTCATCCCCCAGTACCGCTACACGGAGGGGATCGGCCGGCGGCGGGTGCTGACCCCGGACGAGGTGCTTCGGCTGCCCAATGATGAGCTGCTGATCATCCTGCGCGGCCAGAAGGTGCTCCGGGCCAAGAAGTTCGACTTCACCGAGCATCCCTATGCCAAAGAGTGCGAGCGCACCAGTATCCAGCACTACCAATCCGACCCGGCACCGGCTCAGCCGCCGGAGCCACCGGCTCAGTCCATGCCTGCTGAGCCCGACATGGACAAACCGCCCGGACCGGCGCCTGCCGACGCAAAGCCGCCTGCCAAACCTAAACCGCCCCAGGCAAAGCCGAAGGCGCCCGACCAAAAGTCACCGTCATCCGGCGGTCAGCCCTCGGAACTCCCTGCAAAGCCCGCCAAACGGCCCAAGACGCTCTACGAGAGCTCCCGGCCGCCGGCGGATTTTTAATTGTCCGCCCCCATAACCCACATCATCAACCAAAGGAGGAACCCATACCATGGCAAGAACCAAGAAAGAGATTGAGGAACAGGCTCCCGATGCGGAGCAGGAAACCACCGGGACTGAGTCTGATCCCGTCCCCCAGACTGAGCAGGATACGCCGCCCGGCGAGGTGGCCAATGCCGGTGTGACGGACCTGGAGCTGGCGGCTGCCAAGAGCCTGGATCCCGACGCGCCCCAGACCGACCTGGAATCGGGCGACGATCCCGATGGCCAGGCAGCTCCGCCCCAGACTGACCCGGAATGGGACCCGGATAGCCAGTCTGAGCCTGGCCAAGAGACCTTTTCATCCCAGACTGACATGGAATCCGCCGACTCGAATGCCGGTTCCCAGACTGACCTGGAACCGGCTGAAGAATCCGGCGATGGCCAGGCATTTGATCCCACGGCCGATCTCGGTTCCCAGACTGAGCCGGAAACAGAACCGGACGACGAAGCATCGCCCCAGTCTGAAGGGGACGCTGCGGCTGAAGGGGACGCCGAGCCGCCTGCCCCGCCCCGGCGCCGCCGCACCTCCCGCAAGAAGGCGGCAGAGCCGCAGGAGGCGCAGGATGGGGGAGAGGATGTGCCCGCGGAGGAGGAGCAATCCGAATCCGGGCAGCCCCAGAAACTCCGCATGCCGGGCAGGCGCCGCCAGCGTGTGGTATCCATCGACGCTGAGCGGACGGTGGAGACGGATACGGACCGGCTGCGCAACGACCTGCTGGACCTGGTGGAGTCCCTCAAGAGCAAGAAGATCCTCACCGGTACGATCCAGGGCGTGGAGCGGCTGGCGGATAACCCGGAGATGTCCTATGCCGTCATCTACCACGGCGACTTCAAAGTCATCATCCCGGTGCTGGAGGCCATCGAGGAGCCGGAGGACTACCGTGGCCAGCCCAAGGGCGACGTGCTCCACTACCTGCTCAACAAGCGGCTGGGCGCGGAGGTGGATTACATCGTCAAGGGCATCGACCAGGAACACAACGTGGTGGCGGCCAGCCGGCTGGAGGCCATGGCGCTCAAGCGCAGGGAGTACTACTTCCGTACCGACCGGGACGGCAACTACCAGATCTATGAGGGCATCCGCGCCGAGGCACGGGTCATCTCCGTCATCCGGGCGGGCATCTTTGTGGACCTGTTCGGCGCGGAGTGCTATATCCCCCTCCGGGAACTGTCCTACCAGCGCTGGGTGGACGCCGCGCAGCACTATCAGCCCGGCCAGCGCGTGCTGGTGCGGGTGCTGGAGGTGGACCGCAGCGACCGCAGCCGTCCCAGGGTGACCGCCTCGGTGAAGCAGGCGATGGAGAACCCCTATGAGAAGGCGCTGAAGAAGTATGTGGTGGGCAACCGCTATGTGGGCACCGTCAGCATGGTCGATCTCAACGGCGTGTTCGTGTCCCTGGACGGCGGCATCGACTGCCTGTGTACCTATCCCAAGCGCGGCCGGCCGCCCCGGGGCGCCAGAGCGACGGTGCGGATCCTGGGCATCAACCACGAGAACAACCGGATCTGGGGCGTCATCACCCACATGTCCACCACGCGCTGAGGGGAGGGAAGCGGACCATGACGATCCAGAGACGGCTCCGGGTGACCCTCCTGACCGCCCTGTGCCTGGCCATGTGCCTTTGCACCACGGCCTTCGCGGATACGGACGGCACCGAGCCGAAGATTACCCAGCAGCCCGACCAGCTGGTCCTTCAGCTGGGCACGCGCTGGGCAGGCGTGGAGTTTGAGCTGCGCACCGACGCCGGTGTCTTCCCGGCCCCCATCGTAGTGGACGAGACGGGTGTTCTGACCATGGATCTGGGCGGCAGCACCACCTACACCCTCAGCTGCATCAACTCCACCGTCCCCATCCCTGACCCGCCCGCAGAGCAGGTCCCTGATACCCAGCAGCAGCCGGACAGCTCAGCCCAGCAGCCTTCCGGACAGGTACAGCAGCCGCAGGAGCAGGTCCCCGCCGGAGATCCTGCCGGCGTCCCCATCGCTCCTATGGTGGTATTTTTCATCGGCCTTGCCTGCGGGATCGGCGGCCTCGTGGCCCTCTACTTCGCCAAGCGGCGCCGCCAGCAGGCCGACTACGACGAGTGGGCGGAGGAGGATGAGGAGCAGTACTGACCGGCAAAAACCGCCCCAGACTGAGATAAAATCTCCCAGACTGAGATGGGCAAAAGAGTGGCGGAAATCGCGGCAAAACTGCGTTTTTTCATTGACTATTTGCCGGCATCCTGTTATAATTTCATTGTAGCAAGATACTGCGCGCAGGCTCTCGATACGCCGGGGCGCCTTGGCGTCAGACCTGCCGGTGCAGGCGGGGAATCGTGACGGAGCCGCTGTCCCGCGGCCCCACAAAGCGCAGGTCTTGTTGATAAAATATGTGGCCGGAAGGCCGCTGAAATACAGTGCAGAGTCAATGGCTGGATGCGACACCACTATTCCAGCGCTTGGCTCTGCATTGTCTTTTTTCAGCGGGCTTCCGGCCTTTTTTTGTTTTTCTGCCGGCTGTGACAAGGCCGGTGCGAGTAGGAACTATGGAAGATCTCTTCCGGAAAGGTGGGATACAAGGTGAGCAAGAGATCAAGACGCAGCCGGACAGGGGTGCTGCCCGGCGCCGGACGCCTGCGCTGCCACTGCTGCAGCCCCGCTGTGCTTCGAAGCGCGGAGGGCCTTTGCAGGACGCACCGGCCGGGTGCGATGGCCTATGTCTGCTCCCGGTACCCGGTGTGCGATTCCTATGTAATGGCGCACCCGGGTACCTTGGAGCCCATGGGGAGCCTGGCAGGGCCGAAGCTGCGGCAGCTGCGCTATGCTGCGCATCGGGAGTTCAACAAACTGTATCAGTCCGGACTCATGAGCAAGCGGGACGCCTACCAGTGGCTGGCCATGACCGTACAGGCACCCATGGCCCACGCCCATATCGGGCATCTGGGCGAGTACTACTGTCAGGTGGTCATTGACGAGAGCCGGAAACTGCTCCAGGAGCGGCTGGAGCAGCAAAACAAATTGAAAGAGGTAGCAGGAGGTGTATGATATGCTGTCGCCGCTTACGAAGGAGCAGTGGATGAAGGTAGAAGAGAACATGGGACTGGTGGGCAAGGTGATCCAGGACTGCGTCCATACCCTGGGCGCCGGGAGCATGTTCGACTACGACGACCTGTTCCAGATCGGCTGCCTGGGGCTTTGCAAGGCGGCCCAGACGGATAAACCGGGGCACACGGTGGCCTTTTCCACCTACGCCTACCGGCTCATCCGCAATGAGATCTATACCGAACTGGAGCGCGCCACCCGCCGGGGGCGGGAGGTTGCCACAGATCCTGCCGAGCTGCCCTGCACGGTGCTGGACGATGATACCCCGGAGCAGCGGGAAGCCTGCTCGGCGCTCCTGGCGCGCCTGGAGCGGGCGGAGGCCGGGGCCGCCGGCGTGACGGCCAAGGGGTTCCAGGCCATCCGGATGCTGATGGACGGGTACACCAACCGGGAGATCGGGGAGATGTTCGGCGTGCCGGCAAACCATGTGACGGCGTGGGTGTCCAGGGCCCGCAAGGCCCTCGGCGCTTCAGAGTGATGGGCAGGTGAGAAATGAGAATTGCTTTTCCGGACGGAACCACCTATAATGGCACTTAGATTTTGTGTTTGTGAGGTTTCGGCCATGGGGAGAGCATCCACGAGAGAGAATAAGAACATCTATCAGACCACCCGGGAGGCGCTGCACCTGACCCGGGAGGCCGCCGGTGAGCTGCTGGAGTCCATTCCGCCCGAGCGCATCGAGAAGATCGAGAACGAGCGGTCCCTGCCCCACCCGGACGAGGTGCTGACCATGGCGGAGAAGTACAAGCAGCCGGGCCTTTGCAACTACTACTGCGCCAATCAGTGCCCCATCGGGCAGGAGTATGTGCCGGAGGTGAAGATCAAGGACCTCTCCCAGATCGTCCTGGAAATGCTGGCATCCCTCAATTCCATGAACCGGCGCAAGGACCGGCTGATCGAGATCACCGCCGACGGCGTCATCAGCGACGACGAGCTGGAGGACTTCATCCGAATCCGGGAGGAGCTGGAGCGCATCTCCATCGCGGTAGAGACGCTGCAGCTGTGGTCGGAGCGGATGCTGGCCACCGGCGCCATCAACCCAGAGCAGTATGAGGCCTATGAGCGCCGGCGTGCGGAGCGGGATTGAACCGGGTATTTTGCCGCAGCAGTGGAAATAGTGGGCCTTAATTTGCCAAACCGACGCTGGAAGCCGCTGGTGCTGGATGGTAGAATACGGGTAAGCAGAGAGAGCAGACGCTCCTGTGAAGTTTGCGCAGCGAGGTGACGGCGATGGATCCAAAAACGAGACTCCTGGCGATCCGCCTGATGGAGAACCTCCGGAAAAATCCCGCTTACGCCCAGACACTGGGCGTCCAGGTGACCTTGAAGAGATCCGCCTGAAGGGTTGGGTTCCCATCCCGATCCGGCGGCGGCTGAGGGCTTCACAGCTGGGTGAAGCCCTCTTTTGCAGAGAGAATTGATGCCTTGGGAAGGGAAAGGAGCGAAACGAGATGAACGGCTATGACCAGCAGCTGAAGGAGCTGCTCGCCCAGTGCGCCCGCAAGAAGAAACTGGAGGCCTCGGCCGCGGAGCTGCGGCGCCAGCGGGATACCTACGCCGCCAGGGCGGAGGAGCTGAAAGAGGCCATGTGGGAGGAGCAGGCGGATGTGGACCGGCTGGAGGGCCGGAGCCTGGCCGCCTTCTTCTACAACGTGGTAGGGAAGATGGACGAAAAGCTGACGCAGGAGCGGCAGGAGGCCTACGCCGCCCGGGTGCGGTATGACGCGGCGGCCCGGGAGCTGGCCGGCGCGGAGGAGGATCTGGCCCGGTGTCAGGCGGAGCTGGACGTCCTAAGCGGCTGCGAGGAGCGGTACGCCGCGCTGCTCCGAGAGAAGACCCAGGCGGTCAAGGCCGCCGGCGGTGCGGTCGCGGAACAGATCCTCCGCATGGAGGAGCGCGATGCCTACTTAGAGAGCCAGGAGCGGGAGCTGGGGGAGGCGTCCGCCGCCGGGCAGAGCGCCCTGGCGACGGCCGATGAGATCCTGGAGAGCCTGAGCAGCGCGGAGGGCTGGGGGACCTGGGACCTGGTGGGCGGCGGGCTCATCGCCGACCTGGCCAAGCACAGCAAGCTGGATGAGGCACAGGCGGCGGTGGAGTACCTGCAGTCGCAGCTGCGCGCCTTCCGGACGGAGCTGGCCGACGTGACCATCAGCGCCGATTTCCAGGTCAATATCGACGGCTTCCTCCGCTTTGCTGACTATGTGTTCGACGGTATCTTCGCCGACTGGGCGGTGCTGGACCGGATCAACCAGGCCCAGGCCCAGGTGGAGGACACCCGGGCGCAGATCTGCGCCGTCCTGGACCGCCTGGGGCAGATGACGGACCAGGCGGAGCGGGAGCGGGCCGGACTGCGGCAGGAGATCGAGGGCCTGGTCAGCAGCGTGCCCATGTAGGATAAATCGCTAAGCGGTATGGGAAACAAGAGGGAATAAGGAGAATAACGAGTATGGATGATGACGCGGGCGCCCAGGCGCCCCAGCTGCTCTGGATCAACTGGACGGACCAGGTGGTATCCTTCCACCGGGAAGAGGGGCTTGAGCCGGTGGCGTTCCCCGACCACGACGCCATGCTGGCGTATGTGTTCCAGAAGACCTCCAACGGCTTTCGCATCCAGTGAGAGACTGCTGAGAAACGATTCAACAAAATAAGGAGCAACCCATGAAATTTATCATTGAGCACCTGTCCAAGCGCTTTGAGCAGAAAGAGGTGCTGAAGGACATCGACTTTACCTTTGAGGAGGGGAGGATCTACGGCCTCTTGGGCCGAAACGGCGCCGGTAAGACAACGCTTTTCAACTGCCTGAACCGGGACATCAAGGCTGACAGCGGCAGCTTTTACATCGAAGAAAACGGCGTTCGCAGGGAAGTGGCGGCGGAGGACATCGGGTATGTTCTCTCCACGCCCACGGTGCCGGAGTTCCTCACCGGCCGGGAGTTCCTCAAGTTCTTTGTGGACATCAATTCTGACTCCATCCGGGATCCCAAGCCCCTGGACGAGTATTTTGAGGAAATGAGCATCGCCCCGGAGGACCGGGACAAGCTGCTGAAGGACTACTCCCATGGCATGAAGAACAAGATGCAGATGCTGGTCAACATCATCGCCCAGCCCAACATCCTGCTCCTGGATGAGCCGCTGACCAGCCTGGATGTGGTGGTGGCCGAGGAGATGAAGAATCTGCTCCGGTCGCTGAAGGACGGGCGGATCACCATTTTCTCCACCCACATTCTGGATCTGGCCCTGGATCTCTGCGACGAGATCGTGCTGCTCAGCCACGGGGAGCTGGAGGTGGTGGAGAAGTCCAACCTGGACGACCACGCCTTCAAGGAGAAGATCATCGCGGCGCTGAAAGAGGAGAGCTATGCTTAAAACACTGCGCATCTCATTCGCCCTGAAAAATACGTACCGGGTCAACGGCATCCTGCACTCCCTCAAGCAGATCCCCCTTTTGAAACAGGTGCTGCCCGACCGGCTTTATCAAGTGCGGGGGCTGAAGAACTTCGCCAACGTCCTCTCGGTGCTGTGGGAGATCGTGTCCATCTTCCTGGGGAAGTTCCTCTATTTTCTCACTATGGTCTGCGGCGTGGGGCTCCTCTACGAGCGGGCGCCGGCGGGACTCGGGTTCCTGCACATCCTGCTGTTCCTGACGCTGATCGGCTCGTATATGAATACCAGCCTCTTCAACCCCACCCGGGACAAGTACTACGCCATGATCCTTCTGCGGATGAACGCCCGGTCCTACACCCTGTCTAACTACGGCTACGCCCTGGGGAAGGTCGTGGTGGGGTTCCTGCCCTTCACCATCCTCTTTGGCCTGGACCGGGGCGTGCCGCTGTGGCTGTGCCTGCTGATCCCTGTCTGCATCGCCGGCGCGAAGGTGGCGGTGGCCGCCGACTCCCTGCGGGACTATGAGAAGCACGGCTATGTCCGCAATGAGAATAACCTCCAGAAGATAGCCTGGCTGCTGACGGCGCTCCTGCTGGCCCTGGCCTATGTGCCGCCCGCCGCGGGCTTCGTCCTGCCCCTCTGGGCCTCGGCGGCGCTGTTCCTGGTCTGGATCCCCCTGGGGCTCCTGAGCCTTAGGCGGGTGGTGACCTTCCGCTACTACCGGGAGATGAATCAGGAGCTGCTGGCCCAGATCCCGGGCCAGATGGACAAGGCCAGAGCGGCGGTCAAGACGGCCAATGAGAAGAACATCTCCGCCGACACGTCCATCACCAGCCGGAAGAGTGGCTTTGAGTTCCTCAACGACCTGTTCGTCAAGCGGCACCGGAAGATTTTGTGGAAATCCGCCCTGCGCATCGCCTATGTCTGCCTGTTTCTCTGCTGTGGCGCAGTGCTTCTCATGGTGATCCAGCCCGGCACCAAGGCGGACATCAACGAGATGGTCATGACGTGGCTGCCGTACTTTGCCTTCATCATGTATCTCATCAACCGGGGCACCGGCTTTACCCAGGCCCTGTTCATGAACTGCGACCACAGCCTTCTGACCTACTCCTTCTACAAGCGTCCGGGGTTTGTGCTCAGGCTGTTTCGCATCCGGCTGCGGGAGATCATCAAGGTCAATGCCGTGCCGGCGCTGGTAATCGGGTGCGGCCTGGCGCTGATCCTCTATGTCTCCGGCGGGACGGACAACCCCCTCAATTATGTGGTGCTGGTGGTCACGATCCTCGCCATGAGCGCCTTCTTCTCCATCCACTACCTGACCGTCTACTACCTGCTGCAGCCCTACACGGCCGGCACGGAGATGAAGAGCGGGACCTACCGCATCGTGATGGTCCTCACCTATGTGGTGTGCTACGCCATGATCAACGTCCGTATGCCCATCCTGATGTTCGGCGCGATGTGCATCGCCTTCTGCGTGGCGTACTCCATCGTGGCCAGCATCCTGGTCTACAAGTTCGCGCCCCGGACCTTCCGGCTACGGACGTAATATAGAGCGTATCACCGAAGAAAAGAGCGGGGGAGCTGTGCCGAATGGCGCAGCTCCCCTGTTTTTTTGGTTTGCAGGACTGCGATGGGAAGAGTTTGGCGGCTTGGCGGCAGAATCAGAGAAAATACCTCAGCCGGAGGCCGCGGAGAAGAACATGACATAGTAGATCGGGAGATAGGTGATCTTCCCCTTGCTGGATACCTTGCGCTCATTGGACAGTACGAATGCCTTCTTGATATGGTAGTCCTCATTTTGGACAAAGGTGTTGAGCGCGCTGTGTACGGTATAGTCCTTGCCGGACTTGACCTCAAGGGGGACGGCGGAAAGGCTGCTGTAATCGTCGATCAGGTAATCGACCTCGCCCTTGCTGCGGTTGTCATAGTAGTACAGCTTATAGCCATGGGCGGCCAGTTCGCTGGCGACGACAGTCTCATAGACGGATCCCAGATTGATGCTCTTTTCATCATCCAGGACGGCGCGGATATTGTTCCCGTAAAGAAGGCACGTCAGGAGTCCCACATCGTTGAGATAGAGCTTGAGCAGGTTTTTCCCTGCGGACTCGATCAGCGGGAAAACCGGATTGGAGATGGCCTGAACGGGCAGGGCAATCCCGGCGCTGATCAGATACTCAAACTCGTCGCTGTAATCGCGGAAGGTCTTTCCCTTCTTATCCTCAATGCTCTTGGCTACCACGCGCTTTTTCTTTTTCTCCATATTGGAGGGGATGAGGTCGTAGATGCGCCGGATCATCAGCTTCCGCTCTTCGCCGTATTTGGAGGCGTCGGCGGCATAGTAGTCATGGATCTCCCGCTGGATCTCCCGCACAGTCTGGATGTTCTTCTCCGCCAGATAGGTATTGACCGCATCGGGCAGCCCGCCGACCAGCAGATACTTGCGGAACAGATCCATTACCTTGTTATGCGTCGCCTCGTCCAGCGCCTCCAATGCCTCAAACCTCCGGCGCATAGCGGTGATGGCAAATTCATTCAGCCCATTCGCATACAGGAACTCCTCAAAATCCAGGGGGAACATCTGGACCTTTCGGATGCTGCCCATGGGAATGGAGGGGATCTGCGCCAACGTGACGCCCAGCAGGGAGCCGCTTGCGATATAGGTGAACCGGCCGTCCTGAGCCAGAAACTTGAGCATGGTGAGCAGGTGGGGATAGGCCTGGATCTCATCCAGGAAAATCAGCGTATTCTTCTTTTCCTTCATCCTGTCGCCGGCGAGCATACTCACCTGCAGGTAGAAGTCCTCCACCGTCCGGACGTTGGCGAACAGCCCGGCGCCCAGCGCGTCCTCCACCAGGTTGATCTCGATGTAGTTCTCAAACAGCTTCTGCCCCACATAGCGGACGATGTAGGTCTTGCCCACCTGACGGGCGCCGTCAATGAGCAGGATCTTGTTCGAGTCCGATTGCAGATGTGCCTCGATCAGAGAGGCTATTTTTCGGTAAAGCATACAGCACCTCCTGATGAACAGATTTTTCAATAGGATTATACTGCATATAGTATGACTTTTCAATAGAATTTATATGCAAAAATCAGAACTTATCAAATAGAGGGACCGCCGGAGAGAACTCAGTTAGCCGCCGGGGTGATGACTATGCAGGGGGAGGCGGCAGCAGGGAGTAACTTCAGAGTCCGACTGGAGATTTTCCAATCCATCTTGATACTTTCCTTAGAATTGCCTGTTACCATAGCGGCAGAATCTGATAAGGAGACTTCTGCTATGGAAACGACACGCGCATTGACTAAGACCGGCGGCATCACCGAGACGGGGCTCAAGTGGATCGCCCTGGTCACCATGGTGATGGACCACATCCACTACTTCTTCGGCTTCACCGGCATGATCCCGGAGTGGTTCAGCATGGTGGGGCGGCTGGGAGCGCCCCTGTTCCTCTTCTGCCTGGTGGAGGGCTTCACCCACACCCACAGCCGGAAGAAGTACTTCGCCAAGGTCTACATCCTCTCCGCCGCCATGTCCGCCCTGCTGTTCCTCATGGCCTTCGGCGGCATCCTGGTGCGGCCCGACGGGTTCTACCCGGGGAACGGCATGATGACCACCTTCGCGGTGCTCATGGTGATCTGGCAGGGCATCGACTGGCTGGGACAGAAAAAGATCCTGCCAGGCCTGGCGGCGGTGATCCTCCCCCTGGCCTGGCCCATCCTGGCAAGCCAGCTGTCTGTGGCCTTTCCCGCTCTGGCCACGCCGCTGGGCTTTGCCGCCTACTCGGTCCTGCCCGCATGGGGCACCACCGGGGACAGCAGTTGGCCGGTGCTGGTGATGGGGTTGGTGCTCTACCTGTTTAGAAAGCGCCGGGGTGTGCAGGTGGCGGCCTTCTCCGTCTACTACATCCTCTATGGCGTAGTCTATATGGCCGCCATAGCCTCCGCTATGGCCCCGGACTTCGTCTGGTGGCAGCTCTTCACCCAGTACTATGAGATCTACGGCATCTTGGCGGCGCCCCTGATGCTGTGGTATAATGGCCGGCGGGGCGGCGGGCACAAGCTGCTGTTCTACGCCTTCTATCCCGCCCACATCTACATTCTCTACGCCCTCTCCTGGGGGCTCTATCTTCTGCTGAACTGAGGTGACATGATGGCCCATATCCTGGTGGTGGATGATGACAAGGATCTCTGCGCCCTGCTGAGGACCGCCCTGGAGCGGGACGGGCACCAGGTGTCCACCCGCCTGAGCGGCCGTGAGGTGGACGAGTCCGCCTGCCGCTGGGCGGACTGCATCCTGTTGGATGTGATGATGCCAGGGGAGGACGGGTTCGCCCTCTGCCGCCGCATCCGGGCGCTGGCGGACTGCCCCATCCTCTTCCTCACCGCCAAGACCGAGGAGACCGACGTGCTCACCGGCCTGGGGCTGGGCGGGGACGACTACCTCACCAAGCCCTTCCGCGTCGCGGAGCTGCGGGCCCGGGTGGCGGCCCACCTGCGCCGGGAGCAGCGCACGCCCCATGCCCGCCTGCGCCGGGGGGAACTGGACTTCGACCTGGGGGAGCGGGCCGTGTACTGGCAGGACACGCCGTTGAAGCTGACCAGGGGGGAATACGCCATCTGTGAGTACCTGGCCATGCACCCGGGCCAGACCTTCTCCAAGGAGCAGCTCTACGAGGCGGCCTTCGGCTACGACGGCGAGGCGGACGCCTCCGCCGTGACAGAGCACATCAAGAACATCCGGGCCAAGCTGCGCCCGGCGGGGGAGAGCCCCATTGAAACCGTCTGGGGGGTGGGCTACAAGTGGAAAAACGGATAAGGCGGCCCGCCGGCCTCACCGCGCTGTTCTGGCGGTATCTGATCACCACCGGCGTCGTGGTCATCCTGCTGGCGGTCCTCTGGTGGTTTGGCATGACCACCATGATGCGGTATGGCATCGTATATCCGGCCAACACCGCCGCCAGCGGGGTGGAGGCGGTGGCCCAGGCCCTCTCCTCCGGGGAACTGGACACGGAGGAGATCCCCTACTTTTACCGCTGGGCCATCTTTGACGGGGACGGGCAGGTACGGGACCCGGGGAACATGGATGAGAAGCACCTTGCCTACGCCGAGGCCGCCCTGGCCGGGGAGCGGGACCCCCAGGGGATGTTCTACTCCCAGTACCACCGGCTGACCCAGCTGCCGGACGGGACCACCTGCGTGCTCCAGTACGACTACTCCATGCCCTACGGCGCCGAGGTGCTCCAGCGCCGCCTGCCGGAGTTCCAGACCTGCGTCACCGTCGTTCTGCTGCTCGCCTGGCTGACGGCGGGGGCCATCTCCACCCATCACTTCGCCGGCCTCCTGCGGCGGGACGCCGCCCTGCTCACCGGCGCCACAGAAGCCATCGCCCAGCGGCGGCTGGACGTGCCCATCACCGGGCGGGCGAGGGTGCGGGAGTTCGGGGCGACGCTAAAGGCCATGGATGACCTGCGGCGGAACCTGGCGGAGTCCCTGGAGAGCCAGTGGGGCATGGAGCAGCAGCGCCGGCTGGAGCTGGCGGCCCTGACCCACGACCTCAAGACCCCCCTCAGCGTCATCAGCGGCAATGCGGAGCTGCTGGGGGAGGACGCCTTGACCCCGGGCCAGCGGGAGAGTGTGGACGCCATTTTCCGCAGCGCCCTCCGCCTCCAGGACTATGTGGCCCAGCTGCGGGCCATGACCGGCTCCGAGGCCGCCCTCAGCCGGGAGAAGGAGAAGGTTTCCCTCCCAGCGCTGGCCGAGGGCTGGCGGGAGGTGGGCCAGAGCCTCTGCGGGGCAAAGCCGGCGGCGTTCCGCTGCCCGGAGGTGCCCCGGCTGGAGCTGGCGGTCTACCGGGGGGACCTGGATCGGGCGGTGAGCAATCTGCTGGACAACGCGGCGCGCTACACGCTCGCCGGCGGCACCGTCACCCTGTCCGTGACCATGGACGGCGAGATGCTGACCATCGCCGTGGAGAACACCGGCCCCGGCTTTTCCCCGGAGGCCCTGGCCCGGGGGGAGCAGGCCTTCTACACCAGCGACGCCAGCCGGCCCCAAGAGGGCCACATGGGGATGGGCCTCTATTTTGCCGGCCAGACCGCGAAGCGCCACGGCGGGGCCCTGCGCCTTGCCAACACCGGTCACGGCGCCAGGGCGGAACTGGTTTTGCCGATCAACTGAAGCCTGCCGGCTGTTCCATGAGGGGCAGCCGGCAGCTTTTTGCGCTGCTTCTTAATGCGTAGATGGCAGGTGTCTGTCGGTCCATTTCTTTCAGCACGTAACGATATCCACATCATATAATCCGCGCTTGTACGCTGTAATTCACATTTTGCTTCTTGCACTTTGCGCGTAGGTAGTTTTGAGTGCGTTACTGATTTTTACACTCATTTTTCTCCTGTATGCTTTCGCTACCTCTCAGGCAATGAGGAAAGAAATAGTCCCAATAACACTGGAGGAATAAGTAGAATTCTGCTTTTGTCAGATGATCTGCGAAAACCCTGATACTTTCCTTATATTTCGCTGGTAAGATTTCTCCGAGGGCAAAGACTTTTTTCAGTACCTTATAGTCCACTGTATCACGGCCGTGAGTAAGCAAGAAGGCGGACGGTCCAAAAACCGACCGCCTTCTTTCAGACATTGTTTATGGGTAGGGAAATGGAAACCTCCAGCCCATGGGATGCCCCCTGCCGAAATTGCACCGTCCCGCCGTGGGCCTCGGCGATCTGCCGCACCAGCTTGAGGCCCGTGCCGTGGGCGGCCCCGCCGTCCGCCTCCAGCGGGCGGGCGGGATCGGCCACCGACGGAATGCCTGCCGCCGCGCCGCCCGCCACAAAGAGGACGACCGATTTCCCCTCGGCCCTGGCCCCCAGGCGGATGGAGCCGCCCGGGGCGTTGTGCCGCACGCAGTTGGTGAGCAGGTTGTTCACCGCCCGGCGGAGCAGGAAGGGGTCCGCCTCGATTTGGGGCAGGGGCTCCGACGGCAGATCCATCTCGAAGTCGAAGCCCTCGCCCATGCCGCCGTTGAGGAAGTCGGCGGCAGTCTGGCGGAGGAACGCCTCCACCTGGAGGGGCTCCTTCCGCAGGGCCTGCATGGCGCAGTCCAGCCGCATGGTGAGATTCAGGTCGTTCACCAGATCCCGGATCTCCTGGCTCTGGGAGCGGATGATCCCCGCCTGCTTCCGGCGCTCCGGAGGCAGATCCTCCGCCCCCTCCATCTGGGCGGCGTAGCCCATGACCATGGAGAGGGGGGTGCGGATGTCGTGGGACACGCCGTTGATCCAGTCGGACCGGGCGGCGTCCCGCATCTGCTGGGCCTGCCGGAACCACCGGCGCACCGCGAAGTAGGCCAGGAGCAGCACGCACCCCAGGGCCAGCAGAAAGATGCCGCCTATCCACAGGGGCGCGTCGTGGAGCAGACGGGACTGCATGGAGATGTCGTGCTTCCACATGCTCCCCTTGGGGGCGCCCACCACCAGCAGGCCGTCCTCCCGGATGCGGCACTGCACCGGGTAGTCGCCCAGATACCACCGGGTGAAGGAGGCCACGTCCGTGAGGGTATACTGCTCCGGCACGTCGGCGGGCTTGCGGAGGGACCAGATCACCCGCCCGTCCTCTCCGATCAGGATGGCCCAGCGGTCATCCCCCAGCAGCGCATCACCGGAAAAGTCATACTCCGTCCCGTCATAGGTCAGGGCATCGGAGACACGGGTGATGGAAACGCTCCAGCTCCGGCCGCCGTCAGAGTAGTAGAAGGCGAGGGCCAGGATGCCCGCTATGGTGATGACGGCGATGAGCGCCGCCGAGGCGGTCACCAGCATGGCCCCCTTGAAAATGCTCCGTAAACTCATTTCGTCCCCTCCCGGCTCAGGCGGTAGCCCAGGCCCCGCACCGTCAGCAGATAGTTCGGGTGGGAGGGATCCGCCTCGATCTTCTCCCGCAGGCGGCGGATGTGGAGACGGTAGTATTATTGTCCAAACTCAAAGTCGACCATCATATCGAAATAGAACTTAAGATGGATGAGTTGGATTTAACGGCGGCGGAAAGTAAAGCAACCTACGATGAAATCAAAGCCTATGTTTTGAACAAGTACGGACTAAAAGTAAGCCAGCTTTATATCGCTCAGATAAAAAGAAAGTGTGGAATCATCGAAAGAAAAAATTATAACGTATCCAAAAAGGAAGATGCGAAAGTACCGCAGTGCCCGCCAGAGAAAGAGGCAGCGATTATGGACGCATTAAAGCATTTTCAAATGATTTGAAAAATTTTATAAATACGCCGTTTTCGGACGGCGCTCACTTCAAAAGGTGTTGCTTTCGGGCAGCGCCTTTTGTTTTGCCGGTCTGAGAGAAAAGGGGGGTGAAAACATGGCCGAGCCGGGTGCATTGGATTACTTTTACGGAACGGAGGCAGAACAATATACCTTTTACCGGATTCCGAAGGTGTTGTTTACCGACCCCGGCTTCCGGCGTATAACAGCAGACGCAAAAATCCTGTATGGCTTGATGTTAACCGCTGCGGTGGGCTGACCTTTGAATTGCCTAAAAAGTGGGTGAAAATCTCACCGCCGCGGGCGCTCTCCGAAGCACAGAAACGGGTTTTGGACGAGATGAACCAGCGCAATCGGGAGCGCAGGCAATCCGCATAATCATTTGGGGCGGCATGGAGTGACTATGCCGCCCTGCTTTTTGGAAAGGAGGCTCTTATGGCACAGAAATGGCAGACCATTTCGGAACTGGCTGCGGAAACCAGCCGGAAGGTCACACACTCGCCAGAAGAATGGTGCCGCTTTCTCACTACGGCGGCACGCTTTTATAAAGCCTACGATTTTGACGATCAGCTTTTAATTTACGCACAGAAGCCGGACGCGACGGCCTGCGCGGATATGCCTACCTGGAACAATAAAATGCGCCGGTGGGTCAATGCAGGCAGCACGGCTATCGCGCTGATCCGCAAAGGATACGGCGGCAAGCCTTATCTGGACTATGTGCATGATGTGGCTGACACCCATCCGGTGCGGGGCGGTAAAGACCCCTGGCTCTGGAAACTGACGGAGGAAAACCGTGAGCCGGTTATGGAACGGCTGCGCGACACTTTTGGGATTGACGGCTCCGGCGATTTGGGCGACCTTCTGATGGAGACAGCGGAAAAGCTGGTGCAGGAAAGCTACGGCGAATACCTGCCCGATCTACTTTATGAACGGGAGGACAGCTTTTTAGAAGAGCTGGACGATTTCAACGTGGAGGTGCTGTTCTGCAACACCCTACGGGCAAGCGTCCAGTACGCCGTCCTTTCCCGCTGCGGCCTGGATGTGAGCCGTTACCTGGACGCAGAGGATTTCCGTGAAATCACCAACTTCAATACCACCGCTGCCCTGGCCTGCCTGGGTACGGCGGTATCTCAAGGGAGCCGGGAGCTGCTTTTGGAGATTGGCGATACCATACGGAAAATAGAACGGGAAAAGGTCAAAAATTCTCTTGCAAAGTCTGGCGTGGGGCCGTATAATGATAAAGGAAACTTTAGCACATTAAAGCGCGAAAGGAGCGATAAGCATGGTGACATTGACATACAGCAAACAGAACGGGTATCAGGTTCCCAATCTCCGGATGGACGAGGTGGAGAACGAACCGCAGACCCTGGGCCGGTTCGGAAGAGCCAGGGAGAAATATCTGATGGAGCACCGCAAGGGACTTTACAATTCGATGCTGCTGACCGGCAGGCTGTGGGCGCATCTGACCGAGATCGACCGGACAGCCCAGGAGCAGATGGACAATCTGGTGGCAGAAATGGCGAAGGAACAGGGCGTGACCGAAGCATTGAAAGCCAGCAATCAGATGGAATGGGTGCAGCGGATGAACAACATCCGGCAGTCGGCGGAGGAGATCATCCGAAGCGACCTAATTTACAGTTAAATCCGGAAGAAACGGCAGGTGAACAGCCTGCTGTTTCCGCGTCCGTGGAGATGGAAACACCATTTTCCACCAAACCGGACTACCGGCAGCTCACCCTTTTTGACCTGCCGGAAATGCAGATACAGAAGATTTCCCACCAGGAAGCGGAGGCTGCGGCCTCCGCTTCTTCCCATTCCAGGCGCAGAACGCCAGAGAAGCCGAAGGATAACAAGCTGGAGGCGGCCAGCCGGAAATTGTTCGAGCAATCCGGCACGGCAGCCAATGAGCAGCTATCCTTTGACTTTATCGCGGCCGGGCGTGGACAGATAGAACCCCAAAACGGGGATAGCCAGGGTACAATCCCGCCCCCGCAGGTTCCCTCCCCGGAACCCACCGGCGCGGGCGCATCCGAAGCGGTCAAACTGTCCACAGAGTCCCCCGTTCCGTCCTCCCTTGTCCCGGATGTGCCGGAATACATGAAGTTAAAGGCAGATCATCCCGGTTCTATGGTGAGCGTTCGGGTTGGCGGCTATTTCCTTCTCTATGGGGAGGACGCAAAGCAGGCAGCCACAGACCTGGGACTAAAGACTGTGGTTCAGGACATTCCCGGTCTTGGGGAAACTACCGTCACCGGCACCAACCTGGGCTGGCCCCATCTGGCAAAGCAGTTGCAGCTTCATGGCCATAACGTCACCATTGGCGAGCCGCAGGACGGCCGGTATCAGGCTGTCAAAAATCTGGAAGTGGCTGACTTTATCCCTCTTGGGATGAAGCTGGAACAGGATGGGCGCACTTTTACCGTCGATCAGGTCGATTACGCTGCGGGCCGCGTCAGTCTGCGGGATGATACCTTTACGGTTGGAACCGGATTTCCCATTTTCCGCAGTGAGCCGGTAGCCGTGGTGCGGGAATGGGTGGAACACCAGCAGGAAAAAGACCTGGCCGTGGCAGCGCGTACAGAGGAAATGCTTGCTGGAGCTGCCGCTGCTTACGGACAGTCCCAGCTTGATACCGCAAAAGGGCTGATTTCCGATTTTTGCGAACGGGAATACGGCTCCGAGGTGGAATTTACCGACCTGCGGCATATCGGACTGGCCTGCACCACCACCGAGGACGAAAAGCACATCCTTCAGGTGGACGCGGATCTGGTGGATTATGCCGTCTGCTATCTGATAGACGGGGTACAGATACATCAGGACAAATACGAAACCCTCTCAGACCTGATTGACCAGGAACTTTCCGTACTGGATTTTGACAGCCTCATCCGCACAGGAATGGACGCAATGCCGGAGGAACCACTGGATCAAGAGAAGGCAGTGCCACATAGCCGCTATTCTGTGATAGAAGCCAGTGACACGGATTCCTATGTCCCGGATGGTGGGCGATTTGCCATTTTGGATGAAGAAACACAGGACTATTACTATGACGAGGATAGCTGGGCAAAGGTTTTTCCCGATGCAGAATCTGCCGCTCAATTTATAAAAGAATTGGAGAAGGCAGATGCCGAAAAGCAGCAGCCTACATGAAGATCATTTGCTGGGGAACAATATTTGTCTTTGGATATAACGCTGTGTGTTCCGTGCTCAAAGGCTTAGGTGACTCTAAATCCCCTCTTTATTTCGTAGGGATTGCCACGATTATCAATATTGTTTTGGACATTTTACTGGTAGGCCCCTTTGGAATGGGAACGGCCGGGGCCGCTTATGCCACTATCACAGCCCAGGGGATTTCTTTTGTGATTTCTATTTTCTATTTAAGAAAGCACAAAGTATTTTTCTCTGCTAATGCTCACAAGAAGTTTACTTTCCAAATAGATAAACTGGTTTCTATCCTTAAAGTTGGTCTACCTACGGCAATTCAAATGGTAGTAGTAAACACGGCCTATCTGCTTGTAACAGGTATGCTAAATCAATTTGGTACTTCTGTATCTGCTGCTTCTGGCGTCGGATTGCAGATCAATACTTTTGCTGGTATGCCTTGTTGGGCTATCGGGCAAGCGGTTACAGCGATGGTAGGCCAGTGCATAGGTGCTAGGGAGATAAAACGGGCGCGGAAAGTAGTTAAGATCGGTTTGTTGCTGAATATTTCTGTAACTCTTGTTGTTGTAATCGGCGTTCAGATTTTTGCCGAACAACTGATCCTGCTTTTCGGCAGTACCAGTGCTGAAGTAATCAATGATGGGGTGTACTATCTGCGGGTTTGCTGTGGTGTCAACAGCCTAATTTATGCTGCCATGTATACGTTGGACTCTTTTGCGATTGGGGTAGGCGCTGCAAATATCGCTAACCCATAAGATCGGGGACCTGGCGAAGAGCTTCGCCCTGTCCATCATGCTGATCGTGTTTGTCATGACCGTCTACGTCCCTGCGGGACTGATCCTGCTGGCAGCTGATCTCCTGCTGATCCCCGGCCTGTGGCTATCCTTCCGCATGGTGCGGAAATACGGCCAGGAGAAGAACGACATCTGTGCGGAGAATGTCAGCAGCATTGTGGAGTATGTATCCGGTATCCAGACCTTCCGGGCCTACGGTGTGGGTGGCCTGAAGAATAAAACCGTCATTGACGCCATGCGGGCATTCTGCCGCATCAGCTATGTGTATGAGGCCAAGGTGCTCCCGGTGGGGGCGGGACTGAGCATCCTGACCTGGCTGGCCTGCCCGCTGGTCATCTGGGCAGCGTATGCGCCATGGGCGGCCGGGACACTGGATACCGTGTCCTACCTGCTGATCTGCATGCTGCCCCTGTTCTGCGCGAAGCTGGCCAACACCATCTTTGTGGACCTCACCAGCTACAAAAACCTGATGATCTCCAAAAGCAAAATCCTGGGCGTTATGGAGGAGCCGGAGGAGAGCGGCAGCATGGAGCCGTTCCAGACGGATACCCATGAGATCACCTTTGACCATGTGGATTTTGCGTATGTCCCCGGAGAGCCCGTGCTGAAACAGGCCACCTTTACGGTGCCAGACCAGAAGCTCACCGCCATCGTGGGGGACTCCGGTTCCGGCAAGTCCACCATCCTGAACCTGATCGCCAAATACTATGAGCCGAGCGGCGGCGCCATATCCATCGGCGGCAGGCCCACGGGCCGTGTGGCGGCAGAGCGGGTGCTGGAGCAGATCTCCATGGTGGATCAGGATGTGTTCCTCTTTGATGACACCATCCGTGACAATATCCGCCACGCACGCCCTGAAGCCACTGATGGGGAAATCGAGGCGGCTTGCCGGGAGGCCAACTGCGACGGCTTTATCCGCAGCATGGAGAAGGGCTATGATACCCCCACAGGGGAGAATGGTAATCTGCTCTCTGGCGGTGAGCGCCAGCGCATCTCCATTGCCCGGGCCATTTTGAAGAACAGTCCCATTCTGCTGCTGGACGAGGCCACGGCGTCCCTGGACATCGAGAACGAGCTGGCGGTGAAACAGGCCATTGCCAATCTGCTCAAGGAGAAAAAGACCGTGGTGATGATTGCCCATACCCTGTCCATTGTCAAGAATGCGGACCAGATCCTGGTGGTAGCAGACGGGAAGATCGCAGAGGCCGGTACCCATGAGGAGCTGCTGGCCAAGAACGGGAAGTACGCGGCCATGTGGCAGGCAGAGCAAAAAATATCCGCCTGAGGGGAGGACGCCATGAAACTCCACGCATCTGGAGAAGATTACTTGGAGGCCATTCTGGTGCTCCAAAGGCAGAAAGGCATGGTGCGCTCCGTAGATGTCGCCCGGCACCTGGAGGTCACAAAGCCCAGCGTCTGCAATGCGGTGGCGACCCTGCGGGACGGAGGCTTTCTTACGATGGACGAGGGCTATTTCCTGCATCTCACCGATGTAGGGCGAGAAGTGGCGGAGCAGATCTATGAAAAGCATCGGTTCTTTACCGACCGGCTGATTGCCGCTGGCGTGGACCCGGCAACAGCTGAACGGGACGCCTGCCGGATCGAGCACGTCATCAGTGATGAAAGTTTCGAGAGGCTGAAAGCTGCCGCGAAACCAGAATCGTAAGCACAGCAAAGGGAGGAGGCCGTGCAGGCGGCCGCCTCCCTTTGCCATTGGGGGTGAAATCGTGGATGAAATCATCATTATCCGGGCCGCCGACCCGGACGGCAGCGTGTTCCAGGCCGTCATGGACGCGCTGAATGGCAAAAGGGCGGAGGTGGTCAGCATCGCTGCCCCGGCCGCCCCCGTGCTGCGTATCAGAGAGCTGGAGATCTATCACAAGCACCGGCGCGTGTTCATGGCGGGCAGGAAAGTGGAACTCAATCATGGAGAGTATGCCATGCTCTATTGCATGGCCAGCTCACCGGGGCAGGTGTTTTCCAAAGCGCAGCTCTATGAGGCCGCTTGGGGCGAGGAATATCTGTACGGGACGAACTCTGTGGAGAATACCATCTGGCGGCTGAGAAAAAAGTTGGAGAAGGAACCCAGGCATCCGACATACATCAAGACGGTGGTGGGGATGGGCTATAAAATAGACATTGATGGCGAAGAGCAGGAAAGTAAAAATTGAATATAGCAGATGGCTGAGGCAGAGACTGAAGGATGTTCCAGTCATCCGGCTTATGTGAAAACAGCGGCTCGCGTCACAATTACTGGATCAGCGCCAGGCTGCGCAAGATTGTTGCAGCCTGGCGCTGATTTTTCATAAAGATTTACAGCGACCACTTGCCGGCCTCGGCCCTTTGAGTTACAAAGTTCCGGTAGATGCCCTCCTGGCCGATCAGCTCCCCGTGGGTGCCTCGCTGGACGATGCGGCCCTGATCCAGCACCAGGATCTGGTCGGCGCTGCGGACGGTTTTCAGCCGGTGGGCGATCATCAGCACGGTCTTCTCCCGGGTCAAAGCCTCCATGGCCTTTTGAAGCTGGTCCTCGTTCTCCGGGTCCACGTTGGCGGTGGCCTCGTCGAAGATGACGATGGGAGCATCCTTCAGCAGACACCGGGCAATGGAGATCCGCTGCTTCTCACCACCAGACAGGGTAGCCCCGCTCTCACCGATGACCGTGTCATACCCTTCCGGCAGGGCGGAGATGAAGTCATGGCAGCAGGCCTTCTTTGCCGCATCCATCACCTGCTCGTGGGTAGCGTTGGGACAGCCGAACTTGATGTTATTCTCAATGGTGTCGTGGAAGAGATACACGCGCTGGAACACCATGCTCACCTGATCCATCAGGGATTCTAACGTGTATTCCCGCACATCCCGGCCGCCGATGGCGACCCGGCCGCCCTCCACGTCCCAGAACCGGGCGATCAGGTTGCAGAGGGTGGTCTTGCCGGAGCCAGAGGGACCCACGATGGCGGTGGTGGTCCTGTCCGGGATGGTGAGGGACACATCCTTCAGAATGGGCCGGCTGCCGTAGGAGAAGTCCACATGGTCGAACACGATGTCGTGGGAGTCCGGATGGAGCGCCGCACCGTCCTGGTCCATCTCAGGGATGCCGTCCACCTGGTTGGCGTGGTCGATGGAGCTGCCCACCAGGCGCAGGGCGGACACGCCGCTGCCCGCGGACTGGATCTGGGAGAAGATCAAGAAGGAAATGATCACGGACATCAGGGCATTGGCCAGTGTCAGACCGCCGCTCAGATACAGCCACACAGCGGCCACCAGGATCACCACGCTGAACAGGTGGAGGGCCATTTCCTGAGCCCAGATGTAGGGAGTGAACAGTTTTTCCACCGCCAGATTGTTGCTGCGGCTGTTCTCCAGGGCCTGACGAACCCGTTTGTCTCCCTTGCCGGTGAGGTTGAAGGATTTGATGACACTCATGCCCTGGAGCTGCTCCAGCACCGCCTCCACCAGCCGGGCCTCGTCCCGCTGGCGCTTGGGGGCGATTTTAGCGGACTGTTTCTCCATGCGGGAGAGGAGCAGCAGGTACAGCGCCATTCCAGCCAAGGCCAGCAGGCCAATGCGCCAGTCCCAGAACAGGACACACAGCAGCATGACGGCGGAATTGATGAGCCCGCCCAGGATCGTGACCAACACCATGGCCCCGGCGCTCTCCACCTCGTCCAGGATGGTAGTGGCGATGCCGGTGAGTTCCCCTACAATAGTTCCCACCTTGGCCAGACTGTCCACAAAGTCCATGGCGGCCAGCAGCGGCCCGGCGATGCCCAAGGACAGCACAATGGTGGTAATGAAGGTATCCACCGGAAGACTCCCGCCGGCGTACAAGAGCCAGCCTGCCGGCAGAATGGTGATCATGGTGGTGGGGGAGATGGCCTTGGACAGGGAAATGGGCATTTGGCAGCTTTTCATCCAGTGGTAGAAGTAGGAGGCGTTGGCCTTCACGCTGTCGGAAAACCGGGCGTAGGACTGCTTTCCCTGGTTGAAGGCCTTGATGACCTCGATGCCGCCGATGTACTCCACGATGGCGCTGTTCATAGCCTGGGTGGTTCGGACGGAACCCTCATACTGCTTGCCGTAGCCCGCCATCACCGCCATCATGAAGGCCATGCCTACCGGGATGGACACCAAACTCAGCAGGGCCATCCGCCAGTCCAGCACAAACAGGTAGACGAGAATGCAAACCGGCCCCAGCACGTTTGCGGTCATCTCCGGCAGCAGGTGGGCCAGGGGCCGCTCCATGCTCTCCACCTGGTCTACGATCACCTGTTTCATCTGGCCGCTGGAGGTGTCCAGGATGGTGCCCAGAGGCATCCTGGGGAGTTTCTCCAAAATCTTCTCCCGGATGGATTTCAAGATAGAGAAGGTGGCCTTGTGGGAAATGGACAGGGCCAGGGAGTAAAGGCTGGCCCGCAGCAGAAACCCCGCCAGGGCCACGGCGCACCAGGTCAGGTAGAACGAGAATTCCTGGTTTCCGGACAACAGGCCGAGGATGATCTGAGCTGCGGCAAAGTAGGGGGCCATGCCGCACAGCACCCCCACCACGGCGGACAGGATGGCCTGGATCAGGCTGCCGTGCTGTGCCTCACCCAGTTCCCATAGCCGGAGCATGGGATTTTGTTGCTTCATCGTGAATTCCTCCTTAATGGTTAGTGATTGCTAACTTTCTGTGAAATCAAAAGGCTGTACCCAGCAGGGGACAGCCTGCTTGATTCAAGGCTGGGGATCGAACACCGTGCTGAAGCCCGCCATGTGGTAGTCGTTGAGCATCTTCACATAGCGGCGAGCTGCGGCGCGGTCCATGTTGTGGCGTACTACCTCAAACATCCCGTTGAAATAGGCGGTGACGATGATGTGGATGAACTCCTCCGTCACTTGGCCGGACTTCACGCTCTCGCAGCCGATGATCTCCATGTACTGGTAGGTGTACTCCACCTCAATGTCCACCAACTCGTCCAGAAAACAGGAAAATCGGGTGCCGTGTGCGCCATCCAGCAGGAGGCGGAACACGTCGAAGTGGTTGTAGATGTAGTCCAGCAGGTCCAGCTGATGGCGGGCGGTGTACTGCCCCATCTCCGCTTTCTGCGTCTCGCCATCCAGCTGGTGGAAGCTCTCCTGGATCTCCCGGAACATGGCCTTGAACTGATCCACCACCGGTTCTACAATCGCCCGAAACAGGCCCTCCTTGTCCCCGAAACGGGTGTAGATGGAGCAAGTGCTGGTGCCCGCCTCCTGGGCGATAGCCCGCAGGGAGGCGTCCAGAAAGCCTTTGGACAAAAACTCGTCCTTGGCGCACTCCAGCACCCGGTCATAGACGCCGGGCTTCTGCTTTGCCATACCTTCACCTTCTTTGCAGCACATTCAAAACGCTGTTTTATAACGATGTTATGAATATAGCACACTGTATTCTCATTGTCAAGTCCTGTGCAGAAAAAGGGACGCAGTGCCGGAAAGGCCCTGCGTCCCAAACCTATGATGGATTTTCTGCTATGCACCGGCTTTGCGGTTCCACCCGCGGCTCTGCTGCCGCACGGTGATGAAGTTTTGATAGATCCCAGGCTCCTCCATCAGCGACTGATGGGTGCCCCGCTGAGCGATCTCCCCATTGGATACGACGAGGATCTGATCCGCGCCCCGGATGGTGTTCAGCCGGTGGGCGATGACCAGCAGGGTCTTGCCCTTCACCAGCTCTGAGATGGCCTGCTGGATGTAGCTCTCATTGTCTGCGTCCACGCTGGCGGTGGCCTCGTCCAGAATGACGATGGGGGCGTCCTTCAGGATGCAGCGGGCAATGGAGATCCGCTGCCGCTCCCCACCGGAGAGGCTCTCGCCCCCTTCACCGATCACCGTGTCAAACCCATCGGGCAGAGCCATCACAAAGTCGTAGCACCGGGCCTTGCGGGCCGCCTCCAGCACTTCCTCCCGAGTGGCGTCTGGTCGGCCCATGGCGATGTTGTTGTAGATGGTATCCTGGAAGAGATAAACCCGCTGGAACACCATACTGATGTGGTCCATCAGGTCGGCCAGTTTCACCTCCCGAACGTCCTTTCCTCGAACCAGTACCCGGCCGCCTTTCACATCCCAGAAACGGGTGAGCAGGTTGGCGATGGTGGATTTGCCCCCGCCGGAGGGTCCTACCAGGGCCAGCATCTGGTTCCGGGGCAGGGAGAAGGAGATGTCATGGAGTACCTCTTTCTCCCCATAGGCAAAGCGCACACGCTGGAACTCCACCTCTGGAGCCTCGCTGGCCTCCGGGATGGAGTCCCGGCCGTCATCCGGCAGCTCCGGCTCGTGAAAGACCGCCTCGATCCGGTCCATGCAGCTGTTCATGACGGTCAGCCGGGTGGCCTGGGTATACAGGGCCTTGATGGGGCCGAACAGGTCAAAGACAAAGAGCATGATGCCCACCAGATAGGGGACGCTCATGAGCCCGGCGCTCTCCAGCGCCAGGGCAATGGCCGTGATAGCCGCAGCCCCCAGGCCGTAGGCAAGGTTCAGCCGCAGCTGCCAGGGGGAGTGGTCCTCCTCAAACTGAAGACTGGTGTCGCAGCTCCTTTGGAAGTTATCGGTCAGTTCCCGGGACTTCTCTCCCAGCAGATTGTAGGTCTTGATGATCCCGATGCCTTCCACGAAGTCCAGCACCGCCTCGGTGAGATTCTCGTTCTGCTCCTGCCGCGCCACGGAGTCCTGGAGGGCCTCACGCTTCATGCCCCGGGCAATGAGCAGCACGATGCCGATGATCGCAAGGGCTGCCAGACCGATCCAGAGGTCAAAGCAGAGCAGGAATACCACCAGGATGGCTTGAGCGAAAATATAGCTCATCATGTCCGCCAGTACGGTCATGCAGTTTTCCTCAATGAACACCATGTCGGAGGAAAGGACGGAGCTGATCTTGCCGATGTTGCCCTCGGTGAAGTAGCCCATGGGCATCCGCCGCAAGTGGGCGCCCAGATCCATCCGCATGTCCGAAAATACCAGGAAACCCGCCGCGGACTGGAGCCGGTCGGCGATGTGGTGAAAGAGGACCTGAAGCAAGACGCAGACCACCAGGGCGATGCCGTACCAGAGGCAGTCGCCGGCGGTGATGGTCCCCTCGTAAAAGCTGGAGAGCACCAGGAACGCCAGCATGATCGGCGCCTTGGCCAGCAGGGATTTCAGGAACGAAAAGACAAAGGCGATTTGGATCCGCCGCTTATACCGGCCGGAGACCGCCAGAATCCGTTTCATCAGTTGGATCATTGTGCCGCGCCTCCTCTCTGATTCACGCCCCATTGGGCGCTGTCCTCCGCAGCCTGCCAGAGCTTTTGATACGCCGGGCAGCGGCCCAGCAGCTCCTCGTGGGTGCCCACATCGGCCACAGTGCCCTGCTCCAGCACGCAGATTTGATCCGCATTCACGATGGAGTGGAGCCGGTGGGCGATGACGAGGACTGTCTTACCCCGGATCACTTCGGCAATGGCCTCGTTCATCTTCTCCTCATTCTCCGGATCCATGAAGGCGGTGGCCTCGTCCAGCACCACGATAGGGGCGTTTTTCAAGATCGCCCGGGCCAGAGAGATGCGCTGCCGCTCCCCGCCGGAAAGCATTTTGCCCCCGTCCCCGGCCATGGTGTGGATGCCATTCTCCAGCCGGGCGAGGAACTCCCCGCACTGGGCCTTCTCCGCCGCGGCCAGCACTTCCTGGTCCGTGGCCTCCGGGCGGCCTAGGCGGATGTTCTCCAGCAGGCTCATGTTGAACAGGAACTGCTCCTGGGCCACATAGGAGATCTGGTCGTTGAGGGCCTCCACGCTCATCTCCCGGATGTCCTGGCCGCCCGCGCGGATGCTCCCGCCGGTCACATCGTAGTAGTGGACCAGGAGCTTGGCCAGGGTGGACTTGCCGCTGCCCGACTCCCCCACCAGGGCGGTGAGGCTCCCCTCCGGCGCGGTGAGGGAGACACCGTGGAGCACCTCGTCCTCCTGATAGGCAAAGCGGACATCCTCAAAGGAAACGGAGTGATCCTCACCAGAGAAGCCTGCCTCTGTCTGCTCCAGAGCCGGCGCGCCCATCAGCTGCTCCAGCGCGGTGATCTTGTAGTTGATCTGGGGCAGGGTGGACATAAACCCCAGCGCCCGCAGCAGGGGCGCACCCACGCCGAAGGACATGCACAGCACCAGGGCGAAGTCCGGCAGGGTGGAGTATCCTACCAAAACCAGGTACGCCCCGATGGGCAGGGTGAACAGGGCCACACAGGGCAGGATGCTGTTGTAGAGGGCCATCCAGGGCCAGCAGACCTTATACCAGGCCAGGGTGAAGTCCCGGTAGCCCCGCACATCCTGCTCGAAGCGCTGGTAGGACTCCCCATCCCGGTTGAAGACCTTCACCACCTCCATGCCGTTGATGTACTCCACGATGGTGCTGTTCATCTTCTGGGCGGAGGCATAGTAGGCTCCCATCTTGCTGGTGCCGGCGCGGTACATGGCCATCATAGCCACCAGACCCAACGGCAGAGCACATAGAGAGAGCAGTGCCAGCTTCCAGTCCACGAAAAACATGGCGAGAAAGACGAAGGCAGGCACCGCCAGATTGGCCAGCCCCTCCGGCAGGGCATGGGCCAGCAGCAGCTCGATGGAGTCGATGTCGTCAATGAACATCTTCTTCAGGGCGCCCACGCCCTTCTCCTGGATCACGCCCAGGGGCTGCCGCTCCAGCTTTCCCTGGAGGGAAGCCCGCAGGTTTTTCAGGGTGTTGTAGGCCGCCCGGTGGGAGAGGGACAGGCCCTTTACATATAGGACAGCGTATAGAACCCCGCAGACGGCGATGGCTGCCACCCGCCACGCCGCGTATCCAAGCTCCAGCGATTCCCCCAGCAGCAGGGGCCGGATCAGTTGGTAGATGAACAAGAAGGGGAGCACATTCATGACGATGCCGATGAGCATCACCGCCATAGAGAGATAGGTGGTCTTCCGATACTCGCCCGCATACTCCAAAACTTTTTGAAACACAGTCGAACCTCCTTTTTTTGAGATTAGTTATCGCTAACTCTTGGCCGGTGAAAAACCTCTCCGCTGGAGAGGCTTTCCCTATTTCTGAAAATGCAGCGCTCCATGCCAGTTGAACAGGCCGCAGACGATCCGGCAGTGGGCCTCGATCTGCTCCCAGGTAAAGTGGTGGATGAAGGGTTCGTAGATCGTGGTCCAGAAGGCGGACAGCAGGATGTGCAGTTCTGCCGGCTCCACATCGTTCCGGCACAGGCCCCGCCGCTGGGCCTCCGCCAGATAGGCGCTGGTGGCCTTCGTCAGAAGCTCCACCCAGTCGTGGGGGAAGTTGGCGTACCGGGTCCCCTGGGAGCAGGAGAGCAGCAGATAGAAGTCGTCCCGCCGGTCGTAGAGGAAACGGAACCACCACATCATGTCCGCCCCATCCATGTCCCACGCCTTGATCAGTTCCTGATCGGACATGACCGCGGGGTCCTTATCCCCCCGGGCATGGGCCACTTCGTACAGGTCCGACACCGTTTGTTCCACCACGGCGGAAAACAGGTCCTCTTTCCCCTTGTACCGTTTATACAGCGCCCCGGTGGTGACGCCGGCTCCCTCGCAGATGGTTTTGAGAGACGCTTTTTCAAAGCCGCTTGCCAGGAACTCTGCTCGGGCGCTCTCCAGGATCCGGGGATCAATGGAGCGGTCCGCCACTGCCATACAATCGCCTCCTCAATAGATAATTTGATTACCGATAATCTGATTATCAATATAGCATGGAGGGTGGAACCTGTCAAGGGGAAACTGCGGAAAGAGCTGTTTCCATTTTTCCGCGTTTCTGGTATGATAGCCCCGAGGTGATGCTTATGCAGCTAAACTTTGAGGGGATCGCCGTCGGTGCGGCGTCCCTGCTGATTATCGGTGCATTCCATCCGCTGGTAATCTGGTGCGAATACCACTTCACCCAGCGGGTCTGGCCGGTTTTTCTGATTGCGGGTCTGCTCTTTCTCTGTGGGGCCTTGTTCGTTCAGGGACTGATCTCCATTGTTTTGGGGCTTTTGGGGGCAGGCTGCCTGTGGAGCATCCGGGAGCTGAAGGAACAGGCCCATCGCGTAGAGCGTGGATGGTTTCCCAAAAATCCTAAAAGAAAATAACCGACTGCCGCAGGAAGGATTTTCCGTCCTGCGGCAGTCGGTTTCTTGACAGCGGGGGTACAATTTTATATAATTGCGCTATGGTTAGCGGTAACTAACTAAAAGCAAATACAATGCTTACCAATAAAAAGTTCCGAAGGAGTCATTGCTATGATGGATCACTTGAATCAGATGGATACCCAAGAGCATGTTGTCAAGGTCGATCTTCTGCACCTGAACCCTGCCGACCCGGATGGAGGCTGCTGCTGTCATCACGAAGGGCACCCTTGCTGTGGGCGGCACCGCCATGGGCAGGAGAACCAACCTATCGCGGAAGAGCGAGAAAAAGTGTGATTGCATAATTTAGTACAGGGGAGATTGGCATGAAAAAATCGTTGTTGGCTGCAGTTTTTGCAGTTTTGATCCTTTCCTTAGCGGGCTGCTTACCGCAGCAGGACTCTTCCGCTACATCAGATGCAGGGTTTCAGACTGCATTTGACAACAGTGTTGCCGCCAGTGATTTCACGGATGAATTATTGGAGGATATGCTGGGGCAAAAGGGGATCAACAACTATGAGATCGAATTGACCTCCGGCGGCTTCATTACGGATGATCCTGTCACTTATCTTGTTGGCTATCGGTATCGCTGTAATGACGAAATTGAGGTCTATGGATATAAGCTGAGGCAGACAGAAGATGGATTTACCGTACTGGATGAGGGCCCCGAAGTGGGGGCATTTATTGTTGGGAATGGTGACTGAGCGATTTGTGAAATGAGATCAGATTATCGGAAATGGATACTGAAGATGAATCCAGAAGGGGAGATGACCATGAAACCAGATTATCGGAATTGGATGCCCAAGGGCATGATCATGGGCCTGGGGACCGCCGCCGGCGTACTGGCGGCGGGAAGCGCGGCTGCAGTCAGATCACGGCTGCCCTTGGACCGGACGTCAAGGCATCTTGCCGGAGCAGTCCTGGGCCTGGGCGCTGTGGGATGTCTGGCGGGGGCGGCGTGGAGCCTGTACGCCCGGGCGATGTTTTCCTACGAGGGCGGGCGGCAGTTGTCCCGGCAGATCATCGAGGGCGTCGCCTCATACATTGAACTTCCGGAGGGCGGCGTGGGCCTGGATGTGGGGTGCGGCAGCGGGGCGCTGACCATCGCCTGTGCCAAACGGAACCCCCAGGGCCGCATGGTGGGCATCGACCGCTGGGGCGTGGAATACGCCTCCTACAGCCGGAAACTCTGTGAGCGGAATGCCCGGGCAGAGGGGGTGAGCAACATCACCTTCCAGCAAGGCGACGCCCGCCATCTGGATTTCCCGGATGAGACCTTCGACGCAGTGACCAGCAACTACGTCTACCACAACATCACCGGCGCGGACAAGCAGACGCTGCTGCGGGAGTCCCTGCGGGTACTGAAGAGGGGCGGCGTCTTTGCCATTCATGACCTGATGGAGCCCTCCCGGTACGGGGATATGGACGAGTTTCTCCGCAAGCTGCGGGAGGATGGCTTTCAAGAGGCGCAGCTGCTCCCCACGGCGTACGGAAGTTTTATGACGCCCTGGGAGGGAAAGACCCTGTTCCTCTCCGGTTCCGCCCTGCTGGTGGGCAGGAAGTGAGGGGATATATGCGGTACCCCATTGAAAAGAACTCCATTCAGGAGACCCTGGTGATCCCTCTGTACGGCCGGGCGCTGTGTTCCAGAAAGTTCCCCCACCTGTTTGCCGACCAGACGGCGGCGGAGCTGCTGGAGCAAATCGACTATGATGTTTCCGCCCTGGAGCAAAGGTCCGGCGGCCTCATGCAGACCTTCGGCGCCCTGGAGGCCGCTATGCGGCAGAGCGACCTGGCCTTTGAGGTGCGGGAGTATCTCCGCGCCCATCCCCGGGCCGCCGTGGTGAACCTGGGCTGCGGACTGGACAGCACCGGCCGCTCCTGTGACAACGGGCAGTGCCGCATCTACAATATCGACCTGCCGGACGTGATGGCGGTGCGGGAGGCGCTGCTCCCCGCCGGGGAGCGGGAGGAAAACCTGGCTGCCGATCTGAATGACCTCTCCTGGTTCGACGCCATCGACGCCCCGACGGAGGACGGGGCGGTGTTCTTTGCCGCCGGCGTGTTTTACTACTTTCGGACAGAGCAGGTGCGCGCCCTCTGCGCGGCCATGGCAGAGCGATTTCCGGGTGGGCGACTGGTATTTGACGCCGCTGGGCCGACGGCGGTGAAGCTGATGCTGAAGACCTGGGTGAAGCAGGCGGGTATCCGGGATGTGGGGGCGTATTTCTCCGTCCGGGATGCGGAGAAGGAATTGACGTCCTGGTCGAACCGCATCTCCATATCTAGTCGGGGTTATATGCTGGGCTATCAGGATTTGCGGGGTCCGGGAATCCGTAATATCCATCGTTTGTTGGCCGGGATCGCCGACGGGCCGATGAAGCTGCAAATCGTGCGGATGGAGTTTCAAGCCAGAAACGGGGTGAGTTCCTGATGAACGAACCCTTTATTTTCCGTGTCAGTGACTGCTACTACATCCAGGCAAGCTATCCCTCTCCGGCGGAGCACCGGCATTTCGCCGCCCATTTGGTGTTTGCCATGGAGCGGCCCTTCACCGCCCTGGTGAATGGCGTATCCGTGGAGGCGGCGGGCATCGCTATCGGCTCTGATGTCCCCCACACGATTTTGAGCGAGGCCCCGACTCTGGTGGTGTTCATCGACGAGCTGACGCCTATGAGCCGCTGTGTGAAGCACACCCTTTTGCGGGGCGCTCCCTGGCGGACACTGGATACGTCTGTTTCCTCCGAGGTAGGGGAGCGGTGGCGGGATGTGCGCACGGAGGCGGATGCGGCCGCCGCCGCTGCCGAAACCGAGCGGCTGCTCGGATTGCAGGAGCAACGTACCTCTGCGGAGGATCCGCGGATACTGGAGGCGGCCGCCTACATGAAAGCAACCCCCGCCCTGGAGCAGCTGACCATCCGGGAAGTGGCCCGGGCCGTCCACCTGTCTCCCAGCCGCCTGACCCATCTGTTCCGGCGGGATACGGGAATCTCTCCCCATCTCTATCTGGCAAACCTGAAGCTGGAGCGAGCCTTTTACCTGCTGGAGACGGGACGCTCCCTCACCCAGGTCTGCATGGACGCGGGCTTTGCCACCCCGTCCCATATGGCGGATACCAGCCGGAAGCTGTACGGCATGTCCATGACCGAGGTGAAGCAGATCTTCCTGACCGGCCTGGGTCAGAACAGCAGATGAACAGAAGTAAATCAGATAAGTTACTGCTACAATGTCCCTATCTTACAACAAGAAAGGGGCATTGTGATGTCTGTACTGACTTTTCCCACAGGGACCTATCACTTCAACGACCATCCGCTCTTTGACTTCCAGCTCAACCGGGTGGTCATGTGGAACCACGGAGACCCGGCGGAGATCCAGGCCCGGGGCGGGGAGATTACGGACTTTCCCTCTTGGGAGCGGGTCTTAAAGGAGCTTTCCGCCCAGGCGGAAGCCCGGGAGGACTGGGCGGCCGCCGCCGGATATCTTCGGATGGCGGAGTTCTTCATGGCGCCGGACACCCCGGAGTGTCATGCTGCTTATGACCGGGCCAGGGAGATCTTCTATACACACTTTACCTACCTGTTTGCGGAGCAAGGCGGCCCCATCCACCGGGAGGAGGTGCCCTATGCGGACGGCGTTTTGCCCTGCTGGCGGATCGTGCCCGCAGATACCTCCAAGGGCGCAATCCTGTTCCATGGCGGCAACGACTCCCTGCTGGAGGAGTTCACCGACGCCCTGCTGTACCTGGCCCAGGGCGGCTATACGGTGCTGGCTTTTGAGGGCCCCGGCCAGGGGGCGGCCCTGCGGAAATCCGGCCTGACCTTCACGCCGGAGTGGGAGAAGCCGGTGGGCGCAGTGCTGGACCACTACGGAGCGGAAGATGTGACCATCATCGGCGTCTCCCTCGGCGGGGAGCTGTGCATGCGGGCGGCGGCCATGGAGCCGCGCATCCGGCGGGTGGTGTCCTGGAGCGTGCTGCCCAGCATCTATGGCGCGCTGATGGCAGATAAGCCGGCGGAGATCCGGGCGAAGCTGGAGCACTGGCTGGACGAGAACAACCGGGACGCCATCCTGGACCTCTACGCCGGCCTGGCGGAGCGGGAGCCGCTGTTCCGCTGGTCCATCCAGCACTCCAACTACGCCTACGGCACCTCCGATGTGTACGAGTATCTGCAAAAGGCTCGGGCCTTCACCATTGAGCCGGTAGCGGAGCGGATCACCCAGGATGTGCTGCTTCTCAGCGCCCGGGAGGACCTGCTGGTGGACTTCGCCCTCTATAAGCAGGAGATTGACCTGTTGAAAAACACCCGCTCCCTGGAGTTTGCGGTGCCCGGCCGGGCGTTAAACGGCCAGGCCCACTGCAACATGGGTAACACTAGGTTTATGCTGGACCTGATTCTGAACTGGATCGACCGGACGCTGGAACGATAACAGCGGCAGGCCCCTATAAAATCGAAACCGACTTGCAAGAGGAAGGGCACAGCTCATTCGAGCCGTGCCCTTCTGTGATGCTCCAGTGGCGGACAGCCGAACTGCTTGATAAGGACTGCCGCCAATTTGCTCAGGTTTTTATAGCCTACCTTCTCCGCGGTTTCCGCCATCCGTAAGTCCGTGTTCCACTCGGCGCACAGGATATTCCGGGTTTCCTAGGCAGTGGCCACCTGGGAGCGGTTGAAGTGAAGTAAAGAGCAGGAGCTTCCCAACCATAAACGGGAAGCTCCTTCTGTTTCTGTCAGGCGTAGGCAAACTCGATTGCGGAAGGCAGTTTGGTGCAATAGAGCCGGTAGAAATCCACATGAGAAAGATGTTCCAGCCATGCAGCGGATGGACAGAGGGCGTAATCGGCCTCCTGTCCGCTGCGCCGCCCGGTGCAGGCGGGGTAGACGATCAGATCCCCGTTTGCCGCATAGAAATCGCAAAGCTCACGGGAGAGAATGCGCTCTGCCACCCGGCGGGCCGCCCACTCCGGCGCAGAAGCGCGGGCACAGAGATAAGAGGGGATCAGGACCGGCCCCTCCTGGGGGACGCGGAGAAAGGTCTCCCGGCCGTCCGCTCGGAGGGCATAGAGGGAGGGAACCAGGGCGGTGCTGGTCTGCCCCTGACGCACCGCCTGAAAGGCCCCGATTGGCATATCGGCCACCAGACTCTCCCCCAGGAGCTTGGCGGCGGCCACCTGGCCCCACCGCTCCCACACGGACTTTACCACCGTTTTTGCCGCGGAATTGTTGATGCCCCCGAAAGCTAGCCCGCGCCAATCCGGCAGAGAGGTCTTGGCACAGGCCTCCGGCTCCCGGGTATAGTACACCAGCGGGATGGAGACAAAGGGCAGAAGACAGGGGCCCCGCTGTACCGCATTCAGCATGGGGCTCTGCCGCAGCGGGACCCAGTCAGCCGCCGGATAGAGATTCGACTTGAATTTGGAGAAGATCCGCAGATCCTCAAACACCTCCAGATCGGCGGAAACGATGAGGTCCGGAAGTATGGCGTCCGGCCGGGCCAGGTACTCGGACATACGCTCCGGATATCCCAGACCGAAATAGCGCACCTCCAGCCGGATGCCGTCCCCCCGCAGCCGTTGGGCCAGGTCCTCCAGGAAAGCCTTCTCCTGGCGGTGCAGGACGCAGATGTGGTTCCAATAGAGCAAAATAGACGTCATGCCAGGTAGGCTCCTTTCCGCAGCTGGGTTTGATAGCGTCGCTGTTCCCGATAAGCCCTGCCCAGCGCTTCATAGAGGGCAGCCTCTCCGGCGGTGCGCTCCACCACGGCGGTCACCGCGCCGCCGGCCAGAACGATGCGCCGCCGGGCCATCAGGGCTGTGTGGGGATCGTGGGTGACAACCAGCACCAGCTTGTCGCTCTTCTGAAGCAGGCCCAGCGCCCGCTCCTTGTCGATGCCCGCGTTTTCAATCTCGTCAATGAGGACGATAGGGCTGTCACAGATCAGGGCGATATCCGCAATCATCAGCGCACGGGACTGGCCGCCGCTGAGCTGGTTCAGCCCCTGCCGGAGAGCCACCGGTTCTGGGGTGATTTCATTGGCAAGGGCCAGAACTTCTGCCGGGGCTGCCCTCCGGTCACGGCAGCGGGCGTGGAGTTGAAGAAAATCCTCCACACTGACATCCAGCACAAAGCGCATATTCTGGCCCAAATGGGCCACCAGATGGGCGGATGTGCTCTGCCGCTCTGCCAGTGGGACCGGCACTCCGTCCAGCAGGACCCGGCGGCCTGTGATGGAGTCTCCGCAGGCCAGTTGCTCGATGTCCTTGATGAACCGGGACTTTCCGGAGCCGGTGTTGCCAACAATGGTGTATAGCCCCCCGCGTTCCAGGGATATGGAGTCAAAGGGCTCCGGTCGGCCGTCTTTCCCGCAGCCGGCCAGGATGGTCACACTCCGCATACCGGCGCCTCCTCAAAGGAAATTTTGCCCACCACGCCCTGCTGGAACGCGCTGCCCACCCGCCGCTCGCCTACGCAGTAGGAGCATACGCCGCTGGGCATGGTGTGTCGGAGGGCGTCCCTCTCGAAACCGGTGCATACCGGCCGGGCCAGCAGCCACTGTGCCAGCAGATCCGTGCCGTAACCGGCCAGCCCGTCCACTGGGAACAGTGCCGCGGACGGGTTGAGGATGCGGATCTGCCAGGAGATGATCTCCAGCTCCGCCTGGGACACCATGTCGATCTTGGTGAGCACCACAAAGTCCGCCTGAGTGAGCATGGGACCCAGCTGCCCCGGCGCCCTGCAGCTGGCGGTGCAGTCCAGCACACAGCCAGCGGCCATGTGCTCCGTAGCCGGGGAGCAGCGGTGGCACAGTCCGGCCGTTTCAATGACCAGGGCGTCCCGCCCCAGGCGGTCCGCCCACCCCCACAGCTCCGACAGATTAGAGACAAGGAAATGGTCAGGGCAGATATCCCCGCTCAAACCGGTGACACAGGGAAGCCCCAGGCTTTGAAAGACATCCGCGTCCCCGGTTTTCAGACAGTCGATCTTGCACACGCAGGGCGCCATGCCGCCGTGGGCCAGCAGCGGGAGCAGGCTTTTCAGAACAGACGTCTTTCCCACGGCGGAAGCGCCGGAGAAAAGGAGCACTTGACGCGGCATCGTGAACCTCCAATCTTGGAATTCGATTGATTAGCCATAGCTTACCACAGGAGATGCAGGATTGTCAGTATCAAATGAGACTGGCCGGCAAGCTTTTTTTCTTGACTTACGGCGGGGTTTCAGAGTAGAATATAGCAGTAGGTTAGCGATGGCTAACCAAGGAGGGGCGTGATCTGGAGCGAATGATCATACAGGAAAAACTGGCATCGTCACCCTTTTTGGCGGGCGCATCCCTACCGCTGGAGCAGGTGACCTCAAAGAGGTTCCGTGCGGGCCAGATCATCAGCGACAAGCCGAGCGGCGTTTCAACCGTGGGGATGATCGTGTCCGGACGGGTGGAGGTCTATTCCGTGGCACTGGATGGAAAGGATGTGCAGCTCAATGCCCTGACTGCGGGGGAGTGTTTTGGCGTCTGTAATCTGATGGCCAGCGCCGAGCTGGAAACGGTCTTGCGATGCGGGGAAGAGACAGAAGTCCTATATATTCCTAAGGCGGTCCTACTCTCCTGTATGGAGCAGGATGCAGGACTTGCCATGCGCTATGCGGCCCTGTGCAACTGGAAGGTCCAGTTTCTGCTCCGGCGCATCGAGCTGCTTACGATGCAGTCCTGCCGAGGCCGGCTCATTGCCCATCTCCTGGAGCAGCAGGATGAGAAGGGCGTGGTAAGGCTCGCCGGGTCCCGGGAGGATCTGGCCCGCCGTCTGGGGGTCAGCCGGGCCGCCCTTTTCCGGGAGCTGTCCGCGCTCCAGTCCATGGGAGCGGCCGCAGTGGACGGAAATTCCATTCGGATCCAGGACCGCCCGTTGCTGGAAGAACTGCTCTAGCACCCCTCCGACACAAAATGATGAACATTTAGAAAGGAACAACGGTATGAAAAAATTGCTCTCTCTGCTCTGTGTCCTGTCCCTGTCTGCCGCGCTGCTGGCAGGCTGCTCCACCGCCGGGGATGCCGGCGCCTCGGAAACGCCCGGTTCGAGCAGCACGCCATCCGACGTGACAGAGATGGCCGATCCGATCGACGTCAACGTGATGGCCCTGAAGGGCCCCACCGCAATGGGCATGGTGGAGTTCATGAATGAAGCGGACAGTGGAACGATCACAGACAACAACTATCACTTTAATATCACCGCCGCCACCGATGAGGTGTCTGCCGCCCTGGCGCAGGGGACCACGGATATCGCCGCCGTCCCCGCCAACCTGGCTTCTGTCCTTTACAACAACACCGAGGGCGGCGTGCAGGTGCTGGCCATCAATACGCTGGGCGTGCTTTACATTGTGGAGAGCGGAGACACGGTACACTCCGTGGAGGACCTCCGGGGCAAGACCATTTACGCCAGCGGCAAGGGAAACACACCGGAGGCCGCCCTGAATTATGTGCTGACCCAGAACGGTATCGACCCCTCCGCGGATGTGACCATTGAGTGGAAAAGCGAGCAGGCCGAGTGCCTTTCCGCCCTGATGGCGGAGGAGAACGCCATCGCCATGCTGCCCCAGCCCTTCGTCACCACCGCCCAGGCCCAGAGCGAGAGCCTGCGGGTGGCGCTGGATCTGACGGAGGAGTGGGACGCCCTTCAGGCTGACAGCGAGACGCCCTCCACCCTGGTCACTGGCGTGGTGGTGGCCCGGACCACCTTTGTAGAGGAGCATCCGGAGGTGGTATCTGCCTTCCTGGACCACTATCAGGAGTCGGTGGACTATGTCAACTCCAATGTGGAGGAGGCCGCCCAGCTGGTGGGCCAGTATGAGATCGTCACCGCCGAAGTGGCACAGAAGGCCCTGCCGGAGTGCAACATTGTTTTCATTGAGGGAGCCGAGATGAAGGAGAAGCTGTCCGGCTATCTGTCGGTTTTGTTCGAGCAGAATCCTCAGTCCGTGGGCGGCGCCCTGCCTGACGACGCCTTTTACTTCAGCCGCTGACTTTCATGAAAGGCCGCCGAACCATACGGGCCTGGGCTGTAATCTTTTGGTTGCTCCTGTGGCAGGCGGGTGCCATGGCCATTGATCAGCGCATCATCCTGGTCTCCCCGCTCACTGTGCTTGCGCGGCTGACGGAACTGGTTCCCACGCTGGATTTTTGGGGCGCCATCGGGTATTCCCTGGTGCGCATCACAGCGGGTTTCCTGCTGGGAGTAGCAGCCGGGACCCTGCTGGCGGCTCTGTCCGCCCGGTTCCGCCGGGTGGAGGAGCTGCTGGCGCCAGCCCTCCTGGCCATCAAGTCCATTCCGGTGGCCTCCTTTATCATTCTGGCGCTGATCCTGTTTTCCTCCAGGAATCTGGCGGTGCTGATCTCCTTCCTGATCGTCCTGCCGGTCCTCTATACCAATCTGTTGAGCGGCATCCGGGCCGCCAATCCGCAGCTGCTGGAGATGGCCCGGGTGTTCCGCGTCCCCGCACTCCGCGGCATCCGCTACGTGTATCTGCCCCAGGTGCTCCCATACTTCCGGTCGGCCTGCGGCTCCGCCCTGGGATTGTGCTGGAAGTCCGGCATCGCCGCCGAGGTCATTGGTATGCCAGACGGCTCCATCGGCGAACAGCTCCAGCAGGCCAAAATCTATCTGAACACGCCGGACCTGTTTGCCTGGACGCTGGTGATCGTGCTGGTGAGCCTGATATTTGAAAAGGTATTCCTGGCTCTGTTGAAGCGGGGAGAACGCGCCCTGGAGAGGATGTGAGCCATGCAGGATATTGTGATCCGGGGCCTGTGCAAGGCCTTTGACGGGAAACAGGTCCTCCGGGACTTTTCCGCCGCTCTGCCGGCGGGACAGGTCACCGGACTCATGGCCCCCTCCGGTGCGGGAAAGACCACCCTGCTGCGGATCCTCATGGGACTGGAGACGCCGGACCGGGGGACCATCACGGGCTTGGAGGGCCTGCGCCTGAGCGCGGTGTTCCAGGAGGACCGGCTGTGCGAGAACCTGAATCCGGTCTCCAATCTCCGCCTGGTGACCCCGGCTTTGAGCCGGACGGCGGCTGCAGAGGCTCTGGCGGCCGTGGGACTGACGGACTGTCAGCGCCAGCCCGCCCGGGAGCTGTCCGGCGGGATGCGCCGCCGGGTGGCCATTCTCCGGGCCCTGTTGGCAGAGTACGACCTGCTGTTCCTGGACGAACCCTTTAAGGGCCTGGATCAGGAGACCAAGGAGATCGTTATGGCGGATACCCGCCGCCGGTGCGCCGGAAGGACGGTGCTGTTCGTCACCCACGACCCGGCGGAGCTGGAGGCCTTGGGCGCTGTGCAGCGGCTGGAGCTGTCCTGAACCCCCGACGTGCCGGCAAGGGTACAACAAAAGCAGAAAAGCAGAAAAAGTGGATGCCGGAAGGGCATCCACTTTTTTCATGACGCGGCTCAAAGAACCGTTACCTCCGCGTTCTTCTCACCGAATTTTTCACGCAGCATCTGGCAGATCCGGGGCCGCTCCGCCCCCTGTTTTTCCTGCTGCTTGATCAGCTTATAGGCTTGGAACAGAGTGGAGGGACCGATCTCCGAACTGAAATAACCGATCCCCTGGTTCCAGGCCAGCAGCTCAAACACATCGTCCAGGGCCGCTGACTCCACCCCGCAGGCATAGGCTTTGATCAGCTCTCTTGTGGCCTGCCGCATCCGTCCGGCGCCCACGGCGTTGGCCAGGGAGAGGAGCAGCCGCATTTCATAAGGCAGCGTCCGCTTTTCGCTCTGCCAGGTCAGCGACCAGAAGTCCGCCGCGATCCGGCCCAGCTCCTCGTCGATCATGGGATAGTTGAGCAGGGCCAGGGGCTTGAAGGGCGTATCCTCCCCGCCGTCCTTTTTCTCCACACGGCAGAACGAAACATGAAATTCAGCCGGCCCGGCCTGCTCGGTATGGTGTTCAAACCCAAGGGCCTCCATGGCGGCATAGAGCGGGTGGGGCTCAAAGGTCTGGATGACGGTGAAGCCCTCGCCTACTTCCAGTCCCATTGCTTTCTGCTTCAGGCCCGGGAAAAAGTTCCCCTGCAGATGGCGTACATCGACGACCTGGAAGTTGGGCGCCTGATCTTTCCAATTTTCGTAACTCATGCGCTGTCTGCCCCCTTGATTCGGTATTCATAGATAATGGTCCGGTTTTCGGAGCCATCCTGGAACGGCGTTTCGGCCACCCTCGCAAAGCCGCGCTTCTCATAAAATTCCCATGACGCCAGCGTATTGGTCAGCAGACGCACGGTGTCCGCACCGTCAGCCCTGGCTCTGGACAGAAACTGTGTGACCAAGGCCGTCCCAAGCCCTTTCCGATAGGCTGCTTTGGACGCAAGTGCCACAAGCTCCAGGTCGCAGGCTCCGAAGGTCTTGCTGTCCCGCTCCTGTAATTGGGAGGAGAAATGATCCCATTGTTTCTGAAAACGCTCCGACATTTTATAACGTTTCAAATAGTATTTGAGAAACATCCTGCACCACAAGCCATAGTGCCTTTTGCACCCATATCGGTTTGCCAAAGTTCGGTCGAAGGCTTTGTCGTATTTCCCGCAAACGAACCCCACGACCTGCCCATCCTCCGCCTCCGCAACAAAGGTGAAGTTGCATTTTTCAATCAAGACCTGGGCATAATCCCGCAACAGGAGCTTGTCGCAATGATCTATAGGGGCCGTAAAAAAGCCTTCATACAGGCACTCACCGCAGGCCGCGGCGTCTCTTTCTGCGTATGGACGGATCGTAAACACCATGATCGTGCTCCCCGTATGTGAGTCTTACTTCAGTTATTCCGAAACGGTTGCCACTCGAATGTCCACTTCCCGCCCTTTTTCAAGACGAGTTGGGGAGACTGTTCTGTCAGCAAGGTGTGGTCAAATTCAGATTGAACATCCGCTGGAAGTTTGGAAAACCCCTCCGGGTCAAAGTGACGGAACAGGTCTCCCCAGGTGGAGTCTGCTGCCGGCGTGAATCCTTCCGTTGCCGCAGGTCCCTCCAACGGGGACGGTGACTCGCTTTCTGCATCCCCGTGATTCATCATCCCGCAGCCGGTTAGCAGGCAAAAGATAGCAAGCGCAGCCAGAACCGTTTTCCACCGTTTCAAAACAATCCCCCCTATTCAGCGGTTCCCAGTCCTGTTCCTGGATATCTCCCGTGCAGGCGTCCTTCACTCCTGCTCTGCGCGGTGATCCGTTCCGCCGGTGTCCACCGGCAGGCGGCGCAACAAAGGGGCAGCACACGGCCGCCCAGCAGTGCGTGCTCCACCACCCAGAAATCGTGCATGGACAGATAGGAGACAAACTCTCCAGCGTTCCAGCGGTGGTAAACATGGAAACCGGTTCGCTCCATACACCAGGTGCGAAGCCTTGCCAGCCGCCCTCCGCCGTGGACAAAGGTAGGGGCAAACAACCATCCGCCCGGCTTCAGAACCCGCTGGATCTCCCGGAGCACGCGATCCGGCTCCGGCAGGATGTGCAGGGCATTGGCGATGACCACCGCGTCGAAGGACTCCGGCGCGTAGGGCAGATGGGCGGCATCCTGGACAGAGAAGTGGAGGCGTGAGGAGCCGATCCGCTTTTTCGCCTCCTGGATCATAGTGGGAGCGGCGTCCGTGGCCTCCCAGAGCCGGACATAGGGCGAGAGCGGAAAGGACAGCTGCCCCGTGCCGCAGGCCAGCTCCAGCACGTTCATATCCCGGGAGAGATGGGGCCGGATCCGCTCACACACCGCCGCGTACAGCGGTGCGGAGCGGTCCATGGACCTGGTATAATGCCGGGCAGTCTTCTGCCAAAAAGCCAATTCAGATTCCTTCATGGTGCGATGCCTCTTTTATGGTTAGTATCTGCTAACCATAAGATACTACAACCCGCAAAAGATTGCAAGTCCCCGCGAGGAGCAAATGTGTTGAGAGAAACGAGTAGATGACCATGAAGGATGCCGGCGCCTCTCTGTTTTCTCAGGCGAGGGCCGCGCCCAGGGCCCGGCAGGCCGACAGGGCCTCCTCATCCGGAGCCTCGTTGCAGATCACGCTGTCACAGACGAGGTTTGCCCCGTCGTCGTTGCACCGGGCCTCCCAGCTGCGCATCCATTCGCCGTCGCCCCATCCGTAGGAACCGAACAGGGCGATGCTCTTCCCGCTCAGCCGGCCCTCACAGGCGGTAAACATGGGCTCAAACTCACTCTCCTCCAGCTGCTCCGACCCCATGGAGGGGCAGCCAAAGGCAATGGCGTCATACTCGCTGACCTGCTCGGGGGAAAACTCGGAGGCGGTGAGCAGGGACACCTCGGCCCCCTTTCCCTTGGCGCCTTCCACGACCGCCGCGGCCATAGCCTCGGTGTTTCCCGTGCCGCTCCAATAAACAACTGCGATTTTACTCATAAGAATCAACAACCTTTCTGTTTTTCTTGGATTTGGAAAACATCAACCAGCCACTGTGAGCTGCTCGATGGATTTCCCCTGCTCCCACTGTTGGGAATAAATTTTGCTGCATTCCTCGTACTTCCGGAAGATGTTTTTGGCCGTCTGTTCGTCGCCATAGACCTTCCAGCATCCAATGCACTTGTGATTATAGGCTTTATTGAGGATGAAACCCAGAACATCCTCCGGCGGATAGCTGAGAAACAGGCCGATCTCATGGGGAAATTCCCCATCCGACCGCAGGCGGCGGATCAGGTGGATCACGCACCGGTTGGAATCTCCCGGCGTATAACCATACCGCAGGAGCAGCCCCCTGGAACGGTGATCTGCCAGATCACACTCCAGCGCGTTGGGCCGGTAGACATAGATAAGGGCACGGCCTTTCCGGACCTTCAGCGGCAGGATGCGGATTCCCTTGGGAACCAGCTTCCTGTTCAAGCGGCATAGTTCTTTTGTCAGCGCGGCTTTGCATGGGCAGGCACAGGAAAAAAGGTTCCTGGTTTTGATCCCTGCCAAAGTCGGAGCACAGTGGCGAATGACCAAATCTTCTGACATAGGATTTGTCCCCCGAAGAGAAATGGACTTTCTGTTTGACGCTGCACAGTATTCGCGTCAAAGCTGTTTTTTGTGGCCACCATGAGACTGTGCCTTCTCATGGTGTAAGAACCAATATGCGAGCTTTTTGATCATCTGACAGATCGCGCAGATGACAGTACAGAACAGCAAAGAGGCCAAGCCATATCCCAAAGACTGTACTGCCTCGTTCATCGTACCGCCTCTTTTCTAATCTTCTCCGCGCAATATTGATGATGGGTACCGCTGGCTCCGTTAAGTCAGCAATTCCAACAGTTGCCGGATGCTCTTCTTGCCAAAGGAGACCTGCTCCCCGCTGTTGACCACCAGGCAGGGGACGCTCATGACCTGGTACTTTTCCCGCAGGTCGGGAAAGTGATTCAGGTCATAGACCTGGGCGGTGATGTTGGGATTTTCCGCGGCGATGCGCTGGGCCGCCGTCACCAGTTCCGGGCACATGGTACAGGACAGCGACACCAGGATCTGCAAATCCATTGGCTTTTGGAGCGCCTGGATCGCGGTCCGGCTCTCTTCGTCCAGCGCCTGTCCCGGCCCGGCGGCGTTATAGAGCCCCAGGACGAAAGAGGTGAACTCGTGGCCGCCTGGGACGCCGTGAAAGGCAAGGCCCGTCCAGCCGCCGTCCGCCTGGAACACCCGGACGCAGGGCAGGTGATCCACATCGGCGGGGTCGCCCAGTTCCACAGATAATTTACCGCTCTGTGCCGCCAGCTCCTCCATGTATTGCCGCAGTTCGGCAGAGAGGGGCGTTTCATCCAGATAGATCCGCAGGATCAGCGGCGCGGCCATCCGGGCGAACACGGTATGGAGCTGGGAGAGCATATCCCCTGTGAAAAGGCCGTTGCCTGTTTTCGCCGGGTGTTCCGGCTCCTCAGCCCGGCTGGTCGGCGGCTGAGGATGGAGGCCGGTCCTGGCCTGCATGGCGGCGCACAGCCGCTCCAGCTCGGTGGCGGCCAGGGCGCCGTCGCCCACGGCGGTGACCACCTGCCGCAGGGGTTTGACACACACGTCCCCGGCGGCATACAGGCCGTCCGCCGTGGTCTTCTGACTACGGTCGGTGAGGATATAGCCCTGCTCATTCAGATCCGCCAGGCCCTGTACCAATTCTGTGGCCGGCTCATATCCGGCAAAGATGAAGACGCCGAAGGTCTCTCCGTCCGCCGCGTGGTACTTGGTCACCTGGCCGGTTTCTGTATTGCGATAGCGGATAAACCGCAGAGCGGTGTCGCCGGACACCTCCTCCACCACCGTGTTGGTGAGGACGGTGATCTTCTCGTGGTTCCGGGTGGCGTCCGCTGTGGCCTGGGCGCAGGTGAAGTCCTCGCCCCGGATCAGGATGGTCACATGGCGGGCGTACTTGGTAAGAAACACGCTCTCCTCGGCGGCCGCGAAGCCGCCGCCCACCACAAAGACATCCTTGCCGGTAAAGAACTCCCCATCGCAGGTGGCGCAATAGGCAACTCCCCGCCCCCGGAACTGTGCTTCACCCTGGAACCCCACCATACGGGGATGGGCGCCGGTGGCCAGCAGGACGCCGAAGCACTTCAAATCGCCACGCCCAGTGCGCACAGTCTTCACATCACCGCTCAGATCCAGTTCGGTGACCTCCGCCAGGAGGAATTCCGCACCGAAGGACTCGGCCTGTTTCCGCATCGTTTCCGTGAGCGCGGCGCCGCTGGTTCGCTCCACCCCGGGGAAATTGACCACTTCTGCGGTAATGGTGATCTGCCCGCCGAAGTGGTTCTTTTCCACGACCACGACCCGGTAGCGGGCCCGGGCCAGATAGAGGGCGGCGGTGAGTCCCGCCGGCCCTCCTCCGATGACCACGACATCGTAGAGATTTTCCATCCGCTCCATGGCTTACAACTGCCCCACCAGATCCAGGCTGGGCTTCAGGGTCTCGGCGCCAGGCTGCCACTTCGCCGGGCACACCTCGTCTCCATGCTCCGCCACGAACTGGCAGGCCTGCACCTTCCGCAGAAGTTCATCGGCATTCCGGCCCACATTGCCGGCGTTGACCTCATAAGCCACGATTTTCCCTTCGGGGTTCACGATGAAGCTGCCCCGCTCGGCCACGCCGTCCGCCTCGATATAGACCTCAAAATCTTTGGCCAGACAATGGGTGGGGTCGGCCAGCATGGGATACTGGATATTCTGGATGCGCTCGGAAGCGTCATGCCACGCCTTATGGACGAAATGGGTATCGCAGGAAACAGAGTAGATTTCGCAGCCGATGGCCTGGAATTTCTCATAGAGATTGGCCAGATCCTCCAATTCTGTGGGGCACACAAAGGTAAAATCGGCAGGATAGAAGAAGAACACGCTCCACTTGCCCAGGATGTCCGCCTTGGAGACAGCTCGGAAAGCGTTGTTCTGGTAGCACTGTACGGTGAAATCGGCAATTTCTTTCTGAATCAGGGACATGGGTGATTCAACCTCCATTCATATTTCTTGAAGTTAGTTGTCGCTAACCGTAAAAGAATTATATAGGGTTTTCTATCTCCTTGTCAAGAGGGAGTGCGCACGGCTCTGAATATGTATCGCTCGACTCAATAAAACCGCTTCTATAATAAGTCGGCGGGCTTGATTTTTGCGTTAAGCAGGTGTATACTGCTCTTGGGTTAGTTATTGCTAACCTGTTTTGAGGGATGAGGGTGCCTATGGAACTTTTTCGATCTTTCCTTCGCAACACACGAAAACCGGAAGGTTTTCTGGGCAAGTGCATGGTAGCCAGCATGAATTATGCCCATGCCGCCCTGGCGGACTGGGGACTGGGCTGTTTGCCGAAAACAGGTCCCGTCAGGATTGCGGAACTGGGCTGCGGCGGCGGCCGAAACATCCGGGCCCTTCTGCGAAAATACCCTGCCGCAACTGTCACCGCCCTGGACTATTCGGAAATATCCGTGGAAAAGGCCAGAAATATCAATCAGGAAGAACTGCAGGCCGGCCGCTGCCGTGTCATACAGGGAGATGTTTCTCGCCTCCCTTTCGAGGATAGGGCATTTGATCTGGCGACTGCCTTTGAAACGGTATATTTCTGGCCCGGCCCCACGGAGAGTTTCCGGGAGGTGTACCGCATCTTGCGGCCGGGCGGCATCTTTCTGATCGTCAATGAAGTGGACGGAGAAAATCCCCGAGACAGCAGGTGGCTTTCTGTCATTGATGGGATGAAGATATTCAACCGGAGCCAGTTTGTCACCTTTCTCACCGAGGCTGGTTTTTCTAAGGTCATCGTGAAGCGGGATGCGAAAAGACACTGGCTCTGTGTGCTGGCGATCCGGGAGGATGCGGGGTGTTCAGGCAATAAATAACAAGAGAGGTCCCTTATGAAAAATGCGGGAGGATTTCTATGAACTGGACGCGCAGCATCTTGGACGGGCTCGCTATGGCGGCCTATTTTAACCTGTTCGCCGCAGCGGCTGCACTGTATAAGCCCCGGCTGATGTTTCCCTGCTATCCGTCCGCCATCATCAAGGCGGCCAAGGAGCCGCCTACAAAGCGAGAAGCTGCCGGATATTGGCGGTGGATCATCTTGTGGGAATGGCTCCCGCTGTTGCTTTACGGCGCCCTCAGCGCGGTGGCGGGCGGGACACATGGTTTTTGGCGCCTGGCGTTGACGGGCTACATCCAGTGGATGATGGTCAACCTAGGCGATCTGTTTTTCCTTGATGTGTGGCTGAACCAGAAAAAGACGAAAAACCGTTTTGTGATCTCTGGCACAGAGGGACATCCCGGCTATGAGTTCAAGGCATGGATGAAGGATTATGCGTTACCGGAGCATCTGCTCCAGTGGCCGCTTTTGCTGTGCCCGCTGCTGGCGGCGGCTCAGGCGGGATTGGGACTGTTATTGCAGAAATTATGATACGAGGAGATGGTCGGATGAAACATGAAAAATCCCGACATGAGGAGATCCACCTTGGTACTCACGGCGAGGACTATGGAAGTTGGATGTCCAACCCGGTCTTTTACATGATTGGCGGTCTGCTGGCCCTATCTGTTGTGCTGGCGGTGCTGTCCTTCACAGTGTTCCGGCTGCCATGGCTAGGAGCGGTTTTTTCGGTGGCCGCCGCAGCATTTCTGGCCCTGCTCTGTTGGTGCGGCTGGATACGCAAACAATACGCTTTCGGCGGCGGTGGGATGATGGAGCGGACCCACCAGTGCCTGCTCGCCCACCTGGGCTTCGATGGCAAGGGGACGCTGCTGGATGTGGGCTGCGGCTCCGGCGCCCTGTCCATCCGGGCGGCCCTCACCTGGCCGGAAGCGCAAGTCACCGGTATCGACTATTGGGGCGTGGCATACGGCTACGGCCAGCCCATGTGCGAGAAGAACGCCGCCAGTGAGGGTGTAGCGACCCGGTGCCGGTTTCAGCACGGGGACGCCCATCAGCTGGACTTCCCCGATGATACCTTTGACGCGGTCGTAAGCAACTATGTCTATCACAATATTACCGGCGCGGATAAGCAAGCACTGCTGCGGGAGACCCTGCGGGTATTAAAGCCCGGTGGGGTATTTGCCCTGAATGACGATATGAAGCCCCGGATGTACGGGGACATGGAGGCCTTTGCCCAGGATCTGCGGGAGGCCGGATTTCAGGAGGTGCGGCTGGTGGATACCGCCACGGAGGTGTTCGGTTCCCAGCGGCGGGCGGCCATGATGATGCTGGGAGAGTCTCGGATGCTGGTTGGGCGAAAGTGATGGATATGGCAACGCATTCCCTGACGCATCTTCCAGCAGGATGCCGGCAGTGATGCGAAAGTCGTTGAGGCTGCTGCATATGCTGGAAACAGCAAACTGAATTTTAAAAACAGTGGAGGGATAGACGATGTGGAAGTACACGGTCCATGTGGAAGGCATGATGTGCGGCATGTGCGAAAGCCATGTAAACGACGCGGTACGGAAGGCGTTTCCGGTGAAGAAGGTCACCTCGTCCCGGAGTAAAAAAGAGACCACGGTGATCGCAGAGACGGAACTGGACGAGGATGCCCTGCGCACGGCCATTTCCGCCACCGGATATGAGGTGGGGGAGATCCGGAAGGAGCCTTGGGAAAAGAAGGGACTGTTCGGCCGGTAAAGAGCCGGGATACCGACAGATGGAGAGGGGGGAGAATTTTGCTGGCGGAATTTCTGGCGGATCGGGGAGACTGGGCTCAGGTGATGCCCGGCGCACGGGCCTGCCTGTTCTCCCTGGAGGAGGGGACTTTCCCCCTGCCTCTCCAACTGGCCCCCCTGCACTTTGAGACCCTGTTCTGTCTGCGGGGCGCCGTGACCTTGACCCGGCGAGACGGGTCATCCCTGACAGCTGGCGCCCGGCAGGTGCTGAGTCTCACCGATCTCTCCAATCTGACCGGGGCCAGCGTGGATGCGCCTCTGGAAGGAATTCTCGTGGCGGTAGACGCCCGGGGCGCCCGAGAGAGTTTGGAAACCATATGTAATCTGCTGGGCGGCTTGATCCTGGACACAAGCCGGGTACGGCGGTGGATGACCAGCCGGGGCGGCTGCGCCGTGGAGGGGCCCACCCACTGGAGCCGGGCGGCCTTTGCCGACCTGGAACGTCTGCCCCAGAGCGAGCGGGCCCGCTGGTGCGTGTGGAAGTCAGTGGAACTGCTCTATCTGCTCTCTGCCCAGGATGAACAGAGAACGGAAGCCCTCTTGGGTCCGATGCTGGACCGGGGTGTCGCCCAGTCGCTAGCAGAGATCCGCCGGTATATGGAGGAACACCTGGACGAGCATCTCACCATTCCGGCCTTGAGCCGCCGGGCCTGTCTCTCCGCCACTACCGTAAAGGAGGGATTCCGCCGCCTTTACGGTCTGCCGGTCCATACTTGGCTGCGCCAGCGGCGGATGGAACGGGCGGCGGAGTTGCTGCACACGACCGAGCTAAGCCTGGAAGGCGTGGCCAAAGCAGTGGGCTATAGCAGTGTCAGTCAATTTATCGCTGCTTTCAGGCAGCAATATGGGCTGACACCGGGCCAGTATCGCAAAAATGTCTAAACAGGCAACTATTTGACCGATTCAGAGATGTGCTTGAGAGGGATATCTGCTATACTATTTAAATACGCTAAGAGCTAAGCTTGTTTCCTGATAGGAGGAGATCTTGATGAAGCAGCATCGTTTCTGGGCCTGGGGCGCCGTGATCTGCATGGTCATGGTGATGATCACGGGCTACAAGCGCAAATAAGTACATAGCAGAAAGGAAGAATCTCTCATGATGAAGCACTATGTCAAACTGGCCTGCTTCGTGGGCGGCGCTCTGTTCGGCTCCGCCGGCGTGAAGCTGCTTGCCAGCAAGGACGCCAAGAAGGCCTATACCCACATTACCGCCGCCGGCCTGCGGATGAAGGACAGCGTAATGGAGACCGTTACCTCTGTCCAGGAGAACGCCGCCGACATCCTGGCCGCCGCCAAGGACATCAACGAGGCCCGGGCCGCCAAGGAAGCCGAGGCTCAGGTAGAGGGCCAGGAGGCCTGAAAAACCGCGGAAGGGAGCCGGTAAGCGGCTCCCTTTTTCCATGAGGAGAGATCGATTATGAGAGCGACCATCGTACATGAGAGCCGGGGCCGGATGCGCCTGCGGCTCCGGCAGAAAAATATGACCCTCCGGCAGGCAGACCTGCTGGAGACCTGGCTGAAGGGCCAACCTTGGACGAGAGAGGCCGTGGTCCATGAGCGCACCGGCTGCGTCATCGTGACCTACGCGGGAGATCGGGAGACGGTGCTATCCGCTATCGGCGGCTTCACCTGGGCCGGGGCGGAGGAAGCGGTTACCCTTCCCAGCCACAGCACCCGGGAACTGAACCGGGAGTTTCAAGAAAAACTGGTGGGCAAGGTGCTGATGAAGGGGGCCGCCGCCCTGTTTTTGCCTGCCCCGCTGCGGATCGCCCGGGTGGTCTGGCACATGGTACCATTCCTTCACAAAGGCATTCGATGCCTGGGGCGGCGAAAAATCAAGGTGGAACTGCTGGACGCCCTGTCCATCGGCATCTCCGCATGCCGCCGGGACTTTGGAACCGCCGGCACCGTCATGTTCCTGCTGGAGATCGGCGAGTTGCTGGAGGATTGGACGCGGAAGAAGTCCGTGGCCGACCTGGCGGAGAGCCTGTCCCTCCATGTGGACCGGGTGTGGCTGAAAACAGAGGCCGGGGAGGTGCTGGTTCCCATCGGCCAGGTAAAGCCCGGCGACCGGGTGCTGGTTCGGGCCGGAGGCGTCATCCCCCTGGACGGCGTGGTGGCGGAGGGGGAGGTCACCGTCAACCAGGCCTCCCTCACCGGCGAGTCCGTCCCCGTGGCCAAGCATTCCGGCGGCGCAGTCTACGCCGGCACTGTGGTGGAGGAGGGCGAGTGCATCCTGGAGGTGAAGCAGGCCACCGGCCAGGGCCGTTACGACCAGATCGTGGAGATGATTCAGCGCTCCGAGCAGATGAAGTCCGCCGCCGAGGCCAAGGCGTCCAGTCTGGCGGACAGGCTGGTGCCCTACACCTTTGCCGGGAGCCTGCTGAGCCTGGCCCTCACCCGGAACGTGACACGGGCGCTGTCGGTACTCATGGTGGACTTCTCCTGCGCCCTGAAGCTGGCCATGCCCCTGGCGGTGCTCTCCGCCATGCGGGAGGCGGGACGGGAGCACATCACTGTCAAGGGCGGTAAATTCCTGGAGGCGGTGGCCAAGGCGGACACCATCGTTTTTGACAAGACCGGCACCCTCACCCACGCCTGCCCACGGGTGGCGAAGATCGTCCCCTTCAACGGCAAGGAGGAGGCGGAGATGCTCCGCCTGGCCGCCTGTCTGGAGGAGCATTTCCCACACTCCATGGCCAACGCCGTGGTGGAGGAGGCCCGCCGCCACAAGCTGCACCACGAGGAGCGCCACGCCAGGGTGGAGTATCTGGTGGCCCACGGCATCGCCAGTTCGGTGGACGGGGAGCAGGTACGCATCGGCAGCGCCCACTTCATCTTCGAGGATGAAAAGGTGACCATCCCGGAGGGGGAACAGGAGAAGTTCGACGCCCTGCCCCCGGAGTACTCCCAGCTGTATCTGGCCATCGACGGGGTGCTCTCCGCCGTGCTCTGCATCTCCGACCCCGTGCGGGAGGAGGCGAAGGACGTGCTCTCCGCCCTGCGGGGCCTGGGCGTGAAAAATGCCGTCATGCTCACCGGGGACAGCCCCCGCACCGCCACCGCTATTGCCAAGGAATTGGGGGTAGACGACTTTCGGGCCGGAGTGCTCCCTGCGGACAAAGCGGACTATGTGTCCGCCCTGCGGCGTGAGGGCCATACCGTCCTCATGGTGGGAGACGGCATCAACGACTCCCCGGCCCTCTCCGAGGCGGATGCGGGTATCGCAATCAGTGACGGGGCGGCTATCGCCCGGGAGATCGCCGACATCACCATCGCCGCCGACAGCCTGTGGGAGCTGGTGCGCCTGCGGCAGCTGGCCATGGCCCTGATGAACCGCATCCAGAACAACTACCGCTTTGTCATCGGCTTCAACGGGGCCCTCATCGGCCTGGGCATAGTGGGTATCCTGCCTCCGGCCACCTCCGCCATGCTACATAACCTGTCCACTCTTGGAGTAAGCCTTCACAGCATGAGCGCACTACCGGTAGCCGGTCAGGCGACAAAGGTGCTGAAGGATCTGTAAAGTTCGGAAGATCCCGCATGAGTTTATTTCCATCATCGACTGAACGGAGGGTTGAATATGAAGAAGGAAATATTCTATCTGATTGGCGCCGTGGCCGGTGCGCTGCTGGTGTTGCTGGCAGTACCGCTGGGAAACGCCTATATTGGAAATTATCTTTCGGTTTATGGTGGGATGGACACCCAGAGCTATGTACTGCTTATGCAGAGCGCGGTAACGGGCTTTCAGATCCTGGGCGGTGTTCTTCTGGGACTCTTCGGCGCGGCGTATCTTTTCCGGCGCAAACCGTAAGCAACGATTTTATTCTCGAATGCCCCGGCGTGCAGTTGTACGCCGGGGCATTTCTCATCGTGCTCTTTGGGGAATTTCCTTCCATGTGCTCCGTGGAGAATTTCCTTCCACCTCTTGACAAATGGATCCGACAGCTATACTATAGCATTGTTATATAACGCTGCTATAAGGAGGCTGCCACAATGGAAGAGAACACTCCCACCACATTGGAAAGGATCCAGGAGGCGGCCATGACCGAATTTCTGGACAAGGGCTTTCTGGGGGCCTCCCTGCGGCAGATCGTGAAGAACGCCGGGGTAACTACCGGAGCTTTCTATGGCTACTTCTCCAGCAAGGAGGCTCTATTTGCCTCTATTGTAGAACCCCACGCCAAGGCACTGATGGGCCGGTTCATGGAGGCCCAGACCTCCTTTGCTGAGTTGCCCGAGGAGCAGCAGCCGGAGCATATGGGGATAGAATCCTCGGACTGTGTCCACTGGATGGTGGACTACATCTGCCAGCACCGCCAGGCAGTGAAGCTGCTCCTGTGCCGGGCGGAGGGCACCGGCTATGAGCAATTCATCCACAACATGGTGGAGGTGGAGGTGGAATCCACCCTCCGCTATATGGAAGTGCTGCGGCATCTGGGGTGGGATGTGCCGGAACTGAGCCGGTCCCTGTGCCACATCATCGCCAGCGGGATGTTCAGCGGCCTCTTTGAGATCGTGGTCCACGATATGCCCCGGGAGCAGGCACAGCGGGACGTGGAACAGTTCCGCCAGTTTTACACCGGAGGATGGCTGACATTGATGGGGGGATGACCCCTGTCTTTTTTGGATATTGGTTAGTTATTGCTAACTTTCAAAAGGAGGTTTTTCCATGAAGCAAAAGAAGAAGAACGATATAGCCGCCCTGCTGGACTATGCGGGGAGCCGCAGGGGGCTGACCTTTCTGGGCCTGGGGCTGTCGGCAGTGTCCATGGTGCTGAGCATGGCGCCGTACATCTGCATCTGGCTGGCGGCCCGGGATCTGATCGCCGCGGCGCCGGACTGGACGGCGGCCCGGGAGGTCACCCGATACGGCTGGCTGGCCTTCGCCTTTGCGGTTGCGGGCATCGCTCTGTACTTCCTGGGCCTGATGTGTACTCACCTGGCGGCTTTCCGCACGGCGGCCAACATCCGCAAGCAGGGCGTGGCCCATGTGATGAACGCCCCTCTGGGCTGGTTCGACGCCAACGCCTCCGGCCTCATCCGGGGACGGCTGGACGCGGCGGCGGCCGACACCGAGACCCTGCTGGCCCACAATCTGGCAGACATCGTGGGTACCATCACCCTGTTTATTGCCATGCTGGTGCTGATGTTCGTCTTTGACTGGCGGATGGGCTGCGCCTGCCTGCTGGCGGCGGTGATCTCCATCCTCACCATGTTCGCCATGATGGGGGGCAAGAACGCCCAGATCATGGCGGAGTACCAGGCGGCCCAGGACCGCATGACCAAGGCGGGCACCGAGTATGTCCGGGGCATCCCGGTGGTGAAGATCTTCCAGCAGACGGTGTATTCCTTCAAGGCGTTCCAGCAGGCCATTGAGGAGTACAGCGCCAAGGCCGAGCACTATCAGGCGGACGTGTGCCGGACGCCCCAGTCCATCAACCTGAGCGTCACCGAGGGGGCCTTCGTGTTCCTGGTTCCGGCGGCCCTGTTCCTGGCCCCGGGAGCCCTGGCCACCGGGAGCTTTGCCGGGTTCGTGACAGACTTCGCCTTTTACGCGGTGTTCTCCGCCATCATCTCCACGGCGCTGGCCCGGATCATGTTCGCCTCCTCCGGCATCATGCTGGCCGGCACCGCCCTGGGCCGCATCCGCATGGTCATGGAGGCCCCGGAGCTGAAAGCACCAGAGCGCCCCAGGGCGCCTCAGGGCAGCCGGGTAGAGTTCCGGGACGTGAGCTTCACCTACGACGGGGCAGAGACGCCCGCTCTCAGCCATGTGTCTTTTACAGTAGAGCCGGGACAGACCGTGGCCCTGGTGGGCCCCTCCGGCGGCGGCAAAACCACCGCCGCCAGCCTGATCCCCCGGTTCTGGGACGTGTCCTCCGGCGCGGTGCTTGTGGGCGGCGTGGATGTGCGGGACATGGACCCCCACGCGCTCATGGATCAGATTGCCTTTGTGTTCCAGAACAGCCGGCTGTTCAAGACCTCCATCCTGGAGAACGTCCGGGCCGCAAGGCCAGAGGCCACCCGGGAGCAGGTGCTCGCCGCCCTCATGGCCGCCCAGTGCGGAGACATTCTGGAAAAGCTGCCAAAGGGCATGGACACTGTGATCGGTACAGAGGGCACCTACCTCTCCGGCGGAGAGCAGCAGCGGGTGGCCCTGGCCAGGGCCATCTTGAAAGACGCCCCCATCGTGGTGCTGGACGAGGCCACCGCCTTTGCCGACCCGGAGAACGAGGCCCTGATTCAGAAGGCCTTTGCCCAACTGACGAAGGGCCGCACGGTCATCATGATCGCCCACCGCCTGTCCACCGTGGTGGGGGCGGACAGGATCCTCGTCATGGACCAGGGGCGCATAGTGGAACAGGGCACGCACGAGGAGTTGACTGCCGCCGGCGGGCTGTATGCCAGGATGTGGGCGGACTACAACCGGGCGGTCCAGTGGAAGATCACCAGCGAACGGTGAGAAAGGGGGAAGGGAAATGTTCAGCAAAGCGTTTCAGCGCAAATACGCCCTGACCGACCAGGGCCTGAAAAACACCAAAAGCGGCGCGTTCTGGACCGTCGTCACCAACCTGGTGGTCATGGGCGGCATGGGCATCCTTTACCTGCTGATGGGGGGCTTTATGGGCACCCTGACGGACGGCGCGCCCCTGCCGGGGGCGGCGCTGCCGGCAGTCCTGACCGTGGGGTTCGTCCTGCTGTCCTTTGTGACCCACCTGCAGCAGTACCGGGCCACCTACGGCCTGGTGTACGGTGAGGTCAAGACCACCCGCCTGCGCCTGGCGGAGCGGCTGCGGAAGTTGCCCCTGGGCTACTTCGGTAAGCGGGACCTGGCGGACTTAACTGAAACCATCATGGGGGACGTAAACCGGATGGAGCACGTGTGGAGCCATGTGCTGGGATACCTGTACGGGGCCTACATCTCCACTGCCATCATCGCCCTGTGCCTGCTCTTCTACGACTGGCGGCTGATGATCGCCTGCCTTTGGGGTGTGCCGGTAGCCTTTGGGCTGCTGTTCGGCAGCCGGAAAATCGCCGCCCAAAACTCCGAAGTGACAAAAAAAGCCGCCCTTCGGGTCTCAGACGGCATCCAGGAGGCGTTGGAGAATGTCCGGGAGATACGGGCTGCCAACCAGGAGGAGCGGTATCTGGCCGGTCTTTATGAGAAGATCGACCAGCACGAAAAAGTCACCATCCGGGGCGAACTCACCACCGGATTGTTTGTCAATGCCGCCAGCGTGATCATGCGCCTGGGCGTAGCGACTACCATCCTGACGGGAGCCAGCCTGATTTTGTCCGGACAGATCGACTTCATGGTGCTGTTCCTGTTCCTGCTGGTCATCACCCGGGTGTACGCCCCCTTCGACCAGAGCCTGGCTCTTATCGCGGAAATGTTCATCTCCCAAGTATCTGCCGACCGCATCAACGAGATCTACGAAACCCCTATCGCCAAAGGGGCGGAGACCTTCCGGCCTCAGGGCCACGACATTATCTTTGACCATGTGGGATTCGCCTACGATAAGAAACAGGTGCTCCGTGACGTGAGTTTCACCGCAAAAGAGGGAGAAGTCACAGCTCTGGTGGGGCCATCCGGCTCCGGCAAAAGCACCTGTGCGCGTCTGGCCGCCCGCCTGTGGGATATTACGGCCGGCCGCATTACCGTGGGCGGCGTGGACATTTCCACGGTGGACCCGGAGGTACTTCTTACCGACTACTCCATGGTGTTCCAGGATGTGGTTCTCTTTGACGACACGGTGATGGAGAACATCCGCCTGGGCAAGCGCGGCGCTACGGACGAGGAGGTACGCGCCGCTGCCAAGGCCGCCAACTGCGATGAATTTGTGGAGCGGCTCCCCCAGGGTTATGACACGCCCATTGGGGAGAATGGCGCCAAACTCTCCGGCGGGGAGCGGCAGCGGATCTCCATCGCCCGGGCACTTCTAAAAGACGCACCCATCGTCCTGCTGGACGAGGCAACCGCTTCCCTGGACGTGGAAAACGAGACAAAGGTACAGGGGGCCCTTTCCCGTCTGCTTCAGGGCAAGACGGTGCTGGTCATCGCCCACAGGATGCGTACCGTGGCGGGAGCCGACCACATCGTGGTGCTGGATGACGGCCATGTGGCCCAGCAGGGCGCCCCGGCGGAGCTGATGGAGCAGGGCGGCCTCTACCGCCGCATGGTGGAGCTCCAGAGCGAGAGCGCCCAGTGGCGGCTGAACGGTGCGGAGGCAGAACCTTTCTGAAACCGGACGGAAAAGGGCACGGCTCAATCGAGCCGTGCCCTTCTGCGATATTCCAGCGGTGGGCAGCCGAACTGCCTGGCAAAGACCGCCGCGAATTTGCTTTGATTTTCGTAGCCCACCTGTGCCGCGATCTCGGCCACCCGCAGTTCGGTGTCCCGCAGCAGCTCTGCCGCCCGGCGCATCCGTGCCTCCCGCAGGAAGATGGATAGATTTTCCCCGAACACGCCCCGGAAGTAGTTTTTCAGGCTGGTTTCGCTCACCTGAAACCGCTCTGCCAACTCCCGCGCCGTGTAGTTCCGGCTCAAATCGGCGCACAGGATCTCCCGGGTTTCCCTGGCAATGGCCACCTGGGAGCGGGTGAAGTAGCGGAACGACGGACTGGCCTCCACAGGCTGGCGCTTCACTTCCCAGAGCAGCCGGGCGGAGAGCAGCTTGATCAGACCCAGTTCCTGGGAATCCCGCAGCTGCCACAGTTCATCCAGCGCCGTCTGAACGGTGGGCGGAGTAGAGGCCAGATACAGGCGGCGGTGGGTGTGCAGATGCTCCATGATCTCCTCTGGGCTGACCTCACTCTCCTGAAAGAGCGGATAGGGCCGCCGGGACAGCGCATCCAGATCAAGAAACAGTTCGATCCCCTCATAGAGACTTCCGGGATAGCAATATTCCTCCTGGGCCTGCTGTGTCCCCACAGCCATATACCCCTGGGAGAGAAAGGCGAACTGGCCGTCATCCAGGGCCACCTCACAGCGGCCCTTCTGACAGAAATTCAGAAGGAGGATATTGTTTGCCTCGGCCTGCGCCAGAGGCCAGACCTGGGTATCAATCCGGTTGAAGGAGAGGATCACACCTTCCCACAGGGAGAACAGCCGCAGACTGCCGTTTTCCGATCCGCGGAGTGTCATCACGGCGGCCTTCCCGTCGGGACATACCTCCACGCCGCCGGGGAAACGTCCGGCATCAAAGAGCTGTGACAGGTTGGACATAGGCGTTTCCTCCGTTGTGTTCTCTTGCTCTGATTGTATCGAACCGGGAGCAGGCCGTCAATGGGACAAGGAAAATCAAATGCTGTTTGGAGCCAAAACGCCGGAATGGAGTTGGTGACAGGCAGAGAGATGTGCTATTCTGTCCCATGGTTAGCAATAACTAACGATTAGAAACAGGAGGAACAGAAACATGTCTCAATCATTGGAACAGGGAAAACGGAAACTGACAGCAAAGGACGCCATCACCGCCGGCGCACTGGGAGCGGTGTGCATCGCCATCCGCTTTGTTTTTATGCTGGTGGGCGGCGTCAGTCCCTATGTGTGGTTTGCCACCCACTTGATCGACGCCATCCTGATTGGGCCGGTGTTCATGCTGATGGTTGCCAAGGTGCGAAAGAACGGTCCCTTTCTGCTCACCAGCCTGGTCACCGGCGTGGTGCTGGTAGCCGCCACATGGATGTTCCCCATCACCGGGCTGGTGGGCGGACTTCTGTGTGAGCTGTGCCTGCGGGCCGGGCAGTTCAGGCAGAAGAGCTGGCTGGTGCTGGGCTTCTTCTGCTTCAATCTTGGATTCATCGGGGACTTCCTGCCCCTGTGGTTCACCAAAGAGAGCTATCTGGAGTATGCCGCCCAGATGATGGATGCCGGCTATATGGCCACCATGGAGGGCCTGCTGACCTGGCCGGTGTTCGGGATCATCGTGCTGAGTATCCTGGTGGGGTCCATCCTGGGCGCCCTGCTGGGCATGAAGCTCATGCGCAAGCACTTCGTCAAGGCCGGGCTGGCACAATGAGGGCGCAGGCTGCCCGCGGTTCCTTTCTGGACCCACGGACCAAAATCCTGATTTGGCTGCTGGCCAATGTGGTGGTATTCACCTGGGCTCCGGCGGTGTTCCGCGTCGCCGTGATGCTGGCCTACTTCGGCCTATTCCTGCTGGAGCGGAAGGGAAAGATGCTGGCGGGCCTGCTGCTTGTCTACCTGGTCATCGTGGCAGTGCAGTTCTGGCTGTTGCCGCTGCTGCCCGGCTCCCTTGCCACGGTCTTTGCCACAGTGACCTATTTCCTTCTGGTCTTTCCCTGCATTGCCGGCGGGGTTTACATCATTGCCACCACCAGCGTCAGCCAGTTCATGGCCGCTCTGGAGCGGTTGGGGGCGCCCCGGAGCTTTTCCATCACTCTGGCGGTGACCCTCCGTTTTCTGCCGGCGCTCCGCCAGGACTTCCGGCATATCCGGGACGCTATGGCCCTGCGCCGGATCCACGGCCTGGAGGAAAAATTGGCGTGTGTCTATGTCCCCATGCTCATGGGGGCGGCCCAGACAGCGGAGGAACTCAGCGAGTCGGCCACCGCCAGGGGCATTGAGCATCCGGGGAAAATGTCCTCCTGGCGGCCCATCGGATTTCATGTTCAAGATGCGGCCGTGACTTTGCTGTTCCTGGCCCTGTGCGTGGGTGGGATCTGCTGCAAGGGGGTGCTCCCGTGATCACCTTCGACCATGTGACGTACACCTATGAGGGGCAGACGGAGCCCAGCCTTCGGGACTGCTCTTTTACCGTAGAACCGGGAGAACTGATCCTTTTCACCGGTGAGAGCGGGTGCGGCAAGACCACGATCATCAAGCTCATCAACGGGCTGCTCCAGCATGGAGGAGGCGGGACTTTGGAAGGCACCGTCACAGTCAACGGTCGGGATGTGGCCGGGACGCCCCTGTGGGAGCTGGCGCAAACCGTGGGCTCCGTGTTTCAGAACCCCAAGTCTCAGTTCTTCAATCTGGACACCACCGGCGAGGTGCTCTTTGGCCTGGAGAGCCGGGGGGCCTCTCGGGAGGAAATGTCCCAGGCCCTGGATTCCGCCGTTCAGGTCTGCGGCGTGGGCCCGCTCATGGATCGGAATATCTTTGCTCTGTCCGGCGGGGAGAAGCAGCGCATCGCCTGTGCCAGCGCATGGGCCATGGGACCGGAGGTGTTTGTGTTGGATGAGCCCTCCTCCAATCTGGACGGAGAAGGCATCCGTCAACTGCGGGACATTCTGAGGCGGCTGAAAGCAGCGGGGAAAACCGTCCTGGTGGCGGAGCACCGACTGTGGTATGCCGCAGACCTGGCTGACCGGGTGTTTTATCTGCGGGAAGGGCAGCTGGAGCAGATTTACACCGGGGCGGGGTTCTTGGCTTTGACGGAAGAGAAACGGCGCTCCATGGATCTGCGGAGTTTGACGGAGGTACCGCTGCCGGAGCCGCACCCGTCATCGGAAACGGGTGGCCTGACGGTACGAGGCCTTCGGGCCTCCTACGGCGGCAGAACAGTCTGGGAGGATGTGTCCTTTACCGCACCCCGGGGACAGATCACAGCCATTACCGGTCACAACGGGGCGGGCAAGACCACTTTGGCCCGATGCCTGTGCGGTTTGATGAAAGAGCAGGCCGGGACGATCCTGTGGGACGGAAGCCCCATGGGCCGAAAGGAACGACGGCGAAAGGCTTTCCTCATCATGCAGGATGTGAACCTCCAGCTTTTTGGGGACAGCGTGCTGGCGGAAGCGCGGCTGGGCAGTACAGCCACAGAGCAGGAGGCTCTGGCCATCCTGGAGCGGATGGATCTGGCCCAGTACGCCCAGGCGCACCCGTTGGCGCTCTCTGGTGGACAGAAGCAGCGCCTGGCTATTGTGGACGGCTGCCTCAGTGGAAAAGAGTTGCTGATCTTCGACGAACCCACCAGTGGTCTGGACTACGCCCACATGCTGGAGGTGAGCAGGCTCCTCCGGGAGCTGGCAAAACAGGGGCTGTGCGTGGTGGTCATCACCCATGACGGGGAGTTCCTGCGGGAGAGCGGCGCCCAAACGGCGGAGTGGGCGCCAAAGGAACGGCTCCAATAGTATTTGCAATACAACGGAAGGAGGCTCACGCATGGCATTGCACGCATCCGGCGAGGACTATCTGGAGGCCATCCTTGTTCTCCATAAGAAGATGGGCATGGTGCGCTCCGTGGATGTGGCCCGGCACATGGAGGTCACAAAGCCCAGCGTGTGCCATGCGGTGGCGACCCTGCGGGAAGGGGGCTTCCTGACAATGGACAGCGACTATTTCCTGCACCTGACCGATGTGGGGCGGGAAGTGGCAGAGCAGATCTATGAAAAGCACCGCTTCTTTACCGACCGGCTGATTGAAGCCGGCGTAGACCCGGAAGCGGCGGAACGGGACGCTTGCCGGATGGAGCACGTCATCAGCGATGAGAGTTTTCAGCGCCTCAAAGCGGTGTCTGAGCAAAAATCTTGAGCACAGCAAAGGAGAGGGGCCGTGCTTGCGGCCTCTCTCTTTTTGCGTAAAAGGGGGATAAGCATCCGATGGAAGAAATTATCGTTATCCGAGTCGCTGACCCAGACGGCAGCGTGTTCAAGGCCGTCATGGACGCCCTTCAGGAGAAAAAGGCAGAGGTCATCGACATCGCTGCTCCTGCTCCCTCTGTGCTGTTCCTCGGCGAATTGGAAATCCGCCCCGCTTACCGGCAAGCCCTTCTGGCGGGAAAGGAAATCCGCCTCAACCACGGGGAATATGCCATGCTCTACTGTATGGCTAAGACACCTGGCTGCGTCTACACCAGAGAACAACTTTATGCGGCGGCCTGGGACGAGATATATCCCTATGGGACAAATACCGTGGAAAACACTATCTTCCGGCTACGACAGAAAATAGAGGCAGATCCAAAACATCCGGTTTACATCAAAACCGTCTTTCGGAGTGGATATAAGTTAAATAAATTATAGATGCCAACCAGTTGCTTTTGTGCGTAGAGATAAGAATTTCCGATATATTCCATCCTCTTGTAATAATTCAGCGTGCCTTCCTCGTTGAACGATTTTTCCGTGATCTATCACAACAATTTGATCTGCATTCCTGACAGTACTCAGTCGGTGCGCAATCGAAATTAAAGTTTTGTTTTTTGTCAACTCCTGGATGGCAGATAAAAGTGCCTGCTCATTCTCCGGGTCCACGCTGGAAGTCGCTTCGTCCAAGATGATGATGGGAGCATCTTTCAAAATGGCCCTGGCGATGGAAATACGCTGCTTTTCTCCACCGGAGAGAGTTGAGCCACCCTCCCCGATGATCGTGTCGTACCCATCCGGGAGGGACAAAATGAAGTCGTGGCAGCAGGCCCGTTTTGCAGCCTCCACCACCTGTTCATGGGTGGCTTCCGGCCGACCAAACCGGATGTTGTTTTCCACAGAGTCGTGAAAGAGGTACACATTCTGAAAGACCATGCTGATGTATTCCAGCACGCTGTCCGCAGTATAATCCCGCACATCTTTTCCGCCGATCCGAACTGTCCCTTCCTGCACATCCCAAAAGCGGGCAATCAGATTGCAGAGTGTAGTCTTGCCGCTGCCGGAGGGCCCTACAATCGCGCAGGTGGTATGCTCCGGGATTTCCATCGAAATATCATAGATTACCCGTCGATTCCCATAGCCAAATGAGATATGTTCCAGAGAAATACCATAGTGGGACACAATCAGTTTCTCCGTGCTGGTATCCATCTTTGGAATATCGGTGACTTCCTCCAGTCGGTCCAGTTCTGTATTGATCTTTTTGCTCAGAAAGGCGCTGTTGCCCATTGTCTCCAAATCGGAATAAACCGTAAACGCACAGAACAGGAAAGTCAGGCAATAAGGCAGGCTGATTTGCCCCGCCAGATACAGCAGAGCTGCCGCCGCAATCAGCACACAACTCATGAGCTTAAAGGTCAGCCCATAGAAACGGAGGACACCAGCCGTAGCCTTTTCCTGGCCGTAGTCCGCATCCCATTTTTTCTGGAACGCAACGCGGACTTCCCGCTGTCCTTCGTCACCTTTAGAGAAAGAACGCAACACCGAAATACCCCGTATGTATTCCATCACCTTACCGACCAGGTGCTCCTGGGCCTCCTGGTAAATGGGGGCATATTGAGCAGCACGAAACCTCACCCAGCGCAGGACCAGCATCCCAAGCGCCAGCCCCACAAGGCTCAATCCCGCAATCACCGGGCTGAAAAAGAACATCATCACGGACATCAGTACAGCCATAGCCACACCACTGGTCATCTGCTCAATCGCCAGCATGGAGTAGCCCTCCAGGTCGGCAATCGTGGTGGTGAGCATGGCCTGGATGGTGCCCAGGTTTTGTTCTGAGAAATATCCCATGGGTGCCTGTTTCAATCGTTCCCCAATCTCCAGACGGTAATCCCGAAAAATGTCATAGCCAGTCCCGCTCATGGTGCGGTCATACATCCACTGGAAAAAGAAATGGCCCAGTACGCTGCCCAGAATTACGCCAAAAGCCTGCTCGATGATGCCCGGCGAGAGTTTATCCAGATGGACCAGAATCCAGAATACACCGAACATCATAAACCCGTTGAAGAATGATTTCAGAATGTTGCAGACGATTCCTGCAACGATTTTTCCACGGCTGTTTCCCGCAATCTTAAAGACGCGACGAATCATTTCAAACATCTTCTGCGCCTCCTTCCATAGAGCCGGCGTAGTCCTGCCACATCTTTCGATAAAGGGGGCAGCTTTGCAGAAGCTCCTCCTGGATGCCTCGGCCCACAATCTCGCCGTTAGAAACAACCAATATTTGGTCGGCATTGCGGATCGTATTCAGCCGGTGAGCTACGACAATCAGAGATTTTCCCGCCACCAGTTTGCTGATGGCCTGCTGGATCAGTGCCTCGTTCTCAGGGTCGGCATAGGCGGTTGCCTCGTCCAAAATGATGACGGATGCCTTTTTGAGCATGGCCCGCGCAATGGTGATGCGCTGCCGCTCTCCACCGGAAAGCCGGTCCCCGGCATCACCGGCCATGGTATCATAGCCCTGTTCTAACTGCATGATAAAGTCATGGCAGTTGGCGGCTTTGGCGGCAGCCTCTACTTCCTCGTCGCTGGCATCAGGGTTTCCCATACGGATGTTTTCCCGAATAGATTTGTCAAAGAGAAAATTGTCCTGGGCCACATAGCTGATCTCACTCATAAGCTGTCCGAACGGAATGCTGCGAATATCCTGCCCGCCAAAACGGACCGTACCAGAGGTCGCATCCCAAAAGCCGGCCATCAGTTTGGCAATCGTGGACTTCCCGGAGCCGGATGGACCGACAATGGCTGTCATGGTACCGGGTTGTGTCTGGAATGAGATACCGTGGAGGACTTCGGCTTCGTTGTAAGCAAAACGAACATCCTCAAATTGGAAGCCCTGTGATCCAAGTTCTGCGGACTTCGTGGGGCGAACAAGTTCCGGCGTCTTCAAAAAGGCAGTGACCTGTTCCAGATTACCCTTGATCATGCTGACCTGCTCCATGGCCTCGGAGACCTTCATCAGCGGCGCAATAAAACCCAGAGGCACTACCAGAGCTACCAGAAAGACAGGGAGAGAAAGACCTCCCTCCATATAGAGCCACGCTCCCACTGGAAGGGTCCCCAAAAGCGTAGAGGGTAGAACAGCCCGGGCTGCTGCGTTCCAAAGCCAGCATTGGCTCCACCATGCCATGGTGGAGTCGTGGAAGTAACAGACCGAATCAGCATATTTTCCATAGGAAGCTGCGGATCGGTTGAACGCCTTGATGACCTGAATGCCGTTGACATACTCCACCAAGGCGCTGTTCATCTCATTGGCGGAGCGCATATAGTTCTCCATGCGAGGTCCGTAACCACGCATCATGGCAGCAAAAAAGAAGGTTCCCAGTGGAATTGTCACCAGTGCAGCCAGCCCCATCCGCCAATCCAACAGGAAAATTAGGAGAATACTGCACAGAGGTGCGGCGATGTTGGATGGCAGTTCCGGCATGAAATGGGCCATGGAGTCCTCCAGCTTCGCCACATTGTCCACAATCAGATTTTTGAAAGTTCCGGTGGGCGTTTCCAGCATGACACCCATGGGGACCTTCGCCATCCGGTCCGTAATGGCCTCCCGGATATTTTTCAGTATGGTAAAGGAAATTTTGTGGGACATTAGGGAAGACCGCCAGGTAAGCAGCATTTTTATGATCTGGCAAACTGCGGAGCCTCCGCAGAGAAACAATACCAGCGTGGGCGTTGCAGTCCCCTGGTACAAGGCGTCCGCGAGGACAGCCACCATTAAAAACGGGCCCATGCCAAACAGTTCTCCCAAGACAGCCAGGAAGATGGAGAGACGCATTTTACCGTTGCTCTCTCCCACAAAAGCAAAGAGCTGACGAATTGTTCCCGCTTCTTTCGACTTCATAACCAGCCTCCTTTCAGGCCACAAAAAATACAAGGAGGGTATTGCAATTTCAAGTACCCTGTGCTAAAATCTAAATTACAGCGTAATATTACAGTGTAATTTTAGTATAGGACGGAGGGACAGCAAATGTCAAGAGACTTTCAGCAGACCCACGAAAATCTTTTGCTCTGCGCCCAAAAGCACTTTCTGGAATATGGTTTTGAGCGGGCCAGCATCCGGGAGATCTGCAAGGACGCCCATGTGACCAACGGAGCTTTTTATAACCACTTTGAAGATAAGGAGGCTCTGTTTGGCGCGCTGGTGGAGCCTGTTGTCCAGGAAGTCAAGGCCATCTACGAGGCATCGGTAAATGAGCACATGGAACTGGCAAAGACAGATGACTTGAAATCCCTCTGGAAACTGTCGGAGAAAACGCTGTCGGCCATTATCGAATACATCTATGAGCATTTTGATGTGTTCCGGCTACTTCTTATGCGGGCGGAGGGCACGCGGTATTCCTCCTTTTTGGATGATGTTGTCTGTCTGGAAACCCAGGTCACGCTGAAATTTTTTGCGGAACTGAGATCCCGGGGTATCCAGGTCCGCGAATTGGCAGAAGAGGAATGGCATATTCTGCTCCATTCGTATTTTGCATCCCTGGCGGAAGTAGTCATGCACGATTTTCCAAAAGAGGCAGCATTGAAATACGCCCATACGCTTGTATCCTTTTTTAACTCCGGATGGCAGACAATTTTGGGGATTTGATCCCCAAAATTTTTGCACAATAGTTAGCATCCACTAACTAAACGACATGGAGGTGAAACCGCAGTGTCCCCTTTGCGCGGGGTATTGCAACACTCAATTCTTTTCAGAAAGGACATATTCAATAATGGAAACCACAAAAAAGCTCACAGGTAAAGACCTAATCAATGTTGGCATTTACACAGCCATGACCCTTGTTATTTTCTTTGTTGTCGGCCTGCTTACCGCACTGCCGGTGGTCTACCCGTTCCTGTTCATAATTTGGCCCATCGTCTGCGGCATTCCTATGATGCTTTACTATACCAAGATTCAGAAGTTTGGTATGCTGACCATCACAGGTATCATCGGCGGCATCTTTTTCTATCTGATCGGCTACGGCTGGATCGGCCTGCTCGGCTGGGTGCTCGGCGGCATTCTAAGCGATGTCGTGCTCAAAATCGGCGGCTATCAGAAATTCAAGGTCACTGTTCTGAGCTATGCCTGCTTTTGCCTCGGTATCATGGGCTGCCCCGCCAATCTCTGGTTTGCCGGCGAAGCGTATTGGGAAAACATCCACACCTCTATGGGCGATCAGTACGCAAACACCTTGCAATCCCTGATGCCTTCCTGGATGTTGTATGTGGGCTTTGCGCTACTGTTTGTGGGCGGTATTCTGGGCGCGCTGCTGGGGCATAAAATGTTGAAAAAACACTTTGAGAGAGCTGGCATTGTGTAATGGAGCAGCTTCAAGCGGTTATTGAAAACAGAACAGGCTTTTGCTTGGACCCACGAACCAAGCTGCTGCTGATGGCCGTTGTCGCTACCGCAGAATTTCTATACAGCCACACCGCTTTTATGATTGTGGTGGCGATGATCCCTTTTATCCTGCTGTTGACTAACCGGCAGTATAAGACGGCAACCGTGTTCTTTTGCCTGTTCGCAGCGGGGCTGTTTGTGCAGGCTATCCAGAACTCGGTACAGTTCCCGATGATCGTCAATATGCTGGTAGTTCTGCTGGTAGGGCTGGTCCTGCGGCTGTTTCCGGCCTTTGTGATGGGGGCCTACATCATCAAATCTACTACAGCCAGCGAGTGCATTACCGCGCTGGGCAGGATGCATATTGGGCGGCAGATCACCATTCCGCTCTCCGTCCTGTTTCGTTTTATCCCTACCATGCAGGAGGAATCGGCCGCCATCAAGGACGCCATGCGGATGCGGGAGGTCCAGTTCGGGACAAAGAAATTCTGGCAAAACCCCGCGGCCCTGATTGAATACCGTTTTATTCCCCTGATGATCTCGGTGGTCAAAATCGGGGATGATCTCTCTGCGGCGGCCCTGACCCGCGGCCTGGATAACCCGGTCCGGCGCACCAATATCACAAAGGTCGGTTTTACCGGCTGGGACCTGCTGACGGTACTGATCGCCGGAACTGCGCTACTCTCTACATACTTTTTCAGTCCATGGTAAGGAGGTGATACTGTGATCGAATTGAAAGATGTTTCCTTTACTTATGAGAGCGGAGAAACCGAGAACAACCTGAGCCATATCAACCTAACAATCCGGGATGGCGAAACCATCCTGCTCTGTGGAGAGTCCGGCTGCGGCAAGACGACGCTGACCCGGCTGATCAACGGCCTGATTCCGCATTACTACGGCGGGAAATTGACTGGGCAAGTTCTTTTAGATGGGAAAGAGTTAAAAAACTATCCTCTTTATCAAATCGGACAGCGGGTAGGATCTGTATTCCAAAATCCAAGGACGCAATTCTACAATGTAGATACTACCAGCGAGATCGTTTTTGGGTGTGAAAACATGGCTCTGCCGGTCTCGGAAATGAGGGAACGTCTGGAAAAAACTGTTCATAGTCTCAAGCTGGAAAAACTGCTGAATCGGAGCTTATTTGCCCTGTCCGGTGGAGAAAAACAGAAAATCGCCTGCGCCTCTGCCGACGCAATCCACCCGGACATCTTTGTGCTGGACGAGCCATCCTCCAACCTGGATATTGCCACCATCGAAGATTTAATTGGTGTGATCCGGCACTGGCAGTCCGAGAAAAAGACGGTGATCGTCGCGGAACACCGGCTTTATTATCTTGTTCCCTATGCAGACCGAATTCTCTACATGAAGCACGGAAGTATTGTACAAGAATTTACCGGGGCAGAATTCCAAAAATTACCGCCCGATAAATTGCAGGGAATGGGGCTGCGGGCACTGGACCCATTCCATCTGCCCCCAGAGGCCGCTCCCAAACCGGCCGCTCCGCAACTACATATCAAGGGGTTCCAGTTCTCCTATGAAAAGCACGGCCCCCTCAATGTGGATATTCCAGACCTGACCCTGCCCCAAGGGGAGATCATTGGCATCATCGGGAATAACGGTGCGGGAAAATCCACCTTTGCCCGGTGTCTGTGCGGCTTGGATAAAAAAGCAAAAGGTGTGCTTGAAATGGATGGGGTCCCCTATGACGCAAAGCAACGCAGGCATATCTCCTATATGGTTATGCAGGATGTAAACCACCAGCTATTTACGGAAGATGTGCTGGACGAGTTGCTGCTCAGTATGGGCGGCGAAGACGAGAAAGCGGATACGACCCGTGCCAAGGAGATACTGAACAGCCTTGACCTGCTGGACAAAATAAAACTGCACCCCATGTCCCTGTCCGGTGGTGAAAAACAGAGGGTGGCGATTGGCAGTGCAGTAGCTTCGGGCAAAAAGATCCTGATATTTGACGAGCCTACCAGCGGATTGGATTACCGGCATATGCTGGAGGTGTCGGACAACTTAAACCACCTAAAAGAGATGGGAAAGTGCCTGTTTCTGATCACACATGACCCGGAACTCATTTATAAATGCTGCACCTACCTGTTGTTCATTCAGGGGAGCAAGGTGCTGTGGCATCGGCCGATGGACGGGGATGCAGTGAGTCTCTTGCGGGCTTTCTTCTCCCACGAGCAAGGAAATGGTGCGTGCAATGCCTCCTGATAAAAAACTGTACGCGTCCGGTGAGGATTACTTGGAGGCCATACTTGTTCTCCATAAGAAGACGGGCATGGTGCGCTCCGTGGATGTCGCCCGGCACATGGAGGTGTCCAAGCCAAGCGTGTGCCATGCGGTGGCGACCCTGCGGGACGGGGGCTTCCTGACGATGGACAGCGACTATTTCCTGCACTTGACCGATGTGGGCCGGGAAGTGGCGGAGCAGATCTACGAAAAGCACCGTTTCTTTACCGAGCGCCTAATTGCAGCAGGTGTGGACCCGGAAACCGCTGAGAAAGATGCCTGCCGGATCGAGCACGTCATCAGTGATGAAAGTTTCGAGAGGCTGAAAGCCGCCGCGAAAACAGAATCGTAAGCACAGCAAAGGGAGGAGGCCGTGCAGGCGGCCGCCTCCCTTTGCCATTGGGGGTGAAATCGTGGATGAAATTATCGTTATCCGGGCCGCCGATCCGGACGGTAGCGTGTTCCAGACCATCATGGATGCGCTGAAGGGTAAAAGGGCAGAGATGATCGATGTTGTCGAGCAGTCTGCTTCCGTGCTGCGTATCGGGGATCTGGAGATCCATCACGAGCAACGCCGGGTGCTCATGGCCGGCAGGGAAGTGGAGCTCAATCATGGGGAGTATGCCATGCTCTACTGCATGGCCAGTTCACCAGGGTATGTGTTCTCCAAAGCGCAGCTCTATGAGGCCGCTTGGGGCGAGGAATATCTGCACGGGACAAACTCTGTGGAGAATACCATCTGGCGGCTGAGAAAGAAACTGGAGGAGGATCCCAGACATCCTATATATATCAAAACCGTCTTTCGGAGTGGATATAAGATAGTTAGCGGAGACTATTGACTGTTCGCTTCTTTTGTGCTATATTAAAACCACTGGTTTGAAACCGAAGGTTTTAATTGATGAGGTGGTCACTTGGCGAAAAGAACAGCAGGTGTGACAGAAAAACTCATGGAATGCGCAAAAGAAGAATTTCTCACAAATGGATATGAGAATGCCTCTCTTAGAGTGATAGCAGAAAAAGCTGGCTCCAGCAAAGGGGCAATCTATATTCGATATCCGGACAAAGAGAGCCTGTACCGCTCCCTCGTACAGCCTGCCATGGATGCTTTTTGTGGCCTGATACAATCGGCGTTGGAGCAGTTTAACCAGTTACCCGGAGCTGAACAGACCAGCCAAATGTATTCTTTCTCTGATCATGGCTTTTGGGCCTCAGTAGACTATATCTACGACCATTTTGACGAGTTCAAGCTGCTTTTGACCAGTGGAGAGAACAGTACATATCAGGAATTCCTCCACCGAGTCGTGGAAATAGACAATCAATGTACCATGCGCTATATTCAGGCATCTGGGAACGACGCAATCTCCAGCGGCCGCCTTACACCAGAGTTGAGCCATCTACTGTCCAGCGCCTTTTATACTGGGATGTTCGAGGTGGTCATCCATGATATGCCAAAGGATCAGGCGGTCGAGCATATCCAAAGGATGCGACGTTTCTATATCGCTGGCTGGAAATCCATCTTCTTCGGGGATGGAGGTGAAAACCATTGAGCGGGTGGATCGACCGGAGTGGCTGGATTCATTGCCCTACCTGCGGCAACAAAACTCGTACTAAGGTGAATCCAGACACAATTCTAAAGCGTTTTCCGCTGTTCTGTCCTAAATGCGGAACGGAACACATTGTTGATGTGCAGGGACAAAACATCATATTGTCAGAGCCAGACGCCAAGACGCAGAGCCGATGATGTGCAGGATAATCCTGCGAGTCATCGGCTTTTTTCTTTGGCATTTGGTTAGAGTTCGCTAACTTCAGGAGGGATACCATGCAGAAACAAAAGAATCCATTTAGCTTGATGGCGTTTATCAGACCGCACCGGGCAGGTTTTATTGCCTCGACTGTCCTTGCTGTTCTCAGCGTGGCCAGCGGGATGGTGCCATACTTTGCCGTGGCAAAGATGGTCAACCTACTCATTTCTGCTGAAAAAAACTTTTCGATTTATCTGACTTGGGGAATGGTAGCCCTGATCGCCTATCTGCTCAAGTCCGTCCTCCACGGCATTTCTACTCGATGCTCTCACGAGGCCACTTTCCATGTGCTGTCGGAGTTGCGGAGGGCTGTGGCGGATAAGTTGACTCATGTTTCCATGGGCTATCTGACTGATACACCATCGGGTCGGTTGAAAACGACCATGGTGGAGCGCGTGGAGCAGATGGAAGTCCCACTGGCACATATCATTCCGGAAATGACCTCTAATCTGTTGGTCCCTCTCGCTATTGTGGTTTGCCTCTTCGCCCTGGACTGGCGTATGGCGTTAGTATCGCTTATCACCATCCCTATTGGGATGCTCTGTTATATGGCCCAGATGAAAGAGTATCCGAAAAAATATGGTGCGGTCGTTCAAGCCGGAAAGCACATGAGTGCCACCACGGTGGAGTATATCAACGGTATTGAGGTCATTAAAGCGTTCAACCAGAGTGCAGCATCCTATGGGAAGTTTACCGATGCGGTTCGACAAAATGCGGATCTTATATTGGACTGGATGAAGTCCACGCAGGGCTACTCCGCCCTGATGATGACTATTTGGCCCGCTGTGCTGATCGGCGTTCTGCCCATTGGATGCGTCTTTTATCGGAATGGAAGCCTGACCGCCCCGGATTTTATCACGATTGCAATCCTGTCCCTCGGTATCGTGGGGCCATTGGTAGCGGCGATCTTTTTGACTGATGATTTCTCCAAAATTGCGACCATCACCGGGGAAATCGGCGCTGTGCTGTCCGAGCCGGATCTGGAGCGGCCTGTGCAGAGAAAAGAACTGCATGGGCTGGACATTGGCCTGCGGGATGTGAGATTCGCTTACAAAGATAAGCAGGTTTTGAACGGCGTCACACTGAACATCCGGCAAGGCACGACCACTGCGCTGGTAGGACCGTCTGGTTCCGGTAAATCCACCATCGCCAAGCTCATCGCCTCCTATTGGGACGCTGGCAGCGGGAGCATCACTATCGGCGGAGAGGATGTAAAAAACCTGCCGCCAGAGCAAGTAATGGACCTCATCGGATATGTCTCCCAAGATAACTTCCTGTTCAATGTCTCTGTCCGGGAAAACATCCGCATGGGACGGCCGGAGGCTACCGACGATGAAGTGGAGGCTGTGGCGAAGGCCTCCGGCTGTCATGAATTCATCATGGGGCTGGATCACGGGTATGACACTGTGGTAGGCGGCGCAGGCGGACACCTCTCCGGCGGGGAGCGCCAGCGGGTCGCTATTGCGCGGGCCATGATGAAGAATGCCCCGATTGTGATTTTGGACGAGGCGACTTCCTACACAGACCCCGAGAACGAGGCGGTGCTTCAGGACGCCATCGGCAGGCTGACCCGAGGAAAGACACTTATCGTTATCGCCCACCGCTTGAGTACCATAACCGATGCAGACCAAATCGCTGTGGTGGATCAGGGAAAAATCCTGGATGCGGGAACACATGAGGAGTTGTTGAAACGGTGTCCCCTCTACGCTCAGATGTGGGTGGCCCACACGCAGGCGAAGGATGCGGATACGGGAGAAGGAGGTGGCAAGCATGTTTGACGCATATAAACGGTTTTTCCGTTTTGCCGGGGAGCAGAAAGGCACTTGGTATAAGGGAATGGCCTTTGAACTGCTGCGGAGCATTTTTGAGGCTCTGCAGTTTGCGGCGCTGCTGATTGTTCTCCGTGCTCTGGTAGAGCAGAACATGACCGGGGCCACTCCATGGATGGCTTTTGGGATCATGACGGTCAGCGTGGCTGGGGCCGCCCTGTGCTGGTATCTGGCCCACAACAGCGAGGGGCACGCCGATTACTGTATGTGTGCGGAGAAGCGCATCCATATCGGAGAACGAATGAAGTACATGCCTATGGGCTACTTCAACGCCCAGAGCCTGGGCAGCCTCACCGCAGTGGCCACCTCCACCATGGAGGACTTGGAGAGCATGTCCTTTGCGGTAATTGCCCGGACGGTGGTGGGCATGATCCGGACCACCATCTTCTCTTTGGCGGTCCTGTGCTTTGACTGGCGCATTGGGCTGATCTTCCTGCTTGGTATGCTCCTGTTCCTCTGGGTCAATTCGCTTTTACTGAAGAAATCCAGAGAATTGTCTCCGGGACGGCTGGCAGCCCAGACAAGACTTGTGGACGCTGTGCTGGAATACATACAGGGCATGAGCGTGGTACGCGCCTTCCATGGAGATAAGGCGGCTAATCAGACGCTGAACCGCACGATTGAGGAGACGGAACAGCAGAATTTCAAGCTGGAGCGCAAGCGTATTCCTTACAATGTGCTGGAGCAGATTGTCCTGCGCGTCACGGCGGTGGTGGCGATTCTGCTCTCAATCTGGTTTTTCCTGCAAGGCAGTATGACCCTTTTTGCCTGCCTGATGGTGGTGGTTTCCGCTTTCTTGGTATACAGCGAGCTGGAGTCTGCCGGTGAGATGTTCTTCATGCTGCCTATGATCGACGCTTCTATCGACCGGGTGGAGGAGATTGACTGCGCACCCCGGATGGACGAAGGCGGCTCCGTACAGACACCGAAACACTGCGATATTTCCTTCGAGCATGTGGACTTCTCCTATGGGGAGCGGAAAATCATCCGCGATGTCAGCTTTACTATCCCGGAAGGGACAACAACTGCTATTGTGGGACCCTCCGGCTCCGGCAAGACCACCCTCACCAGTCTTATGGCAAGGTTTTGGGATGTGGACAGTGGCGCGGTCAAGCTGGGCGGCATTGATGTGAAGGACTATGCGCTGGATAGTTTGATGCGCAATTTCAGCATGGTCTTTCAGCGCGTGTACCTGTTCAACGACAGCATTGAGAACAACATCAAATTTGGTAAGCCGGACGCCACCCATGAGGAGGTGGTGGCCGCGGCAAAGGCGGCTCGGTGCCATGACTTCATCACGGCCCTGCCGGACGGCTACGATACCATCATCGGTGAGAGCGGCGCCACGATCTCCGGCGGAGAACGCCAGCGGCTCTCCATCGCACGGGCCATGCTTAAGGACGCGCCGATCATCATTTTGGACGAGGCCACGGCCAATGTTGACCCCGAGAACGAGGCGGAGCTGCAGGAGGCCATCGAAGCCTTGACCGGAGGCAAGACCATCATTATGATTGCTCACCGTCTGAAAACCGTAAGAAATGCCGATCAGATTCTGGTGTTGGACCACGGGGAAATCGTTCAGCATGGCACACATGACCAGCTCATTGGGCAACAAGGAATCTATGCCGACTTCATTTTGAATCGGAGAGCGGCGATAGACTGGAAAATCAACGCATAGTACAAGGAGGCGGGGGTGTGAGTACAAAACGATTCCTACTTCAAAAAATCCTACAACTGTTCCTGACTTTATTCCTGGTGACGGCGATTGCCTTCATTCTGATGAAGCTCTCTCCGATTGATGCTGCGGAAGCCTATGCGCGCCGCGTCTTTACGGTGGACAATTCCCGAATTGAATTGATCCGGGAAGAAATGGGCTTAAACCGCCCGCTTGTCGTGCAGTATTTGGACTGGCTGGGAAATCTGCTTCACTTCGATTTGGGAACTTCCCTTGTGGACAACAAGGATGTGTTTCTCATTGTGGGGACGGCCGCAAAGGAAACCGCCTGCATTGTTCTGCTGGCGACTGTCCTTCAGGCCGTTGGAGCTTTGATTTTAGGTACTCTGCTTTACCTGGCCCGCAGGAATTTTGCTGGAAAAGTGCTGGGCTTCGTGTCCATCGCGGCAATTTCCATACCGGCCTTTTATCTGGCGACATCGTTTATTGATGTGGTAGCGGTGCGCTGGAATCTTATAAATGTAGCGGGAAACACAGGATTGATGCGATACCTTCCTGCGGCGCTCTGTCTGGCAGTAAGCGGGATCGCCTTTTTCGGGCAGATGCTCTCCAAGGCCATTCAGCGGGCCATGAATGAGGACAGCATGCTCTATGCCCGCTGCCGTGGCCTCAGCGACCGCTACATCGTAGTGCGCTATGCTCTGCCCCAGGCGGTCATCTCCATTGTCCCCACCTTTATGCAGATGATGGGGATGTGTATGGCGGGGTCCGCCATTGTAGAGAACATCTTTTCCCTGCCGGGCCTTGGATACCGTATCGTGGACAGCCTGACAAACCGGGATCTACCGGTCATCTATGCCACGGTGCTGTTTCTGGCCTTTGCCCTGGTGATTTTTAATATTTTGGCAGATATTATCCAGAGGCTTCTCCAGACCAGAAAGGGGGGCGCGGCATGAAACATCTAAAATGGCTGATTCCTGTTTTCATCATTGCCTTCTGCTTCCTCGGATTCCTGATTGCGCCCAATGACCCAGAGGCGATGGACATTGTGAACAAGTATGCGGCTCCGAGTGTGGACTTTCCGCTGGGAACAGACCAGTTTGGGCGCTGTGAGCTTTCCAGGCTCTTATATGGCGGGAAGGTGACGCTTGGAATCGTCCTGCTGGGAGGCAGCATCGTACTTGTCCTCGGAACTTTAATCGGGCTATGGCTCGGACAGGCAAACGCCGCCAAAAGTCTGGCGTTCAGCAGCCTGTTGGACGCGGTGACAGCCATCCCGCCGTTGGCATACCTGATTATCTTCGTGGGCATTTGGGGCAACAGCATCCCTACCATGCTGGTGGCGTTGACCGTTTCGCTCATTTTACGAATGATTAAGCTGGTCAAGACGCAGACAGAGCTGGAGCTGGATAAAGCCTATGTGCTGTGCGCCGTCTCCTCCGGGGCTTCCCGGAGCCGGGTGCTGTTTGTCCATATCCTACCGAATATCATCCGGCCGCTGGTGCATTTTCTGTGCCTGTCCTGTGCGGAGATGATTATGAATATCTCGGCGTTCTCCTTTATTGGCCTGACGCTGGGCGATGATGTGATTGATTGGGGCTCCATGCTCTCCGAGGGGCGCAGTATGCTGATGACTCATCCCTCTCTGCTGTTTCTGCCGATCCTGTTCATCTTTCTCTGCACGCTGGCCTTTAACCTGCTGGCAAAGCAGTTGGAGGGAGGTGAGCAGGCATGATGGAAGTCAAGGATTTGACCGCCCGGACACGCAAGGGAAAGCTCCTTTTGGATCATGTGAGTTTTGTCCTGGAGCCGGGTGGCTGTACGGGCCTGACCGGAGCCAGCGGTAGCGGAAAAACAACCCTTCTGAAAGCCTTGTTGGGGGTTTCGGACCCAGATGTTGCAATCTGCGGAGGGCAGCTTCTTCTGGACGGGAAGGACCTTCTTCAACAGGCGGAGAAAGTGAGGCGGGAACTCTGCGGCACAACATTAGGGTTTATCCCGCAAAATCCCATGGCCGCATTAAATCTCCATGTGTCGATTGGCGCACAGATGACTGAGACCTTCCGCAAGCGGCTGCATATCGAAAAGAAGACCGCGCAGAAATTGAGCATGGAGGCGCTGAAAAAGGTCCATCTCACTGACAGCGAGCGTGTTTACCGGGCTTATCCGGGGCAGCTCTCCGGCGGGATGCTCCAGCGCGTTACGATGGCAATTTTGATCGGCTTGTCTCCGCGGTACATATTCGCGGATGAGCCTACCTCTGCACTGGATGAAGAGAATAAATCGTATCTCATTCAGGAACTGGCGCGGATGAAACAGCAGTCGGCAATTCTGTTTGTCTCCCACGATGATGCGGCGATCCGAACACTTTGCGACGAGCTGCTTGTCATGCAGAACGGGACGATTGTGGAGCGGGGGACGATCGGCAGCCTGTTTGCTTCACCACGGGAGGAATGGACCAAAGAATTTGTGCGGCTCGCCAGTACAGAGGAAGGAGGTGGCTGGACATGGAGCAAATCACCGTTACCCATGTGAGCAAGGATTTCCCGGATGCCTCCGGCAAGCCGTTCCATGCCCTGCGTGACATTTCTTTTACCTGGACCAAAGGCGAAAATATCAGCCTGATGGGTGAAAGCGGCAGCGGAAAAAGCACAATGGCCCGCCTTCTGATTGGGCTGGAGCGCCCGACCCAGGGCAAAATTCTGATAGATGGTGAGGACACCGGCAAATGGACCTACAACCAGTGGCGTAGACACAGGACCAAGATACAGGCTGTTTTTCAGGATGCGACCGGCAGCCTAAACCGGCAGTTCTCTGTGGCCCGAAATCTGGAGGAGGCTCTGCGCAATCTGACCAAACTGACCTCCCAAGAGAGGAAAGCACGGATTTTGGAGCTGATGGACCTGACGGCCACCAGCCGCAAGCTGTTGGACACTCCTGCAAGAAACCTGTCCGGGGGTGAACAGCGCCGGGTAGCTCTGTTACGGGCTTTAGCTGTCCGGCCGGATTATCTCATTTTGGACGAACTGACCAGCGGCCTGGACTTGATTTCTCAAAAGGCGATCCGGGAGGTGCTGGAGGCATACCATCGGGAGTACCGATGCAGCTACCTGCTGATTACCCATGATATGAAGTTCGCATACAGCCTGTCCCAGCGAATTTACGAGCTGGAGCACGGGCAAATCATCCGTATCGGTCAATCTAACATTGACATAAATTCAAAAGAAAGGACATGACCCATGAAAAAATCGAAACTTGCTCGTCTCCTTGCCACGGCTTGCTGCTTCGCTATGCTTCTAACGGCTTGCAGCAGTCCAACCCCTTCGGAATCCGAAAGCACCCCGCCCTCCAGTACGGGGGCGGACACAGAGGAAAAAGTCCTTACCTTTGCCATTGGAGCGGAAACCACATCCCTGTCCACCCTCTACATGAACAACTCCCTCTGCTGCACATCCAAGTTGGTGTATGAGAATCTGGTGGACTTCGACAACGGAGAAATTGTCCCCGGTCTGGCAGAGAGCTGGGAATATAATGATGACCAGACAGAACTCACTTTCTATCTGCGGCAGGGAGTTACCTTCCACAATGGAGAGCCGTTTAACGCCGAGGCGGTCAAGACTAACTTGGATCACAAGCAGTCCAATCCATCTTTCTACACGCTGAAGGGCATCACCGATATTACGGAAATGGAGATCGTCGATGACTACACCATCACACTCCACTATGACCACCCCTTTTATGCCTATCTGCAAGATTTTTGCTGGTCGGATGTGTGCCCCATGAGCGCGCCGGAGTTCATTATTCCGGGTGACTTCCAAACCATTTCCGGTGTGGCTGGCACGGGTCCCTATATCTATGATGAGTATGTGGCCGGCGAGTACACCCGTTTTGTCCGCAACGAGGACTACTGGGGCGAAAAGCCCTATTGGGACGAGATCATCGTCAAGTATATTCCTGACTCCACCTCCCGCCTGCAGGCACTCCAGACCGGCGAGATCGACATGATCTACGGTGCCAGTCTGCTGAGTTATGAGGAATACGACCAGGCCCTTACCATGGACGGTATTGCGGGCCAGATGGCGGATAAGGACACCCGTGTGCAGATTATCACTACCAATGCCACCCGTCCCTATATGTCTGATCTCCGAGTACGGCAGGCTGTGGCTTACGCCATCGATAAAGAGGAATTGTCCCAAGCTACTTCTAATGGTTATGAGCCTGCGGCAGATATGATTGTTACTCGTGATACGCCCTATGCTGATGTAGAATTGGAAACCACCTACGACTATAACCCCGATAAGGCGAATCAGCTTCTGGATGAGGCCGGTTGGGCCATGAATGAGAGCACCGGAATCCGTGAGAAGGACGGTGAGCCGCTGAATCTGTTGCTGACTTTGGAATCTGATTATAGTGCAACCAGTATGCCTACCGCCGAGGTCATCAAGAGCCAGCTCGCGGAGGTGGGGATTGATGTGACCATCTACGGCACCGAGCAGATGCAGTGGTACGCTGATTATCTGGAAGGTAAGTTCGATCTGACCCTGTGGCACAGTCAGTTTGCTTTTGCTTCGCCCCACTGCTGGTTTACCCCCATGGACAGTATGGTGCCGCAGACCCCCTCCCTGCCCGGCATTGAGGGCTCCGATGAATTCCTTGCTACCATTAAGAATCTGACGAACATGGTGGATGAGCAGGAGGTCCGCAATACTTATACCTACCTGTTTAACTTCGATGTGGGGACGGTGCTGGATATTCCTCTGACCTATCAGAAGGATATGATTGTCTATAACACAGACAAGATCTCCGGCTATACCTTTACCGGAACGCCCTACTTCTTCGACATTCTTTCTCTGGAACCCGCTGAATAAGGAGAGTGTAAAATGAAGCTCCATGCGTCAGGCGAAGATTACTTGGAAGCCATACTTGTTCTCCATAAGAAGACGGGCATGGTGCGCTCCGTGGATGTCGCCCGGCACCTGGAGGTCACAAAGCCCAGCGTATGCCATGCGGTGGCGACCCTGCGGGACGGGGGCTTCTTGACAATGGACAGCGACTATTTCCTGCACTTGACTGATGTGGGCCGGGAAGTGGCGGAGCAGATCTACGAAAAGCACCGCTTCTTTACAGAGCGCCTAATTGCAGCAGGTGTGGACCCGGCAACAGCGGAACGGGACGCCTGCCGGATCGAGCACGTCATCAGCGATGAGAGTTTTCAGCGCCTCAAAGCGACGTCTGAGCAAAAATCTTGAGCACAGCAAAGGAGAGGGGCCGTGCTTGCGGCCTCTCTCTTTTTGCGTAAAGGGGGATAAGCATCCGATGGAAGAGATTATCGTCATCCGGGCCACTGACCCGGACGGCAGTATGTTCCAGACCATCATGGATGCGCTCCGGGGAAGGCGAGCGGAAGTTATTGAAATGACCGCGCCTTCTCACGATATCCTCACCTTTGGGGATATAGAGATCCACCCGGACCGCCGGACGGTGCTCAAAGCAGGGGAGGAGGTGCGCCTGAACCACGGAGAGTTCTCCATGCTCCTGCTCCTGGCCAGTGCTCCTGGGCAGGTGTTCAGCAAGGATCAGCTCTATGACGCCGCCTGGCATGAGGAATACCGCTATGGGACCACCGCGGTAGAGAATATCATCTGGCGGCTGCGGCAGAAGTTAGAGGACGATCCCAAGCACCCGGTTTACATCAAGACGGTCATCCGAAGCGGATATAAAATAGAAAAGCCAAGATAAGGATAGAGGCGGCGCCAGCATCGGCACCGCCTCATTTTCTCTCCCGGCTCATCGCTTGGCACAGACGAACCATCGCCCCTTCTCCATCCAGAGGTAAGTTTCCCTGCCCTGAATCATGCAGGTGTAGCGGTCCCCAACGCCGCCCACGCTCTGGCAGGCCGCCCGCCGGACATCCAGGATCTTGTCCACCGGGTACTTGTGGCTCTCGTCAAACTCGATCTCCAACGGCCGCAGTTTCCCGTCTGCGTCAAACCGGACGATGACCGGCACATATCGCTTTTCACGCTCCATCGGTGTTATCCTCCAAAGTATCCGACCGGGTGGACGGTGTGATCGTCCCGCACATTGATATGGCCCAGGCGCGGGTCGGTATCCAGCAGGGCGCGGCGGACGCTCATGTAGCCGTACCGCCGGCGGAGGTGGTCCACCGCCCGGTCGATCCGCTCCCATTTGTCCCGCCGCTGATCCTCTGCGTAGAGGGACATCTGGACAGTGCCGACAGCCTCTACTAAGCCGGCGCCCCGCAGCCCGATGCTCCGGATCGGGCGCTCCCAATGGTAATTCCGGCGAAACAATTCTAAACCCACCTCCGCCAGCTCCTGACTGGAGCAGGAGGGGGCCGGCAGCTTCCGCTGCCGGAGCATGGAGCGCAGTTCCGTGTCCCGGACATAGATTTCCACCACCGCGCAGCGGGACGCCAGTTCCCGCATCCGGGAGCAGACGCTTTCGGCCAGCAGGAGCAGCATCAGCTGCACATCGCCTTCCGATACCAGGTCCCGGGGCGTAGTGGCACTGTTGCCGACGGACTTGACGTTTGGAATATGATCCGTCTTCTGCACAGGGGAGACATCCCGCCCCTTTGCGAACATACTGAGGACCAGCCCCATTTTCCCAAGGCGCCGCTGCAGCACATCTTCCGGGCACTCCGCCAGCCGGCCGATGGTGTCGATCCCAATGGCCCGCAGCTTTTTGGAGGTGGCAGGCCCCACATAGAGCAGGTCTTCCACCGGCAGGGGATAGACGATCTCCTTGTAGTTATCCTGCTCGATCCGGGTGATGGCGTCCGGCTTTTTGTAGTCGCTCCCCAGTTTGGCGGTAATCTTGTTGTTGGCCACGCCGATGCTGGCCGTGATACCCAGTTCAGACTTGATCCGGCTGCTGATCTCCCGGGCGATGGTCATGGGGGAGCCGTACAGCCCAACGCTGCCCGTCACATCCAGCCAGTTCTCATCCAGGCCAAATGGCTCCACCTGGTCGGTGTAGTCCTCGTAGATCTCTCTGGCATAGCGGCTGATGCGGATATACTCATCCATGTCGGGGGGCAGGGTAACAAGCTGGGGGCACCGCTGTTTTGCCTGCCAGATGGCCATGCCGGTTTTGACGCCGTAGGGCTTGGCGATATAATTCGCGGTGAGTACGATGCCGTGCCGCTCCTCCTGGCTCCCACACACCGCCAGCGGCGTGTCCCGCAGTTCCGGATGGCGCTGCATCTCGACGCTGGCGTAGAAGCAGTTCATATCACAGTGTAAAATGTGGCGCGTGCCCATCGGCGTCACCCCCTTTGCCTTCATAATAGAACATTTGTTTGATAAGCGCAAGAGCCGATTTCTGGAAAATGGCCGGAAGCTGTTTTCCCACATCCCTGTTTATGGTACACTATATTTTGTACCAGCGCGTACAACTTGTTGCATAGGAGGCCCAAAGTCATGTGTGGTCGGTATCAGTTCACGGCGGAACAATGCGAAGAAATTCGGCAGATTGCCGAAGCGATCCAGCGCAAGTATGGCGCCGGCGCGTGGACGCCGGGGGAGATTCGGCCGTCCAACCATGCCCCGGTCCTGCTGGACGGTGCCGGAGGGCCGGTCCCAAAGCTGATGAAGTGGGGATATCAGCTGCCCGGCACGCTGGTCATCAATGCCCGGGCTGAGACGGCGGCGGAGAAGCCCCTGTTTCGGGACAGCGTCCGAAGCCGGCGCTGTCTAATCCCGTCCACAGGATTTTATGAGTGGGACGGCCAGAAGCGGAAGTATCTGTTCACCCTGCCCCGGGAGGGCGCCCTCTATATGGCGGGGCTGTATGACCGGCGGGGGAGCGAGGAGTGCTACTGCATCCTGACCACGGCGCCCAACGCATCCATGCGGCCCATCCACGACCGGATGCCCCTGATCCTGACAGGGGAGCAGCGGCAAAGATGGCTGGCCGACGCCAATGCCGCGACTGAGATCCTCACCGTGGCGCCCCCGGAGCTGACATGCGCGTCAGCGGAGGCCCAGATCAGCCTGTGGTAGAGAGGTAGGGCAGGGGAGGAGCGCCTTCAGAAAAAAATAAAGAGGCCGCCGATCTTGTGGGATCGACGGCCTCTTGCTGTGACAGGGTTGCAGGCACCGAGATGGATGGCTCAGACCAGCTTCCCCATCTCCATCAGGACGGTGGCCAGCGACGCGGTCTGCTCGTTGAACTCCTGCAGAAGTTCCAACAGGCTTTCCTTGGTCAAAAGCCGCTTGCTCTCCATTTTGAACAGCTCGTACTCCTGGCTGTCCACCGCGTCGTAGGGTAGGCAGAGGATGCCTTCCTGCACCAGGCAGAGGACGCACCCGCTGAAGTCCAGGCAGCCATAAGGGATGCGCCAGATCAGGTCACTGCGCAGCGCCTTTCCGTACGGCTCATAGAAGTCCTCCAGACTGACGAAGGTGGCACCGGACTCCTCAAGGATGTGGCAGACCCACTCCTCTTTAGGGAGTTCGGACAGAGCCAGGGGCTTTTCCATAAATGGGATGAAGTGCGGTGTGTAGGACTGGCACCGCTTTTGATCCACCCGGATCTCGCCGTCCAGCTTACAGGTGCCGTCCGCTCCGCAGCTGACGCAGTCCGGGGTGTGGCAGATCAGCTTTGTCGGCATGAAAATCCCTCCTTATATTTTTCAGATGTGATGGGCGCCGGCTATTTCCCCGGCTCCGACTGCGCCTTCTCGGCGGCATCGTCCCAAACCTGCTGGGCCAGGGCCTTCTTTGCAAAGGACAGGATGCGGTCAAGGCATCCGTCCCGCACCAGGGAGGGGACGTGTTTCGAGCAGAATTTGTCGATCTGCTCCGTCTGCCAGATGCTTTGGAACAGCAGTTCGGCGCCCAGCGCCTGGGCCATCTCGCCCAGCTGGCTGTCGGGGCTGATTTCCGTGCCCTCGAAGATGCAGTACGGCAGGCCGAGTTTGCTGAGCACGGACTCCACCCGCTCCCGGAACTGGATCTCCGTGAGCAGATCGGAGGTCAATGCCGCCTGCCAGTCGGGCGATGCGGTGCCGGCGTATCCGATGGTCACGGTGCCGAAAAGAAATTTCCTATCCTGGCGCAGCGTCACTTTCCCGGGTAGGGGCGCCTCAAACAAAATTTTGGCGCACTCGCGGGTCGCGGCCAAGTCGCTCCCGCACACGATGAAGCGAAGTTCAAATTGTTCCATGGTGATGTTCCTCCTCAAGACTGGAATGATTGTGATGTATATATAAAAGCGCACGGAAAAGAGAGATCCTTTCCATGCGCTTGTGGCCTGTCGGCCGGGGTTGGGTTGACACGGCCCGGTTTCCGGGGCCGGCGGTGAAATAAAAAAAGTACCCAAGCAGCCATTGCGGCTCTCGGGTACTTTGAAACACGGCGACTATGACTGCTCAGGCGCAGACATCAGAAACTGTTGTAATCATTATAGTCTGCCCAGCCAGAAATGGCAAGAGGGGAATGAAACTAAGGGTTCTGTTTTAAGTGGATACAAAGCGGCGCCGACCCGGTAGAATCGGGCGGCGTTATTTTGAAATTCAATCAAATGTGTTTCATCAGGCGCGTTTGGGATAATATCCCTTTTCGGCCATTCGGATTACAAAATCACGCTCATCCGAATCAGCGTCCGCAAATACAATGTTGTACCGTTTGCAGACCTGCCGGAAGTAAGCCAAGTACCCCAACTCCTCCTCCGTTGAAGGAGCAACATAGCTGGTGGGTGCAGCTAATTCATCCAAACGGGAAAACTTGTCTTGAGCCGTGCTTATTCCTCCTTCAAATAACGTGAGAATATTGAGGCGTCAAACAGTTCCCTCCTACCTTTTTTGTATAGGATAACACAAAGGACTCAAAAAATCAAAAGAACTTGCTGAAGTACACAGCGCATTTTCCTATGTAATTCTGCATGGAGCTTCTGAGAATTGAGTAATCCTCGCTCAAAGCGCATCCAATCGCCCTGCAGCTGAAAATATGAAACAAATATGAAGTGAATGAGAAACGGATATGAAACCGAGGGTATAAAATAACAAAAAGGTTTCCCCTTACTGAACAGTAAACACTGCGTGAAATACTGCTGAGGAGCCTGCATAGGGTGAACACGGGCCGCTCCCGTGAAAAAAGGGCATTGCTCCTCAAGATGGAGCAATGCCCTTCATGCTTTTTCAAGGCGAAAACATGGTTACGCCTTCTCATCTGGCGTATCCTCCTGCCGATGCTGGTCGAGGATCGTATCAATAATGGCCGCAATGAGCTTGCGCTCTCTCGGGGTACACTGCAGGAACAGGCGGGCCAGCCGCTCGCACTCGTCATCCGCCTGCTGCTGTGAAGCGTAGATCACAGAGTTGGCAGACGCGCCCATACCCCGGATGAGCTTCACCAGTACATCGGCCTTTGGAATTTTTTCGCCCAATTCGATGGCTGCCAGATACCGTGAAGTGATGTCGGCCCGTTCAGCGGCTTGATCTCTCGTATAGCCGAGCCGCTCCCGCTCCGCACGCAGCTGCATGCCGCAGCCATTAAATTCATCATTTGTTACCACCAATGGTTCACCTCCGACTCACATTCTATGTTGTGCAGAAATCAGGTGAAATGCTCCATTGGTGGCGTAATTTCAGTTCTAATGGTTCATCACAGGAGAAAGGTGGGAAGAGAATGAGACTGAATACGCTGGTAGAGTAGCAGTACGACCCGATGCAGCAGATCGGCCGGAGCATCTGAAAAAAGCCGGCTTGACCGGCGGCCACTCTGTCTGTGTCAACAATGAACCAATAGTTCTGAATAATCGACACCAAACCGTCAAGCAAGGAATTTGCTTGGCGGTTTTTATCATGTGTGGCAAAATCGCCGCCCACTTTCGGGGAAAGGAGCGAAAGGGGACGAAGAAACCGCCTCCGCGGGTAGGGGAGGAGGTGATTTGATGGAGTCCACACAGAGCACCCAGAGAAGAGTCCGTTACCAATTTGAAATCTTCTGCATGAAGGTCATCGACGGGGAGCGGTGTGATTACCTCCGAAAACTGATGAAGAAGATGGAATGGGAGTCCTCCTTTTCCGATTTGCCGGAAACCGTGCTGACGAGCCTCTGTACTTTTGACAGCAATCCGGCGGAGCAGTATATCTTCCACGTCTACGGTCATCAGATCCCGATCCGCAACGACCGCCTGGCGGAGATCCTCCTCGCGCTCGGCGACGAGGGGTACAGCATCCTGCTGCTGTACTACTCCCTCCAGCTCAAGGATCGGGAGATCGCCTCGCTCCTGGGCCTGTCCCGGTCCAAGATCCAGAAGGACCGGAAGATCCTGTTCAACGAGTTGAAGAAGCGGATGGTGGAGTAAGATGAAAAGAAAAAGCAATATCCCGGAAGAGAAGCTGCTGCCCTATGACACCATCTGCGCCGCGACCCGTGGCGACCCGGATGCGATGGCCGAGGTGCTCCGGCACTTCGACGGCTACATATCGCTGCGGGCCACACGGATCTTCTACGACGAGTATGGCCAGTCCTACCGCGGCGTGGATGCGGAACTGAAGCAGCGCATCCAGGACAAGCTGACCGCCCGCATCATGGAGCGGTTCAGACCTGATTAAAAGATCCCCGACATCCCGGGGCGGGTATACGGCGTCCCCTCCATCTGCCCGCCCCGGGCATATCACGCGCCATAAGGTAAATTATGTTGCAAAACCGGCCCGGCATCCGTGTAATAGAGCAGGTGGATGCAACATAATTGATGCGTCCGGCCGAGAACCTCAATGCAACATAATTTATGACTGGGGAGGGCCGAAGGATGCTGGATGGATTTTGTGAGTACCTGCGCCGGCAGGGGAAGTCGGAGAACACGGTGAAGGCGTACTGCCAGGGAATGAAGGAATATATGCGCTGGCACGAGGAGACCTTTGGGAAGCGGATGAAGATGTTCCTGCGGGCCAATGTGCTGGATTACATCTCCTACCTGCGCACGGTGAAGGGGCTGAGCAACCGCTCGGTCAACGCCAAGCTGGCCAGCCTGCACAGTTTCAACCTCTACCTGATCGCCGCCGGCTATACAAAGGAGGTGGTCCTGGACAAGCAGGACTATTTGAAGGTGCAGCTGGCCTATGCCAGCCCCAGCACGGTGAGCCGGGAGGAGGTGGAGCGGTTCCGACAGGAGATCCTGGAGCACTGCGGCATCCGGGACTATGCAATCGTCACCATCCTGGCCTACGCCGGATTGCGGATCAGCGAGTGCCTGGCGCTCAGGGTGGAGGACATATCCCTGCCGGCCCGGGAGATCAAGGTGCGGCATGGCAAGGGGGACAAGATGCGGGTGGTGTACTTCGGGGATAAGGTGGTCAACGCGGTGCGGGAGTACCTCAGGAACCGGCCGAAGACGGAAAATCCCTATCTGTTCCCCGGACGGGGCGACAGCCACCTGACCCGGAGCCAGGTCAACCGGATCTTCAACGAGTATTCAGAGTCCATCACCCCGCACACCCTCCGCCACTTCTTCTGCTCCAATGCCCTGGAGAATGGATACACCATTGCCGATCTGGCAAACCAGGCGGGCCACTCCAATGTCCACACCACACTGCTCTACACCAACCCCACCCGGGAGAAGATGAAGGAGAAGGCGAACCGCCTCTGAGCGATTTAAGCGTCCCATATATAATAAGGTAGGGAACAAGCAGAGGACCCAGCGCGAGGTGTGAGGAAAGGATGTGTAGAATTGATGGAAGAACTTTTTTATAGCGAGCAGCACCGGGACTTCTACCGCCACCATGTGGACGGCGGCGCAGACCCCTATTATCGCGCGCTCGTCTACCTGCTCGGTATGACGGAGGAGACACGCACCAACTTCTCCCGGTGCTTTGACGGGGAGGCAAGGATGATCCGGCCGGCCGCCCTGGAGGAGGGCTGGCAGACGGGCGGTACAGCGAGGATCGTACGCATGGCCTTCAATCTCTGGAACGGGTGGTGCTACGAGTCGGAGGAGGAGGCGCAGGATGGCCGGATGTCCGAGGCTTTCACGCCGGACAATCTGTTCTGCTGTGAATTTGCCCCCTACTTCTATGAGGCAATCAAGCTGCGGCATCCAGAATATACGGACCACCCCCCGGAAGTGAGTTGTCCAAGCCGGCAGGGCCCTCCGGCAGATGGGAAGCCAGACGGAACACTGTGTGCCCTGGAGGCGAACCCTACGCCGCAGGCTGAACAACATAAATAATGCGGACTTTGTGACATTAAACACACTTTTTCGGTTGACTATTTGATAGAAAGAGATATACTGATAGTATCAAATGGTCGAGGGGGAGTGTGGCGATGAAGCGATATGCAATCAACCGTCTGCAGGAGTGGAAGGAGGATCCGTACCGCCTACCTATGATCATCCGCGGCGCGCGGCAGGTGGGGAAGACCTGGCTGATGCAGGAGTTTGGCCGGACTGCGTTTGAGCAGTGCGCCTATATCAATTTTGACCGCAATGAGCGGATGCAGAACCTGTTCTCCGGCGATTTTGATGTGGATCGGATCCTGCGGGGCCTTGCCATCGAGAGCGGGGTGGAGATCGACCCGGAGAATACTTTGATTATTCTGGACGAGATACAGGAGGTGCCGGCCGCGCTGCAGAGCCTGAAATATTTCTGTGAGGATAGCCGGCACAGATACTATATCCTGGCTGCTGGGTCGCTGCTGGGGATCGCCATGCACGAGGGCACGTCCTTCCCTGTGGGCAAGGTGGACAGCATGGAACTCTATCCGCTTTCCTTCACCGAGTTTCTGTCCGCCACAGGCAATGAACAGCTGCTCGGCCTCCTGGAGCAGCAGGATTTTGAAATGGTCACCGCCTTCCGGGACAAGTACATCGACTTGCTCAGAACGTATTACTTTGTGGGCGGGATGCCGGCGGCGGTGAACGCCTACCTGCCCAAGCAGAGTCTTACTGCCGTACGCCGTGTGCAGAAGCGCCTGATCTCAGACTACGAGCAGGACTTTTCCAAGCATGCTCCGACGGCCGTCATTCCCCGCATCCGTATGGTGTGGGATGGCATCCCTTCTCAACTCGCCAAGGAGAATAAGAAATTCATTTACAGCGTCCTGCGGGAGGGGGCCCGGGCCAAGGATTTTGAGTTGGCCATCCAATGGCTGATCGACTGCGGATTGTGCTGCAAGGTCGGCAGGGTGACCAAGGGCGCCGTTCCCTTGAAGGCATATCAGGACATTCCGGCCTTCAAGCTGTATCTGGTGGATGTGGGCCTGCTGGCGGCGATGACGGATCTGGACGCCAAGACGCTGCTCAAGGGCAATGCTATCTTTACGGAGTTCAAAGGTGCGCTCACAGAGCAGTATGTCTGCCAGCAGCTCGTTTCCGATCTGGGCGCCACGCCCTACTACTGGTCGGCAGAGAATTCCTCCGGAGAGGTGGACTTCGTCCTCCAGCACAGCGGGAATGTTATTCCGTTGGAGGTCAAGGCGGAGGAGAATCTGCAGGCCAAGAGCCTGAAGCACTTTGTCGCCGGCAATGAACTGCCTTTCGGCGTCCGCACCTCCATGTCCGACTACCGCAGGCAGGAGAAGCTCATAAATCTGCCCCTCTATGCGCTCTCCCAGCTCTGGGAGGTCTGCGACACATTTAACTGAAACAGGGGCGGGATCCGCGCCCGCCTGATCTGAATTTGCCTCAGCTGGGAATGCCTGAGAGGTGATGCGCACGATGGAAAATGAAAACCGGGAATATATCCTGCGCGTCTATGGGGCGCTCCAGGAAAAGGGGTATAACGCAGTTGGCCAGATCGTCGGTTATCTGTTGACAGAGGACCCCACCTACATCACCAATCACCTCGACGCCCGCAGGCTCATTCGGAAGATTGACCGGTATGGCCTGCTGGCGGATATTGTGGCCAATTACTTTGACGATACCGAGGAGCATGTCGGCGGGGGAGCGCCCGCGGGGCAACATCAGTTTGAGCGGAGCGATGCAAGCCTCTGACCTGTTTAAGGAACAGAAAATGAGGATATCGGCCTGAGGTGGGAGGACTGCGATTTTGCGGAGAAAACCATCTCCATCAATCACAGCCTGCTTTACCGTCAAAAGGAGCCGGGGGGAGCCTGCGAATTTCTGATCAGCACGCCCAAGACGGAAACTGGGATCCGGGTGATTCCCATGGCGACAGAGGTCAAGCGGGCATTGGAGCAGGAGCGCCAGTTTCAGACAGAGGTATGCCCGGCAAATATCATGATCGATGGGTATTCCAACTTCATCTTTACCAGCCAGACGGGCGGGATTCTGAGTCCGCACACAGTCAACCGCGCCATTGAGCGGATTCGAACCGCATACAATAACCAGGAAACGGAGTTGGCAAACCAGGAGCAGCGGGAACCACAGTTACTGCCCCATTTTTCAGCGCATACCCTGCGGCATACCTTCTGTGCCCGGTTCTGCGAACACGAGACCAACCTGAAGGTAATCCAGGAGATCATGGGTCACGCCAGCATCACAACCACCATGGACGTTTACAACCATGTGACACTGGAGCAGAAAATTGCCAGCTTCAAGCGGCTGGGAGAAACATACAAGATCATTTGATTCATTTTAGGCGTCCTCTCCGCAGCCGGGGAGGACGCTTTTTCGTAAACTCACGGATGCCTTCCGCATATCCTTTACTGATTTGAGGTAAGGAGGCGGTCAAATGAGAAGCGAATTGATTGTGACATGTGTTTATACTGAGGACGGAAAAAGTGCTCAGGAATTATTGCTGGAATCTTTTCAAATATTCCTCCGACGGGAGATGGAATCTGTTGCAAAGGGGTGAACTATGGGGTGTAATCCATATGATGAATGGCCGCTTATCTCAGGAGGTATAGCATGTACTTAGAGATAAGCAAGCCCATGGATTACCATGCGGCTTTATACATCAGACTATCAAAGGAGGATGAGAGCGAGGGACCATCCCAGAGCGTCCAGAACCAGGAATCCCTGCTGCGGGAGTTTGTGCAGCAGCACCGGCTGAGCGTCTATGACACCTATATAGACGACGGCTGGAGCGGCACCAGCTTCGACCGCCCGGCCTTCCAGCGGATGATCGCTGACATCGAGGCCAAGAAGGTCAACATGGTCATCACCAAGGACCTCTCCCGGCTGGGCCGGGACTACATTATGACCGGCCACTACATGGAGCGGTATTTCCCCGAGCACCGAGTGCGGTACATCTCCCTGCTGGACGGCATCGACACTGGTGTGGACTCCACTGCCAATGATATCACGCCCTTTCGCGCGATCATGAACGACATGTACGCAAAGGATATCTCCAAGAAGATCAAGAGCGTCAAACGGGATAAGCAGCGGAAGGGGCAGTTTATCGGCGGCAAGCCGGTGTACGGCTACAAGATGCACCCCACGGAGAAAAACAAGATCGTCATTGACGAGGAAGTGGCCCCTATCGTGCGGCGGATTTTCGCCCTGGCCCTCTCCGGTATGAGCTGCCGGAATATCGCCGCCCTCCTCAACCAGGAGAGAGTGCCTACCCCGGCCACCTACGCAGGCCTTCCGGTGGCAAGGCCCGGTCCCTACACCGGGCTGTGGAGCAGTGAACGGATCTCCGATATGTTGCAGAACGAGACCTACATCGGCAACATGGTGCAGGGGCGCAGCGTGAAAATCAGCTACAAATCCAAGAAGTGCCTGAAACAAGACCCGGCCAACTGGGTGATAGTAGAGGGGACCCACGAGCCTCTGGTGGATGCGGAGACTTTTCGTAAGGTGCGGATGCTGGTGAACAGCCGTAAGCACACCCGGAGCCGGACCTATGACTTCCTGCTGAAAGGACTGATCTTCTGCCACGAGTGTGGCTACCCGCTGGCGGTCCTCAACCGAAAAAACGCCAAGGGAGAGGATGTGCTGTACTTCGTCTGCCGCACCTATCAGCGGTTCACTAAGGCTGGGGTCTGCACCTGCCATTCCATCAAGGAGAAAACCGTGACCGATGCAGTGATCGCCAAGGTGTGGGCGGTGTGCCAGGCGTATCTGAACCCTGATGAACTGCTGCCCGTGGCACAGGAAGCCGTGGAGAATGCCAGAAAACAGAGCAGCCTGGAGTCGGAACTCCAAGCGCTCCAATCCAAGATCGACAGCCTCACCGCCAACCTGGACCGGATGTATACCGACCGGCTCAGCGGGCTGTTGCCCGAAGCGGACTTCCAGCGCATCTTTAGCCGGATCAAGCTGGAGCGGGAGCAGCTGGAGGCGAAACGGCAGGAGTTGGAACTGCGTCAAAAAAGCCCCGTCCGCAGTAAGGACAGAGCCAGGGAACTGGTACAGCGCTTCATCGAAACCGCCGGGGAGAGCCGGGAGCTGCTGGTGAGCCTCATCGAGCGGGTGGAACTCACCGAGGACAAAGAGATCATCATCAAATTCCGCTTCGCCCAGCTGGATGAAACGGCGGAAAGCCAGATACCGCAAGGGATTGCGCCGTCCCACACGGCGTAAATTTCCAGAGGAAATCGCTTACAATAGCCGGGGCGCTATGTATCCCGCATTGAGAAAAAAGCCCTGAAAAAGCTGGAGACCGCCATGGAGGAGAGGACATAGGACTTTACGCTGTGCCGGAACAGGGAGTATAATAGCAAAGACGGAGCCTTGCAGGTTCCGCAGAAAAGAAAAATACGGATGGGATGCAATAAAAGGCCGATGGTATGCATTACATCCATGAGGGGAGAGAATATGATGCTGATCCTGCTGGAGACCATGGCGGAGGAGAGCCGCCAGGCGACTGCCCCGGGCATCCTGGAACCGCTGCTGGTCCGTATGCAGGCAGGGGAACAGGAGGCCCTGGCGGAGCTCTACCATAGGGCCCGCACCGCGGTATACGGCCTTGCGCTCTCCTATCTCAAGCACACCCACGACGCGGAGGACGTGACTCAGGACACCTTTGTCCGGATATGGGAAAACGTACACCAGTATCAGCCCCGGGGCACGCCCCTGGCCTGGGTGCTGACCATTGCCCGCAATCTGTCCCTGATGAAGCTGCGGGACCGGGGTAAGACGGAGGATATGGAGCCGGAGGCGTGGGAGCGGCTGGCCGCAGACAGTCCGCTGGTGACGGCGGAGGACCGGCAGGTCCTCCAGGCCGCCCTGGCGGGACTCAGCGATGAGGAGCGCCAGGTGGTGACCCTCCACGCCGTTACCGGCTGGAAGCACAAGGAGATCGCGGCGCTGCTGGACCTGCCGCTGTCCACCGTGCTGTCCAAGTACCGCAGGGCCCTGCAGAAGCTGCGCGACATTCTGGAAGGAGGGGAGAAGCCGTGAACGACCGGGAACTGGAGCAAAAACTCCGCCAGGCGCTGGAGCATGCCGCGCCCAATGACATCGACGAGATCCTCTCCCGCTGCGGGCCCCAGAACGACAAGATCGTACCCATCACCGCCCCCAGGAAGCGGAGAAAGCACATCGTGCCCTGGCTGGCCGCCGCCTGTCTGGTGCTGGCCATCGGCGGAGGCACACTGGGGGTGCGCTATCAGCAGGCCAACGCGGTGACCTCGGTGGTGTCGCTGGATGTGAACCCCTGCGTGCGGCTGGAGGCCAACCGGGCGGAGAAGGTGCTCTCCGCCACGCCGGTGAACGGCGATGCAAATCAGATCCTGGACGGCATGGACCTGACCGGCACCGATCTGGAGGTGGCAGTCAACGCCATCATCGGCTCCCTGCTCAAGCACGGATACGTGGATGAGCTGGCCAACTCCGTGCTGGTGTCGGTGGAGGACGACGATCTCACCCGGGGAACCGCTCTGGAGGAAAAGCTGACCGGGGAGATCTCCCAGGTGCTGGAGTCGGCCTCCATCAACGGGGCTATTCTGTCCCAGACCTTCTCCGGAGACGAGGCCCTGCAGCAGAAGGCAGAGGAGTACGGTATCTCCCTGGGCAAGGCGACCCTGATCCAGACCCTGGTGGACAGCAGCACCCATCTGACCTTTGAATCGCTGGCGGGGCTGTCCATCAATGAATTGAATCTGCTGGCCAATTCGGAGGCGGCGGCCGACCGGACGGACCAGAGCGCGGAGACCGACTCCATCCGTTCCACCGGGTCAGCCAGCCAGAACGGCTATATCGGAGCAGAGACCGCCCGGCAGACCGCCCTGGACCATGCCGGTGTGACCGAGGACCAGCTGGACTATCTGGAGGCGGACTACGACTACGAGGACGGCCGGATGGTGTACGAAGTGGAGTTTGCCGTGGGAGGCGTGGAGTACGAGTATGATATTGACGCCGCCACCGGGGATATCCTCAAGTACGAGCGGGACGGAGAATCTGGCTGGCAGAGCGGTCAGACGCCGGAGGGAGGCTCCGGCGGCAGCATCAACGGCCAGAGTGCCCGGGATATTGCCCTGGCCCATGCGGGGGTTACCCTGGACCAGGTGAGAGAGCTGGAGGTCGAACTGGACGACGGCTGCTATCAGGTGGAGTTTAAGGCGGGCCGTTACGAATATGAATACGAGATCAGCGCCGGGGACGGCAGTATCCTCAGCGCTGAGCGGGATGACTGATCCAAACCGTGGGGCGGCCCCAGAGGCCGCCCCATATTTTTTTGACCCGGCAGGCACCACTTTGGGGGCGGGGCATAGTATGGATTGAGACCGGGCAGGACAGCGGAAAGCTCCGCCGCCAGCTCCAGGTTTCTATCATTTAAACCGGGAGGTACTTCTATGATGGGGTGCAATAATGGTTGTGGCAACGGCTTTGGCGGCGGCAGCTGCCTGTGGATCATTCTGATCATCATCCTGCTGTGCTGCTGCTGCGGCGGTGGCAATAGCTGCGGTAACGGCTGCGGCTGCGGCAACAGCTGCTGCTGAGTCTCGATACACAGCATAAAGCCGGGCGGACATCAGCGATGTCCGCCCGGCCTGTTATTATGTTCGGTGGGAAGTTCGCAGGACCGACCAGGTCCAGCGGGTACCTGTGGCCTCCTGCACGGCATCGTAATCCCACTGGTGGTCGGTCTGCCGGAGAAAGTCGCTGGTCACATTGAAATAGCGGTGATGCTCCTTCTCGTTGGCGGCGGGTACGCCAACATAGGAGCCCAGGGGATCATCCCAGGTTGTGTCCACGGCGTACCAGTCCCCGTCCAGCTGTACCAGATTCCAGGCGTGATCCTCCCTGGAGCCGCCGGATGCCCCGATCACCGTAACGCAGGGGATATCCAGCAGATCCATAAACAGCTGGAAGGTGTTGGCGTAGCCCATGCAGATGGCCTGTCCCTCCACCAGCAGGCCATAGGGATGGCTGCGGTTGGGGAAGGTATGAGATTCATCATAGGCGGCGTGATCAATGATCCAGTCGTGGACAGCCAGTTCCTGTTCCGCCGGGGTCATACCGTCGCGGAGCATCTCCTCCAATGCCTGCCGGCACACCTCCAGAATGGCGGCGTCCTGCTCCGACAGGGCGGAGGAATCCCCGGTGCGCCAGGCTTCCACCACCGGACCGGTGTCATAGAGGGGCATCTCCTCCTGATTGGGCGGATCGAAGACTACATAGCCCCGGCTGTCCCGTTCCTCCGTGTAGGGACGGATTACTTGCTGGGTCTGGGAGGTGTTGCCCTCAAAGCAGGTCATGAAGGCATCCAGGGCCCCCTCCGGGTCGGGGCAGACCGCCAGCAGGAGCCAGCGGCCCTGCCGCAGCAGAACGGCGTCCTCCAGCTTGGCGGCCTCCTCCGGAGCATAGCCCATAAAGTCGGCCCGACGGTTTTCCAGATAATTGACCAGCTGATTCTCCGCGGCTCCGGCATCAATGCCGTCAGCCAGCTGGATCACCGCCAGCTCGTTGGCCTGGAAACCCTGGGAGTAGGCGGCTGCGGCGTCGGTCCAGTCCGACCGCTCCAGGCCGTAGGCGGTGAGCAGATAGGTCTCCAGCTCCTCCGATGTGCCCAGCTCCGGGTCCGTGGACAGAGGGATGAGCCCCTGACTGAACTCCTCCGGCTGGGATTCCGCCACCGCGTTGCCCAGATCGATGGCGGTGGCGTCGGTGGTGGGTTCCTGTTTGGCGCAGCCCGCCAGCAGCAGGGCGGGGAGCAGCAAAAGAAGCAATCGTTTCATGCATCCACCTCCGGCTCCGGACGGGTATCGGTGAGGGGGAAGGACACCGAAGCGGTGAAGAGGTCGGCCTGGGTGCGGATGGCAAAGGAGCCGTTGCAGGCCTCGGTAAAGGTGCGGGCGATGGACAGGCCCAGCCCGCTGCCGCCGTCGGTGCGGCTCTGATCCCCCCGGACAAAGCGCTCGGTGAAGTCCACGCCGTAGGGCAGCTCGTCCCGGGAGGTGTTCTGCACTGTGGCCTCCGCCCGGCCGTCCGCTGTGGTCAGGGTGAGATAGACCCGGGACCCGGCCAGGGAGTATTTCAGGGCGTTGCCGATGAGATTCTGGAACACCCGGTACAGCCGGTCGCCGTCGGCCAGGATCCACACCGGTTCCTCCGGCAGGGCGGGACGGAGGGACAGGCCGGAGGCCTGGATATCCTCGTCCAGATCGGCCAGGGTCTGGCGGAGCAGCTTGGCAAAATCCAGGGGCCGCAGGTTCACCGGCAGGTTGCCGGTGGCCGCCTTGCTCACGTCGAACACATCCAGCACCATGGTCTGGAGCCGCAGGGCCTTCTGGTAGAGCACCAGGATATAGTCCTTCACATGGGCGGGCAGCTCCTCCTCCTGCCGCAGCAGCTCGGTGTAGCTGATGATGGAGGTGAGGGGGGTCTTGAGGTCATGGGATACGTTGGTGATGAGCTCCAGCTTCAGCTTTTCGCTCTTCATCTGCTGGGACAGGGCGGCCTTCAGCTTGTCCTCCATCTGGTCCAGTTCCTCCGCCGCCGCCCGCAGATCGGAGTCCTCCGGCAGAGGCGTAGTGGCGTCGCCCCCCACGCTCCGGATGCGGGTGAGCAGTCTGTCCATGTCCGCCGTGGTCCGGCGGTTTTCCCGGAGCAGCCATACCTGGGCCGCAATGAGGCCCGCGCCCGCCGCGGCCAGAAGGACCATCATCGGGAGGCTGAAATACTGGTTCAGCAGGGGCAGCTGGAGGGCGCAGTAGAGGAAGAAGGGGATGCACAGGATGAACTGGAGCACCGAGCGCCGGTCCATCCGCTGCCCCACCGACCAGCCCATCTCCTGCCGGCCCAGCAGCCGGGCGCAGGAGGTGCAGAAGCTGCTGTTTCGCAGATGGCCGAAGTTGTACCGCAGGTCATTGATGTGGAGGTAGGACCACCACAGGGCCAGGGGGATGCTGAGATACCGCAGAGGGCCGCCGAAGAATTGGTTGAAGAACAGGTTCAGCGTACACGATGCCGCAAGTACCCAAAGAAACGTCAGGGGCACCAGAAGAAGCAGCTTGAGCTCCAGCCAGATGTGTCCGGTAAACCAGGCGATGGCCTGGTCGGCCCGTACCTTGTGCTTGTGCCACACAATGGACCAGACCAGCAGGGCCACGCCGGCCACCGGGGGCACCAGCAGCAGCCAGATGATAAGGACCCGGGCCTGGGCAAACTCCTGCACCATGCCGTAGAGTCCGTAGTCGTCGCCGGGATTGAAGGGCTTGGCTGCCGCGGCCAGGGAAACGGTCAGTTCCGCGTAGGCCGGATTGCTGGAGGAGGCGCTGTTGGAGTAACCCGGCACGTCCCAGTCCTCCTCCACCCCACGGAAGAAGCCGTCGCCATATACGTCAACGGCCTGCCCGTCCTTCCAGATGGATGCCTTGCTCCCGTCCCAGATCAGAAGAAAGTTGTAGCCCTCCGGCAGGGCGTCGGGGGAAGCCAGGGAAGCGTCGGTGTTGGAGGCCAGCAACTGGCCGTCCTTTTCCACCCGGTAGAGCAGGTTGATCTCCTTCCGGGACAGGGGGAAGCTGTTGTCCTCCTCATTGTATGTGGTATAGTCAAAATCCAGAAGACTGTAGAGGTTTGCGCTGATCCGGCTGCGGAACGTGTAGGTCTGCTGGTAATCCGGCTGGAACACGTCCATGAGTGAGGCCCGGGTGGCGGGGCTGACATAGACGTACAGATACGTCCATGCCGCGACGCTGTAGAGCAGCAGACAGATGCCAATCACAAAGGCCAGAAAGGCCAGGGCGGGCTTAATGCTTTTCGATTTTGTATCCAATGCCCCACACCACCTTTAAATATTCCGGCTCTTTGGGATTGAGCTCGATTTTTTCACGGATGCGGCGGATGTGCACCATCACCGTGTTTTCCGCCGCGTAAGGCTCTTCGTTCCACACCCGGCGGTAGATCTCCTCGGCGGGGAAGACCCGGCCCAGGTTGCGCATCAAAAGATCTACGATCTTCAGTTCGGTGGCGGTGAGCCGCACCGGCGCACCGTCGGCCAGCAGAGTTTTCTGGTCGGGCAGGTAGCACAGCCGCCCGGTGACCAGCTCCGACTGCTGGCTGGGGGTATTCACGTCGCCCAGCTGGGTGTACCGCCGCAGATGGCTGCGCACCCGGGCCACCAGCTCCTGGGGGTGGAAGGGCTTGGAGATATAGTCGTCCGCCCCCATGGCCAGGCCCAGGATCTTGTCGGTATCTTCGCTTTTGGCGCTGAGGATGAGGATGGGCAGGTTGCGCTGCTCCCGGATCTTGAGTACCGCCGACAGTCCGTCCAGCTTGGGCATCATCACATCCATCAGAATGAGCCGCAGGGACGGGTCCAGGGCCAGCTCCAGGGCCTCCAGGCCGTTGTAGGCCTTCAGTACCCGGTAGCCCTCCTTCTCCAGCAAAATGGCAATGGCACGGACGATCTCAACGTCGTCGTCCACCACAAGAATGGTTTCGTGCATGGTGATCATCTCCTCTGTGAGGATAGCATAGCAGAAAATCCTTTCAAGTGCTCCTTGAAAAGTCTAACAGCTTTCTTACAATTCTACCATAGCGGAGAAGCCGCGGGCAATAGAAGACCCCGGACAGAAAACTGTCCGGGGTCCTGCCTAGTCGCCGAAGATGGTCTCCATGCCTACCTTCACGCAGCCTGGGGGCGCATATTTCCAGTGCTCCAGCCGTCCCTCACGGATGAAGTAGTGCAGGGGCTGGGGCGTGTTCAGGGTCGGAAGGGGCTCGATGACCAGCAGCTTGATCTTCATCCGCTCAGGCAGGATGGCCTTCAGGTAGACCGAGACCCTCGTGCCCTCGGTGAGCCTGGGGTCCCGCTCCGCCAGACCGGACAGGTTGGGGGTGAGCTCCACGAAGGCGCCGTACTCCTTGACGCCCCGGACAATACCGGGTACCGTCATGCCGGTGCGGAAGGGGGCGGCATTTTCCGCCCAGGTGCCCAGCAGCTCCTTGTGGGTCAGATAGATCCGGCCCAGGGCCGGGTCCAGGTCCAGTACCACCGCCAGGATCTCCTGACCCACCCGGAAGCGGGCGTCAGGGTGGGGGATGCGGGATACCGAGATGTTCTCCACCCCGATGAGGGAGGGGACCCCGCAGCCCACATCCACAAAGGCCCCAAAGGGCTCCATATGGGTGACCCGGGCGGGCACCACCTGACCCGGCCGCCACTGCGCCAGCATGGCGGCCAGTGCCTGCTGCTGGGCGGAGCGGCGGGAGAGCAGGGGGCGAAGTTGTCCGTCCTCTTCTTCCAGGGAAGTGACTGTAAAGCAGACCGGCTTTCCAACCCGGGAGAGAATGGCAATGTCCCGGGTAACGCCCTCGGCAATGCCCAGGGCCGCCTCCTCCCGGGGGATCACACCGCGGAAGGGCCCCAGGGAGACGATGAGATCGTGTTCCGGCGTACACAGCAGGGCGGTCCCCTCCAGCACCACCCCTGATTCCATGGCCTGTCTGAGCCCCACGGGGTCGGCGCAGGCGGCCTGATTTTCCGGCGTGTGGAGCAGCCGCCCCTCCGGTGGAAAACGGTTCGTCAATGTGACCAAATCCTTTCTGCGATGGGGTGATTTTTTTCTTACCAGACAACTATATGCAAAGGGGAACCTTGAATTGACAGGGGAGGGGCGGGAAATTATAATATACTTTACACGGATAAAGTGAATGGACAAAGGGGGAGCGGGCATGGACATCCATGTGGGCGACGTGCTGGAGCTGAAAAAGGAACACCCCTGCGGCAGCCGCCGGTGGCAGGTGCTGCGGGTGGGGATGGACTTCCGTCTGCGCTGCGCGGGGTGCGGCCATGAGCTGATGATCCCCCGAAGCAAAGCGGAAAAAAGCATTAAAAAGATCATTCGGTCCGGGGAGGACGAGACATGAACAAGTATTGGAGCGCGCGGGCCAGAGCACTGACCCCCTATGTGCCGGGGGAGCAGCCCCGGAACCGGAAATTCATCAAGCTGAACACCAATGAGAATCCCTATCCCCCTTCCCCCATGGCGCTGGCGGCCATCCGGGAGGCGGCCTGCGACACCCTGCGGCTCTATCCCGACCCGGAGTGCACCTCTCTGCGGGAGGTGCTGGGGGCCACCTACGGCCTGAAACCCTCCCAGGTCTTTGTGGGCAACGGCTCGGACGAGGTGCTGGCCTTCTGCTTCCAGGCCTTTTTTGACCCGGACCGGCCTATCCTGTTCCCCGATATTACATACAGCTTTTACCCGGTCTATGCCGATCTGTACGGCCTGACCTACCGTCAGGTGCCTCTGGACGAGAACTTCGCCGTACCGCTGGAGCCCTTTATGGAGGAGAACGGCGGCATCGTCATTGCCAATCCCAACGCACCCACCGGCCGGGAGCTCTCCCTGTGCGGCATCCGCAGCATACTGGAGGCCAACCCCGATGTGGCGGTAGTAGTAGACGAGGCCTATGTGGACTTCGGCGCCCGCTCCGCTGTGGAGCTCATTGACCGCTATCCCAATCTGGTGGTGGTACAGACCATGTCCAAGTCCCGCTCCCTGGCGGGACTGCGGGTGGGCTTCGCCATGGGCAATGAGGACCTGATCGCCGCCCTCAACTGTGTCAAAAACTCCTTCAACTCCTATACCCTGGACCGGCTGGCCCTGGCCGGAGCCGAGGGGGCCCTGCGGGATCGGGACTACCTGCGGGCCACCTCCATGAAGATCCAGAACACCCGGGAGTGTGCCGCCGCCCACCTGAAGAAGCTGGGCTTTACCGTCACCGATTCGGCTGCCAACTTCCTCTTTGTCTCCCACCCCGACGTTCCTGCCAAGGAGTTGCTGGACGGCCTGCGGCAGCGGGGCATCCTGGTGCGCTGGTGGGACAAGCCCCGCATCAGCAATTATCTGCGCATCACCGTGGGCACCGATGAGGAGATGCAGGCCCTGTGTGCTGCCATGGCGGAGCTGGTGGAGGGCAGATGAGTATGGACGAAAACCATCTGCATATCCTGTGGACCAACGCCGATCCCACCGTCTTTGACAAGATGGTGCTGATGTACGCCGTCAACAGCCTGGTGCGGGGCTGGTGGGAGAAGGTGACCGTCATCCTCTGGGGGGACACGGCGGCCCTGGCCGCCCACGACCCGGCGGTGAAAGAGCGCATCGCCCTGGCTATGGAGCAGGGGGTGGCCTTCTCCGCCTGCATCACCTGTGCCAAAGAGCTGGGAGTGGAGGAGGACCTGCGGGAGATGGGTCTGGAGGTCATCTCCTGGGGCCCGCCCCTCACTGAGCTCATCAAGAGCCGGGCGCCTCTGCTTACAGTCTGATCCAATCAAAATTTGTCATAAAATGGCCCGCTGCGGAAAGAAATCCGCGGCGGGCCATTTTTATGCTCTACCCCCAATCTGACCTTTTTTATGGAGACAGGCAGGTATAATACGCCGGTAGGGGGGAGGAAGCGGCATGACGGTGGTCTATCTGGATGAGGTGTTCCTGCTGAATTTTGTGGTGGACTACCTGCTGCTGCTCTCCGCCGGCCGGCTGTCGGGAGAGGTGCTCCGCCGGAGACGGCTGGCCCTGGGAGCGGCTCTGGGGGCCGCCTACGCCGGGGCGGTGTTCCTGCCGGGGCTGGGCTTTCTGATCCATCCCCTGTGCAAGGTGGGGGCTGGGGTGCTGGCGGTGCTGGTGGGCTATGGCGGCAGTCCCAGGCTGCTGCGGGTGACTTTGGTATTCTTCGCCGTGTCCGCCGCCTTCGGCGGGGGGATCTTTGCCCTTCAGCTGCTGGGCAGCCGCAGCCTGGTGCTGTCCAACGGGGTGATCTCCTCGCCTTTGGACCTGAAGCTGGTGCTGCTGTCGGCGGCGGGGTGCTATGTGCTCATCACATTGCTGTTCCAGCGGGCCGCCCGCCACAGTCCCCGGCGGGAGCTGGCCCCCGCTGTGGTGGAGCTGGGGGAGCGGCGTGTGGCCCTTACCGCCCTGGTGGATACCGGCAACACCCTCACCGATCCGGTGTCCGGCAGGCCGGTGCTGGTGGCGGAGGGGACCAAACTGGACGGACTGTTTCCCCCCGGAACGGCCCCCACCAAAGCGGAGCTCCGCGACCCCGCCGCCGCCCTGGAACGGCTGGGCCGTGCCGGCCTGCGGTGCCGGCTGCTGCCCTATCAGGCGGTGGGGGTGGAGTGCGCTCTGCTGCTGGCCCTGCGGGCGGACCGGGTGAAGGTGGACGGAGAGGATTACGGGCCCCTGCTGGTGGCGCTGTCGCCCACCAGTCTCACCGACGGAGGCGGATACTGCGCCCTCATCGGAGCATAAAGGAGGATGGCTATGGAGAGCTGGAAGGCCCGCTGGTACGGGCGCATACAAAAGCTGCTGGCGCGGTTGGGGCTGTGCCTGCCGGGTAAGATCATGTACATCGGCGGGAGCGATACCCTGCCCCCGCCGCTGTCCAGGGACGAGGAGGCGGAGCTCATCCGACGGCTGGACCAGGGGGAGGAGGGGGTCAAATCCCAGCTCATCGAGCGCAATCTGCGCCTGGTGGTCTACATCGCCCGCCGGTTTGAAAACACCGGGGTGGGCATTGAGGATCTCATCTCCATCGGCACCATCGGGCTCATCAAGGCCATCAACACCTATCAGCCCGCCAAAAACATCAAGCTGGCCACCTACGCCTCCCGGTGCATCGAAAACGAGATCCTGATGCACCTGCGGAAGACCACCAATCTGAAAAGCGAGGTGTCCTTTGACGAGCCCCTGAACACCGACTGGGACGGGAACGAGCTGCTGCTGTCCGACATCCTGGGTACCGAGAGCGATCTGGTGATGAAGCCCATCGAGGAGGATGTGGACCGCAAGCTCCTCTCCGACGCCCTGGAAAAGCTGGAGGAGCGGGAGCGGCACATCATCACCCTGCGCTTTGGACTGGATGGAAAGCCGGAGCGCACCCAGAAGGAGGTGGCCGACAGCCTGGGCATTTCCCAGTCCTATATTTCCCGGCTGGAGAAGCGGATCATCGCCCGGCTCAAGCGGGAGATTTTACGGCTGATGTAAACGAGGAGCGGCCGCCAACCGGCGGCCGCTCCTCTGTTTGGCTCAGAAGCCCATGGTATCCGCCAGATCGTCCTTCATCTGGTCCATCTTACGGACGGCCTTCTTGGCCATGCGGCGCATCTGGGGATTCTGAATCCCCTTGGCGGCCACCGCCATGCCCATGGCGGCCCCGGCCAGGATGCCAAGGCCCATGCCACCTAAAAAGGTATGGTTGGTCATATGCTCAGCTCCCTTCTGAATGGTCCGTATTTATTATTGCCTGGATTGCGGAAAAATCCATTGCTAAAATATGAGATTCAAGTTATAATGAAAAACGATGAACAGAGCGATTTGCAGGAGGGGACGGGGGATGGACCTTGTACCCTTTTTTGCTGTGCAGACGCGGCGCCCTGGGGGAGAAAGGGGCCCGCGGAACGGAAAGGAGTGATCCAGTGAAACTGTTGATTCGTCAGGGCCGTCTGGTGGACCCGGTGGGGGGCATCGGCGGTGTCATGGACATCCTGATGGAAGACGGCAAGGTGACTGTCATCGGCAGCAACATCAACGAGCCGGACGCCCAGGTGATCGAGGCCGCGGGATTGACCGTGTGTGCCGGACTGGTGGATATGCACGTCCACCTGCGGGAGCCCGGATTTGAGTATAAGGAGACCGTTGAGACCGGCGCGGCGGCGGCGGCCCACGGCGGCTTCACTTCCATTGCATGCATGCCCAACACCAGACCCACGGTGGATACCCCGGAGCAGGTGGATTTCGTCCGGAAAAAGGCAGCAGCAGCCTGCGGCGTCCACGTCTGGCCCATCGGCGCGGTATCCAAAGGGCAGAAGGGGCAGGAGCTCACCGACTTTGAGGCCCTGAAGGGAGCGGGAGCGGTGGCCCTGTCCGACGACGGCGTGCCCATCCAGAGCGCCAACCTGATGCGGGACGGCCTCATCATGGCCCACCGGCAGAATCTGACCATCCTGTCCCACTGCGAGGACGCGGACATGGTGAAGAACTACGCGGTGAACGAGGGCCGGGTGTCCCGTCAGCTGCGGCTCAACGGCCGGCCTGCCATCGCTGAGGAGCTGATGGTGGCCCGGGACGCCATGCTGGCCGAGGAGACCGGCGCGGCAGTCCACATCTGCCACATCTCCACCGCCAAGTCGGTGGCCATCGTCCGGCGGTATAAGCGCAAGGGAGTGCAGATCACCTGTGAGACCTGCCCCCAATATTTCAGCCTCACCGAGGATGAGATCCTCGCCCAGGGCACCATGGCCCGGGTCAACCCGCCTCTGCGGACCTGGTCGGATGTGGAGGCCATCATTGAGGGCCTGAAGGACGGCACCATCGACGCCATCGCCACCGACCACGCCCCCCACTCCGCCGAGGAGAAGGCCCGGCCTTTGGCTGAGGCACCCAGCGGCATGGTGGGCCTGGAGACCGCTTTGGGCGTCACCCTCACCTACCTGTACCACACCGGGGAGCTGCCCCTGTCCGATATTTTACGGAAAATGACCATCAACCCCGCCTGTATCCTCCGCCTGCCCACCAAGGGCCGGCTGGCCATCGGCGCCGACGCCGACGTGGTCATCTTCGACCCGGACGAGGTGTGGACGGTGGACCCGGAGCAGTTTGCCTCCAAGGGCCGCAACACCCCCTTCGCCGGCAAGGAACTGAAGGGAAAGGTGAAGTACACCATCGTAGGCGGCAAGATCATCTATCAGGATGCCTGAAAAAGAAGCAAGAGAAGAGATTTATAGATAAAAGGAGAATGAATTATGTCCTTCGATCGTCTGCAGGAAGCCATCATTGCCAAGAAAAACCCCACCGTGGCGGGTCTGGACCCCAAGCCGGAGTATGTGCCCGCCCACATCCGCAAGGAGTGCTATGACAAGTACGGCGAGACCCTGGAGGGTGCCGCCGAGGCCATTTACCGCTTCAACTGCGGCCTGATGGATGCACTGAAGGACATCGTGCCCGCCGTCAAGCCCCAGGCCGCCTACTATGAGCGCCTGGGTTGGCGGGGTATGGAGGTGCTGGAGCGCACCATCCGCTACGCCAAGGAGCAGGGCCTGTACGTCATCGCCGACATCAAGCGGGGCGACATCGGCTCCACCGCCGAGGCCTATTCCGACGGCTGGCTGGGCAAGACCAAGGTTGGCGAGCAGATGCTCAGCGTCTTTGACGCCGACTGCGTCACCCTCAACGGCTATATGGGCGCCGACAGCGTCAATCCCTTCCTCAAGACCTGCAAGGAGATGGACAAGTGCGCCTTTGTCCTGGCCAAGACCTCCAATCCCGGCTCCGGCGAGCTGCAGAACGTGCCCGCCGGCGACGGCGACACCGTGTACGGTCTGATGGCCGACCTCATTGAGAAGTGGGGCGCCGGCACCGAGGGCAAGTACGGCTACACCATGGCGGGCGCCGTGGCGGGCGCCACTCACCCCGACGAGCTCAAGAAGATCCGTGCCCGGATGCCCCACACCTTCCTGCTGGTGCCCGGCTACGGCGCCCAGGGCGGCACCGCCGAGGACGTGCAGTACGCTTTCCAGAAGGACGGCCACGGCGCTATCGTCAACTCCTCCCGGGGCATCATGTGCGCCTGGCAGAAGACCGGAAAGGATGGCATGGACTACCAGGAGGCTGCCCGCAATGCCGCCATTGCCATGCGGGACGACATTGCCCGCTTTACCACCATCGCATAACAGGAGCTGCCTATGTCAGACCAGGAGAGAGAGAAAGCGGCCTCCCGCGAGGACGAGGTCAGCAAATGGAAGATCGGTCAGCATAAGGAACTGGACTGGCGTCAGTTCCTCCAGGAGAAGATCGCTGCGGGACTGGTGGCGGAGGAGCCCTTCCGCTGTCCCACCTGCGGCCTCATGCGCCGCAACCGGATCTGTCCGGTGTGCGGCAGCGTCATGGACCTGAAGACCATGACTGAGACCGTCCATGGGGACGAGTCCGCCAAATAAGTTGGAAATGAGGGATACCATGCCCATTGAACAGATCTGTACCATCGTGGAGGCGTCCAAGCTGAACGAGTACGCCTACTCCTTCACCCTGGAGGTGGGGGATATGGTGACCCGCCACGGCCTGAAGGCCGGTCAGTTCCTCCATATTGCCTGCGGCGAGGGGCTGCTCCTCCGCCGTCCCATTTCGGTGTGCCAGGTGGAGGCCAACGCACCCCACGATACCGCCCGCGTCGTCTTTGAGGTGCGGGGCGAGGGTACCCACTGGCTGGCCGGGCGCCAGGCGGGGGAGAAGGTGAACGTCCTTGGCCCCCTGGGCAACGGCTTTGCCATCAGCACTGACGACCGGCTGCTGCTGGTGGGCGGCGGCATCGGCGTGCCGCCCCTGCTGGGTCAGGCCGTCTATACCGCCGGGAAGGCCACTGCCGTGCTGGGCTTCCGCTCTGCCGACCGGGCCATGCTGGTGGAGGATTACCAGGATAACTGTGCAGAGGTTTACCTGTGCAGCGACGACGGCTCCCTGGGCCGCCACGGCTTTGTGGACGCCCAGCTGCGGGACATTCTTGAAAAGGATAAAAACTTTACAGCTGTTCTGGCCTGCGGCCCCAAGCCCATGCTGAAGAACGTGGCCAAGGTAGCGGCGGAATTCGGCGTGCCCTGTCAGGTCTCCCTGGAGGAGCGGATGGCCTGCGGCGTGGGCGCCTGTCTGGGCTGCGCCGTTCAAATGGCCGATGGTACCATGAAGCATGTGTGCAAGGACGGCCCTGTATTTGACGCCAAGGAGGTGGACTGGAATGTCTAAGGTGGATCTGTCCGTCGATCTGGCGGGCGTCAAGATGAAAAACCCGGTGGTGGTGGCCTCCGGTACCTTCGGCTTCGGCCGGGAGTACGGCCAGTTCTACAACCTGAATGAGCTGGGCGGCATTTGCTGTAAGGGTCTTACCCTTCACAGAAGAGAGGGCAATCCGCCCCCCCGCATTGCCGAGACTCCCATGGGCATCCTCAACTCCGTGGGCCTTCAGAACCCCGGCGTGGACGCCTTTATCGAGCATGAGCTGCCCGAGCTGAAGCAGCACGACCTGGCCATCATCGCCAACATCTCGGGCAACACCCCCGAGGAGTACGGCGTCATGTGTGAAAAGCTGTCGGCGGCCGGGGTGGACATGATCGAGGTCAACATCTCCTGCCCCAACGTAAAGGCGGGCGGTCTGGCCTACGGTACCAAGCCGGAGCTGGCCGCCGAGGTCACCCGCATGGCCAAGAGCCACTCCACCGTCCCCGTGATGGTGAAGCTGTCCCCCAACGTCACCGATATCACTGAGATCGCCCGGGCGGTGGCCGATGCCGGCGCTGACGCCCTGTCCCTCATCAACACCCTGCGGGGCATGCGCATCGACCTGAACACCCGTCGGCCCATCCTGAAGATGAACACCGGCGGCCTGTCCGGCCCCGCCGTGCTGCCGGTGGCGGTGCGGATGGTATGGGAGGTGGCCTGCGCCGTGGACCTGCCCATTCTGGGTATGGGCGGCGTGGCCAGGGGGGAGGATGCGGCCCAGCTGATGCTGGCCGGCGCCTCTGCCGTGGCGGTGGGCACCGCCTGCTTTGCCGACCCCTACGCCCCCATCAAGGTGCGGGACGGTCTGGCCCAGATCACTTCTGCCCAGGGACTTGACAAGGTTTCTGACCTGACAGGCGGCGTGCGCCCCTGGTAATGCCCGCCATATCCTGATCCGAAGAGGGTGCATACTGTGACTAAGGTTTATATCATCCGTCACGCGGAGGCGGAGGGCAACCTGTACCGCCGGGTACACGGCTGGTACAACAGCCTCATCACCGACAACGGCTACCGGCAGATCGCCGCCCTGCGGGGGCGGTTTGCCGATGTGCACATTGACGCGGTGTACTCCAGCGACCTGTTCCGCACCATGACCACCGCCACGGCCATCTATCCCAGCCATGGCCTGGAGCTCCACACCACCCCCGCCCTGCGGGAGATCGGCGTGGGAGTCTGGGAGGACAAGCCCTGGGGAGCGCTGGAGCGGCACGACGCCATGCGGCTCATCCGTTTCAACCACGCCTCTCCCGAGTTCCAGGTGGAGGGGGGTGAGACCTTCGCCCAGGTCCAGGCCCGGATGAAGGGGGCGGTGCTGGACATTGCCGCCAAACACCCCGGCCAGACGGTGGCCCTCTTCTCCCACGGCTCCGCCATCCGGTGCCTCCAGGGCGCCATCCGGGGCCTGGGTCCCGGCGAGATGGACAGCCTGGGTCACAGCGACAACACCGCTGTCACCTGCATGGAGGTGGAGGGGGATCAGATCAGCATCCTCTTTGAGAATGACAACTCCCACCTGCCGGAGGAGATCTCCACCCTGGCCAGCCAGAAGTGGTGGAAGGCCCGGGAGGGCAGCCTTGCAGACGCCAACATGTGGTTCCGTCCCCTGGATCTGGACCGGGAGGAGGAGCTCTACCTGGCGGCCCGGCATGATGCCTGGGTGGACATCCACGGAGAGCAGGCCCCCTTTGATGGGGCTGGCTTCTGCAAGGACGCCCGGGCTTGCTGGGAACAGGACAAGGAAAAAGCCTTGTCAGTCGCCATGCAGCGGGATCAGGTGGCCGGTGTGCTCCAACTGGATCTGGAGCGCTTTGCAGAGGATGGTATCGGCTACATCCCCTTTGTGTACATGAATCCTGAGCACCGCAAAAAGGGGCTGGGCGTCCAGCTCATCGGCCAGGCGGTATCGGTATACCGTCCTCTGGGCCGTACCCGCCTGCGGCTGCGCTGCGCCCCCGAAAACGCGGTGGCCCAGCGGTTCTATAAGAAGTACGGCTTTGAAAAGGTGGGGGAGGAGCACGGCCGTGTGACCCTGGACATTTTGGAAAAATACATCGGCTATGAGGCCAGGAACGGATAAGAGGAACGATATGAATGCATTTTTGCCCGTCTCCAAGGCGGATATGGAAGCCCGTGGTTGGGACGGGTACGACTTTCTGATCATCACCGGCGACGCCTATGTGGATCACCCCACCTTCGGCTGCGCCATCATCTCCCGGGTGCTGGAGACTGAGGGCTACCGGGTGGCCATTCTGGCCCAGCCGGACTGGCGCAGGCCGGAGGCCTTTACAGCCCTTGGCCGGCCCCGCCTGGGCGTGATGCTGTCTGCCGGCAATCTGGACTCCATGGTGGCCCATTACACTGTGGCCAAGAAGCGGCGGCACGACGACGCCTATTCCCCGGGCAATCAAGCGGGGCTGCGCCCCGACCGGGCCTCCATCGTGTATGCCAACAAGGTGCGGGAGGTCTATGGGGACATTCCTCTGATTATCGGCGGCCTGGAGGCCTCCCTGCGGCGCTTTGCCCACTACGACTACTGGGAGGACAAGGTGCGCCGGTCAGTGCTCTTTGACAGCCAGGCCGACCTGCTGGTGTACGGCATGGGAGAGACCGCCACCCGTGAGATCGCCGCCCGGCTGGCCTCAGGCACCCCGGTAGGGGAGATCACGGATGTAAAGGGAACTGCCTTTATTGCGAAAAACCCCTCTGCCTGCGTCTATCCCAAGGTGGAGTGCCCCTCCTACGAGGAAGTGCGGGCCGACAAGCGGCAGTATGCAGTAGCCAACCAGATCCAGTATGAGGAGCACGACCCGGTGCGGGGGAAGGCCATCCTCCAGCGCCACGGGGACCGGCTGCTCATCGTCAATCCTCCCGCCATGCCCCTTACTACGGCGGAGCTGGACTTTGTGGCCGAGCTGCCCTACGTCCGGGAGCCCCACCCCATGTACGACGAAATGGGGGGCGTGCCCGCCATTGAGGAGGTGCGCTTCTCGGTGGCCCACAACCGGGGCTGCTTCGGCGCCTGCAATTTCTGCTCTCTGGCCTTCCACCAGGGGCGGATCATCACCTCCCGCAGCCATGAGAGCGTGCTGAGAGAGGTGGAGGGGCTGACCCACCACCCCGGCTTCAAGGGCTATATCCACGATGTGGGCGGCCCCACCGCCAACTTCCGGCGGCCTGCCTGCAAAAAGCAGATGAAGGCGGGACTGTGCCGGGGCAAGGCCTGTCTGGCCCCTGAGGCCTGCCCCAATCTGGATGCCGACCACACCGACTATCTGATGCTGCTGCGGAAGATCCGCCAGATCCCCGGCATCAAGAAGGTCTTTATCCGCTCCGGCATCCGCTTTGACTATATGCTCAAGGATAAGAGCGGAGAGTTCTTCGCCGAGCTGGTGAAGCACCATGTGTCCGGCCAGCTGAAGGTGGCCCCGGAGCACTGCGTCAACTCGGTGCTGGATTATATGGGGAAGCCCCATATCGAGGTGTACGAGAAGTTCAAGCGGAAGTATGAGTCCCTGAACCAGAAGTACGGCAAGGAGCAGTATCTGGTGCCCTATCTCATGTCCTCCCACCCGGGCTGCACCCTGGAGGACGCGGTGAAGCTGGCTCAATGGCTCAACCGCACCGGCCGTCAGCCCGAGCAGGTGCAGGACTTCTATCCCACCCCGGGCACCCTGTCCACCTGTATGTATTATACCGGCATTGATCCCCGGACCATGAAGCCGGTGTATGTGCCCCGCGACCCCCACGAGAAGGCCATGCAGCGGGCTCTGATGCAGTGGAAGCGGCCTGAAAAGCGGCCTCTGGTGAGGGAGGCCCTTCACCGGACCCACCGGGAGGACCTGATCGGCTTCGGCAAGGACTGTCTGCTGCGGCCGGAAAAGCATTTCAAGGCCCAGACGGAAAAGCCCGCAGCCCGGGGCAAGGCGGGCAAAGGCGCGAAACAAACGGTCCGGAAGGACGCCAAGCCCCAGGCCAGACCCACCCGCAAGGCGGGCTGGGCGGTGGCCAAACCCAAGAAAAATGCCCGGCCCCGCAAAGGAAAATCCTGATGACTCATCCAGCAGGAAGCAGTTTGTATGCTTCCTGCTGGATTTGTTATTTTTCATGGAAAATACTTGATATAATGATAGAACGTAGTACAATATAGGTAATCTCCGCCAGCGAAATAAAATGAGAGGATGTGTGTTTTGTGAAAAGACGTTTGTTGTCCCTGCTGGCAGTACTGGCCTTGATGGTATCCCTGATCCCCGGAGCGCTGGCTGCGCCCGAGGCACTGGTGATCACCATGCGGCTCAACAGTCCCTGGTGTGTCATTGGCGACACCGTGACCCAGATCGACTCGGAGAGCAGCGCCGTGGTGCTCATGTCGGAGAGCGGCCGCACCATGCTGCCCATCCGCCGGATGATCGAGGCCTACGGCGGCACCGTGGAGTGGGTGCCTGAGACCAACGGCGTGCGCTGCTCCCTCAACGGTACCTCGGTGGAACTGGAGTATGATTCCACAACCGCCCTGGTGAACGGGGAAGAGGTGACCATGGATGTGCCCATGCGGGCCAAAAACAACCGCTCCTTCGTACCGGTGCGCTTTGTCAGCGAGAATCTGGGCCTGTATGTGGAGTGGGAGCCCCAGAACCAGATCGTGGTGGTGTCCAACGGACAGCTGGACAAAAACACCCTGACTGCCCTGCCCCAGGTCCAGAAGCTGGTGGAAAAGACCACCCCCAAGGCCTCCCCGGTGACCCTGACCTCCAAGAGCTATGCTCTGGCCTCCGGCACCGTCAGCGCCAATGTGATCACAGTGAATATGAAGGACCCCAGGGTGTCCGTCAAGTCCACCCTGAGCAATGGAAAGCTCAATTCCCCTGCCAGCTTCCAGTCCATGGCCGCCTCCTCCGGCGCGGTGGCGGTGATCAACGCCAATTTCTTTAACAGCAACAGCGCCGTTCAGGACCCCATCGGCCACCTGATGGTGAACGGCCAGTTCGTGTATGCCAGCTCGGGCATCTCCTCCCTGGGCATCACCGATACCAACGAGATGCGCTATGGCCGGCCGCCGGTCTTTGTCCGCATCGAGACGGTGGACGGCGGCGCCTACCGCTGGTGGGACGCCTATGAGGTGAACATGCTCAAGCAGTTCAGCGGCCAGGCGGTGCTGTACACCCCCGCCCGGGGGACCTCCTTCCAGGTCACCTATCCTGGCTCCGTTCTGACGGTGATCAACAATGTGACCACCAGCTTCCAGATGGTGTCCGCCGGGCAGACAGTGTCTATTCCCGCCAACGGCTATGTGCTCTACTCCAGCGACACCGTCACCAACTACAGCTTCTTCAACCAGTTTGAGGCGGGCCGCACCGTGGCTCTGCGTCCCTACCTGCAGCGGGACGACGTGGAGGGCTTCCAGCTGGACGGCGTGCAGACCATCGTGTCCGGCGCGCCCCGTCTGGTGCAGGACGGCGTCAAGAGCACCTATCTGGACCCCGGCTTCACCGAGGCCCGCTTCACCACCGCCGTCACCCCCCGTACCGCCGTGGGTACCACCAGCGACGGCAAGCTGCTGCTGGTCAATGTGAAGGCGGCCACCATCGAGCAGATGCGTGACCTGATGCTGACCCTGGGGTGCGTGGACGCCATCAACCTGGACGGCGGCGCCTCCACTGCCATGTACTATAACGGTCAGGTCCTGTCCGCGCCCGGCCGTAATCTGACCTCTACCCTCCAGGTCTTTGTGTCCGAATAAAGTCACTGCCATGAAAATCCCCCGCCAAAAGGCGGGGGATTTTTCTCTTGACAGGGGAGAGGTCTGGTGCTAAAATGATCAATCAAATAATTTTGATGTGAGGTGAGCGGCATGGATGGAGTACACCGGCGCAATGCCCGGGTGTTCAAGGCCCTGTGTGATCCCAAGCGGCTGGCCATTCTGGAACTGCTCCGGGGCGGGGAGAAATGCGCCTGCGTCCTGATGGACCAGTTGGAGCTGGGCCAGTCGGCGGTGTCCTACCACATGAAGATCCTGTGCCAGTCCGGCCTGGTGGACAGCCGGCAGGAGGGGAAGTGGACCCACTACCGGCTCAGTCCCGACGGCTGTGCCGCCGCCATTCGTCTGCTGGAGCAGCTGACCACGCCCGATGCGTGAGCAGCTGCTTTTTCCCGGACAATACATCAAAAAATCTTGATGTGAGAGGTGTTGATATGGAACTGATTTCTGCCGGGTGGCAATTCGTTCAGAATCAGGTGCTGGGTATGAAGTGGCTGGAGGGGCTGATTGGCCGGGGGCTGGAGGCCCTGGGGGTGGAGCCGACCACCCGATGGGGCGGCAGCTTGCAATTCTTCTGCTATGATGTGCTCAAGATCACCATTCTGCTGTGTGCCCTGATCTTTGTGGTGTCCTATATCCAGAGCTATTTCCCGCCGGAGCGCAGCCGCCGGATTCTGGGCCGGTTTCACGGCTTGTGGGCCAATCTGCTGTCCGCTTTGCTGGGGACAGTGACCCCATTCTGCTCCTGCTCCTCCATCCCGCTGTTCATGGGCTTCACCAGCGCGGGCCTGCCCATCGGGGTGACCTTTTCCTTTTTGATCTCGTCCCCCATGGTGGATCTGGGCAGCCTGGTGCTGCTGATGAGCATTTTCGGCGCCAGAGTGGCGGTGATTTATGTGGTGCTGGGACTGGTCATTGCGGTGGTCGGAGGCACGGTGTTGGAAAAGCTGGGCATGGAACGGTATGTGGAGGACTTTGTACGCCATGCCGCAGCCCTGGAAAGTGAGGACCATACTCTCACCCGCCGGGAGCGGGTGAGCTACGCCAAAGGGCAGATGACCGCCACCTTCCGCAAGGTCTTTCCCTATGTGCTAGTAGGCGTAGGCGTGGGCGCCGTCATTCACAACTGGCTGCCGGAGAGCTGGATCCAGAGCATTCTGGGAGACGGCAATCCCCTGGGCGTGGTGCTGGCTGTGCTGGTGGGAATCCCCATGTATGCTGATATCTTTGGCACCATCCCCATCGCTGAGGCTCTGCTGACCAAGGGGGCCCAGTTGGGCACGGTGCTGGCCCTTATGATGGCGGTGACCACCCTCAGCCTGCCCTCCCTCATTATGCTGCGGAAGGCGGTAAAGCCCCGGCTGCTGGCCGCTTTTATCGGGGTGTGTACCCTGGGGATCATTGTGGTAGGTTATCTCTTCAATCTCTTTCAATGGATTATTTTATAAGGAGGATTTTATCATGGGACTGTTTGGCAGCAAAAAGAAGGTGGGGGAGGACCACCCCAACGCGCCGGTTAAGGTGCTGGGCTCCGGCTGTGCCAAGTGCAACACTCTGGAGGATGTGACCCGGCAGGCCCTGGCGGAGTTGGGCCTGGACCTGGAGGTGGGCCACGTGACCGATTTCAGCCAGATCGCAGCCTACGGCGTCATGACCACACCGGCCCTGGTGGTGGACGGCAAGGTGCTCTCCGCCGGGCGGAGCCTCACCAAGGGGGAGGCCATGGAGCTGATTAGAAAGGCCAGAGGGCTGTAAGAAAAAGAGGGGGGGTCGTCCTCCCTCTTTTTGCTTGACAGCCTATACCCCTATGGGTATAATGTGGGTGAGATACCCATGGGGGTATAGGAGGTGTCATGATGAAAAAGCTGGAGGAATTGCTGGAGTGGGGCGGCGTGAAAAAAGATCTCACGCTGCTGGTGCTCTCAGGACTGGCCCTGCTGGCCAGCATTTTGTGGGGAGAACAGCTGCCGGTGGACCCAGCCTGGGTTGCCATCATTCTGTGCGGCCTGCCCATCATTCTGGAAGCGGTCATCGGCCTGGTCACCGCCTTTGACATCAAGGCCGACGTGCTGGTGTCCATCGCGCTGGTGGCCTCGGTGATCATTGGGGAGGACTTTGCCGCCGGCGAGGTGGCCTTCATCATGCAGCTGGGGGCCCTGCTGGAGGATCTGACGGTGGCCAAGGCCAGGGCGGGCATTGAAAAGCTGGTGAAGTTGACGCCCCGCACCGCCCGGCGGATCACCGGGGACGGGGAAGTGGTGGTGCCCGCGGAGGAGGTGCTGGTGGGCCAGCTGCTGCGGGTGCTGCCCGGTGAGACCATTCCGGTGGACGGGGTGGTGAAGGAGGGCCGTACCTCGGTGGACCAGTCGGTGATGACCGGTGAGTCCCTGCCGGTGGACAAGGCCCCCGGGGACCCGGTGTCCAGCGGCACGGTGAACCAGTACGGCGCCTTCACCATGGAGGCCACCAAAGTGGGGGAGGACAGCTCCATCCAGCGGATGGTGCGGCTGGTCCAGTCCGCCGACGCAGGCAAGGCCAAGATCGTGGGTCTGGCCGACCGGTGGGCCACCTGGATCGTGGTCATCGCCCTGTCCGCCGCTGCCATCACCGGCTTTGTCACCGGGGAGCTCATCCGGGCGGTGACCATTCTGGTGGTATTCTGCCCCTGCGCCCTGGTGCTGGCCACCCCCACCGCCATTATGGCGGCCATCGGAAATGCCACCCGCCACGGCTTCCTGGTGCGGGAGGGAGACGCTCTGGAGCGGCTGGCTGGGGTTACCTGTGTGGCCTTCGACAAGACGGGCACCCTGACCATGGGCAAGCTGCGGGTGACGGCGGTGCTGCCTTTGAACGGTCAGACCGAGGAAGCGGTATGGGCGGCTGCGGTGGGACTGGAGTCCTGGTCGGAGCACCCTCTGGGCAAGGCGGTGGCCACCGACGGCAGGGTCCGCTATCCCCATCTGGCCCCGGCGGGACAGGGTGTGGAGGTGCTGCCCGGCCTGGGTCTGCGGGGTACGGTGGACGGAAGGCCCCTGTGGGCGGGCAACTGCACCCTCATGGAGCAGCTGGCGGTTCCTTTGCCGCCGGAGGGGGAGGCCTTTGCAGCCCAACGGCTGGGGGAGGGCTGCACCCTCATCTATCTGGCAGGTGAGGGGACCATGCTGGGGGTGCTGGCTCTGGCGGACACCCTGCGGCCCGACGCGGCAGATACCATCCGGGCGGTCCGGGCCGCCGGGGTACAGCCGGTGCTGCTGACAGGGGACCATCACAGCGCCGCCGCCCACATCGCGGGACTGCTGGGCATCGGCGAAGTGAAGGCGGACTGTCTCCCAGAGGACAAACTGAACTGGATCGCCCGCACCCAGGAGCAGGGGTGGCCGGTGTGTATGATCGGCGACGGCATCAACGACGCCCCCGCCCTGAAGAAGGCCATGGTGGGCATCGCCATGGGAGGCGTGGGCAGCGACATCGCCGTGGACGCCGCCGACATGGCCCTGGTGGGGGACGACCTGCGTCAGCTGCCCCACCTGCTGCGGCTGTCCCGGCGGATGCTGTTCACCATCAAGTGCAACCTGACCTTCTCCATGGCCCTGAATTTTGCCGCCATCGCCCTGGCCATCACCGGCGTCCTCAACCCGGTGGTGGGGGCCCTGGTCCACAACGCCGGTTCGGTGGCGGTCATCCTCAATTCTGCCCTGCTGCTGCGCTGGCGAAAAAAGTAGAATGTAAGGCCCCGGATGCGGTCCAAGGGACTGTATTCCGGGGCCTTTGGCAAATTTTACAGCACAGACCGGCCGGACAGTGAATAATTTGAAAAACTTTAGCCTAACCTCTATGCAAAAATGGAAAACTATATTAAAATAAGATAGCATGATTTTCCGAAAAGGGGTTGAACATATGAGTGAACCGCAGTTCAAGCGGATCCTTCTGAAGGTCAGCGGCGAGGCTCTCGCCGGCGAGGCCAGCCGCGGGCTGGATTTCGACGTGATCGGCAGCGTATGCGACGTGATCAAAAAGTGTGTGGCCACCGGCGTTCAGGTGGGCATCGTGGTAGGCGGCGGTAATTTCTGGCGCGGCCTGAAGGACGGCGGCGACCGGATGGAGCGCACCCGTGCCGACCATATGGGCATGCTGGCCACCACCATCAACGCCCTGGCCGTGGCCGACGTGCTGGAGCAGAAGGGCGTGGATGTGCGGGTGCAGACCGCCATTGAGATGCGGGCCATTGCCGAGCCCTACATCCGCTCCCGGGCCATCCGTCACATGGAGAAGGGAAGGGTGGTCATCTTCGGCTGCGGCACCGGCAATCCCTTCTTCTCCACCGATACCGCTGCCGTGCTCCGGGCCGCCGAGATCGATGCCGACGCCATCCTGCTGGCCAAGAACATCGACGGCGTGTACTCCGCCGATCCCCGGAAGGATCCCACCGCGGTGAAGTATGACACCATTACCTATGACGACGTGCTGGCCCAGCACCTGGAGGTGATGGATTCCACCGCCACGTCCCTGTCCATGGATAACAAGATCCCGGTGATCCTGTTTGCGCTCAAGGACCCCGAGAACATTCTGCGGGTGGTCATGGGCGAAAAAATCGGAACCATCGTGAAGGAGGAACCGTGAAATGAAGGAACTCAATCAGGAATTTGACGCCAAAATGAAAAAGACCATCGATGTGGTCATGAGCGATTTCGCCAGCGTCCGTGCCGGCCGGGCCAACGCCGCCGTGCTGGACAAGATCACGGTGGACTACTACGGCGCCCCCACCCCCCTGAACCAGGTGGCCGCCATTTCTTCTCCCGATCCCCGTTCCCTGATGATCCAGCCCTGGGACTCCACCTTGCTGAAGGCCATTGAGAAGGCCATCCAGTGCTCCGACCTGGGCATCAACCCCCAGAACGACGGCCGCGTCATCCGCCTGGCCTTCCCCCAGCTCACCGAGGAGCGCCGTAAGGAGCTGTCCAAGCAGGTGAAGAAGTACGGCGAAAACGGCAAGGTTGCCATCCGCAACATCCGCCGGGACGCCATGGAGAAGTTCAAGGCCCAGGAGAAGAAGGGCGAGATGACCGAGGACGACCGGAAGGACTACGAGAAGGAGCTCCAGGATCTCACCGATAAGCGGATCAAGGAGATCGACGAGCTGACTGCCAAGAAGGAAGCAGAACTGATGGCGGTCTGATCCAAAAATGAACAAAGACCCGGTGCGGGGCGCCTGATGCGTCCCGCACTGGTGTCGTATAGGCGGGTTTAAGCATGGCATTATTCAAACCAAAGGCGGAGCTGGCGGAAGTGGATTTCAACCACCTGCCCCGTCATGTGGCGATCATTATGGACGGCAACGGTCGCTGGGCCAAGCGCCGGGGACTGCCCCGCACCGCAGGTCACGCCGCCGGGGCTGAGACCTTCCGTACCATTGCCACCTACTGCCAGGAAATTGGTCTGGAGTACCTGACGGTATACGCTTTTTCCACAGAAAACTGGAAGCGGCCCATGGAGGAGGTTTCTGCCATCATCGGGCTGCTGAAGAAATATCTGCTGGAATCCATCGAGAAGATGGAGAAGGACAAGATCCGGCTGCACTTTTTCGGCGATCTGGACGCCCTGCCGCCGGAGCTGCGGGAGCTGACCGTCCGTACCGATGATATCTCCACCCGGTATGAGGGCATGCAGGTCAACGTATGCTTTAACTACGGCGGACGGGACGAGATCGTCCGGGCGACCCGTGCCTTCGCGGCGGACTGCCTGGCCGGGAAGCGGAACCCGGAGGAGTTGACGGAGGACCTTTTCTCAGGCTATCTCTACTCCGCCGGGGTGCCCGATCCCGATCTGGTGATCCGTCCCAGCGGCGAGCTGCGGATCTCCAACTTCCTGCTGTGGCAGTCGGCCTACGCGGAGTTCTACTACACCGACGTGTTGTGGCCCGACTTCAGCAAGGAAGAACTGCATAAGGCGCTGGCGGCCTATCAGAGCCGCTCCCGCCGATTTGGAGGTGTCTGAGTGGGGAAGCGAATCATGGTGGCGGTGATTTTTATTCCGCTGCTTGTTGTGCTGATCTATGGAGTTTCCCCGGCATATCCGGTGGTCCTGCCCATTCTGATCGCCGCCCTGTCCATGATCGCAGTGCATGAGGTGCTGTGGTCCACCGGGTTTTTGAAGCATACCCGGCTGTCGGGCTATTCCATTGTGCTGGCCGGCCTGGTCCCCTTCTGGGTGTACTACAGCGGCGAGCTGCTGCCTGCGCTGTGCGGCATGTTCGTATATGTGGTGCTGCTCTTTGCCGAGGCCATCGGCAGCCATAAGCGCATCACCCTGGAAAAAATGGGAGGCGCCTTCTTCCTCAGCGTGGTCATTCCCTTTTTCCTGTCCTCACTGCTGCGCATCCGGCAGATGGAGCACTGGATGGCCCTCATTATCCTGCCCTTTGTGGTGGCCTTCCTCAGCGACGCCTTTGCCCTCTTTGCGGGCATGGCCTTCGGCAAGCACAAGCTGGCCCCTGAGCTCTCCCCCAAGAAGACGGTGGAGGGGGCTATCGGTGGCTTTGTCGGCGCCATCGTGTGTACGGTGCTCTACGGTGTGGTGCTCCAGCTGGGGTTCTCCATGCAGATCAATTATCTCTATCTCATTGTCTACGGCGCCCTGGGCAGCGTGGTGTCCCAGCTGGGCGACCTGTCCTTTTCCTATATCAAGCGGGAATACGGGCTCAAGGATTTCGGCAATATCTTTCCCGGTCACGGCGGCGTGCTGGACCGCTTTGACAGCGTGATCTTCTGCGCGCCTCTGATCGAGCTGCTGATCCATCTCCTGCCCGCAGTGGGGGGCTGAACATGAGTAATTGCATTTCGTTGCTGGGTTCTACCGGCTCCATCGGGCGGCAGTCACTGGAAGTGATTGCCGCCTGTGGCATGCGTGTGGCCGCGCTTACCGCCAACCGGGACGTGGACCGGCTGGAGGAGCAGTGCCGCCAGTTCAAACCCAGTCTGGCGGTTATGATGGACCCTGCCGCCGCCGCTGACCTGAAAACCCGGCTGGCCGACACCGGTATCCGGGTGGCCTCCGGTCCGGAGGGCCTGGTGGAGGCCGCCACCCTGGCGGAGGCGGACACCGTGCTCACCGCTGTGGTGGGTATGGTGGGCCTGGTGCCCACCCTGGCCGCCGTCCGGCAGGGCAAGCGCATCGCTCTGGCCAACAAGGAGACCCTGGTGTGCGCCGGAGAGCTGGTCATGGACGGGGCGGAGCAGTACGGTGCGGAGATCGTGCCGGTGGACTCGGAGCACTCCGCCATCTTTCAGTGTCTCCAGGGCAGCAAAGACAGGGGAGAGGTGAAACGGCTCATCCTCACCGCCTCCGGCGGGCCCTTCTGGGGCTGGGACAAGGAGCGCATTGCTTCGGCTACCATTGAGCAGGCCCTGAACCACCCCAACTGGTCCATGGGGGCCAAGATCACGGTGGACTCCGCCACCCTGATGAACAAGGGCCTGGAGTTCATCGAGGCCATGCGGCTCTACCGCATGCCGCCTGAAAAAATCTCCATTGTGGTCCACCGGGAGAGCATCATCCACTCCATGGTGGAATACTGTGATAACGCGGTGCTGGCCCAGATGGGGGTGCCCGACATGCGCCTGCCCATCCAGTACGCCCTGACCTGGCCCTCCCGCACCCAGGCGGTGGCAAAGCCCCTGGACCTGCTGACCTGTCCGCCCCTGACCTTCCACGCCCCGGACTATGAGGCGTTTCCCTGTCTGTCCCTGGCGCTGGAGGCCGCCAGAACCGGCGGCACCGCCACCGCGGTGCTCAACGGCGCCAACGAGGCGGCGGTGGGTCTCTTCCTGGCGGGGAAGATCCCCTTCGGCGACATCGCCCGGCGGGTGGAGCATGCCCTGGCCGGCGTGCCGGTGGTGCAGTCTCCCACCCTGGAGGATGTGCTGGCGGCGGATGAGGCCGCCCGGGCGCTGGCAGGCAAGTAATCTGATTTTGAGGTGTCTATGAACGTACTTTCCATTGTGCTCATCATCCTGTTTTTCGGCCTGCTCATCGCCATCCACGAGTTCGGCCACTTCATCGCCGCCAAGACTCTGGGGGTGAAGGTCAACGAGTTTGCCATCGGCATGGGCCCCAAGCTGCTGCACAAGGAGAAGGGGGAAACCCTTTACACCATTAGAGCCTTCCCCATTGGCGGCTTCTGTGCCATGGAGGGGGAGGGGGAGTCCTCCGACGATCCCCGGGCCTTTGGCAACAAGGCATGGTGGAAGAAGCTCATCATTCTGGTGGCCGGTGCGTTCATGAACTTTGTGGCCGGCGTGGTGATCATTGTGGCCATCTTCCTGGCGGCGGGCAGCCCCTCCATGCCGGTGGTCACCGGCTTCATGGCGGGGGCCGAGGATATCATCCAGACCGGCCTGCAGCCCGGCGATCAGATCTGGTCCATCGACGGACACCGCATCTACTTCCAGACCGACGCCTCCATTTTCCTGAGCCGGGCCGGAGAGCAGGTGGATATGGTGGTGCTGCGGGACGGGGAGAAGGTGGACCTGGGCACCATTGATCTGTCCTATCGCCAGCTTAGTGATGAAAACGGCAACCAGGTGACCAAACGGGGCATCTATATCGGCCAATTCCAGGAAGACACCCCCCTGACCCTGCTGCGCAACAGCTGGTATCAGGCGGTGGACTACGTCCGCATGGTGTGGATGGGTCTGGGCGACCTGATCACCGGCGCGGTGGGCCTCAATGATATGTCCGGCGTCATCGGCATTGTGGCGGTGGCGGGGGACGTGGGCCAGGCAGGCGCGGAGGCGGCGGGCCTGTTCGGCCTGTTCATCAATATCCTGGACTTCACCGCCCTTATCGCCATCAACCTGGCGGTGATGAACCTGCTGCCCATTCCGGCCCTGGACGGCGGGCAGATCCTCTTTGTCTTTGTGGGAGGCATTTACCGCCTCTTCACCCGGAAGAAGATCAATGAAAAGTATTTGGGTTATGTAAACGCCGTGGGCTTTTTCTGCCTCATCGCCCTGATGGTGGTGGTGGCGGTCAACGACGTGATCAAGCTGTTTTAACAGGGAGGAAGCGCAATGACCAAACAGATCCTTGTGGGCGGCGTCCCGGTGGGGGGCGGTGCCCCTGTCACCATTCAGTCCATGACCAACACCCGCACTGACGACGTCCGGGCCACGGTGGACCAGATCCTCCGCTTGGAGGAGGCGGGCTGCCAGATCATCCGGGTGGCGGTGCCCGACATGGCCGCCGCCAAAGCGGTGGGAGCCATCAAGGCGGGCATCCATATCCCGCTGGTGGCGGACATCCACTTCGACTACAAGCTGGCCCTGGCCTGTGTGGAGGAGGGATGCGACGCAGTGCGCATCAACCCCGGCAACATCGGCGGGGAGGACCGGGTGAAAGCGGTAGCGGAGGCCTGTAAAGCCAGAAAGCTTCCCATCCGTATCGGCGTCAACGGCGGTTCCCTGGAAAAACCCCTGCTGGCCAAGTACGGCGGGGTCACCCCAGAGGCCCTGGTGGAGTCCGCCTTCGGCCACATCGCCCTGCTGGAGCAATATGACTTCCACAATATCTGCGTGTCCCTCAAGTCCTCCTCGGTGGTCACCACCATGGCGGCCTACCGGCTGATGAGCGAGAAGAGCGATTATCCGCTCCATCTGGGCGTCACCGAGACTGGCACCACCCGGATGGGCACCATCAAGTCCGCCATCGGCATCGGCGGCCTGCTGGCCCTGGGCATCGGCGACACCCTGCGGGTGTCCCTGTCCGCCGACCCGGTGGAGGAGGTGTACGCCGCCCGGGATATTCTGAAGGCCCTGGGTATGGCGGAAAATGAGCCCAATCTGGTGTCCTGCCCCACCTGCGGCCGCACCCGCATCGACCTCATCGGCCTGGCTAACCAAGTGGAGGAACGGCTGAAGGAGGTCCACAAGCCCATTACCGTGGCGGTGATGGGGTGCGTGGTCAACGGCCCCGGCGAGGCCTCCGCCGCCGATGTGGGAATTGCCGGCGGGCAGGGGGAAGGCCTGCTCTTCCGCAAGGGAGAGATCGTGAAGAAAGTACCCCAGGAACAGCTGGTGGACGAGCTGTTCCATCTCATCGACCAACTGTAAAGCAGGAGCGTGTCCTATGCCTGAAGCACAAAAGATCCCATTTCTCAAACTCTTTTCCGCCTGGCGGCCCGGCGATCAGCTGGCGGCCATGACCCAGGACTACCTGGTGACCCGGGCGGTCATCGACAAGCATACCCGGTCCATCAAGGCCCAGGTGGAGTGCGCTGCGCCGCCCCCGGAGGGGCTGCGCCATCGCATCGAGCGCAGCATCGCCCTGGCTTACCGGGTGGAGTTGGTGGAGCTGGAGATTGCTGTACCGGCAGCGGCTGAGCAACCCGCCGCTGCGCCTGCCCCGGAGCAGCCGGCGCCCGTTCAGAAGCCCCAGACGCCGCCGGTGGAGGACGACGCTGCCGCCGCCTTCCGCCGCACCGAGGAGATCCGCCGCAAGGCCCTGGAGAGCCTGAAGACCGCTCGTCCCGTGGAGAAAAAGGCACCCAAAGAGGGGAAAGGGAAACTGCTTTATGGACGCCATGAGATCAAGAAGGAGCCCATTCCCATGGGCACCCTGGATCTGGACATGGGCACCGTCATCGTGGAGGGCGACGTGTTCGCCGTGGACCACCGGGAGCTGAAAAAGCGTGGGGCCTGGGTGGTCTCCTTCGATATGACCGACTACACCGGCTCGGTGCGCATCAACAAGTTTTTCCCTGGCGACGAGGGCAAACCCCTGGTGGATGGGGTAAAGAAAGGTCAGCACCTTTACATTCAGGGCAAGCTGAACATTGACCGGTTCACGGGCGACATGGTGCTGGAGCCCTTCGCCGTCATGGAGGGCAAGAAGGAGCCCAAGATGGACAACGCCCCCGAGAAGCGGGTGGAGCTCCATCTCCACACCAACATGTCCGCCATGGATGCCCTCACCGCTGTAGGGTCCAAGATGGACTCTCCTATCGGCGTGGACAAGAACGTGGTGAAGCGGGCGGAGCGGTGGGGCCACCGGGCCATCGCCATCACCGACCACGGCGTGGCCCACTCCTTTCCCAACGCCTGGCACTCCGCCAAGAATATCAAAATCCTCTACGGCGTGGAGGCCTACTTCATCAACGACGTGGACGACCGGGTGGTCATCCATGGTGACAAGGATCAGAACTTTACACAGGATATCGTCTGCTTTGATATCGAGACCACCGGCCTGGACAAACGCACCGAGGCCATCACCGAGATCGGCGCCGTGGTGCTGCGCAACGGGGAGGTGGTGGAGCAGTTCTCCACCTTCGCCGACCCCGGCCGCCCCCTGACCCGGGAGATCACCCAGCTGACCGGTATTACCGATGAGATGCTGGAGGGAGCCCCCTCCCAGGAGGAGGCGGTCAATGCCTTCCTGGACTTCGTGGGGGACCGGCCCCTGGCTGCCCACAACGCGGAGTTTGACATGGGCTTCATCGGGGAGGCCTGCCGCCGGATGGGGCGGCCCTTTGAGAACACCTCTCTGGACAGCCTGATTTTGGCCCAGAACCTGCTGCCCGATCTGGGCAAGTACAAGCTGGACATTGTGGCAAACCACCTGAATCTGCCCGCCTTCAACCATCACCGGGCTTATGACGACGCGGCCACGGTGGGCTATATGCTGGTACCCTTCTTCCGGATGCTGTCCGATATGGGCGTTCACACCCTGCAGCAGATCAACCCGGCCATGTCCAAACTGCGCTCGGGCGGCAAGGCCAAGCGGCAGCCCAAGCACCTCATTGTGCTGGCCAAGAACCAGCTGGGCCTGCGCAACCTCTATAAGCTGATCTCCGCCTCCTACCTGGACCACTTCAAGCGCTATCCCATCATGCCCAAGAGCCTCATCAACCAGCACCGGGAGGGCCTCATCATCGGCTCGGCCTGTGAGGCCGGCGAGCTGTTCCAGGCCATCGTCAAGCGCAAGGAGTGGAACGAGCTCAAGCGCATCGCCTCCTGGTACGATTTTCTGGAGATCCAGCCCCTGTGCAACAACGCCTTTATGCTGCGCAAGGGTATGGTGAAGAGCCAGGAGGATCTGAGGGACTTCAACCGCACCGTGGTGGCCCTGGGCGACGCCCTGGACAAGCCGGTGTGCGCCACCGGTGACGTCCATTTCCTGGACCCGGAGGACGAGATCTACCGCCATATCCTGCTGGCCTCCAAGGGCTTTGACGACGCCGACTCGCCCCTGCCCCTCTACTTCAAGACTACCCAGGAGATGCTGGACGAGTTTGCCTACCTGGGTAAGGAGAAGGCCTACGAGGTGGTGGTGCGCAACACCAACCTGGTGGCCGACTGGTGCGAGGACGTGGTGCCTTTGCCCCGCGGCCTGTTCGCCCCCAAAATCGAAAACTCTGCCGAGGAGCTGACCCGGCTGGTGTGGGATAAGGCGAAAGCCCTTTACGGCGAGGAGCCTCCCCAGATCGTGGTGGACCGCATCAATGCCGAGCTGGGGGACATCATCAAATGTAAGTACGACGTGATCTACATGTCGGCCCAGAAGCTGGTGCAGGACTCCCTGGACCACGGCTATCTGGTGGGCTCCCGTGGCTCGGTGGGCTCCTCCCTGGTGGCCTTCATGTCGGGCATCACCGAGGTGAACTCCCTGCCGCCCCACTACCGCTGCCCCAAGTGCAAGCACTCCGACTTTGAGGCGGCCAAGGAGTTGGGCATCGGCTGCGGCGCCGACATGCCGGACGCCGTCTGCCCGGTGTGCGGCACTCCCTACGCCAAGGACGGCTTCAACATCCCCTTCGAGACCTTCCTGGGCTTCGGCGGCGACAAGGTGCCTGATATCGACCTGAACTTCTCCGGCGAATACCAGTCCAGCGCCCACCGCTACACCTTTGAGCTGTTCGGCCAGACCCACGTGTTCCGGGCGGGCACCATCGGCACGGTGAAGGACAAGATCGCCTTCGGCTATGTGAAGCACTACCTGGACGACCACGGACTCCACGGCACCCGGGCGGAGGAGAACCGCCTGTCTTTGGGATGCAGCGGCGTCAAGCGCACCACCGGCCAGCACCCCGGCGGCATGGTGGTCATCCCCCAGAACCGGGAGATCTACGACTTCTGCCCGGTACAGCACCCCGCCGACGACCCCAACAGTGACATCATCACCACCCACTTTGAATATCACTCCATGGAGTCCAACCTGCTGAAGCTGGACATGCTGGGCCACGATGATCCCACCATGATCCGCATGCTCCAGGACCTGACGGGGGTAGACCCCCAGACCATCCCCCTGGACGACAAGGATACCATGAGCATCTTCACCTCCTCCAAGGTGCTGGGCTTTGAGGACGACCCCATTCTGGGCCCCACCGGGGCCGTGGCTATTCCGGAGTTCAACACCAAGTTCACCCGGGGCATGCTGGTGGACACCCAGCCCCACCAGTTCGACATCCTGCTCCGCCTGTCCGGCTTCTCCCACGGCACCGACGTGTGGCTGGGCAACGCCCGGGACCTGATCGTGGACCAGGGCATCCCCGTCGGCCAGGCCATCGGCTGTCGTGACGACATCATGATCTTCCTCATCTCCTGCGGCATGCCGGAGAAGCGCTCCTTTAAAATCATGGAGGCGGTGCGTAAGGGAAGAGGTCTGCCTGAGGGGGCGGAGGAGGAGATGAAGGCCGCCGGCGTGCCCGACTGGTACATCGGCTCCTGCAAGAAGATCAAGTACCTGTTCCCCAAGGCCCACGCGGTGGCTTACGTGATGATGGCCTTCCGCATCGCCTGGTTCAAGGTCCACCATCCCCTGGCCTTCTACGCCGCCTTCTTCTCCATCCGGGCCAAGGCCTTCGACGCCACCTGCATGTGCATGGGCATGGATGTGTGCAAGGCCAAGATGAAGGAGATCGAGAGCAAGGAAAAGCCCACCCCCGTGGAGGAGGACACCCTGGTCACCCTGGAAGTGGTGTACGAGTTCTATCTCCGGGGCTTCTCCTTCGAGCACATGGACCTGTACCGGTCTCACGCCATCAACTTCCTGCCCGATATGGAGAAGGGTACCCTGCTGCCCCCCTTTACCTCCATCCCCGGCCTGGGCGAGACGGCGGCCCTGTCCATTATGGAGCAGCGGCAGGGCAAGCAGTTCATCTCCGTGGAGGAGTTCTCCGCCGCCTGCCCCAAGGTGTCCAAGACCCACATTGAGCAGCTCAAGGCGGTGGGCGCCCTGGACGGCATGCCGGATACGAGCCAGATTACCTTGTTTGACGGATTTTAAGAAAAGGGGTGTCCCGCTCCACTTGTTTTTTCCAGAGAAGGATGCTACTATAGACTCATCTTTTCATATGATAGAGGTGTATCACCATGTTGGATCAAAAGGTTGCCGCGCTGCTCAATGAGCAGGTAAACAAGGAATTTTACTCCGCCTATCTCTATCTGGACTTCTCCATTTATTACGATGACATCGGTCTGGACGGCTTCTCCAACTGGTACCGGATCCAGGCCCAGGAGGAGCGGGACCACGCCATGCTCTTTTTGCAGTACCTGCAGAACAACGGCTGCAAGGTCACGCTGGACGCCATCCAGAAGCCGGACAAGGAGCTCAAGGACAAGCTGGAAGTTCTGGAGTTTGGCCTGGAGCACGAGCAGTATGTCACCAGCCTGATCAATACCATCTATGAGGCCGCTCAGAACGCCAAGGACTTCCGCACCACCCAGTTCCTGGACTGGTTTGTCAAGGAGCAGGGCGAGGAGGAAAAGAACGCGGAGGACATGATCAAGAAGATGAAGCTGTTTGGCGACGACGCCAAGGGGCTTTACATGCTCAATACTGAAATGGCTGCCCGGGTATACAGCGCCCCCAGCCTGGTCCTCTAAGCAGCTCAAACGGGCAGCCCCTCACGGGCTGCCCTCATTTTATATCGTTGGCTCTTGACAAAAAACGGATACCATAGTATATTAGCGTGGTAAAGCGATAAAGCAAAGGGCGTGATCCCATGAAATTCAACATCAACACCCCCGAGGGCACCCGGGACCGGCTGTTTGCCGAGTGCCAGGAGCGGCGGCAGGTCCAGGCCAAGCTGACCCGGCTGTTCCGTCAACGGGGATTTCTGGAGGTCTCCACCCCGGAGACCGAGTTCTATGACCTGTTTGCCCGGTCGGGCAGCGCCATCCCCCAGGAGCGCATGATCAAGGTGGGGGACCCCAGCGGCAAGTTCTGCGTCATGCGGCCCGACTCCACCACCCCCATTGCCCGGGTGGCGGCTACCAAGCTGAAGGCGGTGGCCATGCCTCAGCGGCTGTACTACGACCAGACGGTATACCGGGCCAACCCCGCCCACAACGGCGGCAGCCGGGAGATCCCCCAGTGCGGGGTGGAGCTCATCGGGGCAAAAGGGAAGAAGGCGGATGTGGAGATCATCGTCACCGCCATCGACGCCCTGCGGTGCTGCGGGGCCCCCAAGTTCCATGTGGAGCTGGGCCATGCCGGATATTTCCGGGAGCTGGCCGGCCGGCTGGAGCTGGATGACGCCGCCGTGGAGGAGATCCGGTCCCTCATCGAGGGCAAGAACTTTGCCGCCCTGAAGGATTTTCTGGAGCCCTGGCGGGGCAACCCGGCCTGCGCCGCCCTGGAGCAGCTGAGCCGCCTCTTCGGCGGGGTGGAGGTGCTGGGTCAGGCGGAAAAGCTGGCGGGGAAGACCCCGGCAGTGGATTATCTGTCCGAGCTGTATGACGAGCTGTCCGCCGCGGGCTACGGCCCCTACATCCGCTTCGATCTGGGCATGGTCCATCAGATCGACTACTACACCGGCGTGGTCTTCCGGGGCTACGTGGAGGGAGCGGGGGACGCCGTGCTCTCCGGCGGTCGGTATGACAACCTGGTGGGCATCTTCGGCCGGGAGGCCCAGGCCACCGGCTTTGCCGTGGACGTGGACGCGGTGGCCCGCACCCTGCCCGAGATGGTGCTGCCGGTGCTGCGCACCGTGGTCCACTATGAGCCGGGCTATCTGGCCCAGGCTTTGGAGGCGGTGGACGGCCGCCCCGCCGGTACCTGCGAGCTGTCCCCCTGCCGTACCCTGGAATCCAGCCTCAATCTGGCCCGGGACAAAGGGGCGGAGATGGTGCTGGTGTACGACAAGGACGGAGAAAGGACGGTGCGGGTATGAGCGAGCGGCTGAAGATCGCCATTACCAAGGGGCGGCTGCTGGACAAGAGCATGGAGCTCTTCGAGGGGGCCGGGCTGGACTGTTCGCCCATCAAGGACCCGGGCCGCCGGCTGGTCCACTGTGTGCCCAACTACCCCCTGGACGCGGTGCTGGCCAAGGCCCCCGACGTCATCACCTATGTGGAGCACGGGGTGTGCGACCTGGGCATCGTGGGCAAGGACACCATCCTGGAAAAGGGGGGCTCCTTCTACGAGGTGCTGGACCTGGGCTTCGGCAAGTGCCGCTTCGCCCTGGCGGTCAAGGCGGGGAGCGACTTCTACGGCACCTACAAGACCCGGCGCATCGCCTCCAAGTACCCGGAGGTGACCCGCGCCTTCTTTGCCGGCAAGGGCATGGACGTGGACATCATCAAAATCGAGGGCAGCGTGGAGCTGGCCCCCATTCTGGGGCTGGCCGACGCCATCGTGGATATCGTGGAGACGGGAGCCACCCTGAAGGCCAACGGCCTGGTGCCCATCGAGGATGTGGCCCCGGTATCCGCCCGGCTCATCGTCAACACTGCCAGCATGAAGCTGTACAAGAGCCAGATCGAAGATTTTATCGCCCGTTGTGAGGGAGAATTGGAGAAGCGGACATGATTCAGATTGTAAAAGCAGACGGCGCCGCCGAAAAAGCGGTCATGGCCGCCATGAAGGCCCGGGCGGCCCAGGCCAACCAGGCCATTGACGCGGCGGCGGCCGAGATCATGGAGACCGTCCGGGAGAAGGGCTTTGAAGCGGTGCGGGAGTACTCCCTCCGCTTCGACAAGGCCGAGCCCCGGGAGATCACCGGCGAGGAGCTCCAGGCGGCCTATGACCGCTGCCCGGCAGACCTGATCGCCGCCCTGGAGCGGGCGGCCGCCAATATCAAGGACTACAATGAGAAGCTGCTCATCCGCACCATGGAGTGGACCTCCCCCGACGGAGGGGTGGTGGGCCGCATCGTCCGGGGCCTGACCCGGGTGGGTATCTACGTGCCCGGCGGTACGGCGGCCTATCCCAGCAGCGTGCTGATGAACGCGGTGCCCGCCAAGGTGGCGGGGGTGGAGGAGATCGTCATGGTGACGCCCCCCACCGAAAACCTCAACGACGCGGTGCTGGCCGCCGCCAAAATCGCCGGGGTGGACCGGGTAATCGCCGTGGGCGGCGTTCAGGCGGTGGCCGCCCTGACCTACGGCGCCGGGTTCATTCCCCGGGTGGATAAGCTGGTGGGTCCCGGCAACGCCTTTGTGGCCTCCGCCAAGCGGCAGGCCTACGGTAAGCTGGACATCGACATGGTGGCCGGCCCCTCCGAGGTGCTGGTCATTGCCGACGGCAAGGCCAACCCCAAGTTTGTGGCCGCCGACCTGCTGAGCCAGGCGGAGCACGACAAGCTGGCCTCCGCCGTGCTGCTCACCGATTCTATGGAGCTGGCCCAGGCGGTGGACGGGGAGATCGTCCGCCAGACCGGCTACCTCAGCCGCTCCGAGATCATGGAGTGCTCCCTGCGGGACTTCGGCTGCGCCATCGTGTGCGAAAACCTGGAGGACTGTGCCGCCCTGGCCAACGAGGTGGCTCCGGAGCACCTGGAGATCGTGACGGAGGACCCCCGGGCCCTGCTGCCCAAAATCAAAAACGCCGGGGCCGTGTTCCTGGGGGCCTGGTCCCCGGAGCCTCTGGGGGACTACCTGGCCGGGCCCGACCACGTGCTGCCCACCAGCGGCACCGCCCGGTTCTTCTCACCCCTCAGCGTGGACAGCTTCCTGAAAACCATGAGCGTCATCCAGTATGATCAGGCCAGCCTGGCTCCCATCAAGGACCAGATCATCACCCTGGCTGAGAGTGAGAAGCTGACCGCCCACGCCAATTCCATCAAGGTGCGGTTTGAATAAAGGAGAATGACCATGAGAACATCCCAACTGAGCCGCGCCACCAAGGAGACCGACATCCGCCTCTCCCTCACCCTGGAGGGGGGAGAGGTAAAGGTGGACACCGGCATCGGCTTTTTCGACCACATGCTCACCGCCTTTGCCTTTTACGGCGGCCTGGGCCTGGAGCTCACCGTCAAGGGGGACCTGGAGGTGGACGGCCACCACACCGTGGAGGACGTGGGCATCGTGCTGGGCCAGGCCATGAAAGAGGCCCTGGGGGACCGGAAGGGCATCCGCCGGTACGCCTCCGCCTTCATTCCCATGGACGAGGCCCTGTGCTTCACTGCCCTGGACTTCTCCAACCGGCCCTTCCTGGTGTTTGACGCAGAAATGCCCCAGCCCATGATCGGCGGCTATGACTCCTGCCTCACCGAGGAGTTCATGCGGGCCTTTGCAGTGAACAGTGGATTAACTTTACATATGAAGTGCCACTACGGAAAGAACGCTCACCACATCACCGAAGCCCTGTTCAAGTCCCTGGGCGTGGCGGTGAAAGAGGCCGTTCAGATCACCGGCACCGGGGTCACCTCCACCAAGGGGGTGCTGTGATGGGACGTATTGCTGTTGTGGACTATGGCGTGGGCAACCTGAAGAGCGTCACCAACGCCATGGACTATCTGGGTCTGAAGACCATCATTACCAGCGACCAAAGGGAGCTGGAGCTGGCCGACGCCATTATCCTGCCCGGCGTAGGGGCCTTTCCCGACGCGGCGGACAAGCTGCGGGGAACCGGCCTGGACCGGGTGGTCATCGCCCAGGCGGAACGGAAGCCCATTCTGGGCATCTGTCTGGGAATGCAGCTGCTCTTCGATCAGGGTGAAGAGGTGCGGGAGTGTAAAGGGCTAAGCCTTGTAGGCGGCTGCGTCCGTAAGATTGAGACCGATTTGAAGCTGCCCCACATCGGCTGGAACAGCCTGAGCTTCCCCAACCCGTCGCCCCTGTTTGCCGGAGTGGAGGAGGGCAGCTATGTCTACTTCGTCCACTCCTTCTGCGGTGTGGCGGCCGACCCGGCCACCGTTATCGCCCAGACCGACTACGGTACTCCCGTGGTTGCGGCGGTGGGAAAGAGCAACGTGTACGGCTGCCAGTTCCACCCGGAGAAGAGCGGCGAGGTGGGCCTGCAGATTCTGAGAAACTTCGGAGGGCTGAACACATGATCTTATTTCCCGCCATTGACTTGAAAGATGGTAAGGCAGTTCGCCTTTACAAAGGAGATTTTGCAACGGCTCATCAGGTGGCCGATGATCCGCTGGCCACCGCCAAGGCCTTTTATGACGCCGGGGCCCGCCACATCCATATGGTGGATCTGGACGGCGCCCGCAGCGGTGAGCGGCAGAACGGCGCCATCGTGGAGGCGGTGGCCCGGAGCTCCGGCCTGAAGGTGGAGCTGGGGGGCGGCATCCGCTCCATGGCCGACCTGGAGGAGGTCTTTGCCCTGGGTGTGTGGCGGTGCGTCATCGGCTCCGCCGCTGTCAGCCACCCGGAGTTTGTGAAAGAGGCGGTGGCCAAGTACGGCGAGCGCATCGCCGTGGGCATCGACGCTATGGACGGCATCGTCAAGACCGCCGGGTGGGAGCAGTTCTCCGGCCTCAACTATCTGGACTTTGCAAAGTCTATGGAGACAATGGGTGTAAAGACCATCATCTTTACGGATATTGCCACCGACGGCATGCTGTCCGGCCCCTCTTTTGACCGGCTGGCCGATTTGCAAAAGGCGGTGGACTGTCAGATCGTGGCCTCCGGCGGGGTGTCCTCCAATGAGGATCTGTCCAGGCTGAATGCCATGGACCTGTACGGCGCCATCATCGGCAAGGCCTATTACGCCGGAACGGTGGATCTGGCAGAAGCGGTAAAGGAGGCGGGGGCGCAGTGTTAGCCAAACGAATCATCCCCTGCCTGGACGTGCGGGACGGCCGGGTGGTGAAGGGGGTCAACTTCGTCAATATCCGGGATGCCGGCGACCCGGTGGAGCTGGCCAAATATTATTCGGACCAGGGAGCCGACGAGATCGTCTTTCTGGACATCACCGCCACCAGCGACGCCCGGGACACCGTGGCCGACGTGGTGGAGCGCACCGCAGCTCAGGTGTTTGTCCCCCTGACGGTGGGGGGCGGCATCCGTACCCTGGAGGATTTTCAGCGGCTGCTGCGGGCGGGGGCGGATAAAATCTCGGTGAACTCTGCCGCTGTGGCCCGGCCGGAGCTGATCTCCGAGGCGGCGGAGCGGTTCGGCTCCCAGTGCGTGGTGCTGGCGGTGGACGCCCGGGCCCGGGGAGACGGCAACTGGGAGGTGGTGGTGGCCGGAGGGAGAAAGCCCACCGGCATGGACCTGATCGAATGGGTCAAGCAGGGCGAGGCCCTGGGGGCGGGAGAAATTTTGCTCACCTCTATGGACGCCGACGGTACCAAGGCAGGCTTCGACCTGGCCATGACGAAAGCGGTGACGGACGCGGTGTCCATCCCAGTCATCGCCTCCGGCGGCTGCGGCAGTCTGGCCCACTTTGCGGAGGTATTTGAGGGAACAAACTGCGATGCGGCCCTGGCGGCCTCCTTGTTCCACTTTGGGGAGTTGACAGTGCCCCAGGTAAAGGAGTATCTTACAACCAGAGAGATCCCGGTGCGATAACTCACACAAGGGGGAATATGGTATGCTGGACGATATTTTTGATCTGGTATCCGATCTTTTGGGAGAGAACAAGGTCAACACTCTGGCCGGAGCAGTCCCCAGAACGCCTTCGCCCAGTCAGAAGAAAAAACGGGCGGCAGACCGCCCCACGCAAAAGGCGGCCCACAAGACGCCCAAGCTGACCGCACGCCGGGACCGGCGGGGCGGTGAAGACCCCTGGGACTGGAAGGAAGAGAAGCCGCCCTGGGAATTTTGAGGTGATATCATAATGGATCTGAACGATCTGTTCCAGAAGTCCGACCTAATCCCTGTCATCATCCAGGACGCGGACACCAGGGATATTTTGATGCTGGGTTTCACCAACCGCGAGGCGGTGGAGCTGACCTTAAAGACCAAAACCGCCTGGTTCTGGTCCCGCAGCCGGCAGAAGCTGTGGAACAAGGGTGAGAGCTCGGGCCACTTCCTTCACGTGAAGAAGGTGGTCACCGACTGCGACACCGACACCCTGCTCTACCTCTGCACCCCGGAGGGACCCACCTGCCACACCGGGGCGAGGAGCTGCTTTTTCAACACGATTTGGGAGGAAACACCATGAGCGACACCATTTTGCAGGACCTGTACCAGGTGGTGCTGGGCCGCAAGAGCGATCCCCAGGAGGGGTCCTACACCTGCTATCTCTTTGACAAAGGTCTGGATAAGATCCTGAAGAAGGTGGGGGAGGAGTGCTCCGAGACCATCATTGCCGCCAAAAACGGCAAGCAGGAGGAGACGGTGGGAGAGATCTCTGATCTGATCTACCACCTGATGGTGATGATGGCCGATCAGAACATCCCCCTGGACGCGGTGCTGGCCGAGCTGGAGCACCGCAGCCATAAGATCGGCAATCTGAAGCAGATGAAGACCGTCGATCACGAGACTTAACAAGCTGTAGTTATGACAAAACCGGGTCCTGCCGCCAACAGCGGCAGGACCCGGTTTCTTATTTTGCACGTTCGTAGGGGCTGCTGATATTGGTGCGGCCCAGAATATAGTCGGTGGAGGTATGGTAGAAGTCGGCCAGGGTCAGAAGATGGACCACCGGAATGGTCTGGAAGCCCCGCTCATAACGGGAGTACACCGTCTGGCTGATCCCCAGTACCTCGGCAATATCCTTCTGATACAGATCCCTGTCCTCCCGGAGATCCCGCAGCCGCTGAAAATACATTGCTTTGCCCCCTCGCAATAGTACTCATGAATACTATTGACAATACAACAGGTTCTCATTAGAATGTCTAATACAGTACTTATAAGTACTATAAAGGAGGGCATGATGGAACTATATCAGGAAATACTGGCTCACATTTTGCAGAATACGACTGTGAGCATTTCTTTTCCGGAATTGTCTTGTGATATCAGCACGCTCATGGAGCAAAGATGCTATCAAGCCTTACAAAAAATCCAGGCGATCTTGAAGGATGATCGCCTGGATGATACAGAATGCTTTCAAAAGATCGAGGAGATCGTGTGCGTATTTGAGAACTTAGGCAGCGGGTGCGGGACAAGACACGATTTTGGGTAAGGCACAGTCCTTTGTTCTTCTGCTATTTCTGCCCGTAGGTGACGAACAGAGTATACAGCCGGCTGATGGTATTCCAGCTGCCCTGGTCCAGCACACCGGTCTGGGGTTTGCCGTCCAGCTGCTGCACCCAGCGGATATTGTACTGGGTAGCGGCGTCGTTCTGACCGGTGACCGGGGCGGATTGAATGCCGTCCAGCAGCCGGGCCAGAGCTCGGAACATGGACTGCACCAGGTAGAGATGAACGCTTTCCTGGTCGGGCTGTACGGAAAAGTCACAGTTGGGATAGCCCCGGCAGGGGAGAGGGCCCGCCAGCCGGGCCCTGGCCTGAAGGTAGAGGGCGGCGATGGCGTCCCAGGTGGCCTGGTCCACCCGGCCGGTCACCGGCGGGAAGAACTCCCGCTGGAAGAGCATGACGGCCTCCAGGGTGCGCTCCCCGAAAATGCCGTCGGGGGTGAGCCGGGGCAGAAAGTCATAGAGGAAGGACAGCTCCCGCAGCATGGTCTGGAGGCTGCGGACCGGCTGCCCGATGAGACGGATCTCCTGGGGTATGATCATGAGGCGGCTCCTCTCTCGTCGGCGGAGCCCAGTGTCATGGGCTGGCCGGGATACTGGGTCAGGCCGGTGGCCTGGCTTTCGGGCAGATCGGGACGGAACTGTTCGGGGATCACATTGGTATAGGTCTCCACCGTATCCACGATACCGGCATACATCCGGTAGAGAGCGGCCCAGGTCTGGGGGCCCATGATGCCGTCCTGGGGCAGACCGGCCATGCGCTGCACGGCGATGACGGCGTTTTTGGTGGCGGGGCCGTAGATACCGTCGATGGCCACCCGGGGGATGTTGCTGTAAAACTCAGACACCACCGAAAGCACATACTGAATGGTACGCACCGAGTCCCCCCGTGCTCCCTCGGAGAGCACGCTGGGGAAGGGTTGGCCGCTGCCGCCGGGGTAGTAGGTCTGGCCCTGACTGATGAGCTCTGCCAGGTCCAGCACCCCCACATAGAGAAAGACCATCTTGTACCAGGTGGAGTTGCCCACGATGCCGTCAGGGGTCAGGTCAAAGATCTCCTGGAACTTCTTCACCGCCGCCTCGGTGGCCGGACCAAAGACGCCGTCCACCGGGTAGACCTTGGGTATGGCGGGGTAATCCCGTGAGATGCGGTTGAGCATGACCTGGATGCGCTGCACCGCCTCGCCGCTGTCCCCCCGGCGGATGGGATAGCCGGGGTAGGAGTAGCGGATGCCCCGCACCGGGGCGTTGGTCACCAGCTCGATGTTGTCGCCGTAGTAGCTGCGCAGGATGGTCATGTAGTCCGCCCCCTGTTCCGCCATGGCCTGGCTGCCCCACTGGGACAGCCCGTCGCAGGTGACGGTGGTGCCGTTGCAGAATTTGGCGGCCAGCGGCTCCACAAAGCCGATGCGCCGTATGTAGGAGTTGAACATCTCATCCACCAGCTGGCTGATGTTCTCAAAGATGTTGCGGCCCTTGATGAACTTCTGGTCGTAGGCGGTGGACGAGGTGATGTTGAAGGGGTACCCCCGGCTGGGGTAGAACTCGGTGTACACCCGGTTGAGGGCAAAGGAGATGATGGCCAGGATGTTGGCCTGAAGGGCGGCGGTCTCCCAGGTGGGATAGATCTCGCTGGAGGCCACATTCTTCACGTATTCCGGGAAGGAGACCGTCACATTCTCCGCATCGGAGCCGGGCGGTCCCAGATGGACCGTGATGTACTGGGGCACATAGGGGGTGATGGGCAGGGATTCCGGCATACGATCCCTCCTTTACAGATTTTGGGGCGGAACATTCACCGGGTCCTCCGGCAGCAGAGTGGCGGACTGCTCCGGCAGGGGGATCAGTTCCAGTTCCTGCAGGGTCTGGGTGTTGGGGAAGATCTGTACATTCTCCACCACCAGAAGCTCATAGCCCGGCGACTCCACCCAGATATCGCACACGGCGAAGGGTTCTGCGGTGCCGGAGGATTCGCTAGCGGACGGGTCCGGGGTGCCTACCCGGACGGGCTGGGTGCGGCCGTTGGCGTCGGTGACCCGCAGAGCCAGCAGGGTATGGCGGCCCTCGGTACTCCGCTGGGTGAAGGCCACGGTGGCCCCAGCCACGGGGATCTGGGCCCGGGAGGTGAAAACCCGGGTCAGAATGGTTCCTGTTGCGGCCAAACTGCATTCCTCCTTTTCCTTCCACTCTATGCCGGAAGGGGAGGAATTGTCCCGCAGACGTTGACATCGATGGCAGTTTTGAGTAAACTGAATAGGAAAGATATCCTCTGGAACGAGTGTGATGGAGCAATGAGAAAGCAAAAAGTGTCCAGTGCGGTGATCCGGCGGCTGCCTCGGTATTACCGCCATTTGACCGACCTGCATCTGGCGGGGGTGGAGCGCATCTCATCCAGCGCTCTGGGAAGGTCTATGGGTCTGACTGCCTCCCAGATCCGGCAGGATCTGTCCTGTTTTGGGGAGTTTGGTCAGCAGGGATATGGTTATAACATTGAAAAGCTGCGGGGAGAGGTGGCGGATATCCTGGGCATGAACCGGGGCCATACCGCCGTGATCCTGGGCGCCGGCAACCTGGGCCGGGCCCTGATGGAGAACTTCCACTTTGAGCGCTCCGGCGTGATTCTGGCCGCCGCCTTTGATGTGGCTCCCGAGATCGTGGGACAGGTACGCTCCGGCGTGCCCATCTACCATGTGGACCGGCTGGAGGAGTATCTGGCGGAGCATCCTGCCAGCATCGGGGTGCTGACGGTACCCCGCAGCGTGGCCAACGCCACCGCGGGCCGGCTGGTCCGGTCCGGTGTGCGGGGCATCTGGAACTTTACCAACAGCGAGCTGACGGTGGAGGCGCCGGGAGTGGTCATTGAGGACGTCCACTTTGCCGACAGCCTGCTGGCCCTCAGCTATATGATCTCGGAGGAAGCATGAAGAAAGCAGCGTCAATCCTGCTTGCCGGGGCCATCCTGGTGAGCGGTGGGGCGGTGGTGACCGCCAGTGAGTCCCTGGTCAGCAAGAGCTATGTGGACGGTACCTTTACCACCCAGGCTCTGGAGCAGGTGAGCAAGCGGGCGGAGGAGGAGATGAGTGCCTCCTACAACCAGGCTCTGAACGAACTTAACAGCAAGCACAGCAGCTATCTGAGCCAAGTGGGAGGGAGCACCGGCGGCACGTCGGTCTCCTCCGGTCTCAGCGACCGGCGCTTGAAAAAGGGGGACGTGCTCACCCTGTCCTCCGGCTCCGGCGTGATGCTGCTGGCGGGGAGCGCCTCCGCCTCCGGCGGGGTGCTGGTGGATACTACTGCCGGTACCACGGTGGCGGCGGGCGGCGGGCTGACAGCCCGGCACCGCTGCCTGGCTGGTGAGACTGCCGCGGCAGTGACCATCACCTCAGACACGGCGGTGCTCAGCCTGGAGGGGAGCTACACCCTCTCTGCCAGCGGGAACGTGGACTACAACGCCATGGCCGACGGCCTTGCCCAGATGGGCCTGCTGAAGGGTACCGGGGCCGCCTATGGATCGGGCTATGAGCTGGAGCGGCAGGCTCTCCGGGTGGAGGGGCTGGTCATGTTCATCCGCCTGATGGGCGAGGAGAACGCCGCCCTGACCTCCACGGCGGTCAATCCCTTCGCGGACAGCCCCAGCTGGGCCGACCGCTATCTGGCCTACGCCTATGAGAAGGGCTATACCACCGGCATCGGCACCAACGCCGCGGGGCAGCTGATGTTCGGCCCCAACAATACCATCTCGGCAGGGGAGTACATGACCTTTGTGCTGCGGGCGCTGGGCTATTCGGAGAGCGGGACCAATCCCGACTTCAACTGGCAGAACGCCATGGATGCGGCAGTGGCCTACGGCGTCATCCGCCAGAGCGAGGCCGCCCTGCTTTCCGGCAGCAGCTTCTGCCGGGCCCAGGTGGTCTACCTGTCGGTGTGTGCCCTGTCCGCCCCCACCAAGACCGGCGGCATCCTGCTGGACAAGACCGCCTCCAACGGGGGATATGACCAGACCTCCATGCAGGCCATTCTCAATGGAATCTCCGCCCTGCGGCTGAGCTAAATAGAAAACGGGAGCCAGATCACTCTGGCTCCCATTTTTTATGGATTTTTGGGGACGCTCATGGCACGCATGGCGTTGAGAATGGCGATCACCGATACGCCCACGTCGGCAAAGACCGCCTGCCACATGTTGGCATGGCCCAGGGCGCTGAGTACCAGTACCAGCAGCTTGACCGCCAGGGCAAAGACGATGTTCTGCCGGACGATGGTCAGGGTGCGCCGGGCAATGGCAATGGCCTGGGCCAGCTTGGAGGGCTTGTCGTCCATCAGAACGATGTCGGCGGCTTCAATGGCGGCGTCGGAGCCCAGGGCGCCCATGGCCACCCCCACATCGGCCCGGGAGAGGACGGGGGCGTCGTTGATGCCGTCCCCCACAAAGGCCAGGGCCCCCTTGGGAGAGACCTGTTTGAGCAACGCTTCCACCTGTTCCACCTTGTCGGCAGGGAGCAGCTGGGCGTGGACCTCATCCAGCCCCAGCTGGGCGGCCACCGCTTCGCCCACCGGCTTGGCGTCGCCGGTGAGCATCACCGTCTTGCGGACACCCGACGCCTTGAGGGCGGTAATGGCCTGTTTTGCGTCCAGCTTGACCTGGTCAGAGATGACGATGTGGCCCAGATAGACCCCGTCGGCAGCCACATGGACGGTGGTGCCCACATGGTGACAGGGATGCCAGGTGACGCCTATATCCTCCATCAGCTTGTCGTTGCCGGCGCAGACCACTCTGCCGTCGATGACGGCCCGGACGCCCCGGCCGGACAGGGCCTCCGCCTGAGTCACCCGGCTGCTGTCGGGAATCTGGCCCCAGGCCTCCAGCAGGGAGCGGGAGATGGGGTGATCGGAGGCGCACTCTGCCAGGGCGGCCAGCTCCAGAAGCTGGCCCTCGTCGCAGTGGTCGGGGTGGATGGCGGTGACGTTGAAGACTCCCTGGGTCAGGGTGCCCGTCTTGTCAAACACCACGATCTCGGTCTTGGCCAGCACCTCCAGGTAGTTGCCTCCCTTCACCAGAATACCGGCCCGGGAGGCGCCGCCGATGCCGCCGAAGAAGGAGAGGGGTACCGAGATCACCAGAGCGCAGGGACAGGACACCACCAGGAAGTTCAGGGCCCGCTGAATGGAGTCCAGCCAGCCCACCTGGGTGAAGAGGGGAGGGAGAACGGCCAGGGCCACGGCGGCCAGCACCACAATGGGGGTATACCAGCGGGCAAAGCGGGTGATGAAGTGCTCCGCCCTGGCTTTCCGGCTGCCGGCATTCTCCACCAGGTCCAGAATCCTGGAGACGGTGGACTCCTCAAAGGCCCGGGTCACCTGAACCTTCAGCAGGCCGGTGAGATTGACGCAGCCGGAGATCACGTCGTCGCCGGGCTGGACCTGGCGGGGGAGGGACTCACCGGTGAGGGCGGCGGTGTCCAGAGCGGAGGTCCCCTCCAGCACCACGCCGTCCAGGGGAATGCGTTCGCCGGCCTTGATGATAATGGCGTCTCCCACCGCCACCTCCTCCGGGTCCACCTGCTTCAGGCCGTCCTCCGTCTCAATGTTGGCGTAGTCGGGGCGAATATCCATCAGAGAGGCAATGGATTTCCGGGACCGGTCCACTGCGTAGCTCTGAAACAGCTCGCCCACCTGATAGAACAGCATAACAAAGACGGCCTCCGGGTATTCGCCGATGGCAAGGGCGCCCACAGTGGCCAGGGCCATGAGGAAATTTTCATCAAACACCTGGCCGTGGGCGATGTTGCGGACGGCCCGCCACAGCACATCCCAGCCGATGACGGCGTAGGGCACCAAAAAGGCCGCCAGACGCTCCCATCCGGACAGGGGGAGAACCGCGGCTGCCCCGAACAGCACCCCGCTGGTCACAATGCGGATGAGCATCCGCTTCTGCTTCCTGGTCATAGTTCGTGCTCCTTACGGCAGGACGATGGTGCAGTCGGGCTCCACCTTTTTGCAGATCCTGGCGGCCTGCTGGAGGATCTCGTCAAACCGGGCGTCGTCGGCATCCAGGGTCAGCTTCTGGGTCATGAAGCTGACGGTGGCGCTGTTCACCCCGTCCAGCTTGCAGATGGCGTTCTCCATCTTGGCGGCGCAGTTGGCGCAGTCCAGATCACGCAGCTTAAAGGTCTTTTTCATGGTTGTAAACTCCTCTCATTCCGCAATGTGTTCCATGCCCTGGCCCAAAATGGTGCGGACATGGCCGTCCGCCAGGGAGTAGAAGACGGTTTTACCCTCCCGGCGGTATTTGACCAGCTTGCTCTGCTTCAGCGCCCGCAGCTGGTGGGAGATGGCCGACTGGGTCATGCCCAGCAGCTTGGCGATGTCGCACACGCACATCTCTGATTCAAAGAGCACATACAGGATCTTGATGCGGGTGGAATCCCCAAAGATCTTGAAGAGTTCCGCCAGATCATAGAGGATCTCGTCCTCCGGCATGGTGCGCTCCACCTGCTCCACGATCTCCTGGTGGACGTGGCTGAAGTCGCACCGCTCCACGCCATTGCTGTCTGTCATGGTGACCATCCTTTCTAATAATATATGAGCTATTGTTCATATATTATTATATACTTGCCGGGAAGGATGTCAAGGGGGGAATGAAAGTTTTTCTTGCGACGGGCTGTCTGCGGGGGTATGATGGGGGAGATACGAGGCTCTTTGGGGCGGAAAGGATGAATGGATATGAAGCGGACAGATGGACGGGAGACAGGGCTGGAGGCCCTGGACCGGTGTGAATATATGGTGCTGGCGGTGACCGACGGGGAGGGGCTGCCCTATTGTATGCCCCTCAACGGCGTCCGGATGGGGGAGTCGGTCTATTTCCACTCCAGGCTGGGGGGAGAGAAGCTGGACTGCCTGAGGCTCCATCCCCAGGTGTGCCTTACCGCCGTGGGCCATCAGCGGGTGGTGCAGGAGGCCTATGAAACCGAGTTTACCAGCGCCGTGGCCCGGGGCGCCGCCCATGAAGTGACCGACCCGGAGGAGCAGAAGGAGGCGCTGCGGGCCATCTGCAAAAGATATGCCCCCGACTGCCCGGAGCGGGTGGAGGAGGTCATTGAGAAGCACCTGCCCCGCACCGCAGTGTGGCGGATCGACCTGGAGCAGATCAGCGGGCGGGAGCGTCTGTACAAGGAATGAGAGAAGGGGCGCCGCGCATTGCGCGACGCCCCTTTGGGAAATGGGTGCTTATTTATACTTGTAAAAGCCCTCACCGGCGTTGATGCCCAGCTTGCCGGTGTCGATGTACTCCTCTTTCAGCCGCTTTGCCATCTTGCCGTAGGTGGTATTGGGATCGGCGGCAGCGGGATTGTTGGTGAGGATGTTGTAGGCAGTGGTGATGCCCACGATGTCCAGGATGCGGAAGGGACCCATGGGAGCGCCGGTGGCCAGCACCCAGGTCTTGTCGATGGTCTCGAAGTCGGCTATATCCTCCGCCCACAGGCTCTGGGCCGCCATCAGGAAGGGGACCAGCATGGAGTTGAGCAGGTAGCCATTCTTCTCCTTTTTCAGCCGCAGGGGCACCATGCCGATGCGGGCGGCAAATTGCGCCACCTCCTCATAGGCCTCCGGGTCGGTGCCGGCGTGGCCCATCACCTCGGCGGTATTCTGCTTCCAGATGTTGTTGGCAAAGTGGAGGGCCAGATACTTCTCCGGCCGGCCGGTGTACTGGGCCAGGGAGGAGGGAAGCAGGGTGGAGGTATTGGTGGCCACAATGGTCTTTTCCGGCAGCAGGGGGGCCAGCATCTGATAGAATTCGATCTTCTGCTGGGGTACCTCCGCCAGAGCCTCGATGACCAGATCGGCATCCTTCACCGCCCCGGCCAGATCGGTGGTCAGGGTCAGATTTGCCAGGGCGGCATCCGCCTGGGCGATGCGTCCGTCGATCTCCTCCGGGGTGTAGGTGCGGCCGTTTTCCAGCAGACCGGCGCTGTAGGGACCGGGGCTGGACTTGGCGGCGGTGAGCTCCGCCACATAGATGTCGTGGAGCCGCTGCAGCTTGGGCTGGGCCCGGCCGATGGAGGCGTCGCTCCTCAGCCAGATGGTGACGTGAAAGCCCTTGTAGGCGGTCTGGTAGGCGATTTGACTGCCCAGCACGCCGCCGCCGATGAGAACCACATTCTGAATGCTCATAACGCTGCCTCCTGTTAAAAAATTCACGTTTATATTATGAACTAAATAGTTTAACTACGAGCAGTATAATACAATAACACTGTTTTGTCAACGGATTTCCGTAAATTTGACAGAAAACGGGCGCGCTGCAATGGGCAGCGCGCCCGTTTCTCTACAGTTTGTAATAAAATGACAGCGCTTTGCGGCTTACTCCAGCATCCGCTTCAGGTAGTGGCCGGTGTAGGAGGCGGGGCAGGCCGCCACCTCCTCGGGGGTGCCGGTGGCTACGATAGTGCCGCCGCCACTGCCGCCCTCGGGGCCCAGGTCGATGACGTGGTCGGCGGTCTTGATCACATCCAGGTTGTGCTCAATGACCACAACGGTGTTGCCCGCCTCCACCAGCTTCTGGAGCACCTCGATAAGCTTGTGCACGTCGGCGGTGTGGAGGCCGGTGGTGGGCTCGTCCAGGATATAGATGGTCTTGCCGGTGGACCGCTTGGCCAGCTCGGTGGCCAGCTTGACCCGCTGGGCCTCGCCGCCGGACAGCTCTGTGGAGGGCTGGCCCAGCTTTACATAGCTGAGGCCCACCTCGTAGAGGGTCTGGAGCTTGTTGTACAGCCTGGGCAGGTGCTCGAAGAAGGGGAGGGCCTCCTCCACCGTCATGTCCAGCACCTCATAGATGTTCTTACCCTTGTAGCGCACCTCCAGGGTCTCCCGGTTGTACCGCTTGCCCTTGCACACCTCGCAGGGCACATAGATGTCGGGGAGGAAGTGCATCTCGATCTTGATGAGGCCGTCGCCCTGGCAGGCCTCGCACCGGCCGCCCCGGACATTGAAGGAGAACCGGCCGGGGCCGTAGCCGCGGGTCTTGGCGTCGGGGGTGGAGGCAAACAGGTCCCGGATGTCGTTGAAGAGCCCGGTGTAGGTGGCCGGGTTGGACCGGGGGGTGCGGCCGATGGGGGACTGGTCGATAGCGATGATCTTGTCCAGATATTCCTCGCCCTCAATGGCCTTGTGCTTGCCCGCCCGGGTCTTGGCCCGGTTCAGGTCGCATGCCAGCCGCTTATAGAGGATCTCGTTGACCAGAGAGGACTTTCCGGAGCCGGACACGCCGGTGACGCAGGTAAAGGTGCCCAGAGGAATGGATACGTCGATGTTTTGCAGGTTATTTTCCGCCGCGCCCCGAACGGTGAGGAAGTGGCCGTTGCCTTTCCGACGCTCCGAGGGAACGGGGATCTTTTTCCGGCCGGACAGGTAGTCGCCGGTGATGGAGGCGGGATTGTCCATGATCTCCTGGGCAGTGCCGCAGGCTACCACCTGGCCGCCGTGGACCCCGGCGCCGGGGCCGATGTCCACAATGTAGTCGGCCTCCCGCATGGTGTCCTCGTCGTGCTCCACCACCAGCAGGGTGTTGCCCAGGTCCCGCAGGTGCTTCAAAGTGGCCAGCAGCTTGTCGTTGTCCCGCTGGTGCAGACCGATGGAGGGCTCGTCCAGGATATAGAGTACCCCCATCAGGGAGGAGCCGATCTGGGTGGCCAGGCGGATGCGCTGGCTCTCGCCGCCGGACAGGGTGGCGGCGGCCCGGCTCAGGGTGAGGTATTGCAGACCCACGCTCTGGAGGAAGCCCAGCCGGTTTTTGATCTCTTTCAGAATCCGGTCGGCAATGAGCATTTTTTGCTCGGAGAGCTCCAGATGCTCCACAAAGTCAAGGGCTTCGGTCACCGACTTGCGGCAGAAGGTATCGATGTTGATACCGCCCACGGTGACCGCCAGGGCCTCCTTCCGCAGGCGCTTGCCGCCGCAGTCGGGGCAGGGGCGCTCGCTCATGCAGTCCTCCAGGTCCCGGCGCATGGCGTCGGACTGGGTCTCCCGGTAGCGCCGCTCCAGGTTGTTGATGATGCCCTCGAAGGGCTGCATCAGGGTGCCATGGCCGTTTTCCCGCTCATAGGTCAGTTTCAGCTTTTCCCCCTTGGTGCCATAGAGGATGATGTCCATGATCTCAGGAGGCAGGTCCTTTACCGGGGTGTTCAGCTTGAAGCCGTACTTCTTGGACAGGGCCTCAAAATACATCCGGGAGATGGAGTCCCCCTTGATGTTGTTCCAGCCCGAGGCGGTGATGGCCCCCTCCAGGATGGACAGGTCCTTGTTGGGGATAATGAGGTCGGGATCCACCTTCAGCTGGGCCCCCAGGCCGGTACAGGTGGGGCAGGCGCCGAAGGGGTTGTTGAAGGAGAACATCCGGGGCGATAACTCCTCGATGGAGATGCCGCAGTCCTCACAGGCGTAGTTCTGGGAGAAGAGAATGTCCCGGTCCTCGCCCACGATATTGACCACCACCAGGCCGCCGGCCAGGTTGGAGGCCACCTCCACCGAGTCGGTGAGCCGACGGGCAATGTCCTCACGGATCACCAGCCGGTCCACCACGATCTCGATGTTGTGCTTCTTGTTCTTGTCCAGCTCGATCTCTTCCGTCAGGTCGTACAGGGAGCCGTCCACCCGGCAGCGGACATAGCCCGACTTGCGGGCGTCCTCCAGCAGCTTCTGGTGGGTGCCCTTCTTGCCCCGCACCACCGGAGCCATGACCTGAATGCGGGTGGCCTCGGGCAGCTCCAGCACCTGATCGATGATCTGGTCGATGGTCTGCTGCTGGATCTCCTTGCCGCACTTGGGGCAATGGGGGGTGCCCACCCGGGCCCACAGCAGACGGAGGTAGTCGTAGATCTCGGTGACGGTGCCCACGGTGGACCGGGGGTTTTTGGAGGTGGTCTTCTGGTCGATGGAGATGGCAGGGGAGAGGCCGTCGATGTAGTCCACGTCGGGCTTCTCCATCTGGCCCAAAAACATCCGGGCATAGGAGGACAGGGACTCCACATAGCGGCGCTGCCCTTCGGCATAGATGGTGTCAAAGGCCAGAGAGGACTTGCCGCTGCCGGACAGGCCGGTGAGCACCACCAGCTTGTCCCGGGGAATGTCCACGTCGATGTTTTTTAAGTTGTTGGCGCGTGCGCCTTTGACGGAAATATGGTCGAGCATGGTTCAGGTACTCCTTTGGAGGGAAAAGATCAATAGCCGAACAGATCAGCCACCTTGGTCAGCATGTCACGGATGGGCAGGTTATAGGGGCAGCGCTTCTCGCAGGCGCCGCACTGGACGCAGGAGCCGGCGTGGTACTGCATGGCGTCGTACCGGGCCTTGGCCCAGTCGGCCAGGCCGTACTTGCGGGCATAGTTGGCCATCAGGAAACAGTTGGGGATGTTGATGCCGTTGGGGCAGGGGGCACAGTAGTTGCAGCGGCGGCAGAACTCGTTGCCCAGCTCCTTGCGGATGCGGTCGCACTCAGCCAGCTCCTCCTGGGTGAGGGGGGAGAAGTGCTCGGCGGCCTCGGCGTTGCGGTCGGCCTCCTCGGGGGAGCCCATGCCGGGAATGGAGATGTCGATGACACCGGAGGCGGCGATGAACCGCAGGGCCAGGTTCCAGTCGTCCAGGTTGCCGCCGGCCATGGGCTTCATGGCGATGGTGCCGATGCCCATCTCACGGGCCTGCTTCAGCACCTCGTGGCCGTGGATCTCCACGATGTTGTAGGGGAACATGATGGTCTCGATCTTGTCGCCGTGGAGCTCCAGCATCTTCTTCAGCGCGCCGATGTTGTGGGCGGTGACGCCCAGATGGCCGATCTTGCCGGCGGCCTTGGCCTCCTCCAGAGCCTCCCAGGCGCCGCCCTCGCCGAACACCTTGTCGATCTCGGCCTCAGGCAGGTTGTGGATCTGGTAGACCTCAATGTGGTCGGTGCGCAGGTTCTTCAGGCTGATGTCGATGTCCTTGGCCATGGATTCCTTGTCCCGGGCCATGGACTTGCTGGCCAGGATGAACTTGTCCCGGCGGCCCTCCAGGGCGGCCCCCAGATACTCCTCGGACACGGTGTAGCCCCGGGCGGTATCGATGTAATTCATGCCGTACTGCTCCAGCTTGTCCACCACCGCCTTGGTATTGGCGGCGTCGGAACGCTGGATGGGGATGCCGCCGAAGGAAACCTGGGCGACCTTGAGACCAGTTTTACCAAGTGTGACGTAATTCATGACAAAAACCTCACTTTTTATGATGCTTGGTCAGTTAATGATCATCAGTCCGGCGATAAATACGCCGAAGGAAAAGACAGTAAATGCAAGCCAGCTCAGAACCCGGCTGGTAAGTTCCCAGTCGGAGGGATCGGCGTCCTCCGGATGCCTGACCCGGAAAGACAGGTGAAGGCGGAACAGAGTGTCGTCGAACCTGATGAGCAGGGCGGTAATTCCAGCTATTAAAAGTCCAAAGAATCAGTACATCAGGCTGCCACGATGGGCGTCCGCTTTGGGCAGCTGGGAGAAACGGATGAGGGTTTTCAGACTGGGCTGGTGGGGGGCTACCACATTGCCGTCGGCGTCGCGTTCGACACCGTTGACCGAGTAGGTGAAATGGGAGATGCTGGAATCAAACTCGTCGTCCTCTCCTATCAACAAAGACAGATTTTCGGTGTATCCTCCCCGAAAGAGAATGCTGTCCTCCTCGCGGATCTCTACACCGATAAGCTTCGGGTACTCCCATTCTACAACCGGGGCGGCGGTGGGGTCCTCCCGGATGGTATAGGGACCGTAGACCGTGTCCCTCCAGCGGTAGGTGACGGTGTCGCCCTGAACGGTAAAGGAGGCGGGCTGGCCGCCTCCTTTGGCGGAGTACACCGTGGTATCCTCCTCGGAGCTGGGGAAGTAGAGGGCATCCTGATACTTCACGCCATACTGGCGGCCAATGAAAAAGTAAAGGACAGAAAACACCACTAAGATCACAACCAACAGAATGAGCAGAACTTTCTTCAGACGGTCATACATAGCAGCAATCCTCCTTGAAGAAGGTCATCCCTGTCCCCGCAGCTCGATGATGCGGTCCCGGAGGACGGCGGCATACTCGAATTCCAGCCGCTTGCTGGCCTCCCGCATCTCCTTCTCCAGTTTGGCGATGGCAGCCTCCTTCTCCTTCTTGGACAGAGCCTTCTTGGAGTGAGGCAGCTCGCCCTTGTCCTCGGACAGGTCGATGACGTCCCGCACCGACTTGATGACGGTCTTGGGCACGATGCCGTGGGCCTGGTTGAAGGCGTCCTGCTTGGCCCGGCGGCGCTCGGTCTCGTCAATGGCCCGGCGCATGGATGGGGTGATGGAGTCGGCGTACATGACCACCAGGCCGTCGGCGTTGCGGGCGGCCCGGCCGATGGTCTGGATGAGGGAGGTCTCCGAGCGGAGGAAGCCCTCCTTGTCGGCGTCCAGAATGGCCACCAGGGAGACCTCCGGCAGGTCCAGGCCCTCGCGCAGCAGGTTGATGCCCACCAGCACATCGAAGGTACCCAGCCGCAGGTCCCGGATGATCTCCATCCGCTCGATGGTGTCGATATCGTGGTGCATGTAGCGCACCTTGATGCCCGCGTTGGTGAGGTAAGCGGTGAGACCCTCCGCCATCTTCTTGGTGAGGGTGGTGACCAGCACCCGCTCCTTGCGGGCAGTGCGGTCGTTGATCTCCCCGATGAGGTCGTCGATCTGCCCCTCCACCGGGCGCACCTCGATCCTGGGGTCCAGCAGGCCGGTGGGGCGGATCACCTGCTCCACGATCTGGCCGGAGCGCTCCCGCTCATAGTCGCCGGGGGTGGCGGAGACATACACCACCTGGTTGAGCCGCTTCTGGAACTCCTCAAATTTCAGGGGCCGGTTGTCAAAGGCGCAGGGGAGCCGGAAGCCGTAGTCCACCAGGGAGGTCTTCCGGGCCCGGTCGCCGTTGTACATGGCCCGCACCTGGGGAAGGGTCACGTGGCTCTCGTCGATGAAGAGAACAAAATCCTTGGGGAAGTAGTCCAGCAGGGTGTGGGGGGGCGACCCGGCGGGGCGGCCCTCGATGACCCGGCTGTAGTTTTCGATGCCGGTGCAGTAGCCCAGCTCCTGCATCATCTCCACGTCGTACAGGGTGCGCTGCTTGATGCGCTGGGCCTCGATCAGCTTGCCCTCCTGTTCAAAGAAGGCCACCCGCTCCTCCAGTTCCTTATAAATTTCCTGGATAGCGGCGTCCATCTTCTCCTTGGGGGTGACATAGTGGGTGGCGGGCCAGATGGGAATGGTGGTCAGCCGCCGGATGGGGGAGCCGGTGACCACGTTGATCTCGCTGATGCGGTCGATCTCGTCCCCGAAAAACTCCACCCGGATGGCGGAGTCCTTCCAGTAGGCGGGGAAGATCTCCACAGTGTCCCCACGGACCCGGAACATATTGCGCTCAAAGGCGATATCGTTGCGCTCGTAGCGGATGGCCACCAGCTTTTTTAAAAGCTCGTCCCGCTCCATCTGAGCGCCCACCCGGAGGGAGACCATCATCTTGGCAAAGTCCTCCGGCTCGCCCAGGCCGTAGATACAGGACACCGAGGACACCACGATCACGTCCCGCCGCTCCATCAGGGAGGCGGTGGCCGCCAGACGCAGCCGGTCGATCTCCTCGTTCACCGCCGAGTCCTTTTCAATGAAGGTGTCGGTGTGGGGGATATAGGCCTCAGGCTGGTAATAATCATAGTAGGATACGAAGTACTCCACCGCGTTATTGGGGAAGAACTCCTTGAACTCGGCGCACAGCTGGGCCGCCAGGGTCTTGTTGTGGGCCAGCACCAGAGTGGGGCGCTGGACCGCCTCGATGACCTTGGCCATGGTGAAGGTTTTGCCCGAACCGGTGACGCCCAGCAGGGTCTGCTCGTCCAGACCGTTTTCAATGCCTGCCGCCAGAGCGGCGATGGCCTCGGGCTGGTCGCCGGCGGGGGAGTATTCGCTGACTACTTCAAACTTGGGCATACCATCACCTCGTACATCCATTCTATCAAAACAAATGTTCTAATGCAAGCCCTATTTGGAGGCCTCACGGTTTGTAGAAGCCGCTGTCCCGCAGAGATACCATGTCGTCGTCCACAAAAATCACGTGGTCCACCAGCTCCACCCCCAGTTTAGCCAAGATGGGGGCCAGGCTGTTGGTGGTGGCGATGTCGTCCCCGGATGGGAAGGCGATACCGGAGACATGGTTGTGGGCCAGCACCACCCCTGCGGCGTTGAGGGAGAGGGCAGCCTCGGCGATGAGGCGGGTGGTGACGTTGACCGCGTTCACATTGCCCTCGCCCAGCCTGCGGATGCCCAGCACCTTGCCCTTGCCGTCCAGGCACAAAAGGCAGAGCTGCTCATTGCGGGCGCCGAAAAAATAGGGCTGGAGCAGGGCGAAGTAGTCCCGGGCGTTCCGGGCAATGTCGTCCACCTGGGTGCGGGCGGTGAGGTAGCGGCCCGCCAGCTCCTTGACGGTTTTGAAGAGCACGGCTGCGTGCTCCCCCACCCCCTTGACCTTCTGCAGCTCCTCGGGGGTGGCGTCCAGCACGCCGGCCAGGGACCCAAACCGGTCCAGCAGCTCATGGGCCAGGGGATTGGTGTCGCTGCGGGGGTTGGCGTAGAAGAGCAGCAGCTCCAGCAGCTTGTGGTCGGGGAAGGAGTCCGGCCGGGCCAGAAATTCAGTTTTCAGCCGCTGACGGTGGCCGTCGTGGGTGCCCATGGCCGGAATCCGCCCCCTTTCACATCTGGATATTGTTAGGCCTTGGCACCGTACTGGGCCAGGTATGCCTCCATCTTGCCCTTCATCTCGTCGTCGATATATACCTTGCCGTCGATCTCACGGTTGTGGAGGAAGGAAATGATCTCCTTGACGGTGACGATGGGGAAGACGGAGATGCCGTAGTCCTCCCGCAGCTCGTCCAGGGTGGAGCAGTCCTTGGTGCCCCGCTCCATCCGGTCCACGGAGACAATGAGGGCCTTCATGTTCACGTTGGCCACATGCTTGAAGAGCTCGATGGTCTCGCGCACGGCGGTGCCGGCGGTGACCACGTCCTCCACGATGACCACATCGTCCCCGTCCTGGGGCTTGTAGCCCACCATGGAGCCGCCCTCACCGTGGTCCTTGGCCTCCTTGCGGTTGAAGCAGTAGGGCAGGTCACGGTCATAGTTGCGGTACAGGGAGGCGGCGGCGGTGACAGCCAGAGGGATGCCCTTGTAGGCGGGGCCGAACAGGCAGGTCACGCCCTCGGGCAGGTTCTCCTGGATGCAGGCGGCGTAGTAGTCGCCCAGCTTGGCGGCCTGAGCGCCGGTCTTGTAGTTGCCGGTGTTGATGAAATAGGGGGTCTTGCGGCCGGATTTGGTGGTGAAATCACCAAAGGTGAGCACGCCGGAGCGCACCATGAAGGCAATGAATTCTTCTTTGTAGGTCATGTCAGAAAACCTCTCTTCCCGAAATTGTCGAACTATTATATCATTTATTGGGGAACAGAACAAGAGCCTGTGCCGTCCAAAGAAAAGTCTCCTTTCATCATTTTTAAATGGTCTTTTTCCTTGCGCTGTGATACAATACAGAAACTGACGTTGCGAGGTGTTTCAGTTTGGATTTATTAGAGTGGTTTACGTCCAATGATCTGGGCGAAATGTTTTTCACCATGATGGTTTCCATGGCGCCCATCATTGAGCTGCGGGGCGGCGTGCCCTTCGGCACCGCATTGGGACTGGCGCCGGGGCAGGCGCTGATTGCCGCCATTGTGGGCAACATGCTGCCCATCCCCTTTATTATTGTCTATATCCGGCGGATCTTTTACTGGATGCGCCGGAAGTCCCCCCGGCTGAACGGACTGGTGGACAAGCTGGAGAGAAAGGCCCACCTGAAGGGGGAGAAGGTGAGCAAGTACAAGTATATCGGCCTGTGGCTCTTTGTGGCCATCCCCCTGCCCGGCACCGGCGCCTGGACCGGCGCCCTGGCGGCGGCTTTCCTGGATATGCCCCTGCGCAAGGCACTGCCCTCCATCTTCCTGGGCGTGGCCACCGCCGGACTCATTATGACCTTTGCCACCGGTGTGGTGGTATCCACCGTGGGAGGCTGAGTCCCTTTTGCCCCTGAGTGCATAGGATGGGGCGGAGGTGAAGGGACTTGGACGGAATTTTACAGGTGATCCTGGCCCTGCTGGCGGCCATCGGACTGCTGGCCCTGGGCTGGGCACTCTTTGGCCAGATGCTGCTGCCGGGGGACTGGAGCGGCCCGGTGTACGCCGTGGTCCCGGCGGCGGGGGAGGGGGAACATCTGGAACAGGATGTGAAGAGCCTGCTCTGGCTGCGGGGACACAAGCGGAAGCAATTCACCATCATCATTGCCGACGGCGGACTGGACCCCACAGGGAAGGCTGTGGCCGCCGCGCTGCTGTCGGGGGCTACGGGGATGGTGGTCTGTCCCGTGGACCGGCTGAGCCAGTACATCACAGAAAAATAGCGTTCGACAAATCCGCCGCCAGATGGTATCATATTCTCCGAGTAATACAAGGAGGGGCAGCCATGCAGGAGGCGGAACAGGATTATATGCAGGGCACCGTGTCGGCCGTCATCTACCAGAACGAGGAGAACGGCTACACGGTGCTTCGTCTTGACATCGGGGACGGAGCGCTGGTCACTGTGGTGGGCTGCATGCCGGGGGTGGCCCCCGGCGAGGGCATCTCGGTCCAGGGCAGCTGGACCCGCCACGCCTCCTACGGCGAGCAGTTCAAGGCGGAGACGGTGGAGCGGCGGCTGCCCGCCGGGGCCAAGGCCATCTTTGACTATCTGGCCTCGGGGGCGGTGCGGGGCATCGGCGCCGCCACCGCCCGGCGGATGATCGAGGAATTTGGGGAGGACGCCCTCACCGTGCTGGAGGAGCACCCGGAGCAGCTCACCCGCATCCGCGGCATCACCCGCAAAAAGGCCCTGACCATCGGGGAGAATTTCCGGCTGCAGATGGGCATGCGGCGGCTGCTGGCCTTTCTGGGGGAGCATGAGGTGCCCCTCCAGCTGGCCATGCCCCTGTACCGCCGGTACGGGGACCGGGCCCTGGAGGTCATCCGGGGCAACCCCTACCTGATGGTGGACGAGGAGCTGGGCGTGGACTTCTCCACCGCCGACGCCCTGGCCCTGTCCATGGGTATGGAGGGGGACGACCCCCAGCGCATCGAGGCGGCCCTTCTCTTTGAACTGACCTACAATCTGGACAACGGCCACGCCTTTCTGCCCCGGCGCAAGCTGCTGATGGCCACCGGCCAGCTCATCGGCGTGGAGGGGGAGAGCCTGGAGGACGCCTTGGAGACTTTGCTGGAGCGGGGCGAGGTGATCCAGGAGCCGGTGGCAGGAGAGGAGGCCGTCTACCTCCAGGCCCTGTGCGAGGCCGAGCAGTATGTGGCCTGGCGGCTCACCGAGATGTCCCGGGGGGAGCTGGTGGCCCCCCACGGGCTGGACGACCTCATCGACCGCATCCAGGCCGATCAGGGCATCGTGTACGCCCCCCAGCAGCGGGAGGCGGTGGCCCTGGCGGCCACCAGCCAGGTGATGCTCCTCACCGGCGGCCCCGGCACCGGTAAAACCACCTCTTTGCGGGGGGTGCTGGCCCTCTTTGACCAGCTGGGGCTGGAGACCGCCCTGGCCGCTCCCACCGGCCGGGCCGCCAAGCGGCTGGGGGAGCTGTGCGGGGCGGAGGGGTACACCATCCACCGTCTGCTGGAGACCCAGTACGATCCCCGCTCCGGCAAGCTGATCTTTGCCCACGACGAGAGCGACCCCCTGAAGGCGGACGCCGTCATTGTGGATGAGACCTCCATGGTGGACATCGTGCTCATGCAGGGGCTGCTCTCCGCTCTGCGGGACGACTGCCGCCTGATCCTGGTGGGGGACCCGGACCAGCTGCCCAGCGTGGGGCCGGGCAACCTGTTCTCCGATCTCATCCGCAGTGGGGCCATTCCCATGGTGCGGCTTACCGAGATCTTCCGGCAGGCCGCCGAGAGCGCCATCGTCCGCAACGCCCATGGGGTCAACCGGGGAGAGCTGCCCGACCTGAAGGACCGGGAGCACGACTTCTTCTTCCTCCGCCGGAAGGACCCGGCCCGGGCGGCCGAGACCATTGTGGAGCTCATCCAGACCCGGCTGCCCAACAATATGGGCATACCCGCCGACCAGATCCAGGTGCTGTCCCCCACCCGCAAGCGGGTCACCGGCACCGCCTCCCTCAACCGGGCCATCCAGGAGGCGGTGAATCCCCCCGCCCCCGACAAGCCGGAGAAGCGGTTCGGGGAGTATGTATTCCGCCAGGGGGACCGGGTCATGCAGGTGCGCAACAACTACGATGTGCTCTGGCGGGAGGACGGCGACAGCGGCATGGGCATCTTCAACGGGGACATCGGCACCATTACCCGGGTGGACAACCGGGAAGGGACCCTCACCGTGGACTTTGAAGGCCGGGTGGTGGAGTACACCCAGGACATGCTGGTGGAGCTGGAGCCCGCCTATGCTATTACGGTCCACAAGGCCCAGGGCAGCGAGTACCGGGCGGTGATCCTGGCGGTGAGCGAGGGGGCCCCCATGCTGCTCACCCGTGGGGTGCTGTACACCGCCATCACCCGTGCCCGGGAGCTGCTGATTTTGGTGGGCGACGAGGAGGTCGTGGCCACCATGACCGCCAACGACCGCCAGCAGCGGCGGTATTCCGGCCTGCGGTGGCGGCTGGTGCAGATGAAAGAATAAATAAAAAGGTCCTCTTCCCGGTGGGGAAGAGGACCTTTTTATCTTTTTTGATCTTACTTGGTGCCGAAGATGCGGTCGCCGGCGTCGCCCAGGCCGGGCACGATGTAGCCGTGCTCGTTGAGCTTCTCATCCAGAGCGGCGCAGTAGATGTCCACGTCGGGATGATCGTGATGGACACGCTCGATGCCCTCGGGAGCGGCGATGATGTTCATCAGCTTGATGTGCTTGACCTCATAGTTCTTGATGAACTGGATGGCAGCGGAGGCGGAGCCGCCGGTGGCCAGCATGGGATCCAGGATGATGACCTCGCGCTCGGCGATATCGGTGGGCATCTTGCAGTAGTACTCCACGGGCTCCAGGGTGTCGGGATCACGGTACAGACCGATGTGGCCCACCTTGGCGGAGGGGATCAGGGTCAGGATGCCGTCCACCATGCCCAGACCGGCCCGCAGGACGGGGACGATGGCCAGCTTCTTGCCGGCGATGGTCTTGAACTTGGCGGTGGTGATGGGAGTCTTGATCTCAACCTCCTCCATGGGCAGGTCGCGGGTGGCCTCGTAGCACATGAGGGTGGCGATCTCGGAGACGACCTGGCGGAAGTCCTTGACGCCGGTGTTCTCATCCCGGAGGATGGACAGCTTGTGCTGCAGAAGCGGGTGATCGAGAATGTGTACTTTTTCCATATCCATGGCGCTATTCCCCTTTGCTTTCTTCTTTTGCCAGCCGCTCCCGTTCAGCCTGGGAGAGCCGGTGGTAGTCGGGTGTCAGGCCGGCCGCGTCGGTGAGCCTGCCCTGCCGAGCCAGCTCCAGACCGCACCGGGCCACGCCCCACGCGCTCTGGAACCGGAGATGGGGGGGCGCCAGACGGACGTCCAGCCCCAGCTCTTTGAGGGTAGTATAGCATAAAACCGCGCCGTCTCCAACCAGTAATTGCGTTTTTCCGCTGATTTTTAATTCTGTCCCCAGCTCCTCCAGAGAAATAGCCCGGTCGGGGGTGAGCCGCTCCAGCCTTTCGCCGTCGCTGGCAAAGCGGGCGTTGTATACCTGATGCCGCCGGGCGTCCATGACGGCGCAGATCTCCAGCCCGGTATGGGCCAGGTTCCAGGCCATGGACTCCAGGGTGGAGCAGGCGGCGCAGGACTTATTGCCCGGCCAGGCCAGCCCCTTGGCGGCGGCCACGCCGATGCGCAGGCCGGTGAAGGAGCCGGGCCCCGCCGCCACGGCAATCAGGTCCACGTCCTCCAGGGTGAGGCCGCAGCCGGAGAGCAGGGAAGTGGTCATGGGCATCAGGGTGACCGAGTGGGTCAGGCCGTTGTTCTGGTAGGACTGGGCGATGAGCTTTTCATCCTCGCACAGAGCCGCCGAGCAGGCGGTGGCAGAGGATTCCAGCGCCAGGATCTTCATGGTTGGGTCCCTCCCGTGATGGTGATGATGCGCTGGTCGTCGTGCTCCCCCCGGCGGATATCCACCCGGATGGTACCCTCCTCCAGTGCGTCGGCAATGTTTTCGCTCCACTCCACGGCGCACACGCCGCCACGGGAGAGATAGTCCTCCCAGCCGATGTCGAAGAGCTCGTCCGACGAGCCCAGCCGGTACATATCAAAGTGGAACAGGGGCAGCCGCCCCCCCTCGTATTCGTTGACAATGGTAAAGGTAGGGCTGGTCACCCGTTCCTCCACCCCCAGACCACGGGCCAGTCCCCGGGTAAAGGCGGTCTTGCCCGCTCCCAGGTCGCCGGTGAAGGCGATGACGCTCCCCGGTTTCAGCTCTGCGGCCAGTGCGGCACCTGCTGCCTCGGTCTCAGTAGGGGAGTTGGTTATAATTTCCATAAAACACCTCTTCAAAAATGTGAAGATTCTGACAAGATTATATCACACCTGTTTACCAAACGCAAAAAAGATGGTAAACTAATTTGACGTACGCCCCGGAGCGTGGGCCTGACGTAAGAAAAACCGAGGGAGGTGAGCCCTTGTCCTGGCTGAGAGATTCCATCCGCGCCTTCTGGCAGCAGGGTGACCGGCTGCTGCTGGCGCTGTGCCTGCTGGCCAGCGGATATGGCATGGTGCTGATTTTCAGCGCCACTCGCTACCTGGAAACCAACCGTAATATGATCGTCCAGGGATTGGGCATCCTGCTGGGCGTGGCAGTCTATATCATCATGTCCTCGGTGGACATTGAGCTATTAACGGAAAAATCCTGGAAATGGCTGATCCTGTTCAACGTGGTCATCAACGGCCTGGTGCGCACCCCCCTGGGAGTGGAGGTCAACGGCAACCGCAGCTGGCTCCACATCCCCGGCTTTCCCGTCAACCTACAGCCCGCGGAGATCGCCAAGCTGACCTTCGTGCTGCTGCTGGCCTGGCAGATGAGCCGGCTCCAGGAGCGGGGCATCAGCAGGCCATCCTCGGTGTTCCAGTTCGCGGGGCACACCCTGTTCATGTTCGGCGTGGTTGCGGTGACCTCCGGCGATTTCGGCATGGGTCTGACCTATCTCATCATTTTTGTGATTATGTCCTGGTCGGCGGGGGTGAAGAAGCGCTGGTTCCTGCTGGCCGTGGTGGTGTGCGTGGTGGGCGTGGTGCTCATCTGGCCCCACGTGAAGGATTTGTATTTCATGAAGCGCTTTACGGTGGTCATTGACCACATCACCGGCAACCCGGATACCATCAGCGAGCAGACTTTGGGCCAGGGCTGGCAGCAGACCCGCAGCATCCTGGCCATCGGCAGCGGCGGACTCACCGGCATGGGCTACCTCCAGGGCATCCAGACCCAGAGCAGCTACAAGTCCAGTCTGCCCGCCCGGGAGACCGACGAGATCTTTGCCGTCTGCGGCGAGGAGTTCGGCCTCATCGGCTGCCTGGTGCTGCTGGCCCTGCTGGCGGCCATCATCCTGCGGTGCGTTTGGGTGGCCCGCCGGGCCTGTTCCCCCCAGAGCGCCCTCATCGCCATGGGCTATGCCGGTATGCTGCTGGCCCAGGTGGGCGTCAACGTGGGCATGTGCCTCTATGTCTTCCCGGTGGTAGGCCTGACCCTGCCCTTCTTCAGCTATGGCGGTTCCTCCATTGTTACCATGTTTGCCGCCATGGGTGTGGTATCCAGCATCAAAATGCGCTCTCTGCCCAGCTGGCTGCGGGATCGCAGCAGGCTGTAAATGGATAGAGTCTGCCCAACGGGGCAGGCTATGGTGGTAAACAAGAAAGGACGGTTCCAGCACATGAAGGTCACAAGGATCGAATTGCAGCCCGGCGTCTGGCTGACGGCGGTACAGACCAAGAAATTCAAATCCAGCGTATTGGGGGCCCAGTTCCTCACCCCCCTGACGGCGGAGGACGCCTCCCGCAACGCCCTGGTCCCCATGGTGCTCCGCCGGGGCACGGCCAAGCATCCCGATATGGAGTCCCTGTCCGCCGCCCTGGACGAGCTGTACGGCGGCTCCCTGGAGCCCATGGTGCGCAAAAAGGGGGAGACCCAGTGCGTGGGCTTTGTGGGCAGCTTTCTGGACGACGCCTACACCCTGAACGCCGAGCAGGTGCTGGAGCCTGCCGCCGCCCTGCTGGCGGAGCTCATCGGCGCCCCTTATACTGTGGACGGCGCCTTCTGCCCCGACTACACCAGGCAGGAGAAGGCCAACCTCATCGACCGCATCAAGGCCCAGGTCAACGACAAACGACAGTACGCCCAGATCCGGGTGGTGGCCGAGATGTGTGCCGGGGAGCCCTTCGGCGTGGACAAGCTGGGCAGTGAGGCCGCCGTGGAGGCCATCGACCCCAAAGCCCTGTGGGAGGGCTACCAGGCCCTGCTGAAGGGGGGCCGGGTGGAGCTCTACTACTGCGGCTCGGCAGAGGCCGAGCGGGTGCAGGCGGCCTTCCAGCCTCTGGTGGACCTGCTGCCGGAGGGAGAGCGGGCGGAGCTGGCCCGTCCCGCCAAGCAGAAGGCCCCCAAGCAGCCAAACCGGGTGGAGGAGGCTCTGGACGTGACCCAGGGCAAGCTGGCCATGGGCCTGCGCACCAACTGCGACGCCTGGGACGAACAGTATCCCGCCCTCATGCTGGTCAACGCCATCTACGGCGGCACCACCACCTCCAAGCTGTTTATGAACGTACGGGAGAAGCTGAGCCTGTGCTACTACGCCAGCTCGGGGCTGATGAAGTATAAAGATGTGATGCTGGTCTCCTCCGGCGTGGAGTTTGACAAGGTGGGGCAGGCGGAGGCCGAGATCCTCTCCCAGCTCTACAAGTGCCAGACCGGCGACTTTTCCGACGACGAGCTGGAGTGGGCCCGCCGGTCGGTGGTGAGCACGCTGCGCACCACCCTGGACACCCAGGCTCGGCTGGAGGACTACTGGCTGGGCCATAGTGCCGCCGGGCTCACTGAGGGCCCCGATCAGGTGGCCCAGAAGGTGGAGGCCGTCACCCGCGCCCAGGTGGTGGAGGCCGCCCAGGACCTGACCCTGGATACCGTGTATTTCCTGAAAGGCAGGGAGTGATTCTATGGTAAGCAAGCAGTACCCCCGTGTGGGGGAGACCGTATTTCATGAGATTCTGGAGAACGGACTCCACATCTACGTGGACCGCCGCCGGGATTTTCAGAAGAGCTACGCCTTCTTTGCCACCAACTACGGCGGCATGGACATGCGCTTTCACCAGGACGGCCGGTGGAAGGACACCCCTGCGGGTGTGGCCCACTTCCTGGAGCACAAGATGTTCGACACCGAGGACGGCAACGCCCTCCAGGACCTGGCGGCCAACGGGGCCTCTCCCAACGCCTTTACCAGCTCCGCCATCACCGGCTACTACTTTGAGAGCACCGAGAAATTCTTCGATAACCTGAAGATTTTGCTCTCCTTCGTATCTGTTCCTTACTTCACCCAGGAGAGCGTGGACAAGGAGCAGGGCATCATCGGCCAGGAGATCCGCATGGTGGAGGACGACCCGGACAACCAGGTGTTCTACGCCCTGATGGAGTGCCTGTATGACCACCATCCCATCCGGGTGCCCATCGCCGGCACCCAGGAGTCCATCTCCCGCATCAGCTCGGGCACCCTGTACGCCTGCCACAAGGCCTTCTATACCCCGGCCAACATGGTGCTCACCGTGGCGGGAGACGTGGACCCGGAGCAGGTGTGCGCCATTGCCCGGGAGATCCTGCCCCGTGAGTCCACCGGCCAGATCCAGCGGGATTACGGCGGGGAGGAGGCCCCCCAGGCGGCCTGCGCCGAGAAGGAGCTGAAGATGGAGGTGTCCACCCCCATCTTTATGCTGGGCTTCAAGTGTGACCCCGCCCAGGCGGGGGAGGAGTGGATGCGCCGGGAGCTGGCGGGCGAGCTGGCCTGCGAGGCCCTGCTGGGCAACTCCACCCCCCTGTATGCCAAGCTGTACAGCCAGGGGCTTATCAACAAGAATTTCAGCTACGGCTTTGAGCTCTACCCCGGCTGCGCCATGATGGTGGCCGGCGGTGAGAGCCGTGACCCCCAGAAGGTGCGGGACGAGGTGCTGGCCGAGGCGGAGCGTCTGGCCAGAGAGGGCATCGACCCCGGCCTGTTCCAGCGCCTGAAAAAGGGCGTCTACGGCGCCAAGGTACGGGGGCTCAACTCCTTTGAGTACACCTGTATCTCCATGGCCCAGTCCCACTTCACCGGCGTGGACTACTTCAAGTTCCCGGAGATCTTTGACTCCATCGATCAGTCCTGTGTGGAGGACTGCATCCGCAGCTGGGCCACCGCCCAGCGGTGCGGCCTGGCCGTGGTCCGCCCGGGGGAGGGAGCGGTATGATGGGCACCGTCTCGTTCCCCGGCCTGGGGCTGGAACTCACCCTGAACCGGGTGGCCTTCCATCTGGGCAGCTGGCCCGTCTACTGGTACGGGATCATCATCGCCGCCGGCTTTTTGCTGGCGGTGGTGTTCTGCTCCCGGAAGGCCTCCCAGTTCGGCATCCGCCAGGATGATATCATCGACATGCTCTTTTTCGCCGTGCCCCTGTCCATCATCGGGGCCCGGCTGTACTACATCATCTTCTACCTGGATCTCTACCGCCGGGAGGACGGCTCCCTGGACTTCGGGGCCATGGTGCGCATCTGGGACGGCGGCCTTGCCATCTACGGCGGCGTCATTGCCGCGGTGATCACCCTGTTTGTGTTCTGCAAGGTGCGCAAGATCAAATTCCTGGCCTTTGCGGACCTGGGCGTGTTTGGCATGCTCATCGGCCAGATGATCGGCCGGTGGGGCAACTTTGTCAACATCGAGGCCTACGGCGGCCCTACCGACCTGCCCTGGCGCATGGGCATCTACCAGTATGTGGACGGCGTGCGCCAGTACGTGGAGGTCCATCCCACCTTCCTCTATGAGTCCCTGTGGAATCTGGTGGGGCTGGGACTGCTCATCCTCATCGCCAAAAAGTGGCGCAAGTTCGACGGTCAGCTCTTTTTGAGCTACTTTGCCTGGTACGGCGTGGGCCGTGGCTTCATCGAGGGCCTGCGCACCGACAGCCTGTACTTCTTCAACACCCCCATCCGAGTGAGCCAGGTGTTCGGCTTTGCCACCGCCGCCATCTCCATCGTGCTGCTCATCGTGCTGCTGGGCTTCCGGAAGCACGACCCCGCCAATCTGTGGGTCAATCAGATGAAGGCCCATCCCCGGCTGGTGGCCCTGGTGTACCAGGAGGGCAAAGGAGAGGCCTGGATGGACAAGCAGAAGAAGCGCCTGGAGCGGGATTTTGCCCGCATCGAGGCCTACGCCCTGCCTGCCGACGCCCCGGCGGAGGACAAGGCGGAGCTGATCGCCGCCCTGAAGGAGCGCTCCGACCTGAAGGAAGTGCTGGTCATGGAGGAGAAAAAGAAATAAATCGGTCTGTTTTACAAAGCGTCTGCCGCGTCTGCGGCAGGCGCTTTTTTGCTATGCAGAAGCATAGCAAAAAAGATTGTCATGCGCGTGGGCCGGGGACGGCCCACATGCGCAAAAACTTCATGCGCCCGACTTTGACCTGTTTTCGTGGTGTGCCTCAGGCGCATGAAGTTTTATGGGCATAAACAGGGACGGGCCCTCATAGGGATAGGGCAGACACCAAAGAAGGATGTGACGACATGAGGGAACAAGGGGACGGGAAGCGCTACTTACAGGCGGCGGCCCTGCTGCCGCCCCATCTGCGGCGGCAGGCCGGGCAGGTGGACAAGGCCGACCAGGCCGCAGCGGAGGAGCTGCGGCTGCGCTCCGGCTGGCCCATGACGGTGGTGTGCCCCCGGGGGGAGTTCCAGGCGCCGGGGGAGGAGCCGGTGACGCCGGAGGATCTGGCCCTGGTGCTGGAGATCGCCACCCGGGCTTCCGCCCACACCGCCCTGGAGCGGCTGCGGGATGGCTTTTTCACCGTGCAGGGAGGCCACCGCATCGGCATCTGCGGCAGCGCGGTGGTGAAGGAGGGGGCGGTCTACAACCTGCGGCAGCTGTCCTCCCTGGCCATCCGCATCTCCCATGAGGTGCCGGGGGCGGCAGCCTCGGTGGTGGACAGGCTGTGGGAGGGGGAGCGCTTTCAGAGCACCCTCATCCTCTCCCCACCGGGGGGCGGCAAGACCACTCTGCTGCGGGATCTGATCCGGCGGCTGTCCGACGGGGAGGGCCACCCGCCTCTGCGGGTGGGGGTGGCCGACGAGCGGGGGGAGCTGGCCGCCCTGTGGAACGGCATCCCTCAGCTTCAGGTGGGACGGCACACCGACGTGATGGACGGCTGTCCCAAGGGGACGGGTCTGCTCATGCTGCTGCGGGGCATGAACCCCCAGGTGCTGGCCGCCGACGAGATCACCGCCCCGGAGGACTGCGCCGCCCTGCTGGCGGCGGCCAACTGCGGGGTGAGTCTGGTGTGTACCGCCCACGCCGCCGACCTGGCCGATCTGGAGCGCAGGCCCCTGTACCGGCCCCTGCTGGAGAACCATTGTTTTCAGAAGCTGGTGGTGCTCACCCGGGAGGAGACCGGGCGGGCCTGCCGGGTGAGTGGGCTGTGATCCGGCTGATAGGGGCCCTGCTGACGGCGGCTGGCGGGGCTTTTTGGGGCTTTGCCGCCGCCCGGCGGCTGCGGCGGCGGGCCGGAGTGCTCCGGCAGCTGGCCGGGGCCATGGAGCAGATGGATCGGGAGATCTCCTTCCGGCTTACCCCCATGCCGGAGCTGATGGAGGAGCTGGCGGCAGCCTATCCGCCGCCGGTGGGGACGCTGTTCGCCAACTGCCGCGGGGGCCTGGAGGATCTGGGTGAGCGGTCCCTGGCGGAGATCTGGCACTCCGCTCTGGCGGACACCGACCTGGACCTGGAGGGCCGTGGGGCCGCCGTGCTGGACGAGCTGGGGGAGGTGCTGGGCCGGTTTGAGGAGTCAAGCCTGCGTGCCGCCCTGGCCCGGGCGGGAGCCCAGCTGACCCGGGAGGCGGAGCTGGCCCGGGAGGAGGCTGAGAACCGGGGCAGGATGTATCAGACGCTGGGGCTGGCCTCCGGCGGGCTGGTGGTGATCCTGCTGCTGTGAAGGAGCGAAGAAAATGGATGTGGATCTGATCTTCAAAATCGCCGCCATCGGCATATTGGTATCGGTGCTCAATCAGGTGCTCTCCCGGTCGGGCCGGGACGAGCAGGCCACCATGACCACCCTGGCGGGGCTGGTGGTGGTGCTCATGATGGTGGTCCAGCAGATCAGCAGCCTGTTTGAGCTGGTCAAGGACCTGTTCGGGCTGTAGCCATGGAGACAATGGTGAAGGTGGGGGCGGTGGCGGTCATCGCCGCCCTGTGCGCCGTCATGGTGAAGGGCACCGCCCGGCAGATGTCCCTGGCCCTGTCCCTGGCCGCCGCCGCCGTCATTCTGGGACTGGCCCTGGGGGCCCTGGAGGATGTGGTGGCCATGGCGGAGGATTTACGGGACATGGCAGGGCTGTCCCCGGCGGTGGTGGCCCCCGTCCTCAAGACGGTGGGCATCGCCATCCTCACCCACATTGCCGCCCAGGTGTGCAAGGACGCGGGGGAGGGGGGCATCGCCGCCGTCACCGAGACGGCGGGCACCGCCCTGTCCCTGTGCGCCGCCCTGCCCCTGCTGCGGGCGGTGCTGGACACGGTGAGTGCGCTGCTGTGAGTTTGTACCAAAGAGGAGGGGAGGACCATGATACGGCATCTGGCGGCTTTTCTGGTGCTGCTGGTGGTGCTGATGGGGACGGCTTCCGCCAGCCAGGGGGTGGTGGAGGCCCAGGGGGAGGCCCTGGGCCTGGACGAGCTGGAGGAGGCGGGAGAGGAATGGGTGCCCGACGTGGATCTCACGGCCGGGCTGGATGTGGACGAGAGCATCAGTCAGATCCTGGACACCGGCAGCGCCGAGCTGGGGGGCGTGATCCGCAAGGCCCTGCGCAGCGGCGCCCTGCTGGTGGCGGTGGTGCTGCTGTGCTCCCTGGCCGAGGGCATGGGCGCGGGAAAGGGGCCGGTGGACGCGGCTGCCCTGGTAGGCGCTCTGGCGGTGACAGCGGTGGCGGCAGCCGACGCCAATTCCCTCATCGGCATGGGGCGGCAGGCCATCGAGCATATGGAGTCCTTCTCCAAGCTGCTGCTGCCCGCGGTGACGGCGGCGGCCTCCGCCGCCGGGAATCCCGGCGGGGCGGTGGCCCGGCAGCTGGCCACCATGCTCTTCTCCGACCTGCTCATCACCCTCATCAACCGGGTGCTCCTCCCCCTGGTGTACACCTACATCGCCGCCTGTGTGGCCTGGGCGGCGGTGGGCAACGAGGGACTCAAGCGAATGGCCGCCACCCTGAAGTGGGCGGTGACCACGGTGCTTACCGGGGTGCTCATCCTCTTTGTGACCTACCTGACCATCAGCGGGGTCATCGCCGGCACCACCGACGCCCTCACCGTCAAGGCCGCTAAATTCACCATGTCCAGCATGGTGCCGGTGGTGGGGGGCATCCTGTCCGACGCGGCGGAAACCGTGCTGGCCGGGGCGGGGGTGCTGAAAAATACGGTGGGGGTGTTTGGTATGCTGGTGGTGATCGGCATCTGTCTGATCCCCTTTTTCCAGCTGGGGTTCCACTATCTGACCTACAAGGTGGCCTCCGCCCTCAGCGCCGCCCTGTCGGGCAGCCGGGTGGCCGCCCTCATCGACCAGATCGGCGGGGCCTTCGGCCTGGTGCTGGGCATGACGGGCTCCTGCGCCCTGCTGCTGCTCATTTCCATGATTACCGCCGTGTCGGTGACGGGGGGGTGAGGATATGGTGGAGCTGTTGGGCAGCTGGCTGATGGGGGTGACCTGCGCGGCCATGATTCTGGCCCTGGCAGAAGGCCTGTCCCCGGCTGGGGGACCCAAGCGGGCGGCCCGGCTGGCGGGGGGATTGCTCCTGCTGCTGGCGGTGGTCAAGCCCCTGCTCAGTCTGGACGGGTCCGCCCTGACCCAGGCCATGACGGAATACCGCCTGGATGCGGAGTACTCCGCCCAGGCGCTGGAGGGAGAGAACAAAACCCTGATGAAGGACATCATAGAAGCCCAGACCGCCGCATATATTCAGGACAAGGCGGCGGCGCTGGGCATCACATGCACGGTACAGGTGGAGGCTGACCAGGCGGCGGAATACCCCGTTCCCAAGGTGGTCACCATCACCGGGGCGCTGAGCCGGGAGGAGCGGCAGGCTCTGACCAGACAGATCGAGACCGATTTTGCCATTCCGGCGGACCGGCAGTATTACGAAAGCGGGGGAGAACCATGAAGGGGCGGGAACCGGAGGCCGGCAAGGCCCTGACCGTGTGGAAGGAGCGGCTGGGAAAGCTGTTCCAGCGATATAAATACGCGCTGCTGGTGGCGGCGGCGGGGGTAGTGCTCATGGCCCTGCCCGCCCTGGGCGGGGGAGAGACCCGGGAGGAGTCCCACCGGCAGAGCGTCCAGGAGGTGGAGTTTGGAACGGAGGAGCTGGAGGGGCGTCTGGAGGAGGCCCTGTCTCAGATGGACGGCGTGGGTCAGGCCCGGGTGGTGCTCACCCTGCGGGGCGGTCCCACCCAGGTCCTGGCCCAGGATACCCAGCATGAGGTGCGGGAGGATCAGAACCAGTCCTCCCAGACCACGGTGGTGATCTCCCGGGGGTCGGGAACGGAGGAGCCGGTAGTCCTCCAACAGCTTTCGCCCCAATATCAGGGGGCCCTTGTGGTATGCTCCGGCGGGGACGATCCCGGGGTGCGGCTGCGGGTGGTGGAGGCGGTGGCCGCCCTCACCGGCCTTGGGGCCGACAAGATCTCAGTATCAAAAGGAAAGTGAGGCAGTAACAGTATGAACGTATGGAAACGCAACGCGGTGGTGGCCGCAGTGGTGCTCTTCGTGTGCGGCGCGGTGTATCTCAACTGGTCCTATCAGAAGGGTCAGACGGAGGCGGCGGGCAAGACCCTGGGGGAGGCGGAGCTGGTGTCCATGCAGACGGCCGACCCGCTGCTCTCGGCCAGCCCCGACCCGTCGGCCTCTCCGGCGGCGTCGGCCGCCCCCAGCGACGCCGCCAAGGGCAGCGGCTATTTTGATTCCGCCCGGCTCAACCGGCAGGAGGCCAGAGACAGCGCCCTGTCCATCCTCCAGGAGGCGGTGGCCGATGAGAACGCCAGCGAGACCATGAAGGAGGAGAGCAGCGCGGCCATCCAGACCCTGGCCAACTACACCGTGTCCGAGGCCCAGATCGAGAACCTGGTCACCGCCAAGGGCTACGCCGACTGCGTGGCCTTCATCAGCGACGACAGCGCCAGTGTGGTGGTGTCCGCCACCGAGGAGGGGCTCACCGATGCCGACGTGGCCCGCATCACCGAGATCGTCACCGACGAGACCGGCCTGGAGGCCAGCAGCATCAAGATCATTGAGGCTCAGCCCTGAGCCGGTCCGTCCGCCCAAAAATCAGTTGTAATTTTTCGGATTTGTGGTAAAATGGGTCCATAGTACACAAAAGGAGCGTGACCGGAATGGGCGACGGAAAGGAATATATCTCCCGGCCTGATGAGCTGGGCAACATCCACATCTCCGAGGATGTCCTGGCTGTCATCGCGGCGGCGGCCGCCACTGAGATCGAGGGCGTGGGCGGTCTGTCCACCAACCTGAGCAGCGACATCGCGGAGCTGCTGGGCGGGAAGAAGAACCTGTCCAAGGGCATCCGCATTACCATGGTGGAGGAGAGCGTCCGGGTGGACGTATCCCTGCTCATCAAATACGGCTACACCATCGTGGACGTGGCCAAAGAGGTACAGAACGCGGTGTACAACGCCATCGAGAACACCAGCGGCCTGTCTGTGGAGCACGTCAATGTCCACGTGGCCGGTATCGTGTTCGATAAGGACCACAAGTAAACAGCCGAAGGCCCGGGGCATCCCTGCCCCGGGCCTTTTGTGCGTTTTGGCCGGTATGCTCCGGGAAAAGAGGCTGGAATCTGGAGTCTAATTTTGAATTAGCCCTTTTCTTTTTGTATATATTTGATGTATAATCATAGTAACTGTGAATATCACCGGCCCAGGACGCCGGAATGGAGGAACCGTCATGACCAGAACTGCCGCCCGAGAGATCGCCGTTCATCTCACCTTCGAGCTGGGCTTTACCGGACAGACCGCCCGGGAGCTGCTGGAGGAGGCCCTGAATCGCAAGACCTTTGCCCTCATCGGGGAGGAGGAGCCCCTTTACGCCGAGTTCCCCAACGAGGCCCAGCGCACCTATATCACCCGCCTGGTGGAGGGGGTATACGACCACGCCCCCGAGCTGGATGAGTATATCTCCAAGTATGCCATCGGCTGGAAGTTCTCCCGGCTCAACCGGGTGGCGGTGGCCATCATGCGTGTGGCCATGTATGAGATCCTGTATATGCAGGATATTCCCAACGCTGCCGCCATCAACGAGGCCCTGGAGCTGGTGAAGCACTACGAGGAGCCCGAGGTGGTCTCCTTTGTCAACGGCATTCTGGGCTCCTTTGTCCGGGGAGAGCACATCCCCGATCCCGTGGGCCTGAAGGAGCAGCCGGAGGCCGGGGAGTGATGCGCACTCTGGGCATTGACACCAGCAACTACACCACCTCCGCCGCCGTCTTTGACGGGGAGGGGGGCGAGAACGTCGGCCGCCTGCTGGAGGTGCGCCCCGGCGAGCTGGGCCTGCGGCAGAGCGACGCCCTGTTCCAGCACGTCAAGGCCCTGCCTGACCGCTTTGCCCAGCTGAAGGAGGGTGGGTGGCTCACCGGCATCGCCGCCGTGGGGGCTTCCACCTGGCCCCGGGCGGTGGAGGGCTCCTATATGCCCTGCTTCCTGGCGGGGGAGAGCCAGGGCCGCACCCTGGCCGCTGCCCTGGGCGTGCCTTTTTTTGCCTGCTCCCATCAGCAGGGCCACATTGCCGCCGCCGCCTGGTCGGCGGGGCGGCTGGACCTGCTGGACAGGCCCATGCTGGCCTGGCACCTGTCCGGCGGCACCACCGAGCTGCTTCATGTGGAGCCGGAGGGGGTCAATGTCAAGGCCACCCTGCTGGGGGGCACCAGCGACATCTCCGCCGGACAGCTCATTGACCGCACCGGCGTGCTGCTGGGGCTGCCTTTCCCGGCGGGCAAGGCGGTGGACCAGCTGGCCCGGGAGGGTCAGGATCAGAAATTTACCGTAAAGCTGAACGGCTTTACGTTTTCGCTCTCCGGAATGGAGAACAAGGTAAAGACTATGGCGGAGCAGGGAAAGGAGCCGGCGGACATCGCCCGCTTTGCCCTGCTGACGGTGGCCGACGTGGTGCGCCGCACCACCCTGGCCGCCCTGGAGCGCTATCCCGGCCTGCCGGTGCTGTGCTCCGGCGGCGTGGCCTCCAACTCCCTGCTGCGGCAGGTGATGGAGCCCCTGGGGGCGGTGTTTGCCCAGCCCCGGTTCTCCACCGACAACGCCATGGGTACCGCCATCCTCACCTGGCGGGCTGTAAAGGCGGGTGAACTTACATGAGCGCCATTTACACGGTTTCCCAGGTCAACCAGTATATCAAAGCCCTGCTGGACCGGGACCGGGAACTGGCCGCCCTGTATGTCCGGGGTGAGATCTCCAACTACAAGGCCTATCCCTCGGGCCACCACTATTTTTCCCTGAAGGACGGGGAGGGGGCCATTCGCTGCGTCATGTTCAAGCGGGAGGCCATGTCCCTCCGGTTCCGGCCGGAGAACGGCATGAAGGTCATCGCCTTCGGCCGGGTGGCGGTGTTCCCCCGGGACGGACAGTACCAGCTGTACTGCTCCGCCCTCACTCCGGAGGGGGTGGGGGATCTCCATCTGGCCTTTGAGCAGCTGAAACAGAAGCTGTATGCCGAAGGGCTGTTCGACCCGGCCCACAAGAAGCCCATCCCCAGATTTCCCAAACGGATCGCCCTCATCACCTCCTCCGCCGGCGCGGCGGTGCGGGATATGCTGCGCATCCTGGGGGCCCGGTGGCCCATGGCGGAGGTTTTTGTGCTGCCGGTGCGGGTCCAGGGCGTGGAAGCCCCCGGCGAGATTTGCGCCGCCATTGCCTGGGCCAACCAGCATCAGGTGGCCGACCTCATCATCACCGGCCGGGGCGGCGGGTCCATGGAGGATCTGTGGGCCTTCAACGACGAAAACGTGGCCCGTACCATCTATCACTCGGCCATTCCGGTGATCTCGGCGGTGGGCCATGAGCCTGATGTGACCATATCCGACTTTGTGGCCGACCTGCGGGCGGCCACCCCCTCCAACGCCGCCGAGCTGGCGGTGCCCGATCAGAACGAGGTGGCGGTGTGGCTGCGGCAGATGGAGGGGCGGCTGGCCCAGGCCATGGGCCGCAGGCTGGAGTCTGCCCGGCGGGATCTGGACCGGGCGGCCCGGTGCCGGGCCCTCCAGGACCCCATGACCTATGTGGACGACAAACGGATGGTGCTGGACTACCAGCGGGAGAAGCTGGCGGCAGGACTCAGCCAGGCCCTGAACCGGGAGCGGCAGCGCTTCGGCTCACTGGCCTCCAAGCTGGACGCCCTCAGCCCCCTGAAGGTGTTGGGCCGGGGCTATGCCATCCCCCGGAGGGAGGACGGCTCCGTGGTCCGTTCCACCGGCGACGTGGCCCCCGGCGACAGGGTGAAGCTGCGGGTGGCCGATGGGGAGATAAACTGTCAAGTAGTTTAGCTTAACTGCTTTTGGAAAGGAATTCTGAGCATGGCGGAAGAAAAACGGACGTTTGAGCAGGCCATGGGCCGGCTGGAGGAGATCGTGAAGCGGCTGGAGCAGGGGGACGCCCCTCTGGAGGAGGCCCTGACCCTCTTTGAGGAGGGGACCCGGCTGCTGGGGGGCTGCTCGGCTCAGCTGGACAGCGCCGAACAGAAGGTGCGCAAGCTGCTGGCGGGGCCGGAGGGCCAGCCGGTGGAGCAGCCGTTTGAGGAGGGACAGGTATGAGCGAGCAGGAGCGGCTGGACAGCCACAGAGCCATGGCGGAGGCCTGGATCAAGACCTGTTTTCAGGACCGGGCGCCCCGGGGCGACCTGTATGACGCCATGAACTACAGCCTGCTGGCCGGGGGCAAGCGCATCCGGCCGGTGCTGATGCTGGAGACCTGCCGCCTGTGCGGCGGGGAGCCGGAACAGATTCTGCCCTTTGCCGGAGCCATTGAGATGATCCATACTTACTCCCTGATCCACGACGATCTGCCCTGCATGGACGACGACGACCTGCGCCGGGGCCGGCCCACCAACCACAAGGTATACGGAGAGGCCACAGCCGTGCTGGCGGGAGACGCCCTGCTGACGGCGGCCTTTGAGTGGATGCTGGACCCGTCGGTGACCCTGCCTCCCCAGCGGGTGCTGGAGGCGGCGGGGGTGCTGGCCCGGGCGGCGGGCGCCCAGGGCATGGTGGGCGGCCAGGTGCTGGACATGGCGGGGGAGGGCCACGCCATGGGCCTCACCGAGGTGGAGGAGCTGCAGCGGCTCAAGACCGGCGCCCTCATCCGGGCCGCCGCCGAGATGGGCTGCGTGCTGGCCGGCGGCAGCGACGAGCAGCGGAAGGCCGTGTGCCGCTATGCCGAGCGCCTGGGCCTTGCCTTCCAGATCCAGGATGACATTCTGGACGTGGTGGGAGATGAGGCCACTCTGGGCAAGCCGGTGGGCTCCGACGCCAAGAGCGAGAAAAACACCTTTGTCACCCTGAAGGGGCTGGAGGAGTGCCACCGCCTGGTGGATCGGCTTACCGATGAGGCGGTGGAGGCCCTGTCCCTGTTCGGAGAGGAGAGCGAGAGCCTGTGCTGGCTGGCCCGCTCTCTGGCAAGCCGGGATAAGTGAGGAATTTATGCGAAATGTAGTGGACTTTTTGACCGGCAATCTGATCCTGAATCTGGCCATCCTGGCCTGGGCCATCGCCCAGGTGCTCAAGGTGTTTGTGGTGCTCTTCACCAAGCGGAAGCTGGACTGGCACTACATCATGGCCAGCGGCGGCATGCCCAGCTCCCACTCCGCCTTTGTGTGCGCCTGCGCCTCCTCGGTGGGGTTCATGTACGGCTGGTCGTCGCCCCTGTTCAGCATCGCGGCGGTGCTGGCCATCGTTGTCATGTACGACGCCGCCAACGTCCGCAAGGCAGCGGGGGAGCAGGCCAAGATCCTCAACTATATCATGGAGCACTGGACGGAGATGAAGCCCGCCATCTTCGGCAAGGAGCTGAAGGAGCTGCTGGGCCACACCCCCTTCCAGGTGCTCATGGGCGGTCTGCTGGGAGTGGCCATCGGCATCGGCGGCGCCTGGCTGTGGAGCTGAGGCCCCCTGTCCCATCCTTCACCGGGAGGTGTTACCATTCTTAGTCTGGAGCAATGTTCCAACGATCTCAGCGCCCTGACCGACAGCGAGGCCGCGGCCCTGTGCGGCCTGCTGCGGGCCCGCATCCTGGATGTGGTCTCCCGCACCGGCGGCCATCTGGCCTCCAGCCTGGGGGCGGTGGAGCTGATCGTTGCCATTCATCGTGTGTTTGATACCGGCCGGGACCGGCTGGTTTTTGACGTGGGCCACCAGTGCTACGCCCACAAAATTTTAACCGGCCGCAACGGGGCCATGGAGAGCCTGCGCTCCTTTGGAGGGCTGGCGGGCTACCCCAAGCCCACCGAGAGCGACACCGACGCCTTTATTGCCGGTCACGCCTCCAACTCGGTTTCGGTGGCCCTTGGAATGGCAAGGGTAAGAACTTTACAGCATAAGGACTACAGCGTGTTGGCCCTGATCGGTGACGGCGCCCTCACCGGCGGCCTGGCCTATGAGGGCCTGTCCGACGCGGGGGACAGCAAGGAACCCCTCATCGTCATCCTCAACGACAACGGCATGTCCATCACCAAGAGCGTGGGCGGCGTGGCCGACCATCTGGCCCGCCAGCGGCTCAAGCCCCAGTACCTCCGCTTCAAGCGGGGCTACCGGAAGGTGATGGGGGCCACCGCCCTGGGCCGGGGGGTCTACAGGGTGACCCACAAGGTCAAGACGGCCATCAAAGAGACCCTGCTGCCCTGCAGTATGTTTGAGGATATGGGCTTTACCTATCTTGGTCCCGTGGACGGCCATGACGTAAAACGGCTCACCCGCCTGCTCACCTACGCCCGGGACCTGAAGGGCCCGGTGCTGCTCCATGTCAGGACAGTAAAGGGGAAAGGCTATACACCTGCCGAGCGCAACCCGGACCAGTTCCACGGGGTGGGACGCTTCTGCGTGGAGACCGGCGAGGTCCTCAAGGGGAGCGGCACCAACTTTTCCGCCGTCTTCGGCCAGACCATGTGCCGTCTGGCGGAGAAGGACCCCCGGCTGTGCGCTGTTACCGCCGCCATGCAGGGGGGGACGGGCCTCAACGGTTTTGCCGCCCAGTTCCCCGACCGGTTCTTTGACGTGGGCATTGCCGAGGGCCACGCGGTGGCTATGGCCGCCGGTATGGCCAAGCAGGGGATGCTGCCGGTGTTTGCGGTGTACTCCTCCTTCCTGCAGCGCGCTTACGACCAGCTGATCCACGACGTGGCCCTTCAGGGGCTCCACGTGGTCTTCGGCGTGGACCGGGCCGGGCTGGTGGGGGAGGACGGCGAGACCCACCATGGTGTATTCGACCCCGCCTTCCTGGACACGGTGCCCGGCATGACGGTGCTCTGCCCCTCCAGCTACCCCGAGCTGGAGGCCATGCTCCGCCGGGCCATTTACGAGGTAAAGGGTCCGGTGGCGGTGCGCTATCCCAGAGGGGGTCAGGGGGACTATCAGGAGGACTCCGGGCCGGCAGGCTCCGTGGTGCTGCGCGCTGGCAAGGACATTACCTTAACAGGGTACGGCATTACCATCAACGGCCTGCTGGACTGCGCCAAACGGCTGGAGGCCGACGGCATCCAGGCCGAGGTCATCAAGCTCAACACCATCACCCCCCTGGACCTGGATCTGCTGGTGGAGTCGGTGGGAAAAACCGGCCGCCTGCTGGCGGCAGAGGAGTGCGCCCCCGGCAACTGCGTGGGGCAGCGCATTGCCGCCGGTCTGCTGGAGCGGGGGGTGTCCGCCCGGACGACCCTGGTCAACACCGGCCCCGGCTTTGTGACCCACGGCTCGGTGGGTCAGCTGCGGGCCCTGTGCGGGCTGGACGGGGCATCCCTGTATCAAAAGGCGTTGGAGGTCTGCGGACATGGCAATGGTTAAAAAGAGACTGGACGTGCTGCTGGTGGAGCGGGGACTGGTGGAGAGCCGCCAGCGTGCCCAGGCGGTCATCATGAGCGGTCAGGTCTATGTCAAGGAGCAGAAGGTGGACAAGGCGGGGGCCCAGATCCCCGAGGACGCCCCCATCGAGGTCCGGGGCCAGACCCTGGCCTATGTGAGCCGGGGTGGCCTGAAGCTGGAGAAGGCCATGAAGACCTTCACCGGCATCCACCTGGACGGGGCGGTGTGCGGCGACATCGGCGCCTCCACCGGCGGCTTCACCGACTGCATGCTGCAAAACGGCGCGGTGAAGGTGTACGCCGTGGATGTGGGCTACGGCCAGCTGGCCTGGTCCCTGCGCAGCGATGAGCGGGTGGTGTGCCTGGAGCGCACCAACGCCCGCTACCTGACCCATGAGCAGATCCCCGACGAGTTGGACTTTGCCAGCGTGGACGTGTCCTTCATCTCCCTAAAGCTCATCCTGCCTGCCCTGCGGGGCCTGCTGAAGGAGAATGGGCAAGTAGTTTGCCTTGTCAAGCCTCAGTTTGAGGCAGGGCGGGAAAAGGTGGGCAAAAAGGGCGTGGTGCGGGACCCCGCCGTCCACCTGGAAGTCATTCAGAATTTTCTCGGTCATGCCGCGGAAGCGGACTTTACTGTAAAGGATATGACCTTTTCACCAATCAGAGGACCCGAGGGCAACATTGAATACCTGGGACACCTGCTGGCCGGAGGAGGCGGAGACGCCTGGACCGGCGATCCGGCGGCCCTGGTGGAGGCTTCCCACGCGGCCCTGGAAGGAGCCGGACAATGAAAGTAGTACTGAGCCCCAATCCCTATCGGGACCGGGGACTGAAGGCCGCCCAGGCGGCGGAAAAGATCCTGAAGGCGGCGGGAGTGGAGACCGCCATCTGCCTGCCCTTCTCCGTGGAGGGGAGCAACGTGGAGTTCCCCAAGCACATCCAGTTCAAGCAGACGGAGGAGGAGCTGAAGAGCGCCGACATTCTGGTGTGCTTCGGCGGCGACGGCACCATCCTCCACGCCGCCAAGGATGCCAACCAGTTCAATGTGCCCATCCTGGGGGTCAACCTGGGCAGCGTGGGCTTTATGGCGGAGCTGGAGCTGGGGGAGCTGTCCATGCTCTCCAAGCTGCCCGTGGGCAAGTATGACGTGGAGGAGCGGATGATGCTGGACGTCACCGTGCGCCGGGAGGGCAAGGTGATCTACTCCGACATCGCCCTCAACGACGCCGCCCTCACCAAGGGCGCCGTGGCCCGGGTGGTGGACCTGGAGGTGCTGGGGGACAAGACCACCATCACCAAGATGTCCGCCGACGGCGTGGTCATCTCCACCCCCACCGGCTCCACCGCCTACTCCATGTCGGCGGGAGGCCCCATCGTGGAGCCCACGGCGGAGAACATCATCGTCACCCCCATCTGTCCCCACGCCCTGTCCGCCCGGTCCTTCGTGCTGGGCCATGAGCGGACGGTGTCCATCAAGCTGGGCCGGATGGCCCGCAAGACCGCTTTCCTGTCGGTGGACGGGGGCAAGGCCTTCAAGCTCAACGGGGGAGATGTGGTGGAGACCAGGGTCTCCAAATCCAAGACCAGACTGGTCCGGGTCACCGGCCGGACGTTCTATGAGATCTTAAATCACAAATTGGGAGGTGCGTAAGCCATGAAGGCGAAACGGCAGCAGGAGATTTTGCGGATCATTGCAGAGCAGGACGTGGATACCCAGGACCAGCTTCTCACCGAACTGCGGGCCAGAGGCGTGCAGTCCACCCAGGCCACCATTTCCCGGGACATCAAGGAGCTCCATCTGATTAAGGAGCTCACCGGGTACGGCACCTATCGGTACGCCGTTTCAGAGCGGAAGGCCTCCCTGAATATTGCCGGCCGCCTGCGCACCATCTTCAAGGAGGGGGTCACCTCCTTTGACGTGGCCCAGAACATCGTGGTCCTCAAGACCATGCCCGGCCTGGCCTCGGCGGCCTGCGCCGCCATCGACGGCATGGACATTCCCAGCCTGGTGGGCAGCCTGGCGGGAGACGACACCGCCATCCTCATTATGCGTACCAATGAGGATGCGGCGGAGTTCTGCAACGAGATCCACGCAATGCTCAAATAAGATCGATATCAGACCCGCGCCCCCCGGCGCGGGTCTGCCAAGGTGGTGGCCTGTATGCTTTCTCTGCTCCACATTGAAAATATCGCGGTGATCCAGACGGCGGATATCCAGTTTGACAAGGGCTTCAACGCCCTCACCGGCGAGACCGGCGCGGGCAAGTCCATTGTGGTGGATGCCATCGGGGCCATCATCGGCGAGCGCACCAGCCGGGATCTGATCCGCACCGGGGCCAAGTCCGCCCTGGTCAACGCGGTGTTTACCAACCTGCCGGAGCTGGATTGGTTCCGGGAGAACGGCGTGGGCCCCGACGAGGAGGGCAGCTTGCTCATCCAGCGGGAGATCCAGCCCGACGGCAAGAACATCTGCCGCATCAACGGCCGGCTCATCACCGTGTCTCAGCTGCGCCAGCTGGGCCGGCTGCTGCTCAACATCCACGGCCAGCACGACGGCCAGCAGCTGCTGGACGAGCGCTGCCACCTGGACTACCTGGACGGCTTCGGTGCCACCGGGGCCGAACTGGAGCGCTTCCGCACCGCCTATAACCGGCTGGCCGCCATCCGCCGTGAAATCTCCGCCCTCCAGATGGACGAGGCGGAGAAGGCCCGCCGCATCGACAGCCTGGAGTTCCAGATCGGCGAATTGGAGCGGGCCGAGCTGCGTAGCGGGGAGGAGGAGGAGCTCACCGAGCGCCGGGACCTGCTGCGCAACGCCGGGAAGCTGATGGAGAGCGTGGAGGGGGCCCATCTGGCCCTGTCCGGCGACGAGGAGCGGGAGGGAGCCGCCGCCCTGCTGGGGGAGGCGGTGCAGTCCCTCCACGCCGCCGGGCGCATCAGCACTCAGGCCGCAGAATTGCTGGAAAAGCTCACCGAGGTCCGCTGCGCCGCCGACGACATCGCCGAGCAGATCCGGGACCTGCGGGACGCCTTCGACTTTGAGCCGGGAGAGCTGGACCAGATCGAGAGCCGGCTGGATGTGCTCCACCGGCTGAAAAAGAAGTACGGCGGCTCGGTGGAGGAGATGCTGGACTACCTGAACCGCTGCAAAAAGGAGCTGGACGAGATCCAGTTCTCCACCGATACCATTGCCCGGCTGGAGAAGGAGCAGACCCGCGCCCTGGCCGACGCACAGAAGGCGGCGGAGACCCTCAGTGCGGTCCGGAAAGAGGCGGCCAAGGCCCTGGAAGGGCGTATTCAGAGCGAGCTTGCCCAGCTGGACATGCCCAAAGTGCGGTTTATGGTGGAATTTCAGCCCAAGCCGGGGGAGTTTGCTATGGACGACACCGGTATGGATCAGGTACAGTTCCTCATGTCCGCCAACGTGGGCGAGGACCTGAAGCCCATCCAGAAGATCGCCTCCGGCGGCGAGCTGGCCCGCATCATGCTGGCCCTGAAAAACGTGCTGGCGGAGAACGACCAGGTGGGCACCATGGTCTTTGACGAGGTGGATACCGGCGTGTCCGGCCGGGCCGCCCAGAAGGTGGCGGAGAAGCTGGCCGACGTGGCCCGCACCAAGCAGGTGCTGTGCGTCACCCATCTGCCCCAGCTGGCCGCCATGGCCCACGTCCACTTCTCCGTGGAGAAGGGGGAGAGGGGCGGCCGGACCTATACCCAGGTGGAGCGGCTGAGCCGTCAGCGCCGGTGCGAGGAGCTGGCCCGGCTCACCTCCGGCGAGCACATCACCGACGCCACCCTTGGCGCCGCCGGGGAGCTGCTGGACAGCGCGGAGGAATACAAGAAGCTGCACAAAAGTTAGGTTTTGTTGAGTACCGCTTTTCTGCTTGACAAACGGAGCAAGAGCGATTATAATCCTCATCAATATGACACTGCGATGACAGGGAGAAGTACCGACCCCCGTCCCGCCCAGAGAGCCCCCGGTTTGGTGAGAGGGGGAGGGGACAGGCTGGGAAATACACCCTGGAGCAGCCGCCTGAACAGGGGAGACCCCCCAGTAGGGCCGTGTCGGGTGCGCCCGTTATTGCGCCGCCGTGTGTTGGCACGGCCTGAGGCCGTTTTTGTGAGAAAACGGCGAACCAGAGGTGGTACCGCGTTTTTACGCCCTCTGTCCCAAGGGACAGAGGGCTTTTTGCATGCGGGCAGGGCCCTGTGACACAGAGAAAACCAGGAATCCGGATGACAGAAGAAAAAGGAGAATGAACATGACTTGCTACGAAGAACTGAAGGCCCGGGGCCTCATCGCCCAGGTGACCAACGAGGAGGAGATCTCCAAGATGATCAACGAGGGCAAGGCCGTCTTCTACATCGGCTTTGACCCCACCGCCGACTCCCTCCACGTGGGCCACTTCATGGCCCTGTGCCTGATGAAGCGGCTCCAGATGGCGGGCAACCGTCCCATCGCCCTCATCGGCGGCGGCACCGGCTATATCGGCGACCCCTCCGGCCGCACGGATATGCGCAACATGATGACCCCCGAGACCATCCAGCACAACTGCGACTGCTTCAAAAAGCAGATGGAGCGGTTCATCGAGTTCGGCGAGGGCAAGGCCCAGATGGTGAACAACGCCGAGTGGCTCCTCAAGCTCAACTATATTGAGCTGCTGCGCGAGGTGGGCGCCTGCTTCTCCGTCAACAACATGCTGCGGGCCGAGTGCTACAAGCAGCGCATGGAGAAGGGCCTCTCCTTCCTGGAGTTCAACTACATGATCATGCAGTCCTACGACTTCTACCACCTGTTCCAGCACTACGGCTGCAACATGCAGTTCGGCGGCGACGACCAGTGGTCCAACATGCTGGGCGGCACCGAGCTCATCCGCCGCAAGCTGGGCAAGGACGCCCATGCCATGACCATCACTCTGCTCCTCAACTCCGAGGGCAAGAAGATGGGCAAGACTGCCAAGGGCGCCGTGTGGCTGGACCCCAACAAGACCAGCCCCTACGAGTTCTACCAGTACTGGCGCAACGTGGGCGACCAGGACGTGCTCAAGTGCCTGCGGATGCTCACCTTCCTGCCCCTGGAGCAGATCGACGAGATGGACCAGTGGGAGGGCAGCCAGCTCAACACCGCCAAGGAGATCCTGGCCTTCGAGCTGACCAAGCTGGTCCACGGCGAGGAGGAGGCCAAGAAGGCCCAGGACGCCGCCAAGGCCCTGTTCGTGGGCGGCGGCGACATGAGCAACGTGCCCTCCACCGTGCTGGAGTCCGCCGACCTCACCGACGGCTCCATCGGTATTTTGGACCTGATGCTCAAGTGCGCCCTGGTGCCCTCCAAGAAGGAGGCCCGCCGGCTCATCGAGCAGGGCGGCGTGGAGCTGGACGGCCAGAAGGTGACCGACGTGAATACCGCCGTGACCGCCGGGCAGCTCTCCGGCGACGGCGTTATGATCAAAAAGGGCAAAAAGGTGTTCCACCGGGCCTCTGTTCAGGGCTGAGTAAGCAGGGGGCCGCCGCCTGGGCGGCGGCCCCCTGTTCTGTTTTTTTACATCGTCCCCGTTGCAGGGGCGGTACGGCCATGATACAATATGCTTTACGGGGCATCCCCAGACTGTGTGTGGCAAGCTGCAAAGGAGGAAACCGACGTGCCCGACAAAGAAGATCAGGGAAAAAAGAAAAAATGGTACATCCTGGACGGAAATCACATCCAGCTGCTTATCGTTCTGTTGGTGGCCATCCTGTTCTATGTGGGATTGAATCACTTCGATGTGGTGACCGTCCGGATCGACAAGTTCATGGGGGTGCTGTCCCCCTTCATTGTGGGCTTTGCCATTGCCTACCTGCTCAACACACCCATGTGCTTTTTTGAGCGCAAGCTCTTTGCCAACTCCAAATACAAGCGGGTGCTGTCCATCCTGCTGGTGTATGTGCTGGCCTTCGCTGTGGTGGCCATCCTGCTGGGGCTTATCATCCCCCAGGTGGTGCAGAGCGTGAAGGACCTGGCCAGCAACATGCAGTTTTATCTGGACGGCCTGAATCAGCTGGTCCAGGACCTGACGGTGCAGTTTGACCTGGATTCCGAGGGGATCAATACGGCGCTGGGCGACTTCCAGAGCATGATGAGCAATGTCAGCGCCAAGGTGGCCCAGGCCCTGCCCCAGATCGTGGATGTGGGCTTTGCCATCGGCAGCGGTGTCATCACCGGCATCACCGCCATCATCTCCTCCATCTACATGCTGGCAGGGAAGGGGCGGCTGGTGCCTCAGCTCAAGCGGCTGCTCTACGCCATCCTGCCCAAGCGGCGCTCCGACCGGCTGCTGCAGATCTGCAGCCACGCCAACGAGGTGTTCGTAGGCTTCATCAACGGCAAGATCATCGACTCCGCCATCATCGGCGTACTCTGCTTCATCCTGTGCGCCATCTTCCGCATTCCCTATCCCATGCTGGTGAGCGTTACCGTGGGCGTCACCAACGTGATCCCCTTCTTCGGCCCCATCATCGGCGCCATTCCCTGTCTGTTCATCCTGGTGATCGTGGACCCCTGGGCCGCCCTGCGGTTCTTCGCCCTGGTCATCGGCCTGCAGCAGTTTGACGGCAACATTCTGGGTCCCAAGATCCTGGGCGACAGCACCGGCCTGTCCGCCATCTGGGTGCTGGTCTCCATTGTCACCTGCGGCGGCCTGTTTGGCTTCCCCGGCATGATCCTGGGCGTGCCCACCTTCGCTGTGCTCTATGCTTTGGTTCGGGAGTGGGTCAACAACCGCCTGAGAGCCAAAAAGATCGACGGCAACGGCCATCCTCTGGAGGACAAGGAACAGACCCCGCCCAAAGAAGAGTAAAAAAAGACCGCCCAATGGGCGGTCTTTTTTTGTCACAAAAGGGTGGCCTGGACCAGATCGGTCATGGAGTAGAGGCCGGGGGCCTCCGCACCGGCAAGGAACCGGGCGGCCCGCACCGCGCCGGAGGCAAAGACCTCCCGGCTCATGGCGGAGTGGCTCAGGGTGATGACCTCGTCCCGGCCGGCAAAGATCACGTCGTGATCTCCCACGATGCCGCCGCCCCGGACCGAGCTGATGCCGATCTCCCGGCTCTCCCGGGCCTTGCGGACGCTGTGGCGGTCATAGACGTACTCCGGCTGCCAGGGCAGGACCTCCGCCGCCGCATCGGCCAGCATGAGGGCGGTGCCGCTGGGGGCGTCCACCTTCTTGTTGTGGTGCTTCTCCACGATCTCAATGTCGTAGTCGCTGCCCAGGGCCGCAGCCGCCTGCTTTACCAGGGCCAGCAGCACATTGACACCCAGAGACATATTGGCGGAGCGGAAGATGGGGATGATCTGGGCCGCACGGTCGATGGCGGCCAGCTGCTCCTCCGAGTAGCCGGTGGTGGCCAGCACCGCCGGAATGTGCCGCTCCATGCAGAACTCCAGCAGAGCGGGGAGGGCGGCAGGGGAGGAGAAGTCGATTACGGCGTCGGCCTGCTCCTTACAGTCGGCGGGGGAGGAGTAGACGGGAAAGTCCCGGTCCCCGGTGCCCAGCAGGTCAAAGCCGGCGGCGATCTCCAGGTCGGGCTGGGCGGCGCAGATGTGCTCCACCACCCGGCCCATCCGGCCGTTGCAGCCGGAGAGGATCAAACGAAGCATTTCCAACATCCTTTCCCGGGGCTCAGGCGGAGAGCAGGCCAGCCTTGACCATGGACCTGCGGAGGGTCTCCAGAGGACCGTCGCTCATGTCGCACAGGGGCAGACGCAGGGAGCCGATGTCGTAGCCCGCCAGATTCATGGCGGCCTTGATGGGGATGGGGTTGACCTCCAGGAAGAGGGCGTCGATAAAGTCCATGTATCCCAGCTGGAGGGCGGAGGCCTCCTGGAACTTGCCCTCCAGGCACAGATGGGTCATCTGAATCATGATCTCGGGGGCGATGTTGGCCACCACCGAGATGACCCCCTTGGCGCCCAGGCTCATCATGGGGACCACCTGGTCGTCGTTGCCCGACCAGACGTAGAAGTCGTCGCCGCAGATAGCCAGGGTGTGGGCCAGCAGGGAGAAGTTGCCGCTGGCCTCCTTCACGCCGCAGATGTTGGGGTGCTGGGAGAGCACCTTGTAGGTATCGGCGGTGAAGGAAACGCCGGTCCGGGAGGGGACGTTATAGAGGATGATGGGCAGTTCCACCCGGTCGGCAATGTATTCGTAGTGCTTGATGAGGCCGGTCTGGGACGCCTTGTTGTAGTAGGGGGTCACATGCAGCAGGGCGTCGGCACCGGAGTCCTGGGCGTGCTGGGACAGGTAGACGGCGGCGGAGGTGTCGTTGCTCCCCGCGCCGGCGATGACCTTGACCCGGCCGTTCACCCGCTTGACACAGTATTCCACGGCGGCGATATGCTCCCGGATGGTGAGGGTGGAGCACTCGCCGGTGGTGCCGCAGACGCAGATGGCGTCCAGGCCCCGCTCGATCTGCTCGTCGATGAGCTTTCCAAACTGATCGTAGTTGATGGCGCCGCTGTGGTCAAAAGGGGTGATGATGGCAGAACAGGCTCCGGTAAAAACAGGCTCTCTCATAATAGGGTTACCTCCTTGAAATGTAACCCTCCGCGCACAGAAGTTCGGCAAGAAGGACTGCGCCGCCCGCGGCGCCGCGAAGGGTATTGTGGGACAGGCAGACGAACTTGTAGTCGTACTGCGTGTCGGGACGCAGACGGCCGATGCAGACCGCCATGCCGCCCTCGGTCATCCGGTCCAGCCGGGTCTGAGGACGGTCGGGCTCCTCGAAGTAGTGCAAAAACTGCTTGGGAGCGGAGGGCAGGGCCAGCTCCTGGGCACGGCCCTTGTAATTTGCCCAGATCTCTTTCATCTCCTCCATGGTGGGCTTGTTTTGGAAGCGGGCGAACACCGCCGCCATGTGGCCGTTGGACACGGGCACCCGCAGGCACTGGGCGGTGATGGCGGGGGAACCGGCGTTGACGATCACGCCGTTCTCCACCCGGCCCCACAGCTTCAGGGGCTCCTGCTCGCTCTTCTCCTCCTCGCCGCCGATGTAGGGGATCACGTTGTCCACCATGTCCGGCCAGGTCTCGAAGGTCTTGCCCGCCCCGGAGATGGCCTGATAGGTGCACACCAGCACCTGCTCCAGCCCGAAGTCCCGCAGGGGGTGCAGGGCGGGGACATAGCTCTGGAGGGAGCAGTTGGACTTGACGGCGATGAAGCCGCGGCTGGTCCCCAGGCGCCTGCGCTGGTCGGCGATCACCGCCAGGTGCTCCGGGTTGATCTCGGGCACCACCATGGGCACGTCGGCCGTCCAGCGGTGGGCGGAGTTGTTGGAGACCACGGGGCACTCGTGCTTGGCGTAGGCCTCCTCCAGGGCCTGGATCTCCTCCTTCTTCATGTCCACGGCGGAGAAGACGAAGTCCACCTGGGAGGCAATGGCCTCAATATCGGCCTCGGCGTTCATGACCACCATCTTCTTGGCCTCTTCGGGCATGGGAGTCTCCAGGGCCCAGCGGGAACCGATGGCCTCCTCATAGGTCTTGCCTGCGGAGCGGCTGCTGGCCGCAATGACGGTAAGCTGGAACCAGGGATGATTCTCCAGCAGGGAAATGAAACGCTGACCCACCATACCGGTGCCGCCGATCACGCCTACTTTATATTTTTCCATGACCATACCTCCGTTGCTCAAATTCTATTCCGACCCCGGCCTGTCTCAGACCGGAAACTGGGAACCAAACAGAAAAAAGAAAATCAGCAGTTTACAGAACTGCTGATTTTGTACTATAATGACAGGGACAGCGCGTCCTTGCCACTACCCGACAAAAGCAGACAGCACTCCGCCGCGTCCGCGGCGACAGTCCAACGGATCTTATCCGGGGGACCAGGCAAACGCCCTGCCGGGAGCGTCCCTTCGGCGGCCTCCCCTTTCACGCGGTTCACCGGGCCCGGCGCCCTTCCCGCGCTACTCCTGAAGAGCCGCGCCTCTATCCTGCAAATGTAATTTCGCTGTTTAGTTTGCAAAATTGTACCACAAGTTCTGGCAAAGTGTCAACGAAAGCGAGATGGGATTTCCGACAAATGAGAAGGAGAATGTTAAAGAAATTTGTGCAGATTGCCGCTCTGGCTCTGGCCGTGGCTCTGCCTCTGGGGAATCTGCCCGCCTCCGCCGCCTCAGTGGAGGTGGACCCCACCATGAAGGTGGGCCTGTTTTACGGCAGCTCGGCCCTGGCCGGCGCCAACCTGCTCAACGAAGTGGGAAGCGGCTACCGGTTGGGCTACTACGACAGCGACCGGGAGTTTGTGGAGCTGACCTCCACCGATGAGACCGCCATCTCGGTGGTCAAGACCCAGAATGTCTGTTACGGCACTGTGGGCAACTGGGCGGGCTACTACGACACCATTACCTCCGACATCGCCGTGGGCTGCTGGCATGTGAAGCTGCCCGGCAGCTACCGCTCCTATGAGGACGCCTGGGACGAGGCATCCTCCTATCCCGGCGGCTTCGTGGCCTGGATCGACGGGGACTGGGAGGCCAGAGTGGGCAACTACCTGGACAAGGAGTCTGCCCAGGCCGCACAGACCAGTCTGGGCCTGTACGATGGGGAGGTGGTGGGCACCTCCAGCTACGGCGTGTCGGTGGTCAAGACGGGCACCAGCCAGATCCTCTTCCAGTTTGACGGGGGCAGCAGTATGTGCCTGGGCATCCAGCCCGGCTTAAATGACCGGGAAGAGACCGAGACCATCTTCCGGGGCAACACCTATTACGGCGGCTTCCAGTACCAGCGGGTGAGCGGGGGCAACCTGACGGTGAGCAACGTCATCGGCCTGGAGGACTATGTCCAGGGTGTCATCGTTCGGGAGATGAGCTCCTCCTGGCCCCTGGAGGCCCTGAAGGCCCAGGCGGTGTGCGCCCGTACTTACGCCTACCGCAACTACACCGCCAGCAAGCACAAGAGCCAGGGCTTTGACATCTGCAACTCCACCTGCTGTCAGGTCTATGAGGGCATGGCCCGGGTAACGGCCAGCAGCAGCAAGGCGGTGGACCAGACCTATGGCGAGTATGCCTGGTACAACGGCTCCCTCATTGAGGCGGTCTATTCCTCCCACGACGGCGGCGCCACCGAGAGTTCTGTCAACGTGTGGGGGAGCAACGTGGCCTACCTCATCGGTAAGTACGACCCCTATGAGGCGTCGGTGGCCTCCAAGGTCCCCAACTACAACTGGACGGTGACCTACACCGCCCAGGAGCTTACCGACCTGCTCAACTCCAAGGGCTATACCAACTCGGGCATCGTGGATTTCCGGGTGACCAAGACCAGCCCCACCGGCAATGCCATTGAGATCACCTTCACCGACTCCTCCGGCAAGAGCTGGAGCAAGATCCGGGACGACTGCCGCACCTTCCTGGGCCTGCGGTCCATCCACTACACCGTCACCAGCTCCGGCGGGGGCGGGACCACATCTGCCAATGGCGACTATGTGGTGGACGGCAGCGGCTCCCTCACCAGTCTGGACGGGGCCTATGCCATCGACGGCAGCGGCAGCGTGGGGGCCCTCAGCGGGAACGCCTACATCATTGACGGCAACGGCTCTGTAAGCCAGGCCGCCGCCGGCGGGGGAGACGGTTCCACCGTGTTCACCATCACCGGCTCCGGCTGGGGCCACAACGTGGGCATGAGCCAGTGGGGCGCCTACGCCATGGCCCAGCAGGGCTACGACTATATTGATATCCTGACCTTCTACTATACCGGAATCGAGGTGCGCACACCATAAAAACATCTGATTTTGACTTTTACCTGCCGGAGGAGCTCATCGCCCAGACTCCCCTGGAGAAGCGGGACTCCTCCCGGCTGCTGGTGCTGGACAAAGAGACCGGCGCCACGAAACACATGCATTTTTACGATCTGCCCACCCTGCTGAGACCGGGGGACTGCCTGGTGCTCAATGACTCCCGGGTGCTGCCCGCCCGGCTCATTGGCCACCGGGAGCCCGGCGGCGGCGCGGTGGAGGTGCTGCTGCTTATCGACCGGGGGAACAAGACCTGGGAGTGCCTGGTGCGCCCCGGCCGCAAGATGAAACCGGGCACCAAAGTATCCTTCGGCGAGGGCCAGCTCACCGCCGAGGTCACCGAGGTGTTGGAGGGGGGCAACCGGCTGGTCCGCTTCGACTACGAGGGTATCTTTCTGGAGAAGCTGGAGCAGCTGGGCAAAATGCCCCTGCCCCCCTATATCAAGGCCGAGCTCAACGACCCGGAGCGGTATCAGACCGTCTACTCCCGGGAGGTGGGCTCCGCCGCCGCCCCCACCGCCGGACTCCACTTCACCAAGGAGCTGCTGCAGCAGGTGGAGGACATGGGGGTGCGTCTGGCCTATGTGACCCTCCATGTGGGTCTGGGCACCTTCCGCCCGGTGAAGGAGGAGGACATCCTGGACCACGAGATGCACTCCGAGTACTGCATGATCTCCGCCGAGACCGCTGAGATCATCAACCGCACCAAGGCCGAGGGGGGCCGGGTGATCTGCGTGGGCACCACCTCCTGCCGCACGATCGAGAGCTGGGCGGCGGAGGACGGCACCCTGAAGGAGAGCGCCGGCTGGACCAACATCTTTATCTATCCGGGCTACAAATTCAAGACCCTGGACTGCCTCATCACCAACTTCCACCTGCCGGAATCCACCCTCATTATGCTGGTGTCGGCCCTGGCGGGGCGGGAGCACGTTCTGGCCGCCTACAAAGAGGCGGTGGAGCAGAAATACCGCTTCTTCTCCTTCGGAGACGCCATGTTTATTTGCTGACGCTTCTCCAAAGCGGCAGAGCCGCTTTGGAGAGAGGGATGCAGCCTGTTGCGCGCAGAAGCCGTTCGCCCTTGGCGAACGGCTTCCACACTGACAGGCTGAGAAGTGTTTTCAGCCACGCACATGTCGCGGCTGAAAACGGACTCAGATTTTTTTCACGCCTGCGGGCGTGAACTCTGCGAGGCTTTCATTTATCGTGTAACGGGCCGGGACTGCATGGCAGTCCCGGTCTTTTTTGGGACTGGAAAATAGGAAGAATTTTGTTTATAATATCCTGTATGAATGACAAGCTGCGGCGCCGGTCCACCCACAGCCGGACGTATACTGATCGACCTGAGGAGGGATGGAAATGGAGCTGCTGGACGCAGCCATGACCTTTGCCATAGCCGCCCACAGCGGCGCGGTACGCAAGGGGGACGGCACGCCCGCCATTCTCCACGCCATGGAGGCGGCGGTCATTGCCGCCACCCTCACCGATGACAGGGAGGTGCTGGCCGCCGCCGTGCTCCACGACACGGTGGAGGACACGGGAGCCGACCTGGAGGAGATCCGGGCCCGGTTCGGAGACCGGGTAGCGTCCCTGGTGGGGACGGAGACCGAAGACAAAATGCGCCATCTGCCCCCCGACCGGAGCTGGCGGGCCCGCAAGGAGGCCGCCATTGCCAGACTGGAGGCGGAGGAGGACCCGGGCGCCGCCATGGTGACCCTGGGCGACAAGCTGTCCAACCTGCGGGCCCTGTACCGCAGGAAGGAGGAGAAGGGGGCGGCTATGTGGGACTGCTTCCACCAGAAGGACCCGGAGCAGCACCACTGGTATTACCGCACGCTGGCCCAGGTGCTCTTGCCGTTGGCGGAGACGGCGGCCTGGCGGGAATACGACTGGCTGATCCGCCGGGTTTTTGACGAAGACTGAGACAAACGAAAGCCCAGCCACGCCGGGGCGCAGGCTGGGCGGCAAGGAGGAATCCCAAATGACGGGGACCATGGAAAACGACACGCTGAGCATCGCCCTTTCCGGGCGTATCGACTCCGGCAACGCCCAGGAGGTGGAGGCCGAGCTCATGGCCATGCTGGACCAGCAGGCCCACGGCAGCCTGGTGCTGGATCTGAAGGATCTGGAGTACATATCCAGCGCCGGCCTGCGGGTGGTGCTGCGGGTGCGCAAGCGGGAGCCCCAGCTCAAGCTGGTCAACGTCTCCGCCGAGGTCTATGAGATCCTGGACATGACCGGCTTTATCGAGATGATGCCGGTGGAGAAGGCCCGACGGGTCCTCTCGGTGGAGGGCTGCGAGATCATCGGCCGGGGCGCCAACGGCGCGGTCTACCGCATCGACAAGGACACGGTGGTGAAGGTGTACCACAGCTCCGACTGCCTGCCCGACGTGCAGCGGGAGCGGGAACTGGCCCGGAAGGCCTTTGTGCTGGGCATCCCCACCGCCATCCCCTACGACGTGGTGCGGGTGGGGGAGAGCTACGGCTCAGTGTTCGAGCTGCTCAACTCCAGGTCCTTCTCCAAGCTCATCGCCGCCGACCCCGAGGGAATGGACACCTATGTGGACCTGTACGTGGACCTGCTGCAGAAGATGCACTCCACCCACGTCAAGCCCGGCGACATGCCCGAGATGAAGGCGGTGGCCCTGGACTGGGTGCATTTCCTGCGGGACTACCTGCCCGCCCCTCAGGCGGAGAAGCTGGTGGCCCTGGTGGAGGAGGTGCCCCAGCGGGACACCATGCTCCACGGCGACTACCACACCAACAACATCGTCATGCAGAACAACGAGGTGCTCATCATCGACATGGACACCCTGTGCGTGGGCCATCCCATCTTTGAGCTGGCCTCCATGTACCTGGCCTTTGTGGCCTTCGGCGAGCGGGACCAGAGCGTGGCCGTCAATTTCCTGAAGATGCCCTATGAGACTGCCTGCCTCTTCTGGAAAAAGGCCCTGGCCAAGTATCTGTGCACCGACGACCCGGAGGCCGTCCGGGCGGTGGAGGAGAAGGCCATGGTCATCGGCTATGCCCGGCTCATGCGCCGCACCATCCGCCGCAGCGGCTTTGAAACCGAGGAGGGCAGAGCCACCATCCAGCTGTGCAAGGAGCGGCTGGAGGAGCTGCTGGACCGGGTGGACAGCCTTACCTTTTAAATCATAGGAAATGGGAGAGAACTATGGAGATCATCAAGGAACGTAACGGCAATGACCTGGTCCTGAAGCTGCAGGGCCGGCTGGATACCACCACCGCCCCCGAGCTGGAGCAGGAACTGAAAAACAGCCTGCCCGGTGTTCAGGCGCTGACCATCGACATGGAGGGGCTGGAGTACATCTCCTCCGCCGGACTGCGGGTGGTGCTGTTTGCCCAGAAGACCATGAACCGGCAGGGGTCCATGGTGGTGCGGGGGGCGGGCCCCATGATCATGGAGGTCTTTGACATTACCGGCTTCAGCGACATCCTGAACATCCAGTGACCCATAGATTAGACCAAAAAAGACCGGCGTCCCACAGGGACGCCGGTCTTTTTTTACATGCGGCTCAGAACCTCCACGTTGCCCGCCAGACGGGGGTCGGCGGGAGAAAGGGCCAGTGCCTTTTGGGCCTCCTCCAGCGCCAGGCCGGTCCGCCCGGTGCGGAAGTAGGCCTGACAGCGCAGGTCGTGGGGGAGGGGGCCCCAGGCCTCTGCCTCACAGATGTAGGTGTCCGGCCGGACGGTGATGGTCAGGGCCATGCCGGTGAAGTAGAGCACCCCGTCCCAGTTCTCCTGCTGGTAGCACAGCATGGCCAGATCCATCCAGGGCTCCCGCAGGTGGGGGGCCTGAGCGGCGGAGCGGAGGAACCAGCCCCGTGCCTGGTCGGCCGCGCCCTTTTGCAGATATGCCTTGGCGATGTACCGCATGGAGGCCGCCCGCTCGTCGGCCCAGGTGGCGGTGGGCATGGCCAGATGGCGCTGGAGGGTGGCGATGCAGTCGTCCCACCGGCCGTGGAAGAAGTACTCCCGGCCCAGGTAGTGGGCGTTGCGGTCATCCTCCGGCTCCTCCCGCACCGACAGCTCCAGCAGGGGGAGGTACTGCCCCCGGGACTTGGACGGGTCCGGGTGGTGGTCCAGCTGCACCCCCAAAGCTGTCACTGTGGGGCCGGGGCGGCCGGTGCCCTCCCACCGCAGGACCTCGTGGACCGGGTGGACCCACCGGTAGCCGTGGCGGCGATGGATCTTCTCATACCAGAACACCACCCCCTCGGCCCCGTCGGGCCGGAAGGACCAGGTGTAGCGGTACCGGGCCTGGCCTGCGTCCGGGGTCCAGGCAGCCTCCAGGGCTGCCCGCCAGCCGGGGTGAAACACCTCGTCCAGGTCGGTGCAAACGCAGATGTCCGCGTCCTCATCCACCAGCTCCAGGGAGCGGTTGCGGGCCGCGTCGAAGCGCCAGGGGGAAATGGTCTCCACGGTGACGGAGGCTCCACGGGCCTCCAGCCGGGCCACGGTGTCGTCGGTGGAACCGGTGTCCAGCACCACCACCCGGTCGGCCTCCTCCATGGAGTCCATCCACCGGTCCACAAATTGGGCCTCGTTCTTGCAGATGGCATAGACGACGATCTTCATGGATATGGTTCCTCCTTACAGGAAGGGGGAGGAGGGCGCAAATTCCCTCCTCCCCTGGGTTCAGGAGTTCATCAGACCGGCGGCCTGAAGATTCTGAATGATCTGGTTGATGGTGTTGATGGCGTCGGTCAGGCTGGCGCTGGTCTGGAGGGTAGCCACCGTAGCCGCCGCATTGGTCTCGCCGGCAGGGCCGGTAGGACCGGTGGGTCCGGTGGGCCCGGTGGCACCGGCGGTGCCAGCCGTACCGGCAGGGCCGGTAGGACCAGTGGGACCGGTGGGCCCGGTGGCACCTGCGGTGCCAGCCATACCGGCAGGGCCGGTAGGACCAGTAGAGCCGTGTATTTATGCACAACATTAGATTTTCCTTTGTGTTGAGTAGGCAAGCCGTTAGATTGCCTTGTTCTCAATCACTCGGATAACGTTGTGGTTATTCTCAATGTAATCAATAATTCGCTGGTACTCGTCGGCAAAATTGAAGTCAACCGTTATTTCCCCGTTCTCATGCACCCAAACCGCTTTTACGAGTTCAACCATAATCCCGCGGTTAAGGCTCTGAATGTTTTTGTATTTCAGAAAGGCGGTTAGATACGGGTCGTCGGTTCCGATACCATCAGCCATTACCTGCATTTCCTCTTTCAGATAGGAGATGTTCGCTTCAAGCTGTTGTATCTGTTCTGCAATCTTGCCTTTCAAGCGGCGATATTCCTCTTTGGTAATCTCACCGCTTTTCCAATCAAGGTACAAGCTGTCGGAAGCGTCATTGTACTGTTTTAGCTGCTTTTCTGCCTGTTTCAAGGAATGGGATAATCTCTTGCTTTCCCGGTTGATAACAGGCGCGTTGTTAATCCGTTCAATTTCTTCTGCAAGCCGATCTACAAGGGCAATTTGCATTTGCAACGCTGCCAATACCGCGTTTTCCAACTTGTCTTGCCGGATAGAATGTTTGCTGCAAATCTTCTTATCGGTGTAGCTACGGCAAGAGTAGTAGGCAATATCACGGGCGGTTTTGCGCCGCATGGCCTTTTTGCAATCCGCGCAACGGACAAAGCCGGACATGAGATAGACTTCCTGTTTGCCGGGGGCTGTCCTTGTGTCGCGCTTATGTAGGGCTTGCGCTTTCTCGAATGTTTCCCTGTCAATAATCGCTTCGTGTGTGTTGGGGACGACAAACCATTCTTCTTCGGGGACGTTGATCTGCTTGTGTACTTTGTAGCTTATTACGCGGTTACGGCCTTGCACCATTACGCCCGTATAAACTTCATTTTGCAATATCCTTGCAATCGTGCTGGCAGACCACAAACCATCGTTTTTGTCGGAATTAGGGTTGTTATACTTAAAGCCTTTTTTCTTCTTATAGGCTTCGGGGTTCGGCTCTCCCATTTGGTTAAGCCGCTTTGCAATCCCCATTTTACTGTACCCCTCATTGACAAACCAATGGTAAATGCTTTTGACAACTTCCGCTGCTTCTTCATCTACAATCAAGCTGTTTTTGTCGTTTGGGTCTTTCTTGTAGCCATAAGGGGCAAACGCGCCTATGAACTCGCCGCGCTCCCGTTTCATCTTGAATGTTTTGCGGATTTCTTCGGAAGTGGTCGCGGCAAACTGCTCATTGAACATTCCCCTAATAGGTACTTCAAGACCGCTTGCAGAATGGGGGTTAGCGTAAGTGTCAATAAATGGCGTGCCTGTGCAAATAAACCTTGCGCCGTGAATGGGTATGAACTCCTCCAAAAACTTTTGTTGATCGGCAAGGTTGCGGAAACCGCGTGCAAGGGATTTGATAATCATGCAGTTTACTTCTTTGCGGACAATGCAGCCCTCAAGCCGTTTGAAGTTTGGTCGCGCTGTGTCGGTGCCTGTCAATCCGTCGTCGGCAAACACGTCTACAATCACATAGGTTCCCGGCTCAAAATAGCTGTCTACAAAGTCGCGGAGTATCTTTTCTTGGTTGATAACACTCTCGCTTTCGTCCTCGTTGTCGTCCTCTCTGGATAGTCGAATGTATAGCCCAATTTTCCAAAACGGCTCTGCATAACTGCGTGCCATTTTGTCTTTGCGTATGCGGGGCATTATACCTCCTTTCCCCCTATAATTACGAGTTAATTATACCATTTTCGCCCCGTAATCACAAGGTCTTTACCCGTAGAGTTAGGGAAAGTCGGCGGTTATTTCAGACTTAAAAAGTAATCACACAATGATTGCTTTAGCGTTCTATCCTCTGCGACAAACCGTATTCTTACGGGTGTATCACCACAAAGAAAACAGTATGGATTTACAATCTGCTCAAAGTAGCTTTGCATTTTCTTTGCTGCTGGCAAAGAACTGTCAATATGGATATTACGAATATCAACCAAAGTGCTGCGGTCAACCTGTGTAATATCAACATTTCTCATTTGTTGAAGTTGTAACTTGGTAATCATCTTCTTTCCCTCCCGGTTAGCGGCATAGTACAGAATATGCGCTCCGGCTTGTACGATATGAGAAATAAGGCTGAAACGGGCGGTTGTTAGCTGCAACCTCACGGGAGTTTCACCCCGGCCCATGCTTATGGGTGCGCCGCGCAATACTTTGAGGGTGTTCAACGCGGGAGTATCATTGTGCCGCCTTGTATGTCGTCGCCCACAAGCTGCTAAACCTGTTTTACGGCGCGGTAGTTGTCGCTCGACTTTTCCCCGTAGGGGAAAAGCTGTCATGGCGTACCCGCCGACTGGCTCGATACAGACGGAATGTACCCGTTGCCTGTTATGCTGCGCACCAAAGGTCGCTTTCTTTGTCAAGCAATAGGCTTTGTCGGCCTGCAAAAGCACATCAACAGCGGATATGCTTTTGCGGAACGACAAATAGCCCATAACGGGAATCGTGGAAAGGGGACACGCTCCCCGCATGGGCTAAAAGATTATCCTACATGAAAAGCAAGGGTGCGGGTAATAAGGCGCACTTGCAGCCTGTTACGCATTTCCTCGTCCACATAGGAATAGGTATTGCCCGCGTCGTCTTTCAGCGTGCGGGTACAAAGTTTCGCTATGTAACCCTCGTAGTGCTTCAAGATCGCGCACATGGCGGTTGTGTCGCCGTTTGCCGCTGCGGAAATGACAGGGAACGGCAACAGATTTTCAGACTTCCTAACGGTATTCATCATCTGCTTTTCCCTCCAAATACTGTTTGATTTTCGCAAGCGCGGATTTCCTGTGCCGGAAAACCGTCGTGCGTACAACATTCAGCAGTTCGCCAATTTCCGCGTCGCTCATATCCAAGAAGTAGGACAAAAGGATAATGTCGCGTTTCCTTTCGGGCAAAGCGTTAAGGGCTTCGGCAAGCAGTTCATTTTTGACGAGTACATCAAAGCCGGACACTTGAAAACGGAAATAATCGCTTTCGTATTCGTCCGTTGTGAAAAGCTGCGCGAGTTCGCTTTCGCTCAAATCCGAAAAAGTAACTTCGCGTGCTGCGCGTTTCGCAAGAGTGCGGCGGTGGCTTTTCGCTTCGCCGACCAAAGTTTTCTTTGCTAATGCGTCGTACTGATGTTGTATTCTTTCCTTGTCGGAAGAAGATAGCTCCATAGAGTTCACCTCCTTCCCGCGTGGAGTAGAGGACGGGAGTTAAGGGCTTGTCCTCTCTGCCCCTTTCGCTCCGTACCCGTTCGGGAGATGGCTCTTGAGTGCGCTTTTCAGAAAAAAGTTGAAAAAAGCAAAATGCGCCCGTCCGCAAGACGCGGACGGGCGCAAAGGAAATGTAAGCAGTAGCTAAATGTATTGACAGTTCACATTCATAGCCGGAATATCCCGCTTGCGGAGCATAGCTTTTTTTGACCGCAAAGCATTAGGCGGGTTACAGTAAATAAAAATGGACACGGCGATACCTCCCCGATACCGCCGTATCCTTAAAAAAGGGCGACTTTAATACACTACCCGCAATCCATTCTATAATAGGGAACAGCGGCTTTTGCGCAATATTAAATAAAAAAGCCGATAACACATAGGTTTTTTGACCTAATGCGTTATCGGCTCTGCGTCTATGCGTCTGGCACTTTTAATCATTTTTTTTTGAATTTATTATATGTGTTAGCTAACTGTCCACAAGCCGCGTTAATCTCTCTGCCATGAGAAACTCTCATAGTAACTTCAAGTCCTGCTTGCTCTAATTGATGTTTGAATGCAACTATTTCCCGTTTCTGTGGTGCTTTAATTCTTGAATTGCTTGTTGGGTTGTATTGTAACACGTTAATCATAACTTTTTTGCCCCGAAACCATTTTGCAAGTTGTCTTACATCTGAGGGCCGGTCATTTATACCCGGTAAAAGCAAATACGCAAAGACAATTTTGCGATTATGCCTTTCAGAATAGGATAAGGCTTGCTTAACAACATCTTCAATAGCATATATGCGCATGTGAGGAATAATACGATTTCTTGCAGATTGTGTTGCTGCGTGTAAAGATATTGTCAACTGAATTTTAAGATGTTCCTCGCGCAATTTTTTTAATTGATCGACCGGACCAACTGTTGATATGGTAATGCCGTCGGTTGGAAAGTTGAGCCCATATCTATCTCGGAGAATATGGATTGCTTTTATCAAGTTGTCATAATTGAATAAAGGCTCTCCCATACCCATAAAAACGATACGGTTTACTTTTCGACGCAACAATATAATCTGTTGTACGATTTCTGACGATGTTAGATTACGAACAAAGCCATTTCGCCCGGACTCACAAAAAATACAACCAACAGGACAACCGACTTGTGTGCTCACGCAAACAGTTCCACCATCTCGCCGCTTGATAAAAACCGTTTCAATGTATTTGTTGTCTTTCAGTTCGTAAACATACTTTTCAGTATCACTGCTTTTGCAAATATTTTTTACCAACATTGATAGATTTTTTTTGCGTGGTAATTGCTTATATAATTCTTCATATAAGGCTTTTGCTTCATTCTCGCCAATAACTTCCGACATTTCTTTGTAAGTAAATCCGTATGGATCATTCCGTACTTCCGCAGGCGTATATTTAGGTAAACGTTTCATTTTTATATCCTTTCTTCTAAATAATAAAAGTTTGTTTTTCTGTATTTTTGATTACAATCTCTAATTTTTCTACATCAATGATATGCGTCAATTTGCATTTAGGGCAGAAAAGAGGAAAATCTTTTAATACAGTATTATGAAATACTTGAACTCTCGTCTTTCCGTTACAAATCGGACATTTTATCCAATATTTTTTAAGCATTATATTTCACTCGTCCTTTTTACACAAAAAAATGCAGGTCAATCCTCAACATGAGCATTGACCTGCATTTATAATGCACAGAGCAGTACAACAAAACTAAGGCATAGCTTGCACTATGTCTATACTATATCTATACGTCGTTAGTTTTTTGTATAGCATCCGCAAAATAAGCATGACAAAAAAGCCCATGTTGAAAATGGGAAAATCCTTTTTTTCAATGCTTATCTAATACGCATGCTATGCAACATAAACGCCGCCTCCTTTTACATAAATTTTATTTTATCAGAAAATCAGTCTACTGTCAATACACAACAGGAAGTATTTAACCTAATGATATGAATTGTGTGGACATATCCAAAAAGAAAGGTGAACTGTAAAATGTAACAGGGTGAATGAAAATGGCAAAAAGACCCGTACCATTGTACGACTTTAAGGCTTTCGGGGCAGCTATAAAAGCCGCGAGAAATGAATACGGCGAGAGCCGCAAAAAGGTAAGCGACGAGTTATATATTTCCCCGCGCTACCTTGCGAATATCGAGAACAAGGGACAACAGCCGAGTTTACAGGTATTCTATGACCTTGTAACCCGGTATCATATTTCGGTAGATCAATTTTTCTTCCCGAACAGCAATGCGGAGAAATCCACCGGGCGGCGGCAGCTTGACGCGCTGCTGGACGGTATGAGCGATAAAGGCATACGGATTGTAACCGCAACAGCAAGGGAGATAACGGAAGTCGAAAAAGCAGAGGATTAACCTCACAATATGAGAAATCGGGAGATTGCAGCGCATGGCGGCTGCAATCTTTTTTTGCGTCCAAAATCAAAGGAACGCGCAACAAATACCGCCTTTCGGTGGGGGTATGGAGTAGATAGCAAGCACAGCAAACGAGTACCCGTTTGCGGAAAATGCTTGTTGGGATAATCCCAAACCCTTATACCGAAAGGCGGTGCGGAAATGGAAAACCGAAAGAGAAATATACAGATGAAGTTTTACGTTACGGAAGAAGAAAAGCGGCTGATCGACGAGAAGATGAAGCAGCTTCCCATAAAGCAGTATGGGGCATACTTCCGTAAAATGGCGATAGACGGGTATATTCTTGTCGTTGACCGAAGCGACACAAAAGCATATATCCGGGAACTGCAAGCGGTGAGCCGGAACATCAACCAAATTGCAAAACGCGCCAATGCGACGGGGACGGTTTACAGGCAGGATATAGAGGACATTAAAAAGGCGGTGGACGAGATATGGCGGTTACAAAGACGCACCCTATTAAATCAACCTTAAAGGCTGCGATAGACTATATCTTAAATCCCGAAAAGACAGACGGGAAGCTGCTTGCGTCCTCTTTCGGCTGCGGGCTGGAAACCGCCGATATTGAGTTTGCATGGACGCGGGAAGCTGCCGGAGATCGCGGCACACATTTAGGGCGGCACTTGATACAATCCTTTGCGGTGGGAGAAACCACACCGGAAGAAGCGCACAAAATCGGCATGGAACTTGCCGGGGCGGTATTAGGCGGCAAGTATGAGTTTGTTTTGACAACTCACGTCGATAAAGACCATCTGCATAATCACTTGATTTTCAACGCGGTTAGCTTCGTTGACTACAAAAAGTACCATTCCAACAAGCAAAGCTATCACTTTATCCGGCGCACCAGCGACAGGATATGTAAAGAGCATGGGCTATCCGTCGTCGTACCGGGACAGGACAAGGGAAAAAGCTATGCAGAATACACCGCCGAAAAGCAAGGGACAAGCTACAAAGCAAAGCTGAAAACGGCGATAGATACCACTTTTCCCTCGCGGTCAAGCATGGGCTTTCTCGTTTCGGGGTCGATTTTATCAACCAGCTTTTTCACCTTGTAGGGTGCGGGGGCAAAGATTTTAATGCCTTTCTCGCCTTTCTTTACATGGCGGTCAAACTCCTTTTCCCATTGACGGAAGCCCATTACTAAATTGCCGCCCTGCATAGCAATTAGGATAGTGTTATTCAAACTAGGACGGTGCCTTTTGGGTCGGTCAAGACGTAGGAAGAATGAAGCTGCATTAAATTAGGCTTTACGAAAAACCTTGTCTTGCCGCTGCCGCTGCCGCCGATCACCACGACGTTTTTATTTCTCGCATATTTCGGCTGCTTCGGGCGGCTGTTCATGGTAAGGCGTTCGGTCTGCGTCAAAATGATGTTGTTCTGAAAATCCGGGTCAATGTAGGGCTTTATATCTTCGGCGTTGCCCCATGAAGCGTTTTGTCAAGTGCTATTTTGAGTTATTGACGCACAATCAAAGTGAAAGCGCGAAAGTGCAAAGCGCAAAGGGTCTGCACTTTGCGTTTTCAGCTTGCGGGTTCGGGCGGCTGCTTCTTCTTGATGAAGTTGTACCATTGACCGCCGACGCGCCTTGCATCCAAAACACCGCCCATGTTGCGCTTGGCGTTCTGCACCGTCCTTTCAGATATTCCGGCTTCGGCTGCGGCCTTTACAATTTCCTCGCTGGCAAGCTCTTTCCCGTCTGCAAGCAGGTCAAGTAGGCGGCTGCGGCAACGGCTGATTTGCCCTTGCCCCGGCTGACAATGCTGATATTACAATGGTAGATGGCTATGGGTATCACCTCCCGGATAGGATAATAAAACCCGCAAAAATGGTACAGACGCCAACGGCGGGTGTACTGTTTTTGTGGGTGTGCAGGGATAGCCGCGTAAGCGGCGCAAGGGGTGCAGCCCCTTGTTGCGGCAAAGCCGCCAATGTCGGTCAGAGAGGGAAGCAAGCGGCTTTCTCTCTGTGCCGACAAGCCCTCGGCAGAGCGCACGCACCCGTAAGGGTGTATAAGTGCGCCCTTTGTGCCAAAGGGATTATTCGCTTTTCCCGCCCTTGGTGCGTTTTTTCAGATAAGCCCGCGCTTCCTCGCTCGTCAAGGCAAGCCGGAGAAAGGCGGCGGCTTCCTCGTCGGTCATGGTCTTGGCTTCCGGCACAATGCTCTCAAAGACCGCACCCCGGACGATCAGCCGATGGCTGCGCGTCCTGCGTTCCTCTTGGGATAACTTTTGCCGCAACACCTTTTCCCGGTTTTCAAGCTGCCGGATTTTCTTCTTCCCGTCCTCAATCTCGGCTTGCAATTCCTCGCGGTTTTTTTCTCTCGGTTTCGTCATGGGTGGTCACTCCTTTCTACCTGTCGGCATAGAAAAAGGACAGTCGATTTCCTCGGCTGTCCTTTTGATTAGGGTGTTTGGTTTACTCCGTTCTGCTCAATAAATGGGAATATTAAATATCAATACGCCCTTTAATACATTCCTATTAAAACATCAGCTTCGATTGTCAAATGTGTGAGAGTACGCCAATCAACGCAATCTTTTTCAACGCAAAAGAGAAGCGGCGTCATTTCAATAAACGACATTCTTTGTTCTGATGACAACTGTACGGTGGCTGAAACCGTTTCTCTTGAAATGGTTTTAAGATATTTCTCAAAATATTCAACGACAGACTCATTTGAATAATCTGGATTTTTCAAGTGTGCTTGCACTTTAGTCCTGATTTCCCTCAAATGATTTTTCGTAGGAATTACTTTCACAACATATCCGTTAGGAGATAGCAATCGCTGAAATTCTTTGTAGTGTGCAGGCGAAAATATGTCTAAAATACAATCCATACTTCCGTCTTTCAAAGGGATTTTTGATAAGTCAGTAACAAACCACTTCACTGCTTTGCGCTTGTCTTTTTTTGATGCAATCTGTATTGCCTCCCTTGACAAGTCAAAGGCAAAGATGTTTCGTTCTGTTCTTTGCTGTATCTGCCTTGCATAGAAACCCTCGCCGCAACCAACATCTAAAATGTTTCTTATAGATGGCGTATCAGAAATAAACTGTATGATTTTCTCCAACACAACATCATACATGCCATACTCCAAAATTTGGTGCCGGTTGTCAAAAGACCGCTTGCTGTAGTTGGTTTTGGGCGATGATTTTAACAACAAATTTACATACCCATATCTTGAAATATCAAAGCAATGTCCATGTCTACAAATTAGGCTATTGCCTTGTATATCCATTGATTTTGTGCAAATTGGGCATTGAAAATAAACCTTGCTGTCTGCAAAGCGTGATAAATTATTATTCATTTGTTTTTCCTCCGTAATTACATCTCTGCTTCAATAAGCGAGTTATGCAATACGGATAACCGCAACATAACTCGCGGTTTTATCTTAATCTCATAAATGTAACCATTGTGTTGTCCTCCAATCAATTCCGCAGTATTACTCTGCTTTTAGAAAAAGTATAGCACAAAACTATGAACATTTCCACTCTATTTCAGCCTGTCGGCGGCGTTGCTCTCTCTGGCGTACCGCCGCGCCGCTTCCCGCCGTTCCTCGCTGTATGGGGCGGTCAGACGGAAAGAGAAGCGGCCTTTCTCAATGTCAAACTCCATGCAGCCCGTTTCCGGGTCTGCGTCGGTCTGGCGGCACACATCGGGGTGCTGCTCGGCATAGGCGGCAAGCCGCTTCTTCAAGTCGGTATTGTGGGTACGGATATGGATCAACGGGTCTTTCTCATCAAACCAGATGTCTGTGGTCTTTTTTTGCTTGGGAAGCCCTGTTCGCATAAACTCTCCTTTCTGCGCCCCTGTTACGCAATAGGGGCATTTTTCGGGTGTTTTCTCCGGCTCTTGACTTGGAGAAAACGGCGTTTTTGACGATAAAAACCGCCCGGACGGGGAATGTATCGTCGGGGCGGCTGTTATCGCAAAATTTCCGATTTTTCCGGCTCTTGACCGTCCTGCAAGCTGTCGGCAAGTATCACTTTGAGCAGCTTGTCGCGGAATGTTTCTGTGCCGCTGTGATTGAAAAACAATTCCGCAACGATGGTCTGTCCGTTCTTCTGTGTCGTGATGATACTGTCGGGGGTCTGTTCTGCCATAGGCGGCTCCTTTCTCCGGGCGCGAAAAAGGGATTTCCCGTAGCCCGGAAAATCCCTCTTAGTTGTCGGTATTCTGTTTTACTGTGCGGGTGCTGCGGCGGCGGCCTGCGCCTTTCTCCTTGCCCGGTATTCCCGCGCTTTCATGCGGTCATATTCCCGTTGCTTTTCAAGGTTTCGCGCCCGGTACTCCCTTGAATACTGCCGGTGGTAGGCGCGGCTCTTTTCCTTTTGGGCTTCTTCGATTTCCTCCCGCATTTGCCGGACTTCCTGCTCCGTAGGCTCTGCAAGCTGCGTCACTTCGTTCTCAAATCTGCCGATATAGTTAAAATATATCCCGATGTGCTGAACAGCCTGTTTTGCCCTTTTCTTGTCGCGCTCATGCACTTCAATCCGGCTGATAAACTCGTTGAGAATGGCGGGGGTCAGGTCAGTAAAGGCGGCATAGCGTTCCGTCAGCTTCAAAAACTTCTGCGCCCGCCCTCCCGCGTTCTCATAAGCGGATAGCTGCTCTTGGAGTGTGGCAAGCTCCGTTTTCAGTGTGTAGTATTCTTCCGAATATTTTTGCGACATTTGCTCATAGCGGTCTTGCGGGATAGTGCCGAGGGCGTTGTCCTCATAGAGCTTATTCAGCACCTTGTCAATCTGTTCAAGGCGTGTCGTGATTTGCGGGATACGTTTCTGCTGCTTCTTGGTCTGGTCGGTCTGCTGCATGGCAAGGTTCTTTTTCACTAAGGCTTCAAACTCCGCCCGGTTGCTGATAGAGTAGTCCTCGATTTTCTTCAGCACTTCCGCGACGGTCTGCATGAGCAAGTCCGCGTCGATGATGTGTGGGGAATGGCACTTGGGGTTTTTGGCTTTCCCCTTGTGATACTCGCTGCAATAGGCAACATGCCGCTTGCCGCCGTTCCTGTAATCTATGCGGATGTGCATTTTTGCGCCGCAATCCTTACAGAAAAGCAAGCCCGACAAAGGGTGGATTTCCCCGTCCCCGTTGGGGCGTCTGACGGGCGCGTTTTCCAAAATCCGCTGTGCGGTTTCAAAGTCGGCGCGGTCAATAATCGGCTCATGCACATTTTCGGTTATCTGCCATTGGCTCCGGTCTACATAGTGGTTCCGCTTGTCCCGGAAATGCTTTGTAGTCTTGAAGTTGACTACATCGCCGCAATACTCCTGCCGCGTGAGGATATGGGTCAAGGTGACTTTGTTCCACTTGTAGCGGTTATCCTCATTGAGCGCCTTGTTTTTACACGTTCCCCGTCCCCGGTCTTTCATGTAGAAAGTAGGGGTAGGGATTTGCTCCTGCGTCAGATATACGGCGATTTGGTTGCGGTTCTTCCCGCCGATAAACAGACGGAAAATAAGGCGCACAACCTCGGCGGCTTCCTCGTCGATTATCCAAAAATCCTTGTTGTCCGGGTCTTTCATATAGCCGTAGGGGGCTTCGGTGGCAATCGGCTTTCCGCTCATGCCCTTCGTTTTAATGCCGGTCTTTACTTTCTTGCTGATGTCCTTTGCGTACCACTCCGACATGATGTTGATAAAGGGCGCAAACTCCAATGTGTCGGGCTTCTCGCTGTCTATCCCGTTGTTGACCGCGATAAAGCGCACATTGTTCCGTCTGAATATCTCCATAGCGTTGCCAACTTGGAGATAGTCGCGCCCCCAGCGCGTCAGGTCTTTCATAATGCAGACACCGATTTTTCCGTTTTCTACATCGTCCATCATGCGGGAATAGGCAGAACGGTCAAAAAATCTGCCGCTTTCGTCATCGTCAATGTAGTGCCGGATATTGGTTAAGTGCTGTCCTCTGGCATAGTTCTCCAAAAAGATTTTTTGGTTCTGTATGCTGTTGCTCTCACCGCCGTCCCTGTCCTCGTCGCCCACGGAAAGGCGGGAGTAAAGGGCGGTAATTTTGCTATAATCAGTCATGTGCATAACCTCCTGTGCGTCCATGTAGGTGTCCTTTACACTTAAAATTATGCACTCCATCGGGCAGAGCCGTACTCCGCGCCCTTGCGGTATTTCTTTGCGTTTTTCCCTTTGACATAGACAATCAAGCGGATAACCACCGCGCCTACAATGCCAACAAGCAAATCCAGCGGGTACACGCTCGGCAAGGCGTTTTCAAATGCTGCGGAAAATCCTTTTGTGATATTCAGTATCTTTGCGGATATATCCGCGCCGGGGGCAAGTCGCACCGCCTGTCCGACTTTATCAAAGAGATAGACAAAGAACACATAGGGGATATTCGGAAGTATCAGCTTTTTGTAGTTTATTTGCTTCATATCTCGCGCCCCCTGTCTATTTTCTTTACCTTGTCGCGGGCGGCGTTAAGCTGCTTCGCCTTGTCCTTTGCAGCGGCAAGGGCTTTGCGGATAGAGGGCTTTTTATCCCGGTTCAGCTTCTTTGCGGAAAACTCTTGAAATGCTGCGGTCATAACGTCCGCGTCCCGGCCTTTGAAAAACACAAGGTAACGGGTCTGCTCGCCCTTAACCTTTTTCAGCGAAAAATCTATGTTGTATTTCTTCGCCGTACTCTCAAAGGCTTTAATATTGCTGTCGGTGATCTCGATGTTGGAAACGCCCGCGTTCTGCTTCATAAGCTGGCGCATGGTCTGTTTCCCATGCGCGGGCTTGCTTTTCTGCTCCAAAAACTTTCGGATTGCTTTCTGCAACGCCTGTTCGGTAAGCCGCGCCGCGCCTTTTCCCACTTTGACGTATAGGGCAATCGTTTTTTGGGTTACTTCCTCCTGCAAGGTATCAACTCCTTTCCCGGTAAAGTGTGGCTATGCTCATTCGCCGCCGTAAAAATCGTGATTGACAAGGGCGGTATAGTAGCTGTCAATGGTACTCGGCGCGTTGAACAGCACCGCTTTTAGATACTGCTTGATATTGCGCACTTTGGTTGTGTTTTCCCTCATGCAGTCCAAAACAAATTCAATATGGCTGCTGTTCAGCTTCAAAAACTTGGATTTGACAAGTTCGGCGGGGTAGTCGTCCCCGGCAATACGGATTGTCTTTCGGGCTGTGCAGACGGTTTCCAGCATAAGGTCAACAATCTCATTTAGGCGGTCTGCGTCGATTTTACAGTTTTGAATGAGATGGTCGTATTCGATATTGTCCTTGATAATCTCCCTGTAAATCTCTACTGCGCTATTGCTTTTCGCTTCCGTTCTTTTCCTTTCCGGCGGCGTAGCCGCTTCGTCCTGTGCAAAGGGCAAGGGGTTTGGGGAATGGAAAGGAATGGAATGGGTACTTGATAAATCAGTAATTGATTGTTCTTTACTTGATATATCTTTATTTAATTGCGTTGGATTTTCCAACGTAGGTTTTTCCAACGTTGGATTATCCAATGTTGGATTATCCAATGTTGGATTTTCCAATGTAGGTAAATCCGATATAGACGGCTGTTCGCCGCTGGTAGCTGCTTCCGGCTCTCGCGGCTGCGGCTGCTCGTATATGACATAATCCGCGCCCCGCAAGCGTCCTTTCTCGTCGCGCTCCCGGCTGCGCACGATATATCCGGCTTTTTCGAGTTCTTTTACCGCTTCGCGGATTGCGTCGATCTTCTCGCGGTTGATGTGAGATAAGCCCGCAAGGGTATAATCCCAATCTTCGGGCAAAGACAGCATTTGCGAAAGCAAGCCTTTTGCCTTTAAGGTGAGTTCCTTATTGCGCAAGTGGTGGTTGCTCATAACGGTATATCCCGTATTGCGTTCCACTCTGAAAACTGCCATGTTTCATCACTTCCTCTCTTGGTCTGCGTGGAATATTAGAAAGCCGTTTTCGGCGGTTTTGGTATTGCAGTATGCCTTTGCCGTTTTTGTGTCTGAAAAGCCTTGTATTGCAAGGGCTTTTTCGCGCCTAACGTTCCACGTTACCGCCTGTTTTCGGGCATAAAAAAACCGCAACTCTTTTCAAGCTGCGGCGACATATCCTACTCACTTAAAAACGCCATATCAAGGCTTGTCCAACCTTGCTACGGCGTTTTAGGTGTAATTATAGGGGTTGTTTAATTGTCTTTAATGTGCTGAAAGCCGCATGGTTACGGCATTTTCCTTGTTGTGCATATATTGACGGGGCAGTAGGACCGGTAGCGCCTGCGGCGCCGTCCGCACCAGCAGGGCCAGTGGGACCAGTAGGACCGGTAGGCCCGGTGGCCCCCGCAGTGCCGTCAGGGCCGGGAATGCCCTGAGGACCGGTGGGTCCGGTGGCGCCGTCAGGGCCGGGGATGCCCTGGGGACCGGTGGGCCCGGTAGCCCCAGCCGCGCCGGTGGGTCCGGTGGGACCGGGAGTGGCAGGACCGGTGGGACCAGTGGGACCGGCAGCGCCGGTAGGACCGGTGGGGCCAGGTGCGCCGGAGCCGGCAGGCCCGGTGGGACCGGTGGCACCTGCAGGTCCGGTTGCCCCGGTGGGGCCGGTAGGCCCGGGCACGGGGCAGGGAGGGGGACAGGGCGGCGGGCAGCAGCCCGGCGGACAGCAGCAGGCAGCGCCCTCCTGTTTCCGTCTCCACTCCCGATCAGAGGGAAGATAGTGGTTCATATTGTACTCCTTTATCCGCTTGGCTTGTGGCTGTGCCACATGACAGCCTATGCATACCACAGGCCGCCGGTGCCTCCGGAAAAGCCATAGTAAAAAAGTAGGGGAAAGGGGGTTGACAAGACTAACTGTAACTGGTATAGTTACACTAGAAAGTGAAACAAATAAAGTTACAGATAAAAGCATAAGATAAATTGGGCCCACGGCCTGACACAACAGAAAGGAAGATGGATATGACTCCCATTACCATTACCAAAGCCAATTTTGAAGAAGTGGTGCTTCACTCCGACAAGCCGGTGCTGGTGGACTTCTGGGCCCCCTGGTGCGGCTACTGCCGCCGGATCAGCCCGGTGCTGGACCAGATCGCCCAGCAGTTTGACGGCCAGCTGGTGGTGGGCAAGATCAACATTGACGAGGAGCCCGGCCTGGAGGAGCAGTTTGAGGTGGAGGTCATTCCCACCCTGTTCCTCTTCAAGAACGGGGAGACGGGGGAGCCCATCGTGAACCCCGGCTCCAAGGCTCAGATCATCGACTGGATGGGACTGTAAAAGGAGGCGGACGGCATGGCGCATTATGAAATTCTCATCGTAGGGGGTGGCCCCGCCGGCTACACGGCGGCCCTGTATGCCGCCCGCAGCGGCCGCAGGACAGCGGTGGTGGAGAAGCTGTCTCCCGGCGGGCAGATGGCCACCACCTCCACCATTGACAACTATCCCGGCTTCCCCGAAGGGGTGGACGGCTTCGAGCTGGGGGAGAAGATGGAGCAGCAGGCCCGGAAGTACGGGGCGGAGACCATTTACGCCGAGGTCACCGGGGCGGAGCTGACCGCGGTGCCCAAGGTGCTCCACACCAGCGAGGGAGATTTTACCGCCGACGCGGTGATCCTGGCCACCGGGGCCTACCCCCGGGAGCTGGGACTCCCCGGCGAGAGCGAGCTGCGGGGGAGGGGCATCGCCTACTGCGCCGCCTGCGACGGTATGATGTACCGGGGCAAGGTGGTGGCAGTGAACGGCGGCGGCAACACCGCCGTGGAGGACGCCCTCTATCTCTCCAAGCTGTGCAGCAAGGTGTACCTCATCCACCGGCGGGACAGCCTGCGGGCCTCGGCGGTGTACCACAAGGCCCTGGAGGAGGCGGGGGTGGAGATCATCTGGAACTCCCGGGTCACAGCCCTGCGCAAGGAAAAGCGCCTGACAGGGATTGAGCTGGAGAACGTGGTCACCGGCGAGAAAAGTGAGCTGGCCTGCGACGGCCTCTTCGTGGCGGTGGGCCGGGTGCCCGACACCGCCCTCTTCGCCGGACAGGTGGAGACCGACCAGGCGGGCTACCTGGTGGCCGATGAGAGCTGCCGTACCAGCGTGCCCGGGGTGTTTGCCGCCGGAGACGTGCGTACCAAGGCCCTGCGGCAGGTCATTACCGCCGCCGCCGACGGTGCCAGCGCGGCCCACTGGGCGGAAGAGTATCTGCTGAAACGAGTGTAAAGGGGAAATCCATGTCATGAACGGCCTGTTTTGCGTGGCGGTCCACGCCCTCATTTATCTGGACAAGCGGGGGTGCATGCTCTCCAGCGAGGAGCTGGCGGCCAACATCTGCACCAACCCGGCCCGGGTGCGCAAGGTGATGGCCAAGCTGAAAAAGGCGGGGCTGGTGACCACCCGCACCGGCACCGACGGGGGCTACCAGCTGACCGCCGATCCCGCCGCCCTCACCCTGGACGTGGTGGCCGACGCCCTGGCGGTCCGCTTTGTGGAGCCCGCCTGGCACAGCGGCGGCGGGGTGGACTGCGGCTGCATGGTGGCCTCCGGCATGGCCGGGGTGATGGATCACCTCTTTGACGATCTGGACGGCCGGTGCAGGGCCCGTCTGGCCCAGCTCCGCCTCACCGACCTGGAGGGGCAGCTGGAATCCATACAAAAAGGAGAGACCCTATGAATTTGCAGCTGGAAACCGGTGTACCGGTGCTCACCGTCTTTCTGCAGGGCCTGCTCAGCTTCTTTTCCCCCTGTGTGCTCCCTCTGGTGCCCCTCTATGTGGGCTATCTGGCGGGGGGCGCCCGGACGGTGGATGAGAAGGGCAATATCCGCTACCCCCGGGGGAAGGTGCTGATCAACACCCTGTTCTTCGTTGTGGGCATCAGCTTTGCCTTCTTTGTGCTGGGTCTGGGCTTTACCGCCGCCGGCCGCTTCTTTAGCGGACACCAGACCCTCTTTGCCCGGATCAGCGGAATCATCATGATCCTCTTCGGCGTCTACCAGTTCGGCTTCTTCGGCAAGGCTGCCGCCCTGGAGACCGAGCACCGCCTGCCCTTCCGGCTGGAGCGGTGGTCCATGAATCCCCTGGTGGCCCTGGTGCTGGGCTTCACCTTCAGCTTTGCCTGGACCCCCTGCGTGGGGCCCACCCTGGGGGGCGTGCTGCTGATGGCCTCCTCCGCCGCCAGCGCGGCCAAGGGCTTTCTGCTCATCGCGGTGTACACCGCCGGCTTTGTCATCCCCTTCCTGGCGGTGGGCGTCTTCACCGGTACGGTGCTCAACTTCTTCAAAACCCACCAGAAGGTGGTCAAGTATACCGGCAAGGTGGGGGCGGCCCTGCTCATCCTGATGGGCATCATGACCCTCACCGGCTTTATGAACGGAATTACCGGCTATCTGTCCGGGGTAGGCGGGGGGAGCGCCGGGGCGGAGACGCCCAACCAGAGCGAGAGCGTCACCCCCAGCCCGGAGGCCTCGGAAAGCCCCTCGCCGGAGCCCTCGGCCAGCCAGCAGCCCCAGACGGTGGCGGCCCCCGACTTCACCCTCACCGACCAGTACGGCAACACCCACACCCTGTCCGACTACAAGGGCAAGACGGTGTTCCTCAACTTCTGGGCCACCTGGTGCGGCCCCTGCAAAAGTGAGATGCCCGACGTTCAGGCGCTGTACGAGGCCTATGACGAAAACGCCGGGGACCTGGTGGTGCTGGGGGTGGCCAACCCCGGCGTTCAGGACGTGTCCCAGGACGAGGTGGAACAGTTTCTGACGGATCACGGCTACACCTTCCCGGTGCTGATGGACACCACGGGGCAGGTTTTCGCCTGGTACGGCATTTCCGCCTTTCCCACCACCTTTATGATCGACGCAAACGGCAACGTGTACGGCTATGTGCCCGGGGCCATGTCGGCGTCCATTATGGAGTCGGTGGTGCAGCAGACCATGGACAGTGTAAATTAAAGCAGGGAAGAGCGGCGCATGGCGCCGCTCTTTCTGGTTTTGGGGCGTTGTCATTTTCCCTGGTTTCTGGTATGATAAATAACACTTGCAAAATAAAGGGGTTTTACTGTGTTTGAAGTGATCAAGACCGAGGGCAAGGCCCGCCGGGGCGTCTTTACCTGCGCCCACGGCACCGTGCAGACGCCGGTTTTCATGAATGTAGGCACTCAGGGGGCCATCAAGGGGGCCCTGTCCGCCTTTGACCTGAAGGACATCGGCTGTCAGGTGGAGCTGTCCAACACCTACCACCTCCACCTGCGGCCCGGCGACCAGGTGGTGCGCCAGATGGGAGGGCTCCACAAATTCATGCGGTGGGACGGGCCCATCCTCACCGACTCCGGCGGGTTCCAGGTGTTCTCCCTGTCCGGCCTGCGGAAGATCAAGGAGGAGGGGGTCACCTTCGCCTCCCACATCGACGGCCGCCGCATCTTCATGGGCCCCGAGGAGTCCATGCAGATCCAGTCCAACCTGGGCAGCGACATCGCCATGGCCTTTGACGAGTGCGTGGAGAACCCGGCCACCTATGAGTACGCCAAAGCCTCCTGCGAGCGCACCCTGCGGTGGCTCCAGCGGTGCAAGGCGGAGCACGACCGGCTCAACGCCCTGCCCGACACGGTGAATCCCCATCAGATGCTCTTCGGCATCAACCAGGGGGCCACCTTCCCCGATCTGCGGATCTGGCACATGAAGGAGACCGCCAAGATCGACTGCGAGGGCTACGCCATCGGCGGCCTGGCGGTGGGGGAGCCCACCCAGGTGATGTACGACATCATCGACGCGGTGGAGCCTTATATGCCCCAGGACAAGCCCCGGTATCTCATGGGTGTGGGTACTCCCTCCAACATCATCGAGGGCGTGGCCCGGGGGGTGGACTTCTTCGACTGTGTCATGCCCGCCCGCAACGCCCGCCACGCCAAGCTGTTCACCTGGTCGGGGGCCATGAACATCCGCAACGAGAAGTACAAGACCGACGAGCGGCCCGTCGACCCCGACTGCGACTGCCCGGTGTGCCGGAACTTCTCCCGGGCCTACCTGCGCCACCTCTTTGTGGCGGACGAGATGCTGGCCATGCGCCTGGCGGTGATGCACAACCTCTATTTCTACAACAAGCTGGCCCAGCGCATCCGGGACGCCCTGGACGCCGGTGAATTTGCCGCCTTCCGGGCGGAATATTCCGAGAAACTGGCCGGCCGTATCTGAAACAATTTGTGAAAGATAGGGAAAAACTCTTGTCAAAACCTGCAAATCGTTTTATAATGTCCCATTGATGACGCACAGCGTCAAAGTAAAAATCGGAGGGGATTGTATTGACAGCACAGATCACCAATGCGATGTTGTCCAGCACCACAAGCGGAACGGGTAGTATGTTGAGCATGATCATTCCTCTGGTGCTCCTGGTCGCGGTGTTTTACTTCCTGCTGATCCGGCCCGAGAACAAGAAGAAGAAGGAAGCCGCCAAGATGCGCTCCGAGCTGACCGTGGGTGACCAGATCACCACCATCGGCGGCGTTGTGGGCACCATCTGCGCGGTGAAGGAGAACACCATCGTGATCGAGACCAGCTCTGATCGCGTGCGCATGGAGTTCACCAAGTGGGCTGTGTCCACCCGCGGCACTCAGACTGCTGAGGACGGCGCTGGCGAGTCCAAGGACGCCAAGGACAAGAAGTAATAAGAAACGCCCTCCCGGCATAGGTTTCATCAGGAACCTGTGGCAAGGGAGGGTGTTTTTTATGCGGAAAAAGGAGGAAGACCAGGGGGCGAAGCTGCTGCGCTGCGCCCTTGGCATCCTGTTGGGGGGCCTGCTGGCCCTGGGGGTGTGCCTGCTGTTCCTGCTGGGCATGTCCATGGCCATCTCCGGCGGCGTGCTGGGCATGGAGCTGACCTACCAGATCACCATTGTGGGCTGCGTACTGGGCGGCTTCTGCGGGGGCCTGCTGACGGTGAGGCGCTGCGGCGGCGGTCTGGCCGCCGGTCTGCTCACCGGGGCAGTGCTCTTTCTGCTGGTGCTCACCCTGGGGGCCCTGTGCTTCCGGGACGTGTCCCTGGAGGCGGGGGGCATCGGCCTGCTGTGCGGGGCCCTGTGCGGCGGGGCGGCCGCCGGCCTGGTGGGGAGCGGCAGCACCGGGGGCAAACGGAAAAAACGCAGAAAGCGTTGAAATCGGAAAGACCCTATGGTATAATGTCCTAAAGTCTCTATTTGGGAGGGAAATCAGAATGAAGCATATCAAGACGCTCAACGGCGCTACTCTGAAGAAGAGCGCCGCCCACGGCGGCTGCGGCGAGTGCCAGACCTCCTGCCAGTCCGCCTGTAAGACCTCTTGCACCGTGGCCAACCAGAAGTGCGAGAACCGGTAACACACAAAAAGGCAAGGGTGGGCTGCTAGCCCACCCTTTGCTATGCTCTGAGGAAGGAACAAAAATTTATGGTACATACCTTTCAGTGCCTCGGCGTGCGCATCGCCGTGGATGTGAACAGCGGCGCCGTCCACGTGCTGGACCAGCTGACCTATGATCTGCTCTCCGCTCTGGCGGAGCGGGAGGAAAACGGGGAGAGCCTGGGGGGCGGGCTGCCTGCCTGGGCCGCCGAAGCCCTGCCCCAGTACGACCCCGCCGCCCTGGCCGAGGCTTGGGGGGAGCTGCAGGGTCTGAAGCAGGAGGGCCTGCTCTTTGAGGCCGACGACTACATCGACCGGGACAAGGCCGCCTCCATGCAGCAGCAGGCCCTGGTGAAGGCCCTGTGCCTCCACGTGTCCCACGACTGCAACCTGCGGTGCAAGTACTGCTTCGCCTCCACCGGCGACTTCGGCACCGGCAAGCGGATGACCATGGACATCGACACCGCCAAGCAGGCCATCGATTTTGTCATTGCCAAGTCGGGCAAGCGCCGCAATATCGAGGTGGACTTCTTCGGCGGCGAGCCCCTGATGGCCATGGACACCGTCAAGGCCACCGTAGAGTACGCCCGGTCCATCGAGAAGGAGCATGACAAGTGCTTCCGCTTCACCATGACCACCAACGGCGTGCTGCTGGACGACGAGAACATCGAGTACATCAACCGTGAGATGTCCAACGCGGTGCTCTCCCTGGACGGCCGCAAGGAGGTCAACGACGACCTGCGGCCCACCATCAACGGCAAGGGCTCCTACGACGTCATCGTGCCCAAGTTCAAAAAGCTCATCGCCGGCCGGGATACCAAGGACTACTACCTGCGGGGCACCTTCACCCGCTACCACAAGGACTTCGCCGAGGACGTGATGGCCCTGGCCGCCATCGGCAAGAACGTCTCCGTGGAGCCGGTGGTGGGGAAGGAGACCGATCCCTACGCCATTCAGGAGTCCGACCTGCCCGAGCTGAAGGCCGAGTATGAGCGCCTGGCCGAGTACCTGAAGGACCACCGGGAGACCAACTTCTTCCACTTCAACGTGGACCTTCAGCAGGGCCCCTGCGTCATCAAGCGGCTGCGGGGCTGCGGCGCCGGCTGCGAGTACGTGGCCGTCACCCCCGACGGAGACATCTACCCCTGCCACCAGTTCGTGGGCAACGAGGAGTACAAGCTGGGCAGCGTGAAGGACGGCTCCTTCGACAGCAGCCTGTCCTCCAAGTTCGCCGGCCTCAACGTGTACACCCGTGAGGAGTGCTCCCACTGCTGGGCCCGGTTCTACTGCTCCGGCGGCTGCTCGGCCTCCAATCTGCTTGTCGGCGGCGACATAAAGCACCCCCACAAGGTGGGCTGCGAGCTGGAGCGCAAGCGGCTGGAGTGCGCCATCGCCCTCAAGGCCATCGACGCCGGTATGGCCGACTGAGCCGATTACAAAACGTAATTATACCATCTGTAATCATTGTAATCAACGCAGCAAGCCCTGTCTCTCGAGGCTCAAACCCTTGGGAGACAGGGCTTTTTTGCTGCCGCCAGCCGGAGCGGGGGAGAGGGCGGACCCTGATGGACCGGACAGAATGAAGGGGGCGCTTTGCGGCTCCTGGCGAGCTGAAAAGTAGGATCACTTTACAGAAAAGGAAGGCTGAAATACGTTGTCGGGCAAGGGAAACACCCCGCCGGCAGCTGTTTTGCTTACGAGATTTACATAATACAGTTCACATAAATATATGGCATAATCACCAAAAATCACTTTTTTCCTTGCCGCGCCTTGCACAATGTCTGCCATTCAGGTATAGTTATAATCAGAAATGAACAAGCGGGTCTGAAAATGTGGTCTTGTGCATAGGCTTTTCCGGGAGGTGAAGGATGTGCGCAGGACCATTGTAGCGGCCTGGAACGTGCCGGCGGACGGCATTGCTCCGGCCCTGGTCATTTTGTCGGTCTGCTTGGGAGCCGGGGGCCTGACGGGCTGCCTGCTGGCCGCCAGGGTGGGCGGCGCAGGCGAGACCAGCCTCCACGCCTATCTGGAGGCATTTCTGGCGGCTGCCCAGGGGGGCGCCGTGGATATTCCCGCCCTTTGGGGCCAGGTGTGGGACACCCTGCGCTGGCCGCTGGCGGCGCTGCTGCTGGGCTTTACCGCCCTGGGTGTGCTGGGGCTGCCGGTGCTCTTTGCCGTGCGGGGCTTTTTGCTGGCCTTCTCCATTGCCTCCTTTGTGCGGGCCTTCGGCGGGACGGGCTGGCTGCTGGCCTGTCTGGTGTTCGGCATCGGCGGGGCCCTGTCCCTGCCTGTGCTCTTTGTGCTGGGGGTGCAGAGCTTTCTGTCCGCCCGGGCCCTGGCAGCCCGGGTCAGGGGCGACGGCAAGGGCCGGGTGCTCTGGGGCCGGGACTGTCTCATCCGCTGCGCCATGTGCGGCGGAGTTTTGTGTGTGTGTATTTTGCTGGAACGGACCGCGGTGCCCGCCCTCCTCTCAGGAGCGGCAGGGGTGCTTTTGAACCGATAGAGAGATGCGGGAAGGTGTTGGACGGATGGAATATCTGAACGGCTACGAACGGTATCTGACAGAAGAAAAAAAGGCGTCGCCCAACACGCTGAGTTCCTATCTGCGTGACGTACGCCAGTATCTGGGCTGGCTGGGGGAGGAGGGACTCTCTCCCATCCAGGCCTCCCATGCCGATGTGGAGGCCTACTCCCGGGGCATGACGGCCCACGGCAAGTCGGCGGCCACGGTGACCCGGAGCCAGGCCTCCCTGAAATCCTTTTACTCCTGGCTGATGGAGATCGGGCAGGTCAGCGAGAATCCTGCCCGGGGGCTGACCCAGACCAAGGTGGAGCGCAAGCTGCCCCACATTCTCTCCTCCCGGGAGGTGGAGCTCTTTCTGGAGCAGCCCGACCCCACCGACGCCAAGGGCTGCCGGGACAAGGCCATGCTGGAGCTGCTCTACGCCACAGGCATCCGGGTATCCGAGCTTATCGGGCTCAATCTGGACAATCTGAACCTGTCCGCCGGCTTTGTGCGGTGCGCCAGCCGGGGGAAGGAGCGCATCATCCCCCTGTACCAGACGGCCATCCGGGCGTTGCAGCACTATGTGGACCGGGTACGGCCCCGGATGGTGGAGCACCCCGACGAGAAGGCCCTCTTCGTCAACATGAGCGGGGAGCGGATGAGCCGCCAGGGGTTCTGGAAGATCATCAAGCATTATCAGGAGAAGGCGGGCATCCAGAAGGACATCACCCCCCATACCCTCCGCCACTCCTTTGCCGCCCACCTGCTGGAAAACGGCGCGGACCTCCACTCCATCCAGGAGATGCTGGGTCACGCCGACATTTCCTCCACCCAGATCTACACCCAGCTGGTGAGCCAGAAGCTGAAGGACGTGTACAACAAGGCCCATCCCAGAGCATGAATCACACCGGCCGCGGAAACCGCGGCCGGTGTTCGTTTGCCCCCAAAGCCTCGCAGAGTTCGCGCCCGCAGGTGCGAAGAAAGTCCAAATCTGTTTTCAGCCGCGACATGTGCGTGGCTGAAAACACTTCTCAGACCGCAAGTGTGGAATTTGCACGCTTGCAGCGGGCAAATTATGCGCGCGGCGGGCTGCGTCTTTCTCGAAAAAGCGGCTGCGCCGCTTTTTCGACAGCCTCACACCGGCCGCGGAAACCGCGGCCGGTGTTTGCGTTGGCCTTGACGGTGGTGGGCAAAACTGCTACAATATTTTGGATTTGAAGACCACAAACGAAGGGAGCGCTCGGCATGATCCTGGCGGTAGACGTGGGCAACTCCACCACCACGGTGGGCCTGTTTGACGAAACGGGGAAGCTGACCTTCCGGGCCACCCTGGAGACCTCCCGGAGCAAGACCCGGGACCAGTGCGCCATCGATCTGCTGGGGGTGTTCGGCCTGTACGGCGCGGACATCCGGGCGGTGGACGGGTCCATCCTGTCCAGCGTGGTGCCCCCCCTCACCGCCATCTTTACCGACGCCATCACCCGGCTCACCGGCAAGACCCCCATGGTGGTGGGCCCCGGCATCAAGACCGGGCTCAACATCAAGGCGGAGATCCACAACCAGCTGGGCAGCGACATCGTGGCCTCGGCGGTGGCGGCCATAGCCGCCTATCCCAGCCCCATCGTCATGGTGGATCTGGGCACCGCCACCTCGGCCTCCCTGATTTCGGGCAGCGTGTATGAGGGCTGCGTCATCATGCCGGGACTCACCCTGGCCCTGGAGGCCATGTGGTCCCGGGCGGACGCCCTGCCGCCCATCTCCCTGGAGTCCACCGCCCCGGTGGAGCTGCTGGGCCGCACCACCGAGGAGGCCATGCGCTCCGGCGCCCTGTACGGCCACGCCGCCATGCTGGACGGGGTCATCGACCGGCTGGAGGAGGCGGCAGGCAGCCCGGTCACCGTGGTGGCCACCGGCGGCAGCGCCCCCCGCATCCTGCGCTACTGCAAACGCACCGCCCACTATGACGCCGACCTGGTCATGCGGGGTCTCTATCTGCTCTATCAGAAGAACACCCGCAAGAGCCGGCGCCCTTGACTATGTACTCAACGGCAGATTGCCGTGGGTAAATAAGGGAAGCTCTGATTCAATCGACGAGAGCTGACGCCGAGGAATTTTGACACAGGCGAAAGTTTGGCAAACGGAGGAATACTGGATGTATTTCCCGTTTGGCAAACTGCACGAATGGGGCAAAAGGCCCGGCGCTCAGCCGCAGGAGATTGATTCGGAGATTCCCAATTATGCGCTGCATCCTTTTGAAAAGGAGCGGCAGCAGGAGGTAACTGAGAATGAGAGCACAAGAAAAAACCAGACGCCTGACCGGACTGGCCCTGTTGACGGCCATCATCATCGTCCTGCAGGTAGTCGCCAGCTTCGTCAAGTTCGGACCCTTCTCCATCACCCTGGCCCTGGCCCCCATCATCATCGGCGCGGCCCTGTACGGCGCCAGCGCCGGAGCCTGGCTGGGCGGCGTGTTCGGCGTGGTGGTCTTTATCGCCTGTGTGGCGGGCTGGGACGTGGGCGGCAACATCCTGTTCACCGCCAACCCCTTCCTCACCGCCGTGCTGTGCGTGGTCAAGGGCGCCCTGGCCGGTCTGGTGGCCGGCGTGGCCTACCGGGCCATCGACCTGCGCAGCCCCATGGCCGCCTCCATCACCGCCGGTATCCTGTGCCCGGTGGTCAACACCGGCATCTTCTGCATCGGCCTGACCCTGTTCTTCCACGACACTCTGGTGGCCTGGGCCGGCGGCACCGATCTGGTGTACTACATCATCTTCGGCCTCACCGGCGTCAATTTCCTGCTGGAGCTGGCCATCAACCTGGTGCTCAGCACCGTCATCGTCCGGGTAGTGGGGGCCAGAAAGTACGCCTGAAGCCCCATGACCGTCTGAAAAAGAGCCGCCGCACAGCCGTGCGGCGGCCTTTTTGCATCTTCTTTGACCTTCTCATTCAAAAAACGGGAAAAATCTCAAATAAGGACTTGCAATTTTGCAAGTCGGCGCATATAATATGTCAAGAAATTGTGTGACAAGGGAGAGATTCCATTGAAAGAGCTGTCTACCATCGCCCAGGCCGTCCGGGCCTCCACCACCATGGCCATCGACGCCATGTTCAAGCAGATGAAGGCCGACGGCATTGACGTGATCGGTTTCGGCGCGGGTGAGCCCGACTTTGACACCCCCGACGCCATTAAGGAGGCGGGTATTGCCGCCATCCGGAATAATGTGACCCGCTACACCCCCGCCGCCGGCACCGTGGAGCTGCGCCAGGCGGTGTGCGACCGCATGAAGGCCGACTACGGCCTCAGCTACAAGCCCGCCCAGGTGGTGGTGAGCAGCGGCGCCAAGCATCTGGTGTATCTGGCCCTGCGTGCCATCGTCAACCCCGGCGACGAGGTCATTCTGCCCGCGCCCTACTGGGTGAGCTACATTGAGCTGATCAAGATGGTGGGCGGCGTGCCCGTGGTGGTCACCGCCACCGAGGCCGAGCACTTCAAGCTCACCACCGGCAAGCTGGAGGGGGCCATCACCCCCAAGACCAAGGCCATCATGCTCAACAACCCCTCCAACCCCACCGGCATGATGTACAGCAAGGAGGAGCTGGAGGCCCTGGCCGCCGTGTGCGAGAAGGCCGACCTCTACGTCATCTCCGACGAGATCTACGCCTGCCTGGCCTATGACGGACGGGAGTTCACCAGCTTCGCCTCCCTCAGCGCCGATGCCAAGGAGCGCACCATCCTCATCAACGGCGTGTCCAAGGCCTACGCCATGACCGGCTGGCGCATCGGCTACGCCTGCGCCAACGAGCAGGTCGCCAAGGTGATGGCCAACTACGTCAGCCACTCCACCGGCTCTCCCGTGGCCATCTCCCAGAAGGCCGCCGTGGCCGCCCTCACCGGTCCCCAGGACGAGGTGGAGACCATGAAGAAGGCCTTTGAGGAGCGCCGCAACTACATCGTGGAGCGGATGAATCAGATCCCCGGCGTCAGCTGCATCAAGCCCGAGGGCGCCTTCTACGTGATGATGAACCTGAGCGAGCTCATCGGCAAGACCATCCACGGCGTGGAGATCACCAACGACGACGTGTTCGCCGACGCCTTCCTGAAGTACGGCCTGGTGGCCGTGGTGCCCGGCTCCGGCTTCGGCGCCCCCAACTTCGTCCGCTGGTCCTACGCCACCTCCATGGACAACATCAAGGAGGGCCTGGCCCGTCTGGAGAAGTTCCTGGCGGAGTAATCCCTGTACAGACATAAGGACCCCCCGGCAGCGCCGGAGGGTCCTCTTTTTATGCGGAAAACTGGGCCACCCGCTCCTGAACGGTGGTGGTGTGCTCCACCGTGAAGGTGAGGCCGTCCGCCCCCAGGGCGGCGGTGCCCTCCTCACTGTAGGTGTCCTCCGGGGACACCCCGGGCGGGTAGCCGGCGGCCTGGAGCAGATCCAGGCAGGGGGCCATCACCTTTTGGTAGCCCAGGCCGCCCTCCCGGTCGGGGAAGAGAAAGACCGCCCCGTCGGCCACGTCCGCCGTGTGGAACTCATGCACGGCGTCCTTAGTGAGGAAATAGCCGTCGGAGCCGCTGTCGCCGGTGAGAAGCAGTGCCAGGGCCCCGTCAGCAGTGACAAAGACCTCATTGCGGAAGTTGCCCCCGCACAGATAGAGGGGCTCGGCAAACTCCAGCCGCTGTGAGCCGTAGGTGATGGAGGTGCAGTACACCTCCCCGGGGGTTTCCTTCTGGGTCTGGAGGGCAAAGACGCCCCCACGGCAGATAATGGAAGCTGTGGTCCCGTCAGCCATCATGTGGGGCTCGATGGAGGTAACCGTGTTGGGCTGGGTGACGGCAGTCGTTTCCGCGGGGGTGCTGTCCGGCAGTGGGGACCGGCTCTGACACCCGGCCAGAAGCAGGGTGAAAGCCAACAGACAGGCGCCTGCCCGCCGCGCATGGGGTGTGACCATAGGGATGCTCCTTTCACTTGGATGTTCATCCCCAGTATACCCGGCCTGTCCGCTCCCTTCCACTATGATTTCGTTAAGGTTTTGGCCCGGCCCATCAGCACCAGGGCGGCGCAGAAGGTGACTGCCTCGGTGATGGGCATGGCCAGCCACAAAGCCCCGCTGCCCAGGAGAGTGGGCAGGACCAGGATGAGTCCGCCGCTGAGGGCCAGACCCCGCAGCACCGACAGGAACAGGGCGCTGCCCGGCCGGAGCACCGACTGAAAATAGTAGGTGAAGAACACGTTGCAGGGCAGCAGCAGGAAGGACAGGCCGTAGGTGCGCAGAATGGCGGGTGCGATGGCCAGCACACCGGCTTCCGGCTTCATGAAGATGGACACAAAGCCGTTGGGGAAGGCCAGCACCGCCGCCGTCCACACCAGACCGAAGACCGCCGCCGCACACAGGGCGTATTTCAGCACCTGAGCCATCCGGTCCCGGCGGCCCGCCCCGAAATTGAAGGACAGGATGGGCTGGGCGGCCTGGCCCACGCTGTAGCCGCAGCACTGGACAAAGGTAGAGATGTTGACGATGACGCCGTATACTGCCAGGGCGTCGGTGCCCAGCCAGGCCATGATCTGCCGGTTGAACAGGATGGTGAGCACCCCCATGGCCACGTCGATGAGGAAGGCGGAGAAGCCCGCTGTCCACACCCGGCCCAGCAGCCTGGGCAGGCCCACGGGCAGAGCCAGGGCCAGGGTGCAGTTTTTACGGAAGAAGTGGCTCAACGCCACCGCCAGGGTGATGACCGCCCCGACGGCGGTGGCCAGACCGGCACCCCGGATGCCCATGTCCAGGCCGAAGACAAAGAACACGTCGCCGAAGATGTTGAAGATGCCGCCGGACAGCACCGCTGCCGTGGCCAGCCCCGGCGCGCCGTCGCTGCGCAGGAAGGCGGAGAGCATCTGGGACAGCAAAAAGGCAGGCACCACATACTGGATGGGCCCCAGATAGGCCTGAGCCATGGGGAGCAGGTCCCCCTCCGCCCCGAAGAAGGTGAGCAGGGGCTCGTCCCAGAACACCACGGCGGCCCAGCACACCGCCGCCCAGAACATGGCCCCCAGCAGGGCAGTGGTGAAGTAGCGGTTCTCCTCCCCGGAGCCCCGGCCCTTGGCCAGGCCGTACCACACCGAGCCGCCGATGCCGTTGAGCAGGCCAAGGCTGTAGATCACGTTCCATACCGGGGCCACCACCGCCAGAGCGGCGGTGCCCTCCGGGCCGTGGTACTGGCCTACCACCGCCATGTCCACCACGCTGTAGATGGAGCTGATAAAGGTACTGCCGAAGGCGGCGGCCAGATAGCGGAAGTAGAGGGGACGCACCCTGTCCCGCAGTAAGTCCATATAGATCCCTCCAAACAAAAAAGCCGGACAAGGAACAGGCGTCTCAGCCTGCCACCTTATCCGGCTTACCGTTTCTTCTGAACAGCTTGCCCTCCGAGTGAGCAGAGCTATCCTACCACACAAGCCCCGGCTTGTCAACTTGTCACCGGGAAAAGATGGTGCTATAATTGAACGCACGTTCCAATACAGGAGAGGAGGCATGGGAATGATCCTGGTGATCTGCGTGGACGACAAAGGGGGCATGGCCTTCAACGGCCGGCGGCAGAGCATGGACAGGCTGCTGCGCTCCGACCTGCTGCAAACCGTGGGGGAGCGCCCCCTGTGGGTAAGCCCCTATACCGCCAAGCAGTTTGACCCCGCTCCCGCCAGCCTGCGGGTGTCGGGGGACTTTCTGGACCGGGCGGGGGCGGGGGAGTACTGCTTTGCTGAGTTCCCGCCCCTGGCTCAGGTGCTGGACCGGGCGGAGGGGCTGATCCTGTACCGCTGGAATCGGACCTATCCCGCCGACCGGCATCTGGACTTTGACCCGGCAAACCGGTTTACCCTGTCTTCCGTCATGGAGTTTCCCGGCTCCTCCCACAAAACCCTGACCAAGGAGGTCTATACCAAATGAAACGCCTTTCTTCCGCCCTGCTGGCCCTGGTCATGCTGTGCGCCCTGCTGACGGGCTGCGGCCAGACCGGCGGCACAGGCTCCAGCGCCGCCCCAGCCGGGTCCTACGACCTGACCAGCCTGCCCGCCTACGACGGCAGCCCCTATGTGCCAGTCAACGACAACGTGCCCTACTTTACCGAAGAGGACTACACCACCACTTCCTTTGAGTCCTACAGCGACCTGGACGCACTGGGCCGCTGCGGGGTGACCTACGCCTGCGTGGGCACCGATCTCATGCCCACCGAGGACCGGGAGAGCATCAGCTCGGTGAAGCCCACCGGCTGGATCAACGTGGAGTACGACGGCCAGTACCTCTATAACCGCTGCCACCTCATCGGCTTCCAGCTCACCGGGGAGAACGCCAACGAGAAGAACCTCATCACCGGCACCCGGTACATGAACGTGGAGGGCATGCTGCCCTTTGAGAACATGGTGGCCGACTACGTCAAGGAGACCGACAACCACGTGCTCTACCGGGTGACCCCTATCTTTGAGGGGGACAACCTGGTGGCCTCCGGCGTGCTGATGGAGGGCTACAGCGTGGAGGACAGCGGGGAAGGGGTCACCTTCTGCGTGTACGCCTACAACGTGCAGCCCGGCGTCACCATCGACTACGCCACCGGGGCCAGCGCCGCCAGCGGGGAGGAGGTCCCCCAGGTCTCCGCCCCCGCCCAGACCACCGGCGGCTCGGAGGAGGACGGGCAGTACGTCCTCAACACCAGCTCCAAGAAGTTTCACCTGCCCGACTGCTCCGGCGTGGAGAGCATGAGCCAGGCCAACCGGCAGGACTACACCGGCACCCGGCAGGAACTCATTGATCAGGGGTATGACCCCTGCGGAATCTGTAAACCCTAAGGGGAAGCGGGCGGGGGTAAACCCCGCCCCTGCCTCTTTGTAGGGGCGTCCTTTCCGGTCGCCCGTATCCATTTCATCCCAAGCGAGGTATCCCATGAAAGACATCGTCACATCCTTCGGGGCCTGGATCCAGGCCCTGTGTGAAAAGGACCCGGAAAAGGCCCGGAAATGGCTTGCCACCGGCTACCGGGCCAAAGACCTGCAATTAAAGCTCTTTCCCCACAAGCTCACCGCCAGGTCCGCCCAGATGGCGGCGGTCCAGACCATGGAGTCCATGATCGCCCCTCTGGCCCACCCGGAGAAGGCCGCTATGGTCAGCCTGTTCCTGCCCTGCGAGCCCCTCCAGGTGCTGGGGCTGGCCCCCTATTCCTGCGAGGGCTTCGGCTGCTTCCTGTCGGGCACCCAGGCGGAGGGGACCTTCCTCCGCTACGCCGAGAGCGAGGGCCTGCCTGAGACCTTCTGCTCCTACCACAAGATCTTCATCGGGGCGGCGGAAAAGGGCCTGATGCCCAAGCCCCGGTTTATCCTCAATACCACTCTGGCCTGCGACGCCAACATGCTCACCTTCCGGCGGCTGGCCCAGTTCTTCGACGTGCCCCACTTCACCCTGGACATCCCCTACCACACAGACCAGAGCGCCGTGGACCATGTGGCCCGCCAGCTGAAGGACATGGTGGCTTTTCTGGAACAGCAGACCGGTCAGAAGCTGAGCCAGTCCGCCCTGGAGGAGGCGGTGGCCCGCAGCAACCGCAGCCTTGCCAACTACGACCGCTACCTCACTCTGAAGGCGGACAAGTGCATCCCCTGTGAGATGACGGGGGAGATGTTTGCCGCCTTTGCCCTCCACAACCTGCTGGGCACCCCGGAGACCGAGGCCTTCACCCTCCAGTGCCTGAAGGACGCAGAGGGGGCGGCTCCGGCGGAGGGGGTGCGGCTGCTGTGGCACCACACCACCCCCTTCTGGGTGGCACCCCTCCGGCAGGTCACCGACTTTAACCGGAAGGTGCAGGTGGTGGCCTGCGACATGTGCTTTGAGGGCATCCAGCCCTCCTTCTCGGACGATCCCTACCAGGCCATGGCCCAGCGGGTGGTGTACTCCGCCTTCAACGGCCCGGTGGCCCGGCGCATTGAGAAGGGGGTACAGACCGCCCGTCAGGTGAAGGCCGACGGGGCGGTGTGGTTCTGCCACTGGGGGTGCAAGCACACCCTGGGCGGCGCCCAGCTGGCCAAGGAGACCTTTGAGGCCGCCGGTATTCCCACCCTGGTGCTGGACGGGGACGGCTGCGACCGCAGCCACGGCGGCGAGGGCCAGCTGGCCACCCGCATGGAGGCCTTTGTGGAGATGCTGAAACAGGGAAAGGGGGGGCAGGCATGACCCACTATATCTGCAAATACACCCCGGTGGAGCTGCTGGCCGCCCTGGGGGGCGACTGCGTGGTGCTGGACCACATGCCCGACTCCTTCCCCCTCAGCGATCAGCTGGGCCACCCCAACCTGTGCGGCTTCGGCAAGGCGGTGCTGGAGGCCTGCCTGTCGGGGCAGATCAAGGAGCTGGTGCTGGTCAACTGCTGCGACGTGATCCGCAGCGTGTACGACATTCTGGCCCAGCACGGCAAGCTGGACTTCCTCTACCTGATGGACCTGCTCCACTGCACCGACCAGTGCGCCCGCACCCGGATGAAGGGGGAGCTGGTGCGTCTGGCGGAGGCTTACGGGGCGTACAAGGGCACGAAATTTGACGAGAAGGCCTTCCGGTCGGCCTTCCAGCCCCTGGACCGGCCCACCGAGCCCTACCTCAGCGTGCTGGGGGGGAGAGTGGGGGACAAGCTCTTTCAGGCCATGGAGGAGGCCCTGCCCCTGCCGGTGCGCAACGACACCTGCGTCCACAACCGCAGCGTGGCAGCGCCGCCCCCGGGCCTGGACTTTGATGCCCTCATGGAGTGGTACGCCGGGGCTCTGCTGGAGCAGACCCCCTGCATGCGCATGACCGACGCCGCCGGGCGGCGGCAGCTGGTCAACGACCCCCACCTCAAGGGGGTGGTGTACCACACGGTAAAATTCTGCGACTACTACGGCTTTGAGTACTCCAAGCTGCGCCATGAGCTCACGGTGCCCATGCTCAAGCTGGAATCGGACTATACGGCGGGGAGCAGCGGGCAGCTGAGCACCCGGCTGGAGGCCTTTGCCGAGACCATGGCCCCGGCCCGCACCGAGGGGAGAAAGGAAGCAAGCAAGATGAACAAGGGACGGTATTATGTGGGCATCGACAGCGGGTCCACCAGCACCGACGTGGCCATTCTGGACCGCAACAAGCAGCTGGTGGCGGGGGTGATCCTGCCCACCGGCGCGGGGGCCTCGGCGGGGGCCGAGCGGGCCCTGGAGGAGGCCCTGAAGCAGGGTGGACTGACCATGGAGGACATTGCCGCCACCGTCACCACCGGCTACGGCCGCTCCGCCATCCAGATCGGGGACAAGTCCATCACCGAGATCACCTGCCACGCCAAGGGGGCCTACTTCCTGGACCCCACTGTGCGCACCATCATCGACATCGGCGGCCAGGACAGCAAGGTGATCCGGCTGGACGACCAGGGCAACGTGGTCAACTTCCTGATGAATGACAAGTGCGCCGCCGGCACCGGCCGGTTTTTGGAGCTGATGGCCCGCACCCTGGAGCTGTCCATGGAGGAGATGAGCTGGGCGGGGCTGGAGTGGAAGGAGGACATCGCCATTTCCTCCATGTGTACCGTCTTTGCCGAGTCGGAGGTGGTGTCCCTCATCGCCCAGAACAAGGACCGGGGAGACATTATCCACGGCCTGAACCAGTCGGTGGCGTCCCGCACCGCCGCTCTGTGCCGCCGCCTGGGAGGCGAGGCCAACTATATGATGACCGGCGGCGTGTCCAAGAACCGTGGGGTGGTGGAGGCCATCCAGCGGGAGCTGGGGGTGGAGCTCATTGTCTCCGACCGTGCCCAGCTCAACGGAGCTCTGGGGGCCGCCCTCTTCGCCATGGAGGCCTGACAGACAGAAGAAAAGAGCCGTTCCCGTGATGGGAACGGCTCTTTTTGTCGGTTGGATTACATGTCGACGGTGAGGACCTTCTTCAGGCGGGCAAAGCGGGGGAGAGAGTTCTCCTTGGGGCCGTTGGCCTCGCCCTGGATCAGAGGCAGGACGTAGTCCACGAACTCCTGCTTCACGCCGTTGCCGGCCTCGTTGATCCACTCGCGGGGCACCTTCTTCTCAAAGTTGGCCACGATGTCCAGGGGCTGCAGCACGGTCTCGCACTTGTAGCCGCCGTCGCGGGTGCACTGGAAGGCCACCATCTTGTCGGTGGTGCCGGCCACAGCGGCGTCCACGGCGGTCTTGCCGGCCAGGAAGGCCTCGTCGATGTCGGTCTTGGAGCCCACGTGGGAGCCGCAGCGCTGCAGCAGGGACAGCTCGATACCGCGGACCTTGGCGCCGGTCTTGTTCTTGATGATGTCGGCCAGCTTGACGGCCAGGCCGCCCAGCTGAGCGTGACCGAAGCCGTCGGTGGCGGAGGTCTCAGCCTCGGACACGAAGCGGCCGTCGGCGTAGTGGATGCCCTCGGACACGGCCACCATGCACTTGCCGGTCTTGTTGTAGATGTCGGTCACGTCCTTGACGAACTGGTCCATGTCGAAGTCGGTCTCGGGCAGGTAGACCAGGTCGGGGCCGCAGCCGGCCACGGAAGCCAGGGCGGCGGAGCCGGCCAGCCAGCCGGCGTGACGGCCCATGATCTCGATGACGGTGACCATGCCGGTGTCATAGACGTGGGCGTCCTGCCACACCTCGGCGCAGGAGGTGGCGATATACTTGGCGGCAGAGGCGAAGCCGGGGCAGTGGTCGGTGCCGTTCAGGTCGTTGTCGATGGTCTTGGGCACGCCCATGATGCGGCACTCATAGCCCACCTTCTGCATATACTTGGAGATCTTGTTGCAGGTGTCCATGGAGTCGTTGCCGCCGTTATAGAAGAAGTAGCGCACGTCGTACTTCTTGAAGATCTCAAGGATACGCTTGTAGTCGGTGTCGTCCTTGTCGGGGTCGGCCAGCTTATAGCGGCAGGAGCCCAGGGCGGAGGAGGGGGTGTACTTGAGCAGATCCAGCTCGGCGGCGTCCTCCTGACCCATATCGTACAGCTTGTCGTCCAGCACGCCCTTGATGCCGTGGGCAGCGCCCAGCACCCGGGTGATGCAGTCGGTGTCCAGGGCGGTGCGGATGACCCCCAGAGCACTGGCGTTGATGACGGCGGTGGGGCCGCCGGACTGGCCGATGATACAAGCGCCTCTCAGTTCACTCATGAAAGTTGCCTCCTGTTGGTTGAAAAAATTTTTACAAATTTTGATTTTGCGGGAATATCATATCACGTCCTCTTGAAATTATCAAGGAGACCTGCTAAAATCATGGTGCAATAAAAAAAGGAGATGACTGATATGCCTCTCGTAACTACCAAGGAAATGTTCCAGAAGGCCTATAACGGCGGCTACGCCATCGGCGCCTTCAATGTCAATAACATGGAGATCGTCCAGGGCATCACCGAGGCTGCCAAGGAAGTCAACGCCCCCCTGATCCTCCAGGTGTCCAAGGGCGCCCGCGCCTACGCCAACCACACCTACCTGGTCAAGCTGGTGGAGGCCGCCATCATTGAGACCGGCCTGCCCATCTGCCTGCATCTGGACCACGGCGACAGCTTCGAGACCTGCAAGAGCTGCATCGACGGCGGCTTCACCTCCGTCATGATCGACGCCTCCTCCAAGCCCTTCGCCGAGAACATCGAGATCACCAAGAAGGTGGTTGAGTACGCTCACGACCACGGCGTCGTCGTCGAGGCCGAGCTGGGCGCTCTGGCCGGCGTGGAGGACGAGGTCAATGTGTCCGCCGCCGACTCCCACTACACCCGCCCCGAAGAGGTGGAGGAGTTCGTGACCAAGACCGGCTGTGACTCCCTGGCCATCGCCATCGGCACCAGCCACGGCGCTTACAAGTTCACTGCCGCTCAGTGCACCCGCAATGAGAAGGGCGAGCTGGTTCCCCCGCCCCTGCGCTTCGACATCCTGGACGAGGTCGTACGCCGTCTGCCCGGCTTCCCCATCGTGCTCCATGGCTCCTCTTCCGTGCCTCAGGAGTTCGTGAAGATGGTCAACGAGAACGGCGGCAAGATGCCCGACGCCGTGGGCATCCCCGAGGAGCAGCTGCGTCAGGCCGCCCGGGGCGCTGTGTGTAAGATCAACATCGACTCCGACCTGCGTCTGGCCATGACCGGCACCATCCGCAAGTTCTTCAACGATCATCCCGACAAGTTCGACCCCCGCGAGTACCTGAAGCCCGCCCGTGCCGCCATCAAGGAGCTGGTGAAGCACAAGCTGGTTTACGTTCTGGGCTGCGACGGCAAGGCGTAATCCAATTTCATACCCATAAAAGGAGAGGGGAGACCCTCTCCTTTTTTTGCGCCCTGAGCCGCGGCCGCATAGAATGGCGGGAAGGGAGAGAGATGCCATGTGGGAAGCTGTTCCCTATGACCGCCGCGCCGCGGTGCGCTACGCCCACCGGTGGGCCTTTGGCCGCAACCCGGCCTATTACGACTATGAGGAGGTGGGGGGCGACTGCACCAGCTTCGCCTCCCAGTGCCTGTACGCCGGCATCGGGGTGATGGACTACACCCCGGACTACGGCTGGTACTACCTGGACGCCAACAACAAGGCCCCGGCCTGGTCAGGAGTGGAGTTTTTTTACCGCTACCTGACCCAGACCCAGGTGCGGCCCGGCCCCTACGCCGTGGAGACAAGTCTGGACCTGCTGCTGCCGGGTGACTTTGTCCAGTTCAATCCCCGGGGAGAGGGCTTTACCCACACCGCCATTGTGGTCCAGGCGGGCGCCCAGCCCACCCTGCGCAATACCCTGGTGGCCGCCCACTCCTACGACGTGGACCGCAAGCCTCTGAGCAATTATTCCTTCCGGGCCGTCCGGTACCTCCACATCCTGGGGGGCTGGCGAGAGGGGTAGCAGATGAGGCAAAAGGCGGACAGCCAGTTCAGTTGGCTGCCCGCCTTTTGTAATTTCTCAATCATGCAGAATCAGGCCGGAGGCCTCCAGGTCCAGATACCGGCGGAAGGAGACGGCGTTTCCGTCCTCGTCCGCCCAGGTGGTCAGCACGCCGTCCTGCCCCAGCAGGCCGGTAAAGCCCTCCAGGGTCATTCCGCTGCCCGCCAGGCGGATCTGCGCCAGCAGGTCGGCTGCCACAACGCCGTCCGGGGAGAGGGCGGTCAGCCCCGGATAGAGGCTGTGGTCTCCGCCCTAATAGATCCCCGCGCTCAGCTGGTCCGGGATGGTGGTGCCCAGCAGCCGCCGGCCCTCGTCAGGGGGCGGGACCGGGCTGTTTTCCGGCCGGTACACCGCCAGTTCTTCTGTGGGAACGGTCACCGGTCCGTCTGTGTCAGGGCGGGTGAGGGTCAGACCATCCTCGCCGAGGGTGAGGGTGTGCAGGAAGGGGGCGGTGCCGCCCCTTCCATCCCGGCAGATACCAGCCAGCACCAGGCGGCCCTCCAGCGGGTCAGCTATGACGGTATCCAGTCGGAAGAAGGCGGGCCAGCGCTCCTTTAAAAAGTCCTCATAGGCGATGGTATAGACGGTCCCGCCCCGGCGGAAGAAGAACTGCCGATCGGTGACCAGCTCGCAGTCCCCATCTCCGTCCAGGTCCACGATGCGCACGGATTGCTGGAAGGTGCTCTCTGCCCGCAGGAAGCGAACCAGGCCCTCCGTCTCATTCCAGCGGTACAGGTCGATGGTCCAGTCGGTCACGCTGTCCGACAGGGCAGAGTTGGCGCTCCAGCCCACCAGCAGGCCCTCATAGCCCAACAGGGCGGTGAAGTCGTCCAGGCAGCGGTTGCCGTTCACGATCCCCCGGGGGAAGCGGTCAAAGGCGGGCACCACGGCGTCGTTGTCCAGGGAGAGATAGGGGGAGTAGCTGCCGTCCTTCTGGACGTTGATGCCGAAGTGAAAATCATCGCTGTAATTGTCTCCGTACCTGGTGGAGCTGCTCCACGACGTTGGCGCCGGGTCGCTGAGCGCTTCATACACCGCCAGCTCCGCCAGGGGGACGGTCACAGCGCCCTCCGCTGCTATGGCGGGCTGCGCCACCGTAAGGGCATCCCCGCTGAGGGTGAGGGTGCGCAGGAAGGAGGCGGTGTGGCCGTTTGGGTCCTCCATGGTGCCCGAGAGGAGGATGCAGCTGCCTCCGGCGGCCAGCCGGGCCTCCTCCAGGGTGCGGAAGGCGGGCCAGTGCTCCGCCAGCAGCCCGGCATAGTCCACGACGCAGAGGGTATCCTCCCGCTGGAGGATGAGCTGCTGGTCGGTAAATAGCTCATAGGTCCCGTCCCCGTTCAGGTCCTGGGTCAGCAGCTGACCGCCGGCAGTGCCGCAGGCCCGCAGCAGCAGGTACAGCTCACCCCGCGTCTCGTCCATGGCGAAGAAGTCATACACCCAGTTCTCCTGCTGCTCAGGCAGGATGCCGGGGTAGACGGAGATCAGGCCGTAGGTGCCGAACAGCCCTGAATAGCAGTGACTCTGGTAGGTGTTCTGCAGCCCCTGCCCGGAGTCGTGCTGGATGGACTGAATGGACAGAACGGGAGCGGCGGCATGCTTGATCCAGGGAATGGAATCGTCTGTGGACGCGGAGGCCAGGGCGGGGTAGACGCTGCCGTCCTTGGCCCGGAAGGAGTCTACCCCTGCGCAGAAAGAGGAAAACGCTCTGTCGTCCGGGCTGGGCTGGAAGGTAGGCGCGGTATAGGGGGTCAGGTCGGAAACGTACAGGGTAAAGGTGCCGCTCTCATACTCGGCGGTCCTGGGCCCGGCGAAGGTACAGGCCCCCGCCAGCCCTGCCAGCAGCACCGCCGCCAGTATAGCTGCCAGCACCGGGCGCTTATGATGGGCGATGCGGGTGATGCGGTCCTTCAGCTGCCGCCTGCCGGAGGCCATGGTGGTGGCGGCCAGCAGGGGATTGGCGGGACGGCCGGACACCGGCACCAGAGCCAGCAGGGTACGGCCGTAGTCCAGACGCCGGTGGTGGTCCAGGGCCGCCATGGCCCCCTCGTCACAGGCCAGCTCGCAGTCTGTCCGGGACAGGAGGGCCGCCGCCCACACCAGGGGGTGGAACCAGTAGATGGTGAGGCACAGGCACCGCAGCAGAGCCCACAGGGGGTCCAGATGCCTGGCATGGGTGCGCTCATGGAGGAGCACATAGTCCAGCCGGTCCGACCGGACGGCGGCGGGGGTGAGGTAAATGGCGGGCCGGACCAGTCCCACCAGACAGGGGGAGGAGAGCCGGTCGCTGAGATAGACCGGCAGGGGACAGTCCGCCACAGGGAAGGGGACCCGGCTCCTGTTCAGCGCCAGCCGGAACCGCAGGTTGGCGATCAGGAAGAACAGAGCCATGGCGGCCATGCCAGCCTTCCACACCACGTCCAGCACCCGGGCCGGGGAGACGGTGGAGGTGGGGAGGGCGGCGCTGGTCTCTCCGGCGGTGGGGCGGCCTTCAAACGCCTGGGTCTGGGTGTTTTCCGTGGCCGGACCGGTTGCCGGTTGGACGGGGTCCTCCGTCGTCTGCTCCCGGACGGGAGCCAGTGCCACCGGCCGCTCCAGAGCGGCGGTGATCTGCTGCCCGGCCTGCCGGCTCACCTCCAGCACCGAAACGATGGGCAGGTCGGGCACCTGCACCGGCACCAGCAGCCGCACCAGCACCAGGGCCCACAGGGCGTACTGCACCCGACGTGGGATGGTGCTGCGGAAGAGGAACCGAAACAGGATGAGAGCCAGGATCAGGACCGATGATGTGAGGATGACTTCTTTCATGACGACGCCTCCTTTGCCTGCTCCAGAATGGCGGAGAGCTGGTCAATGTCCTCCTGGGTCAGGGCCCGGCTGTCCACCAGGGTGCTCATCATCAGCCCCAGGCTGCCGCCGTATACCTTGTCCAGGAAGTGGCGGGTGGCGGTCTCCTCCGCCTGCTGGCGGGGGAGCAGGGGGGTGTACTCCTTGGCCCGGCCTTCCTCCCGGTGGGTCACCGCACCCTTGGCCTCCAGACGGGAGAGCATGGAGATGATGGTGTGCTTGGACCAGCCGGTGTCCCCCGCCAGGGCGTGGGTCAGCTGGGTAATGGTGGCCGGGCCGTCCTCCCACAGGCGGTCCATCAGCTTCCATTCGCCGTCGGACAGGTGGATCTTCATAGGGCATCCCTCCATTGGTGTACAGTTGTCTACCTCTTCTGATTGGAGCATATCACATAGGTAGACACTTGTCAACCAAATGTTTTGGCTCCGCCCCCTATCCCGACAAAATCCCCGCCAAACGGTTCGGGGCCGTTGACTTCCGCCGACCATGATGGGTATAATATAAGGCACGCATTCGGATAAGGAGTGAATGTCCATGAGAATGGCCCTGTCCATCATTCTGTGCAAGGCTCTGCGCTTCGTGGGCAAGCTGGTGGGGAAGGGCAGCAGCCTCCCCGGTCAGTTCGCCCTCAAGCTGTGTCCCGACGTGCTGCGCCGGGTCAAGCTGCCCTCCTACGTCATCGCCGTCACCGGCTCCAACGGCAAGACCTCCACTGTGGAGATGATCGCCTCGGTGCTGCGGGCCGCCGGCAAGGACGTGGTGTACAACGCTGAGGGCTCCAACCAGATCGAGGGCGTCACCACCCTCATCCTCACCCACTGCACCCTGGGGGGGAAGATGAAGGGGGACGTGCTGCTGCTGGAGAGCGACGAGCGCTACGCCCGCTACAGCTTCAAGTGGTTCCATCCCACCCACTTCGTCATCACCAACCTGTACCGGGATCAGCTCACCCGCAACGGCCATCCCGAGTGGGTGTATGACGCCATCCTGCCCGCCATCCACGACGACACCACCCTGGTGCTCAACGCTGACGATCCCCTGGTGTCCTGCTTCGCCCAGGGCCACGACAAGGTAAAGTGGTTCGGCCTGGAGGCCTGGGAGGGGGCCACGGCGGAACATCACGGCATCTACCACGACGGCGCCCGGTGCCCGGTGTGTAAAGGCAAAATGGAGTACACCCTTTACCACTACAATCAGGTGGGCCACTACCGCTGCACCGTCTGCGGTCACCACCGCCACGACCCCGACTTTGCCGCCACCAGCCTGGACCTGAAGGAGGGCAAGCTGGTGCTGGACGGGGACACCGAGATTGCCCTCAGCTTCCGCAGCATCTATAACGTGTACAACATCCTGGCGGCCTGGTCCCTGTGCCGGCTGTGCGGAGTGGACAAGAAGACCATTGCCGACGTGCTGGGTAGCTACATCCTGAAAAACGGCCGGATGGTCACCTTCACCCTGGGCAAGCACCACGGCACCCTGCTCACCAGCAAGCACGAAAACTCGGTGGCCTACGACACCAACCTGCGGTATATTAAGGATACCGGCAAGGACTGCTCGGTGCTGGTCATTGTGGACGCCATCAGCCGCAAATACTTCACCGGCGAGACCAGCTGGCTGTGGGACATCGACTTCGACCAGCTCTCCGCCCCCCACGTGAAGCGGGTGGTGCTGTGCGGCAAGTATGTCAACGACCTGGCCCTGCGGTTTGACTGCTCGGCGGTGCCCCAGGACAAGATCGTGTGCCTGGACACCGTGGCCCAGGCGGCGGAGCTGCTGGAGAAGGACGGGGAAGAGGACCTGTACGTGGTCACCTGCTTCTCCGACCGGGACAAGCTGCTCAGCCGGGTCCAGCGGACGGAATAAGGAGGGGTGGACATGAACATCAAACTGCTGCATCTCTACCCCGAGGCCATGAGCCTGTACGGGGAGTACGCCAATCTCACCCTGCTGGGGCGCTATCTCACCTGGCGGGGAGCTCAGGTGGAGATCCAGGCCGTGGACTGCGACCAGGCTCCCGACTTTACCGGGGCCGACCTCATCTACATGGGGGCGGGCACCGAGCGCACCCAGAAGGCGGCGCTGGGCTGGCTGGCCCCCTACAAGGACGCCCTGAAGGAGGCGGCGGAGCACGCTGTGGTGCTCTTTACCGGCAACGCCATGGAGCTGCTGGGGGCCTCCATTACCGACCAGAAGGGGACGGCCCATGAGGGCCTGGGCTTTGGGGGCTTTGCCACCGTGGAGACCGACAAGCGAGTACCCCACGACGCCATTGCCAAAACCGGCCTGTTCCCCGAGCCGGTGGTGGGCTTTATGAACAAGTGCTCCCACACCGACGGGGTGGAGGAGCCCCTCTTTGAGGGTATGACCATGGGCATGGGCAATGAGCAGGAGGGAGGCCCTGAGGGCTTCCGCCACGGCAATGTGGTGGGCACCCACATTACCGGGCCGGTGCTGGTGAAGAACCCGGCCTTCCTGGCCTGGATCGCCGAGCGCATCCTGCAAAACAGGGGGGAGATCCTGCCGGTGCCCGGGGAGGAGCCGGACTGGCTGATTCACGCCGAACAGGCCTACCAGGTGACCTTGGAGGAGCTGTCCGCCCTGGCAAAGAAGTGAAACGCAAAAATGGCCGCCAAATGGCGGCCATTTTTTTGTGGTTAGTGGGTGGGGGTTACGGGCGCAGGGCCTGCTCCAGGGCCTCAATGACGGTCTTCATGGCCTTGATGCGGGCGTAGCGCTTGTCCACCGACTCCAGGATGTGCCAGGGGGCAAAGGTGGTGCTGGTGCGCTGGAGCATCTCGTCCACCGCCACCTGATAGGCGTCCCACTTGTCCCGGTTGCGCCAGTCCTCCTCGGTGATCTTCCACTGCTTGGCCGGGTCCGCCTGCCGCTGGTTGAACCGCTCCAGCTGGGTGTCCTTGTCGATCTGCACCCAGAACTTGATGACCACCATGCCGCTGTCGGTGAGCTCCTGCTCGAACTCATTGATCTCGTCAAAGGCCCGCTGCCAGTCGTCGGTGGTGCAGAAGCCCTCCAGCCGCTCCACCATCACCCGGCCGTACCAGCTGCGGTCGAAGATGGCGATGTGCCCCGTCTTGGGCAGGCGCGTCCAGAACCGCCACAGGTAGTGGCGGGCCAGCTCGTCCTTGGTGGGGGCGGCGATGGGGAGGACCTCATACCCGCGGGGGTCCAGGGAGGAGGCCAGCCGCTTGATGTTGCCCCCCTTGCCGGCGGCGTCCCAGCCCTCGTACACGATGACCACCGGCACCTTCTTGCGATAAAGCTCGTTGTGGAGGGCGGCCAGCTTTTTCCGGCACTTCTTGAGCTGCCTGCGGTAGTCCCGCTCCTCCAGCACCTTGTCCAGCTTCACCTGCTCCAGGGGCAGGGTGGGGGCCAGAGGCCACTGATAGGCCGGATGGACAGGGGAGGGCCGGTTTTTCAGGGCGGCGCAGATCTGGTCGTGGAGCCAGTCCGCCGCCGCCAGATTGGCCTGGGCGGCCTGGGTGCTGTCGATGACCTTCCAGGGGGCCCAGGGCTTGTCCGTGGCGGCCAGATAGCGGTCGAACACCGCCAGCTGCCGTTCGTAGTTCTTGTTCTGCCGCCGGTCGGCCTCGTTGCACCGCCAGGCGGTGTCCTTGTCGGCGGCCAGGTTGTCCAGCCGCTCCTTCTGGGTCTCCGGGTCGATGTGGAGGAAGAGCTTTACCAGCAGGTAGCCCCCGGCGGCCAGCTGCCGCTCGAAGATATTGATGCTCTCCAGCCGGTGCTCATACTCCCGGTCGGACAGATCTCCCCGCAGATAGGCCTGGACGGTCTCCTCCATCCAGCCGGTGTCCAGGAAGAGCACCTTGCCGGCGGCGGGGATGGTCTCAAAATGGCGCTTGAGAAAGGGCCAGCGCCGTTCGGTCTCGGTGGGGGAGTTGACGCTGATCACCTTGAAAAACCGGGGGTCCAGCTCCCGGATGAGGGACTGGATGGTGCGGCCCTTGCCGGCGGCGCTCCACCCCTCCAGCAGCACGATCACCGGCAGGCCCGCCTGGTCCAGCCGGTGCTGCAGGGCGGCCAGCTCTCCACGGCGTACCTTCAGCAGGGCCTTGCACTCGGCCTCGGTCCGCCGTTCGGTGTGAAAGATAAAGTCACTGAGCATGGCTCATGCCTCCTTTATGTGGGTTTGGTTCCAGTTTACACCCTCTGGCCTGCCATGACAAGCCTTTGCCCCGGCGGAAGTTTTCCTTGTCGCTGGGCCCATTTTATAGTATACTGTATTGAGTCGATTTTACGAAAAAGAGGTTTTATGCCATGGATCACGCCCGTTACGAAAGTCCCCTGTCCTCCCGCTACGCCAGCGACCAGATGCAGTACATCTTCTCCCCGGACAAGAAGTTCTCCACCTGGCGGCGGCTGTGGGTGGCCCTGGCCCGGGCCGAGATGGAGCTGGGTCTGCCGGTAAGTGCCGAGCAGGTGGCTGAGCTGGAAGCCCATCTCACCGACATTGACTACGACAAAGCCGCCCAGTACGAAAAGAAGCTGCGCCACGACGTAATGGCCCACGTCCACACCTACGGCGAGGCCTGCCCCAACGCCATGCCCATCATCCACCTGGGGGCCACCAGCTGCTACGTGGGGGACAACACCGACGTGATCCTCATGCGGGAGGGCCTGTGCCTCATCCGGGACGAGCTGGTGCGTGTGCTGGACAAGCTGGCCAAGTTCGCCCGGCAGTACAAGGCTCTGCCCACCCTGGGCTTCACCCATTTCCAGCCTGCCCAGCTGGTCACCGTGGGCAAGCGGGCCACCCTGTGGATGAACGAGCTGCTGCTGGACCTGGCCGATGTGGAGTACCGCATCGCCAATCTGAAGCTGCTGGGCTGCAAGGGCACCACCGGCACCCAGGCCTCCTTCCTGGAGCTCTTTGACGGGGACCATGCCAAGTGCCGGGAGCTGGACAAGAAGATCGCCGCCGAGATGGGCTTTGAGGCCACCGCCGCCGTGTCGGGGCAGACCTACTCCCGGAAGGTGGACTATCAGGTGGTTTCCACCCTGTCCGGCATCGCCCAGTCCGCCAGCAAGTTTGCCACCGACATGCGGCTGCTCTGCCACCTGAAGGAGGTGGAGGAGCCCTTTGAGAAGAACCAGATCGGTTCCTCCGCCATGCCCTACAAGCGCAACCCCATGCGCTGCGAGCGCATCTGCGCCCTGGCCCGCTATGTGATGGCCGACGCGGTCAACCCCGCCGTGACCGCCGCCAGCCAGTGGTTCGAGCGCACCCTGGACGACTCGGCCAACAAGCGCCTCAGCGTGCCCGAGGCCTTCCTGGCGGTGGACGCCATCCTCAACATCTGGGCCAACGTAGCCGACGGCCTGGTGGTCCACGAGAAGGTCATTGAGAAGCACGTGCTGGAGGAGCTGCCCTTCATGGCCAGCGAGAACATCATGATGGACGCCGTCAAGAAGGGGGGCAACCGCCAGGACCTCCACGAGCGCATCCGGGTGCTCAGCCAGCAGGCGGGGGCCAACGTGAAGGACCTGGGCCTGTCCAACAACCTGATCGACCTCATCGCCGCCGACCCGGCCTTCGCCATGCTCAGCCGGGAGGAGCTCACCGCCCATCTGGAGCCCAGCCGCTACATCGGCCGCTGCCCGGAGCAGGTGGAGGAGTTTTTGACCGAAGAGGTGGAGCCGGTGCTGGCCCGCTATCCCCATGCTCTGGAGGGCAAGACCGCAGAGCTGAAGGTATAACCAAGGTTTCGGGAAATACAAGGAGGTAATTGTCATGGAAAAGGCAGTTCGACGCATTGGCGTATTTACCAGCGGAGGCGACGCCCCCGGCATGAACGCGGCCATCCGTTCGGTGGTGCGTACCGCCGTTCACATGGGCATCGAGTGTATCGGCATCCGCCGGGGCTATCACGGCCTCATCAACGGCGACTTTGTGCCCCTGGATTTCGACAGCGTCAGCGGTCTGTCCCGCCGGGGCGGCACCATGCTGTACTCCGCCCGCAGCGAGGACTTCAAGTCCGAGGTGGGCCGGGAGCGGGCAGCCGCCACCTGCAAGCTGCTGGGGCTGGACGCCCTGGTGGGCATCGGCGGCGACGGCACCTTCCGGGGCCTGCTCACCCTGGCTGACAAGGGCCTGAGCGTCATCGGCATCCCCGGCACCATCGACAACGACATCGCCTGCTCCACCTACACCATCGGCTTTGACACCGCCTGCAACACCGCCCTGGAGTCCATCGACAAGCTGCGGGACACCATGCAGTCCCACGAGCGCTGCTCCGTGGTGGAGGTCATGGGCCGTCACGCCGGCCATGTGGCCCTCAACGTGGGCGTGGCCTGCGGCGCCACCGCCGTGGTGGTGCCCGAGCAGGTGGTCAACTACGAGGAGGACCTGATCGAGCCCATCCGCCGGGCCCGTCTGGCCGGACGCACCCACTTCATGATCATCGTGGCCGAGGGCGTGGAGGGCGGCGCCTATGAGATCGCCAAGCACATCCACGAGGCCACCTCTCTGGACACCCGCGTGACTATCCTGGGCCACGTCCAGCGTGGCGGCGCGCCCTCTCTGCGGGACCGTGTTGCCGCCACCTACATGGGCTATGAGGCCGTGCGGCTGCTGGCCGAGGGCAAGACCTGCCGGGTGGTGGCCATGGACGGCGAGTCCTATGTGGACTACGACATCCACGAGGCCCTGGCCATGAAGAAGGGTCTGGACCAGCAGACCTACACCGTCATGCGGGCCCTCACCGGCGTGCAGTAAGTACATACCTCAGCGCGGAGGCGCGGCAAATGCCGCGTCTCCGCCTTTTTTTGCCCTTGGGTGTACCCAAACGTGCAACAAATCCCCCCAAACACCCCATAGGTGAAAGGGGGGAGGACCATGAAGCTGGTGCGCTATGCCAGGGGAGGGGGGCTGACCAATTATCTGCCCCTGCCCAGAGCCCTGCTGGAGCTGGATCTGTCGGGGACGGCCCTGCTGCTCTACGCCCTGCTGCTGGACCGGGCCACCCTGTCCCAGAAGAACGGCTGGTGGGACCGGGAGGGGTGGGTGTACGTGCGCTTTCCCATTCCAAAACTGGCGGCGGCGCTGGGGAGGGGGACGACCGCAGTCAAGCGCAGGCTGGCCGAACTGGAGCGGGCAGGTTTGATTTACCGGATGGTCCCAAAGCGGGGGGAGGCCAGCCAAATTTTTTTGTACCTGCCCGAGGACGCTTTTTGCACCGGGGGCAGGGGCCAAAAAGACCCGGGACCTGGTGCGAAAAGGACCCCAGACCGGGTGCAAAAAGGATCCCCTAACAACCTAAGGGAACCGCAAAAAGAGAACCACCTTTCTTATCAATATGAAGAGGAGGAGAGTTTATAATTGGATGAGGAGGAATTGCTGCGCAAGGCTATGGAGCAGGAACGGGTCCGACGCATTGCCCAGAAGCGCAAGCGGGTGTTCGGCTCCGCCCAGGGGCTGATGAACTGCACCTTTGACCGGGACAGCGGGGGCGTGCCCCAGCTGTCCTACGCCCGGCGGTATGTGGACCACTGGCCGGAGATGTACCGGGAGAATATGGGCCTGCTGTTCTGGGGCCCGGCGGGCACAGGGAAGACCTTCGCCGCCGCCTGCATCGCCAACGCCCTGACGGACCGGGAGGTGAAGGTGCGGCTCATCACTCTGGGCGAGGCGCTGCTCAACCTGTTCGGCATGACCGGCGAGGGGCGCATCCAGTATCTGGAGGAGCTGACCTCCTGCGGGCTGCTCATCCTGGACGACTTCGGCGTGGAGCGGCGGACACCGTACGCCCGGGAGCAGGTGTACGAGATCGTCAACCGCCGGTATCTGTCGGGGCTGCCCATGATCGTCACCACAAATCTGACCCTGAAGGAGCTGAAAGACGCCGACCGGGACGACGGACGTATCCATGACCGGGTGCTGGAGCGCTGTGTGCCGGTGTGCTTCGACGGGCCCAGCCTGCGGCGGGAAAAGGCCGCCCAGAAGCTCCGCCGGGCTAAGGAGCTGCTGGAGGCCGACGGCCCGGCGGATTGACAAAGCCGGCGCGGGATGGTATCGTTGAGTTTGCAAATGCAAATCACACAACAGCGTTTTTTATTTTGTTGGAGCGGCGGAGAGCCGGAGGCCGGAATTTGGCCGGGGCCGGACCCGCCGGGGGGACCCCTGTGGGCCTCAACTATAAACTCAACAAAATAAACTGCCGTTTTGTTGAGTACAAGGCGGGGCAAGGTGCAGATAACAGGGAGTGCGGAGAGGTCCGTACTCCCTTCTTTCGTCCCCGCCCGTGGCGGGAGCGGGGGCCGCAGCGCGGCCCCATGCCCCTGCGCCTCCCCCCTCCCACGGGAGGGGGGACGGGAGGGGGAAGGGCAAAAAGAAAGCGCCCGCCCTCCACCATGGCCTACGTCCAGCCTTGCGGCTGGCGGTGGAGAGCGGGACGCCCCTGCATCACCCATGGTAGCACAGATGTTCCAGGTTGTCAAGACCCAGGCCCCACCGCGCCGCCCCTTGCTGTCCGAAGATCGGGCCGGGGGAGGCGGTCAAGGGCGGCCCCTGGCCGCCTGGCTGGACCCTTGACCGCCGCTGCGCGGTCTGATACCCCAACGGAGGGGGGCGCGGCGCGGCAAAGGGCGGCCGCAGGCCGCCCCCAGCGCCCCCCGGAGGGAGGAAGGCGCGGCGGCCCATGGCGATAGCCGGGCCGCCCGACAGGGGCCCGGGGAGGGGGCACCGGCGCGGCGCGGACGGGGCGAAGGGCCGCCCGGAGCAGCCCAAGGGCGAGCACCCCCGCAGCGAGCCCGCAGCGGCGCGCAGGGGGGACCGCACGACCCCCACGCCGGGGGCCGAGGCGGGGGCGAGGCAAGCCCGCCCACGCCCGGACCCGCCCACGCCGCAGCGGGGGCCGCCGGGGGAGCACCGGGACCGCGCCGACGGGCGCAGGCGGCCCGCCGACAGGCCGAAGCGACCCCCACAGCGACCCAAAGGGAGCGGAGGGGGCCCGAGCCAGGGCCAGCGCGGCCCAGGGGGCCGCAGGGGCCCAGGCCGGGAGCAAGCCCGGAGCGGAGGCCGGGCCGCCGGGCAAGGCCCGCAGCGGGCCGACCGGAGCGCAGGGGGGCCAAGGCCGAGCATACCGATGATGTTCCGCCGCTCACCAGCGGCGGAACAACCGGGGCCGCCCCCCTCGACGGGGGGCAGGACCCGGCTCCATGCGGTCACGCTGCCGGGCTCCCTTACTTGATACAGGGACAGTATTCCGTCACCCACCAGACCCATGGACGACTTCATCAAGAATCCCATGAGCGTTTCGGCGCTGCTGGCTCGGTCCGGCTCTGGCCGGGGCGGCCTGTGTCATACCGCCAGGGTCAAGACCTATCCCGACGGCTCCAGGGAGGTCCTGGTCTGCGATCAGGCCATCTTCCATCCCCAGGGATGGGAGAGGGCCGGGGAGCGCCCGCCTCGCCGCAGGCGGGCCCAGGAGACTCCCGAGAGGCCCCCGGAGGTCAGGGGGCGGGACAATCTGGACCGCTCCCTGCGCAGGGCCAGGGCCCAGGTCCGGGACCTGGCACTGGCCAACCCCTTCCGCTGGTTCGTCACCCTCACCCTGGACCAGGCCAAGGTGGACCGCTACGACATGGCCAGCATCACCCGGCGGCTCAACGCCTGGTTGGACAACCAGGTGCGCCGCCACGGCCTGGCCTACGTCCTGGTGCCGGAACGGCACAAGGACGGGGCCATCCACTTCCACGGCTTCTTCAACGACGCGGTGAAGGCCGTGGACAGCGGCCACAGGGACAGGGAAGGGCACCCCGTCTACAACCTCCCCGCCTGGTCCCTGGGCTTCACCACCGCCATCGAACTCTATGGCGACTACCACGCCGCTGTGGGCTACGTCTGCAAGTACATCGGCAAGCAGGGCGACAAGCCCGGCGGGCGATGGTACTACTCCGGAGGCGATCTCCAGCGCCCGGCGGTGGAGTTCGCCGACGTGAGCATCCGGGAGGCGGTGGACCTGGCCCCGGAGGGCGGGGTCCACCACTTCGACGTGCCGGAGGCCGGGCTGTCCTTCGTCCTGGTCCGGACCCGGCCAGTGGCAAGAGAGGAGGAACCACAGTGGCAGGGATGGGACCTGCGCTGCGCTGCCCCTGGTGGGGTCAGTGCGCCGTCCACAGCTGCGTGGGCTATGTCCGCCTGTGCGCGGAGCGCTGGGCGGCGGACCAAAGCGCCCGAATACCAGTTCGAGAATCAGGAGCAGTTGACAATTTTCGGAAAGTGAAGCCGACCGCCCAAAGCCTGGGGCCCAGAGGGCCCAGGCGGGGCGGGGCGGCAAAGTGCCCCCCGGAATCCGGGGGGCAGAAGGGAGGATGCATGAGGACAGGATACCTGTTGGAGCGGGAGGTGGGCCACGTTCTGGCCGCCCTCACGCCGTCAAACCGGCTGGTCTGCCGGGTCTGTTTACACACCGGCCTGCGGGTGGGGGACGTGCTGGCCCTACGGACGCAGCAGCTTGCGCCCCACTTCTGGGTGGTGGAGCGCAAGACAGGCAAGCGCAGGCAGGTGGGCCTGCCTGCGGGCCTGCTGCGCGACATCAAGGCCCAGGCCGGGGAGGTCTGGGCCTTTCCGGGCCGCAACCCGGCCAAGCCCAGGACCCGGCAGGCCGTATGGGCCGACGTGAAGCGGGCCGCCAAGGCGTTCCGGCTGGTCCAGAACGTGGGGCCCCACAGCTTCCGCAAGGTCTACGCCGTGGAGCTGCTGCGCAAGTACGGCGACCTGGACCGGGTGCGCCGGGCGCTCAACCACGGCAGCTGTGCCACCACCATGATCTACGCCATGGCCGACCGGCTCATGACCGCCAAGGGCAAGGCAAAGACCGGGCGCGGCGGCATCACCGTCTGGTGACATCGTCAATTCCCAGTTGACACACCGGCCCCGCCTGTGGTATGCTGGCTCCGTTGAGAGGAGGTGCCGACGTGACGGACGTGCTGCGGATCGCTCCGGGCTCCCGCACCAGGCAGCCTTGCGCTCAACAAAACGGCTATTTTGTTGGCGGGCGGGTCGATACCGCCCGCGGAAGTTCAGTCCTTGAAGAAGCCGGCCCCGAGAGGGGACGGCTATGAATTTAAACTACGAACTCAACAAAATAAAAATTTTGTTGAGTTGAGAGGAGGGGAAAAGCCCCCAATGGACCACAATGACTATAAACTGACCGCCCCGGAGCTGCTGCGCAATTTCCTGGTCTACCACGAGACCATCCAGGGCCACTCCAAAAAAACCGTGGATGAATACTATCTGGACCTGCGCAACTTCTTCCGCTACATCAAGCTGGAAAAAGGCCGTGTGCCCCGGACCACGCCCCTGGACCAGATCGACATTGACGACCTGGACCTGGACCTGGCCCGCTCTGTGACGCTCAGCGACGTGTACAGCTACATGAGCTACCTCAGCCGGGACCGGGCCAAGCACGCCAACAGCCCCACCTCCGGCTACGGCCTGGAACCCTCCGCCCGGGCCCGCAAGATCGCCGCCATCCGCTCCTTTTATAAGTATCTCTCCAGCAAGGCCAAGCTGATCGGTGAAAACCCCATGCAGGACCTGGATTCCCCCCGGCTGAAAAAATCCCTGCCCCGGTATCTGTCCCTGGACGAGTCCATCCTGCTGCTGGAGGCCGTGGACGAGCCCAACCGGGCCAGAGATTACTGCATTTTGATCCTGTTCCTCAACTGCGGGCTGCGAATTTCGGAGTTAGTTGGTCTTAACTTGACCGATGTGCGGCAGGAGCAGCTCCGGGTGCTGGGCAAAGGCAACAAGGAACGGATGATTTTCCTAAACGAGGCCTGCCGGGACGCCCTGGATGACTGGCTGGCGGAGCGGAACAACCAGGCGGCGGCGGACAAAAACGCCCTCTTCCTCACCCGCTCCCACACCCGGATGACCACGGCGGCCGTCCATTATATGGTAAAGCAGCGGCTTTTGAAGGCAGGACTGGACCCGTCCCTCTACTCCAGCCACAAGCTGCGCCACACCGCCGCCACCCTGATGCTGCAAAACGGCGTGGATGTGCGTACCCTCCAGGAGGTGCTGGGCCACGAGAACCTGAACACCACCCAGATCTACACCCACGTGGACAACGAAAACCTCCGTGCCGCCGCCAAGGCCAATCCCCTGGGTAAGGTGCGGAAAAAGAGCAAACAGAGCGAATAAGATCGCAAACCCCCCGCCGCCGGATCACGCCCGGCGGCGGGGGGTTTCTATCCTTATGCCTGTTCCAGCAGGGCCAGCAGCTCCGCCTCGGTGAGCACCGGGATGCCCAGGTCGTTGGCCTTGGTCAGCTTGGACCCGGCGGCCTCCCCCGCCACCACGTAGCTGGTCTTTTTGGACACCGAGCCGCTCACCTTGCCCCCCTGGGTTTCGATGAGGGCGGCGGCCTCCTTCCGGTCCATGGTGGGCAAAGTGCCGGTGAGCACGAAGGTCTTCCCCGCCAGCTTGTCCCCCACCGGGGCCTCGGTGCTGTCGAAGGACACCCCCGCCTGCCGCAGGGCGTCGATGAGGTGGCGGCTCTGGTCATTGGCGAACCAGTCCAGCAGGCTTTTGGCGGTGATGCCGCCGATGTCGGGCACGGCGGTGAGCTCCTCCTCGGAGGCGTTCATGAGGGCGTCCAGGGTACCGAAGCGCCCGGCCAGCACCTTGCCCGCCTTCTGGCCCACCTGCCGGATGCCGAAGGCGAAGAGCAGCCGCCCCAGACCGGCGGACTTGGACTTCTCAATGGCGGCCATCAGGTTTTCCGCGCTCTTCTTACCCATCCGCTCCAGAGGCTCCACCTGGTCGGCGGTGAGGCTGTACAGATCTCCGGGGCCCTTCACCAGCCCCGCGTCCACCAGGCTCTCCACCACGGCGGGGCCCAGGCCCTCAATGTCCATGGCGTCCCGGCTGGCGAAGTGGACGATGTGCCGCAGCCGCTGGGCGGGGCACTCGGCGCCGGTGCAGCGGATGTGGGCCCCGTCCTCGTCCCGGGCCACCGGAGCCCCGCACACCGGGCAGTGGTCGGGCAGATGGTAGGGCACGGTGCCCTCGGGCCGCTTGTCCTTGATGACAGACACGATCTCGGGGATGATCTCCCCCGCCTTCTGGACCAGCACCGTGTCCCCGATGCGGATGTCCTTCTCGGTGATGAAATCCTGGTTGTGGAGGGTGGCGTTGGTGACGGTGGTGCCTGCAAGGCGAACTGCCTTTACAACCGCCTTGGGAGTAAGCACACCGGTGCGGCCCACCTGCACCACAATGTCCTCCACCACGCTCTCCTTCTGCTCGGGGGGATATTTATAGGCGGCGGCCCACCGGGGGAATTTGGCGGTGGAACCCAGGGTGGTTCGATCTGCAAGGTTGTTTACCTTTACAACTGCTCCGTCGATGTCAAAGGGGAACTCCTCCCGGCCGTCCCCCAGGGCGGCGATGCGCTCCGCCGCCTCCTGAATGGTGGAACAGGTGTAATGGGGAATTACTTTAAAGCGCTGTTCCTGCAAGTATTCCAGGGTTTCGGTGTGGGTGGTGAAGGTCTTCCCCTCCGCCCACTGGACGTTGAACACCCGGATATCCAGCTTGCGGGAGGCGGCGATTTTGGGGTCCAGCTGCCGCAGGGAGCCGGCGGCGGCGTTGCGGGGGTTGGCGAAGAGGGCCTCCCCGTTCAGTTCCCGGTCGGCGTTGAGCTGCTCAAAGCTCTTCTTGGGCATGAACACCTCGCCCCGGACGATGAGGGAGGGCAGGGCCTCGGGCAGCCGCAGAGGGATGGAGGGGATGGTCTTCAGGTTCTCGGTCACGTCCTCCCCCACCTGGCCGTCGCCCCGGGTGGCGCCCCGGACGAAGAGGCCGTTCTCGTACTCCAGGGCCACCGACAGGCCGTCCACCTTGGGCTCCACATCGTACTCCACCCCACCGGGCAGGGCGTCCCGCACCCGCTGGTCGAAGTCCCCCAGCTCCTCAAAGGAGAACACGTCCTGGAGGCTCTCCAGGGGCACCCGGTGGCGGACCTCGGCAAAGCCATTGGCTACCTTGCCCCCTACCCGCTGGGTGGGGGAATCGGGGGTGATCAGCTCGGGATGCTTGGCCTCCAGCTCCTCCAGACGGCGCAGCTTGTGGTCAAAGTCGTAGTCGGACATGCTGGGGTTGTCCAGCACATAGTACTCATAGTTGGCCTGCTCCAGCTCCCGGCGCAGGTCGAGGATCTCCTGTTTTTCGTCCATGGCGGACCTCCACTTGGAATTTTCGGGTCAGTTTGGGGACCAGCTTGTCCAGCAGCAGGGCAATAAGCCCGCCCAGGAAGGCCCCCGTGGTGTTGAGGATCAGATCGTCCACGTCGGTGGAGCGGTTGACAAACAGCTGTAAAAACTCGATGGCGAAGGAGACGCAGAAGCCCACGGCCAGCCCCTTCCACCACCGGGGCCGCCGCCACAGCAGGTTGGGAAAGAAGCCCACCGGCACGAAGATGAGGGCGTTGGCCAGCACCATATAGAAGCCCCACTCCCCCAGCCTGTCACCCCGGAACAGGGTGGGCGTCCAGCCGATGTACCCCGCCGACTGGCTCAGGGGCGTGATGGGGAAAAAGGGCCGCAGGCCCTGAAAAGCCTCCTGCCAGTGATAGACCGTCCAGAAATTGGACGGGAACACCGTCAGGGCGGCCAGCCCGGCGCAGAAGAGCACAAAGAGCAGCAGTCCCGCTTCCCGCACCGGGCCGCTCTCCAGCCCCCGGCAGTACAGGCCCTTCCTCCGGCGGGGCAGCAGGGCCAGAAAGCACACCGCCCCAATGGCCATGCAGGGCAGCATCTGTTTGATATAGTCCAGTGTGATCTCCAGATACCACAGCAGGGTGTCCATAAGATCCCTCCTTTTTCTGAAAACATGATACCACAGAAAAAAGAGGGCGTGTCTTACGCTTTTCTTACGAACCGGCGGCCGACAATCCTAGATAGGTGTCCGGTACCTCCCCCACCAGCAGGGTCTCGGCCACGCACACCTGGGCGGTGACGCTGGTTTCGGTGCGCCCGCCGGGTATGAGGAGAGTCAGCTCCACCGTGATGTCCAGCATGATCTGGTGTAACGTCTGGTTGATGCCCTGGGCGGTGAATTGGTTGGAGAATTCCGCCCTGGGCACCGCCGCTGTCAGCACCCCCACCGGCAGCACCGGCCCCCAGTCGGAGGCGGTGGCAAACCCGGTGAGACTGCCCAGAGGCACCCCCAGCTCCTGGGCGTCCAGCCCCTCCACTTCCGCCAGAACCTGTTCCAATATCTGAGTGCGCAAGGAATTCAACTTGACAGAATCCACCGCCAGCAGGCTCACCTTGCCGCTCTCGTCCCGCTCCACGGTGACCAGGTCGGAATAGGCCACCCCCTGGTCGGCCAGGGTGGCAGCCACGGCGTCGTTGATGATGCCGGTGATCTCATTTTCCGCCTGGACCGAGGCCAGGGTGGTGACGGCGGGCCGCAGGGCGGCGTCCACCAGACAGATCACCAGCAGGGCCAGACCGATCCCCACGGCCGCCGCCAACAGCAGGCCCCTTCCCTGCCCTTTGGGCGGGCGGGCCCGCCGGGGCAGATAGGTGCGCAGAGGCCGCACAGCCTCACCCCCTTTGGGGCAGACTATGCGCCTCTGTGGTTGTCTTATGCCCGGAGCAGCTCCTCCACCGCCAGCATGACGCCGGCCTTGCCGCTCTCATAGGTGAGGCCGCCCTGGAAATAGGCGGTGTAGGGCTCCCGCATGGGGGCGTCGCAGGACAGCTCGATGGAAGCGCCCTGGATGAAGGCGCCGGCGGCCATGATGACGGGGCAGTCGTAGCCCGGCATGTCCCAGGGCTCGGGGGTGACGTAGGAGTCCACCGGGGCGCCGAACTGGATGCCCTTGCAGAACTTCTTCAGGGGCTCGGGGGAGCCGAAGTGGACCATCTGAATGATGTCGTGGCGCACCGCGTCGGAGGCGGGCTCCACCTGGTAGCCCAGCAGCTCCATGATCCGGGCGGCAAAGACGGCGGTCTTCACGGCCTGGGCGGTGGTGTGGGGGGCAAGGAAAAGTCCTTGATAGAGGCTGCGGTTGGCACCAAAGGTGGAGCCGCACTCCTTGCCGATGCCGGGGGTGGTGAGCCGCATGGCGGCCCCCTCAATGAGGTCGCGGCGTCCGGCGATGTAGCCGCCGGTGGGGGCCAGACCGCCGCCGGGGTTCTTGATGAGAGAGCCCACCACCAGATCGGCCCCCACCTGGGTGGGCTCGATGGTCTCCACGAACTCGCCGTAGCAGTTGTCTACCAGCACGGCGGCATTGGGGTTGTTGTCCTTGACCACCTTGGCAAGGGCCCCGATCTCGGCCACCGACAGGGAGGCCCGGGTGGCGTAGCCCCGGGAGCGCTGGATGAGCACCGCCTTCACCCGGGGGTCTTTGACGGCCTCCGCCAGCCCCACCGGGTCGGGAGCATTGTCAACCAGATCTACTTGCCTGTACTCGATGCCGTAGCTTTTCAGAGAGCCGGGCCCCTTGTCTACCACGCCGATGACACCCAGCATGGTGTCGTAGGGGGCTCCCACGGCGGACACCAGAATGTCGCCAGGGCGCAGGGCGCCGAAGAGAGCGCAGGAGATGGCGTGGGTGCCGTTGACGAACTGCACCCGCACCAGGGCGTCCTCGGTGTGGAAGAGGTCGGCGAAGATCAGGTCCAGGGTATCCCGGCCCAGATCGTCGTAGCCGTAGCCGGTGGTACCGGCGAAGTGGGCCTCAGCCACCCGGTGCTTCTGGAAGGCGGCCAGCACCTTCTGGGTGTTCTCCTCGGCAATGGCGTCAATGCGGGCAAACTGCTCCGCCAGGTCGGTCTGGGCCTGAGCCGCCAGGGCTTTTACTTTCTCACTGATCTGTAAAGACATTTTCCTTGATCCATCCTGTTCTATCTATGGTTTGCGGGTTTTGCAGGCCGTCGGGGACGGCCCGCTCCATTACCCCTCCAGCTTGGCCTGGGCGAAGGCTGCGGTGAGGGCCACGCAGGCCTCGATGTCGTCCAGGTCGGCCATCTCCATGGGAGTATGGATATACCGGGAGGCCACCGAAATGCCGCCGGTGTACACGCCGGCACGGCTCTGGTGGATGGCGCCGGCGTCGGTGCCGCCGAAGCGGAGCACGTCCATCTGGAAAGGAATATTCCTTGCCTGTGCCAGTTCTTTCAGCTGGTTCACCACCGCGGGGTGGCAGATCACAGAGCTGTCCATCACTTTGATGGCGGCCCCCTTTCCCGCCACGCTGGAGCACTCATGGGGGGCGTCGGGGATATCGTCGGAGTCGGTCACGTCCACGGCGATGCCGTAGTCCGGGTCGATGCCGTAGGCGGCGGTGCGGGCGCCACGGAGGCCCACCTCCTCCTGGACGGTGAAGACGAAGTACAGGTCGTTGTCGGTGCGCTTGACCCGCTCCATGGCGGAGAGCAGGATGGCGCAGGCGATGCGGTCGTCCAGATAGGGGGAGAACAGCTTGCTGCCGCTGACGAAGGGCACAGTGTCAAACACGGCGATGTCACCCACCTGCACCATGGTCAGCGCCTGGTCCCGATCCTTTGCGCCCACGTCGATGTAAAGGTGATCCAGTTTCCAGTCCTTGGGCTCCACCTTGCCCTGGGCGGCAATGACGCCCCGGGTGCCGTTCTGGAACCGGACGGGGGTGCCGGGCAGATCGTGGGCGGACAGGCCGCCCACCTGGCCGAAGCGGAGATAGCCCTGCTCGTCGATGTGGGTGACGATGCAGCCGATGGAGTCCATGTGGGCGGCAAACATCACCTTGGGGCCGGTCCCCTTCTTATGGCAGATCAGGTTGCCCAGGGCGTCGGTGGTGATCTCGTCCACGTAGGGACGGGCCAGCTGGGCGATGGCGTCCGCCACCGGGCCCTCGCAGCCGGAGGGGCCGTGGCAGGCGTTCAGGGTCTGCATGATCGCTAACATATCCATATCGTCAGTCCTCCTTGGACAGTTGAGTGATAAAGGCCCGGGTCAGCTTGAGCACCGCCTCGATGTCGGCGGCGTTGGCCAGGGTGGCGGGGGTGCGGGGATAGCGCACCGGGGCGGCGATTACCGCCGTGCGCACGCCGGAGGCAGCCCGCTGGACCGCCATGGCGTCGCCAGTGCCGGTGGTGTCCTCCCGCAGCTGCCAGGGGATGTGCTGTTCCTCCGCCAGGCTCCGCAGGGTCTCAAAGAGCTTCCGGTCTACAATGACCCCCTTGTCCATGAAGGGGAGCACCGCGCCCTTGCCCAGGGCGCAGGCCTTTTTGTGGGCGGGCACCCCCGCCATGTCGGCGGCGGCAGCCCCCTCCAGCACCAGGGCGATCTCCGGCTTCACGGAGAAGGCGGCGCCAAAGGCACCTCTGGCCCCCACCTCCTTCTGGGCGGTGAAGACGAAGGTGCAGTCCATGGGCAGCTCCTCCCGCATGAGCCACAGCAGCACGGCGCAGCCGATGCGCCCGTCCAGGGCCCGGCCCTTCAGCAGACCGGGGACAGGCTCCTCCGGGGGGCTGTCAAAGGCGGCCACGTCGCCCAGGACCACCAGCTTGGCGGCCTCCTCCCTGCTTTTGGCCCCGATGTCCAGATAAAAATCGTCCAGCTTGGGGACGTTCTTCTCCTCGTCCCGGCTCACCAGGTGGTAGGCCTTCAGACCCACCACGGCGGGGATCTGACGGGGGCCTACCAGCATCCGCTTGCCCAGCAGCACCCGGCGGTCCACAGACCCCACGGCGGAAAACTTCAGGTAGCCCTCGTCGGTGATGGCGCGCACCATCAGGCCCACCTCGTCCATGTGGGCGGTGAGCAGCAGCTTGCTGCCGGTGGCCCTGGCGCCCTCCTTGAAGGCGATGACGTTGCCCATGGCGTCCAAGCGCAGCTCGGTGGCGTACTGACCGGCCACCTCCATGACGCAGTCCCGCACCTGGTCCTCCCAGCTGGCCACGCCGGGCAGGGAGCACAGTCGTCTCAGCAGTTCCTTCACAGCTGACCCTCCTTTCCCAGATCCTCCACAAAGGCGGCCAGCAGGGCCGCGGTGTGCTCCAGGTCGGTGAGGGAGAGCACCTCAATGGGGCTGTGCATGTACTTCAGAGGCAGGGAGAGCACCGCCGTGGCCACGCCCTCCCGGCTGATCTGCATCTCCCAGCCGTTGGTGCCGGTGTGGCCGCTCATGACCTCCTGCTGGAAAGGAATTTCCCTTTCCTTTGCTTTATCCAGAAGCCTTTGGGTCATCCAGCGGGCCATGTTGGGGCCTACGCCCACAGCGGGGCCGCCCCCCAGCACGAAGGTCTTGTCGGAGGGGCCGTCGGGGGTGCGGCCGTGGGTTACGTCCACGGCAATGCAGCAGTCGGGCTGCACCGACCAGGTGCCCACGGTGGCGCCCACCCCGGAGACCTCCTCCCGGGTGGAGCCCATGACGTACACGTCCACGTCCAGCGTTTTGTCCTTCAGCAGCTCCATACACCGCAGCAGGGCGGCGAAGCAGGAGCGGTCGTCCATGGCCTTGCCGCACATCTGGTCCTCCCCCAGGGGGAAGCAGGCGCCCCGGTATACCATGGGGGTGCCCAGCAGCTTTTCGGCCTGCTCCTGGGTCAGACCGGCGTCCACCACCAGCTGGTCGATGGGCACGGCCTTGTTCTCGTCGTCCTGCAGCGGGTTGGGCGGGGCCACCATGCCGGGGATGGGGGGATCGGTGAGGATGATCACCTCACGGCCGGGCAGCATCCGGGGGTCCACCCCGCCGATGGTGGAGAAGCGGAGAAAGCCCTCCTCCGCCCCGGTGACGATGAGGCCGATCTCGTCCAGATGGGCGTCCAGCAGGATGGTTTTGGCCCCTTCCCTGCCGCAGCTACGCACGCCGATGACGTTGCCCATGCGGTCAATGGAGACCTGGTCCACCAGGGGCTCCAGCAGGGCACGGGCGGCCTGGGCCGCCGGGGCCTCGAAGCCGGAGGGCGCTGTGCAGCCGCACAGGGTCTCCAGCACATGTTTCATATCCAAATGTGATTCCTCCTTGTGAGGTTGATTTCAGGCCAGCTCGTAGATGATCTTCTTGAAGGCGGCCCCCCGCTCCATGAAGTTCTTGAACTTGTCAAAGGAGGCGCAGGCCGGGGACAGGATCACCACGTCGCCGGGCTTGGCGGCCCTGTGGGCGGCCAGCACCGCCTGGGTAAAGTCGTCAATGACGGTGATGGGCAGCGCCTCGGGGCTGTAATCCGGGGCGGCTTCCACTGCGGCGCGGATTTTTAGGGCGGTATCACCTGTGAGGAATAACTCCTTTACATGGGCTGTCACCTCAGGGCCCAGCACGTCAAAGGGGATGTGCTTGTCGTAGCCGCCGGCGATGAGGATCACCTTCTGGTGGAAGGAGCGCAGACCGGCGATGGTGCGGGAGGGGCTGGAGGCGATGGAGTCGTTGTAGTACTTCACGCCGTTGAGGGTACGCACCAGCTCGATGCGGTGCTCCACTCCGGCGAACTTCTGGGCAAAGGTGCGCGCCACCGGGTCGGGCACGATGCCGTCCAGGGCGGTGATGGCGGCCATGTAGTTCTCCACATTGTGGGTGCCGGGCAGCAGGATGTCGGCCACCGGCAGCACCGGGCGCTCGTGCATCTCGTTGCGCACCCAGATGACCCCGTCCCGCAGGAAGGCCCCCCGGGCGGGCTGGGACACCCGGCTGAACAGGGCCACCCGGCCCTGGGCCTCCCCGGCGAAGCTGCGGGTGATGTCGTTGTCGGCGTTGACCACCAGCAGGCCCTTCTCGTCCTGGTGGAGGAAGATGTTCTTCTTGGCGTCGATGTATTCCTCCATGGATTTGTGGACGTCCAGGTGGTTGGGGGCCAGATTGGTGACCACGGCGATGTCGGGGCTGCGGTCCATGGTCATAAGCTGGAAGGAGGACAGCTCCAGCACGGCGATGTCGCCAGGCTCCATGCCGTCCACGTCGGGCAGCAGGGGCTTGCCGATGTTGCCCCCCACGTAGACCGTCTCACCGGCGGCCTTGAGCAGCTCGGCGATGATGGTGGTGGTGGTGGTCTTACCGTCGCTGCCGGTGACGGCTACGGTGCGGCAGGGGCAGACCTGGAAAAAGACCTCCATCTCGGAGGTGAGGATGGTCCCCCTCTGCTGGGCGGCCACCAGCTGGGGCAGGTCGGGCCGCATGCCAGGGGTGCGGAAGATGACCTCAAAGTCCAGGTCCTCCAGGTAGTCCTCCCCCAGCTTGAGGGTGGCTCCCAGGCTTTCCAGCTCCTCGGCCAGACCGGCGAAGGCGCTCATGGGCTTTTTGTCGCAGGCGGTGACCTTCACCCCTGCCCGCAGCAGCATTTTGATCAGGGGCGTGTTGGACACGCCGATGCCGATGACGGCCACCCGCTTGCCCTTCAGCCCCGCCAGGTATTCCTGTATGGTGGAACGCTTCATGACAGTTCCTCCCTTTTCATAGATTAACCAATTTATTATATCCCAACCGGGCGAAAAATTCAATGGAAGCAGTGGGCTTTTGATTTGACAATCGGTGCGGGATAGAGTAAAATAGTCGGGCAAGCAAGCTGGACAGCCGCGCCTGCGGGGCGAAAGGCCCGCAGGTGAGGAAAGTCCGGGCTCCACAGGGCAAGGATAACGGATAACATCCGCCGGGGGCGACCCTAGGAAAAGTGCAACAGAAATAAACCGCTGGCCGGTCGCCTCCATGTGGAGGCGGATGCATCACGGCGGCCTCAGGCCGACGTGATACACCCATTTTCCGAAACTAGGAACAGGACCGCCTCCAGATGGAGGCGACCGGCCAGTAAGGGTGGAAAGGCGAGGTAAGAGCTCACCCGATGGCGTGCCAAGCGTCCATCGCTGTAAACTCTATCCGGAGCAACGCCGTGGAGGGACACATAGGCCGGCCCGGCCGTCCCGGGGAGGCGGCTTGAGCGTACCGGCAACGGTGCGTCGAGATAGATGGCTGTCTTAAAGGACAGAACCCGGCTTACAGGCTTACTTGCAGATATGATGGACCGGAGCGTACAGCTCCGGTCCGTCTTTTTTGCAAAATCCCTTGACTCTTCCCTTACGTCAGATGGTACACTGGCCTTACCCAAGGAGGGATACCCATGAAAATCAAGGAAGTATGCGCCCAGACCGGCCTGACGGAGCGGGCGGTGCGGTTCTACATCCAGCAGAAGCTGTTCACCCCCCAGGCCCAGCGGCGGGGCGGGCGGACCTGGCTGGACTTCTCCCCCGCCGACGTGGACAGGCTGCGCGCCATCGCCACCCTGCGGAAGGCGGGCTTCACCTTGGAGGAGATCCGCGCCATGACCCAGAATTATCAAACCAACGCCGCCGGGGCCGCCTTCGCCCTGCGGCAGCGGCTGCGGGAGTCCATCGCGTCCTATGAGCGGCTCTGCGGTACCGACACCGGCGAAGCGGACAACCTGGAGGACTATGCCGCCCTGCTGGAGCGGGAGGTGAAGAGCACGCCCCTGCCCCGGCGGGATTTCCGGCCCGCCTCCCGGCTGAACTGGGAATCCATTCTGGAGACCCTGTGCATGGTACTGTGTGTGTTGGGGGCCTTGCGGCTGTACGCCTTCCTGTGGGACGTCCTGTCCGATGTCTCGTTCTACATCTCTTTTGCCGCCTGGAACCCCCTGATGGTGATCCTGCCCTTCGCCGTTTTAATCCTGCCCATCGCCCTGGTGGCGGGCAGCAAGCTGGGCAAATGGATCTACCGGCACTTCGAATATGTACCATAAATGACCCTTACCTTAAGATTCGGTAAGAGAAATTGACAGGGCCGCCCCCTTTGGCTATACTGTGCCCATCCAAGGGACAAACGGCTCAGCTTTCTGACGGCAGCGTCCTCCGGGACGCTGCCTGTTGCTTTTTTAGAAGTTAGCCATTTCTAACCATTTGTCCCCATTGATTCCATAAGGAGGTGATTGGCGGCAATTCCAGCATTGTGAGAGGTGGATGGTACGCAAATTATGACCGGAAGGAGTACAACACATGCAACGCAAACCCAACAAACACCGCCTGCTGCCCGCGGCCCTGTCGCTGGCCATGGTGCTGACGATGGTCCCAGCCCACGCGGCGGCGGCAGGTCAGCAGCCCCCCGTTCCCGAGACCACGGTAAACAGCGACCAGTTCAGCCACGCCTTCAAGCTGGACTTCGGCTATCAGAATTCCGGCTGGATGGAGCGCATCACCGCCCTTTCGGTGGATGGTGTGCCCTACGAGAAGGTGAGCAGCACCATCTATCTCAAAACCGGCACCTATGTGGTACAGCCCAGCGACGGGCGTATCGTGCTGCCTCCCGGCCTCAGCGGCAAGGTCACCTGTGTGATCCGGGCCGAGGGCTATGAGGAGCTGAACCTGTCTCTGGATACCAGCACATCTACCGTGGCGGTCAACCCGCCCGCCCCCACCGGCACCCAGCCTGCCGCAGAGCTTCCCGGGGGCATGAGCGCCTCTCTGGAGCAGGCCATGTCGGTCTATCTGAAGCTGACCATCACCGGAGCGGAGGGCTATGTGGACGGCATCACCGCCATCCGGCGCACATCCCCCGACGGCAGCGGGGCGGATCTGGCGGCGGTCCCCAACAGGACCCATGTGGACGGCCCCACCTATTTTTTGGACGGGGCGGAATCCGCGGTATACTTCGACGCCATGAACCCCGCACTCAAGGACGGGGACACCCTGCGCATCACCAGCGGCCAGTACAAGGACCTGCTGCTGAAGATCACCCGTTCCGGCGACGGCTATCAGGTCCAGGTCTTCCGGGAGGAGCAGCCCCAGCCCGCGGATGAGCAGGTGCTCCATGTGCGTCTGGCCGGTTCCCTTCCGGCCGCCCCGGCAGGCCAGGCCTACGGCAAAAATACCCTGGAGGTACAGTGCGCCCTGGCCCAGAAGGGGGCCTCCCCTGCTGAAAATGACTGGAAGCCCCTCCACAAAAGCGGTCTGATCCTGGCACAGGAGGGGGCCTCTGTGGCCATCACCCCCCAGGGCAGCGGCCTGACCGGCACCTATTCCCCCGCCGACGGCACAATTACCCTGACGGGCACCCCCGCCCAGGCCGGGTCCTATCAGGTGGCGGTCACCGTCACTGACAGCCAGGGCCGCAAGGCCGTCACCACCGCCGTTCCCCTCCAGGTGTACGCCGTCGGGGAAAAGCTGTCCGACCGGCTCACCCTGGGCAACAGCGTCCGGGAGCAGAACGGCAGCTACCGGTTCCAGATGCCCGCCCAGGCCATCAAGGAGTTCGGCGGCCTCCAGGAGACGGTGACCGTCCCCGCCCAGATCCGCACCTGGTCCGGTACCGCCGGAGCCCGGGGCACGCTGGGCTACGCCCTGCCTGAGGGCCGTGAGCCTGTCCAGACCCTGCTGGTCCCCGCCGGGTGCGATCTGACCATGGAGCACATGGACCTGCTGGGCAGCGTGAAGGTAGTGGTGCAGTCCGGCGGCCGGCTCACCCTGCGGAACACCACCGTTGAGGGCGTGGTGGAGGTAGAGAAGGGTGGCTCCTTCTCCATGAACTATGACAACGGCAAATTCCTCACCGGCGCCGCCATCAACGGCCAGCTGCGGCTCAAGACCGGCGCGGTGCTGGAGAATGCCGCCATTTATGCGGCCGCCAGCCAGACCGCCCGAGCCACCCAGCCTGTGGTGGCGGTGCAGGGCGACGTTACGGTGAAGGGCTCTGTCTACCTCCGGGGGGATGAGGTGCTCACCGGCAGCGGCCTGCGCACCGGCAAGAGCTATACGGGCCGCACCGGCCTGCTGGTCAGCGGCGGCACCCTGACTCTGGACCGGAACTCCCTGCTGGCGGTCTACGGCGGCGGGATGCAGATGGCAGCCACCGCGGGAGCCGACGCCATCCAGCTGGACCGGGGCGATATCACCGGCAGCGGCACGCTGGTGGCTGTGGGCGGCGACGGCTCCTACGACCGGGGCGGCGACGCCGTCAGCGGCCGGGGCACCCTCTCGGTGGCCAAGGCCTACCTCCAGGGCGGAGCCAGCTTCAACGGCACGGCCTTCCGCACCGGCGGCAAGGCCGTTACCACCGGGGTGTACGCCCCCAAAGCGGTGAAGAACGACGGACCTACCTACCGCAATGAGCGGGAGAACCCCCGCATCCCCCGGTGGACCTCCTCCGCCCCCGGCTATCTGGACGCCCAGCGGATCATTTCCTATGTGACCGCCCAGACTGCTCCCACCGCCAAGCCCACCCAGCCCGGCTCGGGCAAGCCCGGCGATAAGCGACCCGGCACCGGCCAGTCCAAGCCCTCCGGAAAGAACACCGTTTACACCGTGCGGGTGTCCGCCGCCTCCCATGGCAGCGTGTCCGTCAAAGACAGCCAGGCAGAAGAGGGCGATCTGCTGCGTCTGATGGTCAAGCCGGAGAAGGGCTATGTTCTGAACCAGCTTACCGTCACCGACCAGAAGGGCAAGGCGGTCAAGCTGACCCAGAAGAGCGAAAACAAGTACACCTTTGCCATGCCAGCCTCCGCCGTTACCATCCAGGCCAGCTTCGTGAAGGAGTCCGACGCCCGCAAACCGGCCAAGCCCGCAGTGCCGGCAACCCCGCTGGTGCCCGCTAAGCCTGCGGCCCCCGTCACTCCCACGGTCCCCACTACCCCCGCGGCCCCGGTCACTCCGGCGACCCCTGCCGCCGTGCCTTTCAAGGACGTGTCCCCCAAGGACTACTGCTATGCCGCCGTCCAGTGGGCGGTGGGCAGGAACGTGACCCAGGGCACCTCGGCCAACACCTTCTCCCCCGAGGCTCAGTGCACCCGGGCTCAGGTGGTCACCTTCCTGTGGCGGGCCGCCGGCTCCCCCGCCCCCAAGAACCGGACCCTCCCCTTCCGGGACGTGAAGTCCGGCGACTACTGCTATGACGCGGTATGCTGGGCGGTGGAGAAGGGCATCACCGGCGGCACCGGGGCCAACACCTTCAGCCCCGACCTGGTGGTGACCCGTGCCCAGGCGGTGGCCCTCCTCCACCGGGCCGCCGGCTCCCCCGCCGCCCGGACGGCCAGCGCCTTCTCCGACGTGAAGAGCGGCAGCTACTATGCCGCCGCCGCCCAGTGGGCCAGCGCCCAGGGCATCACCCAGGGCACCGGCGCCAACCGCTTCAGCCCCGACAAGGACTGCACCCGGGGCCAGATCGTCGCCCTGCTCTACCGGGGCGTGCAGCAGTCCGTTTTCACCTGGTAAACAAACAAAAACACAACCACCAGCTTTCCGGAGCTGGTGGTTGTGTTTTTTACAAAGATCAATCCTCGTCCCGATGGAGGGCCAGCCGCTGCTGGATCTCCTTCAGCTTGGCCCGGGCCTCCTTTTTGACGGCCATGGCGTGCTCCAGGCGGGCCTCCAGACCTTCCTCCAGGCCCTGCTTTCTGGCCTTGGCGGCCTGACGAAGGGTCTGCTCGGCCTGCTTTGCCGCCTGCTTGTAGGCCTTGCGGGTCTCCTGAAGCTGCTTTGTCAGCCGCTGGGGATAGGCGCGCAGGTCGGGATAGGCCTGGTGCAGACGGCGGAGCAGCAGGGTGCGGTTGTGCAGCAGAATATGGACCTGCTTTGTGATCTCCTCCGTGTTGTCGCCGGGCTGATCGTCGATGCTCCGGCGCACCATGCCCATGAGGAAGTGGGCGGTGGTGTAGTCGGCCAGCATGACCGCCGCCACCGTCAGGGCGGCAATGCGCAGGACCAGGGGGCTCCACCGGTCCATCCAGCCAAAAATCACCGGGTCAATGACCTGAACAATGATGACGCAGGCCGCCCCGAACAGGAGCAGATTGCCGATCCAGATACGGCCGTGGAGGTTCATGGGCTTCTGGCTGTAGTCCCACCAGCGGGCGTGGAAGCGCTTTTCCATGTACCAGGAGGTGAAATACTCCAGGGCTCCGCACAGCACCATACCGGCCAAAAAGGTCTCCCACACCGTGCCCTTCCGGGCGATGAGGCCGCCCACCACCAGGGTCACCGTCACGGCTCCCCAGCCGTAGATGGGGCAGTAGGGCCCGATGAGAAAGCCCCGGTTGATGAACCGGTGGAACTGTATGTATTTCAGGGTCACCTCGGTGATCCAACCCAGGCAGGAGAACAGGAAAAATTGAAGGATAAATTCACAGATCAGGTTCAGACCCAAGACAGCGCCTCCTTTTCAGAAGAAAAAAGGAGGACCTTTGGTGCAGGTCCTCCTTTTTGGGTGATATGGTTGTGTGCTCAGTCCTGGTCCCAGTTGTGCCAGACGTTCTGCACGTCGTTATTGCATTTATAATTCTGTGAGTCGCATTCAACATGATATAAGTTAAGTATATCATAATTTGAGAAAAAAACAAGTGGTAATGCATTAGAGCATATCCCTTATGAATAAATTGTTTATACCGTTTATCTGTGTTACAATATTAGTGCCCCTCCGTTGATTCAGGATGGAGGTGAAACCTTATGGTAAAAGTACGTGAGTATACTCGTATCCGTTATGGAAAAGTAGAAATCGTCTGCCAACACTGGCGAAGATTACCAAGGCGGTAACGTTTATCCTGGGCCAGGTCAAACTCTCAATTTGACATTGGAGGGGCCTTTTATATGCTGTTTTACTCTTGGTAGAGTAGAGTTAAATATTTTTATAAAATAATGAAATTGACTAGTTTTTCTCTTGAACTCAAAATTTATATCCGCATTGCCAACATTTGTCTCTTTTGGGTTGGGTAGTCTTACATTCGGGGCAGGTGATCATTCCCTTGCTAGGCTGATTTGTCGAGCTAATTGCATACGTTTTATTTGTGGGAGCAATATAATTGGATTTTGTATTTATTTTATCAGTATTATCAATTTTCTCAAAATATACCACTAATCCCAAGTAAAAAGCACCTTGATTAACGTATGTCATAGCCGAAATCCTATAATCAGGATTTTCATCCAAAAATTTATTTAATTCGTCTTCTGCGAATTTTGTCATTGTACCGTCAAATCTTTTAACAAATCTATCTCGCAATTAAATCAGCTCCTAATTGTTTTTTATAATCTTATATTTGTTGAATAAATAAGTCAACCATTATCTGGTGCTTTGCAAGCATTTGTAAATTTGAAGGTTACTATTGGCCATGGATATAATCAGTAGTTAAGATAAAGAAGCACCCTTTCTGCTTGTTTACACAAATCAGAAAAGGGTGCTTTAAAAGTTAATTATTTAAGCAGAAAAGTTAGACAAATAATCATTTGCCACTTAAAATTTAGCAATCTTCTTGATACTTAATTGATCTTGCTACTTTTAGTCCTGATCCCAGTTGTGCCAGACGTTCTGCACGTCGTCGTTGTCCTCCAGCAGGTCAATGAGCTTCTCCATGTTCTTGATGTCGTCCTCATTTTCCAGCTTGACATAGTTCTGGGGCACCATCTCCACGGCGGCCTGGACGAAGGTGTAGCCCTTCTCCTCCATGGCGGCCAGCACGGTGCCGAAGGAGTCGGGGTCGGTGTACACCTCGAACACGTCCTCCTCCACCTGCATGTCGTCGGCGCCGCAGTCCAGGGCGTCCATCATGACGGTGTCCTCGTCCAGGTCTTCCTTCTCGATGATGATGACGCCCTTGCGGTCAAAGGACCAGGACACGCAGCCGGTGGCGCCCAGGCCCTTGCCGTACTTGTCCAGCAGGTGACGGACCTCGGGGGCGGTGCGGTTGCGGTTGTCGGTGAGGGCGTCCACGATGACGGCCACGCCGGAGGGGCCGTAGCCCTCGTACACCACGTTCTCGTAGCTGTCGGTGTTGCCGGAGCCCAGAGCCTTGTCGATGGTGCGCTTGATGTTGTCGTTGGGCATATTGGCCGCCTTGGCCTTGGCGATAACGGTGGCCAGACGGGAGTTGTTGTTGGGGTCGCCGCTGCCGCCGGTCTTGACGGCCACGATCATCTCGCGGGCGATCTTGGTGAAGATCTGGGAGCGCTTGGCGTCGGCCGCGCCCTTGGTCTTCTGAATATTATGCCACTTGGAATGTCCTGACATTGGTACTCGTTCCCTTCTCGTCGAAAATCAGCGCAACTAGTTTATCACTTTTTCGGGCGCTTGACAAGCCCTCACAGGTAGGAAAACACCTCTTTATGGGTCTGGGTGGTGAGCACCTCCACCTTGGCAAAGCCGTCGGCCAGCCACTTGGCCAGCACGGGCACCACCACCTGCTCGGTGGGATAGTGGCCGGCGTCGATGAGGTTGACCCCCAGGGCCTTGGCGTCCAGGAAGCCGTTGTACTTCACGTCCGCGGTAACAAAGGTGTCGCAGCCCAGGGCCAGGGCGTCCTTCAGCATGTCGGCGCAGGCTCCGCCCCCCACGGCCACCCGGCGCACCGGGCGGCGGGCGTCCACGAAGCGCACCCCGTTTGCCCCCAGGGTCTCCTTGACGAAGGCGGCGAAGGCGGGGGCGTACATGGGCACCCCGGCGGTGTTGCCCACCCGGCCGATGCCGTAGGGCCGGCCGGAGGCGTCCACCCCGTCCTGCTTCAGGGGCTCCACGCTGGTGAGGCCCAGCTTGCGGGCCAGGGCGTCGTTGACGCCTCCCCATACCGCGTCCAGGTTGGTGTGGGCGCACACGGCGGCGATGTTATGCTCCACCAGGGAGAGCAGGATGCGGCCGTCGGGGGTGGCGTCGGTCACCGACTTGGCGGGGAAAAAGATCACCGGATGGTGGGACACGATGAGCTGGCAGCCCAGCTTTGCGGCCTCGGCCACCACCTCCTCGGTGATGTCCAGGCTCACCAGGACCTTGTCCACCTGCCGGTCTCCCCGGCCCACCAGAAAGCCCGCGTTGTCAAAATCCATCTGGAGGGAAAAAGGGGCCAGAGTGTCCAGATACTGATAGATCTCTCTTACGGTTGCCATGACAGCCACTCCTCTCGCATCATTTGCAGATCCCGGTGGACCTGCTCCAGCTCTTCCAGCCGTGCCCCGTCGGCGCTCCGGGTGGAGCGGCGCAGCCCCTCCACCGCCCGGGCGGTCTGGTCAATGAGCCGGTTTAAGTATGTTTCCCGCAGGGGGTCGTCCTCCCCCCTGCTCTGCCGCCCGGCCCACAGCTCACCGGCGGTGAGCTCCGCCATGGGTCCGGCCTCCACCCGGAAGGTGGTATAAATGGTATCCCCTTCCCGGGTCAATATTTCCCGGGCAATGGTAAAGCCGTGCTCCTGGAGCCAGCGCCGCAGCTGGGGCTGGGCGCTCATGGGCTGGAGGAGCAGCAGGCAGTTCTCCCGCCACACCCAGGGTGCGGCGGAAAGAATGGCGGCGATGGTCTCCCCTCCCATGCCGGCGACGGCGATGGTGTCGGCCTCACCGGGAGCCACCCCGGCCAGCCCGTCGCACAGCCGGAAGTCCATGTGCTCCGTCAGGCCGTATTTCTCCGCCGTGGCTCGGGCCCGGTCCAGGGGCCCCTGCCGCAGGTCGCAGGCCAGAGCCCTTGTGATGACGCCGTGCTGGAGCAGCCACACCGGCAGATAGGCGTGGTCAGTGCCGATGTCGGCGAATTTGGCCCCCTGGGGTACCAGCTGGGCCACCGAGCGCAGCCTGGGGGTCAGTTCCATGGGACGCATCCCAGTCACCTCCTACGAAAAAAGGAGCGGTCTGACCGCTCCTTTTTTGCCTTTGTTACTGAGCAGCGCCCACGCTGGCGTTGATCTTGGCCAGCAGCTCGTCCACATCCACGCCGTGGACCATGCAGGCCTCCTCCACGGTCTCACCGCGGGAAGAGGGGCAGCCCAGGCAGTGCATGCCGATGGACAGGAAGATGGGAGCGGTCTCGGGAGCGATGTCCAGGATATCGCCGATGATGGTATCTTTGGTGATCTGAGCCATAAAGGGAATACCTCCAAATTTCTAGGATATTGGTAGTATATCCGATTTTTGCGCTTTTTGCAAGAGAGAGATGAAAAAAGTTGGGCGTTACAGAAAGGCCAGGGCCTCCCGGATGTTGCGGACGCGGATGAGCTGGAGCCCGTCGGGCACCTCCAGCTTGGCGCCGGTGCGCTGGGGCACCAGGCATTTGGTGAAGCCCAGCCGGTGGACCTCGCTGAGCCGCTGGCCCAGGGCGTTCACCGACCGCAGCTCCCCGGTGAGGCCCACCTCCCCGATGGCGGCCAGGTCCCCGGGCACCGGACGGTCCCGGAAGGAGGAGGCCAGGGCCACCACCATGGCCAGGTCGGCGGCGGGCTCGTCCAGGTTGAGGCCGCCGATGACGTTGATGTAGGCGTCGCAGGAGCTGACCATCAGGCCGCCCCGCTTTTCCAGCACCGCCAGCAGCAGGTTGGCCCGGTTGAAGTCGAAGCCGTTGCAGGTGCGCCGGGGCACGTTGAAGCTGGTGGGGGCCAGCAGGGCCTGGACCTCCGCCAGCACCGGCCGCACCCCCTCCATGACGCAGGTGACACAGGTGCCGGGGGCGTCCTGGGGCCGTCCGGACAGCAGCATTTCCGAGGGATTGGGCACCTCGGTGAGTCCGGCGTCCCCCATCTCGAACACCCCGATCTCGTTGGTGGCCCCGAAGCGGTTCTTGGCCGCCCGCAGGATGCGGTAGGAGTTCTGCTGCTCTCCTTCAAAATAGAGCACGCAGTCCACCATGTGCTCCAGCACCTTGGGTCCGGCGATGGAGCCCTCCTTATTGACATGGCCGATGACGAACACCGTGATCCCCCGGCCCTTGGCCAGGTTCATCAGGGCCATGGTGCAGTCCTTCACCTGGCCGATGCTGCCGGGGGCGGCGGACAGTTCCCCGTTGTACATGGTCTGGATGGAGTCCACGATGAGCACGTCGGGCTGGAGGGCGGTCACCGCCTCGGCCACGTCGTCCATGCTGGTCTCGGCCAGCAGGTAGAGCTCCTCTCCCCGCACCCCCAGCCGCTCGGCCCGCAGCTTGATCTGCCGCTCGGACTCCTCGCCGGAGACGTAGAGCACCTTGGCGAACCGGCACAGATTCTGGCAGATCTGGAGCATGAGGGTGGATTTGCCGATGCCCGGCGCGCCGCCCACCAGCACCAGGGAGCCCTGAACCGCGCCCCCTCCCAGTACCCGGTCCAGCTCGTTCATGCCGGTCTGGAACCGCAGCTCACTGGTGGTCTCCACCTCGTCCATCCGCCGGGGTTTTATACTGCCACGCCGCTCTCCTACGGGAGCGGCGACAGGGCCTTTTCGTTTGGTCTCGGCGGGCTGCTCCACAATGGTGTTCCACGCCTTGCAGGCGGGGCACTGGCCCGCCCACTTGGGCAGCTCATTGCCGCATTCGGTACAGTAAAACATGGTTTTGGCTTTCATGGGTGGATAATCCTCCTACGGGATGAAATTTCCTTCATATTGCAGCCAGGCCCCCGCCAGGGCGGCGGCCAGCTGGAGCTGATAGCCCTCCGAGCGCAGCTTGCCCTCCTCCTCCGGGTTGGACAAAAAGCCGCACTCCACCAGAATGGCGGGGCGGGTGATGTGGTTCATGAGATAGACCGTGTCCGGAATGGGCTTGGCCTGCCGCTCGTTGGCCGGGTCCACCGCCTGCCGCAGCACCTCCTGGGTGTAAACGGCAAACTCCTGGCTGCCCTGAGTGGGGGCGTAAAACACCTGGGCCCCGTGGTATTTGGCGTTGGTGAACATGTTCTGATGGATGCTCAGCAGCACCCCGTTTTCCGTCTCCTCCACCGCCGCCGCCCGGTTTTTCAGGTCGGAGGACTTCTTCTCTCGCAATGTATCCGCCGACGGGTCGTGGAGAGACACGTCCTCCTGCCGCAGCACCACCGGCGCCCGGCCGCACAGACCCAGCAGCAGGTCCAGCTTCTGGACGATGGCCAGATTGATCTGGCTCTCGGGCACGCCGGTCAAAGAGACTGCGCCTCCGTCCTCCCCGCCGTGGCCCGCGTCCAGCACCAGCACGGGCCGTCCGCTGTCCACAGGTCCTACAGTCTGGACCGCACCCCCCGGCCAGAACACCAAATAACCGGCGGTGGCCAGAGCCAGCACCCACAGCAGGGCCCACTGTCCCACACGCTTCATACCGCTCCCCCCTTTTCAGATCAAGGAAGGATATGCGGCGGCAGAGCGGGATAGAAGAAACCGTCCCTGTTATTCTACCATGAAGCGCCCCGCTTGTCCAAATTTCTGTTGCCTTTTTACCGCCCAGGGGCTAAACTGGAAGCAGCAACCATGGAGGTGAGAGCAATGGTCATTGATAAGATGAAAAACGCTTCTCTGTATTACGGTCTGGGCCAGCGGTTCCAGCAGGCCCTGGAGTGGCTGGCCCAGGTGGACCCGGACAGCCTGACCCCCGGTCAGCGGGTGGATATCGACGGCGACAACGTGTACGCCACCCGGTTTGACGTGGATACCAAGCCTGCCGCCGACTGCAAGCTGGAGTGCCACCGCAACTACGCCGATATCCAGTATGTGGTGTCCGGCACCGAGGGCATGGGCTACTCCCTGCCCGACGCGCCCCTGACGCAGCTCAGCGAGTACACCCCCGACATCCAGTTTTTCACCACCGACTGGGATACCATCACCGTCCGCCCCGGCACCTTCTACATCGTCTGGCCCCAGGACCTCCACGCCCCCCGCGTGGCGCTGGAGTCCCCCGTGCCCGTGAAGGTCATCGTGGCAAAGGTGAAGCTCTCCTGACCCCCGGAAAAACGGCCGCCCCCCACAGGTTAAGCCCCATAGGTACACAATGTGGACCTATGGGGCCGCCGCGTATGGGGAAAAGACCCGTCGCAGAATTAAAAGTTTCTGCGACGGGTCCTTTTACATCCCAATGCAAAAGAATAATACAGTATCCATAAGGATGTGGAGCTTCATGCGCATATATCAAGGCATCCAACTTTAATAGTTAAGAGGTTTGCGAATGTCTTTTCTAAGTTGTATTGTTCGTTCAAAGGATGTATAATGCGATTAAACAGTTAGATGCACAATAAGGAGCCTGCCGATATGGAGTATGTAACGCCAAAGGATAAAGCAACAGAATGGGGCATTACACAACGACGTGTTGAAATTCTATGTGGGGATGGCCGTATCCCCGGAGCGTATCGTCTGGGCCGTGTGTGGGCCATTCCAAAGGATGCCAGAAAGCCCCTGGACGGTAGAACGCGCCAAGCAAAAGAATCACAAAAGGGAGATTGCTGATGTTTTACCAAATGATCACCAACGCACGGAACCGTTGGTTTGCGTCCTCCGAGTGTACTGCCCAGGGAATCATCGCTTATATTGAAAAAGCAAACCAGATGCGCGATGCCCAGATAGATGCCATTAAAACCTATCTGTATCTGAAAATTGCCTGCGGTTGTGCGCCTCTGGCAAAATTATTCTGCCAGGGAGCGTTCAACACTATGGATTTGGAGCAAGAGGAACTTTCTGCAAAGACAAGGACTTTTTTACTTAGCCATCCGGCCGCGGCCGCACTGTTCGAGTACGCCTGTTTGAAAACCGATTCCGGCGAACAGGTTTCCGAAAAGCTGGAAAAGCAGATACGCAAAGACCCGGAGAGCATAGATTATGAAGATTTTTTCCAATCCGCCTTTTACGGGGTATCTTATACCGACTATCTGTTCAGCCTGCCCATGGGTGCCGGAAAAACCTACCTGATGGCCGCATTTATTTATCTGGATCTATACTTTGCCAAAAACGAGCCCCATAATCCTGCCTTTGCCCATAACTTCATGATCTTCGCTCCCTCTGGGCTGAAATCCTCGGTTGTGCCCAGTTTGAAAACCATCCAGCGATTTGATCCCTCTTGGGTGATCCCACAACCAGCGGCATCGGAAATCAAGCGTCAGATCTCCTTTGAAGTGCTGGATCAAGGCAAGACCGCCAACAAATCCAATAAGACGAAGAATCCCAATGTGCAGAAGATCGCCAACCATCAACCGCTGTCTGAACTGTTTGGCTTGGTGGCCGTCACCAACGCGGAAAAGGTGATATTGGATCGTATTCAGGAGAAGTTGGGGCAAATTAGTATGTTTGAAGAGAGCGATGACGAAAAGGATCGGCAGGCCAATGAGTTGCGCAACCTAATCGGAAAACTCCCCGGCTTGTCCATTTTCATCGATGAGGTCCACCATGCGGTCAGCGACGAGATCAAGCTCCGTGCCGTAGTCAGCAAGTGGGCGACGAATCAGACCGTCAATTCTGTGGTCGGCTTTTCCGGTACACCCTATCTGGAAAAGGCGGAGAAAATCAAGGTGACTGATGGTCTCTTAGTATCCTCGGCGGAGATTTCCAATATTGTCTATTACTATCCGCTTATCGACGGCGTAGGAAACTTTCTCAAGCGGCCCATTGTGAAGATTGCAGATATTCCTGACAGTAGCCGCATTATTGAAAATGGCGTCAGAGATTTTCTCGATGCTTATCAGGACACTGTATATCCTGGCGGGACACTGGCCAAGCTGGGCATCTACTGCGGAACTATTGAAAAACTGGAGGAGCTGGTCTACCCCATAGTAGCTCGTATCGCGTCGGAGTATGGGCTTTCCGGCGATGCCGTTTTGAAATTTCACAAAGGAAATAAGCAGTATCCCCAGCCAGCCGATAGCCAGATGGAGTTTGACAGCCTGGATCAGCCTTTCTCAAAAATCCGCATTGTGCTGTTGGTGCAGATCGGAAAAGAGGGCTGGGATTGCCGCAGCCTGACGGGAATCATTCTCTCCCAAGAGGGAGATTGCCCCAAAAACATGGTGCTGCAGACCGCTTGCCGCTGCCTGCGTCAGGTACAGAAAGACGCACTGGAAACGGCTCTGATCTATCTAAACAACAGCAATGCTGAAAAACTAAACGCTCAACTGCTGAAACAACACCATATCTCTCTGAAAGAGTTTTGTGAAGCAGATCACCATAAAGTGTCACTGGCTCGGTATGACCGCACCGATCATCTCCATCTGCCCAAGGTAGACTTCTATCAGCTGAAGATCCACTATGAGACCTTGATCGTAGACCCCGCTGAGCCGGAAAAAACACTCCCGGATGTTTACAAAAATGCAAGTATTGTAGCAGGCACCATTAAAACCACCGATTTCTCCATGGAGGTAACGGATACCAGAGTGGATAATGAGGAACACGGTACTGTCCCAGCGTCTTATTCTGCCTGGCTTTATAGCATCGTCCGCAGTTCCCTCTACACTCTTACCATGGAGGAATTGCAGCCCTATGATGCCCAACTGAGGTCTATCTTTGAGGAAATCACTTATCAACGGAATGACTCGCGGTATTTCAGTTCCAAATATGATCTGCGCCAGGTGGAGGCGAATATCCGCAAGACCTTTTGCGCTCTTCGCTCCTACGAGACCCGTGAAGAGCGGATACCTCAGTCGGCCAGCCTGCTGAATATCGCCAACTTTACTCAGACAGTTGAGACAGAACGGCCCCAGGATTACTATCCCAACCAGGAGACGGCACAAAAAATCGTTCTGGATGACCAGGGTAAACTGAAATTAGACAAGAAGGCACAGGCGATGATGGAGTTGGCCCAGGAGATGGGGCAGGAAGATGTCCTGACCATGCTCCGCAAAAAGTATTCTTCCCACCCCCAAAAGGATCGCTCTTTCCACTACCTGCCCTACCACACGGACAGCGGCTTTGAGCAAATATTCCTGCGGGAAGTGCTGACCTTTCCCGAAATCGAGCGTTTGGGCCTGGAGGTCTATTACAACGGTGACCGGTCCATGACGGAGTTTAAGATCAAGTGCTACAAACGAAGCGGCAATGCTTGGCAGTATGTAGGGATGTATACGCCGGACTTCCTCATTCTCCAGCGCAAAGACGGCAAGATCCATAAGGCTATGATCGCCGAGACCAAGGGCGAAGCCTATGCCAACGATCCAAAATTTAAGGATAAAAAGGCCTTCGTGGAGACGGAGTTCCTTCGGCAAAACAACGCCGCCTTTGGCTATGCGCGGTTTGAGTATCTGTATTTGGAGGATACGCTGCCCGAGCGGGACAGGCTTGTCATGACGCAGAGGAAAATTTGTGAATTTTTTCAGAGGTGATAACTTTGAATTTACAGCGTAGAATTGCCGCTTTATCTGGCATATTGTCTCTTCTTTCATTAGTTGTAGCTATTATTTTAAATTTTTTCGAGTTTTCATTTGCAAGCAATCTTTCTTTAGGCCTATTTTCGAGTGGAATTTTAATATGTGGAACAGCTATTGTAACTTATTTTTACGAGAGAAATCGTGCGGTGCTTTCTCTATATAACGGTTGCCATGACTTTATGGAAGCTCTAAATAAGAACCTGAGAGTAGACAACAGGATTGGAATATATGAGTTGAAAGACAATCTTGAAGAGATGCAAAAAGTCTACAAAAAAGAGGTTTATTTTTATATATGCCAGTTACTCTCAATGAATAAACATTTCAAACTTACTAAGATAATCAAAGAGATCTGGGAATCTGTTAGGAAGGTTTATTTGCTCGTGGTAGAAGACAACAGTAAAGTTTGTCAGTTTCTCATAGGAGATATATCGGAAGATGAAATAAGAAGTTATACTTTTAAGTATACAAGCGGTGATTCTATAAAACAGATAAAGTGTCTTCAAGAAGCATTGGATAAGCTTTCCTACCACATGAATTACTACAATATTCGAAAAGGGAAAAACTCCAAGGAGGAGCATGACCATGCCGATTAAATATGTACCGTTTATCCCGGAGCCTGTGGAAGGACAGGCTGTATTGGGAAACTTTAACCGCATTCTCAAGTATAAGGGCGCGGATGATATGTCCATGGTGCTCCAGCGTGGAATGCCCCTGTACGAGATGGAAAAACAGGAGACCGTGGGGGAAAACAAGGATGGCAACCTGGTCATCCGTGGAGAGTGCGTCTCCGCCTGCGCCTATTTGAAGGAGCAGGGTATCCAGGTGGACCTGGTGTACATCGATCCGCCCTTTGCCAGCGGCGCCGACTATGCCAAGAAGGTGTATCTCCGCTGTAACCCCAAGGTGGCCGAGGCCATCGACCAGGCGGAGCAGGAGCTGGACATCGAGGAACTGAAAGCCTTTGAGGAAAAGATGTACGGCGATGTATGGGATAAAGAAAAATATCTCAACTGGATGTACGAGAACCTCATGTCCATTAAAAGTGTGATGAGCGAAACTGCGTCCATTTATGTGCATTTGGATTACCACATCGGGCATTATATGAAAGTTCTAATGGATGAGATCTTTGGAGAAGATAATTTCCGAAACGAGATTATCTGGAAACGCGCAACTGCACACAGCGATGCAGAGTTTTATGGAAACAATTTTGACTGTATATACTTCTATACCAAATCTCAAGAACAATATGTATTCAATACTGTTTATGTACCATATGACGAAGACTATGCAGCTCGGTTCAGGCGAAGTGACCCAGACGGACGCAAGTGGGATGATCGTGACCTTTCTGCAAAAGGATTGCAAGGAGGAGGATACACCTATGAGTATAAGGGGTGTACATCCCTCTGGAGATGTCCGATAGAAACTATGGAAAAACTTGACTCAGAGGGACGGCTGTATTTCACAAAAAATGGTGGCATTCGTCGAAAATTATATTTAGACGAATTACCTGGAATGCCAGTACAATCTATGTGGATGGATATAAATCCGGTTAATTCACAGGCGGTAGAGCGCTCTGACTATGCTACACAAAAACCAGCCGCTCTCTTAGAACGCATTGTTAATGCATCCTCCAATAAAGGAATGTGTGTCGCCGACTTCTTCGGCGGCAGCGGCGTCTCCGCTACGGTGGCCAACAAGCTGGGCCGTCGTTTCATCCACTGTGACATTGGCCTCAACTCCATTCAGACCACTCGAGATCGGCTGAAAGTAGACGGGGCGCAGTTTGATGTGCTGGAGATCAAGGATGGTGTGCAGCTCTATCGCAACCCCGTTCAGACCATGGACAAGATCAAATCATTGATTCCTGGCCTGAAAAACGAGGACTCCCTGGACTCCTTCTGGGAGGGTGCCATCACCGACAGCAAGTTGGGTACTATCCCCGTCTATGTTCCCAACCTGATGGACAGCACCTCCAAGCTGCTGGATGTGGTGCTGATGAACCGTATCATCCATCAGGCCATCCCCGACCTGGACGCCGGTATCAAAAAAGTCATCGTTTACTACATCGACATCACCAGCGAGGAGGAGATCCGCAGATTCATTGACCAGGACGACAGCACCACCGTGGAAATTGAGTTGCGTGATCTGAAAACCGTTCTGGATGATGTGGTCATCGGCGACTATGCCAAATTCCATATCGAGGAGCGGAAGGGTGACCTTTTCGGTGGCTATGCCGTGGTGGTAGATACCTTTATCAGCGACCGTGTACTACAGAAGATCACCGAATTCAATGAGAAAGCCAGGATGAACGCCACAGCAAAGAAGCCCTTTAAACCTATTGAGGTCAGCGATGACGGTCTGGAGCTCATCGAATACCTGAGCCTGGATTGCTCCGCAGCCCAGGGAGAATGGCACTCGGACAGTGAAATTAAAATTGATAAAAACGGCCATGTCATCCGCAACGGTGAGAAAACCAAAGAATTCTGGGATGGGACCATTTGCGGTGAAAAGAACCCCCTTCGCTTGAAGATCCGCAATATCTGCGGAGATGAGACGGTGTGGGAGCTATAAACCAAAGGGGTGATCATAGGAATGATAGAAATTGATACATTAATTTCCAAGTTGAAAGCACTATACAATGTCAAAGAAACCATTCGGTTCAATCTTCCCGTATACGAAGAATTTCACAATGATCTCCAGCATTTTATATATGAGAATCATTTTGAAATGACACCAGAATGGCAAAAAATCTCCGAAAATCTTGTATACAAATCTTCTCAGTATATGACGCGATCCGAAGCAGATGAAATTTTGATTCAACTTGATTCTCTGAAACGAAGAATTCTGTCAAGGCAAAACGAAGGGTTTTGGTCCTACCTTCATCCCCTGATTTATAAGGTTTCAGGAGACAAATTCAACCAAGGGTTTTATGCAGATGCGGTTGAGTCTGCAATGAAGGAAGTCAATTCCCGAATAAAACGAATTTATAGGCGTTATCGAGGGGAAGAAAAGGATGGGCAGGATTTGATGCGAAAAACATTTTCTCCGTCAAATCCATTTCTTATTTTTGAAGGCTTGGACACTGAGAGTGGGAAAAATGTGCAGGAAGGATATATGCAGATTTTTGCTGGTGCGATTCAAGGGATACGAAATCCTAAAGCCCATGAAAATACATATATTTCACGGGAAGATGCAATAAAACGACTCATCCTTGCGAGTTTGCTGATGGAAAAAGTTGATGAAGCAATTCGTTACACGCGGTTGTCAGAGGATTGAAATTTCTGAAGATTCAATATGCATTTACAGATAAAATGATGGCTATTTCCCCTGACATGTGCTATTGTGTCGTGCTATAAGGAGGCGAGACACATGAATGAAACTTTGCGATTGCTGTATGACAGATTCTACACCCCTCTGCCTATGGTGGAATCAGAACAGGAAGTGGAAAACTGCCACCGGCAGCTCATTGAGCGATTGGACAAGCCGGAGCGGAAGTTGGTGCTGCGGATCATCGACGCCCAGAATCTGATGATAGAACAACGCTCCGTGGATAGCTTCATCTGCGGTTTTCGTCTGGCGTGGGAAATGGCAAACGAACTGAATCATTATGAAGCGAACAGGCATCCATTGTCAGCTGAAGAAGCTGAGACGGATGCCTGTTCTATGCTATAGAATGAAATTTCCGGGTATAGGTGAGGCATTATGGAATAGATCAATGACCGTATCCTCAAACTGCTTCTCATGAAATACCAACCGCCACTCTACCTGTTCCACAGGCTCAAAATGCAGCGAAGAACAGACTGCGTGAAGTTTTCCATGTTTATCCGGCCCGTAAAGGATTGCTGTAGGACCGTCCGCACCGCCGATAATCCCCATGACCACAGTGCACGAGGTAGCTACAGGCTGATCGGGGGAGGAAGGAGCCTGCCTGGGCCGGTCGCCATCGTCACAGTCCACAATGGTCAAAACACCGTCTGGTAGTTCCGGGGTGACAGTATAGCTCATGGCCACATAGTGGCTGGGGTGCTCCAGCCCAGTGTCCGGCATACGGCTCCAGTCCATAGCCTGGGCTTCATATTCCTGCACGGTCAGGATATGCTCCGTGCCGCCATGGGAAAAGACAGCGGTATCCCCCGGACATCTTACCTGAAAATGTGGGCCAGGGATAGAGACTGGGTCCTGGATGATTGTCAGGGAAAGGCTGCGAATCTCCGGCTTGCGCTTGGTCGCCCAGGGATAGGCGGAGCGCCAGAGCATCCACCCGAAATTTGGGTCCAGGCCATAGTGTTCCACAGCCAGTCTGGCCTCGTCTCCCACGGAATACTCCGGGGGCAGACAGGGGTTGTAGGCGGTTCCACAGCCATTGTCTGGGTTTAGATCTTTCCCGTTCAGGTGCAGGATGGCGTGAAAATCCAGATTCATCGGGCTGTCCAAATCGATCTGCATTCGTTGTTCCTGGGTGAATTCTCGGAGAGATTCGGTTTCTGGGTACAGATCCCACTTTTCCATGAACGCTCGGATATAAGAAGGCGCTACCTGCATACAGAAATCTACGACCAGCCCTTTGCCGCACAGGTAGATGGAAGGAATGAGCCAATGACGGCCCGCCCAGTCAAATTCCTTATGGATGGCCACCTCTTTTCCGGCTCTTCCGCGGCCGGAATGACCCCAGAAGTTTCCGTCATAGAATACCTTCCACTGCGGAGGTTGCTGAGGTGCATCCGGATTCAGATCCAGGTCATAGAATTCCTCTGTATATTTGATTTTGCTATAATCAAATGTGTTCTGTAGTTCATGGAGATACTGCCACGGCTCCTCTAAGGGAGAGAGGCCGGTCTGACGGGAAATCTGTGCGAGCACAGTTTTCTGCTCCTCTGTGGGCGGATTATCCGCCAGAAACGCCTGAAACTGTTCGAAATTCCATTGCCACGACTGTTCCAGTGCCGCACTATCGCCACAGGCAAGCAGCAGACGCAGGAAATCAGGAAAATTTCGCGCCAGAGGGTGGACATAGTCGGGCGCAATATTCATGGGGCTGACGGCAAACACCATCTCGCCAAAGCCGCGAATAAAGCAAAAGTGAATCCCATCCGCTCCAGCCCAGCCAATGACTTTGGCCCCCTTGGGGGTGCAAAAATAGGTCTCGTCCCCGGTACTCCGTTCCAGCCCCAGAGGAGCCAAATCGATGCCATACTTTAAGAATTTCAGATAGGTAAGTTTCATTGGAATCTCCTCCCGGTAAGTAGGGTTTCGTCAAATGCCGTCCAGTTCGCTGCCGTAATGCTCCGACCAAAAGCCGTTGTCCAACGCAATGGTAAAGAACGGCGTCATTTTGTTATAGATCTCGGTATCGGTGGGCTTGGGTAAGCCCAATAAAAAAGAAGTAAATTCCGGCGTTACCGTACCTTCAATGATTTTTCCGTATTGCCAGGTGCTTTCTTTGAATGTTCCAAACGGAAGTGCCATGGTGATCTCCTCTGTTTCCTCCGTCCAACAGTGGATTTCAAAAGTGGAGGCAGTTTTCAGCTTTTCCGCCATGATCTCCTTCCAGCACTGATTGGTGGGCTCATTATAATCAAAAGCAACATACTCCATAGAGAAATCTCCTCGTAAAATGAAGCAAAAAGTACCGGCATGCAGGAAGAAACGAGTGATGTACTCTGGTGTACAGACCGGTTGCGTTACGGCCCATTTGTCTCCCACGCTTCATGTAGGACACAATACACATCTGATAATACCGCAGTTTTGCACAAAAAGCCATGAACCAGCTTCTGTTCATCCATCCATGTGGCCTGAGGTGAACTGTACGCTTTTACCTCGCAGGCCTCCCGGCGTGCAGCTTGAATCGCTTTCTGGATGGAGAGCCACTGACCGTAAGTGCCGCCGTTCAACTGTTTTCTAAGTTTCCGGATGGCGCTCTTATACGCCTTCTCCGCCCCGCTGGGGCCGTTGTAGTTCAGCCGAATGGCCAGTTCCTGAAAGGTCATGCCCTGCTCATTGGGCTGGCCGATCCCCAGATAACAGCGCACCAAGTTCAACTCTCTGGGCTTGAGCACCTCCTCCATACGCTGGAGAAGCAGCGTCCGGCGCATGAAACGGTCATAGGCCCTGGCGGGATCACCGCCGAAACTAATATCGAAGACACGATCACCCAGTGGCTCGATCTGAAACACGGTGCGATATTCTTCCAGCAGACGCTTGGCCACTTTGACGGAGACTTCCAGCTTCTCTTGAATGGCGGTCAGAAGATCTGCTTCGGTGTCCTGCTCGTGTGTGGCATAGAGGAACGCTACCTGGCGCAGTTGGTAGTAACGGTCCAGCGGGAGCGACAGAGAAAAAGAACTTTGGGCGGCGCAGTCCTTCATGGCTGATTCAATGGCAGGCGTGGCGTAGGTCAGCAGCCTGGTTCCCATGGATGGCTCAAACCGCTGTGCCGCGTCCAGCAGTGCCAGCGCACCCTCCTGCTTGAGATCGTCCACCAGAAAATCCTGAGAAAATTGTTCGCAGTAGCTTGCGGCCAGCATGGTCAGGTATCCCTCGTTCTGGGAAAGCAGAAGCGAAGCGGCCCCTGGATTGCCTGCCTGTATACGCCGGGCAAGCTCCTCGTTGCTGGGACAGGGCGCGTCACAGAGATACATGCTCATGGCTTGTCCTCCTGGGCAAGCCGCTGCCTGGCCTGGGCGTAGAGTGTCTCCTGTTCCATATCGTGGGCATAGTCTCCAGCGGCATAGTCGTTGTCCATAAGCGCCCGGTCCCGATAGGCCTCCGCGAGATACAGTGCTTCCCGCCGCAGCTCGTCGGAAATTTTTCCTCTCTGGTGATGCTTGCGGATGGTGTTGGTGCGGGTACTGAACAGACGGTAGACAGGGTGTTGCTTGTTCTGCTCCTTCTGGTGCATCATGGCTCCGTACTGGCGGCAGGTCAGGCGGCTGTCCTGGGGAGCTATGCCGCTGCAGTATTTAGGCTTGTGCCCGCTGCGGGTAAGAAAATACCTCTCACAGTTCTGACACACGCAGGGGGCGTGGCCATGATGCAGCCCGTTCATCAGGTCGAAGCAGTAGAACGACATGATCCTGTGAAAGCGGACGCGCTGGACAAACACCATCTTTTCTTCCTGGGTAGGGTTCCTGGCAAAGATGTACGTGGACTCCATGACTGGGGACACCGTAAATTTTTCAATATCCGGCAAGGGGAGGGCGTCCATCACATGCCAGAAGTCGTCGCTGGTGAAACAGTCGTGGGCGGCAATGGCAAAGAAGGTCTCGTTCCGCTCCTTGAGCCGGTAGAGATATCCCCGCTCAAAGTAGTCCGCCGCTACAACAAAATGATAGATCCCCAGGGGGATCGCAAAGGCGGCGGCCAGGTAGTGCAAGAAAAAATCCCGATACGGGGCCTCGGTCGACATCAGGGCATCCACCATGTTCTCGCGGCAATATTGATCCAGCACCTCCAGTTCTCCAGACTTGTCCAGAAAGCAGAAGGGCGGGTATGTCCACAGCACATCCAGCAGGGCGGACACATCTGAGCGCACCTGTGGGAGCAGACGGGCAAAGGTGTCCCGATCTGCGTTCAGGAGTGCTTCCGCCTCTTTGCTGATGGCACCGCCGTAATGGATCAGGGCCTGAAGGGTTGCCTGATCCTGATTCATGATATTGGCCGCGAAATATCCGGCGGGATAGGCTTGCTCGTTCAGAAAAACTAAATCCTGCCACACGTCCAGTGTGAGGTACAGCAGGTTGTTGTTCTGCTTGATCCCCAGCGGCATGTGTCCTCCTCCTGTCCTATATCTGTTTTAGCCCTGTCTTGTGATATTCTCATTTTATCAAAACTCCCAGAATAATCAAGTGAAAGGAAAAATACCTTTCCCGGAAGCGCTCACTGATGTGGGCGCTTTTCATATTCAGAACAAGGAGGAATTGACTATGAGAAAAAACAACGCACCGCTCCGCACAGTGGATGGAGCAACCTTGATGAGCCAACCACTTCACTCGCCCAATTTTGTGGTGGACACCCTGCTTGCGCAGGGCCTGCACATCCTGGCAGGCTCCCCGAAAGTGGGCAAGTCCTGGCTCGCTCTGTGGCTGGCCGTGACAGTGGCCAAGGGAGAACCGGTGTGGAACATGACCACCAGGCAGGGTACCACCCTCTATCTCTGTCTGGAGGACTCCGTCCTCCGCATCCAGAACCGGCTGTTTGAGATCACGGAGGACGCACCAAGCAGCGTCCACTTCTGTACCGAGTGCGCCCTCATCGGTCAGGGACTGGAGGAACAGATAGAAACATTCCTCACCGCCCACCCGGACACCGTGCTGGTCATCATCGATACCCTGCAGATGGTCCGCCCAGTCCACGATGCCACCTACGCCAACGACTACCGGGATCTGTCTGTGCTCAAGCGGTTGGCGGACAAGCACGGCATCGCCATCCTGCTCATCCACCATCTGCGGAAAGAAAAGGCGGAAGATGTGTTCCACCGGATCTCCGGGACCACTGCCATCAGCGGTGCAGTGGATTCCAGCTTCACCCTGGTGGAAGAAAAGCGGGGCAGCGGCAGAGCCAGACTGACCTGTGTGGGCCGGGACATCGAATACCGGGAGCTGGAGCTTCGACGCAGCGAGGAAAATGTGTGGGAGTTGGTTTCGGACAGCAGAGAAGAACCCGTGCTGCGTGAGGATCGGATCGTCGTTCTCATCTCCGCATTTATGAGCACCAGAACAGTATTTATCGGCACTCCCACGGAGCTCTCCGAAAAGATCGACCCTGATAAGGCCGAAGGGGTAACGCCCAAAAAGATTTCAAGGCTGATCCTGCAAAGCGTTGAGGCCCTAAGGAAGAACGGAATTGCTGCAGTGATCCGCCGAAGCAACGGCAAGCGTGTAATCGAGCTGAATCGTGCCGATAGTGTCGATTTGGAGGGTGCCGGAGAAATCGTCCCTATCGACCCTACTGCTGTTGACCAACCGTCTGGAGAGGGCGCGGCGGGGGCTGTGGAGACGGATTCCTCCCTTTGGGGAGGGCAAGCATCGCGCCCGGCTATACGCCGCGCACAGTTTCGGGGCGCTGCCCCGTACCCGGCCCCTGAGGGGGAGGAAGAGCAATGCAGAGAGTAAAAAAGAGCGAGATCATCACCCTGCGGGTGACGCCCCGTGTGAAAGAAGCTATCCGGGAACGAGCCAGGGCTGCTGGCCTGACAGTCACCGATTACCTGTGCTACAGCGGACTGGGAAAAGAGATCGTGCGGGTGGAAGGGTTAGAACAAGTGCTGTCTGAACTGAAAGCCCAGGGGCGAAATCTGAATCAGCTCACAACCCTGGCCAACATGGGGAGGGTAACAGTTCTGAAGGGTGACGCGCTGGCAGAAAACTACGGAAAAATTTATGAACAGCTCCGGGAGCTGCTGCGGGAGGTGACTTGAGATGGCAACCTTCACCGCAATCAAAAATCGTGGCGGTGGCAGAGGTGCTCTGGGCGGTGTTCTGCGCTATGTCCAGCAGGAGGAGAAAGCCACATGGGAAGATCGTCGGCTGGTCTCCGGCTGGAACTGCACCGCCCAAAGTGTCTGCTCCGAAATGCAGCTCACCAAGGAGCGGTTCCATAAGACAGATGGCAGACAGTACTATCATTTCGTGCAGTCCTTTGACAAGCAGGATGACCTGTCCCCACAGGAAGTTCACGCTATGGGGCTGGAACTGGCCCAGCGTGAGTTTTCAAACTTTGAGGTGTTGGTGGCCACCCATGTGGACACAGAGCATCTCCACAATCACCTGGTGGTGAACAGTGTGAGCTTTCAGGATGGTAAAAAGCTTCACCAGAGTGCCGCTGACCTGCAAACCCACCGGATTGCCAATGATGAAATATGTGCTGCACATGGCTTGGAGATTCTTCCGCCGCCACAGAAACAGGTCAAGCAAAAGCGGATGAGCACCAGGGAGTACCGCTCTGCCGTGAAAGGTGAAAGCTGGAAATTCCGCCTCATGAACACCATCGACCAGTGCATGCGGTACGCTGCCAGCAAGGAGGAATTTATCTCCCTGATGGAGAGTGAGGGGTATCAGGTGCGCTGGACGGACAGCCGGAAGAACATCACCTACACCACGCCCACGGGAATGAAGTGCCGGGACGACCGGCTCCACGAGGAAAAGTACACAAAGGAGGTCATGGAACATGAGTTCAGAATCCGGGCAGCGTTTGCCCATGGAGGAATTGAAGCGGAGGAACGCTCCGCAGAGTATGATACCGCAGAACTGTCCCAGCAAGGAGGAGTGGCAGGAGCTGCTCCATCGGCTGGACGAGCTGGAGCGGCACACAGCGGCACACACAGCCCTTCTGCGGGAGGCTTCCAGCCGGAGGGAACTGTACCCCACTCAGGAGCAGACGGAGGCGCTGGCGCGGGATGTGGCAGAGATACAGGCATTGCTGCGACAGGCTGGGAAGAGGAAAGAGATTTCTATTTCTCCGCCCAGTCTGGGAACGGCAATGTCGGTCATGGTATGGCTGGCTCTGATTTTGCTGGGAACTATGGTGGGTACGGTGGTCTTGCAGGTGATCTGGTCCGGCTTGGCCGCTCTCTGGAGCGTGATCAAGCTGCTGATTCCATAAGGGATGCCACCACCATGCACCAGCACACGGACCGAAAAACGCTCCGTCGGGAACGGCAAATAAAAATCGCCCTCGGTCATAAGGCGGACGATCACGAAGAAGAACCAACTTGGCAGCAGACCATGTGACGGTCTGCTATTTTTATTGTCCGGATCATGTCCGGAGGAAAGGAGTTCTATGAGAACAGAATACGAGGAATACCGGGATACTGGAATGCTGGGCGGGTACGATCCCGGCGGAGCAATACTGCGGGAAACGGAAAGCGGAGAGGTACTGACCAGTTTTCGTGACACCTGCTACCAGCACCAGGGCGATCACAACATCAATCAAAGGGAGATGCTCATTGGAGGGAAGGTCTTTCATGTGACCTCCGTGTTCCCGATTGAGGCCACAGCGACACCCACAGACAGACTGCTCTCGCTCATTGACGCAGACCTAAAGAAGGAAGCCCACAGCGCGTAAGGTTTCCGTGGACTTGTGCAGGCCGGTGGGGTATACTGTCCGTACCCCATACCGGCTTGCCCCAGTAAAAGGAGGTTACAGATATATGGCAAGCCAAAAATATAATATCTTATACGGAAGACTCAGTCAGGAGGATGAGCGGCAGAGGGATGACCGGCAGAAAGAGTCCAATTCCATCCACAATCAGAAACTCTTCCTGGAGCAGTACGCAGCGGATCATGGATTTGAAAACACACTGTTCCTGGCGGACGATGGCTACTCCGGTACAAACTTTGACCGTCCGGCCTGGAAGAAGATCATAGAAATGGTGGAACGGGACGAGGTGGAGACCATCATCGTCAAGGATCTCAGCCGCCTGGGACGAGAATACCTTCAGGTGGGACAGTACACGGAGATCTACTTTCCGGAAAAGGGTGTCCGCTTTATCGCGGTCAATGATGGCGTGGATTCCCTGGTGGAGAGCAGCAACGACTTTAATCCTATCCGTAACTGGGCCAACGAACTCCACGCCAAGGACACCAGTAAGAAAGTACGCGCCATCAAGAAGATGCAAGCGGAGCGCGGAGAGCGGCTGGGCGGCAAACCGCCTTACGGCTACAAGAAAAAGGACAAGGACTCCAAGGAGATTATCCCCGATGAAGAAACCGCCCCCATTGTGCGTCAGATCTTTGACCTGTGTGCAGCGGGGAAAGGGCCAAACCAGATCGCCAGAATCCTGACCCGAGAGCAGGTGCTGAATCCGACCAACCAGTACTACCAGACTACCGGAGCCGCCTGCACCAATCTGGATACCACACGTCCCTACACCTGGTCTGGCAAGACAGTGGCTAAGATCTTGGAAAACAAGGTTTACATCGGGCATACGCTCAACATGAAGAAAACAACGCTCTCCTACAAAAACAAAAAGCAGATCCAGAAACCGGAGAGCGAGCAGATCCTCGTGGAGAACACCCATGAGCCGCTTATCTCCATGGAGGTCTGGGAGATCGTGCAGGATGTGCGAGCGCACAAGCGGCGGCCACCCAAGCACATGGAGGAACCCAATCTGTTCTCCGGATTGGTCTACTGTGCCGACTGCAAAAAATACATGGTGCTCTGTCGGACGGAAAAGATGCGGGAGGATCAGTACTATTTCCGGTGTTCAACTTACAGCAAGCGCGGGAAAAGCGCCTGCTCACCCCATCAGATCCGGGAGGCGGATCTGAAAGCCATCGTGCTGGATGACCTGCGCAGAGTCACACACTTCGCACGGATGAAAGAGCGGCAGTTCGCCCAGTATATCAACCAGAGGAACACTGCAGAACTGCGCCGAGAGATCAACCGTCTGCAGAAGGAACTGGATTCTATGCGTCGGAGATACGATGAGTTGTCCGCGCTGTTCAAGCGTCTCTACGAAGACAATGTTCTGGGACGGGTGACCAATGAACAGTTCCGCATGCTCTCCGCAGACTACAACGCCGAGCAAAAAAATCTGTCTGTCGCCATTCCAGCCAAGGAGGAACAGTTGGAGAAACTGAAAGCCTCAGCCGCCAATGTGGACGCCTTCATTGAGAAGGCCAAACGGTACACTACCATCGACGAACTGACGCCGGAGCTGCTGCGGCTCTTCATCCAGCGGATTGAGGTGGGAGAACGGAGCCAAAAGTATTCCCGCTCCGCAGGACAAAGTATCAGGATCGTGTACAGGGACATCGGCAGAGTGGACAGCCCTATGCAGGAAGGTGAGCACATACCGCATATCACAAAGCAGATTACAGATATTGAAGAAATCAAGCGATTGCTGGCATAAAACACAACAGGCGGACAGCTTCCGCTGTCCGCCTGTGTGCCTGACAATTCACAAGGTTCAGAAAATGTACCTATGGGAACTATCACACGGGGCGGTCGTTTTCGCGTGTCGAGAAGTCTCGACACGCTTCTCAAAAATGCCAGCATTTTTTCGAGGGGATGCAGCCCGCTGCGTCGCACGCGCGCAGCGCGCACGCTTGCGGGCTGAATGGTACAAACAGCTTGGAGCGGTGGTGCTGGCCGGTTCCATGGTAATTGGCAGCGGCGTCAGCGCCAATGCGTGCTGCGGCCTCTATGTGGGCAGCCAGCAGTCGGAAAACGGCTCAACCTATGTGGGCCGCTCGGAGGACATCGGCAAGCTGTACGACAAGGTATTTGAGGTGCGCCCGGCGGCCGATCACGCCCAGACGGCAATCTGATCGCGGAGGCCTACGGCGAGGCGGGCATGAACGAGAAGGGCGTGTCCGTCAGCGCCACGGTGTCCACCTCCAACAACGACAACGTGAAGGCCGCCGATCCCCTGGTGGACACCGGCATCTGTGAGATCTCCCTCACCTCTGTGATCCTGATGTCCGCCGAGTCCGCCCGGGACGGCGTGGAGAAGCTGGCCGACCTCACCGAGAACAAGATGCCCACCTACTCCATGGACATGGCTTACACCTTTGACGACGTGGATGCCTCCGCCTGGTATGCCGACGCTGTGAGCTACGTGGCGGAAAAGGGCATCATGAACGGCGCCGGCAACGGCACCTTCCTCCCCAGCAATACCCTCACCCGTTCTCAGCTGGCCACCATCCTCATGCGTTTCCTGGAGAACGTAGCCTGAGCCTATGACAAGAGGCCGACCCATCAGGGTCGGCCTCTTTTGTTATTTCTTCGCGGTGTCGAAGGCGGGGTTGGTGAAGTAGACGTTCTTCTGGTCCATCTTCTCCTTGGCCAGGCGCACCGCCTCACCGAAGCGCTGGAAGTGGACGACCTCCCGCTCCCGCAGGAAGCGGATGACGTCGCTGACGTCGGGATCGTCGCTGAGGCGCAGGATGTTGTCGTAGGTGACCCGGGCCTTCTGCTCGGCGGCCATATCCTCGGTGAGGTCGGCGATCACATCCCCCTTGACGCCGATGCCGGCGGCGTTCCAGGGTGCGCCGGAGGCGGCGGTGGGATAGATGCCGGTGGTGTGGTCCACAAAATAGGGTGCGAAGCCCCCCTCCCTCAGCTGCTCCTGGGTGAGACCCCGGGTAAGCTGATGAACGATGGCCCCGATCATTTCCAGGTGGCCCAGCTCTTCGGTACCGATGTCGGTGAGCAGGCCCTTGAGCTCGGGATAGGGCATGGCGTACCGCTGGGACAGGTAGCGCAGCGAGGCGCCCAGCTCGCCGTCCGGTCCGCCGTACTGGCTGATGACCCAGGCGGCCAGCTTGGGGTTGGGGGTCTTGATGCGTACGGGGTATTGCAGCTTCTTCTCGTATTGGAACATTACTTGGCCCCTCCTTCCGCGGTGTAGTGCCAGGGCCAGTCGCCCTCCAGCCAGGCACTCCAGCTCTCGGCGTTGGCGGCGGCGCTCTGGGTCAGGGGGCCGTGGGCGGCCTCGTAACGCTTGCGGGCCTCGGCCTCCATTGCGGTGTACTGCTGGAAGAGCTTGAAGGCCTCGCTGTCATCCTGATGGGTGTCCAGGTAGAGGCCCAGCTCCTGCAGCACGAACTCCAGGGCCTGGAGCTCTGCCAGCTGGGTGCCCAGCATCTTCACCGCCTCCGCCTTGATGTGGAAGGGCAGGTTCAGGCCGGGAAACAGGGTGCCGTTGGCAAGGGCGTCCTGCTGGGAGTAGCGCTTGGGATTCTTCTGCTGAAACGGCACATAGGGAACGGCCAGGGGCGCGCATGCAGGGAGCGTGCCGCAGCTGTCGTCACAGGCGCCGGAATCTTTGACGTTTGGATCCAGTTCGGGATACAAGGGGTGTCCCTCCTCCTATAGAATGGGACGGGACGGGAGCCCCGTCCACACCATCCTATGCACCGGCCCGGGCCGGGGACACCGAGAGGACAGAAAAAGGCCGCCCCAACAGGGGCGGCCTTTCGGTTGCAGATTAGTGCTGCTCGCCGCGCATGCGGGCGAAGCAGTCGCTGCAGTAAACAGGACGATCGGACTTGGGCTCGAAGGGCACCTTGGCCTCGCCGCCGCAGGCAGCGCAGGTAGCGGTGAAGTACTCGCGGGGGCCGCGGGAGGCAGCCTTGCGGGCGTCACGGCAAGCCTTGCAGCGCTGGGGCTCGTTCTGGAAGCCGCGCTCAGCGTAGAACTCCTGCTCACCGGCGGTGAACACGAACTCCTGGCCACATTCCTTACATACCAGAGTCTTGTCTTCGTACATGATGTTACCCTCTCTTTGCTTCTTTGCCCAGGTCCGGATGATCCATGTGCTGGGTCAGTGTAATATTGCGATCAGCCTTTGCTGATGTCGCCGGAAGAAGATTGCTGCGCCAGCTTGCGCCGGATACGCTGCACCGCGTTGTCCACCGATTTGGGGGACTTGTTTACCTCGGCTGCAATTTCGGAGTAGGACAGACCGTTCAGATACAACCGAAGTACGCTTGCCTCGAAGCCGGACAGCTGGCCCATCAGCGCCTCCAGACGTTCCCGGAAGGATTCCCGGCTGAGGAGGATCTCCTCCGGGTCGGTTTCCGGACCGTCAGACGCGCCGAACGCCAATGGATCGCCGTTCCCACTAAAAAGAGGGTTCCCGAACGAGACGGAGTTGTTCAGCGGTATGTGCTTATCTCTTGCTGCTGCTTTGATAACGGAGAACAGACGGTTTTTGATGCAGACCTCCGCGTAGGTGCGGAAGGAGGCAGCCTTCTCCGGATCGTACTCCCGGATGGCTGCCAGCAGCCCCACCATTCCCTCCTGGATCAGATCCTCGCTGTCCCCGCCGGCCAGAAAATAGGGCCGGGCGCAGATGCGCACCAGGCGGTTGTAGCGCACCACCAGGGCCTCCTCGGCCTGGCGGTCACCGGAGGCGGCCAGCGCGCACAGCTGTTCGTCGTCCGGCTCCAGCGGTTGGAAATGGTCAGCTTTCATGCCGTTTCTCCTTGCACATTATAAGCGTAGATACCTGAATTTGTCAAGCGATTCCGAAAAAATACTTCGGGATTCTCAGCGATTTTTTATGACATTTGCCAAGAGGGATGCAACTTTCTCTGCATTCTCCTGGCTCTGGGCCTCCACCATGACCCGCACCAGGGCCTCGGTGCCCGAGGGGCGCACCAGTACCCGGCCGGTGCCTGCCAGCAGCTTCTCCTGCTCGGCCACGGCGGCCATGATGTCGGCGTCGTTCATAATGGCCTCTTTGGCGGCGTTGTCGGCCACCGGCACGTTGATGAGGGTCTGGGGGTAGCGCTTGCACCCCTCCACCAGCTGGGAGGCCTTCTTGCCGGAGCGGTGGAGCAGGGCCAGGAACTGCAGGGCGGTAAGCTGGCCGTCACCAGTGGTGGCGTATTTGCGGAAGATGGTGTGGCCGGACTGCTCGCCGCCCAGGACCCAGCCCTCCGCCTCCATCTTCTCCAGCACGTTGCGGTCGCCCACGGCGGTGCAGAAGAGCTCCATGTTATGCTCCCGGCAGAAGACGTGCAGGCCCAGGTTGCTCATGACGGTGCCCACGATGGCGCCGCCGGGCAGCTGGCCCTTGGACAGCAGGTCCAGGCCGCAGGCGGCGATGACCTGATCGCCGTCGATCTCCTCGCCGGTCTCGTCCACCATGAGGCAGCGGTCGGCGTCGCCGTCAAAGGCGATGCCCAGGTCGTACTTCCCTGCCGTGACCATGGCCTTCAGGCCCTCCAGGTGGGTGGAGCCGCAGCCGTTGTTGATGTTCACGCCGTCGGGGTCGGCGTTGATGATGTCGGTGTGCAGGTCGGAGAAGGAATCGAAGAGCCGGCCGGCGGTGGCGGAGGAGGCGCCGTTGGCGCAGTCCACCAGGATCTTCAGCCCGGACAGGTCAGAGTCGATGGTGGATACCAGGTGGTCGATGTAGTCCTGGCTCTCCTTCTGGTCGGCGTACACCACCCGGCCGATGTCGCCGCCGGTCTTGCGGGGTACTTCCACCTTGTTGAGGATGATGTCCTCGATCTTGCCCTCCAGCTCGTCGGACAGCTTGAAGCCCTGACCGTTGAAGATCTTGATGCCGTTGTGCTCAAAGGGGTTGTGGGAGGCGGAGATGACGATGCCGGCATCGCAGCCGCTGTCCACCGTCACCCAGGCCACGCCGGGGGTGGGGATCACGCCCAGGTGGAGCACGTCGGCTCCGGCGGAGCACAGCCCGGCGATGAGGGCACCCTCCAGCAGGTCGGAGGAGATGCGGGTGTCCTTGCCGATGGCGAAGCGGGGACGGCCCTCCCCCTTCGCCTGGGCCAGCACATAGGCCGCCGCCACGCCCACGTCGTAAGCCAGTTCCGCGTCCAGACCGGCGTTGACCACGCCCCTGATGCCGTCGGTTCCAAACAGTTTACCCATATATGATTACCTCTTTCTGCCGAAATCGTCAAAGTTTTGTTTCAAAGCCCGCTCTACAGGAAGAATGCTGCCCATCAGCACCACCAGACCCAGCTTGAACCACAGCCGTCCGCAGGTCCGGTGGGCGAAGTTCCAGGCCTCCTGGCTCTTCATGGATCGGGCGGTGCGGTAGCCGAACAGGCCGTTGATGGTTTTTGGGGGCCGGGTCTGGAAGAGCCGGCCGAACACCAGCATAATCACGGGCAGCAGCAGATTCATGGCCAGACAGAAGATCCAGAAGCCCATCGTCCTCTCCCCTTTCCGCTGCCCGCAAACCCCTGTAGGGGCGACCTTTACGGTCGCCCGTTCATTTTATTAAAGACTCAGCTGGTCCATGCCCACCCCGCCGGGGACGGACAGGCCCAGGTGCTCATAGGCCCGCCGGGTGACGCACCGGCCTCTTGGGGTGCGGGTGAGGAAGCCCATCTGCATCAGATAGGGCTCGTACACGTCCTCCAGGGTGACGGCCTCCTCGTTGATGGTGGCGGCCAGAGTTTCCAGACCCACCGGGCCGCCGCCGTAGTGCTCGATGATGGAATGGAGCATCCGCCGGTCGATGGCGTCCAGCCCCAGGTGGTCCACCTCCAGGGCGGACAGGGCCACGTCGGCCACCTCCCGGGTGATGACGCCCCCCGCCTTTACCTGGGCAAAGTCCCGCACCCGGCGGAGCATCCGGTTGGCGATGCGGGGGGTGCCCCGGCTGCGCTTGGCGATCTCCATGGCGCCGTCGGGCTCGATGGGCACCTCCAGGATGCCCGCCGACCGGGTGACGATGAGGGCCAGTTCCTCCGGGGTGTACAGCTCCAGCCGCAGGGTCACCCCGAACCGGTCCCGCAGCGGGGCGGACAGCTGGCCCGCCCGGGTGGTGGCTCCGATAAGGGTGAACTTGGGCAGATCCAGCCGGATGGAGTTGGCGGAAGGCCCCTTGCCGATGATGATGTCGATGGCAAAGTCCTCCATGGCGGGGTATAAGATCTCCTCCACCGACCGGTTGAGCCGGTGGATCTCATCCACGAACAGAATATCGTTTTCCGCCAGATTGGTGAGCAGGGCGGCCAGATCGCCGGGCTTTTCGATGGCGGGGCCGGAGGTGATGCGGATGTTGACCCCCATCTCATTGGCGATGATGTTGGAGAGGGTGGTTTTGCCCAGGCCGGGCGGGCCGTGGAGCAGCACGTGGTCCAGGGGCTCATTTCTCATTTTGGCGGCCTGGATAAAGACCTCCAGGTTGCCCTTGGCCTTCTCCTGGCCGATGTATTCATGTAAGGTTTTGGGCCGCAGGGAGCCCTCGTTCTCATCATCCCGGGTAAGGGATGTGGTCACCAGAGGCTCCTCGGTCTCAAATCCGTCTTCAGAAAATGCAATGCTCAAAGTCTCACTTCCTTATCCCTGCCAGCCGTCCAGCAGCTCCTCCACCTGGTCCAGGAAGGCGCCCTCTCCCAGGGTGTTGATCTTGAACAGCACGGCCTGACTGCCGCCGGAGGTGATGGCGGACACAAAAACCCGGTTCCCCTCCCCTACCAGGGTCAGGTTCAGGCTCACACGGTTGCCGCCGATCATGCTGTACCGCTCATACACCCGGACGGCGCACCGGAAGCCCGCGCCGTCGTACTCGCTGCCGTCCTCCCAGCTGGCGGAGGCGCTGCCGTTCAAAATACCGTTGTGGAGATAGTTCAGCAATGAATTGAAATTGCCGGTGAGATGCCGTTCCAGTTTGGCCATGATGGTTCCTCCCTTCGGGGAATTACCCCTTTACCATTTTCTTCAGGGCCTGCTTGATGATGTCCTCCAGGCTGAGGGTATCCACGTCGATCCCCTTGAGGGCCATGCCGATCTCGGTCTGGGAGTAGCCCAGCACCGCCAGGGCGGCGGCGGCCTCGGAGGACTTGTTCTCCGGGATGACGGTGACGCCGGTGCCGCCGTAGCGCTCGCCTCCCGGGCTGATCTGGCCCTTGGCCAGCTTATCCTTTAATTCCAGAATGATGCGCTGGGCGATCTTTTTGCCGATGCCCTGGGCCACGGTGAGGGCCTTCTCGTCCCCGGTGATGATGCTCATGGCCAGGGACTCGGGGGTGGCGGAGGACAGGATGGACAGAGCCGCCTTGGGGCCTACGCCGGACACTGAGATCAGAAGCTGAAAGCAGTTGAGCTCGTTCTCGGTGGCAAAGCCGTAGAGCTCCATGGCGTCCTCCCGGACGTTCAGGTGGGTGAACAGCTTGGCACTCTCCCCCTTTTTTAGGCGGGCCAGGGTGTTGTTGGTGGTGCGGCAGGCGTAGCCCACCCCGCCGCAGTCGATGACCGCCAGATAGGGGGCGGTGTGGGCCACGGTTCCTTTGACATAATAAAACATAATGGTAAACTCCTAACGACGTGCGTCATACCGGCCGCTGCCCGGCCGGTTGGCGTCGGGGCTCTGGAGCCGGGAGGTGAACGAGCGGGCGTGGCACAGGGCGATGGCCACCGCGTCGGCGGCGTCGTCCGGCTTGGGCACGGCCTTCAGGTTCAAAAGCCGCTTTGTCATGTCCATGACCTGCCGTTTTTCCGCCTTGCCGTAGCCCACCACCGCCTGCTTCACCTGGCTGGGGGTGTATTCGTAGATGGGCACCCCATGGCGCTCCGCCGCCAGCAGCAGCACCCCACGGGCCTGGGCCACGCCGATGCCGGTGGTGATGTTGTTGTTGAAGAAGAGCTCCTCGATGGCCATGGCGTCGGGCTGGAACTGCTCCAGCAGCTGGTCCATGTCGTTGGAGATCTGGAGGAGCCGGGCGGGCAGGCTCTCCCCTGCCGGGGTGGTGATGGCGCCGCACTGGACCATCCGGGCCCTGCCCCCCGCCGCCTCCACCAGGCCGAAACCAACGATGGCAAAGCCGGGGTCGATCCCTAAAATCAGCATGGTGTGCCTTCCCTTTCTGTATGCTATACAGAGAATATTGTATCACGGCGGCGGATAGGGCGCAAGGAGGAAATGGGGGAAGCAGAAAGAGGAGACGGCACAGCCGTCTCCTCTGTTCAGACTCAGATTTTGGCGCAGATGAGGTCGCCCATCTGCTTGGTGCCGATGGGGGTGACGCCCGGCTCGGCGATGTCGGCGGTGCGCCAGCCCTCGGCCAGCACAGCGTCCACGGCGGCCTCCACCGCGTCGGCCTCGGCGGCCAGGTGGAAGGAGTAGCGGAACATCATAGCCACCGACAGGATGGTGGCGATGGGGTTGGCCTTGTCCTGGCCGGCGATGTCGGGGGCGGAGCCGTGGATGGGCTCGTACAGGCCGGGTGCGGTGTCGCCGATGGAGGCGGAGGGCAGCAGGCCGATGGAGCCGGTGACCATGCTTGCCTCGTCGGACAGGATGTCGCCGAACATATTCTCGGTGACCACCACGTCAAACTGGCCGGGGTCCCGCACCAGCTGCATGGCGCAGTTGTCTACCAGCACGTCCTCGTACTCCACGTCGGCGTACTCCTCCGCCAGCCGGTGCATGACGCTCCGCCACAGCCGGGAGGTCTCCAGCACGTTGGCCTTGTCCACGGAGGACACCTTCTTCCGGCGCAGCCGGGCCAGCTCGAAGGCGCGGCGGCCGATGCGCTCGATCTCCTTTTCGGAGTAGGCCATCCGGTCGGCGGCTTCCATGCCCCGGTCCTCGGTCTGGTACTTCTCCCGCTGGCCGAAGTAGATGCCGCCGGTGAGCTCACGGACCATCATCAGGTCGATGCCCTTCTCGGCGGTCTCCTTCTTCAGAGGGCAGGCGTCGGCCATGGCGGGCCGCAGAGCGGCGGGGCGCAGGTTGGCGTACAGGCCCAGGTCCTTGCGGATGGCCAGCAGAGCGGTCTCAGGCCGCTGCTCGGCGGGCTTGTCGCTCCCCCACTTGGGGCCGCCCACGGCGCCCAGCAGGACGGCGTCGCAGGCCTTGCACTTCTCGGCGGTGCCGTCGGGGTAGCTCTTCCCCACCGCGTCGGTGGCGCAGCCGCCCAGCAGCACGTCCTCATAGGTGAAGCTGTGACCGAACTTTTTGCCCACGGCCTCCAGCACCTTGACGGCCTCGTTTACCACCTCGGGGCCGATGCCGTCGCCCCGGATCAAAGCGATTTTATAATTCATTTGGCCACACCTCGCGCTTTCAGGGAGTTGAGCAGGCCGCCGGCCTGGATGATGTTGTCCACGAAGGCCGGGAAGGGGGCGGCCTGCCAGGTCTTGCCCTGGGTCTCGTCGGTAATGGTGCCGGCGGCGAAGTCCACGCTCACCGTGTCCCCCGCCTGGATGGCGGCGGCAGCCTCGGCGCTCTCCATGATGGGCAGGCCGATGTTGATGGCGTTGCGGTAGAAGATGCGGGCGAAGGAGGGGGCGATGACGCACTTCACGCCGCAGGCCTTGATGGACAGGGGCGCATGCTCCCGGGAGGAGCCGCAGCCGAAGTTGGCACCGGCCACGATGATGTCTCCCTCCTCCACGGTGGAGGCGAAGTTGGCGTCAATGTCCTCCATGCAGTGGGAGGCCAGGGATTTCTCGTCGGGGGCGTTGAGGTACCGGGCGGGAATGATCACGTCGGTATCCACGTTGTCGCCGTACTTATATACTTTCATGCCTGAAAACCTCCTTACAGCTTCCGGGGATCGGCCACGCAGCCTGCCACCGCGGAGGCGGCGGCCACGGCGGGGTTGGCCAGAATGATCTCGGAGGACACGGGGCCCATGCGGCCCACGAAGTTGCGGTTGGTGGTGGAGATGGCCCGCTCGTTGTCGGAGAGCACGCCCATGTGGCCGCCCAGGCAGGGGCCGCAGGTGGGGGTGGACACGGCGCAGCCGGCCTCGATGAAGATCTGGATCAGGCCCTCGGCCATGGCGTCCAGGGTGATCTGCTGGGTGGCGGGGATGACGATGCAGCGCACGCCCTCGGCCACCTTGCGGCCCTTGAGCACCGCCGCGGCCTGCCGCAGGTCGTCCAGACGGCCGTTGGTGCAGGAGCCGATGACCACCTGGTCGATGTGGGTGCCCTCTACCTGGCCGATGGTGCGGGTGTTGGAGGGCAGATGGGGCAGGGCCACCGTGGGCTGGAGGGTATTGAGGTCAATGACGATCTCCTGGTCGTACACCGCGTCGGGATCGGCCTCCGCGGCCTCCCAATCCCGGGTCACCCGGCCCTGAAGATAGGCACGGGTCTTGTCGTCCACCGGGAAGATGCCGTTCTTGGCGCCCGCCTCGATGGCCATGTTGGCGATGGTGAAGCGGTCGTCCATGGACAGCTCCCCTACCCCTTCCCCGGCAAACTCCAGGGACTTGTACAGAGCGCCGTCCACGCCGATCTGGCCGATCAGGTGGAGGATCACGTCCTTGCCGGACACATAGGGCTGGAGCTTGCCGGTCAGGGTGACCTTGATGGCGGCGGGCACCTTGAACCAGGCAAGGCCGGTGGCCATGCCGGCGGCCATGTCGGTGGAGCCCACGCCGGTGGAGAACATGCCCACGGCGCCGTAAGTACAGGTGTGGGAGTCGGCGCCGATCATGCACTCGCCGGGGGCGGTGAGGCCCTTTTCCGGCAGCAGGGCGTGCTCCACGCCCATGCAGCCCACGTCGTAGAAGTGGGTGATGTTGTATTCCTTGGCAAACTCCCGGGCCTGGGCGCACAGCTGGGCGGACTTGATGTCCTTGCAGGGGGTGGAGTGGTCCAGTACCAGGGCGATCTTGTCTTTATCAAATACCTGGGTCAGTCCCGCCTTGCGGAACTCGGTGATGGCGACGGGCGCGGTGATGTCGTTGCCCAGCACCAGGTCCAGCTTGGCCTCCACCAGCTGGCCGGGTACCACCTGGTCCAGTCCGGCGTGGCGGGCCAGGATCTTTTGGGTCATGGTCATTCCCATACGAGGGCGCCTCCTTATTTCTTGTTGGTATGAGGATACCATACCCCCTTGCCACAAGAATGTAAACCATGCTACAATCTAAACACAGGGACGGAACTCCCCCGCCCCACAGCCAACCGTTTGAAAGGAGGCAGCCGCCATGCTGCGCAACATCTGGACCCCTCTGGCCGACGGCCAGCCCGTCCTGTGCAAGGAGCCCGGGGAGCTGATCTATCTCCAGGACACCCGGGCGGATTGCTTTTATTACATTGTATCGGGCACCGCCAAGTGCTTCATCTCCTCCCCCGAGGGGGAAGAGCGCATCCTCACCCTCCCCCACGCCGGCGAGCTGATGGGCGAGGCGGCCTTCTTCGACGGCCAGCCCCGGGTGTCCTCCGCCATGGCGGTGACCCGCTGCCATCTGGTGGCGGTGGACCGGCAACACCTGACCCAGGTCTTTGCCGCCCATCCCGATCTGGCCATTGCCATGCTGGAGGACCTGGCCCGCCGGGTGCGAATGCTCTCCGGCCATGTGGATGGGGACTTCCTCCAGGCGGACAAGCGCATCGCCCGCCACCTGCTGTCCATCCTGCCCTGGCCGGAGGACACGGTGCGCTGCACCCATGAGGAGATCGGCGCCTCGGTGGGGGTGAGCCGGGTGACGGTGAGCCGGGTGCTGGGTGAGTTCGACAAAAAGGGCTGGATCAAGACCGGCTACAAGAGCCTGCACCTGACCAACCGGCAGGGCCTGGAGGAATTTTTGACCAACGGCTGAGGGCTTGAATCTGTGCATATTGACTATTTAAAACCACAATCACAAAAGTTGTTTTGATATCTTGACGAAGCTCTTGTCCTAGGTTAAGATACGTTTAAGGAAACTTGGTTCCGCTCCTGAGTTTAAGGAAAGAGGAGGAGGCGCCCATGCAGCAGTAAGCATCTCACGCAGCGGGCATTCTTGGCCCGCAAGGACCCCTTGCGCAATCCCCATTTGTACAAGGAAAATAAGGAGGCATCGATCATGACCACAAGGACCCGTTCCCGTGCCCGTGTTCTTTCCCTGCTTTTGGCCCTGAGCATGCTGCTCTCTATGAGCGTTCTTTCTTCCGCCGCGGAGCCGGCCACCCTGACCCTCTCCGACCAGACCCTGGCCCTGGTGGACCGTGACCAGGCCTTTGCCGCCACCCTGACGGTGGATTCCTCCCAGCTGGGGGGCGCCGATCCCGCCCAGTGGGCCAAGGACCTGAAATGGTACCTGACCCGGGACAAGGCCTTCCAGGATACCGACATCTACCCCTACTACTATACCGGCGACCGTCTGGACCTGTGGCAGGTCTGGAACGGCGGCGAGGGAGGCAAGGCCCTGTTTACCCTGGGTGAGGTCACCGCCCGCCAGGAGGGCGGCAAGGTCATCGTCACCCTGCCCTTCACCGCTGATTCCTTCATCGGCATCAACGGCGCCTCCACCAGCGGGCGCAACGTGTGGCCCAGCTTCATTGGCGACTACACCTTCTCCGTCCGCAGCGGGGACACCACCCTGGCCTCCGCCGTCATGACGGTGAACGCCTACGACACCTATACCCGCTATGACGACATCGACGAGGAGATCCGGGACATCATGGCCGACGCCCTGCCCGGCCGCTACCTCAACGTCACCACCTTCGGCCAGAGCGAGGGCGGCCGTGACCAGTATTATGTCACTCTGTCCGACAGCAAGGCCTCGGTGGACGCTTTTCAGCAGATGAACGCCATCGCGGAGACCGACCCGGCCTCCCTGATGCTCAAGCTGGACAACGGCACTCTGGGTGCCTATCGGGTCCCCTTCTTCCTGAATAACGTCCACCCCGACGAGGACCCCGGCGTGGACGCCCAGCTCAATCTGCTGCGGGCCCTGGCCACCCAGGAGACCATCAGCTACAACACCCTCACCGGGTTCCTGGATTCTGACGTGGACATCTCCTCCATGTTTGCCAAGGACGTGGTGGATCTGGGCATCTCCGGCCTGGGCTCCCAGAAGTTCACCGCCGACGCCGACGGCAAGATCCGCAACAACACCGGTGTCAACGATGCCAGCGAGCTGTACACCATCAGCGAGGACATCACGCTGAAGGTGGACGACATTCTGGACGACATCATCTTTGTCATCTGCCCCAACGAGAACCCCGACGGGCGCACCTACAACGCCCGGCGCAACGACAACGGCTTCGACCTGAACCGTGACGCCTCCAACCAGACCCAGAACGAGACCACCAACCTGGTGCAGGTCATCAACGACTGGAACCCCGTGGTCTTCGCCGAGCTCCACGGCTACATGGACGAGTTCCTGGTGGAGCCCTGTACCCCTCCCCATGAGCCCAACCTGGAGTACGATCTGCTGGTGAAGAACTTCGCTCTGGGCGCCGAGGCCTTCGGCACCGCCGCTCTGGGCACCATGTCCGCCACCCGTGAGGACCACCCGGACACCCTGTTCTGGTCCTACTACACCCCCCTGCGTGACGACTATGATCCCTCCACCATGCACTGGTCCGCCTGGGACGATCTGTGCACCAACTACGGCCCCAGCTACGCCATGCTCAACTGCGGCGCTCTGGGCTACACCATTGAGACCCCCTACAACAACCAGGCTTCCACCGACCTGTTCGAGTACGGTATCTACGGCCTGATCGACTACGTCATGGACAACAAGGACGACATCTACCGCAACCAGCTGGAGTTCTTCCGCCGGGGCGTGGAGAACGAGGACCATCGGGACAAGATGGAGAAGTGGTATGTGGACGTGAACAACAACAAGCTGGATGAGGACACCTGGCGGGTGCCCTACGCCCAGAACAACAACTACTTCCCCGAGTACTATGTCATCCCCGTGGATTCCGCCTCCCAGCGGGATGTGGCCGACGCCTACGAGATGGGCGAGTTCCTGCTGCGCAACGGCGTGCGGCTGTCCAAGCTGACGGCTGACGTCTATGTGGACGGAGTCACCTACAAGGCCGGCTCCCTGGTGGTGGATATGGCCCAGGCCAAGCGCAACTATGCCAACGCCGTGCTGTGGCAGGGCGCCGACGCCTCCAACTCCGGCTTCCCCGAGCTCTACTCCGAGTCGGTGTCCAACTTCCCCGCTATGCGCGGCTTTGACTGCACCGCCATTGCCAAGCCCGGCGCCTTTGACGGCAAGCTGACCGCTGTCACCACCGTGTCCGGCGCCTCCCAGCTCACCGGCACCTCCGGTGACATCGTCATCCTGTCCAACAGCGGCAACGAGGCCGTCCGTGCGGTCAACGCCCTGCTGGACAGCGGCAAGACCGTGGGCATGATCACTGACGGCGACAACAAGGGCGACTTCGTTCTGTCCTACGCCGACTATACCTCCGTGGCGGGCAAGTACATCCTCTCCGCCGCCCGGGTGAGCCAGATGCCTCAGGCCAGCGCCATCGAGAAGCCCACCGTCTTCCTGGCCGGCCGCTACGCTCCCTTCTCCGGCAACGCCGTCACCGAGGGCTACTTCTCCAAGTGGTTCAGCAAGGGCTACGGCTTCATCAACTACCGCAACGTCTACAGCAACGGCACCTCCAACTATGATGTGATGGCCTTTGCCGACCAGCTGGGCTTCACCATCACCGACGATCCCGCCAAGGCCGACGTGATCGTGGGCAACGTGGCCCTCAACCAGGGCGAGGCCGGCGCCGCCGCCGTGGCCGCCGTCAAGGGCGGCACGCCCTACATCGCCACCGGCTCCAGCCCCCTGAAGTACATCTCTGAGAACCTGGTGACCGATCTCAAGTATAACACCCTGGGTATGGAGGCACTCCACACCGTCACCTATCCCACCGACAGCCTGACCACCGCCAGCTATGTGGCCGATCAGGACTATGTGACGTACACCTATAACTGCGGCGTGCTCACCCAGGTGCCCGACGGCGCTCAGGTGCTCATCCAGGCCGCAGCAAAGGACAGCTTCATCGCCGGCTGCTGCCTCAATGAGGACGGCACCCCCATCGACAACTTTGTGGAGGCCATTTCTCTGGAGCGCAACGGCATGGATCTGACCATCTTTGCCAACTCCGTGAACAACCGTGCCCATCAGCAGGACGACTACCGCTATGTGACCAACACCATTTATGCCAAGATGCTCTCTGACCAGCCCCTCACCGCCGAGGACCTGGGCAGCCAGAGCCAGCAGCCCCAGACCAGCTTCACCGACGTGCCCGCCGACCACTGGGCGGCGGAGGGCGTGGCCTTTGTCAGCGGCAAGGGTCTCATGTCCGGCACCGGCAGCTCCACCTTCTCCCCCACCATGCCCCTCTCCCGGGGTATGCTGGTCACCATCCTCTTCCGCCTCAGCGGTGAGGACGTGCCCACCGGCGCTTCCTTTACCGACGTGCCCGCCGGTCAGTGGTTCTCCGACGGGGTGGCCTGGGCCTCCGCCAACGGCATCGTGGGCGGCTACGGCGACGGCCGCTTCGGTCCCAACGACAGCATCACCCGTGAGCAGTTTGCCACCATTCTGTATCGCTACGCCCAGTATGCCAAGCTGGACACCTCCGCCTCCGGCAATCTCGCCGGCTTCGCCGACGGTGCCTCCGTCTCCGCCTGGGCGGCGGATGGCCTGAGCTGGGCGGTGGGTGAGCAGCTCATCACCGGCAAGACGGGCAACCTGCTGGATCCCACCGGCCAGGCCAGCCGTGCCGAGGCCGCTGTCATCCTCCAGCGCTTCCTGGACACCTGATTGAGAGTGTCGAAAAAGTGGCGCGGCCACTTTTTCGAGTGGGATGCAGTCTGCCGCATGCAGATTTTGTCCGCCAAAGGCGAACAAAACCCACACTTGCAGCCTGAGACGTGTTTTCAGCCACGCACATGTCGCGGCTGAAAACGGATTTGACTTTATTCGCGCCTGCGGGCGCGAACTCTGCGAGGCTTTTTTAACAAGCTGAAAATGGCCGCCCATTGGGCGGCCATTTTCCATGGAAATCCTCTCTCAGATTTTCTTTTTCCTACAAAATTCTTTCTTTGGACTGTACATCCTGCATTTCAGCCAGTATAATGAGTTCTGCAAATGAGAGAAAACCCGATTTATGGGGAGGAATTGGATTTGTTCACCATCAAAAGCTACGTGTTTCCCGAGACTTTGGAGGAAGCTGACGAGCTGCTCCAGCGGGACGCCCGGAACAGCGCCATTCTGGGCGGCTGCTGCTGGCTGAAACTGGGCCGCCGCATCAGCCGCGCCATCGACCTGTCCCGGCTGGGCCTGGACCAGATCGAGGTCAAGGACGGCTTTTTGGAGCTGGGGGCCTCGGTCACCCTCCATCAGCTGGAGACCCACCCCGCCGTCACGTCCCGCTTTGACGGCATTCTGGGAGAATGCGTGTCCCACATCGTGGGGGTGCCCTTCCGTAACTGCGCCACCGTGGGGGGCTCTGTCTTTTCCCGGTTCGGCTTCTCCGACCTGACCTGCGCCCTGCTGGCCCTGGACGCCTCCGTGGTGCTCTACCGGGGCGGTGAGCAGCCCCTGGCGGAGTTCATGGCCTCCCCCATCGCCTTTGACGACATTCTGCTGAAGGTGCGGGTGCGGGACGACGGCCGCCGGGCCGCCTACCAGAGCGTCCGCCGCTCCACCACCGACTTCCCCACCCTGGCGGCGGCGGTGAGCTGCCTGGGCGGCCAGTGGACCGTGTCGGTGGGAGCCCGTCCCGCCCGGGCGGTGCGCTGTGAGACCGCCGCCGCCTGCCTCAACGAGGGCAAGGGGGCCGCTGCCGCCGGACAGGCGGCCGCCGACGAGCTGACCTACGGCACCGACCTGCGGGCCGGGGCGGACTACCGGAAGAAGCTGGCTGCCGTGCTGGTGCGCCGGGCGGCAGAGCAGTGCATGGAGGAGAACAAGGGATGAAAGTCAAGATCACCGTCAACGGGATGCTGTACAACAAGCACATCCCCAACGATATGATGCTGCTGGAGTTTCTGCGCAAGTACGGCTACGTCAGCGTGAAGCGGGGCTGCGACACCAGCAACTGCGGCCTGTGTACCGTGTGGGTGGAGGGCAAGCCGGTGCTGTCCTGCTCCTACCCCGCCGCCCGGGCCGACGGCCTCCACGTCACCACCCTGGAGGGCGTGAAGGACGAGGCCGCCTCCTTCGGCCGGTACATGACCGCCCAGGGCGCCGAGCAGTGCGGCTATTGCAGCCCCGGCTTCATCATGGCGGTGCTGGCCATGCGCCGGGAGCTCACCGACCCCACCGAGGAGGAGATCTCCAACTATCTGGCGGGCAACCTGTGCCGCTGCTCCGGCTATGCCGGTCAGACCCGGGCCCTGCGGGCCTGGCTCCACGACAAGCCCTGGGAGAAGGAGGGTCAGGCATGAATCTGAAATACGTCAATCAGGCCATCCCCAAGCTGGACGGCGCCGCCCTCACCGGCGGCAAGGGCGTGTACACCGAGGACATGGTGCCCCGGGACTGCCTGGTGGTGCAGGTGCTCCGCAGCCCCCACGCCCACGCCCGCATCAAGTCCATCCGCAAGGACGCCGCCAGCCGTGTGCCCGGCATCTCCTGCATCCTGACCTGGGAGGACGTGCCCCAGATCCGCTATACCCTGGCCGGCCAGTCCTATCCGGAGCCCTCCCCCTATGACCGCTATATCCTGGAGCGCACCGTCCGCTATGTGGGTGACCCGGTGGCCATCGTGGCCGGCCGGGACAAGGACTGCGTGGCCCGTGCCATGCGGATGATCCAGGTGAAGTACGACATTCTGGAGCCGGTGCTGGACTTTGAGACCGCCCTGGACAACCCCATCGTAGTCCATCCGGAGGAGGACTACTTCCACCACTTCGACATCGGCGGCGACCAAAAGCGCAACCTGGTGTCCAGCGGCTGCGATTCTGACGGCGACGTGGAGGCCGCCCTGGCCGCCTGCGACGTGGTGGTGGACCGTACCTACTACACCAAGGCCAACGCCCAGGCCATGATGGAGACCTTCCGCACCTACACCTATCTGGACTACAACCGGCGGCTCAACGTGGTCACCTCCACCCAGGTGCCCTTCCACTGCCGCCGCACCATCGCCCGGGCCCTGGGCCTGCCCAAGAACATGGTGCGGGTGGTGAAGCCCCGCATCGGCGGCGGCTTCGGTGCCAAGCAGACCCTGGTCAGCGAGCTCTTCCCCGCCCTGGTCACCCTGCGCACCGGCAAGCCCGCCAAGATCGTCTACACCCGGAAGGAGTCCTTCCAGGCCTCCAACAGCCGCCACCAGATGCGGGTCCACGTGAAGGTGGGCGCCATGAAGGACGGCACCATCAAGGCGGTGGACATGCACGCTCTGTCCAACGCCGGCGCCTACGGCGAGCACGCCTCCACCACCATCGGGCTGGTGGGCCACAAGAGCATCCCCCTCTATGCCCGGCAGGCCGCCTTCCGCTTCTCCTGGGACGTGGTGTATACCAACACCATGGCCGCCGGCGCCTTCCGGGGCTACGGCGCCACCCAGGGCTGCTTTGCCATGGAGTCGGCCATCAATGAGCTGGCCGAGAAGCTGAACATGGACCCGGCCCAGCTGCGGCTCATGAACCTGCCCCATGTGGGAGAGAACATGGCCGCCTACTACAACGAGCCCCTCACCAGCTGCAAGCTGCCCCAGTGCATTGAGCGGGGCATGGAGATGATCGGCTGGAAGGGAAAATACCCCTGCGTCAAGGTGGACGACCACCGTGTCCGGGGCGTGGGCATGGCGGTGACCATGCAGGGCTCCGGCATCTCCGCCATCGACACCGCGTCGGTGACCATCAAGCTCAACGACGACGGCTATTATACCCTGATGATCGGTGCCACCGACATGGGCACCGGCTGTGACACCATTCTGGCCCAGATGGCCGCCGAGATCCTCAACTGCCCCATGGAGCGCATCACCGTGGACGGGGTGGACACCGACCACTCCCCCTTCGACACCGGTTCCTACGCCTCCAGCACCACCTACGTCACCGGCGCGGCTGTGGTGAAGGCCTGCACCGAGCTGGGCGAGAAGATCGCCGCTGAGGGCGCCCGCCGCCTGAACATCCACCCCGAGCGGGCGGAGTTTGACGGGGACAGGGTGTACGACCGCACCAACCCGGAGAACGCCGTCACCCTGGACAAGCTGGCCCAGGATCTGGTGGTGGGCGAGGGCACCCAGTGGCTCACCGCCACCGCCAGCCATTGCAGCCCCACCTCTCCCCCGCCCTTCATGGCGGGCTTTGCCGAGGTGGAAGTGGACCTGGAGACCGGCGAAACCCGCGTCGTGGACTATGTGGGCGTGGTGGACTGCGGTACCGTGGTCAACAAGAACCTGGCCCGGGTCCAGGCCGAGGGCGGCATCGCCCAGGGCATCGGCATGGCCCTGCTGGAGGACATCAACTACGACCCCAAGGGCCAGATGGTCAACTCCACCTTTATGACCTATAAGATCCCCTGCCGCACCGATGTGCCCGAGATCCGGGTGGACTTCGAGGAAAGCTACGAGCCCAACGGTCCCTTCGGCGCCAAATCCATCGGCGAGGTGGTCATCAATACCCCCTCCCCCGCCATCGCCCAGGCGGTGTACAACGCCACCGGCGTGCGGGTGCGCTCCCTGCCCATCACCGCCGAGAAGATCCTCATGGGCCGGGAAATCTGATCGAAAACCTCATATCCGTCCCTGTTTTGCCGGTTTAGCGCAAGAAAAGGAGTCTGTTGGGTAACCGGCAGGCTCCTTTTTTGTTACGAGGTAATCTGATGAAACGTAAGCTGCTGCAATCCATGGCCGCTCTGGTCTGTACCGGGGCGCTGCTGCTGGCCCTGTTCCCCACCCCGGCAGCAGCCGCCGCACCGACGGAGAGCCGCAACATCCACAAGGAGGACTATGCCACCTGGAGCAAGCCGGTGACCTCCTACCTGTACGAAAACGCCGGCGGACTCACCCGGGTGGAATACACCGGCGGCAAGGTGGTCATTGAGGACTACAGCGGGGACTTTGCCCTGCTCTCCAGCCGGACCCTGGAGCCGGAGCTGCCCATCTGGGGCGGCTTCTACGCCGGAGCCAACTATAATTTCCTCATCTTCGGCCAGACCAACCCCACCGAGAGCAGTTCCACCGAGGTCATCCGGGTGGTCAAGTATGACAAGGACTGGAACCGGCTGGGCGCTGCCAGCCTGAAGGGGGCCAACACCACCATCCCCTGTCCATCACCGACTCCTACTACGACGTGATGAACATCTCCTACGGCTACGTCAGCCACTCCTTCAACCAGTTCATTCTGGTGGACGAGGACGGCAAGATCATTGCCCTGGACCACGGCGACGCCTACCCCAGAAGCGCCGTGCTCACCGGCTACTACTCCAACGCCTCCACCGGCAAATTCTCCGGGTCCCGGTACTCCAACTGGTGCTGGAATCTGGACCTGATCACCTTTGCCGGAGCCATCGGCGCCAACACCACCGGCGGCTCGGTGGGCGGTCTGGCGGAGACCTCGGACGGATATGTGATGGCCTACAACTATGACGGCGTGGGCGGCGGCGGAGAGCGCTCCATCTACTTCCAGTACATGGACAAGGCCACCGGCAAGGGCAGGCAGTACAAGCTGAACGGCTCCGCGGGCAGCACCACCCCCCTGGTGGCCCCCACCGGGCTGGAGGGCGGCTATGTGCTGTGGAACAGCAAGAGCGGCGGCACCGTAAGCGATACCCTCAACTACATCCCCTACACCGCCGACGGGGTGCCCAGCCAGCCTCTGACCGCCACCGCACCCCTGTCGGACTGCCAGCCCATCCCCTACCGGGGCGGCGTGGTGTGGTATGTCACCAACAACTCCGCCCCCACCTTCTATGTATTGGACGGCAGCGGCGTCACCGCCCACACCCCGGGTCAGGCCCAGCCTGAGCCCACGCCGACGCCGACTCCGACTCCTACCCCTACGCCGACTCCGACTCCTACCCCCACTCCTACTCCCAACCCCTCCGGTGATGCACCTGCCGACCCCCGGACCGCTCCCACCATCCGGGAGGCGGTGCAGCAGGCCGATCAGCTGTCCGGCCGCTTTACCCAGCAGGATAGTTATACCGCAGCCATCGACAGCAGCGGTACCCTGTGGGGCGTGGGTGAGGCCCGCTACATCAACGGACAGTCCTCCGGGCAGGTCACCACGCCCACCGCTCTGCTTCAGAACGTGCGTCAGGTGGACTCCACCGACGGCTACTACTCCGCCATCCTGGCTGTCAAAGAGGACAACACCCTCTGGGGCTGGGGCTATCTGGGCTATCTGGGGTTTACCGACGATCCGGAGGCCTTTGTGACCACCCCCCAGAAGCTGATGGATCGGGTCCAGTCGGTCAGCGGCGGCCGCTTTGGGGCCTTGGCCCTGAAGACCGACGGCTCCCTGTACTTCCTGGGCAGCCCTAACGTCGGTGAGGACGGCAGCGGCAAGGAGATGCTGGACAGCGACGACTACGGCATCCACTGGGTGATGGACCATGTGGCCCAGGTGAGCAGCGGCAACCACCGGGCGGCAGCCCTGAAGACCGACGGCAGTGTCTGGGCCTGGGGCGCCGACGGCTATTCCGGCACGGACAAGATCGTCTCCACCCTCACCGGCCAGCCCCAGAAGCCCACCAAGATCCTGGACGGCATGATCTCTGTGGGCATGGAAGACGAAAACGGCTGGGCCATCGACGCCAACGGCGGCCTGTGGAGCTGGGGCTACAATGACGAAGGCCATGTAGGCAACGGCGGCGGCTATGACACCATTGACTCCGACAGCGGCTGCAAGGCCCAGGTCAAGCCGGTAAAGATTTTTGACAAGGACGTGATCTCCGCCAGCCTGGGCATGGCGGTCACCAAGGACGGCAGCTGTTATACCTGGGGCGCCACCCCTGAAAACTGGGAGAACTTCACCCTCTCCCCCGTCCGCACCGGCAGCGGCATGGTCATTGCCAGCGACCTGGTGAAGTCCTCCGGCCAGCTGGTGGCCCCCCACCCTCCGATGGGGGAAAGACCCTGGTGCTGACAGAGCGCTTCTTCCAGACCGGCTCCGAACAGCCGGAGCCCCAGCCCACCACCTTCTCCGATGTACCCGACTCCGCCTGGTACGCCCAGTATGCGGGCAAGGCTGCCCAGGCCGGCCTGATGAACGGCACCGGCGGCAGCCGCTTCAGCCCCAACGCCACCCTCAGCACGGCGGAGGTGGTCACCCTGGCTGCCCGGCTCCACGCCGAGCGCAATGGCAAGACCCTTCCCCAGGGCGGCAGTCCCTGGTATCAGGGGGCCTATGATTACTGCATCAATAACGGCCTCTTTACCGCCGCAGAGGTGCCACTGAGCACCATGACCGTCACCGCCACCCGCTATCAGGTGGTGGATCTGCTGGACCGGGCGGTGCCCGACAGCGAGAAGGAAGCCATCAAGACGGTGGCCGACGGCTTCATCCCCGATCTGCGCCTCTCCGACCCCTACGGCCCCGTGGTGTACCGCTGGTACCGGGCGGGCATCGTGGAGGGAGACGGCGCCCACCGCTTCAACGGCTCCACCGGCATCAGCCGGGCGGAGACGGCGGCCATCCTGTGCCGCCTGGCCGGACTGACCGACCGGGTGTGAGCTTCCCCGGCCCCCCTTGGCCCCACCATGCATATTCCACGGCTTATCCCCATACCTATGTAGAGAAAACGCCGGCTTAACATGGCCGAAGGAGGAATTGCCAGTGGAACAACGCAAGCTCTATGAGGATATCGCCCTGCGGACCGAGGGGGATATCTATATCGGCGTGGTGGGGCCGGTGCGGACTGGAAAATCCACGTTCATCAAACGGTTCATGGAGACCATGGTCATCCCGGGCATCGAGAACATCTACCGCCGGGAGCGGGCCAAGGATGAGCTGCCCCAGAGCGGCTCGGGCCGCACCATCATGACCGCCGAACCCAAATTCGTCCCCGAGGAGGCGGTGGAGGTCACCATGGACAGCGGCGCCTCCTTCAAGGTGCGGCTCATCGACTGCGTGGGCTACCTGGTGCCCGGGGCGGTGGGCTCCCTGGAGGACGACAACCCCCGGATGGTGACCACCCCCTGGTTCCCCCAGCCCATCCCCATGACCGAGGCCGCCGAGATCGGCACCCGGAAGGTCATCGCCGAGCACTCTACCATCGGTATCGTGGTCACCACCGACGGCACCATCACTGACATCCCCCGGGAGGACTACCTGGAGGCGGAGGAGCGGGTCATCACCGAGCTGAAAGAATTAGGCAAGCCCTTCCTGGTGGTGCTCAACTCCGCCCAGCCCCGGTCCGACCGGGCCCAGGCCATCCGGGCGGATATCGCCAGCCGGTACGACGTGACCTGCGTGTGCGTCAACTGCCTGGAGCTGGAGGAGGAGGCGGTGACCGGCATCATCAAGGGGGTTTTGTACGAGTTCCCGGTGAAGGAGCTGGACCTCTTCCTCCCCCCCTGGGTGGACGCCCTGCCATGGGACCACCCCATCAAAAACGGCCTGTACGCCGCCATCCGGGAGAGCGCCAGGGATATGCGCCGCATCCGGGACGTGGAGGGGGCCGTGGAGGCCATGGGGGCCTGCGACACGGTAAGCGGGGCCCGGATCACCTCCATGAACCTGGGTACCGGCCTGGCTGCCGCCGACCTGGAGCTCCCCCGCAGCCTCTTCTATGACACCCTGTCCCAGCAGTCGGGCTTTACCATCCACGACGACGGGGACCTGCTGGAGCTTTTGAGCCGCCTGTCCAGGGTCAAGGCCGAATACGACAAGGTGGCGGGGGCTCTGGAGGAGGTCAAGGCCACCGGCTACGGCATCGTGGTGCCCGGCACCGACGAGCTGGTGCTGGAGGAGCCGGAGATCGTCCGCCAGGGCGGCCGGTACGGGGTGCGCCTGAAGGCCTCCGCCCCCTCCATCCATATGATCCGGGCGGACATTGAGACCGAGGTCTCCCCCATTGTAGGCAACGAAAAGCAGAGCGAGGAGATGGTCAACTTCCTGCTCCAGGAGTTCGAGGGGGACACCAAGGCCATCTGGCAGTCCAACATTTTCGGCAAGTCCTTCCACGAGCTGGTGAGTGAGGACCTGAACGGCAAGCTCAAGCGGATGCCGGAGGACGCCCGCTCCAAGCTGCAGGAGACCCTCCAGCGCATCATCAACGAGGGCTCCGGCGGGCTCATCTGCATCATTCTGTAGTCCGCTTCCCACTTAAGCAGAAAAGTCCACCGTCCTGCCAGGTCGCAGGGCGGTGGACTTTACTTATTCCGCAAAATTCCGGTACAGGAAGGTCACGATCTGACCGCGTGTGCAGGTGGTATCGGGGCTGAAGGTGGTGGCGCTGGTGCCGCTGGTGATTCCTTGCTCCACCGCCCAGGCCACGGCGTCCGCATACTCCGTGCCTGGGGCTACATCGGTGAAGGTCACGGTGTCATTTGCGCTGGGCTTCCCGGCCAGCTTCCAGAGGTAAGTCACTGTATCAGCGCGGGTAGCGGGCGTATCGGGATGAAATGTGTCCGTCAGGCCCTGCTCCACGGCCCAGTTGGCTGCATCAGAGTAGAATACTCGACAGGAATCGTGACACGCTCTCCGTAGTGATAGATCCCGTACCGGGTACCCTGTTCCCCACCATAATTGCTAAGCAGATAATATCCATCTTTCAAATATTCAATATGGGAATATTGGATCGGCAGCAGGGTCTTCATATTAAAATCAAACAGACCCTGCTTCTCTGAGCCTGGTGTTCCGCCGGTTCCGGGGTTGCCGTCCATTGTTTCAACGATCACCGTGTTCGTCCACTGATCTGCTGTAACCGTCTCATCCGTCCGCACAATATCCCAGACATTATCGGTAAAGGGATACAGTATCTCACCGGTTGTACTCATAACGCCGGTAGAATATACCGATCGCACATGGAAAAGCAAGGGCCGTTCCCACAAGATTGCAGAAAAGTACCCGCCCCATTTGAATGGAGCGGGTACTTTTACAGATATCCTGAATGACAGGTTACAGCTGATTGGCAAAATCCATGGGGATGTAGGTCAGGCCGTCCCTGACGTAGCAGTAGTGGGTCAGCTCCACGTCCTCCCCGCCGGCCACCTTGCAGATGTAGCTCTCGGGGGTGAAGGTGTAGGATGCGGTGCCCTTGGTGATGGTGGTGGAGCCGTCGGCGGCGTTCCAGGTGACGGTGTAGCCCTTGCTCTCGGCCACTTCCCGCAGGGGCACGTCGGCCAGGAAGGTGGTGGGAGTCTTTCCGGCAGCCAGGCCGGTATTGTGCATCATGGTGGTGAGCAGCTTGGCATACAGGTTGTCGGACAGCTTCATCTCATGCTCGGCCATGTCGATACCCAGCTGGGTCACATAGGCGTCACCGGCGGCCCGGCTCTCCTGGTACTTGGCCAGCATGTTGGGGGCCTCCTCCAGCATGGTCTCATACATCAGGGTCTCCTGCAGCTTCCAGAAGTCCTTTACGCTCTGGCCGTACAGGGTGCGGTTCTGCTCGGCGATGGTGCAGATGCGCTTGAACATCCAGAAGGCGCCGGCGGGATCGTAGGTGTCCCCGTCCACCTTGTAGGCATCGGCGGTGTCGGTGATGCCGGAGAAGAAGGGAATGAACACCGAGTGCTCAGCGTTGCCCAGGGCCAGCCAGTCAATGGAGGAGCAGTAGGCGGGCCAGTCGGGGAAGGTCTGGAGAATGTGGATCTGGGAGGACCGCTCGGTGCCGATGACCCGGTTCTCCTCCTGGCCGGGCAGGGTCACGTCCAGAGGGGTGCCCTCGTAGCGGCTGCGGTAGATGTCCATGACGGTGAGGACGCTCACCTTCTCATCGGGTGTATAGAACAGCGGATAGAAGGTGTCGGTATCGTACTCGCCCGCCTGGGAGGGCGCCAGGATCTTCATGCCCATCCAGTTGCGCATGTTGTTGTAGTCCTCGCGGGTGTTGTTGGTGACGCTCTTGGCCAGGTGGTAGAGCTCCCCCTCCTTCACCGCCAGCCCCAGCTGGTCGATGAGCTCAAACAGACCGTCGGAGTAGATGTAGCCGTCCTCAGGGGTGGCCTTGGGGTCCACCAGACCGATCATGTTCTGGTTGCCGAAGACCGCCACCTGATCGTCGGGCATCTTCATGGCGCAGTACTGATGGCCGCCGTAGATCTCCACGATCCAGGCCTCAGTCTGGTCGGTGATCATGACGGTGTTGCCCTCCTCGGAGCCGTACTGGTCCACATAGCCCAGCAGCACGTCCACGGCCTCCCGGGCGCTGGTGGACACGGCAGCCACGGCGGCGGCCAGGATTGCCTCACGCAGGCCGGGTTCCACGAAGGGATCGGCCTTTTCCCAGGCCTCGCAGGTGGAGGTGGACACGGTGGCGGAAATGCTCACGCCGTACTCATTGGTGCAGGAGCCGGGGTACATGCCGTCTTCCCCCCGGGTGTAGTCAGGCACATAGGTGTACTTATAGGTGGTATCGGGCAGCGGGATCTTGAAGCCGGTGGCGGTGTCCTCGATGTAGCGGCCGGGCACGTTCTCCACCCGGGGCTGTACCATGAACATCTTGTTGTAGTCGCCCTGGCCCTGATCCTCGCTGCGGGCGATGATATAGGTCCCCTGATCGCTGACATCCTTGCCCACATAGACGCCGGTACAGGCCAGCGCGCTGGTGCTCAGCAGCAGAGTGCCCGCCAGCGCTGCGGACAGGATGCGAAAGGACTTCTTCATAGTCGTACACATCTCCTTATTTTGTGATTGTGGTACGGGGTCCGCGAAAAACTGCCTCCCTTCTCTCCGACAGATTCCGGATGTTTCCGGCACTAAACAAATAGTTGCACAAAATAGACGCTTTGTCAACGCAGTTAATTGTAAGATTCTCCAGTTAGTAGCAAAAAACCGGGCGCTCCGACAAAAAAAGTCGGAGCGCCCGCGTTCAGTGCTCAGGCCATGGATTCCACAATGGCGTCGGCCAGGGACTCCAGCTCGGCGGCCTTGTCGGCGTGGAGGGCGGAGGCGATGGACAGCCGGTCATTGAGGACGGTCATATTCTTCAGCTCCTCATCCACGAACTTTTGCATCAGATCGCCGGACTTGGGGGCCCAGGAGCCGTTTTCGATGAGGGCAAAGGTGCGGTTCTGGAGGTTGAGGCCCTTCAGGTGCATGAGGTAGTCGTGCATCACGGGATAAATACCCAGGTTGTAGGTGACGCTGGCCAGCACGATGTGGCTCAGCCGGAAGGACTCGCTGACCAGGTAGGACACATGGGTATTGGACACGTCGTACACATGGACGTTGGTGATCCCCTTCTCGCACAGCTTGGCGGCCAGCGCCTGGGCGGCGGCCTCGGTGTTGCCGTACATGGAGGCGTAGGCGATCATGACGCCCTTCTCCTCCGGCTCGTAGCGGCTCCACTTGTCATACTTGTCAATGAAGTAGCCCAGATCCTTCCGCCATACGGGACCGTGGAGGGGGCAGATGTACTTGATCTGATCCAGGATGCCCCCCGCCTTCTTCAGCAGCAGCTGGATGTGGGGGCCGTACTTGCCCACAATGTTGGTGAGGTACCGGCGGGCATCGTCGATCCAGTCCCGGTCAAAGTTGACCTCGTCGGCGAACAGCTTGCCGTCCAGGGCACCGAAGGAGCCGAAGGCGTCGGCGGAGAAAAGTGCGCCGTTGGTGGTGTCAAAGGTGACCATGGCCTCCGGCCAGTGGACCATGGGGGCGGCCACGAAGGTAACGTTGTGCTTGCCGAAGGAGAAGCCGTCCCCCTCCTTCACCTCGATGAGCTCATGGCCGTCGATCTGGAAGCCGAACTGGCGCATGAAGAGGAAGGATTTCTCGGTGGAGATCACCTTCACCTGGGGCCAGCGCAGCAGGATCTCCTCGATGGAGGCCCCGTGGTCGGGTTCCATGTGGTTGATGACCAGGTAGTCCAGGGGCCTCTCCCCCAGCAGGTGCTCCACATTTTCCAGCAGCTGGCGGCAGGCCGACCAGTCCACAGTATCAAAGAGGACGGTCTTTTCGTCCAGCAGCAGGTAGGCGTTGTAGCTGACGCCCCGGGGGATGGGGTGGATGTTTTCAAACAGGTGGAGCCGGTGGTCGTTGGCGCCCACCCAGTACAGATCTTCCGTCACATTGCGGACACAATACATGGTATTCCCTCCTTCTATATGGTTGCGCGTCTCCGCGCACGATGTTGTCATGCTCCGGCGGCTCCGCTACGGCCCACTGTTCCCCGCTCCGCGAAAAATGCCGCTCCGCCCGCCGGGCGTCGCCTGTTTTTTCGTCTGCGCGGCTCACTGTGGCCCTGCTGCGCACGCCTGCGCACTCAGGCCTCAATGAACATATCCTTGCCCTCGGCGCACTCGGGGCACACCCACTCTTCAGGCAGGTTTTCAAACAGGGTGCCGGGAGCCACCTCGGCGTCGGGATCGCCCAGCTCGGGGACGTACTCGTAGCCGCAGCCGCCGCAGACATACCGCTTGCCGATGGGCTCGGGCTTGGGAGGTGCGGGGCGCTTCATCTTCACCATGGGAGGCGCGGGCTGCTTCTCCCCGGTGTCCAGGGCGGCGGCCAGCAGGGGCAGGATCTCGTTCACGTCCCCCACGATGCCGTAGTCGCAGTTCTTGAAGATGGGGGCATTGCCGTTCTTGTTGATGGCCACGATGGTGGAGGCATCCTTGATACCCTTCAGGTGCTGAATGGCGCCCGAGATGCCGCAGGCGATGTACAGGTTGCCCTTGAACTTCTGGCCGGACATGCCCACATACCGGTCCAGGGGCACATACTTCAGGGTCTCGGCCACCGGGCGGGAGGAGCCGACGGCAGCGCCGGCCGCGCGGGCCAAATTCTCAATGAGCTTCATGTTTTTCTTGTCCCCGATGCCCTGACCGGCGGACACCACCCGCTCGGCCTGGCTGATGGGGGTATCCAGGGGGATGCCTACAGTAAAGTCGTGGCCGTCCTTCTTCAGGTGCTCCACCAGAGCGTTGACCTGATCGGCGGCGGAGCCCTCCTTCAGCAGGATGCGCTTGCGCACGCCGGTGACGGGGGCGGGCTTCTTGGGCCGGCTGGAGGAGCCGCCTTCACTCTTGGGGGGCTTGCCCATGATAGCGGAGGAGATGACCACCCGCTGGATCTCGTTGGTGCCCTCGTAGATGGTGGTGATTTTGGCATCCCGGTACATCCGCTCCACGTCCATGCCCTTGAGGAAGCCGGTGCCGCCGAAGATCTGCACCGCGTCGTTGGTGACCTCCAGAGCGATGTCGGAGGCGTACATCTTGGCCATGGCCGACTCGGTGCCGTAGGGCTCGTGATGCTCCTTCAGGTCGGCGGCGGAGTAGACCAGCAGCCGGGCGCAGCGGAGCTTGGTGGCCATGTCGGCCAGCTTGAAGCCGATGGACTGGTTGAAGCCAATGGGCTTGCCGAACTGGACCCGCTCCTTGGCGTAGTCCACGGCGGCCTCATAGGCCCCCTGGGCGATACCCAGAGCCTGAGCCGCGATGCCGATCCGTCCGCCGTCCAGGGTGGACATGGCGATCTTGAAGCCCTGGCCCTCCTTGCCCAGCAGGTTCTCCTTGGGCACCTTCACGTCGTTGAAGATGAGTTCGGCGGTGGAGGAGGAACGGATGCCCATTTTGTCGTAGTGGTCGCCGAAGGTGAAGCCCTCCCAGCCCTTCTCCACGATGAAGGCGGAAATGCCCCGGGTGCCGATGTCGGGGGTGGTCACCGCAAAGACCACGTAGGTGTCCGCCTTGGGGGCGTTGGTAATGAAGATCTTGCCGCCGTTGAGGAGCCAGTGGTCCCCCTTGTCCACAGCGGTGGTCTCGGTGCCGCCGGCGTCGGAACCGGCGTTGGGCTCGGTGAGGCCGAAGGCGCCGATCTTCTCGCCCTTTGCCAGAGGTACCAGATACTTCTGCTTCTGCTCCTCAGTGCCGTAGGCGAAAATGGGCCAGGAGCCCAGGGACACATGGGCCGACAGGATGACGCCGGTGCCGCCGTCCACCCGGGACAGCTCTTCCACCGCGATGGCGTAGCTTAAGGCGTCCAGCCCGGCGCCGCCGTACTCCTTGGGATAGGGAATGCCCATCAGCCCCATCTCCCCCAGCTTCTTGATGGCCTCGTCAGGGAACAGGTTTTCCTTGTCCATCAGGAAGGCCTGGGGCTTGACCTCCGCTTCCGCAAATGCCCGGATCTTGGCCCGCAGGGCCTCGTGTTGCTCCGTGGTCTTGAACAGCATGGTGTCGTCCTCCTTGTCTGTATTTTAAATCAATAATGAGTATCATTACTTGATAAGGTAATGCTAACACAATGAAGTACAGTATGTCAATAGGAATTATGAAGTTTTAACAAAATATTTCCCATGTGAAAACCAGGAATTAGAAAAACAGACAGCGCGTCCCACACCAACTGGGACGCGCTGTCTGTTTACTGGGTACAATATTGTGCTTTGAGGACCTCCATCAGGGCCTGAATGCGGCTGTCTTTGATGGAATAGGTGACGAACTGACCGTGCTTTTCCGCCTGGACCAGTCCCCCGTCCTTCAGTTTGTGCAGGTGCTGGGACAGGGCGGGGCCGGTGATGTTGGGCACGCTCTCCCCCAGCTCCCCCACCGTCCTGGGCCCGTCCAGCAGGGCGCACAGGATGAGCAGACGGTTTTCGTTGGCCATCTGGGCCATCAGTTCAGCAATGGTTTTGGCCTTTTCCCGCAGTTGTTCGTCCATGTTCTCACCTCCGGCAGCCAGAGCAGGAGGCGCAGCCCTCCGCCGGGGCCTTCCCCGCCCGCAGGGTGCAGATCAGCTGGGTCATAGTGCCCATGGGGCAGAACACGCACCAGGTCCGGGGCTTGAAGAGTACCATGACGATGAGGCCGATGAGGGTGGAGGTGAGCATGATGGAGTAGAACCCGAAGGCGAACTGGGCCACCCAGGGGGCAAAGAGGGTGCCGTGATAGGCCCAGTGCCAGGGCACCTGGAAGGTCCAGAACAGCTTGACGAACTCCCCGATATCCCGGGCTCCCGCCCCCACCAGATAGGTAGTGAAGAGCATCTGGAAGAACATGATGAAGAAAAAGATGAGGAAGCCGTAGCGGAAGACCTTGGAGCGCATCCACCGGGGGGTTGGCCTGTTGCGGGACAGCTTCAGCCGCCCGCCCAGCAGAGACAAAAACTGCCCCCGGTCACAGTAGCGGTTGCAGTAGAGCTTGCTGCCCCCGAAAATGGCGATGAGCAGGGGCAGACAGAAGAAGATCATGCCCAGCCAGGCAAAGAGGATGTTGAAGAACCCCAGCCCCAGATAGATGGGGGTGACGATCCACAGGTAGTCGTACCAGTGCTTCTTCCCTTTCATGCCTCCACCTCCCGGTCCATGAGCTCAATGGTGCCTGCCGGGCACTCCCTGGCGCACTTGCCGCAGCCCACACACTTCTCCCGGTCCACCCGGGCAACCACACCCCGCCACACCGAGATGGCCGACAGGGGGCATACCTTCACACAGCAGCCGCAGGCCACACAGTGCTCCCCCACGGCGGCATAACGCTTGGACGCCATACATTGTCCTCCTATTAGTTAAGTATTTAAGCAATTACTAATATAACAGATAAGCGAGACAAATGCAAGGGGAAAAAGAGGACCTGCCGCAATCTGCGGCAGGTCCTCCCTGCTTATCGTTTTCTGGGAATGAGCAGCAGCTGGCCGTCGGGCAGTTCCTCCTCCTCCAGGGCGTTGGCCTGCATTACGTCCCGGCCGGTGGTGCCGTAGGCCTTGGCGATATCCCACAGCCGCTCCCCGCCGGTGACCATCCGCAGCACGATGGAGGGCTGGCCGGTGTGGTCGATGGGGGCATTCTCGTCAAAGGTGACGGCGCTGACGGCGGCGGCCTTGCTTCCCGTCAGGGCCAGCCAGCCAAAGCGTACCGGGAACCGGACCTCCACCCCGCCGGCGGTGGGGGCGGCGTACACCGGCGCGGTGCAGGCACACCGGCAGGAGCAACGGGCCCCCTCGGGCAGCTCCACCGGGCAGGATACCGGCAGGGTGCGGGTGACCGACGTGGTCTCCCCGTCCTCGGTGCGGCAGAGCAGATGTACGTTGACCTGGGTGGTAAGGGAGACCCGCTCCCCCTCCCGGTTCTGGGCCGCCTCCCCCATGGTCACATAGGCGTCCAGCACGTCCTGGGCCGCCACGCCGGTCTCCAGCAGCTCCCGGACGGCCACCTCCCGCTCTCCCCGGTCGGCCACCCGGCTGAGGGCCAGCTGGCGGACCTGAGTATTCAGGTCGTAGAGAGTGGAATACACGTCGGTGAGGAGGGTCATGCTCCGCTCCTCCCGCACCACCGCCTGGGCCAGCAGACCCATGGACACGCTGATGGTGCGGCCGTCCCCGTCGTCCAGCTCACAGCTCAGGTCGGTGAGGACCAGCCCCACCTGGCACATGGCCTCCTCCCCGGCGCCGCTCACCTCCATCAGCTGGGAGATGGGCAGCTCAAACTCCCCGGTGCTCAGGCCCCCGTCGGCACAGCGGTAGAGCACCTGGAGCCGGGCGGAGCCCTTGAAGATCAGCTTGCTGCCAATGACCTTGGCCTCCCCGCACTCCAGCGCCACCCGCCACTTCAGCAGGGCCTCGGCCTCGGGGCGGCTGCCCGGAAGGGTGAGCTCGTCGCTGAATGGAAAGGGCTTTTCCTGTACACATACGGTGACACAGGTCTGACAGGGCTCGCTGAGCTGCTCCACCCCTGCCTGCTCCGGCTCCAGCACCGAGGCGCAGGCCCAGTCGGCCACCGGGGCGAAGACCTGGACGTCCACCGCCAGATCGGCCCGCACCAGCACCTTCCGGGGATTGACCAGCCGGGCGTCCGCCCCACGCAGCCGGGGCTCGGCCACCACCTTGCAGCCGGGGGTGATGCCTGCTGCGTCGGCGGTACAGGTAAAGGGCAGATCCACCTCCAGCCGCCGCAGGCCCACCTCGCCCTCAGGCTGGCACAGCAGCATGGCGTGGATGGTGCCGGACAGCTCCACCCGGCCCTCCATGGCCTCCTTGCGGTGGAGGCAGACCACCCCCTCGGTATCGCAGACGCCCAGCAGATCGGGGCAGGCGTCGGGCACGATGCTCTCCATGGTCTCTTCCTGGGCCACGGCGGTATCCAGCACCGCGGTGAACCCGTCCAGCGCCGTCCGTTCCAATTCCAGTTCCATAGCGTTCCACTCCTTGTACGGGCCATTGCCCAGACTGATTGCTGCTAGGGCAATATATGTACAAGGAGCCCACCCTATGACCGCTTTCAGCCCTCAGGCGCGGTTTTTTTGATGCCGAACACCAGCCTCAGCAGGCCGCTGAGGGCTTTGGGGGACTTCACTACCACGATCTTCATACCTTATGCCTCCCTGTCAAGCCAATATCGTTTGAGCCAGCCAAAGCCCCGGCGGCCCAGCCAGGCCCCGGCCACAAAGACCGCCAGGGTGCCCGGGCGGAGCAGCAGCACCGCCCCCGCGCCGCACAGCGCCGCTGCGGCCAGCGCCTTTTTGCCCTCCAGCGTCAAAATAGCCGCCTCCCTTCACTGGTTCTGTCCCAGTATACGCGCAGGGCGGCGGTTGTGTTCTTGGGCGGCGGGCAGCAAAAAAGGGGCGGCTTTTGCCGCCCCTTTCGGGTCTTGTTCCGTTATTCCCGCTGACTGCGGATCACCAGGGCCGCGCCTTCCCCCACGGTGAGCTCCATCACCGGGGCGGCAGGCTCGTTGCTGACGGTCAGGGTATCTCCCCGGGTAAGCTCTGCTCCCTCCAGAGGATACTTGACCCCCCGCAAGGTAACGCCCTTTACAGTCTTGTCCAGTGGCACCACGGACAGATAGTGGTAGTGGGGCGCATCTTCCAGCGTAAGGGTGTCGTTCTCCAGAAAACGCACCTCGTTGTCGCTGTCGGCCATGACGGCATTGCCGCCCCGCCGGGCGATCCACTCCAGCAGCACCAGGTTGGAGGCGGTGTGGTCCAGCCGCCCGCCGGTGCAGCCGCACAGCAGCAGCTCCCGGCACCCCCGCTCCAGGGCCCAGTGGGCCGCCGCCTGGAGATCGGTAAAGTCCTTCTCCACCGGCAGGGTGGCGCAGGGTACGTCCCCGGCGGGACGTCCGCCGGAGTCCCAGTCGCCGATCAGATAGTCCGGTTTCAGCCCGGCAGCCAGGGCGGCGTTCACCCCGCCGTCGGCGCAGATCACCGTCCAGTCCTTCTCCCCCAGATACTCCCCCAGAAAAGCCAGGTCGGCGCAGGGAGCTGCGCCGACAATGAGGGCCTGTTTGGTTATTTTCTCTGCCATTCCGGCACTTCCTTTGCCTGCTGGTACAGCCGCACATAGCTGGCGTGACGGCTGGCCGGGATCTCCCCCGCCTTTACCGCCGCAAGCACTGCACAGCCTTTTTCCTTTACATGGGCACACCCCGTGAACCGGCACTGGTCCAGATAGGGGGCGAATTCCCGGAAGGTGTATTGCAGCTCCTCCGGCCGCCGCAGCTCCATCTCCTCAGTATCAAAGGAGGAGAAGCCGGGGGTGTCGGCCACAATGGCCCCGCTGTCCAGCCGGAACAGCTCCACATGGCGGGTGGTGTGACGGCCACGGCCCAGCTTGTCGGACACCTCCCCAACCCGGATGTGGAAGTCGGGCTGGAGGGCGTTGAGGATGGAGGACTTGCCCACGCCGGAATTTCCTGTAAAGGCAGAAACCTTTCCGGCGATTGCAGCAGCAAGCTCTGCAATGCCCTCCCCGGTCTCGGCGCTCACCCGCAGGGTGGTGAAGCCCGCCTTGGTGTAGGTGTCGTACAGGCTGTCCGCCCCATCCAGGTCGCACTTGTTGAGGACGATGATGCTCTCGCAGTCCCTACCCTCGGCGATGGACACCACCCGGTCGATAAGGAAGGGGTCGGTGACGGGAATGGCCCCGGAGGCCACCACCACCAGCTGGTCGATGTTGGCCACCGCGGGCCGCTGAAACTCATTTTTCCGGGGCAGAATGGCATCCAGGATACCGCTCTCCCCCTCCAGGGGGGTAAATTCCACCCGGTCCCCCACCAGGGGGCTCACCTTCTGGTGGCGGAATTTGCCCCGGCCCCGGCAGGCGGTCAGCCTGCCGGAGCCGTCGTCCACATAGTAGAAGCCGCTGAGGGCTTTCAGAATGATCCCTTCCATATCAGCCGAAATCCTTGGACACGGAATGATCCAGCTGGCCGTCGAAGTAGACGGTGACCTCCTGGGTTCCGCTGCCCTTCAGGGTGACTACCACCAGCTGCTGGGCGGTATCCAAGGTCTTGTCGTACTGGGTCTGACCGGCTACCTGCACTGTCACCTGCACCGTCTCACGGTCCCGGGGCAGCTGAATGGTGTAGCTGATGGCGTTGACCTGACCGCCGGGGGTAGGCTCGGTGGAGGAATCGGGCTGGTTCGGGGTGGGGTCGGTAGAGGGCTCGGTGGAGGGCTCGGGGCCCTTGCTCACCCGGAAGGAAATGGTCTGGCCCTTCTCCACCTGGGTCTTGTTTTCAATGCTCTGCCAGCAGACATAGCCCGCCGGCACAGACGCGTCGTACACTTCCTCCATGGAGGACACCACCAGGCCCATGCCCTCGGCAGCCTCCTTGGCCTGCTGGGCCTCCATATTGATGAAGTTAATCACAGTTACGGGGTCAGACTCCGGGCCGGAGCTTACCACCAGGATAATTTTGTCCACACCCTCCAGGTCGGTGTGGGCCACGGGATCGGTGGAGATGACGTACTCCTTGGTCACATCCTCGGAAGCCTCCTCGCGGATCTCCAGGTTGCCCTCCTCCTCACTGTAGCCCAGCTCCTTCAGGGTGGCGATGGCGATGCGCTGATCCTTATTCACCAGGTCGGGCATTCTGCCGGTCTCCTCGTCGTCTGCGCCGCTGCCGTCACTGAGGGTGACGGTGATGATGGCGCCGGACTGGGCGTTGCGGCCGCTCTCCGGGTCCTGAGAAACGATCTGGCCCTCAGGCAGGTCGCTGGCTGTGGTGCCGCCCACTACGATCTGGAAGTTGCCCTTGATCACGTCGGCGTTCTGCTTGGCGTCCTCCACGGTCATGCCGTACAGCCGGGGCACGTTGAACTCCCCGCTGTTGCCGGTGATGCCTCCAAAGAAGGAGATCCACAGGAACACGCCCATGCCCACCAGGAAGAGAGCCACGGCGGCAATGGCCAGGTAGATGGGCAGACGGCTGCCCCCACCCCGCACCTCATCATAGTCGTCCTCGTCGTCGTACCGGCGGCTGCGGTTCTTGGGCCGGGGGTTCTCCTCCCGCCGGACGGGACGGGACCGGGTCCAGGTCTCCTCCTCCTCGTAGCGGTCGGCGTGGACGGGCTGGGCGCGCACGTTGCTGGGGGTGTTGGCACCCAGTACCTGGGTGGGCTCATCCCCCTCGGTGACCAGCAGGTCCGCCGGGGTGTAGTCAAAGTTGATGGAGGGATTTTTGCGGAACTCCTCCAGGTCGGCCAGCATGGCGTCGGCGGAGATATACCGCTGGTTGACGTCGGAGGCCATGGCCTTCATGGTGATGGCCTCCAGGGCCTCGGGGATCTCGGGGTCGATCTCCCTGGGAGACAGGGGGATGGAGTTGATGTGCTGGATGGCCACCGCCACCGGGGAATCTCCCTCGTAGGGCAGCCGTCCGGTGATCATCTCATAGAGCACCACACCGGCGGAGTAGATGTCGCTGCGGGCGTCGATGTGGCTGCCTCTGGCCTGCTCGGGAGAGATATAGTGGACCGAGCCCAGGGCCTCCTGGGTCAGGGTGGCCTGAGCGGAGGAGGTGAGCCGGGCGATGCCGAAGTCGGCCACCTTCAGGGAGCCGTCCCGCAGCACCATCACGTTGTGGGGCTTGATGTCCCGGTGGATGATGCCCCGGCTGTGGGCGTGGGACAGGGCCTTCATGATCTGGGTGATGAAGTGGAGGGCCTCCCGCCAGGCCAGCTTGCCCCCCTTCTTCTGCATATACTGCTTGAGGGTGATGCCGTCCAGCAGCTCCATCACGATATAGTCCAGCTCCGGGGTGTGGGACACGTCGTACACCGCCATGATATTGGGGTGAGACAGCATGGCAACGGCCTGGGACTCGTCGTGGAAGCGGCGGCGGAACTCGGCGTCGGTGGCCAGTTCCTCCTTCAGGATCTTAATGGCCACCAGACGGTTGAGCCGGTGGTCACGGCCCTTGTACACCACGGCCATGCCGCCGATGCCGATGCGCTCCAGGATTTCATATCGGTTGTCGAGTAATTTCCCTATGTACTGATCCATAGTTCATTACCCCCTTTTCAAAGGATCTGGAAGAGGACCGCCGTCACGTTGTCGGGCGCGCCTCTTGAGATGGTGATGTTGAGCAGCCGCTGACAGCAGTCGGCGGGCTCTCCCCCGTGGATGACCTCGTAGAGCAGCTCCTGGTCGGAGAGGATGTTGCTCAGTCCGTCGGAGCACAGCAGCAGGTAGTCCCCGCCGGTGAGCTCCTTTTCGTACAGGTCGGCCCGGATGCGTTCCTCCGCGCCCAGGGCCCGGGTGATCAGGTTCTTCCGGGGGTGGGTGCGGGCCTCCTCCGGGGTGATGTCCCCCCGGGCCACCATGTCCTCCACCACCGAGTGGTCCCGGGTGAGCCGGGTGATGCCCTCCTCGTTGATATGGTAGGCCCGGCTGTCGCCGATGTTCAGCAGGTAGGCGGTGTTTTCCACGATGAGGACGGCCACCATGGTGGTGCCCATGCCGAAGCAGTCGGGATCGGAACAGGCCCTGCGGTATACCGCGCTGTTGGCCTCCTCCGCCGCCCGGGCCAGCACCGCCGGCGGCGGCGTGTCCGGGTCGCCCTGGGCATTCTGGAGGGTGTCCACAAAGGTCTCCACCGCGATCAGGCTGGCGATGTTGCCCGCCTTGGCCCCTCCCATGCCGTCGCACACAACGCCGACGGCCAGGTGCTCCGAGGGTACGTCTACGTAATAACCATCCTGATTCTGGGTTCGGACCACACCTTTGTCGGTGATGCCCCAAGCATTGATCATAGTTGAATCAGCCTCTTTTCCGGCCGGCCGGCCCCGCTGCCAAGGCCTCCGGCAAAACAATGGAACGGGCGCGTCCGGCGCGCCCCAGCAGCGTCAATCAGTCTGCAGCATGGCCTTCCTGCGCAGCTGCCCGCAGGAGGCGTCGATATCTCCCCCCAGCTTGCGCCGCACCGTGGCGGTGATGCCGTGGGACTCCAGCCGCTTCTGGAACTGGGCCACCCGGCGGCTGGGCTTCAGCGGACTCTCCGCCACATGGTTCAGGGGGATGAGATTCACATGGCCGGGGGTGCCCTTCAGGTGACTGGCCAGCAGGTCGGCCTGCCAGTCGGAGTCGTTCACCCCGTCCACCATGGCGTACTCGTAGGAGATCCGCCGCCCGGTCTTCTCAAAATACCGGCGGCAGGTGTCAAAGAGCTTCTCCACCCCCACGCTCCGGTTCACCGGCATGAGCCTGCTGCGGGTCTCATCGTCGGGGGCGTGGAGGGATACCGATAGGGTTAATTGTAACTGATACTCGGCCAGTTTGTCAATTTTTTCGACCAGGCCGCAGGTGGACAGGGAGATGTGCCTCATGCCGATGTTGAGCCCGTCAGGGCTGTTGACCAGGGACAGGAAGCGCAGCACCGTGTCAAAATTGTCCAGAGGCTCCCCGATGCCCATAAGCACGATGTTGCTGATGGTGTGGCCGGAGTCGATCTGGGTAAAGAGCACCTGGTCCAGCATTTCAGCGGGTGTCAGGTCTCTTACCTTGCCCCCCAGAGTGGAGGCGCAGAAGGCGCACCCCATGCGGCAGCCCACCTGAGAGGAGATGCATACAGTATTGCCATGATGGTAGCGCATCAAAACAGTTTCGATGCAGTTTCCGTCGGAAAGCCGCCATAAGTATTTGATGGTGCCGTCCAGGGCGGACACCTGCTTGCGCTCCACCTCCGGCGGGCACAGGATGCAGCTCTCCTTCAGCTTCTCCCGCAAAGCCTTGGACAGGTTGGTCATCTCATCAAAGGAGCGGGCCCCCCGATGGAGCCACTGAAAGACCTGCTTTGCCCGGAAGGCGGGCTCCCCCAGCTCTTTGAAATAGGCGGTCATCTCCGCCAGATCCATGGATTTGATGTCAGTCATATCATGCTCCCCCGCCGGGCTTTTCCGGCGGTATCAGTCCGTATTTTCTATGGAGGAACGCGATCTGCTCTTCCTCCGTGGGCGCCTGGTCCGGGGGCGTGGGCTTGGCGGGGCGGCCGTAGGGGGCCGGTCCCGGCTCCAGGGGATACTGGGCCCGGAAGGAACCGCTCTGGACCCACACCTGGGCAAAGCACCAGCCCTGGTCCTGCTCGTACGGAAGATTTTCCGGCAGTTCCCCGATCAGCTCCTGAAATTCCGGAACCGCCAGCAGCTTGGGGTGGTAGGCGCTCTCCCGCCACAGCTCCAGGCCCAGGGCGTGAAATTCATAGGTACAGGCCAGCTCATGGTCCTCACAGTCGCACACATAATCGGCCTCTTTGGCCAGAGCCGGGATCAGATCCTCAGCGTGGGTGCCCGTCAGATCCAGTCCGTGGTACAGGACCTTGAGATCATGGCTCCGGTCCAGACCGATACGGCTCAGCTTCCCGTCCTCATACTCCAGCTGGAAGGTCACGGGATCCCCGTACCCGCCGAAGCGGCGCCACACCTCTACGGCAGGGCCTTCTTCCTCATTGAGCTTGCTCAGGGCCTCCTCCGCTTCTGCCTGGGGCATGCCCAGGGTGAAGGGGCCGATGCCCCCGTTGGGCCGGACCTCGTACACACCCCGCATCCGACGCAGCTTGGCAAAGAAGAAGCCGTCGGTGCCGTGGCGGTGGGGCCAGCAGGTCACCATGCCCTCCCTGGCCCCCTCGAAGTCGCCGGGCACTTGGAAGCCCTCTAATGTAAAGTCTTTATGCTTGTCTAAAAACGCCCGGACTACGTCCTCATTCTCCCGCTCCAACAGGGTGCAGGTGGCGTAGAGCAGCACCCCGCCCGGCCGGACGTAGCGGCACACGTTGTCCAGAATGGCCTTCTGGACCCGGGGCAGCCCCTCCAGGGGCTTGGGGTCCTTGTAGCGGATATCCGGTTTTTTGCGGATGATGCCCAGCCCGGAGCAGGGTACGTCGGCCAGCACCAGGTCAAATCCGTCAAGGAACTCCTCTTTACATTCCCTGCCGTCCAAGACTTCGGCGGTAATGCAGTCCAGGCCCAGCCGCTGGGCCCCTGCCCGGATCAGGTCCATCTTATGTGGGTGGATGTCGCAGGAGACCACCTTCCCCTCCCCCCACATGGCAATGGCGGCGGCAAAGGACTTGCCGCCGGGGGCGGCGCAGGCGTCCAGCACGTCCATGCCCTCTCTGGGGTCGGCGGCCAGCACCGCCAGCTTGGCGGCGGCGTCCTGGATGTAAAAGAGACCATCCCGGAAGGCAGTCAGCTCCTCCAGACTGCCGGTGTGGGTCAGCAGCAGGCAGTTGGGCAGCCAGGGATGGGGCTGGACCTCCACCCCCTCCGCCCGGAGGGAATCGGTCACCTCCTCCACCGTGGCCCTGATGGTATTCACCTGGGCGCAGGTAGGGGGCTCCCCGTTGTTGGCCGCCATGAGGGCGATGGCCTCCTCCCTGCCCAGCCGGCGGGTAAACAGGTCGGCCAGCCACTGGGGATGGCTGTACCGCACCGCCGGGTCGGTGGGAGGCTCCAGACTGTCCTTCTGTCGGGCCAGGGCGCGGAGCACGCCGTTGACCAGACCGGCAGACCTTGGATTCTTGGAGCCCTTCCGGGCCAGATCCACCGCCTCGCTGACGGCGGCATGGTCGGGCACTCTGTCAAGGAATAACACTTGATAGGCACCAAGCCGCAAGGAATTGCGGACGGCAGGTTCCATCTTTTCCAGGCGCACCGTGGACAGCTTGCCCAGGTAGTGGTCCAGCAGCAGCTGGTTCTGGAGCACGCCGAAGCACAGCCGGGTGGCCAGGGCGGCGTCCCGGCTGTCCAGTCCGGCAGTTTTCAGAGTCTTTTTCAAAAAGCCGTCCGACCAGGCGCCCTGCTTTTCACAGGCCACCAGGGCCCGGAGGGCCACTTCTCTGGCAGTCATATCAATCCCTCCGACGGCTGTTGAAGGCCAGCACAAACCGCAGCAGCTGAGCGATGGACACCAGCAGGGCGGCCACGTAGGTCATGGCGGCGGCACCCAGCACCTTCTTGGCACCCCTCAGCTCCTGGTCGTCCAGCAGATGGGTGGAATCCAGGGACCGAATGGCCCGGCGGGAGGCATCAAACTCCACGGGCAGGGTGACGATCTGGAACACGGTGGCCACGGCGAAGAGCACCACGCCCACAGCAAACAGGGGCCGGGAGTAGAGGGCAAAGCCCAGCACGATGAGCAGAATGGAGATCTGGGAGCTGAAATTGCACACCGGGATGATGGCCCCCCGGATCTTGATGGGCCCGTACTCCTGGGCATACTGGACGGCGTGGCCCGCCTCATGGGCGGCCACCCCCACCGCGGCGATGCTGTTGGAGCCATACACCGCATCCGACAGCCGGATCACATTGCTGCGGGGATCATAGTGGTCGCTGAGCTTGCCCGCCACCCGCTCAATGCGCACGCCGTACACCCCGTGGGCCCGGAGCACCTCTTCGGCGGCCTGGGCCCCGGTGAGGCCCCGGCGGCAGGCCACCCGGGAGTAGCGGTTGAAGGTGGAGGACACGTTGAGCTGGGCCAGCAGGGCGATGAGGAAGGCAGGCACCAGGATCATCCAGTAGTAGGGGTCAAAGTAGTTGAAAAAGTACATCATCAGCCTCCAGATGGGATCACATGATTTGTCCGCCGGTGAGGAACCAGGTCAGATTGACCAGGAAGCCCGCCCCCATGACGGCGGTCAGCCCCGCCGTCAGTTTGGGCCGGCCCTCGGTGAGGGCGGCGGCGAACAGAAAGAACGGCAGAGCACAGGACAGGTAGCGGCCCGCACTGAGCAGCCAGGACAGGGAGAAGTTGAGCACCAGGTACACAAAGCCGTACAGGGTGTACATGCTGCGGAACCTGTTCCGGGCCCACACCAGCAGGGCGAAAAAGGCTCCGAAGAGCAGAATGGTGGGAATCCAGATCTGATACCGCACCATGACCGTGGGATAGCTCAATGCGTTGTTCAGCACATACCACAGGGTGTCGGCAATGGGACAAAAGCCCTGGCTCCAGTGCTGCTGCATGACTGTAAAGGCAAATGGGTTGCCGGTCACGGACCAGTTGAGGGCCAGATAGACCAGGGTACCCACGGCGGGCAGCAGCAGGGCAGGTAATTTGCGGGCGATGGTCTTCCAGTCAAAGCGGCCCATGTGCTCTATTAACTCCGCACCGGCGGCCCCGATGAGCAGAATGCCGTGCATCCGGGTCATGGCGGCCAGCAGGCCCCATACCCCCGCCTGCCACCAGCGGTGGCGGCGGATGGCCCACAGCCCTCCGGCGGTGGTGAGCAGGAACAGGCTTTCGGTCATGATGCCGCCGAAAAAGAAGGCATAGGGGTAGACCGACAGAAAGAGTACCGTCCGCCGGGCCGCTCCCCTGCCCAGCTCCAGGGCGGCCAGTTTGTAAAGGAAAACACAGCCAGCCGAGTAGCAGACAAAGGAGATCAGCAGCCCCGCCGCCATAGTATTGCCCGTGATGAGGGAAATCACCCGCATCAGCCAGGGATACAGCGGGAAAAACACGAGAAACAGATTTTTCCCGTCCTCCACATAGCCGGAATAGCCCAGCTCCGCCAGATTGACGTAGTGCAGGCCGTCCCACCTCTTCCAGATCCACAGAAAGGAATCAGGGCCGGAACCGGGATAGAGAATGAAACAGGCGATCAGCCCCACCAGCAGAAAGACCGCAATGCGGAATATAAATGTAACGGTAAATACCTTTATACATTCTGTGCGGTCAGGGATATCACCTTTTGACACAGGTACTTTGGCGGCCAGGGGCACCGGCAGGCCGGCGGTGGCCAGCCACCGCAGCACCAGGTACAGACCCAGGGCGGCCACCACGCCGGTGACCGCCAGGGTCCAGATCAGCTTCATTTCCCCTGCTCCGGCAGGGACAGCACGGTACCCGCCGCAATGGGATGGCCCCGCAGGTAGTCGGCAGCCTTCATGCGCTTGCCGCCGTCGGGCTGGATCTCCTCCAGCCGCAGCACAGTGCCTTCCCCGCAGGCTACAACCAGCCCCTCCTTCCCGGCGGCCAGAACGGTGCCGGGGGCGGCGTCGGTGTGCTCCTCAGAAACGACAGTTTTAAATACTTTACACCGCTTGTCTCCCAGGGTGGCCACGGCGGCGGGCCAGGGGATCAGACCCCGGACCTGGTCGTGGAGCTGACGGGCGGTGCGGCCAAAGTCCATGGGGGACAGCTCCCGGCCCAGCATGGGGGCCAGGGTGGCTTTCTCATGGTCCTGGGGGGTGCGGGTAGCGGTACCGGCGGCGATCTGTGCCACCGTCTCCACCAGCAGCTGGGCGCCCAGCACGGCCAGCCGGTCGTGGAGGGTCACCACCGTCTCGTTGGGGTCGATGGGGGTGGCGGCCTGGGAGATGATGTCTCCCGCGTCCAGGTCGTGGGCCATGTGCATGATGGTGACGCCGGTCTCCTTGTCCCCGTTGAGTACCGCCCAGTTGATGGGGGCGGCCCCACGGTAGTTGGGCAGCAGGGACGAGTGGACGTTGATACACCCCTTGGGCGGTGCGGCCAGAATATCGTCAGGCAGGATGCGGCCGTAGGCGGCCACTACGATGAGTTCGGGGGCCAGCTCCTGGATCAGGGCCAGGGCGGTGCCGTCCCGCAGCTTGGTGGGCTGATGCACCGGGATGTCGTGGGCCAGGGCACACTCCTTCACCGGGGGCGCCTGGAGCTTCATGCCCCGGTTCTTGGGCTTGTCGGGCTGGGTGAATACCCCGCAGATTTCATGGCCCGCCTGGATCAGGGCCTCCAGGGAGGGCACCGCGAAGTCGGGGGTGCCCATAAAGAGGATCCTCATGCCTCGTCCTCCTCCGCCATCAGCTCGTCCAGCTCCTCGTTGGTGTACAGGCGGCCCGCCAGCTCAGTGAACAGGTGGCCGTCCAGGTGGTCGATCTCGTGGCAGAAGCAGCGGGCCACGATGTTCTCCCCCTCCACCTCAAAGAAGTTGCCGTTGCGGTCCTGGGCCCGCACCTTGGCCTTCAGGGGGCGCTTCACCACGCCCCAGCGGCCGGGAACGGACAGGCAGCCCTCAAAGCCCTCCTGCTCTCCCTCCCGCTCAATGATCTCCGGGTTGACCAGCTCCAGCATCTGGTCGTTGGCGTCCACCACAATAACCGCCCGGCGGAGGATGCCCACCTGGGGGGCAGCCAGTCCGGCGCCGTTGGCGTGGGCCAGGGTCTCCTTCAGATCGTCCAGCAGATCGTGGAGCTTTTGGTCAAACTGGGTCACAGGGCGGCAGGCCTTGTGCAGGGCGGGGTCGCCGTCGGTGAGAATGGTACGCAGAGCCATAATATTTCCTCCTAATCCAGAGGGTTCACGTCGGCGGTCACCGACACCCCTCGGTTTTCTTTATCGGTCTGGGCCGCCCGCAGCAGGGCGGCGATCAGTTCACGTACCGGCCTGGTGTTGGCACAGGCCATGGTCAGCCGGTAGCGGTAGCGCTCGTTGATTTTGGCGATAGAGGCCGGGGCGGGACCCAGCAGCTGGACCTCCAGATCCTGATAGGCGGGCAAGCGTAACCAGCCCTCCAGGGTGCGCCGCAGGCGCATGCAGGTCCGCAGCACCGCCGCCTCCAGCTTGCCGGAGGCGGTGAGCACAAACAGGTCCCGGAAGGGCGGGCAGCCCCGCAGCCGCCGCAGGGCGATCTCCTGCTGGTAAAAGGCGTCGTAGTCCTGGCGGGCGGCGCAGCGGATCACGTCGTTGTCGGGGGTAAAAGTCTGAATGATGGCCCGTCCCCCCTTCTCTCCACGGCCCGCTCGTCCCACCACCTGAGTGAGCAGCGAGAAGGTGCGCTCACCCGCCCGGTAGTCGTCCACGTACAGGGACTGGTCGGCGGAGATCACCCCCACCAGGGTCACGTTGGGAAAGTCCAGGCCCTTGGCCACCATCTGGGTGCCCAGCAGCACCGGAATGTTCTCCTGTTCAAACCGGGCAAACAGCTTCTCATGGCTGTGGGTGGCTGAGATGGAGTCGGCGTCCATCCGCAGCACCTCCCGGCCGGGCAGGGCCTGGGCCAGCTCCTCCTCCACCTTCTGGGTGCCCGCGCCGATAAAGTTCAGCGCTCCCCCGCAGGAGGGGCAGGCAGGAGGCAGGGGCTGGGAGTGGCCGCAGTAGTGGCACATGAGCCGCCCGTTAGCCGAGTGGTAGGTGAGATGGACGGAGCACCGGGGGCAGGTGGGCACCTCGCCGCACTCCCCACAGGTCACCATCCGGCTGGCGCCCCGGCGGTTGAGGAGCAGAATGGCCTGCTCCCCCCGGCTGGCGGTGTCCTCCAGGGCACGGGTGAGCACGCCGCTGAGGTCGGTGCCGTTGCCCTCCCGCAGCTCCCCCTTCATGTCCACGATGTCCACCGGCGGCAGGGGCCGCTGGTTATACCGCTGGGTCATGGGAAAGAGGTGGTAGGCCCCCCTCCGGGCCTGGTACATGGTCTCCACCGACGGAGTGGCCGAGGCCAGCAGCAGCAGGGCCTTATGCTGGACGCAGCGGAATTTTGCCACGTCCCGGGCGTGGTATTTGGGCACGTTTTCCGACTGATAGGTCCCCTCCTGCTCCTCATCCAGCACGATGAGGCCCAGGTCCTTCAGGGGGGCAAAGACGGCGGAGCGGGTACCTACCACCACCCGGGCCTCCCCCGCCCGGATGCGCTTCCACTCGTCGTACCGCTCCCCTGCTCTCAGGGAGGAGTGGAGCACGGCCACCTGCTCCCCGAAGTGGGAGGTGAACAGCCGCATGAGCTGGGGGGTCAGAGAGATCTCGGGCACCAGCACCAGGGCGGTATTCCCCCGCCGCAGGGTTTCGTAGATCAGCTTCAGATATACCTGGGTCTTGCCGCTGCCGGTGACGCCGTACAGCAGAGCGGCGGCGGGCTTATTTTCCGCAGCCAGGGCGTTGAGGCCGTCAAGGGCGGCCTGCTGCTCTTCATTGAGGACCGGCTCCTGGGCCGGTTCCACCCCCTCCACGGTGATCCGGCGGTAGACCTCCCGCTTTTCCAGGGTGATGATCCCGCTTTTGGCCAGGGAGCGGAGGGTGGACGGGCTCGCTCCGGTAAAATAGCACAGCTCCTTGGTGGAGGCCGACCCGATGGAGCACAGCAGCTCTACCACCGCGTAGCGCAGGGGTGCGGTCTTTCGCTTGGCGGCGGCCTGGTCCAGGGCCTCCTGGGCGGGGACGGCCAGGGTGGCCACCTGCTCGGTCTTGTCCCCCACCCCACGGGAGGCACTGGTCTCCAGGGTGATGATCCCCTTGTCCCGCAGCAGCTTGAGGGCGGGGTTGGGGTCTTTGGTGCCAAAAGCCTCCCGGATGGTGGTCACATCGGCGCAGCCGCCGCCCGCGAAGAGCAGCTCCACTATGCGGCGGGCGTGGTCCGACTTTCCGGCGGCCTCATAGGCCGCCTCCCGGTCCACCCCGTCGGCCACCTTCCACTGGTCCTGGAGCGCGTAATAGAGCCCCGCCGGCAGCATGGCCCGGGCGGCGTCGTACACGGTGCAGAACCACCGCTCCCGCATCCACAGGGCCAGCCGGATGGCCTCTCCGTCCAGCACCGGGGACTCGTCCAGCAGGGTGAGCACCGGCTTCAGGGGGACCTCTCCCCCTCCGCCCTCCTCCAGGGCCAGCACGATGCCTTCGGTGTGGCGGTTGCCGGCGCCGAAGGGCACAATGACCCGCATACCGGGGGCCAGCTGGGGAACCAGCTCGGTGGGCACGGCGTAATCGTAGGGCTTGTCGATGGCGTAGGTGGCGGCCTTCAGGGCGATTTTCGCTACCATGTCCATCTCCTCCCTACTTGCCCTAAGGACAGCCCGAGGCAAGCGACAGGCCGGAAAGTCTGTCGCTTGCCTCTCATTCCTCTCATGTTAGGCCTCTTCTTCGTGAAGGTCCACCTTGCCCTCGGCCACCTCACGGATGGCGATGGTGACGGGCTTATCATCCAGAGAGATGCCGGCGTCCTCCGCCTCGGTGGCCACCTGACGGGCCCGCTGGGCCACCACGTTGACCAGCATATAGCGGCTGGGGACCTGCTGCAGCAGTTTATTCATAGGGGGTTCGAGCATCATAGCGTATCAGACTCCTTCTACCAGATTCATGCGGTTTTTGGTGCGGCAGCCCTCGGCGGTGAGGATGGCGATGATCTCGCCCGCCGCGTCGGACACCTTGTCGTTGACCACCAGATAGTCGTAATATTGGATCTCACGGTACTCCTCCCGGGCCTTCTGGAGCCGGCCCTGGATCACCTCTTCACTGTCGGTGGCCCGGCGGTGAAGGCGGCGGGAGAGCTCCTCAAAGGAGGGGGGCACGATGAAGATGCACACCGCGTCGGGGCACTTGGCCCGCACCTTGGCGGCGCCCTGCACCTCGATATCCAGCAGCACATCGATGCCGGCGTCCAGCTGTTCCTGGATCACCCGCAGGGAGGTACCGTAATAATTATGGACATATTCTGCGTATTCCAACAGCTCGTCGTTGGCGATCATCCGCTCAAATTCGTCCCGGGAGACGAAGTTGTAGTTGACCCCGTGCTCCTCGCCCACCCGGGGCTGCCGGGTGGTGAAGGACACGGAAAAGTGGATGTCCTTGCGCTCGCTGAGCAGTTCGGCGATCACCGTACTCTTTCCAACACCGGACGGACCGGAGAGCACGATCAGCGTGCCCCGTTCTTTCTTTCTTCCCATCAAGGCGTCTCTTCCTCCTCTGCGGCTTCCGCGGTCTCCTTTCCGGCCAGTCGGCCGGCCACCGTCTCCGTCTGGAGGGCGGAGAGCACGATGTGGTCGCTGTCCATGATGAGCACCGCCCGGGTGCGCCGGCCATAGGTGGCGTCGATGAGGGTGCCCTTGTCACGGGCCTCCTGCACCATGCGCTTGATGGGGGCGGATTCGGGACTGACGATGGCGATGAGCCGCCCTGCGGATACCATATTGCCAAAGCCGATATTGATCAGTTTCATCCGACCGCTCCTTACTCGATGTTCTGGATCTGCTCCCGGATCTTCTCGATCTCGGCCTTGATCTCCACCACATAGCCGGCGGTCTCGATGTCGCTGCACTTGGAGCCGATGGTGTTGGCCTCCCGGTTGAACTCCTGGATCAGGAAGTCCAGCTTGCGGCCCATGGCTCCGCCCTGGCTGAGCATGTGCTCCAGCTGGGACAGATGGCTGCGCAGGCGGACGGTCTCCTCGTCAACCGCCACCTTGTCGGCGTAGATGGCCGCCTCGGTAAGGATGCGGCTCTCGTCGATCTGAGTGTTCTGGAGCACTTCGTTCATCCGGGCCAGCAGCTTGGCCCGATAATCGGCCACAATGCCGGGAGAGCGCTCCTCCACCTTGGACACCAGGCCCTCAATGGTGGCCGCCCGGGACCGGACGTCCTGGCACAGCTTCTCCCCTTCCCGGGCGCGCATGGCGTCGAAGTCGTCCAGGGCCAGGTCCAGCACCGAGCAGATGTCGGCGGCCAGGGCCTCCAGGTCCTCCTGGGTCTTCTCCACCAGGAACACGTCCTGGAACCGGGACAGCAGGGACACGGAGATATCGTCCCGCAGACCGTAGGTGTCCCGCAGGTCCTTCAGAGCGGCAAAATAACCGTCAGCCACCGGCTTGTTCACCGAGATGGTCACGTCCCCGTTCTGGGAGGGGCCGATGGTGACAAACACGTCCACCTTGCCCCGGGAAATACGGCTCTGGACCCGGCTTTTCACCGCGTCCTCGGCAAAGACATAGATGCGGGGCAGCTTGACGGTACAGTCCAGATAGCGGTTGTTCACCGAGCGCAGCTCCACCGTAATGGATCGGCCGTTGACGTTGGCCTCTCCCCGGCCGTAGCCGGTCATACTCTTGACCAAGTGGGGTTCCCCCTGTTCGCGTATAGTGTCTTCCGCCCCGGAGGCGGAAGGAACGCTTCATATCTTATATAGTATACCAAACTACCGATTCTTCCGCAAGACCCTGTCCACCCGGGCGGCGTAGAAGGCGATGAGCTTGGAAAAGCCCACATCGTAGATCACAAAGCCCACATTGCCTGCCAGGAAGACCATCCAGGTCTGACCCAGGGCGGCGGGCAGGAAGGGCAGAAAGAGAGCTTTCAGGCCGAACCACAGCACCGCCAGGGCGGCGTTGCACACCGCCAGCTTGCCTATCCACTCCAGCACCCGGCTGGGCAGCCGCTCCAGCAGGCTCTTGAGCATGGGCCACAGGCCGAAGAAGATGAGGTAGAGCAGGGCCGCGCTCTTGGCGGGGATGAGCAGCAGACCCAGGATGCCGGTGGCGGCGTAGCAGAAGAAGCCCGCCCCCAGGCCGGCGGACACCACCGCCCCCGCCGGGAAGATCCCGGCCAGAGCCACCACCCCCAGCTTGCCGCTGGGAGCCAGAAAGGCCAGATAGAGACAGATCAGGGACAGACCGGTGAGCAAGCCCACCAGGGCCGTCCGACCCGCGCCGCCGCGGTAGGAAGTGCGCCCGGCCACGGCTCAGTTCCCGCAGCCGCCGCACAGGCAGTTGAGGCACATGCAGGCGGTACACAGATCGCAGGCGTCGGGGCCGCCGCCGTAGCCGTAGGGCCGGTAGGCCTGGCCGCCCTGGCGCATCATCAGCAGGGCCTGCCGGTACTCCGCGTTGGAGGGGTCCATGTTGCAGGCCATCTGGATATGCTGGGTGGCCTCATCCAGCCAGCCTTTCCGGTAGGCCAGAGAGCCGGTGAGGAAGTGCCACTCGGCGTCCTGATTGGAGGCGGTGCGCAGCAGCTGCTCGGCCCGGCTCAGATCCCCCACGTTGATGGCCTGGCGGATCTGGTTGTAGAGGGCGGAGCCCCCCTGGGCACCGTACTGCTGCTGATAGCCACCCTGGTAGCCGCCGCTCTGGTAGCTCCCCTGACGGCCGCCGCCTCCGCTGCGCATCTTGGTGATGGCGTCGTAGGCCTGGTTGATCTCCTTCATCTTCTCCTCCGCCAGATCGGCCAGAGGATTGTTCTGATAGTTGTCCGGATGATATTTCCGGGCCAGATCCCGGTAGGCCCGCTTGATCTCGTCGTCGCTGGCGTCCGGTTTGACTCCCAGTACGCTGTAAGGATCGCTCATGTACGTTTTCTCCTGTCTGTATGATTGGCGGCCTTCCATTGGCCGGTAAAAACCAGTTCCTCCACGGCGGGCAGACCCAGCCAGAGGATATTCTCCACCGTCTCCTGCCAGTGGCCCAGCTCCAGCAGCATCATGGCGGAGCTGGCCAGGTTCAGGGAGTGGCGCAGGGTGGTGCGCAGGGTCTCCCTCCCCTCCTCCGCCCTGCCGTCAAAGCGAGCGAGAATGGGATTATAGGCCCCGGTGCGCTGGTCCTCCTCCAGGTCGTCCCAGGCGTCCACCAGATAGATCCACCGGCCCACGTGGTAGAGCAGCTGCTCCATGGCCCGGTCCCGGGCGCTGTCCCCCGAGGGGGGCGCCGCTCCGGCCAGCAGCCGGGCGAAGGTGTCCGCCGTCCGGTCCATGGAGGGGCATTTCTCTGCCTCAAGAGCGGTCAGCTCCTCCAGGCATTGGCGCACCTGAGCGTCAAACTCAGGCCGGGCAGCCGCCGCCTTCCGGTAGCCCCGGCGGAGCAGCAGGGAGAGCAGCCGGGCGGGCAGACCCCTGAAAAAGGAACTGTCCGCCACCGTGTCCCGCAGCTTCCAGTAGCTGAGGATGGTACCGGCGTCGGCTGCCGCGTCCACCCCGGCGGAGAGGACGCAGTTCTTCTTCCGGCACCACAGCCGGGCGGGACAGCGCCTGGCCGCGGGCTCCGGCTTGCTGCCGTCCAGCAGCATGGCCAGAAAGGTAAAGTCGTAGTTGAGGAACATCCGGGCCACAAAGCCGTGGCGTCTGCCCAGGGCGTGACACACTCCGCAATAGAGGGCCTCGTAGTCCCGGTTCTGGCGTACCTTCAGTTCGTCCCGCCAGGGGCGCACATAGCCGAACATCAGTCGGCGGGGTTAATGGCGGTGATGCAGAAGGTGATGGAGCGGCTGCGGCGCACCTGCCGGTCCAGCAGCACCGCCAGCAGCACCCCTACGGCAAAGCCTACGCCGCCTGCCGCGGCGCTGACGCCGCCGCTCATTCCCAGGGCCGCACAGATGAAGTAGCCCAGGAAGAAGAGGAGGAAGGGCACCAGGTAGACCACCACGGCGGCCTTCAAAATGCCGCCGGTGGAGGACTCCACCCGCACCATGTCCCCGGGCATGGCCCGCACCGGGTTGGCGGCCATGACGGCCACGGTGGAGCTGACCATCAGCTCACTGCAACCGCCGCCGCACTTGGAACAGTCGTGGCCGCAGGCGGACTGGCGTTTCACCGCCACCTCCGCCCGGCCGTCTGGAAATACTTTGGTCACTTTTGCTGTCTGTATCATGGAATCACCTTTGTATTGGAATCGATCAGGTATTGTTTCCCTAGGACAGGGACACCGAGATGGAGTAGTCTCCCACCACGCCCACTTTGCTGCTGCCGTCCAGATAGACCTTGACGGGGACAGTGCGGCTGCCGGTGGACGGGTCGGTGTTGGACAGGTCGGCCACGATGCGCAGCTGGGACTCAGTCACCTTGTTGACCTCCTCCTCCGGGCCGCGGATAAGGACGCTGCACGACTTGGTGATGGCCTCCGCCTCATAGCCCCCCGGGGTGTTGATGATCTCGATGTTGTCTACCTTCATGGTACGGGTGGCAAGGCCCTGGATGGTAACGGTCACCGTCACCTCCGTGATGCCGCTGACGTTGGTCAGCTCGGGGGAGAGTTCGATCTCCTTTACGAAGGTATTGGTGCCGTAGACGTCGGACAGGTCGATGTCGCCCAGAGAGATCTCCTTCAGCCCCTCCAGATCGGACTGGCTGCCCGACACCATAATGGTGTCGGCGGGCTCAATGGTCACCTTGGCGTTCTCCGCCGTGGCGCCGCCGCCGTCGATGAGGTTGACGGTGAGAGGCACCTCCTTGAGCACCTCCACCGGCAGGGTGACCAGCACGCTCTCCGGATCGGTCTTCAGGTTGCTGCTGGATACCACGCCGCCATCCAGATCCACCAGGCTGTAGCTGCACTGCTCGCTGTAGGTCTCGGTCAGGCCCTCCTGGGCAATGGTGACCTGGGCGTGATCCACCTGCTCCACCAGCTCCTCGGGACCGCTGACGCTGATCCGCTGAGGCGTGACGGTGATCTCGCCCCGCTGGTAGCCCTCGGCCACGCTGCCTTCAAAGACGGCCAGCACGTCTACCTCCTTGGTCTCCCAGCGGGAGACAGTAAAGTCCACCGCGGCGGGACTGGTATACCGCAGGTCGATGGCGTCGGTGGAGGTGATGGACCGGGGATAGCTGATGATGCGGGTGGTGATGGGAATGGACTGCTCCCCCGGCTCAGTAATGCCGGACACGTCGACGGTCACGGTCACATCCCCCTGGGACAGGCGCTTGAACACCTCCCGCCGGGCCTGGATGTTGAGGCTGACGGTCTGGCTGGCTCCATCAGAGATCATCAGACCCCGTTCCTCCAGCACGTCCAGGCCGCTGAATACCACCTGCACGTTGCGGATGGTACCGGTGGCGATAGGATTGGCCTCCTTGCCCACATACACCCACAGCACAAAGGCCATCAGGATGGAGACCAGAATATAAAACCACCGGCTGTCAGTGAGTTTTTTCATCATTCTGCTTCTCCCCCTTTCCGCCCCGGAGCAGGTTCAGCAGCTTGGACCTGGCCGGTGTCTCGGTCTGTTCCTTCTCGGGCAGCAGTTCGTTGCGCAGCAGCCGCTCCAGGGTCTCAGGGGCCAGGTGCCGCTTGAGCGTGCCGCCCACCGCCACCGAGATGGAGCCGGTCTCCTCGGAGACGATGGCAACCACCGCGTCGGTGTGCTCGCTGGCGCCGATGCCCGCCCGGTGGCGCATGCCCAGCTCCCGGGACAGGTTCACGTTGCCCGACATGGGCAGCATGCAGCCTGCGCCCACGATGCGCCCGCCCCGGACGATGACGGCGCCATCGTGGAGAGGGGCCTTGTTCCAGAAAATATTCTTCAGCAGCTCGGCACTCACCGAGCAGTCCAGGGCGGTGCCCGTCTTGATGGCGTCCTCCAGCATATTCTTCCGCTCAAAGACCATCAGCGCGCCGGTCTTGGACTTGGACAGAGCGGTATAGGCCTCCACGGTCTGGGTGATGGCGCTGTCCAGCTCGTTGCGCTCCTCGGCGTGGGTGAACACCTGCCCCAGGCTGGTGCGGCCCATCTGCTCCAGGAAGCGGCGGATCTCCGGCTGGAAGATGACCACCAGGGCCACGCCGCCCCATTCCACCAGCTTGCCCAGCAGGAAATTAACGGTGTTAAGTCCAAAGCTGGAAATCCACAGGGCCACCAGAAACAACAGTACGCCCTTGGCCACCGCCCCGGAGCTGGTGCGGCGGATGAGCATGATGAGCTTGTAAATGATAAAGGCCATGATCAGGATATCGATGATATCCGAGATCCCGATGGGGGTCACCATGGCTTTCAGCTGCTGTAAAAGGTATAAAATGCCTTCCATACTCCCTCGTCTCCCGCTCTCCGGCGGCGCCGGTCATTCCACCTGGCCGGATCTTGTTGTCCGACCTACTTTAACCAATTTATTATACTGTATTCCCCTACGATTGACAAGGGCAAGCAAGATCAATTTTCTGTGAATTCCACTCCCGATCCCCCGGAATTCGACGAAGCCTGACCAGAAAAAAACCCTCCGGGCCGAGGGCCCTGGAGGGCATTTCGCTTAACGGGACGATTGGGCCAGCCGGGAGACTTCCCATACAAAGCGCTCCACCTCCGCGGGCGTGTTGAAATCGGATACACTGGCCCGGACAGTGCCTGTCTCCAGGGTTCCGGCGCTCTCATGGGCCAGAGGGGCACAGTGGAGCCCCGCCCGCACGGCGATGCCCCGGCGGCTCAGGGCCTCCCCCACTGCCTCGCAGTCCATCCCCGCCACCTGGAAGGAGAGCACGCCGCTCTGGCAGGCCGGGTCCCGGGCCCGAAAGACCGTGACGTGGGGCAGCCGGGCCAACTCCCCGGCAGCCCGGCGGATGAGGGCCCCTTCCCTTTTGCCGATGGCCTCCGGCGTGCGGCCAGTCACATAGCGCAGCCCTGCCAGCAGACCGGCGATGCCGGGCAGGTTGTGGGTGCCCGCCTCCAGCCGGTCAGGCAGGTAGTCGGGCATGGTCTGGAGGGCGGAGGCGCTGCCGGTGCCTCCCTGGAGCAGCGGAACGGCCTCTCTCCCGCCGCACAGCAGCAGCCCGGTGCCCTGAGGGCCGTATAATCCCTTGTGGCCGGGCATGGCGATAAAGGCCGCCCCCAGCACATCCTGCCGCACCGGCAGACAGCCGGCGGACTGGGAGGCGTCCACGATCAGGGGCACCCCCCGGCGGCGGCACAGGGCGGCGATCTCCTCCATGGGCAGCACGAAGCCGAACACGTTGGAGACATGGGTGCACACCACCGCAGCCGGCCGGGCGTCCAGCCCCGCCTCGAAGGCGTCCAGCAGTCCCTGGCGGTCAAACAGGGGCGAACGGGCCACCAGCACCTCCGCCCCCAGGGCGTGGAGGGGCCGGGTGACGGCGTTGTGCTCCCAGGGGGAGATGAGCACCCTCTCCCCCGGCTTCACCAGGGAGCGGATGGCAATGTTCAGGCCGTGGGTGGCATTGGAGGTGAACACCACCTGCTCGGGGCTCTCCACTCCGAAGAGCTCCGCCGCCGCCTGACGGCAGGCAAAGGCGGTCTCCGCCGCCCGCCGGGCGGGCATGTGGCCCCCCCGGCCGGGGCTGGCCAGATGGCCCACCGCCCAGGCCGCCGCCCGGGCCACAGCGGGAGGCTTTTGCAGGGTGGTGGCGGCGCTGTCCAGGTAGATCACAGCCCCACCTCCCGGTAGCCGCCGTCCTCCGCCTGGAGGAAGATCCGTTTGGGTGTGAGGCCCGCCCGGTTGAGTACTACCAGAGCGGCGGTGAGATTGCGCTCGGCCACCTTGACGGAGTGGCTGCACCCCTCCCGGTCGATGAGTTTGGGGGATCGAAGGATCCGCGCCGTGATCCCCGCCCGCTCCAGCGCGGCGGCCGTCCGCTGGGCATAGGTCAGGGAGCGGCAGACGATGAGATAATAGACCATAAAAAAACGCTCCTCTCGCACCAGCATATGTGCGAGAGAAGCGAAGGGTGAACCATATGTTTAAATGGACTCCAGAAGGCACACCGCGTGGGCGGCCATGCCCTCCCCGGCGCCGGTAAAGCCCAGGCCCTCCTCGGTGGTGGCCTTCACGCTGACCTGATCCACGTCCAGCCCCAGCCGGTGGGCCAGATTGGCCCGCATCTGGGGGATGTGGGGGGCCAGCTTGGGCCGCTGGGCCAGAATGGTGGCGTCGATGTTGCCCACCCGGTATCCGGCCCGGGCGATGCGCTCCCCCACCCGCTCCAGCAGCACCAGGCTGTCCGCCCCGGCGTAGGCGGGGTCGTTGTCGGGAAAGAGCTTGCCGATGTCCCCCAGAGCTGCCGCCCCCAGCAGGGCGTCCATAATGGCGTGGATGAGCACGTCGGCGTCGGAGTGGCCCAGCAGTCCCTTCTCATAGGGAATGTCCACCCCGCCCAGGATCAGCTTCCGGCCCTCCGTCAGCTTATGTACGTCATATCCGTGTCCGATTCTCATGTGTCATTCCTCCAGGCCATCAGGGCCTCGGCCACCGCCACATCCTCGGGGGTGGTCAGCTTCAGATTACAGTAGTCTCCCATCGTCAGGGCCACTGCCACCCCCAGCCGCTCCACGGCGGAGCAGTCGTCGGTGAGGGGGGCTCCGTCCTCCAGCGCCTTGCGCAATGCCGCCACGATCAGGTCCCGCTGGAACACCTGGGGGGTCTGGACGGCATAGAGGGCCGACCGGTCGGGGGTGGACTCCACCAGTCCGTCATGGGCCACCTTCACTGTATCCTTCAGGGGCACGGCGGGGGCGGCGGCACCGCAGCCCTCGGCCCGGCGGATGACCTCCTCCAGCACCTGAGGGGTCACCAGAGGCCGGGCGCCGTCGTGGATGGCCACCAGCTCTACGGAGCGGCTCAGCTCCTCCACTCCCGCCAGCACCGACTGGGTGCGGGTGTCGCCCCCACGCACCACACGGCGCACCTTGGACAGGGCGGCGTCCTTGCACAGCCCGCTGATGGGCACGATCAAATCCTCCCGGGTGACCACCACGATCTCGTCAATGAGGGGGCAGACGTCCAGAGCCTGGAGGGTGCGCAGGATCACCGGTACCCCGTCCAGGGGGAGGAGCACCTTGTCCTGCCCCATGCGGGTTGAGCTGCCCGCCGCCGGCACCACCGCGCCGCAGCGGACGGACGGGGTCTGGCCCCGGTGAAAAAGGCGGGAGAAGAGCCCTGCCATATGGTTTCCTCCTTCTGCAAAAAAGGAGCCTGACGGCCCCTTTTTAGATTTTTGAAACCCTAAATGGTTTCAAAAATTGTTTGATTGAACGCGAAAGACAACCCTGACGGTTTTCTTTCACACTATCTTTCCCTCCGAAACCTCAACCATGCACGGTCCCGCCGTAGTATTCCTATTACGCCATGGCGGTGTTGATGCGCGCTTCCACATCCTCATAGCTGGCGTTTTGAGAGAGTACGATCTCCGAGATCAGGATCTGTTTGGCGGAGTGGAGCATCTTGCGCTCGCCGGTGGACAGGCCCCGCTCCTCGTCCCGCAGGGTCAGCCCCTTTACCACCCGGGCCACCTCCAGCAGGTCGCCGCTCTTCAGCCGCAGCATGTTCTCCCGGTAGCGGCGGTTCCAGTTGGGGGTCATGTCCACCTCAATGCTGGGTATGGCGGCAATGACACGGTCCGCCTCCTCCCCGTCGATCACCGGGCGCACACCGATCTCCTCGCTGTTTTCCGTGGGGATCATGACCAGCATGCCGCCCACAGGCAGCTTGAGGATGTAATACTCCCGCACGACGCCGTTGATTTTCTTCTGCACAATGCTGTCTACGATACCAGCACCGTGCATTGGGTGAACGATTTTGTCCCCTACCTGAAACACGATCCCACCTCCAAGCAGATCTGTCCGGCTTATACACTCCTTACACTGTTTTATCTAATACAATTTCATTATAGACTTGATTGTGGTACTTTGCAAGTAAAAACCCCTGCGTTCCTGTAAAAAAACGGGCAAAATAAGCAAAAAACCGGGGACGCTAGTGATAGCGTCCCCGGTTGGGTTCGGAATTACTCCTCCACGGGAGCGGACTCCTCGTCGCCGCCCTCCAGCAGAGCGCGGATGGACAGGGAGACCTTCTTGTGGTCGTAGTCGATGTCGATGATCTTCACGTCCACCATCTGGCCCTCGCTCAGCACGTCGCCGGGCTTGTCGATGCGGTGATCGGCAATCTGGGAGATGTGGATCAGACCGTCCACACCGGGCACGATCTCGGCGAAGGCGCCGAAGGTCATCAGCTTGACCACGCGGACATTGGCCACGTCGCCCACCTGATACTTGCCGGTGAAGACCTCCCAGGGGTTCTGGGAGCGGTCCTTCATGCCCAGAGAGATCTTCTTCTTCTCGGGGTCGAAGGAGATGACATACACCTCAACGGTGTCGCCCACGGAGACGACCTCGGAGGGGTGCTTGATGCGGGACCAGGACAGCTCGGAGATGTGGACCATGCCGTCCACGCCGCCGATGTCCACGAAGGCGCCGTAAGAGGTCAGGCTCTTCACGGTACCGGTGTAGCGCTTGCCCTCCTCGATGTTGGCCCACACCTCGGCGGCCTTGGCAGCGCGCTCCTCGGCCTCAACGGCGCGGATGGAGCCCACCACGCGCTTGCGGGCGCGGTTGACCTCGGTGATGCGCAGACGCACCTTCTGCTTGACCAGCTGGCTCATGGGAGTCTCACGGGGCAGACCGGTCTGAGAGGCGGGCACGAAGACGCGCACGCCCTTGATGGACACGACGACGCCGCCCTTGTTCTCCTCGGTGACCACGCCCTCGACGGTGGTGTGATCCTCCTTGGCCTGCTCCACGTCTTCCCAGCTCTTCACGGTGTCAAGGCGCTTCTTGGAGAGGGTCACAACACCCTCCTGGTCGTTCACGCGCATGACGTAGGTTTCGATCTCATCGCCGACTTTCACCAGATCCTCGACCTTGACCGTAGGGTCATCGGTCAGCTCGGACACCGGTATGTAACCGGCGTGCTTGGTGCCAAGATCCACATAGATCTCAGTGGGCGTAATGCCAGTGACAACGCCCGTGACCTTCTCCCCTGTATTTAAAGTCTTGATCGATTTCTCCAGCATTTCAGCGAAGGATTCCTCGATCTCAATGTTTTCGTCGCTCATTTTGTCATAGACCTCCTTTATAATCCACTCAGGCGTGGACGCGCCCGCAGTGATTCCAATAGAAGCCTTCCGGTACAGGGTGGAAGGTTCCAACTCTGCCGCCCGTTCGATCCAAACGACCATGGGGCAGAGCGCCTTGCATAACTCGGCCAGCCGTCTGGTGTTGGAGCTTTCCCGCCCGCCGATGACGACCATAGCATCGCTTTTGGCGGCCAGCGCCTGAGCCTCAGACTGCCGTTTATACGTAGCATTACATATTGTATCAAAAATTTTTAAATTTGTACACTCTTTTTTTGCTTTTTCTACGCACTTTGTCCAGATGAAGTGCGTGGAGGTGGTTTGGGACACCATGGTGATGGGGATCTCACGCCGGCCGGGGTCCTCCTCCAGCCACCGCGCCAGGGCCTCTTCCCCTTCCAGCACAACGGGATGGGCGCACCAGCCGGCGATGGCAGCCACCTCCGGATGGTCGGGCATGCCGATGATGAGCACCTGCCTGCCCTCCCCCTCCGCCTGCTCCACGATGCGGTGGATGCGGGAGACGTTGGGGCAGGTGGCGTCAATGACGGGGCAGCCCCGCTCCGCCAGCGCCTGATGGACCGCCCGTCCCTCCCCGTGGGAGCGGATGATGACGGCGGTACCGGCGCCGGCCTGGTCGGGAGACTGGATCAGCTCCACGCCCAGCCCCTTCAGATAGTCGATGACACTGCTGTTGTGGATGATGGGCCCCAGCATGGCGCAGGGCCTGCCGCTTTGGGCGGCCTGCTCCGCCAGCTCCACCGCCCGGCGCACGCCGTAGCAGAATCCGGCGGATTTGGCAAGCTCCACCCTCATCGGCCGGCCTGAGGCTTCAAAGCCTCGATGCGCTCCATCAGGTCCTCGGCGATAGCCTTGTACTCCTCAGGGGTGGCCCGCTTGGCGGCGCTCTTGGGGTAGTAGGGCTCCCCGATGACCACCTGGTTCCACCGGAACCAGCGCTTCTCCGCCGGCATGTAGATGGGCACGATGGGCACGCCGGTGCGGGTGGCCAGCATGGCGGCGCCGGTCTTGGCGTCGCCGAAGTCGCCGTCCTGATGGCGGGTGCCCTCGGGGAACATGAGCAGCAGTTCCCCGTCCTTCAGATACTTCATGGCGGTCTTGATGGCCCCGATGTCAGCCTGGCCCCGCTTGACGCCGAAAATGCCGCCCTTTTTCAGGATCCAGCCGATGATGGGCCAGTGCATGACCTCCTCCTTGGCCATGACGTGGATCTGATGCTTCAGACCCAGGGCGTAGGCCACGAAGAGGGGGTCGCTCATGCGGGTGTGGTTGGCGCACAGCAGAGCGCCTCCCTCCGGGAAGCGCTCCTTGTGGATGCATTTGGTGGGTTTGAAAATACGGAAGACCGGCCAGAGAAAGATGTAGGCCAGGATATACATGATGTTCATGCCTGCAGTCGCTCCTTTGCGATGTGAATCAGCAGGTCCAGACTTTGCTCCAGATCCAGTTGGGTGGTGTCGGCCAGCACGGCGTCCTCCGCCTGGCGCAGGGGGGCCGTGGCCCGGTTGGTGTCCTTCTCGTCCCGGTCGATCACGTCACGCAGGACGGTTTCGTAGTCGGTATCCTCCCCCCGCTGCTGCAGCTCCAGCCAGCGGCGGCGGGCCCGGGCCTCGGGGGCGGCGGTGAGGAAGATCTTCACGTCAGCCTGGGGCAGCACCACGGTGCCGATATCCCGGCCGTCCATCACCACGTCGTGCTCCGCCGCCAGCTGCCGCTGACGGTCCAGCAGGAAGGCCCGCACCTCAGGCAGGGCGGACACGCAGGAGGCGTAGCGGGAGATCTCATGCTGACGGATGGCCTGGGATACGTCCTCCCCATTGAGGAACATCCGCTGCACCCCATCCTCCCCGTAGCCCAGGCTGATGTCCAGGCTGGGCAGCAGGGCGATCACCCCGTCCCTGTCCTCCGGGTCCACTCCGGTGCGGCAGGCCTGCAGGCCCACGGTGCGGTAGATGGCTCCGGTGTCCACATACAGATAGCCCAGCGCCTTTGCCAAGGCCCGGGCCAGGGTGGATTTGCCCGCCCCGGAAGGGCCGTCGATGGCAATGCTCCTGTGCTTGGTCATATCACTCTGCCTCCTTGGAGGGACGGACGAATTCCGCCGCGCCCCGTCCCGCCGCCCGGCCGGTGGACCAGGCGATCTGCAAATTAAAGCCGCCGGTGTAGGCGTCCACATCCAGGACCTCACCGGCAAAAAAGACCCCCGGCGCCTTTTTGGAGGCCATGGTATGGGGGTCCACCTCGCCGGTCTTGACGCCGCCGGCGGTGACGATGGCCTCGGCAATGGGCCGGGGCCCGGAAATATCGATGCGGATGCCCTTGAGTACCTCCACCAGGCGGCGGCGCTGCCCCTTGGTCACCGAGTTGGCCTTCAGTTCGCCGGGAATACCAGTGAGCTCCAGCACCACCGGCACCATGAGCCGGGGCACCAGCCCCTCCAGCACATGGCGGAAATCCTTGTTGGGCTGCTCCCCCAGGTCCCACAGCACCCGGGCGTCCAGCTTCTCCTGATCCAGGGCGGGCTTCAGGTCCAGCAGGATATAGTAGTGCTCCTTCCCCATGTCCCGCATGTGGGCGGAGGCCGAGAGGATGAGGGGCCCGGAGAGGCCGAAGTGGGTAAAGAGCATCTCCCCCTGCTCGGCGTACACCGTCTTCTTCTTGCTGTTGCGCACCTGGATGGCCACATTGCGCAGGCTGAGCCCCTGCATCCGCTGGCACAGGTCCCCCTCCGCTTCCAGGGGCACCAGGGAGGGACGGGGCTCCACGATGGTGTGGCCCAGGGCCCGGGCAAACTGGTACCCGTCGCCGGTGGACCCGGTGAGAGGATAGCTCACCCCGCCGGTGGCCACCACCGCCGCCTTGCAGGGGTAGGTCCCCTTCTCCCCTTTCACGCCGGTGAGCACCCCCTCCTCCAGAACCAGGGCAATGGCCCGGTCCTGAACGATGTCCACCCTGGCCTTCCGGAGGGCGCGCAGCAGGGCGTCGATGATGTCGGCGGCCTTGTCGGACTGGGGAAACACCCGGTTGCCCCGCTCCACCTTCAGGGGGACCCCCAGCTTTTCAAAGAAAGCCTCGGTCTCCTCGGTGGGAAAGCGGGTCACGGCGCTGGTGAGGAACCGGCTGTTGCCGGGCACATTCTGAAGCAGCTCCTGCACCGCGCAGTGGTTGGTCACATTGCACCGGCCCTTGCCGGTGATGTACAGCTTGCGGCCCAGCTTGGGATTGCGCTCCAGCAGGGTGACAGAAGCCCCCTGCTCCGCGGCGGCCAGGGCCGCCATGCAGCCGGCAGCGCCGCCGCCGATGACGATGATCTCACTCAACTGTTTTCGTCCACCTTCTCATAGACCTCATACTCGTCCCAGATCCGCTCCAGGCTCTCAAAGGTGCGGGAGAGGTCGTCGTTCTTCTTCCGGCCGATGGCCACAATAAGGGCGTTGACCAGGCTGAGGGGGGCCACCAGGGAGTCCACGAAGGAGGCCATGTCGCTCTTGGCCAGCAGGGTGATGGTGGAGTACGGGGCCAGCGGCGAGGTGGCCGAGTCGGTGATGGCGATGGCCTCCGCCCCCCGGTCGTGGGCAAACTGCATGGCCTTCACCGTCCGGCGGGAATACCGGGGGAAGCTGATGCCCAGAACCACATCCTCCGGTCCCACGTGGAGCAGCTGCTCAAAGACCTCACTGGCCGAGGTGGTGTGGATGATGGTCACATTGTTGAAGATCAGGGTGAAGTAGAACCCCATAAAGCTGGCAATGGCGGCAGCGGAGCGCACGCCCAGAATATAGATGTGTCGGGCCTTCGCGATGGCGTCCACTGCCCGCTGGAACTGAGCCTGGTCGGTCTCCTCCATGGTAAGGCGGATCTTCTCAATGTCGGACTGCATCACCATGGACAGAATGTCATGGTCCCCGATGCGGTCGTTGGTCACCTCAATGCGCTGGATGGAGGTGAGCTTGCTGCGGATCATCTCCTGCAAAGCCTTCTGCATGGCGGGATAGCCGTCATACCCCAGCTCGGCGGCAAAGCGCACCACCGTGGACTCGCTGACCTTCACCGTCTTGCCCAGCTTGCTGGCCGTCATGAAGGCGGCCTTGTCGTAGGACTCCAGGATGAAGTTGGCAATGAGCTTCTGCCCCTTGGAGAAGGTATTCATTTCAGACTGAATGGTAGAGAGAATATCTTTCGGCATGATGTGTACCTCCCGGCGTCTTTGGTTCTTGTTGACATAACGCCGTTAACCTGACTGGCAAAGAATCCCGGCCCGCCCGCCGGCGCCCCGGCGAACAGACCGGATGGACGCGGGCTCCGCGCAGCCGCGGAGCCTCCGCAGATTCAGTAACCAATATCATACCGGTTTTCCGGGGGAAAAGCAATCCCTTTTTTGCAAGAAATCCATCAACTCCTGCAAAAATTCCGTTACAGATCCCGGGGCAGCCGCTCCAGCAGGGCCACCTCTTCGGGGCCCAGCCGCCGCCAGCGGCCCGGCTTCAGCTCTCCCAGGGTGAGGGCTCCCTCCCGCACCCGGCGCAGGCGGGTGACCTGCAGCCCGGCCTGGGCGCACATGCGCCGCACCTGCCGGTTGCGCCCCTCGTGGATGGTGACGGACAGGATACCCTCCCCCGCTCGTTCCACCCTGGCGGGGCTGAGGGGCACGCCGTCCAGCTCCATGGGACCCCGCAGCACCGGAAGGGCAGTGGGGATGTCCCCCTTCACCCACACCAGGTACTCCTTCTCCACCTCATGGCTGGGGTGGAGAAGCCGCTGGGTCAGTTCCCCGTCGTCGGTGAGGATGAGCAGGCCCTCCGAGTCCAGGTCCAGCCGGCCCACCGGCCACACCCGGGCCCCGCAGTCCTTCACCAGGTCGGCCACCGTTTTCCGGCCCTTCTCGTCAGATAGGGTGGTGACGTAGCCCCGGGGCTTGTTGAGCAGCAGATAAGTACGGCGGTCGAGCCCCTTGATGGGCTTGCCGTCCACCCGGATGTCGTCCCTGTCCGGGTCGGCCTTGTCCCCCACCGCGGCGGGGCGGCCGTTCACCGTTACCCGGCCCGCCGCCAGCCAAGTTTCCGCCGTCCGGCGGGAGCACAGGCCGTGGGCGGAGAGTATTTTTTGCAGCCGTTCTTCCACCGGCAGTCTCCTTTCCGCAGTTGAGGTCTGCCGCCGGAGCGGCAGACCTCTTGCATTCATCCAAACAGCCGCTGCCACCACCGCAGGGGGGCCGTGTTGTTGGCAACTCCCGTGTCGTAGAGCAGGGACAGCTGGCCGATCTCGTTTCCGTTGAGCGTAAAGGTCACCCGGCCCGCCGGGAACCCGGTCAGCACCGGCGCGCTCACCTGCTGGGGCAGCTCCACCGTTTGGGTTATCTGTTCTCCCGCCGCCAGCGGGTAGTAGAAGTCGGACACGGTGCTCACCTGTGCAAACCGGCACAGGCTGCCCGCCACCGGGATCTGAGTCCCCTCCCCCGCCGCAGCCACCAGGGTACGGGGATAGGCGGCAAAGCCGTAGTCAAAGAGGGCGGCGTGGTCGGCCCAGTCGTTGGGGGCGTTGAGGGTGACGGCAATGAGCTCCTGGCCCTCCCGCATGGCGCTGGACACCAGAGTGCGCCCCGCCTCATCGGTGTAGCCCGTCTTCAGGCCGGTGCACCCCTCATACCGCCACAGCAGCTTGTTGTGGTTGGTCAGGCTCCGCCCGGCGATAGAGACAGACCGGGTGGACGCGATGATCCGCAGCTCCTCCTGCTCCAGCACCGCCCGGGCCAGAAGGGCCATGTCATAGGCGGTGGAGTAGTGCTGGGGATCGTCCAGACCGTTGGGGTTGGCGAAGTGGGTGTCGTTCATGCCCAGCTGGGCCGCCATTTTGTTCATCTCCGCCACGAAGGCATCCACGTCCCCGGCGCTATACCCGGCGATGGCCAGGGCCGCGTCGTTGCCCGAAGAGAGCAGCAGCCCATAGAGCAGGGCCTCCAGACTTAGCTCCTCCCCCGGCTTGAGGTACATGGAGGAGCCCTCCGCTCCCGTCCACTCCTTCTCCACTCTCACTGTGGAGGACAGGTCCGGATGGAGCTCCACCGCCACCAGGGCGGTCATGAGCTTGGTGATGCTGGCAATGCTCCGCCGCTCCCTTGCGTTCTTTTCATAGAGCACCCGCCCGCTCTCTTGATCCATCAGAATGGCGCAGGAGGCGGACAGGGTGGGCTGTGCCCCGTAAACGGGCAGGACCAGCAGGGACAGGACGATCAAAAGAGCGCACCAGCGTTTCAAAACAGCATCACCTCACGTTGATGCCGTTAGTATACGCCTCCGAAGCCCGGTTTATCCTCGGTCTGCTTGGCGGCCTTCTCCGCCGCCTTCTTCTCCTGCTGCTTCTCGATGAAGTCGGTGATCTTGTCGATGGCCTCGGGCACCATCTCCACCACCCGGTCCACGGTGGTGGCGGCGGGAGGCGCCACGGGCAGCAGCTTCACAGAGCCGTCCTTGACCACCAGAAAGCCCACCGGGATCAGGTTGACGCCGGCTCCGGCGCCGCCGCCGAAGCAGCTGTTGTCCTCCGGCTTCTTGTGCTTGCTGCCGAACTCGGTGCCGCCGGAGCCCACGCCCACGCTGAGCCGGGAGATGGGGATGATGGTCACCCCACCCGCCGTAATGGCCTGGCCCACAATGGTATTGGTATCCGCGATCTCCCGGACCTTGTCCACGATTTCACTCATCAGATCGCCAATGGGATGCTGCTTTTCCATACCTTAAACCGCCTCTTTCTGTGTTTCCTGGGGGGATTTCTTCCCCTTTTTCTGCTGGGAAAGGATGGGCAGCACCCTGGCGGCCGCCCAGGCCCCCAGAACGATGATCTGCCCGATGGTCAAAGTGGCCGCCGCGTGGAGCTCCGCCGTGGCATGCTGGGCGATGAAATCCATCCGCGTGCGGATGTGCCACTCCTTCACCTTAAAATTCTGCTCCACCAAAGGCCAAAACATACCGATGGCCATGTTGAGCTTGCCGTAATTCAACGCCGTGCGCACCGGATCGGTGGAGGCCACGGTGATGTCCAGATCAAACAAATCGATACGGATTTTATTCTTCAGCCGCCCGGCGGCCTCCGCCGCCATGGGCAGCAGCTGCTTGGCCAGGGGGATGAGCTCCTCCAGGGGGGGCAGCTTTTTCTCCTCCTTGGGGGCGGGCTGTGCTTTGTGCCCTTTGGCTTTCCGGGGCTTTTTGGCCTTCCTGGGATAGAGGGTGATCTTCACCGGCCCTGCCAGCAGCCGAACGGACAGGCGGTTTTGGACGTACTCCGCCCGCACCCCAACCCGGATCAGGCTGATCAGCGCCAGTACCAGCACCACGATCCCCAGGATCAGCAGTACGATCATGCCCCAGACTCCTCCTCAGACTTGGCCAGCTCTCTTGCCGCCGCTTCGATCTCTTCCTCGGTGACTTCCGCCAGGTCCTCCCCCGCTTCCGCCGCCTTCAGCCGCTCCACCGCCGCCTGCATCTCCAGGGTGATCTGCCCGTCCTCCGGCGGCATGTTGGGCAGCTCGGGCAGCTCGTCCAGGCTGGACAGGCCGAAGGAACGCAGGAAGGTCTGGGTGGTGCGGTACTGAATGGGCCGGCCGGGCACCGCCAGACGGCCGCACTCCTCGATCAGGTCCCGCTCCAGCAGCAGACCGATGGTGTAGGAGCTGTCCACCCCCCGCACCTGGTCCACATAGGCCCGGGTGGCGGTCTGGTGGTAGGCGATGATGGCCAGCACCTCCAGGGCCGGCTGGCTCAGCCGGGCGGGGCGGCGGGTCTCAAAGGCCTTTCGGATATAGGGGGCAAATTCCGGGGCGGAGCACAGCTGATAGCTGCTCTCCAGCCGCACCAGCCGGATGCCCCGGCGCTCATAGCTGTAGTTGTCGGCCATCCGCTTGCACATCGTGTCCACGGTGCCCCGGTCCAGATCCAGGGCCAGACACAGCCGCTCCACCCCCACCGGTTCCCCTGCGGCAAAGAGGATGCCTTCGATGGCCGATTCGATTTCCTTCACTTCCATTGGATTATTCCCCCTCCTCCGGCTGGTAAACATCGGTGGAGTAGACCGGCTCCTCCCCGCCCTCCCCAGTGCTGGTGATGGTGCAGTCCTGCTCGGTCCCCGCCAGACGCACCCGGCGGGCCTTGCACAGCTCCAGCACCGCGATAAAGGTGGCCACGATCTCCGACCGGCTCCGGTTGCCCTTGAAGAGGGCGGAAAACCGGGTGACGCCGAAACGGGCCAGCCGTTCCAGGATCTCGTCAGCCTTGTCGGCCACCGGGTAGGGCTCCCGGCCCACGATGCCCTCGAAGGCAGCCATAGGGGGCGGCAGCCGGTTGTCGGTCCGGGCCAGCACCGACTTCATAGCCTTCAGCAGGTCCTCCGGCTTATGGACGTAGCGATAGGTCTTGTCCGCCTGGACAGCCTCCGGCGGCTTGGTCAGGTAGTCCCGCCCCACAGCGTACCGGTCGGACAGGGCGGGCACTACCGCCTTGATGCGGACATAGTCCTCCCGCCGCTGGTGCTCCTCCAGAGAGGCCATCAGCTGTTCCAGCTCGGACAGAGCCTCCTCGTCGTGGATGGACAGCAGCATGCGGGTCTTGATGTAGACCAGCTGGGCCGCCATGGTGACGAACTCGCTGGCCACCTCCAGGTCCAGCTGCCGCCGCTGGTCCATCCAGGAGAGATATTGGTCCAGAATCAGGGAGATCTGAATGTCCTTGATCTCCATTTTGTTCTTGCTCAGCAGATGGAGGATCAGGTCCAGGGGGCCGTTGAAGTCCTCCATGTCCTGCCGGTTCTTAACCACTTTTTCCAGATGGTAAATGGGCGTTTCGATGGCACTCACCTCAAAACAGGTTCAGAATGGCGGACACGTCCTGGAGGTAGAGCAGCCATTCCAGGGGCATTCCGGTGAGGGCGCACAGCCCCCTCAGGCACTGGATCATCAGAAAGCTCAGGGGTTTGTCAAAGGCCCCCAGCAGCACCAGGACGATGAGCAGGCCCATCACATACCGCTCGTACTTGAGGATGGTATAGTAGGCCCGGTCGGGCAGCAGAGCGAAGAGGATCTTGGACCCGTCCAGGGGGGAAATGGGGATCAGGTTGAACAGGCCCATGCCCACCCCCAGCAAAGCCATGTTGGCCAGAAAGCACAGGATGAGCAGAGTCATTTCCCCCAGGGGGGCAAAGTGCCAGATCACCGAGGACAGCCCCACCGCCGCCAGAGCGGTGAGGAAGTTGGCCGCCGGACCTGCCAGCGCGGTGAGGGCCATCCCCTGCTTGGGGTGCTTGAAGTAGCGCATATTGACGGGCACCGGCTTGGCCCAGCCCACCTTGGCCACCACCATCATCAAAAGACCGATGAGGTCCAGATGCTTGATGGGGTTGAGGGTGAGCCGCCCCGCGTTTTTGGCGGTGGGGTCCCCCAGCCGGTAGGCCACCAGGCCGTGGGACAGCTCGTGGAGCGTGATGCAGAGCAGGGCGGCCACGGCGCTGATGAGCAGGGTGATCAGCCCCCACCAGTCCATATGCCGGGCAAATTCACTCAAAGAACCCAATGGTTATTCCTCCAACAGCTTGTCTTTCAGCTTGTTCAGCGTGTCCTCGGAGAGTCCGACGGCACGCAGATAGTCTGTGACGGAACCGTAGGCCGCCTCCAGCCGGTCCAGGCAGTCCTCCAGGTATTCCGGCTTGGAGGAGCCCACATAGGCGGGCAGGTTTTCCCGGGTCTCTCTCATCCACCGGATCACCGGGCGGATGTACAGCTCGGACACCTGATAGTCGGCCAGAATATCCAGCCGGTCCACCCCCGCCAGGGTGAGCAGCAGGGCGGCGATGCAGCCGGTGCGGTCCTTCCCCGCCATGCAGTGGAAGAGCACGCCCCCGGGGGCGGCAGCGATGGTCTCCAGCACCTCGCGCACAATCTCCTTGCGCTCCAGAGTGCGGAAATAGCCCAGGCCGATAAGCTTCTCCTCGTTGGGCAGCTTCTCACCGCCGGACATGGGGATGAAATGGTAGGAGAAACCGGGCCGGTTTGCCAGCTCATCCGGCAGAAATTCCTGCTCCGCCGGGCTGCGCAGGTCGATAATGGTGGTGAAGCCGTGCCCCAGCAGCCAGGCGGCGTCGCCGTCGGACAGCCCCATGGGGTTGTCCCCCCGCAGCAGAACGCCCCACCGGGTGGTCCTTCCCTCCGCCGTGGGATAGCCGCCCAGATCCCGCAGGTTGAGCATCTTCCCCAGCACGATCCGCCGCTCCATCCCGGTTCCCTCCCTTTCTTCCATAATTTGATTCCGATTATATCAAATTTCCCCGAAAAACACAAGCCGGACCGGCGGGTCTGGCCGCCGGTCCGGTATGGGCTCAAACAATATGGTTCCGCAGGGTGCCGATGCCCTGGACGGTGACCTCCACAATGTCCCCGGGCGCCATGGGGCCGATGCCCGCCGGGGTGCCGGTGGTCACCACGTCGCCGGGCTCCAGGGTCATGGAGGCGGTGATAAACTCCAGCAGCTGGGGTACCGCCGTCATGAACTGGCTGGTGTTCCCCTGCTGTACCACCGCCCCGTTGAGCCGGGTCTCGATGGCCAGATCGGAGGGGTCCACCTCGTCGGTGACCACAGGGCCCAAAGGGGCAAAGCCGTCCATACTCTTGCCCCGGGTCCACTGACCGTCCCCCTTCTGCACGTCACGGGCGGTGACGTCGTTAAGGCAGGTGTAGCCCAGGATATAGTCTGCAAAGCTCTCTGCCTTTACATCCTTTGCCCGGCGGCGGATGACGAAGGCCAGCTCCCCCTCATAGTCCAGCCGTCCCACAAAGGCGGGGGCGTGGACGGTCCCCTCCGGGTGGTTGAGGGTGTTGGGAGCCTTCAGGAAGAGGATGGGCTGCTCGGGCACCCCCTCCCCCATCTCCACGGCGTGGTCGTAGTAGTTCTTGCCCACGCACACGATCTTGGTGGCCTCACAGGGAGCCACCAGACGGCAGGCCTCCAGGGGCAGGGTCTCCCCGTCGTAGCACAGCTCTTCAAAGGGAGGCTTGGTCAGGGTGCGCACCAGGTCCCCCTGGAGCACACCCCATACACCTTTGCCGTCCCGCAGCAGCTTCACATATTTCATGCCAGTCCCTCCGCGTGGTCCAGGATCAGGTTGAGCAGTTCCTGCTTGCCATCCCCCTTCTCAGCTGAAAAGGGAATCACCTTTACACTTTCGTCCAACTCCAGGGTCTCCCGGATGCGGGCCAGGTTGGGCTCGATATCACTCTTGCGCAGCTTGTCCAGCTTGTTGGCCACCACGGCAAAGGGCCTGCCGCTGTTTTTGAACCACTGGGCCATGGTGCAGTCGTCGGCGGTGGGCTTGTGGCGGGAGTCCACGATCATCAGCCCCAGGGTCATAAGAGAGGGGTCGGCAAACCACTCCTCCATCAGTCTCCCCCACCGCTGCTTCTCCGCCATGGATACCTTGGCGTAGCCGTAGCCCGGCAGGTCCACCAGATAGAAGGCGGAGTCGATGAGGAAGTAGTTGATGTGGGTGGTCTTGCCGGGGGCGGCGCCCACCCGGGCAAAGTTCTTCCGGTTCAGGAGCCGGTTGATCACCGACGATTTGCCCACGTTGGAGCGGCCGGCAAAGGCCACCTGGGCCAGCCGGTCCCGGGGAAAGTCGGACGCCTTGGCGGCGGAGCGGACAAATTCCGCTTTTTGCAGATTGATGGGCATAATTACCTCCCGAAAAATTCGAAAAAGTGGCCGGAGGCACTTTTTCGAGTAGGTTGCAGTCTGCTGCATGCAGGTTTTGTCCGCTGAAAGCGGACAAAACCCACACTTGCAGCCTGAGAAGTGTTTTCAGCCACGCACATGTCGCGGCTGAAAACAGATCCCACTTTTTCGCGTCTGCGGACGCGAACTCTGCGAGGCTTTCCAGCGCCGGAAGAATCCTTGCTCCTTCTGGGCTCAAAATGATAGTGAGAATTTACTGGCGCAGGTTGGGCCGGTCGGCGGACTGGGCCGGAGCATGGGGCTGGGCCATCTGGTCCGCAGGGTCGCACACCTTCAGGTCCAGGGCCTCGGCCAGCACCTGGTCCACCTGCTCCACGCTGACAAACCGCAGCCCCTCCTTGACGGTGGGATCGATCTCCTCCAGGTCCTTCACGTTGTCGGCCGGCACGATGACAGTGCGGATGCCGTTGCGGTAGGCGGCCATGGTCTTCTCCTTCAGGCCGCCGATGGGGAGCACTCTACCCCGTAAAGTAACTTCACCTGTCATCGCCAGCTCCCGGCGCACCGGCATGCCGGTGAGGGCGGACACCATGGCGGTGGTGATGGCGATACCGGCGGAGGGGCCGTCCTTGGGCACCGCCCCCTCCGGGAAGTGAATGTGGATGTCCTTCGTCTTGTGGAAGTCGGCCTCGATGCCCAGCTGGGCGGCCCGGCTGCGGATATAGGTCAGGGCCGCATGGGCGGACTCCTTCATCACGTCACCCAGATTGCCGGTGAGCTCGATCTTGCCGCTGCCCGGCACCACGGCCACCTCCACCTCCAGGATCTCGCCTCCCACGCTGGTCCAGGCCAGGCCGTTGACCACGCCCACCTGCTCGGTCTGGGGGATGCGATCGGGGTGATACCGGGGAATGCCCAGCAACTCTTCCAGGTTCTTTTCTGTAATGCTGACAGACTTTACAGTTCCTGACACCAGACGCATAGCCGCCTTCCGGCACAGGGCGCCGATCTGCCGCTCCAGGATACGCACGCCGGACTCCCGGGTGTAGCCCCGGATGAGGGCCCGGAGGCCGTCGTCGGACAGCTTGAACTTGGCGCGGGTCAGTCCGTGGCGCTTGAGCTGCTTGGGGATCAGGTGGCGCTTGGCGATCTCCACCTTTTCCTCGTCGGTGTAGCTGGTCAGCTCGATGACCTCCATCCGGTCCAGCAGAGGCCGGGGAATGGTGTCCAGAGTATTGGCAGTGGTAATAAAGAGCACGTCGGACAGATCGAAGGGCACCTCCAGGAAGTGGTCCCGGAAGGTGGCGTTCTGCTCGGCGTCCAGCACCTCCAGCAGCGCGGAGGCGGGGTCGCCCCGCTGGTCGTTGCCCAGCTTGTCGATCTCGTCCAGCAGCAGCAGCGGATTGCAGCTGTCTGCCTGCTTGATGGCTGCGATGATACGGCCGGGCATGGCCCCCACATAGGTCTTGCGGTGGCCCCGGATCTCGGCCTCGTCATGGACGCCGCCCAGGGAGATGCGGGCCATGTTCCGGTGGATGGCCTTAGCCACGCTGGTGGCAATGGAGGTCTTGCCCACGCCGGGGGGGCCCACCAGGCAGAGGATCTGCCCCTTCAGCTGGGGTGCCAGCTGCTTGACAGCCAGGAACTCCAGGATACGCTCCTTCACCTTCTCCAGGCCGTAGTGGTCGCCGTCCAGCACCTTGCGGGCGGCCTCCACGTTGACCCGCTCCCTGGTATGCTTGCCCCAGGGCAGCTCCAGCACGGTGTCCAGGTAGTTGCGCAGCACGGTGGCCTCGGCGGAGCCGAAGGGCTGCTTCTCCAGCCGGCCCAGCTCCTTGTTCAGCTTGTCTGCCACCTCCTGGGGCAGCTTGGCCTGAGCGATACGCTGCCGGTACTCGGCAAGCTCGCTGTCGCCCTGGCCGTCCTCCCCCAGCTCCTGCTGCAAAACCTTCAGCTGCTCCCGCAGCACATAGTCCCGCTGGCTGCGGGTGAGCTGTTCCCGTACCTTGTCCTGCATCTCGTGCTCCAGCTCCAGGATGGATACCTCCCGGCGGAGATTCTGGCACAGCTTCTCCAGACGGCGGACGGGACGCAGCTCCTCCAGGATGACCTGCTTGTCACCGGTGCGCATGGGCAGGTTCTGTGCAATGTAGTCGGCGATATAGCCCGGCTCCTCGCTGGAGAGCACCGACAACAGGATGTCGGGGGTCATCTTGGGGGCCAGGTCGATGTAGTTTTCAAACAGCTCGTAGGTCTGGCGCATCAGCGCCTCGGTGCGGGCGGAGCGGCGCACCTGCTTCTCCTCGGGGATCTCCTCCACCTGGGCGATAAAGTAGGGGGCGGTCTGGGTCAGGCACTGGAGCCGTCCACGGGACACGCCCTCCACCATGACCCGCACGTTGCCGCCGGGCAGGCGGAGGATCTGGCGCACAGTGCTGACAGTGCCCACACGGTAGAGGTCCTCCTCCTTGGGGTCCTCCACCGCCATGTCACGCTGGGCCACCAGGAAAATGGGCTGGCCGGAGGTCATGGACTCATCCAGGGCCTTGATGGAGGCCTCCCGGGCCACATCGAAGTGGAGCAGCATATTGGGAAAAATGGTCAGCCCCCGCAGCGCCAGGGCGGGCATGACGGCGGGCAGATTGGTTTGTTGCATGGGATTCCCTCCTTTCCGGGATATGAAAGAGGAGACAGGACCGCGGGCGGCCGGTCCTGCCCAGTCTCCCGGTTCCTGTCTCCTGTGATGCTCTTATGCTGTGGGTCAGGACACGTTGCCCTTGGGCGCCTTTCCGCCGTGCTCGGCATGAAGGGAGGCGCCGCCCAGCCGGGGCCGGTTGGTACGCTCCGGGTCGTGCTCCACGGCGGGATGGGCATGGTCTCTGACGCTCTCGGCGGTGATAGTCACCTTGGTGATGGTGGGATCGGAGGGCACATCGTACATGATCTGGGTCATGACCTCCTCCAGCACCGCCCGCAGGCCGCGGGCGCCGATGCCCCGCTCAATGGCCTTATCGGCGGCTGCCTCCAGGGCGGCGGTATCAAAGGTGAGATCCACCATATCGTACTCCAGCAGCTTCTGGTACTGCTTCACCAGGGCGTTCTTGGGCTCGGTGAGGATACGCACCAGCTGGTCCTTGTCCAGGGCGTTGAGGGTGGTGATCACCGGCAGACGGCCCACCAGCTCGGGGATGATGCCGAACTTCAGCAGGTCGTGGGGCTGGACCTCCTTGAAGATGGCGGTGTCCTTCTCCTTCTTGCTCTGGATCTCGGCACCGAAGCCGATGGTCTTCTTGTCCAGGCGCTGCTCGATGATCTTCTCCATGCCGTCAAAGGCGCCGCCGCAGATGAACAGGATGTTCTTGGTATTGATCTGGATGAACTCCTGATGGGGATGCTTGCGGCCGCCCTGGGGGGGCACATTGGCCACGGTACCCTCCAGGATCTTCAGCAGAGCCTGCTGCACGCCCTCGCCGGACACATCCCGGGTGATGGAGGTGTTCTCGCTCTTGCGGGCGATCTTGTCGATCTCGTCCACGTAGATAATGCCCCGCTCAGCCAGCTCAATGTCGTAATCGGCGGCCTGAACCAGACGCAGCAGGATGTTCTCCACGTCGTCGCCTACGTAGCCCGCCTCGGTGAGGGTGGTGGCGTCGGCAATGGCGAAGGGCACCTTCAGGATGCGGGCCAGGGTCTGGGCAAAAAGGGTCTTGCCGCAGCCGGTGGGGCCCATGAGCAGGATGTTGCTCTTCTGGAGCTCCACGTCATCCCCGCCGCCGAAGTAGATGCGCTTATAGTGGTTGTACACCGCCACGGACAGGGCCACCTTGGCGTCCTCCTGGCCGATGATATACTGGTCCAGCACGTCCCGGATCTCACGGGGGGTGGGGATCACATCGGGGATGTCGGGAGACAGGGCCTCCTCCGGGTCGTAGTTGTCGTCCAGAATGCTCATGCACAGGTGGACGCACTCGTTGCAGATATAGGCGCCGGGACCGGCAATGATACGGGCCACCTGGTCCTGGTGCTTGCCGCAAAAGGAACAGCGTACGCTTTTGCGCTCGTCATTTTTTGGCATATCGTTACCTCGTAGTATTCTGGATTAAAAGCCGGAAAGGGAGCGGGGCGTTTCCTCCCCGCTCCCCCGCAGATTACCGGGAATAGATAACCTTGTCGATCAGGCCGAAGTTCTTGGCTTCCTCGGCGGACATGAAGTTGTCCCGCTCACAGGCGGCGGTGACCTCCTCCACGTTCCGGCCGGTGTTGTCGGCCAGGATCTGGTTCATGCGCTTCTTGATGATCTCCAAACGCTTCAGGTGGATGGCCATATCGGTGATCTGGCCCTGGGTGCCGGCGGAGGGCTGATGGATCATGATCTCCGCGTTGGGCAGCGCCAGACGCTTCCCCTTGGCGCCGGAGGAGAGCAGGAAGGCCCCCATGCTGGCCGCCATACCAATGCAGATGGTGGATACATCACACTTGATGTACTGCATGGTATCGTAGATGGCCATACCATCGGTGACAGAGCCGCCGGGGCTGTTGATATAGAACTGAATGTCCTTATCCGGGTCCTGGGCCTCCAGATAGAGCAGCTGGGCCACCACCAGACTGGCGGTGGTAGCGTTGACCTCCTCGCCCAGGAAGATGATGCGGTCGTTAAGCAGACGGGAGAAAATGTCGTAGGACCGCTCGCCCCGATTGGTTTGCTCCACTACATAGGGTACTAAGCTCATGATTGCGAAACTCCTTTATTGTGATGTCAGAGTGCCGGGCCTCCCCTCTCAGGGGTCCGGCACTCAAGACCATCCCCGCCCTTGGGCAGGCCTACCTCAAAGTATGCCCGCCCTGCGGCGTCTTATTCCTCGGTCTTGGCCTCCTCAGCGGCGGCCTCCTCGGTCTTCTTCTTGGTGGTACGGCGCTTCTTGGGCTTCTCCTCGCCCTCGGCGGCCTCACCCTCGGCCTCCTCGGCCTTCTTCTTGGTGGTCTTCTTCTTGGCGGGAGCCTTGCCCACCTTGGCGCTGTCATAGATGACCTGCTCGGCCTTCTGGATGGCCAGGCCCTTCTTCACGTCCTCAGCGGGAGCGGCGGCCTTGACCTGATCCAGCTCCATGTGGTACTCGTCGGCCAGGCGCTTGTACTCGGCCTCCAGATCCTCGTCAGAGATCTCGATGTTCTCGGCAGCCACAACGGCACCCAGAGCCAGATCACGGCGCACCCGCTCCATGGCGGCAGCGGCAGCCTGGGTACGGACGATGTCCATGGTCATGCCGGTCATGGCCAGATACTGGTCGAAGGGGATGCCCTGAGCCTGCACGCGGCGGGCCATGTCCTCCACCATCTGGTCGGTCTCATAGGCCACCATGGCGTCGGGGATCTCCACCTCCATGTTGTCCATGACCTGCTCCATGACAGCGGCCTCGAAGGCGCGCTTGGCCTGGGCCTCGCGGCGCTGGGTCAGCTTGTCGGCCAGGTCCTTCTTGAAGGCCTCCAGGGTGTCAAACTCGGACACGTCCTTGGCGAACTCGTCGTCCACGGTGGGCAGCTGCTTCTCCTTGACCTCGTGGACCTTCACCTTGAAGACCACAGCCTTGCCGGCCAGGCCCTCATGATACTCCTCGGGGAAGGTGATGTCCAGGTCCTTCTCGTCGCCGGCCTTGGTGCCCACCAGCTGCTCCTCGAAGCCGGGGACGAAGGAACCGGAGCCCAGCTCCAGGCTGTGACCCTCGGCCTTGCCGCCGTCGAAGGGCTTGCCGTCCAGGAAGCCCTCGAAGTCGATGACCACGGTATCGCCGTTCTGAGCCTCACGCTCCACGGTCACCATGCGGGTGGCACGGTTGATGTAGGGCTTGAGCTCGTTGTCGATATCCTCGTCGGTGATCTTGACCTCTTCCTTCTCGGCAGTGAGGCCCTTGTACTCGCCCAGCTTCACCTCGGGACGGACGGTGACGGTGGCCTTGAAGGTCAGGCCGTCCTTGCCGGCCTCCACGACCTCCACGTTGGGCCAGGACACCACGTCCAGCTTCTCCTGCTCCACGGCCTCGGCGTAAGCCTTGGGGTAGAGCTCGTTGATGGCATCTTCATAGAACACGCCGGAGCCGAACATACCCTCGATGATCTTCCGGGGGGCCTTGCCCTTCCGGAAGCCGGGCACGTTGATCTTGCTGCGCTGCTTCAGATAAGCCTTCTGGACCGCGGCCTCAAACTCCTCGCCGCCGATCTCGATGACCAGCTGTACGGCGCTCTTTTCCTGCTTCTCGACGCTTTTGACATTCATCTTGTTAACTTCCTCCTGTCAGCCCCGGGGCCCGAACCACGGTTCAGGACGGGGCAGCTTTCGCGTTATCCGCTATATATTATCAGATATGAACGGAAATTGCCATAGTTTTTTTCAATTATTCCAGGATTTTTTGGGGGCGGAACCCTACATAGTCCGCCGCAACCAGGTGATAGGCCACCGGTCCGTACTTTCCCTCCACCGCCAGACGGTGGCTTCCGCCGTGGAGATGGCCGTAGTAACAGGCCTCCACCTCATACCGCTCCAGCAGAGAAATGATCTCCGGACAGCGGTACCCCTGGTAGAGGGGCGGGTAGTGAAGAAAGCACAGCTTCTTCTTCTCCCCCGCCGCCTTCAGGGAGGTCTCCAGCCGGATCAGCTCCCGGTTGAATACCTTCTGATCCCCCTTCTCCTCGTAAAACCACCCACGGGTGCCGCACAGGGCGTATTCCCCGTATTCATAGCAGTTGTTGTGGAGGATATGCAGGGTGGAAAAACCCTTCTCGGCGAAAAAGCGGTTCATTTTGGAGGCGGTGTTCCACCAGTAGTCGTGGTTGCCCTTGAGCATCAGCTTGCGGGCGCCGGGCAGGCCGTCCAGAAAGGCGAAGTCGGCCTCCGCCTCCTCCAGACCCATCCCCCAGGACAGATCGCCGCACAGCACCACGGTGTCCTCGGGACCTACGTCCCGAAAGCCTTCCCGCAGCTTGTCCACGTAGCCCTCCCAGCCGCCGCCGAACACGTCCATAGGCTTGTTGGAGCCCAGGGAGAGGTGGGTATCGCCGATGACAAACAGGGCCATTTACTTGAGCATCTCCAGCACCTGGTCCACCATGTGGTCCTTCTCCACCGTCTGGTTGAACCGGGGGCTCTTGTTCTTCAGGGCGGCCAGGGGCGTGGGCACCGGCACGCCGGTCAGCTCGGACAGCTGGTCCAGGATAGCGGTCCCCTCCGCCAGCTCGGTGACGCCCAGGGCGCCCAGCACGCTGTCGCAGAACTTGAAGGGGCTGGCGGTGGACACCACCACGGCGGGGGTGCTGTCGCCGGTCTCCTGCCGGTACTGGTCCAGCACGTCAAAGGCCACGGCGGTGTGAGGATCGATGAGGTAGCTGTGGTCCTTCCACATCTGGCCGATGACCTTCTGGGTCTGTGCATCGTCGCAGCAGCCGGCGGCAAAGATGCGGCTGAGCTTGGTCTGGATGGCGGGGCTCACCTTGTACAGGCCGCTGGTGTTCAGCTGGTTCATGTACTCCCGCACCTCGGCATCGTCGTGCTCACTGAGGGCAAAGAGCATCCGCTCCAGGTTGGAGGAGATCAGGATGTCCATGGAGGGGGACATGGTGTTGTAGAAGGTGCGGTTGCGGTCGTACTGACCGGTACGGATGAAGTCGGTGAGCACGTTGTTGGAGTTGGAGGCGCAGATCAGCTTGTTGATGGGCACGCCCATCTCCTTGGCGTAGTAGGCCGCCAGGATGTTGCCGAAGTTGCCGGTGGGGACGCAGACGTTGATGGGGTCCCCCTTCTGGATCTTCTCGTCCCGCAGCAGGTCGCAGTAGGCAGAGATGTAGTAGACGATCTGAGGCAGTACCCGGCCCCAGTTGATGGAGTTGGCGGAGGACAGGAAGAAGCCCCGCTCAGCCAGCTGCTCCCGCAGGGCCTCGTCGGAGAAGAGCTTCTTTACCCCGGTCTGGGCGTCGTCAAAGTTGCCCACCACGGAGCAGACGCCCACGTTGCCGCCGTCCTGAGTGTTCATCTGCAGTTCCTGGATGGCGGACACGCCGTCCTTGGGATAGAACACCAGAATGCGGGTGCGGTCCACGTCCCGGAAGCCCTCCAGGGCAGCCTTACCGGTATCGCCGGAGGTGGCCACCAGGATGCACACCGTCTTGCTCTCCTGATTCTTCTTCAGAGAGGCGGTGAGCAGGTGGGGCAGCATCTGCAGGGCCATGTCCTTGAAGGCGCAGGTGGGGCCGTGCCACAGCTCCAGGCAGTAGGTGTTATCATCCACCTGGCGGACGGGAGCCACCTCGGGCACATCGAACTTGGCGCTGCTGTAGGCCTTGGCGGCGAAGGCGGTCAGCTCGGAGGAGGTGAAGTCGTCCAGATAGGAGTTCATCACAAAGACGGCCCGCTGCTGATAGGACATGTCCCGCATGGTGTTCAGACCGTTGGGAGACAGCTTGGGAAAGACCTCAGGGGTCATCAGGCCGCCGTCAGAGGCCAGCCCCTGGGCAATGGCCTGGGCCGCGGTGCAGCGGTCCTGCTTGTTTCTCGTGCTTACATAGTACATACTTTGCTCACTACCCTCATCAGATTATTGAAGAACAGATCCTGCACCAGAGCCTGGCCATAGCCCCGCTCCAACAGGAAGTGGTAAAGCCGTTCATAGTCCTGGACCCCGGCCATGCCGCCGGCCAGAGGGCTGCACCCGTCCAGGTCGCCTCCCAGGGCGATGTTCCTCTCGCCCCCCAGCTCCAGCCAGTGGTCCAGATGGGCGGCGGCGGCGTCCAGATCCGCCTTCCCGCCCACAAATTCGGTAAACAGGTTGAGCCCCGCCACACCGTTGTGCTCTATTATGGCAGTAAATTGGTCGTCGGTCAAGTTCCGCGGATGAGAAAAGACCCTTCTGCTGTTGGAGTGGCTGGCAAAAAAGGGACCGGACAAGGTGTCCGCCACATCCCAGAAGCCCGGGTCGGACAGGTGGGACACATCCACCAGTACCCCCAACTGCTCCGCCTTGCGGACAAAGTCCTTTCCCTGGGCCGTCAGGCCCTTGTCGATATCCTCCACGTTGGTGCCGCCCAGGGCGTTGGCCCGGTTCCACACCGGATTCACCGCCCGGACCCCCAGGCCGTGGGCCTCCTCCAGCCGCTCCAGGGAGCAGTCCAGCACCTCCGCCCCCTCCACCGACAGGAAGGCCGCCATCTTTCCGGCGGCAAAGGCGTCCTCCGCCTCCTGCGCTGTGCGGCAGTGAGTGATCACGGCGGCGTTTTGCTCCATCTCCCGGGCAAAGAGGGCGTACTCCTTCCGGAAGATCTCCTCAAAGGACAGCCCCGGAAAGTCCTCCGGCTGGCCGAAAAGGGCAAAGAACTGGGCGTACCGCCGGTACTTCCCCGCCCGCTCCAGGTCCACATGGTAGCCGTTGCGGCCAAAGCCGCCTCCCTTCAAATGGCACATGAGCACCGTATCGCAGTGCCCATCAAAGACGTCGATCTCCGGCAATGCTCCCGCCTCCTTTTAAAACGCGTTTTCCCAGTAGTGAAACTCCGGCTCCCGGGTGGCCGTCCCCTGGGGCGCGTACAGCTCCGCCACATCGAACCGGGGCTGAAGGCCCTCCCATGGGTGCTCCGCCAGATAAAACTCCGCCGTGGTGCGCAGTTTCTGCTGCTTGCGGCGGTCCACCGCCGCCCGCCCGGGGGCGAAGGAATCGCTTTTCCTCAGCTTCACTTCTATAAAGCATAAGTACTTGTCATCTCTTGCAATCAGGTCGATCTCACCGAACCGGCAGTGGTAGCCGGCAGCAAGGATGGTGTAGCCCCGCTGCCGCAGCAGCTCAGCCGCCTTGGCCTCTCCCCACCGGCCCAGCAGCTTCGCCTCTCCCCCGCTCACGCCTGCTTCCTCCGCTTTTTCAGAAAGGTCAGCCGGTGGATGGGACAGGGACCGTACTGGTCCAGCCGCTCATAGTGGAGCTTGGTGGGATAGCCCTTGTGCTTCTCAAAGGCATATTGGGGGTACTGCGCCGCCATCTCCTCCATGTACCGGTCCCGGCTCACCTTGGCCAAAATGGAGGCCGCGGCGATAGAAGCCGACAGGGAGTCTCCCTTTACAACCGTTGCATGGGGTGTGGTGACGGCGCCCTGCTTGCCGTGGTCCCGGTTGCCGTCGATGAGGGCGAAGTCGGGCTGGATTGTCAGGCCGTCAATGGCTCGCTGCATGGCGTTCATCCGGGCGCTGAGGATATCGGTATCGTCGATCTCCTGATGGTCCACCCAGGCCACGCTCCAGGCCTGTGCCTGTTCAATGATGATATCATAAAGCCCGTTCCGCTTTTTGGGGGTCAGCTTTTTGGAGTCGTTCAGGCCGGGAATCTCCAGCTCCCGGGGCAGGATCACCGCTGCCGCGTACACCGGACCGGCCAGGGGCCCCGCCCCCGCCTCGTCGCAGCCGCACACCAGGCTATAGCCCTCCGCCCAGCAGCCCCGCTCCAGCTCCCACAGATCCATACAGGTATTCTCCTTTACACCTCTTCCGGTGTCTCCAAGGTAAAGTTACCCAGCTTGCCGCTGCGATACTCCTCCAGCAGCACCCGGGCCATGCGCTCGGTGTCCACCTCGCCGCCGGAGATGAGGAAGCCCCGCTTGCGGCCGCAGGCCTCCAGCAGCTCCCAGCCGGCCAGGCCGGCCTGAGGCTCCACCTTGTAACGGTCGGTGATGGCCTGGGGATAGCGGGCCCCCAGAATCTCCATCAGGTGGCAGGCCAGGGTCTCCAGGTCCATGATCTCGTCCTTCACTGCGCCGGTAAAGGCCAGGTGCATGCCGGTGGTCTCATCCTCAAACTTGGGCCACAGGATACCGGGGGTGTCCAGCAGGTCCAGGCCGGGGTCCACGTTGACCCACTGCTTGCCCCGGGTGACGCCGGGCTTGTTGCCCGCCTTGGCGGACTTCTTCTTGGCCACCTGGTTGATAAAGGTGGACTTGCCCACGTTGGGCACCCCCACCACCATGGCCCGCACCGGGCGGCCCACCAGGCCCTTGGCCTTCCACTGCTCGATCTTGTCCTTCAGGGCGGACTTGATGGCAGCGGAGAACTGATTGACTCCCTTGCCGTCCCGGGCGTTGGTCTCCATGACCCACCAGCCCCGCTGGCGGAACCACTCCCCCCACACCTTGTTCATGGCGGGGTCGGCCTGGTCCGCCCGGTTGAGGATGATCAGCCGGGGCTTATCCCCCACGATCTCGTCGATGTCCGGGTTGCGGCTGGAGATGGGGATGCGGGCGTCAATGATCTCCGCTACCAGGTCTACCAGCTTCAGATCCGCCTGGATCTGCCGCCGGGTTTTTGTCATATGGCCGGGATACCATTGGATATTCATACTCCCGCCTCCTCGATCCGGCCCCCATGGCAGGGGCCTGCATTTTACCCTTCATTATACACAAGATATAGTAGTTTGAAAAGAGCCAACCCGCATAAAAAAAGGAGAGAGGCACACTGCCTCTCTCCTTTTTTCGGACAAATGAATACGCTTAGATGCGCTCCTTGACCTTGGCGCTCTTGCCCACGCGGTCGCGCAGGTAATACAGCTTGGCGCGGCGCACCTTACCCTTGCGGACGATCTCGATCTTGTCCACAGCGGGAGCGTGGATGGGGAAGACCTTCTCCACACCGACGCCGTAGGACACGCGGCGAACGGTGATGGTCTCCTCGATGCCGCCGTGCTTCTTGGCGATGACGGTGCCCTCGAAGACCTGGATACGCTCACGGTTGCCTTCCTTGATGTGCACGTGCACACGGACGGTGTCGCCCACGTTGGCCACGGGGGGCTCAGCCTTCTGATACTTGGCGCTGAAAGCCTGCATAAGATCCATTTGATTTTCCTCCTGTTAATAGGCGTTCGTTCCGGCCCTGTTACGCCGTCTCTCCCGACGGCAGCCGCAGAGGACCGCCCTTTGATTGAGTCCGAGATAGTATATCATGCTCTGTTGAGAAATGCAAGCAGAATTTTCATTTTTTCCTCCGAATGGGGGCGGCCAGCAGCCACAGGGCCATCAGGGGCAGGGTCAGGTTGTACTCCCCCGCCCGCCACAGCAGCAAAGCCCCCATTGCCAGCCCCATGGACAGCCCGGCGGAGAGCACCCTCACCGCCGGTTCCGCCCAGTCTCCGTGTCCTGCCAGCTCCAGCAGGCACCCCAGGGCCCGACCCCCGTCCAGCGGTCCCACCGGCAGCAGATTGAAGAGCCCCAGGGCCAGATGGATGCCGGCAAAGCAGTACCACCTCTCCCCCAGCCCGGCACACAGTCCGGCACACAGCAGATTGACCGCCGGCCCGGCCAGGGCGGCGGCCAGCTCCCGGGCGGGGCCCAGGGGAAACCGGGCGGACAGGACCATCTCGGCCCCCACGCAGGTGATGTTCAGCCGGGACACCCGGCCGCCCAGCAGATGGATGGCGACGTAGTGGCCCAGCTCGTGAAGGGCACAGGCCGCCAGCACCTGAGGTACCATGCCGCTGCTGTCCAGATAGTACAGCAGGGCCCACAGCAGCAGGGCCCCCGCCGCGATCTCCCCACGCCTCCATCTCATTCAGCTGGTCTCAATATAATAGATGGGGTTGATGCGCACGCCGTTGTACTTGAGCTCCAGGTGCAGGTGGGGCCCGGTGGTGTTGCCGGTATCCCCGGACAGGGCCACCGTCTCCCCCGCCTTGACTTCCTGGCCCTGGTGGACCAGAAGCTGGCTGCAATGGGCGTAAAAGCTCTTCACCCCGTTGGCGTGGCTGAGCTGGAGGTAGAGACCGTACTCCGGCGAGTCCCCGATGTAGTCCACGGTGCCGTCGGCAAACGCGCCCACCGCCGTGCCGGTGTTCACCGCCAGGTCCACCCCGTTATGGAACTTCTCCTCCCCGTCCACAGGGTGCTCCCGCCAGCCGAAGGGGGAGGTCAGTACCCCCATCACCGGGCTTACCGTCTCCTCCAGGTCCAGCCGGTACTTGTCCATGGAGGTGTTTTCCGGCAGGGCGGGGCCGTTATAGTCCACGTGCTCCACCTCCGGCTCCGGGGTGGGGGTGGGCTCCGGCGTCACCTCCGGCTCCGGAACGGTTGTGGTCTCCGGCACTTCCAGAGCCTCCAGAGCGGAGCCCAGCAGCCCCGCCTTCCCCTGGCCGGGGAAGCCGCTGAGGTAGGAGACCTGAGCAGTGTACAGCTCGTTCTCCCCTGCCGTTCCCCCCGTCTCTCCGGCGCCGAACACCTCCGTCCACAGCCCGTTCAGGGTCTCTGCCATGGGCTTACCGTCGGAGATGGACCGGCCCAGGTCGGCAAAGACCGCCTCAAAATCCGTATCCCCCCGCAGCAGGGTCAAAACCTGGGTCCGCAGACCGGCGATCCGCTCCGGAAAGACCCCCTTTCCGATAAACACTGCCAAAAACAGGGCCAGACACACCGTAAGCTGAATGATCCGCCGCTTTTCCCGGGGCCCCAGCACCGTTTTGGCGTTTTTCCTTCCAGGCCGCTGTGTTCCTCTGTTGATGCCCGCGCTTCGCCGGGCGCTACGCTGCTCCGTCATTCCCATGCCGGCCCGCATCCCTTCTGTATGAGTGTGGGCTATCTATATGCATGGGAGGGCCGGCTTATGCGGACAAACCGTTCTTTTTAATCCTGCGGGCCCATAATAGCGTCCCAGTACCGCTTGGCGGCCTGTTCCACCTTGTTGTCGCCGTACTGATAATAATGGGTCCCCGCCAGGGCGTCGGGCAGATACTGCTGGCGCACCCAGTGGTTGGGGAAATCGTGAGGGTACAGATACCCCTGGTCCCGCTCCATCCCCGCCGAATCAGCGTGGACGTTCTGGAGGTGCCGGGGGTAGTCCCCTGTCTTGCCCTTGCGGACGTCGGCCTGGGCGGCGGCAATGGCCTTGTACACCGAGTTGGACTTGGGGGCGGTGGCCAGCAGAATGGCCGCCTGGGCCAGGGGCAGCCGGGCCTCAGGCAGGCCCAGCTGGAGGGCGTTGTCCACCAGGGCCTTGACGATGAGGGCGGCCTGGGGATAGGCCATGCCCACGTCCTCGCTGGCCGAGCACAGCAGCCGCCGGATGGCGGTGATCAGGTCCCCCGCCTCCAGCAGCCGGGCCAGATAGTGACAGGCGGCGTCCGGGTCGGAGCCCCGCAGGGACTTCATCAGGGCGGAGGCGATGTCGTAGTGGTCGTCCCCCTCCCGGTCGTACCGCATGGCGGAGCGCTGGGCCACCGTCTGGGCGTCGGCCAGGCTGACAAGGAGTTTCCCTTGCTCACGCTTGGCGGAGTTGAGGAGCAGCTCCACGGCGTTCATAGCCTTGCGCACGTCGCCTCCGCAGGCGGAGGCGATGTGCTCCTTCACGCCGGCCTCGCACACCACCTCCCCTTCCAGCCGCTCCCCCATGAGGCGGATGCCCCGCTCCACGGCGGGCAGCACGTCGGCGGCGGTGAGAGGCTTGAACTCAAAGACGCTGGAGCGGCTGAGCACCGCGTTGTAGACATAGAAGTAAGGATTCTCCGTGGTGGAGGCGATGAGGGTGATCTTGCCGTTCTCCATGAACTCCAGCAGGGACTGCTGCTGCTTCTTGTTAAAGTACTGGATCTCGTCCAGATAGAGCAGCACCCCGTCGGGGGCCAGCATGGTGCCGATCTGACCCATGATGTCCTTGATGTCGGAGATGGAGGCGGTGGTGGCGTTGAGCCGGTGGAGGGGCCGGTTGGTCCGCTTGGCGATGATGTTGGCCACGGTGGTCTTGCCGGTGCCCGAAGGGCCGTAAAACACCAGATTGGGGATGGTACCCCCCTCAATGATCCGCCGCAGCAGGCCGTTGGGCCCTAAAATATGCTGCTGGCCCACCACCTCGTCCAAAGTCTGAGGCCGGATCTCGTCCGCCAAAGGCCGGTATGTCATGGGATCAACCCCCTGTCGCAAAAAATGGAGCGGAATTTCTTCCGCTCCATTGTAACACATGTTCGATTGTTCGTAAAGGGCTCACAGGTCGGCTACATTCTGATTGGCCCGGCTCACCGGCGCGTTGGCGTACAGCCGCAGCAGGGTGAGCACCGCCTGCTCCCGGGTGTAGGTGCCCTGAGGATCAAAGGCTCCGCCGGTACCCTGCATTACCTTCAGCTCCACCACCGAAGCCACATCCTTCTTGGCCCAGTCCGCCACCAGCTTCATGTCAGAGAGCTTGGAGGTGGTGCTGGCGGTATACGTCCCGCCGTAGACCTGATAGCAGCGCATGAGCATGGCCGCCGCTTCCTGGCGGGTAATGGGGCTGTCCGGGTCAAAGATGGTATCGCTGCGGCCGTTGATGATGCCCAGGGCATAGGCCGTGTTGCCGTAGCCCCGCTCCTCAGGGACAGCCAGATCAGAAAAGCTGCCCCAGGCGCCGCAGAAGGTGTTCCACCAGCTGGGGGCCGCCCCGAAAGGCTTGCCGTTGCGGTCGGTGCTGACGGAGCAGAACCGGCTGACAAAGGAGCTGTCGCTGGAGTAGCCGTACTGGAAGGCCAGGAAATGGACCACCATCTGGGCAAACTCGATGCGGGTCACCGGGTTTCTCCAGTGGGTCTGAAGGCTGCGGGGCACCATGCCCAGCACGATGGCCTGCTTGACCTCGTCATAGGCCCAGGGGGACGGAACGTCATCGGGCAGGATCACCGCGTCGCCGTCGGCGTTGCTCTGGCTGCCTACCGCCGCCGCACCCGACACGCCGCCCACCATCAGACAGATTGCCAGTATCATTGCCAAAAAACGCTTCAAATCCCTCAGTCCTCTCCGTTTCTGCTTTGATTCATCATACCATGGCCGCCCCCGTCCGTCAAGCAAGGCAGACTGGGCGGCAGGCTGCAAAAAACTTCCTGCCGAAGGATTCGGAGGGAAAGATAGTGTGAAAGAAAACCGTCAGGGTTGTCTTTCGCGTCCAGTCAAACACGTTTTGAACCTTTTTAAAGGTTCAAAACGTGCCCCAGCTTGTCGAAAAGTCTTTTCGACAAGCTGGGGCGCACCGCATAATTGCGGCACGCCCGGTGCATTACTCGTACAGGGGATATTTGGCGGTGAGCTGGGCCACCTGGGCGCGCAGCTTGTCCTGATTGCCCTCGAAGTTGGTGGCAGTCTGCCACATGACCTGGGCAATGACCGCCATGTCCTCCTCCTGGAGGCCCCGGCTGGTGGCGGCGGGGGTGCCCACCCGGATGCCGGAGGTGACGAAGGGCTTCTCGGGGTCGTTGGGGATGGCGTTCTTGTTGACGGTGATGTTGACCTCGTCCAGGCGGTGCTCCATCTCCTTGCCGGTGAGGTGGGCGGGCCGCAGGTCCACCAGCATCAGGTGGTTGTCGGTGCCGCCGGACACCAGATCAAAGCCCTCCTTCAGCAGGGCGTCCGCCAGGGCGGCGGCATTTTTGACGATCTGCTGCTGGTAGGTCTTGAACTCGGGCTTGAGGGCCTCGCCCAGGGCCACTGCCTTGGCAGCAATGATGTGCTCCAGGGGGCCGCCCTGGCTGCCGGGGAAGATGGCGGAGTCGATCTTCTTGGCCAGCTCCTCCTTGCACAGGATCATGCCGCCGCGGGGACCACGGAGGGTCTTGTGGGTGGTGGTGGACACCACGTCGGCGTAGGGCACCGGGTTGGGATGGAGCCCGGCAGCCACCAGACCGGCGATGTGGGCCATGTCCACAAAGAGGTAAGCCCCCACCTCGTGGGCGATGTCGGCAAAGGTCTTGAAGTCGATGATCCGGGGATAGGCGGAGGCGCCGGCCAGGATCATGCGGGGCTTATGCTTCTTGGCCAGATCCCGGACCTGATCGTAGTCGATATACCCCTGCTCATTGACGCCGTAGGCCACCATGTTGTAGTTCTTGCCGGAGAAGTTGACGGGAGAGCCGTGGGTCAGGTGGCCGCCATTGGCAAGGTCCATGCCCAGCACGGTGTCCCCATGCTCACACAGGGCCTGATAGACCGCAAAGTTGGCATTGGCGCCGCAGTGTGGCTGCACGTTGGCGTGATCGGCGCCGAAAAGCTGGCAGGCCCGCTTGCGGGCGATCTCCTCCACCACGTCCACACACTGGCAGCCGCCGTAGTACCGCTTGCCGGGATAGCCCTCGGCGTATTTATTGGTAAGCACCGTGCCCGCCGCGGCCAGCACCGCTTCACTGACAAAGTTCTCCGAAGCGATGAGCTCGATGTTGCGCTGCTGCCGGGCGTACTCCGCCTCAACAGCCTGACCCACCTCCGGGTCCTGTGCGGTGAGAAACTCCATGATATCCTTGACCAATGTCTGTCGCCACCTTTCAATTTTTTAGCGATTTAACTCATTATACCGGAAGGTCTGAAAAATTACAATGGCCGCCATGAGAAAAACCCACTCGTTTTTTGCCCCATTGTGTGTTATATTGTCTAACGAGGTGATCCTATGAAAGACCATCAGGATGTCATTGCCATCGTGGAGGAGCTCAAGCGCCTCTACCCCGACGCCCTGTGTTCCCTGCAATATCCCAAGCCCTATGAGCTGCTCTTTGCCGTCCGTCTGGCCGCCCAGTGTACCGACGAGCGGGTCAATATGGTCACGCCCGCCCTGTACGCCCGCTTCCCCACCCTGGAGTCCCTGGCGGAGGCCGACGTAAGCGAGGTGGAGACCTACATCCACTCCACCGGCTTCTTCCGGGCCAAGGCCCGGGACATCGTGGCCGCCGCCCGGATGCTGGTGGATGTGTACGGCGGCGTGGTGCCCGACAATATGGAGGACCTGCTCAAGCTGCCCGGCGTGGGCCGCAAGACCGCCAACCTGATTTTGGGCGACGTGTACAAGACCCCCGGCGTGGTGGTGGCCGACACCCACTGTATCCGCATCACCGGCCTGCTGGGCCTCACCGACGGTACCAAGGACCCGGTGAAGACCGAGATGCAGCTGCGTAAGGTGCTCCCTCCGGAGGAGTCCAGCGACTTCTGCCACCGGATGGTGCTCCACGGCCGGGCGGTGTGCGTGGCCCGGCGGCCCGACTGCCAGAACTGTACCCTGCGGCCCTGGTGCGACTTTTTCCAGAAGAGCACCGGCGCGTAAGCCCTCGCAGCACCTTCCGCCCTCCCTGCCCGGGAGGGCGGATTTTTCTCAAATTTTATGCCGTAAAAATGCACTAACATTTAACTAACTATTCGTGCATAAGATATGCTTTGCTTACCACGGATGAAGGGAGGCAGAGCATATGGAAAAGACCAACCACCTCAGCATACGGACCGATAAAATCCTTCACGACAAGCTCCAATATGTTGCCGCCTATGAAGGCCGCTCCATGAGCGGGCAGATCCTCTATCTGATCCAAAGCTGCATCCGGGAATTTGAAAAGGAGCACGGGCCGATTCCGGCGGAGGAATCAAAATGAACGGGCCGCTGGGCTTTGTGCTGGACCTGCTCTTCCCGCCCAAGTGCGTCTTCTGCGGGAAGGTGCTGGACACCGGCGAGGATGGGCTGTGTGCCCGCTGTCAGCGGGAGCTGCCCTGGCTGACCGACGGCGAGGCGGAGCTGACAGGGGAATTTTTCTGCCTGTGCGCCGCCCCCCTGCGCTACCAGGACAAGGTGCGGGACTCGGTCCGCCGCTACAAATTCAAGGGCCGCCGGGGCTACTACAAGCTGTACGGCCGGCTGGTGGCTCAGTGCATCCACGACCATCTGGCAGGGCGGTACGACCTCATCACCTGGGTCCCCCTCTCCCCCCAGCGAAAAAAGGAGCGTGGCTACGACCAGGCCTTCCTGCTGGCCAGCGCCGCCGCCCTGGAGCTGGGAGAGGTGGCGGTGGAGACCCTGCGGAAGGACCGGAACACCGAGGCCCAGTCGGGGCTTACCGAAGAGGCCCAGCGCCGGGCCAACGTGCTGGGGGCCTACTCCCCGGTGGACCCCTCCCTGGTGGAGGGCAAACGGGTGCTCATCATCGACGACGTGGTGACCACCGGCTCCACCCTGTCGGAGTGCGCCCGGGTCCTGCGTACCATGGGGGCTGAGGATGTCGTGTGTGCCGCTCTCGCCCGGGCCAGATAGGCGGTCTGACCGTGGGCCGACTGGTAATCTTCAGAAAATTAGCGGAAATTTACGTTGAAATAGCGGACATACTTCTGTATAATATTATAGATTCCATGCAAATGTGAACTCTGGAAGAACCACTCCATTCACAAGATAGATCAAAGAACTTCGAGGTGCAGGTATGTTCAGTAAGGATATCGGTATTGACCTGGGTACAGCTTCTATCCTGGTCTATGTAAAGGGTAAGGGCGTGGTGCTGCGGGAGCCCTCCGTGGTGGCCATTGACAAGAATACGGGCAAGCTGCTCAAGGTGGGCACCGAGGCGCAGCAGATGCTGGGCCGTACCCCCGGCAACATCGTTGCCATCCGTCCCCTGCGGGAGGGCGTCATCTCCGACTACGATATGACCGAGCGTATGCTCAAGGAGTTCATCCGCAAGGTGACCTCCTTCCGGCTCTTCAAGCCCCGCATCGTCATCTGCGTCCCCTCCGGCATCACCGAGGTGGAGGAGCGCGCCGTCATCGATGCCGGCATCCAGGCCGGCGCCCGCCGTGTGTACCTCATTGAGGAGCCCGTGGCCGCCGCCATCGGCGCCGGTATCGACATCGCCAAGCCCGACGGCCACATGATCGTGGACATCGGCGGCGGCACCACCGACATCGCCGTCATCTCCCTGTCCGGCATCGTGGAGTCCACCTCCATCAAGATCGCCGGCGACCAGTTTGACGAGGCCATCATCAAGTATATCCGCCGCAAGCACAACGTGCTCATCGGCGAGCGCACCGCTGAGGAGCTGAAGATGCAGATCGGCTGCGTCTTCCCCCGCCCCGAGGAGCAGACCGTGGAGATCAAGGGCCGCTGCCTGATGACCGGCCTGCCCCGGGTGTTCTCCGTGTCCTCCAGCGAGATGATCGAGGCCTTTGAGGAGGTCTCCACCCGCATTCTGGAGGCCATCCACGGCGTGCTGGAGCGCACTCCCCCCGAACTGGTGGCCGATATCTCCACCAACGGCATCGTCATGACCGGCGGCGGCTCCCTGGTCTGGGGCTTCGACAAGCTCATCGAGTCCCACACCGGCATCGAGACCCATGTGGCCGACGACGCCATCTCCTGTGTGGCTTACGGCACCGGCAAGAGCCTGGACGACGTGGACTCCATGCAGGACGGCACCATCAACCTGTCCCGCCGCAAGCAGATGAACTGAATATGACCCTCATTGGGCGTGCCGCTGACAATGCGGCACGCCCCTTTTTTTGTTTCGGATTGACAAAGAAATATCATACTTGACTTTTGGCCTTTTAAGTGCTAAACTGCAAAAGCAAGATGAGCTTTTGGAAAACGCTCACCGACTTACGCAGGAAAGAGGTTTGATGTGATGAAGAAGAGAATGCTTGCCGGCCTGCTCACCGGCGTTATGGCCCTGTCCCTGACCGCCTGCGGCGGCACCTCCGGCGGCAACGCCAACACCCCCTCCGGCGGCGCCTCCCCCTCCGGCTCCGGTGAGACCGGCTCCGGCAGCGCGGGCAGCTACAAGGTGGGCGTTGTCCAGCTGGCGCAGCACGAGGCCCTGGACGCCGCTACCCAGGGTTTCCAGGATAAACTGAAGGAGCTGATCGAGGCCGACGGCGGCTCTGTTGAGATCGAGTATCAAAACGCCTCCGGCGATTCCGCCAACTGTACCACCATCGTCAACGGCTTCGTGTCCTCCGGCGTGGATCTGATCATGGCCAACGCCACCGCCGCTCTCCAGGCGGCTCAGGCCGGCACCGTGGATATCCCCGTCCTGGGCACCTCCATTTCCGACTACGGCACCGCTCTGGGCGTCAGCGACTGGACCGGTACCACCGGCACCAACATCTCCGGCACCACCGATCTGGCTCCTCTGGACGGTCAGGCTGAGATGCTCCAGGAGCTCTTCCCCGACGCCACCACCGTGGGTCTGCTCTACTGCTCCGCCGAGCCCAACTCCGCCTACCAGATCAACACCATCAAGCCGATCCTGGAGGACATGGGCTACACCTGCACCGAGTACGCCTTCACCGACTCCAATGACGTGGCTTCCGTGGCTCAGAACGCCGCCTCCAACAGCGACGTGATCTACATCCCCACTGATAACACCGCCGCCTCCTGCACCGAGGCCATTGCCAACGTGGTCCTCCCCGCCAAGGTGCCCGTCATCGCCGGCGAGCAGGGCATCTGCGCCGGCTGCGGCGTAGCCACCCTGTCCATCGACTACTACGAACTGGGCCAGGTCACCGGTGAGATGGCCTACGAGATCCTGGTGAACGGCGCCAACCCCGGCGAGATGGAAGTGCAGCCCGCTCCCAACTTCACCAAGATGTACAACGCCGCCAACTGTGAGGCCCTGGGCATCACCGTTCCCGACGGCTACACCGCCATCGAGAGCTAAGGCGGAGTCCCCTTCCTGGCTACTCAGCTAAAAAGCGGAAAAGGCTTTTCCTTTTCCGCTTTTTGCTGTATCATATACATCGTGTGTACGCAGCACAGATAACTGTACGGGAGGAATCAAACGTGGAATTTTTCACAAGCCTGCTCTCCGCGCTGCCAGGCGCGGTGGCGCAGGGGCTGATCTGGGGCCTGATGGCCATCGGCGTGTACATTACCTATAAAGTACTGGACCTGGCCGACCTGACAGTGGACGGCACCATGGCCACCGGCGGCGCGGTATGCATCATCCTGATGACCAACGGCGTAAACGTGTGGGTAGCCATGCTGTGCGCCTTCCTGGCCGGTATGCTGGCGGGCCTGGTCACCGGCGTGCTCCATACCTTCATGGGCATCCCCGCCATCCTGGCCGGTATCCTGACCCAGCTGGCCCTCTACTCCATCAACCTGCGGATCATGGACGGCAAGGCCAACACCGCCATCAACCCGAATAACTTCGACCTGCTGGTCTCCCTGCGCAACGTGCGCAGCCTGACCCTGGAGAATCCCATCTTCGTGGCGGCGGTATTCACCATCGTCATCATTGCGGTACTCTACTGGTTCTTCGGCACCTCTCTGGGCTGCTCCATCCGTGCCACCGGCGCCAACCCCAACATGAGCCGGGCCCAGGGCATCAACGTCAACTTCAACAAGGTGCTGGGCCTGATGATTTCCAACGGTCTGGTGGCGCTGGCCAGCGCCCTCTACTGCCAGTACCAGGGCTTTGCCGACGTCAACGCCGGCCGGGGCGCCATCGTCATCGGCCTGGCCGCCGTCATCATCGGTGAGGTGCTCTTCAGCCGCATCTTCCGCAACTTCGCCCTGAAGCTGCTGTCGGTGGCCCTGGGCGCGGTGATCTACTATGTGGTCATCCAGATCGTCCTGACCGCCGGTCTGAACACCAACGACCTGAAGCTCATCACCGCCGTGGTGGTGGCCATCTTCCTGGCCATTCCCTACTGGAAGGGCAAATATTTCCGGGGCAAGATGAAGATTCCTGCCGCCGCCGGAAAGGAGGCCAACCCCAATGCTTGAACTGAAAGGGATCTACAAGACCTTTAACCGGGGCACCGTCAACGAGAAGGTAGCCATCAACGGCCTGGACCTGAAGCTGGAGGACGGCGACTTCGTCACCGTCATCGGCGGCAACGGCGCCGGCAAGTCCACCACCCTGAACCTGATCGCCGGTGTGTATCCTGTGGACGCCGGCACCATCACCCTCAACGGCGTGGACATCACCAACCTGCCCGAGCACAAGCGGGCCAAGTACCTGGGCCGTGTGTTCCAGGACCCCATGATGGGCACCGCCGCCACCATGGGCATCGAGGAGAATCTGGCCCTGGCCTACCGCCGGGGACAGACCCGGGGTCTGCGCTACGGCATCAACAACGAGGAGCGCAAGCTGTATCGTGAGAAGCTGGCCATCCTGGGCCTGGGTCTGGAGGACCGCATGACCAGCAAGGTGGGCCTGCTCTCCGGCGGCCAGCGGCAGGCCCTCACCCTGCTGATGGCCACCCTGCAAAAGCCCGACCTGCTGCTGCTGGACGAGCACACTGCGGCCCTGGACCCCAAGACCGCCGACAAGGTGCTCCAGATCACCGAGAGCATCGTGGCCCGGGACAACCTGACCACCCTGATGGTGACCCACAACATGAAAAACGCCATCCAGTACGGCAACCGCCTCATTATGATGGACGCCGGCCGGGTGGTGGTGGACATCCGGGGCGAGGAAAAGAAGAACCTCACCGTCCGTGACCTGCTGGACAAGTTCAACGTGGAAAGCGACCGGATGCTCCTCAGTGAATAACGACAAAAAGAAAACCGGGTACCTTACAGGTACCCGGTTTTTTTACGCATTTCCGGCCTTCTTCTCCCGCTCATAGATGATGCGCAGGCCGTCCAGCACCAGCTGGGGGTCCACCACGTCGATAAGATCGGTGTTGTCCGCCACCATCCGGGCCAGACCGCCGGTGGCGATCACCTTCACGTCTGGCTCCCCGATCTCCGCCTTGGCCTGGCGGATCAGGTACTCCATGGCCCCGATGTAGCCCATGACGGCCCCCGCCTGGATCTGGCCCACGGCGGTGGTGCTGAGTACGGTGCCCGGCTTCACCAGCTCCACCCGGGGCAGCAGGGCGGTCTTCTGGAACAGGCCGTCAATGGATACCCGCACACCGGCGGTGATGCAGCCGCCCAGATACACCCCGTCCCGGCTCACCGCATCAAGAGTGGTGGCGGTGCCGAAGTCCAGCACGATGAGAGGCGCGCCGTACTTGGCCATGGCGGCGATATCCGCCGCTGCCCGGTCGGGGCCCAGCCGCTCCTCACTGGCGCAGGGCACATAGGGCAGTCGGGGGTCCAGTCCGTCGTCCAGCACCAGCGGGGTCTTGCCCACATACTTTTTCATGGCGTTGGTCAGGGTGTGCATCACCTGGGGCACCACCGAGCCGATGACCACGTCCTCGATCTGGTCCAGCTCCAGCCCGAAGCGCTGAAAGTACTGGCACACCAGCAGACCCAGCTCGTCCGAGGTGCGGTCCCCGTCCGTCATGGTGCGGAAGCTGCCCTTCAGCTCCTCCCCTTCATAGATGCCGAACACCATATTGGTGTTGCCCACGTCCACCGCAAGCAGCATAGCCATCCCTTCCCTTTCTTATAAATGACTCAGGTAGCACACCGCGCCGCCGTCCTCCAGCACGGCCACCGCGTAGGTGTGCGCCCCAAAGGTACCCACCGAGCCGGGATTGACGATCCACAGCCCGTTTTCAAACTCACAGAAGGCCTCATGGGTGTGGCCGAAGCAGAGCAGATGGGCGCCCGCCTCCCGGGCCGCCCGGATGGCCATGCCCATGCCCATCTTCACATGGTAGATGTGGCCGTGGGTCATGAGGATCTTGCAGCCGTCCAGAGTGAAAACCCGCTCCTCCGGCAGGTCGGGCCGCCGCCCGTCGCAGTTGCCCGGCACATAGGTCACCGGAATGTGGGGGAACTTTTTCGCCAGTTCCTCTGCGTCCCGGGCCAGATCCCCCAGGTGGAGGATACGGTCGGGGCTCTCCAGCCGCACCACGTCCTCCATATTGGCCACATTGCCGTGGGAATCGGAAAAAATCAGCAGTTTCATAGCATCACCTTTCCAGAGGCAGCACATATAATGAAATGAACGCCACTATATATTAGGGATGGAGCTGATGGTATGGATCAGAAGAAAGCCGACCCCACCGCCCTGCTGGAGCACAACCGGGCCAAACTGGAGCAGGTGATCCGCTCAGAGGACGCCCAGCGGCTGATGGAGCTGCTCAACCGGAATGCCGGCGGCAAGCTGAAGAGCGCCGCCGCCTCCGCCGCCCTGGGGGACACCAAGGACCTGCTGGCCATGGTACGCCAGGTGATGCAGAATCCGGAGGGCTCCAGGCTGGTGGAGCGGCTCAGCCAGACCGCGCCCAAGGAAAACCAGTAGTTCAGCAAGGAGGGATGGCCCATGGCCCAGTGGGAGGAACAACTCAACCAGATCCTGGGCGATCCCCAGGCCATGGGGCAGATCATGTCCCTGGCCCAGTCGCTGTCCGGCAAGCAGGAGGAGCACCGGGAGGAGTCCCCTGACCGGGAGGAAGCGGAGGAGGAGACCGCCGCTTCCCCTGAGACGGAGGAGCCCTCTCCCCTGTCCGCCCTGGCGGGTCTGGACCCCAAGCTGCTCCAGATGGGCATGGGGCTTCTGTCGGAATACTCCGCCCAGGACGACAAAAAGACCGCCCTGCTGGCGGCCCTCAAGCCCTTTCTCAAGCCTGAGCGCCAGGAAAAAATGGATCAGGCCGTCCGCATCGCCCGGCTCACCCGGGTGATCCGGACGGCCCTGAAGATGTTCCGTGACCGGGGAGAGGAGGAGGACGATGTATAACCGCTACATCCCCAACGGCACCTCCTACACCCGCATACCCCAGGAGGACGCCCCCTCTCCCCCGCCCCGGGAAGAGAAGCGCCCCCCGAAGGCGGGGGGCAAGGGCAAGAGCGGGCCGCTGGGCGACCTGCTGAAACATCTGAAGCTGGACAGCCTGGACACCGGGGATGTCCTGCTGCTGCTCATCCTGCTCTTCCTCTTTCTGGAGGGGGACGACATGGAGTTGGTCATCACCCTGGCCCTGGTACTGCTGCTGGGCCTGAGTTAGCCGTCGCTCCCTACGGTGTGGAGTACCGTGCCGTCGGGCAGTTCAAAGGAGGCGCCGGAGGGCACCGGACGCTCCACGGTGAAGGCGCTCATTCGGTAGACCAGCTGGCCCTCCAGAGCGGTCTCGGCGCAGGCCAGCAGGCCGCTGTCCACCGAGATCCAGTACCGCTCTACATAGCCCTGGCTGTCCGGGACGGTCTCCACATAGATGCAGGCCACCCCCTCCTTGTCCTGGTAGCTTGCGGCGGCGATGTCGCTTTCCTTCAGCTTGAGGACGTCCTCATAGGTGGGGATACGCTGTCCCTCCAGGTCGGCGGAGTCCTCATCCGCAGAGCCGGTCAGCGTCCTGCTGCTCCCCTCGTACCACAGCCAGAACCGGCCGTCCCCCACAATGGAGTGGCGGACGGTGCCGCCGGGCTGGGTGGCAGTGGTGTGGGTCCAGCCGCCGTCTACCCACACGGTGGCCCGGGTAACGCCGCTCTGGCCGTCCCCCCAGAAATCCTCAATGGTGACGGTGCGGCCGTAGCTCTCCGGCCGGGAAAGGGTATGTTCAATGACATATTGGACGGTCTGCGGGGTGATCTCCACCCGCACATAGTCCTCATCCCCCGCCGGCTCCGGCGACTGGCTGGCGCCGGGGGTGGGCAGCTGGATCTTGGCGGTATCAGGGGCAAAAAGCCCCAGTCCGAAGCTGGAGAGCATGGCGACCACAATGACGATACCGATGAGCACCACAAGGATATTCCGATTGCGCCGTTCCATGCCCTTCCCTCCTTATGTTCGGTTTTCAGACAGGCTCAGGCCCCAAATTCGTCCGGCTTGTCCGCCCGCAGGCCGAACTGCCATTCGATGGCATCCACGATACGGCGGCAGGCGAAGCCGTCGCCGTAGGGATTCACCGCATGAGCCATGGCGTGATAGGCCTGCTCGTCGGTGAGCAGCTGGGAGGCCATCTGGAAGATGGTCTCCTCCTCGGTACCCGCGATCTTTACGGTACCCGCCTCCACGGCCTCAGGCCGCTCGGTCTCCCGGCGCAGGACAAGCACGGGCCGTCCCAGAGCGGGAGCCTCCTCCTGCAGACCGCCGGAGTCGGTCATCACCAGGTAGGACCGGGCCATGAGATTGTGCATCTCCTCCACGTCCAGAGGATCGATGAGGTGGATGCGGTCGTGGCCCGACAGGTACTTGGCCGCCGCCTCCCGCACCACGGGAGACAGGTGGACCGGGTACACCAGCTCCACGTCCTCAAAGGTCTCGGCCACCCGGCGGAGGGCGGTCATAATGTTGGCCATGGGCTGGCCGTAATTCTCCCGCCGGTGGCAGGTGACCAGGATGATCTTTTTGTGTTCGTAGTCCAGCTTATTGAGCAGATCAGTTGCAAAGTGATAATCCTTTACAACCGTTGTCTTCAAAGCATCAATGACGGTATTGCCGGTGATAAACACCCCGTCGGTGATATCCTCCCGGGCCAGATTGGCCACGTTGGAGCGGGTGGGGCAGAAATGCAGGTCGGCAATGTCGCCCACCAGCTTGCGGTTCATCTCCTCCGGGAAGGGGGAGTACTTGTCCCAGGTCCGCAGGCCGGCCTCCACATGGCCCACCTTGATCTGATGATAGAAGGCGGCCAGGGCGCCGGCAAAGGTGGTGGAGGTATCGCCGTGGACCAGCACCAGGTCGGGCTTGGCCTGCTCCAGCACCCCCTCCATGCCCAGCAGGCACTTGGTGGTAATGGTGGACAGGGTCTGCCGGGGCTCCATGATGTTCAGGTCATACTCCGGCTTGAGTCCGAAGATATCCAGCACCGAATCCAGCATCTGACGGTGCTGGGCGGTAACACAGCAGATGGAGGTAATGTTGGGCCGGCTCTGAAGCTCCTGCACCAGGGGGGCCATCTTGATGGCCTCCGGCCGGGTGCCGAAAATGGTCATAACGCGGATCTGTTTCATTTCTCTTCCTCCTGCCCCTTCTCCTGTTCTTCTTCCTGTTCCCTGCGGTTGTTGCTCAGGAAGATATGCCCGGCGATGGCCCCCGCGAAGCACAGGGCCATCATCAGCAGCATGGCCTTCACCGGGCCGCTGGTGGTAAGCACCACGGCGGACAGGCCAAGGATGGCGCTGATGATATAGAGCACCGCCACCGCCTGCTTCTGGTTGAAGCCCATGTCGATGAGCCGATGGTGCACATGGCTGCGGTCGGCGTGCATGGGGCTCTGGCCGTGGGCGATGCGGCGGATGAAGGCAAAGGCGGTGTCAAAGATGGGCAGACCCAGCATGAGGAAGGGCACCGCAAAGGAGATGATGGTGTAGAACTTGAACAGGCCCTGCACCGACACCACCGCCAGGATATAGCCCAGGAAGGTGGAGCCCGTGTCCCCCATGAAGATCTTGGCCGGGTTCATGTTGTAGGGCAGAAAGCCGATGCAGCCGCCGGCCAGGGCGGCCATGAGGATGGCCACATCCCCCTCGCTCACCACCAGGGCAATGACCAGCAGGGTCATGGAGCTGATGGTGGACACGCCGCAGGCCAGGCCGTCCAGGCCGTCGATGAGGTTGACGGCGTTGGTGATGGCCACGATCCACAGCACGGTCACCGGGATGGACAGCCAGCCCAAGTCCCAGTACAGGTCGGAGGAAAAGACATTGGGGTTGGACAGGGTCTCAATGACGTTGCCCGAAAATACCGCCACCAGGGCGGCTCCGATCTGGATGAGGAATTTCAGCTTGGCGCCCAGGCTGTAAATATCGTCAAAGATGCCCAGCACCACAATGATGGTGGCTCCCAGCAGCATGCCCCGCATCTGGGTATCCAGATCCAGGAAGAGAAGCACGCTGAGCAGGAAGCCCAGGAAAATGGCAAGGCCGCCCATCCGGGGAATGGGATGGTCGTGCATGCGGCGGTTGTCCTTGGGCACGTCCACCGCGCCCATTTTGAAGGCCAGGCTCTTGACCACAGGGGTAGCCACCAGGGCCACCAGCAGGGCCACCACCAGCGCGGCCGCCACGATCCCCATCAGGGGGAGTTCGGAATTGATCGGCATAGGAAAGATGCTCCTTTTGTATCAGCGAGGCAGGAAGCCCACTTTTTTATGGACCTTGCGCAGGGTCCGCTGGGCCACCGCCTGGGCCTTCTCGGCACCGGCGCGGTAGAGGCCCTCCAGATAGGCCTTGTCGCTCAGCAGGCGGGCCGTCTCCTCCCGGATGGGGCGCAGCAGCTCCACCACGGCCTCGCCCACGGTAGGCTTGAAGGCGCCGTAGCCCTTGCCCTCAAACTCCGCCTCGATCTGCTCATAGGTCTTGCCGGTGACGGCGGCATAGATGTCCATGAGGGTGGCCACGCCGGGCTTGTTGGCCCGGTCATAGCGGACGCAGTTCTCGGTGTCGCTGTCGGTGATGGCACGCTTGAATTTGCGCATGATCTCATCAGGGCTGTCCATCAGGTAGACGCAGCCCTCGGGGATGGATTTGCTCATCTTGTTCTCCGGCTGGTTCAGGCTCATGACACGGGCGCCCACCTTGGGAATATAGGCCTCGGGCATGGTGAACACGTCGCCGTACACGCCGTTGAAGCGCTGCACGATGTTGCGGGTGAGCTCCACATGCTGCTTCTGGTCCTCACCCACCGGCACCAGGTCGGCCTGGTAGAGCACGATATCCGCCGCCATCAGGGAGGGATAGGTGAACAGACCGGCGTTGACGTTGTCGGCGTGGCGGGCGGACTTGTCCTTGAACTGGGTCATGCGGGACAGCTCGCCGAACATGGTGTAGCAGTTGAGCACCCAGGCCAGCTCGGCATGGGCGGGCACATGGGACTGGATGAAGAGGATGGACTTCTCCGGGTCGATGCCGCAGGCCACTAGCTGGGCAAAGAGCTCAATGGTCTGGCGGCGGAGGGCGGCGGGGTCCTGACGGACGGTGATGGCATGCTCATCCACCACGCAGTAGACGCAGTTGTACTCGTCCTGCATGGCCACCCAGTTGCGCAGCGCACCCAGATAGTTGCCCAGATGGAGAGCGCCGCTGGGCTGGATGCCGCTGAAGATGACTTTTTTATTGGTTTCCATAACAAGTTCACACCCTTGTAAGAGATTTCCGTATAGTTGACGATATAATACCACAATTCCCGCCGGTTGACAAGAATAAGAGGGCCGCACTATTGACAATTCTAAGGCTGAAACGGTAAAATAAAGGTTACGATTTGACACCCGATACCGGGTATTTTGTTTGACGGAGGGATCTGTATGGATCTGAACTGGTTTGAGGAGCTGGAGGCGCGCATTCCTCACGACGGGGTACGCACCCGCTTTGCCCCCTCCCCCACCGGCTACATGCACGTGGGCAACCTGCGCACCGCCCTGTACACCTGGCTCATTGCCCGCCACAACGGCGGCAAGTTCATTCTGCGCATCGAGGACACCGACCAGGGCCGCCTGGTGGAGGGCGCCACTGAGGTCATCTACAACACCCTGCGCAAGTGCGGCCTGACCTGGGACGAGGGTCCCGATCTGGGCGGCCCCGTGGGTCCCTACATCCAGACCCAGCGCCGTGACCTGTACGGCAAGTTCGCCGAGTTGCTGGTGGAGAAAGGACATGCCTACTACTGCTTCTGCGAAAAAACCGAGTCTGAGGAGGACTCCGGCGACTTTGACCGGGCCGCCGACCCCTGCCGCTTTTTGAGTCTGGAGGAGGCCAAGGCCAGAGTGGCCGCCGGCGAGCCCTATGTCATCCGCCAGCGCATCCCCGACGAGGGCACCACCACCTTCTCCGACGCCGTGTTCGGCGACATCACCGTGGAGAACAAGACCCTGGACGACCAGGTGCTCATGAAGCGGGACGGTCTGCCCACCTACAACTTCGCCAACGTCATCGACGACCACCTGATGGGGATCACCCACGTGGTCCGGGGCTCCGAGTACCTGTCCTCCGCCCCCAAGTACAACCTGCTGTATGAGGGCTTCGGCTGGGAGGTGCCCACCTACATCCACTGCTCCCCCGTCATGCGGGACCAGCACAACAAGATGTCCAAGCGCAAGGGCGACCCCTCCTATGAGGACCTGATCGCCATGGGCTACCTGTCCGAGGCGGTGGTGAATTATGTCACCCTGCTGGGCTGGTCCCCCAAGGGCGAGTACGCGGAGCGGGAGTTCTTTACCCTCACCGAGCTGGCCGACGTGTTCGACATCGGCGGCATCTCCAAGTCCCCCGCCATCTTTGACATTGAGAAGCTGAAGTACTTCAATGCCAACTACCTGCGCTCACTCTCCCCCGAGGCCTTCTATGAGGGAGCCGAACCCTACCTGAAGGAGGCCGTCAAGACCGAGGGCATCGACCTGAAACTCATCGCCCCCCTGGTGCAGCCCCGGTGCGACACCTGGCTGGACATCGCCCCCCAGGTGGACTTCTTCGACGCGTTGCCTGAGTACTCCAACGAGCTGTACTGCCACAAGAAGATGAAGACCAACGAGGAGAACTCTCTGGAGGCCCTGGAGCAGGTGCTGCCCGTGCTGGAGGGTCTGACCGACTGGACCTACGACGCCATCCATGACGCCCTCATCGGCCTGGCCCAGCAGCTGGAGCTGAAGAACGGCCGCATCATGTGGCCGGTGCGCACCGCCCTGTCCGGCAAGGCGGTCACCCCCGGCGGCGCGGTGGAGCTGTGCCACATTCTGGGCAAGGAGGAGACCCTCCGCCGTATCAAGCTGGGCATGGCTCAGCTGGCAAAATAAGTGTCACATAGCATGCCCCCTTTTACCCATACTAGCGGTAAAAGGGGGCGTTTTTTTATGTCAAAACAGAAGATACGGGTGCTCACCGCCAGCTTTCTGGCGGCGGCCTTCGCTGTCACCGCCGGCTTTGCCATCCAGGGCCATGCCCGGGCCAGACAGTACCGCCGTCTGCTGGACAACAGCTATCTTCACGCCTTTGCGGAGCTGACCACCGCCGCCGGAGAGCTGGAGGTGGCCCTCACCAAGGTGAGCCACGCCACCTCCCCCGCCCTGTTCGCCTCATTGTGCGCCCAGGCCTACTCCAAGGCTCAGGCCGCCCAGGCCGCCCTGGGGGAGCTGCCCTACGGCAACGTGGAGTTGGAGCAGACCGCCGCCTTCCTGGCCCGGGCGGGTGACTACGCCATGGCCCTGGCCCAGGGCGCCACGGCAGAGCTTGTATGCACCGACGACCACCGGGACACCCTGTCCCAGCTCTCCCAGGCCGCCGGTGAATTGTCTCTCACCCTGGAGACTCTCCAGGCCCAGCTGACCGCCGGGGCCATCCGACCGGAAGATCTGGCAGAGGCCCGGGAACGGCTGGCGGCGGAGGACGGCGGCGGACAGGTGGAGGGCGGCTCCGCCTTCCAGAGCGTGGAAGCCGACTTCCCCGAGGTGCCCACCCTGATCTACGACGGCCCCTTCTCCCAGCATCTGGACGGCCGCACTCCCAAAATGCTGGAGGGCCTGCCCCAGGTCACTGAGGAGCAGGCCCGGGAGGCGGCCGCTTCCTTCCTGGGCCTGCGGCCCGAGGTATTCACCCTCACTGCCAAGTCGGAGGGGAACCTGCCCTCCTACGGCTTTACCGCCCTGGTGGACGGGGGCCAGATGTATATCCAGGTCACCTGTCAAGGGGGACAGATTTTAGAGCTCTTCACCTCCCGCACCGCCGGGGAGGCGGTGCTCAGCCGGGCGGAGGGCTGTGAGATCGCCGCCGCCTTCCTGGCGGAGAAGGGCTATGCCAACATGGCCCCCAGCTACTTCATGGAGCAGGACGGGGTGCTGTCGGTGAACTTCGCCCCGGTGGAGGACGGCGTCTACTGCTATCCCGACCTGGTCAAGGTATCGGTGGCCCTGGACACCGGGGACATCGTGGGCTTTGAGGCGGCGGGCTATCTGACCCACCACGGAGGCCGGTCCCTCCCCTCCCCCACTGTGGACACCCAGACCGCCCAGGCTCTGGTGGACCACTCCCTTACCGTTCTCTCCCATCAGCTGGCCCTCATCCCCACCGGCGGCGAGGACGAGGTATTGTGCCACGAGTTCAAATGCCAGGCCCAAAACGGCACCCATGTGCTCATCTACGTCAACGCCCTCACCGGAAAGCAGCAGCATATTCTTCTGCTGGTGGAGGACGAAACCGGCACTCTGGTGCTCTGAGTACTGCCCAAGGCGCACATCTGTGCGCCCTACATAGTATTGTCCTGCCTGCCGGGTAAAATGTGAAGTTTGGAATCCATAGTTTTCTCTTTCAGGATTGACAAAGAATTAACAATATGCCATAATAGGGGCCGTCAGATCGTTAAACATTTAACGATTGAATATTTATGAATGATACGGAGGTACTTATCATGTCCCGTTTTACTCTGCCCAGAGATATTTATTACGGTCCCGACGCCCTGGAAAACCTGAAGAACCTGAAGGGCACCCGCGCTGTGCTGGTGCTGGGCGGCGGCTCCATGAAGCGCTTCGGCTTCGTGGATAAGGCTGTGGCCTACCTGAAGGAGGCGGGCATCGAGACCAAGCTCATCGAGAACGTGGAGCCCGATCCCTCTGTGGAGACCGTCATGAACGGCGCCGCGGTGATGCGTGAGTTCCAGCCCGACTGGATCATCTCCATGGGCGGCGGCTCCCCCATCGACGCCGCCAAGGCCATGTGGGCCTTCTATGAGTACCCCGAGACCACCTTTGAGGATCTGATCACTCCCTTCTCCTTCCCCGAGCTGCGGCAGAAGGCCAAGTTCTGCGCCATCCCCTCCACCTCCGGCACCGCCACCGAGGTCACCGCCTTCTCCGTCATCACCGATTATCAGAAGGGCATCAAGTATCCTCTGGCCGACTTCAACATCACCCCCGACGTGGCCATCATTGATCCCGCCCTGGCCGAGACCATGCCCCCCAGCCTGGTGGCCCACACCGGCATGGACGCCCTCACCCACGCCATCGAGGCCTATGTTTCCACCCTCCATACTGTGTTTACCGATCCTCTGGCTCTCAAGGCCATTGACATCGTGAACAATGATCTCATCAAGTCCTACAACGGCGATATGTCCTGCCGCGAGGAGATGCACTACGGCCAGTGCCTGGCCGGCATGGCCTTCTCCAACGCTCTGCTGGGCATCGTCCACTCCATGGCCCACAAGACGGGCGCCGCCTTCTCCACCGGCCACATCACCCACGGTCTGGCCAACGCCATGTACCTGCCCTACGTCATCGCCTACAACGCGAAAGCGCCCGGCGTGGCGGAGCGCTATGCCGACATCGCGAAGACCATGGGCATCACCGGCACCGTGGAGGAGTGCGTCGAGGGCCTGCGGTCCAAGATCCGCTCCATGAACGACGCCATGGGCATCCCCAACACCCTGAAGGACTTCGGCATCATCGAGGACGAGTTCAAGGAGAAGCTCTCCGCCATCGCGGAGAATGCCGTGGGCGACGCCTGCACCGGCTCCAACCCCCGTCCCATCGATCCCGAGACCATGGCCAAGCTCTTCACCTGCATCTACTACGGTGAAGAGGTCAACTTCTAAGCTCCCCCGAACCCTGATAGAGGGACCCTTAAAAAATCGGCATGTCACTTCCGTGACATGCCGGTTTTTATTGTTCCCCCACCAGTTTTACCGTTCAATGCCCAAAATACTCACATGCGGTTGACAGCCTCACCCTCAGGGGGTAGGATAAGGCGGCATTGCTGTCAAAAAGAAGAAAGAGGGATACAATATGGAAATACTCCGCATCCCTGCCAGGAATGAAGCCATCCCGGAGGGAATCTCCTTTCTCACCCAGGCGCTGAAGAACAAGCGCATCGGCTCCAAGGAGGCCAACCGGGCCATTCTCATGGCGGAGGAGGCCATGGTCAAGCTGTTCCAGCACGCCCCGCCTGAGGCCACCGCCAAGCTGGCCGTGGTCAGCCGAATGGGCAGCCTCTCCCTGAAGCTGTCCGTGCCCGGCCCGGAATTTGAATTTGAAAAAGATGTGGATTTCTGCATGGACATGCAGATGGACGAGGGCGACAGCCAGGCCGAGGCCACCATCCGGGACCTGCTGCTCAACGCCTTCCGGGACAAGCTGCGCTACAAGAACCGCAACAGGTGCAACATCGTCCTCATCTCGGTGAAGGAGTCGGAGAAGCAGCTGCTCTACTGGACGGTGGCGGCGCTGATCTCCTCCATCCTGCTGGGGCTGCTGCTGCGTCAGGTGCTGCCCGAGGCCGGGGCTCTGGCTCTGAACGACTATCTGCTCTCGCCGGTCAAGACCATGTTCCTCAACGCCCTGAAGATGGTGGTGGCCCCGGTGGTCTTCTTCTCCATCCTGAGCTGCGTCTCCCAGTTCTCCAACCTGGCCGATTTCGGCAAGACCGGCGGCAAGGTCATGGGCTTTTATATGTTTACCACGGTGGTGGCTATCGCCATGGGCACAGCCGCTTTCCTGATTCTCCGGCCCGGCCAGGAGGGGGCCCAGGCCCTTACCTCCGCCGGTCAGGTGGTGGCTGGGGCGGAAGATGTGAACATCTCCATCCTTGACACCATCGTCAATATCGTGCCCTCCAACATCGTCCAGCCCTTTGTAAACGCCGACATGCTGCAAATCATCTTCATCGCCATTCTGTGCGGCATCGCCGTGGGCATGATCGGCGACTACTCCCGGCCGCTGAAGGAGTTCTTCGAGGGCTGCAACACCCTCTTTTTGAAGGTGACCACCATCATCGTCAGCGTGATCCCCCTGGCGGTCTTCTGCTCGGTGTGTTCCCTGGTGATGCTTACCGGCGGGGACACCCTGATCTCCCTGATCTACTTCCTCCTCACTGTCCTTGCGGGCATGGTAGGCATGGTGGCCGTTTACTCCCTGCTGATCCTGGTGGTGGCCCGGCTCAATCCCCTGATTTTTCTGAAAAAGTATGCCCCCGGCATGCTGACCACCTTCAGCCTGGGCTCCTCCAACGCCGCCATGCCCTACAACATGCAGATCTGCCGCAATGATCTGGGCATCTCTCCCAAGGTGTACTCCTTCTCCATCCCCCTGGGAGCCACCGTCAACATGGACGGCACCTGCGTCTATCTGGTGGTGGCGGCCATGTTCCTGGCCCGTCTGTACGGCGTGGATCTCACCGGCTCCGACCTGACCGCCATGTTCTTTTCGGTCTTCGTCCTCTCTGTGGGCGCCCCCGGCGTCCCTGGCGCAGGCCTGGTGTGCCTGTCCGTGCTGCTGGTGCAGATCGGCGTCCCGGTAGAGGGGGCGGGCCTGATGATGGCCATCGACTCCATCGTGGGTATGTTCCGCGCCGCCTCCAACACGGCGGGCGACGTGGCCATCTCCCTGGTGGTGGCCCGGCTGGAACATCTGCTGGATCTAGACGTCTATCACAAAAAAGTAGTATAAATCATAATGAACACATCCACCAGCGAAGCTGGTGGTTGTCACTATGCGGGCATAGCCCTTTGTTCCTCGCGGACGCGTACAACGCGTAATACGATCTGCCAACTGCGTAAGGAC
>NZ_NFHG01000010.1 GCF_002159265.1 Flavonifractor sp. An82
AGCGCTGTCGGCGGTGTTGCGGAACCACTGGTAGGACAGGGTGCCCTTGGTGACGGTGGCTGCCACAGTGAGGGCCGCCGCGGTGTCGCCCTGGGTGTAGCTGGCGCCCGTGGGCTGGGTGCTGATGGTGGGTACCTGGGCGTTGGTTTTGGTAGAGAAGGACGCGGTGACGTTCAGATTTTCTGTCAGGCTGCCAATGACATACGTTCCGTCGCTGCTGACAGAGACGATGCTGCCATTCACAACCAGCTTATTCAGGTAATAGCCCTCCGCCGGCGTGACCTGGATGGTGACGCCGGAGCCGTAGTCCACGGCGTCGCCGCTCTGAATCGCAGTATTCGCCACACCATTTACGGTGCCCGTAACGGTGATTGTGCCGTTTGTACAGGGGGTAATGGTGACAACAGGTGTGATTTCGCCGGCGCCGAGGGCCGCGAAGGCGGTATAGCCGCCATCATCGGTAATGGCCATGCGGGCCTTGACCACGGCGCTGCCGCCGCTGGAGAGGGAGACGTGTCCGAAGTCATCCACCTCGCAGGTTCCGATGGCGGGAATGACGCTCCACTCCACCAGGTCGCTGCCGCTCAGGTCGAGGGTGGAGCCATTGCTCAGCACGGCCTTCACGGAGAGGGTGGAGCCGTCGTTGCCCACAGTCAGGGCTTCTGTCTCAGACACTTCCCTGCTGCCGGAATAGATGGCCAGGCGGGTCATCTGGCCCAGGGCCGGGTTGACCACCTGGATGGTGCGGGTAGTCTCATTCCCCACCGCATCGGTGGCGGTGAGGGTGAGGGTGTGGCTGACGGCGGAGGCGTCCAAGGCCAGAGGCTGGGAGAAGGAACCGTCCGCAACGGTGATGGATTCAGCCTTGCCGTCCACCAACAGGCTCAGGGTGCCGTCGGTCCAGCCGGTGAGGGTAACGGAGCCGTCGCTGCCGAAGAAGGAACCGCTGATGGGGGAAGATACCAGTAGGGCCGGGGGCGTGGTGTCCACCGAGAAGCTCTTGGTGTACAGGAAGGCATCCCCTTGGCTGTTGGTGCCCTGGAACCGGATGGTGTGGGAGCCCTCGGTCAGTTCTGTCAGCTCCATCTGGATGGTGCTCTGGCTTTCAACCTTCCGCTCCGCGCCGCCGTCCAGGGACCAGACGCCGCTGACGGCCTGGCGCTTTGTTTCCGTCAGGGTGACGGTGAGGGCATTGGTCCGGTAGGTAAGTGTGGAGAAGGTCTCCTCCCCGGCCTTGGTACTCACAGTGGTGCCTTCGACGTCGGCATTCCAGGAGAAAGCGGGCGGGTTGGGGGCGGAAACTTGGACGGAAGCGGTGGCTTCCTCCGAGTAGAGGGTAACGCCATTTACTGTCCTGTAGGCAGATACGCCCATGGTGTAGGTCTTGCCCGCCTCCAGGCCCACGGTGACGGTATTGCCGGTGGGGATGAGGTTGCCGTCGTCATCCAAGACAAGCTGTTCGTTGTCATCGGTCTTGTATTCCGGCACGGTGGCCTGGCCGCCGGCGGTGTAGGTATTGCCGGTGCTGGATTTTTCCAGCATCAGGCCGCTGACGCCGGAGACCAGATTTTTGCCTTCATAGAAGTTCACCCGGTAGCCGTCAATCTCCTCACCGGTGGCGGTAAAGGACACCTTGTAGTCCCCGGCGGACTTCACGTCGCTCACCGTGGGCGCGCCGGGTTGGTTGGGATTGTTATACGTCCAGCTGGTTTCCGCGGTGGAGGTCACAGTCGCATCCCCATCCACGGCAATGGCCCGCAGGGTGTACTGGCCGGAAGGCAGGGCGGCGGTGTCCATGGGGATGGTGACACTGGTGCGGTTAAAGAGTTTATCCTCAGAACTGGTCACATGGCCCACCATGCGGGAGTTGTCGGGATTCTCCTCGTCCACCGCCAGCAGGGTGATCTGGGAGAACTGCTCCAGGCCGGTGCCGGTGACGGTGGCGCTGCCGTCCGTCACACTGACGCTGTCGATGCCCGGCAGGGGCGCCACCCGGTAGAGAGCCAGGCTGGCGGGCTTGCCGGTGGTGATGGAGTAGGTACCGGCCCGGTTGGGCTGGAAGGTCACGGTCATGTTGGCCTGATGGGCCGTGGAATCATAGGTCACCTTGGCGTTGGCGTTTTCGGTGGCGCTGGCGTTGGTCACATCCTGGACAAAAGTCAGGGTATAATTGTCGATGGTGATAGCCTCGGCCTCCTCCCGGGCCTGTTCCAGGCTGGCGCTGTCCCAGGTGAGGGTCAGGGCGGCGGGAGAGGTGTGGCCGGAAGCCAGGACCAGCTCGTGCCGGGTACCCTCAACGTTGCTTTTCAGGCTGTCCCCGTCGGCCCGCGTGGTGGGAATGGTGCTGGCCACCAGGCCCAGCTGGGACTGGGCGGCCAGGGTGGCGTTGGTGCCCACCACGGCGTAAAGGGTCCTGCCGGTGTCGGGAGCGGTGTATACGGGTACGGTGGCCAGACCCAGCAGGTCGGGGTGGTTGGGTGTGGCGGCGTCGCCGCTCCAGCTGACCTCGCCGCTGCCCCAGTAGTAGGTGATGCCCACCTGGATGCCCAGGGCCTCGGCGGCGCCCCAGATCTTTTCCGCGTTGACGCCCATGCCCACGTTGGCCAGGGTGAGACCGCCGATGAGAGGCAGGGTGCCGGGCAGGCTCAGGGAGGCCCGGATGAAGAACTCGAAAATGCCGCTCTCATCCAGCACCAGATAGCCGCCGCCCTGAAGGACGCCCGCGATGTTCATATCCACCGAGGACAGGAAGAAAAACTCGGGGTACCAGTCAAACTCCAGGCTGGCGCTGTCCAGCACGGCCACGGAGTTGGCCAGCACGCCGTTGCTCAGCTCCGCGCTGATGCCCTGGAGGCTCAGGGCCAGCGTGGCCCGGGCCGAGATGATCTGGAGGATGGAGAACTGCGCCTCCAGAATGAGCTGGAGGGGCGGAACGGACTCGGTGAGGAAAATGGTATCGTACAGGTTGTTGATGCCGCCGCCGGCGCCCTGGAGCCAGATCACGCCGAAACCGTCCAGGTTGATGCCGGGGACGAAGCCGCCCACGAAGAAGTGGAGGGTATCGGGGTAGGGGATGCCGTCCTTGCTCTGGACGGCCAGCTCCGCCTCCATGGCGAAGGTGGCGAAGGAGGCTGCGCCGGACACGTCCACCGCCCAGTCGCCCACGGTCCTGACGGTGAGCACGCCCTCGATGCCGGGCATGCCTTCAAAGTAGCTGGGCAGGCCCAGGGCCACGGAGAAGTTGACGCCCTGGTATTTGCCGCCGCCGAACAGGATGTCGTCCACCTGGATGGTGGCCGAGCGGCTGTCGCCGTCGCCCGCCTCGGCGCCGTCCCCCATGTCGGTGGAGGTCTCAAAGGGCGGGGCGTTGGTGTTCACTGTGTCGGCGTTGTGGGGGTACTGTTCCTCCAGGGCACGCAGGTTTTCCGGCGTGTCCTCGCCGCTGCGGATGAGGTCCTCCTTGGCCTGATCCAGGGCGGAGGGGGTGTCGTCGGCCTGCTTGGCAGCGGGAATCAGGAAGGACAGGTCCAGGCCGCCGCCGAAGCCGATGACGCCGCCTACGTCCTCCATATAGCCCAGCTCGCCGTACTTGAACTCGAAGAGCAGGCCCAGCAGGCTCTGGGCGGCCTGGCCCACGCTGGGCCACAGGAGGGTGATGTTGCCGTCCTCGTCCCGGTCGCCGCTGGCCCCATAGGTGGTGAGGGAATACTCCTCCCCGTCCTCGATGGCGGTGAGGCAGCACCGGCCGGTCCACACCGAGGTGCCCACCCCGGAGACGGTGAGGGAGGCGTCGAAGTCCACGGTGATCTCGTCATTGGCGTCGGTGATGGTCACCTGGCCCTCCCGGATGTCCAGGCAGTTGTTCAGGGTCATCACATTGTCTTCCTTGCCCAGAGAGACGCCGGTGAGCACGGTGGTTCCGTTCTTTTCCTCCTTGGTGAAGGAGCCGCGGAACTCCAGCAGGACGGCGCCGTCAAGCCCCATGCCTGCCGCTTCATAGCGCTCCTCCGTGGCGTAGGTGTGGATGGAGTAGTTGTTAGAGCCATCATTTTCCACCGTCACCACGCCGTAGCCGTCGTTGCGGTACTCCGGGTCGTCGGTGACCTGGAAGCGCAGGGCGGGCGCGGTGATATCAGCCGTGGAGGTGTCGGTATAGTCGATGGTCAGCTGATATTCCCCGATGGCCAGCGCGTCGGTGATCACCACGTCGGCGGTATTGTCTTCCGTGTTCAGGATGAACTGGTTGGCGGGGATGGTCAGGCTGTCCTGGCCGTTGATCTTCCCGCCGTCGGTGCGGGAGAGGCGGAGGGAGTAGGCGCTCTGGTTGGACAGCATGCTGAAATTCCTGCCCGTCAGGTAGAGATGACGGGTGCCGGTGATGTAAATGAGGTCGGGGGAGGAGCTGGTGAAGCCTACCTGCGGCACATCCCCGCCGGTGCCGGGGCAGAGGAGCCAAACCGTCTGAGCGCACAGCAGGTTCTGGGCCTGGAGCGCGCCGTCGCTCCCCATTTCATAGGCCTGGAAGGTGAGTTTGCGGTAGGCCGCGTCCTCCCCGGGTACGGCGTGGAATTTGAACTTCAGGCTCTGGGACCCGTCTGCCTGCACGTTGGTCAGGTCGATATAGTAGGGGTCCAGATAGCTGGCGGTTTCCTGAAGGTCGTCGTTCTTGTCGTAGGGGGTGATGTTCTCCCCGGGGTAGACCACCACCCGCACGTTGTCCAGGGTCTGGCCGGAGATGTTGGTCATGGAGGCGGTGACGGTAAAGTCGCCGTTTCCGGTGTAGCCGGTCCGGTCGCCGTTCATCTCCAGAGCCTGGGGCAGGTCGGTGAAGTTGAGGGTGAGCCGGTCCCCCTCGGCTGCTGCGGCGTTGGAGAACACGCCGTAGTAGCCGGCCGCGGTGGCGCTGCCGCCCTGTCCCACGCTGCCCAGGTCATAATACAGGGCAAAGGCGCTGTCGGCGGTCAGGTAGTCCCGGTTGTAGGGGGTGGTGAAATACAGGCTTTCGTCGGGCGTATAGTCAAAAACGGTGGCCGCCAGATTGTTCCAGTGGGCAAAGGTCACCTGTTCCGGCGTGCTGGCGGCGTCGCCCACGGAGCCGTTGAGGAAGTAGGCGAATACGCTGGGATTCTGGGGATCGTCATAGGCGAAGAAGCTGTTCTGGTAGCCGGAAATGCTCCGTTCGCTTTCCACCGTCAGGTAGCCGCCGCCGGACTGGGCCACCTCGTAGACGCCGTAATCCTGGGTGCCCAGGGCGGTGTCCATGAGCAGGCGCAGCCGGATGTCGGCCGCTTCGCCGCTGTTCTCGGCGGTGTAGCTCAGGTAGGCCATACCGTGCTGGGTGGCGCCGGGGTTGGCCAGGCGGAGGGTCTGGGTGACGGTGATGCCGTCCACCGACCACACCGCCCGGATCTCCTCCGATGTGGCGGTCACCGCCACATCGGAGGAACCGGCATACTTGCCGCCGAACACATAGTCCTTGGCCTCGCCGTTCCGGGTGACCCGGAGGGAGGCAAAGGAGGTGTCGTCATCCCCCAGGGGAAACAGCAGGTTCTTGTTGTTGTCATCCTTCCGGATGGCGTCGCCCTCCAGCGTGCGGATGGAGAAGCCGCCGCTGCGTTTGTCCACCAGCACCTGCAGGTTCTCGTTGGACAGGGTATATACATTCCCCAGCTCCGCCGCCAGGACGGAGATGGGCAGCAGTCCCGTGATCAGGCACAGGGCCAGCACCCAGGCCAGGAGGCGGGATAGGGTTCGCTTTTTCATGTTCATGCTCCTTTCCGGACGCTCAGCCCTTGACATAGAGATAGAAGACATACTCTGTCCGGTCCTGGGCGCGGAGGTAGAGGGTGTGGAAGCCGCTGGCGGTGAGGGCGGTCTCCAGAGGTTCGGTGTAGCTGGCATTGGACAGCAGCACCTGGGAACCCAGTTTCATCTGGGCAATGGTCTTGTAGCCCTGCTTCAGGCTGAGGTACACCGGCGCATCGGCGCCCTCCAGGGTGATTTCCGCCGTCCCCTTCTCCAGGGTAAGGGTGCTTCCGGGCTGCACCGTCTGGCCGTTCACCCTGAGGGTGAGGATGCTCTGGGCGGTGAGTACCAGGGTGCGGGTGACGGAGGAGCTGTTCCCGGCGGAGTCCTCTGCGGTGTAGGTAATGATGTAGCTGCCCGCCGCGTCCCAGGTCACGCCGGAGGTGTCCACGGTGAAGCTGAGGCTGCTGTCCCGGTTGTCGGTGACGGTGACCCCCTCCCGGAGCAGACCCAGGTTCTCCGTACCCACCGGGGCGTACACCGTCTGGCTGGGCAGGGAGATAATGGGAGCCACGGTGTCGGGCAGTGCCACGGCAAGGTAGGCATACAGGGTGTTTCCGTCTGCGTCTTCCGCTTTCAGAATGGCCAGGCTGCCGCTCTGGGGTACGGTGAAGGACGTCCAGGTACTCTTGACTACCTGGGTCTCTGCCCCGCCGAAGCTCACCGTCACATTCCGGGTGGACTTGAGATAGAAGGTGCTTCCGGATGTCAGCTGGCCCAGCTCTGCCGGATCGGTGACGGCGTCGCTGTCGCTTCCGGTTTTGGAGAAGGACAGGGCCAGCTTGTCGTCCAGGTTGGTGACCGCGATTTGGATGGTGGTCACGTTGCCTGCCTGGTCGGTGAAGGTCAGGCTGCTCGTTCCATTCTGATAAATGGTACAGGTGTGCTGGGTGTCAAACCGGGTAGTGGAGTTGGCGCAGGCCGCCTGCTCGCTGGCAGTTTCCTCATTGGTGGTGAAGGTGAGGCGCACCGAGCGCTGGCCGCTGCCGTCCACCGTATACACGCCGTTCACAGGGCTTACGGAGTCGTTGGCCGTCACGGTGACGGTGGGGGCGTCCATGTCCAGACAGGTGACCGCATACAGCAGGCCGCTGGAGCCGTATGTGTATTCAAATGTCTGCCCGTTCTGGGCAACCGCACGCAGCCGCACGGAGGGGCAGTTGACGGAGTAGGTGACCCGAATCAGGTTGCCGGACACGGTTACGTCGACGCCTTCTGTAGGGATGGATTCACCATCCTTTATGATTTCGGCGCTGGCCAGCGGCAGGTTGGCGGTAAAGGTGGCCGTGACGGGGGTGTTGCTGTACAGAGTTTGCTGGGCCGTTTGCCAGTTGTAGTTGCTCGTATAGGTCTGGCCCCGGCACAGCCAGACGGGTCCGCTCACCAGTTCCAGAGCCGTGTCGTCGGAGTTGATGGTGCGCACTGTGGCCGTGACGGTCCCGATGTTGCCCGCGGCGTCGGAGAAGCGGAAGGTATAGCTGCCGTTGGCGGTAAAGGTATAGTAGTACTGGCCGTTGTGTTCACTGCCGCTGGTGTCCAGGGTCAGGCTGCCGGTGTCCAGGACGGTGATGGATTCCCCGCCGGGCACCAGGTAGGCGTAGACGGGAGCCTTGGTCAGGCTGCCGTCCTCGCTGCCCGCCGCGTATTCCACGGTGGCGGCGGGGGCGTCGCTGTCCACGCCGGGGAAGGTGAGGGTCAGGGGCGCGGCGGCGTTGCCGGCGGCGTCCACCAGATAGACGTAGACAGGGCCGCTTACCTCCCCGCCGGTCCAGGTGACGGTGGAGGCGGACACGCTCAGACCGGCGATGGAGTCGCCGGCGTCGGTATAGCCGGGGACGGCACCGGTGCTGCTCTTGACGATCAGGTTCACCGGGGAGTCATCCTGAATGGAGAAGACCACCCGCACCCCCTGACCGGAGAGGGACAGCATGGCACCGGCAATGTTGTCCACGGACAGCTCCCCTCCCAGCAGGGAGTCGTAGCTGTTGACCTGCTGCCAGCTGCCGGACTGCTGGACGTACAGGCCCGCCTGGTAGGTGGGGGCTGTGGTGTCCTCCGGGAGCTGGACGCCGCCCGCCTCATTCACCACGTTCCAGGGCAGGGTGGCGGTGACGGTTGTGGTGTTGCCCACCTGGTCGGAGATGCTGAAGGTGAAGCTGTCGCCCGCGGACGAACCCACGGGGAACACATGGCTGGTCTGGCCTACCAGCAGTTCCGAACACTGCAGGGCGGCGGTCACCGGGCCGGTCACACGTTCCGCGCCGCTCTGGGTGTCCAGCAACGCGCCGTCGGGACCGTAGAAGGATACGGTGACGGGGTCCACGGTGTTGTCGATGTTGGTGACCTGCACGGTGTAGGTGTTCGTCCCCATGGTGATGGTGACCGTGTCGTTTTCCCTCAGCTCCAGGGTGACGGTGGGACCGGCGATCTCCCCGTCACCGTGCTTGCCGGAGGTGACGCTGGTGAGGGTGCTGCCGCCGGTGGCGGTGGCGGTGAGGGTCACCGGCCCACGGGTGGGGGTGGTCTCGGACAGGGACACCGTCAGGTTCTCCCCGAAGGGGGAGGCAGCTATGTCCATGGTGTACAGCGTTCCGAAGGCATCCTCATACTGGATGGTGGCGGAGTTGGTGTAGATGGGCAGGGAATGCTCCACGGCAAAGGTGCCGGCGGTATCCGCGGGCACCGGGTCCAGCACCCGGATGGGCTGGTCGGAGGTAATGGGAATCAGCCCGTTCTTTACCGCGCCCACCGTGATGGTGGGGGCGGAGGTGGTGTTGGAGTAAGCTCCCACGGCCCATTCCTTGGAGTACTGGCTGACCGCGGCGGCGTTGCCGGCGTTGTCCTGGCAGGCCATGGTGATGGTCACGCTGCCTTCCGAGCCGTAGGGGAACATGCCGTTGATGGTAAGCGCAACCGAGGTGTTGTCGGTACCTTCGGCGGTGATTTGGTAAACGCCGTTGTAGTTAGAGCCGTTTCCGCTCCAGATGCTGTTGAGGGAGAGTTCAGGCAGGGGGACGGTGGTCACCGTCCCATCTCCGTAGGTAAAGGTGAGGACGAAGCTGTCCAAATCAACTCCGCTGTTGTACGCATCGCCCAGCGGCTCCGCGACGGAGGCGTTCAGGGTGTACCCTCCCTGGGGAGACGCGCTGCTGTCATAATCGCGGTGATAGATCGTGGGCGCCATGATATCCACCGCCTGCCCCACCAGCAGGTCGCCGGTCCTGGCGATGTTCCAGTTGCTGTCGTACAGCCGGAGATAGAATTCCTCGGCCCAGCTTTCCTTCATTTCCGTCAGGGACAGCTCAAAACCCAGATTGCTGTCCAGGGTGACGGGGCGCAGCTCCTTGCTGAACTTCGCGTAGGCGGTCCGGCCGTTGAGGAGCAGCTGCTCCTGAGCATACTCGTCTGCGGTGAGCTGAACGCGGACGCTGCCGTCTTCATGGGGGATGACCTCGGCCGAGATGGAGAAGGTCTGGTTGACTACCAGGACGGTCAGGGTCTTTTCCGCATAGGTGACGCCGTTGACATGGGGGCTGCGGTAATGCAGGATGTTCTCCCCCTCGTGGAGATAGAGGGTGCGGCTGTCGGGGGAGGCGGGGATGTCCGCCACCTTCAGCTCCACCTGGCGTTGGGTGTAGTCGCTGAGGTTGTAGGTGGCGGTGACCACCTGGTCCGGGTTGTCCTCGCACCAGACCTCAATGGGCTGGTAGGTCAGCAGGGTGGGCGCTTTGGGGTAGCACTCGCCGAACTGGAAGGTCAGCGTGCCGCCGGTGGAGCCCGTCATGCCGATGGTGAGCTGGGCGGTCTCGGCGGTCAGGTCCTCGCTCCGGACAGTCTCGCTGTAATATTTCTGCGTATAGCCGTTGGGGTAGAAGTCTGTCAGGAACGGCCCGTCGTCCATATAGAGGGTGACCAGGGAATTGTAGGTCAGGTTATCATCCGCGTTGCCCGAGACGTCCCGGACGCTGCCATCCAGGCATACCAGGTGCAGGCGGGGCACCAGGGACAATTGTTGGCCGTAGAGGGGTACGGTAATGGGGTAGTAGAGATATTTTCCTTCCACTATCTCATCCTTGGTGAAGTAGTACTGGCTCCCGGGTACCTCAGTACCGGAGGAGGCCGACAGGCATACATAGGAGGCGGTGAAGTCTATGTCGTCTAAGCGGAAGTCGCTGGGCTTGCCGGTTTGTGTGCTCAGCTCGATGGGGATGCGCAGACCGGTAAGGGTCTGAACGACCCCCGTCTGAGTGACCCCGTTCTTCTCCATCAGGGCGTCAGGCACCTTGTTCCCGTACTGATCCTCGGGGGTGCAGAACAGAATCTTGTAGTTGCTGGCGCAGCCTGTCTCCCCTGCGGCCACCTTCATGTCGAACGCTTCCAGCGCCTCGGGCTTGACGGTGAAGCTGCTGTCCACGGCGCCCTCCACGGCGGTGTCCCACTCCGACGCGGACATGGTGAAGAGCGCCACGGAAATCGTGCCGTAGGCAGAGGTGGCGTTCCAGCCGCCGCCAAAATATCCCTGATAGCCGCCGAAGGTGACGGTGCCGCTTTCCTGGTCCACGGCAAGGGTGGCGGAGGTGGCTGAATAGCTGTTGTAAATCTGGAAGGGCGTTTGGGTTTCGATGATCCCGTCAGACTTCAGCCAATAGATGTTGTAGCGGTTGTCATGGGTCACGTTGTTTTCCAGGCGCATGGCCAGCACGGAAATCATCTGCTCATCACCCGACGCGCCGCCCCGGGCGGTGGGGCGGTACAGCACCAGGGAGGGGTGGCCGGTAATCACACTGGGGTCGCTGCCCAGGGTATAGTGGGTGGTGATCTCCCCCAGGGAGTAGGAATAGCTCCGGCTGGCGGTGCTTGTGTTGCCAGCTGCGTCCGCCGCGGTGACCGTCAGGGTGGCGGTGCCGCTCTCGCCCGTGGCGGTATAGGCGGTGGTGCCGGAATAGGAGGCGGAGGCGTAGCCCTCCCCCAGCATTTCATCCTGGCTGCCGCTGTCCCACTGGACGGTCACGCTTTTCAGGTGGGAGCCGTCGGACACCGAATAGGGGACCGACAGGGTGTTCTCCCCGCTGAGGGTGAAGGTGTCGGGCAGGGTGATGACGGGTTCGCTCCAGTCCGCTCGGAGGCTTTGGGAGGTGGAGGCGGAGGCCTGGTTGCCCGCGTAGTCCCGGCAGGTGACGGAGACCTCCACCGACGTCTGGCCGTTGGCCGGATCAAAGCGCTGGCTCAGATCGGCGCAGCAGACGTGCAGGTAATAGGTATTGCTGCTGCCGGCGGGCAGGGGGAAGGTGGGCTGCTGGGCCGACAGGGTCTTGTAGAGCCCGCCGTCGCTCTCCGGCGGGGTGGGACTGTTGGTGATACAGTACGTTACCGCGGCGGCGGTGTCCGCCAGGATATCCAGCGCGACCTCCTGCTCGGGGTCCACACCGGAGCCGTCCGCCTCATCGGTTACGGTGAAGGGGAAGGTGATGGTCTGGGCGGGGCCGTCCGCGGTGACGGAGATGTTTTCCGTCAGCAGGGTCACCGTGGGAGCCGTCACATCCAGCCCCAGCTTCTCCACCGGGGTCAGGCTCACGGCGGTGTTCAGAGAATTGCCCGCCATGTCGCCCAGGGTGCTGCCGTCCGGGGCCTTCAGGGAGACGATGCGGATGGGATTGTCCCCGTCCAGGGTCATCCCGGCGGCGGGCCGGAAGGACTGGAAGGTCAGGATGGTGCTGGTGCGCACGTCGTTGACGTTGTCCATGGCGTACGATACGGCGCTGAGGCCCACCTCAATGGGGATTCCGCCACTGTCCTTCACATTGAGGACGGCCGTGACGCCGCTTTCCTTGTTCAGCTGGGCGTAGCTCTCAGCTGTCCACAGCCCCACTTCTTCATTCAGGGTGAGGGTGAAGGCCAGGTAGCCCCCCGTGCCGGCCCAGGTGGCGGAGGGGGTGATGTCCTCCGGCCAGTCGCCGTTGGTGTCGGCCTGATAGCCCTGGGTCATGTTGCCCGCGGCGTTGAGCCGGGTATAGCCGGGGGTCACGTCGTCCAGATAGAGCCGGCTTTCCAGCTCCCGGCTGGCGGTCCAGCTGAGGGGGTTGCCTGCCAGGTCGGTGATCCGGCTGTTGACGGTAAAGCTGCCCACGTTCAGGGGTGCACCCTTCTCGTCCAGCAGCTTCAGATCATAGCTGCCGTCCATCCAGGCCTGCTGGCTGGGGCTGACGCTTACCACTGTGTAGTCCATGTTCTGCCCACTGGGCACGGTGTAGGAGAAGATCAGCTTGTTCCCTTTGAGAGAGGCCAGCTGGGCCTCCACCGTCCGGTCGGTGCTCTGGCCGGTCTGGGTGCTGATAAGGGGCAGGGTGAGGGTCAGATCCTGGTTCACGCCGCCGGCGAATCGGATCGGCTCGCTCATTTCCATGGTGAGGTAGAGGGTCTGCCCGCCCTTGTAGGCGGTGCGGCTTATTTTCTCACCCATTTCATCGCTGAGGTAGATTCCGGTGAGGGTGGGCGCTGTCGTATCGGAGAGATAGATGTAGACCTTGCTCACCTTGGAGCTGCCGCAGGAGCAGTCGGTGGCGCCCATGCGGAAGCGGAGGTTGCTGCCCGCGGAGGTGAGTACGCCGCTGCTGGTGTAGGTGCGGGCCACCCCGTCCGGGTCGTTGGAGCTGTTGCTCACCTTCACAATGGGGGAGGTGTTGTAGCCGGCATACAGATAGGCCTGGGCCCGGTCGGTCAGGTCATTGTGAGAGCCGATATGCATATGCCGGTCCGCGGTCAGCGAGGCGCTGACGGTGGCGGTGATCTGCATGGAGGAGAGCAGCGCCTTCATGGTCTCGCCCATGTCGGCCCACTGGTAGGTGGTCCACCACTTGCGGTTCTCACTGTGCATATAGGTGATGGCGGGGTTGAGAACCGTTTTGTCTCCGCCGCTGACGCTGACAGCGTTCTGCTCCGTTGTCAATTCGGTAAAGTGGCCGTCCACGTGCAGACCGTTTGCAGTCAGCACATTGGTGCGGATAAAGCTGCTGTCATTGGCCGCCTGGGCGGGAAGCAGGTAAGCGCCCGCCACGTCGGGCGTATAGCTGGCTTCCGCCGCCCCGGCGGGCAGCGGCCCCACCAGGGACAGAATAAGGCTCAGTGCCAGGAACAGACTGAGCCCGCGCCTTCTTCGTTTCATTCCTCAAATCTTCCTTTCTCTTGCTGCTTGCTTCGCTCTATCCAGCGGCAGAGCCCTTCCGACAGCGTTTCCTCAGTCCATTCACCCTGCACAAAGTAATCGGCCCGCAGCCGGTAGGCCTGCAGGGAGAAATCCAGGTCGCTGCCCCAAATGAGGGCGCAGTTGGGACAGAGGCGGCGCAGGTGTTCGGCGGCATTCAGCCCTGCGACTCCGTCCATGGACAGCACCACCCCGTCCGGCGGGGAGGCGCGCATGGTGTAATAGAAGCCTTCCAGATCCTCCGGGGCCTCCAGACACGGGAAATATCCCATGCGGGCCAGATACGCTCCCAGCTGTCTGCACAGCCATATCCGGGTGTCCGGCGAACGGCACAATACCGCGACCCGGTGCATACCACCCCTCCTTTCTGAAACAGCAGAGGCCCTGCGGCCCTCTGCACACTGACAGGACTATGGTATGCTCAGTCAATTGGGGGGACAAGGCATCTGTCCCGAACTGTAATTTTCTGTCCCGAATTGTAGGCAGAGATAAAATAATTTGCTATATTATTATCATAAAGCAAGCTGCGGCCCGGCGGCCGGGCCGGAGAGGAGGGGGCAAAATGCGTCTGGCTGTGGTGGACGACAATCCACAGGATCGGGAAGAACTGATGAGCTGGCTCAAAACGGCGCTGGCTCAGCGGCGGAAGCCGGCGGAGTGCCTGGAATTTTCGGATGGAGCCTCCTTCCTGGAGGCCGCCGGACAGGATCACTTTGATTTGGTTTTTCTGGATATCTATATGGAAGAGATGGACGGCGTGACCGCCGCCCGCACGCTGCGGGGGTTTGATCCCGACTGCGTGCTGGTTTTTACCACCACTTCCACCGACCACGCCCTGGACGGCTATCGGGTGCGGGCGATCCAGTACCTGGTCAAGCCCTACCGGATGGAGGAGGTGGCGGAGGTGCTGGAGGAAGTGCTGAACCGCCTGCCGCCGGAGGAGTCGGTGATCCGGCTGCACGTCGGCCGTCAGGACCGCCTCCTGGTGCTCCGGGAGATCCTGTGGGCGGACCATTTCCGCCATCAGATCCATATCCACCTGGGGGATGGGACTGAGGCCGCCGTCCGCATGACGTTTGGAGAATTTACCGATCTGCTCAGGGAAGAACGGAATTTTTTGGTGTGCGGCCGCGGTGTGCTGGTCAATCTGGAGCATGTCCGGGATTTTGACGGCGCCTCCTTCCTGCTGGATGACGGCACGCAGGTACCCGTCAGCCGCAGTAGCAGCGAAACTGCCCGGGCGGCCTTTGGTGAGTTTTTATTTCAGAGGAGGCTGTCGCAATGAATCAGCTCTTGCGTCCCACGCTGGAACTGGCGGTGATCTTTCCCGCGGCGCTGCTGTGTTTTTTGGCGTTGGGGGAGCATGTGCGCATCCGCAGGTCCCGGCTGATCCTTCTGAGCATCCTGATCCTGGGGGCGTGGGTTCTGGCAGGGGGATGGGTCTGCGGAAGCATGGGCTGGGAAAGCAATGTGATGCTGGTCTTCCTGCCCATTTTTGCCCTGATCCTGCTACGGCTGTGCGATTTGCCTGCCTGGAAGCCCGTCAGCGTGTTCTTGGGTGTCTGCGGCGCCTTTTCCTGCCTGTCCAACCTGTGCAGCGCCATAGATGTCTGGGCGGTGCGGGGGAATGCCGGCGTCTGGTTTTCCCTGCCGGTCTGCCTGGCATATAATGGGGCTTGCTGGATATTCGTTCTTGTCATGTGGTACCCTGCCACCCACGCCGTCCGGCATCTGCTCCGGGAGACGGAGATGCCGGGCACCTGGTACGCATTCTGGGTGCTGCCCCTGGCCTTTACCCTGCTGAATATCGTCATTCAGCCTGATGCCGGCCGGGAGGTGACGGCTGACCGGCTGGCGTTCCTCTTTTCCGTCATTGAGCTGATGCTGCTGGGAATGCTGCTGCTGTGCTACCTGCTGTTTTATCTGATGGCGCGGGGTCTGGGAAAAAACATGCGCCTGCAGCAGCAGAACCAGTTTCTCCAGATGCAGACCAGCCAATATGAAGCGCTGCAAACGGCCATTGCGGAGACCCGCCAGGCTCGCCACGATTTGCGCCACCATTTTACTGCCATTGATGCGCTGCTCCGCCGGGAGGAGTGGCAGGAGCTGCGCAGTTATGTGGACACCGCGGTGGAGAACCTGCCTCATACAGAACTGAATCTGTGCGAAAATCCGGCCGCAGACGGGGTGGCGGGCCACTATGCCGCCCTGCTGCGCCGGGAGGGTGTGCCGGCAGAGTATATTTTGGATCTGCCGCGCCTGCTGCCTGCGGACGAAATGGATGTGTGCGTGGTGCTCTCCAACTTGTTGGAAAATGCGCTGGAGGCCAGCCTGCGCCTGCCGCCTTCCCTGCGTTGGGTCCGGGTCCGGGGGGAGGTCCATGGAGATGCCGTAGTGCTGCTGGGGGTGGAAAACGCCTATACCGGCGAGATCCAGGAAGACAATACCGGGATTCGCTCCTCCAAGCGCCCGGGGCATGGCATCGGCCTGCAGTCAGTGCGCCGCATCGCGGCAAAGAATGGCGGCTACTGTAAGTTTCAATATGACGGGAAGGTATTCCGCGCCCAGGTCATGCTTCGCGGAGAGGGCTGATTCTGTCGTATGCGTAAAAAGGAGCGCTGCAGAGGAAACTCTGCAGCGCTCCTTTTGTGCTGTATGGGTTTTATTCAGACGCATAATCCCTTGTTGTGCAGCGGTAGATAGGGGCAAAGCTCTCATCCAGGAAGAAGAATTTGACAGTGGCAGGGTCGCCCTCAAAGGCGGGGAAGGAAAGGGAGATATCCCCTGCGTTGGCGGCCACATTCAGGAAACCGGCGGTGAGCATTCTGCCGCTGCTGTCGTAGAGAGCCGCCAGACAGGTGCCCGCTGTCCGATTGGTCAGGGTGAGCTGGATTCCGCCGGCATCTACCCCGCGGATGACCACAAGGGCCGGGATGGTCTCGGATTCCATTTCATACCCACACACGGTACACACCTTGTGGCGCAGACCCTCGGTGGTCTCGGTGGCCGGGGTCACCGTGATCCAGCCGCTGGCGGTGTGGGCGGCAGTCCCAGTGATCTCCCCGCACTCGCACGCCTTCCAGTGCTGGGCCGCGTCATATTCCCAATCCCCATACATGTGGGTATGGGCGGCGATAAACATATACCCACAGTCATAGTCATAGACTTCTGGGATGTCCCAAAGATTCGTTTCTTCCGCGAAGGGAGAGCCCTCCACCTCTATTGCGCTGTCCGCATCCGCCCCCATCTTTACCACAAAAGGCCGGTTATCCGTACCCAGGATAGAAACCATACCATAGACATCAATACCCATGCTGTCTGCGGTGCCGGCGGTGGCTATGACGGTGCAGTTGTCCAGCGTCATATCTTCTTCGCAAGAAATCGCAGCGCTGTCGAAAGAATCAACCTCGGCGCCGTCAGAAGGCGTTCCACCCACCGCCTCCACAGTGCAGTCGGAGATGGTAATGCACGTCCACGCATAGATCCCATTGCTGTATTCCTCGCTTTGGCCGCTGCTCACCTTCAGTTTGGCCGTGCCGTCGCCCTCCAGAATCAGCTCGTTTTCGCAGAGGGATCCCATAGCTCTCATACTCATCGTCTGCACCGGTGACCACATTCTCGCCCTCCAGCAGGATGGTAAGGTGGTTGGATCCTCATACGCATCTGTAAAACTGACGTCGGCAGACTCCGACTCCTAGTGGTCAAAACGCGTACCGGCCGATGGAGTGGACTGAATCTCAACCGTGTCACCCTCCTTGTACGATCCGGGCCCGTTCAAGACTTGACCACTGTTCACTGCCACCTGATAGCGCGGCACCTCCACCGCGCCCACTGTAATTGTGGCGGTGCCCGTCATTTTATATTGGTCCGTTACGGTAATGGTGACGGTTTGCGCCTCTACGGGTTCCCCGGGGCGCTCATAGACCAGATAGTTGTATGCGTCAATGGACAGCCCCTTCACCTGGGGAGAGAAGCTAACGGTATAGGGGCTGGTCCCGCCTTCGATCATCACGGAATGGTCTTTTTTATAGTTATCGCCCACAATGCCGGCGGGGATGTTGAGGTCCGCGGTGTTTACAATTGCGGGGCTGGACAACTCCTTGGCATACAGGTGGGCATATTTCATCCCAGAAAAATCCACCTGGCCTTCCTCTGTAAACGGGAAGCTGCCTACCGTGGTCGCGTCCTCTTCACTGACTCCGCCCACAGCTTCGATGCGATACTCAAAGGCGGGTGAGATCTGGGTCTGCGCTCCGAAGCAGACGCTGTTTTCACCCTCCAGGGTCATATCGCCGCCGGTTATACTGATGGATATCATTGCACTGTCGGAGGCCCAGAAGTATGCCCCAATGCCATGAGTTGTACCGGAAATCTCCGCCCTGCCGCTATCCAGGCCGCCATCAAAAATCCGAGGAATTAAAATCCCCTCGGAGCGCATAGGATCATGACAACAGCCCCGGCTCATTTGAGCCGGGGCTGCGTTTTGTGACATAAAGAGATACCATATTTAGAAGCGGATACCACCACTATTTGGAGCTATGTTCTAACGATCGGCTAAGGGGAATTATTATATTCCTCTTGTCTCGTTTTGCATAACCGATAAAGTGAAATCCCTCGCCCATTATTTACATACGGCAAATTCTTACAATTCTAACGCTATTCATGTTCTTTATGCGGGAGAAAAGTTCGCTTTTTTGTTAATGTTTTGCTTGCAGTTTTATGGTATCCAACTTTACCAGTATCAAAATAGCATCGGTTTACTACTGCAACAACAAGCAAAAATCAGCACCATTTGCAAGCCATAATTACTTCACAAAAGACCATTCAGAAACAGAACTTATTGCAAAATAATCGTCTAATTTATTTTGATTATACCAGAGTATTCTTTCAAACTCAAGAGAAACGTCATCTGAAAAATCTACTCTCGGCACACAGGATCAGGCAGGGATATTAAAGTACTTCAGATACGCCCGGAAACGATCCTGTGCCGTCAGGCAGGTGTCCATCAGATAACCATTTTCGCGGCCCCATTGGCGTAATCCCTGGTAATAGAATATCTTCAGGTCATCCTAGATCACAAAGGGAACAATACTATGGTTCAGACATTCCTTGAAGAAAAGCAATCGTCCTACCCGGCCATTGCCGTCCTGAAACGGACGGATGTGCTCAAATTGTACATAAAAATCAATCAGATACTCCAGCCGTTTCACTATTACTTGGTGATACTCATCCAGCAGCAGCTTCATTGCACAGGCAACTTCCTCGTTTTACAGCCTTCCACCTCATTGGATACCCGTTTATACGCGCCTAAAATATAGTTACGGTCATAGACATGGTAGCCAGCCGTGTCTATGGCCGCAACTATATTCTAGGTGGCTTAAATAAAAATCAGGAAGGTTGGTTGTCCTAATATTTACCATGTAGCTTTTTATGTAGCTCCATATTTTCATGTAAGAAGTGGTTTTTTTCCTGATTAACAAAGAAACAGTTGCACTGCCTGTTAAGTTTCATATCATCTCTGTTATAACTAAGGCAAGAGATGAGCCACTCCCTGTCGCTGATAATTGTACTTGAGAGCAAAGCCATCGCTGCTAGAGGAAAGCAGGAACCGACTGAATAGGTACTTAGGAAACCCAAGACAGCCCCTGAGCCGCGAAAGCGTGCGGGAAATTCAAGAAACAGCAAATCATCTTCTATCAGCGGGTTTGAAAGCAGCAGCCGCGTAAAAGATTGGCCGCAGACGATTTTCCCGGTATAAAAGTATTCAAAAGAGGCTCCATCTAATTTCTCTGAGGAATATGTGTAGATGGCCGCATGGGTCTTACTCTCGTTGTAGCATAATTGATGCACTCTAAGGATCGGCGCTTTTGCGTGGGAAAAGTACGTATATATGTACTCCTGCCGCATATTTTCCATGGAAATTTGGTTGGCAGAACCACTTGTGATCAGTAGGTTTGATGCGTTCCAGTAGTTGTCAATGAGCGCGCCGATAGAAACACCCAGCGCATTACTGATCTGCTGAAGTGTCAGCAAATCGATAGAAATCTCACCCCGCTCATATTGAGAAAGGACGGATTTACTTCTGTGCAAAATAGTGGCAAAAGACTCCAGCGTATAGCCTTGCAATTTTCTAAAATAGCGGATTTTTGCACCCACTTCTTTGCAAATATTGATTTCATTCATCGCACATCCCCCAACAATTCCATTTCAAACGGAAATCTGCTAAAATGCACAAATAAAATATTTTGTTTCTTTGACTTTTTAATTATAATGGATTGTTAATTCCGGTGCAAGCGGAATTTTTGAATCACAAATCCGGCGAAGCAGGAATTTGCAAAATTGCCTCCTCTTTGTGAAAAATATATGATAAGGACATCCTAAAACATGGAGGCAATTATAATGATTGTATTAAAAAACTGTCGTCTTATCCCATACCTGACGGATGGATACAGCAATCCCACCGCAGACATTTTTATTGACGGCAAACACATCCAAGGAATCTATCCCTGTGGAACACAATCTTGTGAAGATGCTGAGTGCTATGATCTGAACGGCAAAACGGTGATCCCGGGTTACTTTGACCTGCATGCACATTTGATGTTTACCAACCAGAACTGGGAGTATTTAATGCACCGCAGTGAGAGCACATATGTAATGGACAGCGCCGCTTACGCCAAGACTTATCTGAAATTGGGTTACACCACCATCCGTGATGCTGGCAATGACTATTATGCCTCTGTAACCGTACGCGACAACATCAACAGCGGCGTTCTGACCGGCGCACGTGTTATCACCTCTGGCAAAATTCTGACACCCACTACACGGGGCAACTCCAGCTTTGGAACGCTCTATAAGGAAATTGACGGTGCAGACGCCATGCTGAAGGCCTGCCGTGAGGAGTGTGCCGCAGGGGTCGATTTTATCAAATATATGTGCACAGGGGCGATGCTGAATCTTGGCGGCGTACCTGGTCAGATTGTAACCACACCCGAAGAGCTTCGCGCTATTGTGGCAGCAGCGGAAGGCCTTGGGACCTATGTTGCCGCACATTGCCACGGCACGTTGGGGATCAAAGAAGCCATCAAGGCCGGCGTCCGCACCATTGAACATGCCTCCTATATGGATGAGGAGTGTGTGGAGCTGATCCTCAAGCGTGGGAATGATATTTGTACAGTTCCTACGTTTGCGGTGGCGTATTCGTTAGTTTCTGAGCTCTCCGGCCCCGTTGTTCCTGAATTTAAGAGCAAGACGGAAGATGGTATCGCACATATGGCGCAGGGTATTCACCTCTGCCAGGCCGCTGGCATCACGATTGGTTTCGGTACCGATCTGGATATGGAAAATGCGGCGAAATATCCGGGCATCGAGTTTCAGGCAAGAGCATCCTATGGCGTGGACAATGAGACCATCTTGAAACAAGCCACCATTGAGAGCGCAAAGATCCTCCGCATGGATGACAAGCTGGGTACTATCTGCGTTGGCAAACTGGCCGATCTTGTGGTTGTAGACGGTGCACCCGATGAAGATATCTCCTGCATGATGAAATATCCTGCTATGGTGTGGAAGGAAGGCGTTTTGTTCAGAGACTGAGACGTTTCCTATGGAGGGACATTTCTATGCAGATAATAGACTACTGTGTTTTGTTCAGCACGATTCTGGTCGTGATACTCATTGGATGGCTTAGCGGCCGAAATACCTGCTGCACCGATTCATCCAAAGAGTTTCTGCTGACAGAAAAAGGGATTAATAAACTGCAGGCAGGCTTTTCCATGGCGGCTACCGACTTTGGAGGCAGCGGCTTGGTCGGTGCAATTGGTTACTGCTACTTTGTCGGGATTTCCGGCATATGGTGGAATTTAGCGGCAGCTCCAGCATTTATCCTGGTGGGACTCTTTTTGGCAAAGAAGTTTAATCGCATGGATTGTGCCACACTTCCCGAGTATTTTGGCAAACGGTACGGCAAAGGAGTTAAACTTCTATCCTGTATACTCCATATTCTGACCAATATTGCCGCCCTTTCAGTCCAGTATACTGTTTCTTGCACAGTACTTCATATTGTCACAGGATTCAATATCAATGTCTCTCTTGTGATTTCCGTTCTAATCGTTCTCTTTCTCACCTCCGGCGGCCTGCGGGCAGTTGTAAACACCGATGCTGTGCTGTTTATCATAATTGTGATCAGCATCTTGCTAATGGTGCCGTTTTCGATTCGGGCGGCTGGCGGGTATGCAACATTAAAAGCAAATGTGCCGGTTGAATTCTTCCGTTTTGATCAGCTGGGCGCGTGGACTCCAATCTCATGGATCCTGCTCTGCATGCTCAATTACTCCACGAACCAGAACTATATCCAGCGAATGGTCAGTGCAAAAGACACAGGAACTGCAAAATTCGGTGCGCTCTTCACTGCCGGTTTCTATGTGATCATTTCAATGGCATTAGGATTGATTGGAATAGCTGCCTATGTGCTTTTACCTGGAATAGAAGATTCTAACATGATATTTGCAACCATGCTGGTCCGCTTCTTCCCTCACGGCCTGCTGGGCATAGGGCTGGCCGCTGTATTTGCGGCAACAATATCCACCGGAACATCAATGCTGCACGCGACGGCAACACTCATTGTCAACGATATCTATGTTCCGCTTGGGAAGTCAGAGCGAAATGATCAAAGTATATTGGTAACCAGTCGCATTTGTGTTTTTGCCGTGGCACTGTTCGCATTGAGCATATCGATGTTCTCCAGCAATATTGTAAATATTTGCTATATTGGTGGCTTGTTCTACGGTGTTTCTGCCTTTGTTCCAATGGTGTTAGGATTGTACTCCAAATTTGTCACAGGCAAAGCTGCGCTGATAAGTATGGTCATGACTGTTGTGCTGAGTTTGTTGTGGGAGTATTTTCCATCTTTTCGTATCAGTGCGCTTGCACAGATTCCGTCCAATGTCTTTGGACTGGCTGTCAGCGCAGGGACGATCTGCATCATATCGGTGCTTACAAATAAGGTAAGAAAGGATGAAGGCCATGTTTAAAACGAAAAAATTTGGCGTAATTCTATTGTTAACATCTACTTGCCTAATCTACAATTTGCCTTACCTCAGTTCCACATTTTATACACAGTTTCTGGAGGCATTTAACCTGTCAAATACCCAGGCTGGTATACTGATTACTTTTTTCTCTCTGACAGCAACTCCTGGCTATCTGTTTGGCGGAATGTTGGCTGACAAATTCAGCCCAAAGAAACTCATCATTCTTTCCCTGCTGATGACAGCCGCTCTTGGCTATGCGATGTATTTTATGAGCGGCTATACCGTCCTGATGGTATGCTACTTTGGATTTGGCATCTCCACTACCTTTATCCATTGGAGCGCCTTCATGAAACTCATTCGTGCACAGGCGGATGACAAAGATGACCAGGGACGCACGTTTGGCACATTTGAATGGTGTTACGCACTTGTCGGTGCAGTGGCAAGCTACGGACTGCTGGCGCTGCTGGGATATGTCAGCTCCTTTAAAATCGCGACTGCGCTGTATGCAACCATACTGGTAATCATCGCCCTGCTGGTTATCTTTTTGCTCAAGGACGTTAAGGGCATCAACGACAACGATTTCAATGTGCGAATGGTAAAGCAGGCGATTGCGCATCCGGTCACCTGGCTGAACGGCCTGATTGTAATGGGCATGTTTATTGTCGCCACCGGCTCCGCCTATCTGAATCCCTATCTGAATGGGGTCTTCGGAACGAGCGTAGCCTTTGCCACATCCTTTGCCATCATGAATAAGTGCATTGTACGCCTCTGCGTCGTCGGTGTTGGAGGCATGCTGCTTGACAAATGGAAAACCCCCAAGTTCATGATTATCTGCATGGTATTTCTCTCAGCCGCCATTGTTGGTATGTTTGTAATTCCCCAAAACAGCGGATCCATGGTGATCGCAGTTATCATAGCATTCCTAATCTTGATTTTTATGTCTACTGCGCGGAGCGGTATGTATACACCTATCCCTGAAGCAAAAATCCCAATGGCCATTACCGGCACCGCTATGGGTATTTGCTCTGCTGTGGGTTATTCCACCGATATCTGGTCGTATACATTGATTGGAAACTGGCTGGACAATTACGGAAATACCGGATACCAGTATGTGCTACTGTTGTCTTTGGCGGGTGTCGCCATGGTTATTATCTGCAGTATTCTGCTATACCGCTATGAGAAAAGACACCATATCTTTGAGCGCAGTGAAGTTTAAGTTTTACGGATAGAAACGTCTCCGGTCGCCAATGGTGCATTTTAGACAAGCACCTGAAACAAATACCGCGAACAGGAAGCAGAACAAGATTCCTGTTCGCGGTATTTGCGTCAATAGAATTCCTAGGTGGTTAGGAAGGCAGTCACGCTACAAGCGACGCGCATGCCGTCCCACCATTTATGGAATCCGATTACTGCTGACCGGGCCGGTCAGATCATCGCTTGCCTACGAAGGGGCTGACGCAGACTAACAGTGCGGAAATTTGGAATGTCAGCCTCTCAGTCTAATGAAAATTTGAGGATAAACCGCATATCTGCAAAAGCCGTTCCCATTTGCGAATCAACCATAGATGAGATAAAAGAGATGACCCAAGCAGAAAACTGGGATCACAGGCATCACAACCAGCCGTGGTTTTACCGTCTGAAGATAATTTATTGATTATAGAATTCTGCCTGAGCATCTACATGTACCAATGGTCATTTCCTGGGTACTTCGGCCAGTTCAGAATCAAATTTTGCCCAATGCCACAGTTGCTCCAACGTCTGTTGGATTGCCGCCAGTTGTTCCACACTGATAGGTGCACCTTGATTCGCGGCCCAGGCCAGTTGATTTAAATTATTTCCAATTGCGTTTAGTTCCCGGCAAACCTGCATGACCATTTCAGTGGGACGCTCCTTGATCTCCAGGTCAGCTAGTAAGGAACGGATCAATGCACTGGCAGAGAGGCCACTGCGCCGTTGCTGCTCCTTTAAATGGGCATAATCTTTCTCACTGAGCATCACGTGCAGCTGATGCAAAAATACTCACCTCTTTCCTGTTGCTATGCACTGGGGTTTCAGGGGTATCCCCTGACAAGTGCGTTTTTGTACAAAAATGCGATGCTTGCAAGAACAGCGGCACAGCCGCTGTGGGTCTTCACCCGGCCAAGAAAAGAATGTATGGAAGCGAGAAATTATCCGTACACAATAATCCGATTTTTTTCGACATACATTGGGGTGATGTTAAATTGCGGCACCCGGGATAGACCCCGGGTGCCGCAATGTTGGATGCTAGAAGTTATACTGATTAACTGGCCAGCGCATCTTCCCTATCGCCGGTAAAGAGCTTGATAACTTGAGGCCACGATCCAGGGACAGGGGGAAAACTTACACTCAGCCACAGTCCGAGCGTTAAAAGCGTCGCAGGCAATGGGAGTGTCCGGTACAGAACCGTGATAAATGAATCCTAAATCAAAAGGATGCCGAAATGTTCTTGATTTTAAGAAAACCCAAGGGGGTAGTTTACCCTCTTTACATTCCATCTTCTGTCCAAGACACAGGAGGAAACTGAAATGAACACACAAATTATCGCCATCGCCAACCAGAAAGGCGACGTTGGCAAGACAACCACCTGCGCAAATCTGGGTATCGGGCTGGCGCAGGCGGGGAAGAAAGTTCTGCTGATCGACGGAGACCCGCAGGGCAGCCTGACCATCAGCCTGGGCCATCCCCAGCCGGACAAGCTGCCCTTTACTCTGTCCGACGCGATGGGCCGTATCCTGATGGACGAGCCGATGCGCCCCGGCGAGGGCATCCTGCACCACCCGGAAGGCGTTGACCTGATGCCTGCCGACATCCAGCTCTCCGGCATGGAGGTCTCCCTGGTGAACGCCATGAGCCGTGAGACCATCTTGCGGCAATACCTGGACACGCTCAAGGGACAGTATTCCAATAACTATTTGGAGCAAAAGAGAATCAAGCGTGACGAGAGTGAGTTTGTCTATGTAAAAGGTGGCTTCCCTCAGATTATCTCGGAGGAACAGTACGAGCGGTGTAACGCCATTCGTCGCAGTAGGACCAAACGGCTGACCGATGAGAAAGGCCGTACACGGAGTTTTGGTATTCAGCAGGCTCAGAATGTGTGGGGTAGAAAAATGAGGTGTCGTTGTGGTTCTCCCATGCTTCGACATCGTTGGAGAACCAATAATGCAGGAAAGCCTATCTATGGATATGAATGCAAACGACACCATGATACCCCCCGCATCCGCCTTCAGAATGAACAAGGCAATCCAACACCTATCTGTGAGATCAAGCCGGTTGGACAAAGCAAGCTGGAACTGATGGCCTCCAAAATATTTGAGAGGGTATGGGGAGACCAAAGAGAAATCGTCCTCCAGACCTGCAAAATGCTGGATGCTTGCTACAAGCCAGACGCAGATCGTCGAGCAGATTTGATGAAAGCGAAAGATGACTCTATTCAGTTGCTCCAACAACAGCTGGATGACTTGGTTGTGGTCCGTGCCCGTGGAGAGATTGAGCAGGATAAGTTCCTCCAGCGGACCATAGAAATTCAGCAGCAGATGGAGGCCCTTCGTCAGAGCAAAGCTCAAATTGCTTCAGAGGACTACAATCCCGGACGCCTGGATATGGAAGCCATTGAGGCAGCGTTGTGCGAAGCAGTTGAAATGCATGACGGTCTGGTAAGCGAGGATTTCATTGATCTCTTTGTTTCACAGGTTACACCACTGTCTGATTCCCGCTTTGCCTGGTGCTTGGACTTTTCTCCGCAGCCCACAGTTGCCTTTCTGAATTTAGCCGGTCAGAGGAAGTACACGACCTGCTCTATGGATAGTAAATTACACTTTGGTCCTTTTGCTGATGAGGAGGGGCACACCATCCCTTTTCCGGGCAGCCTGCGTCGGTGAGCTGCCCGGACAGCTCTAATTCAAAATGTACATCGTTATATACACAAGGTATGTACGGCGCAGGCCGCTATCAAAAATCCGAGGTAATTCAGATTTCATCCCAGGCTCTCATAATCCAGTAAATCTGTAAAATAAAAGTAGACACTCACATCAGTGTGAGTGTCTACTTTTTTATGTCTGGATAAAAATAAGGAGCGGTAGCCGTGTTGGTATTTCATTGCGCATATCTCCTTGCTTTGACCTGCTCCAGCAGCCCATCTGACAATACAAATCTGACGAGCAGATCACCCACGTTTGCTGCGGGAAAATGCATCAGCGCCGTAGGCGATCTGCCTGCAGCGCTGATGCGGAAAAAGGAGATGAACGTGCTACAGGAAACACCGGATCAGGTTATAGACGCTGATACCAGTGATTACCAGAAGCAGCCAGAAAAAGAGTCTGTCCACCGCCCGGTTGTCCATGCGGCGGCTGAGACTGCGGCCCACGGTGCCGCCGACCACGCCGCCCACCACCATGGCGATGAGGACGGGCCACTCAAATTCAGGCACCGTGCGTCCGATCAGGGTGTTCAGGAAGCTGGCACCCTGAGAGAAGAGGATGACATACAGGGAGTTGAGGGCGGCGGTCTTGGAGTCCATGGAGAAGAAGTAGTAGAGCACGGCCAGGTTGATGGGGCCGCCTCCGATCCCAAGGAAGGAGGACAGCACGCCCAGAGCCAGACCGATCACCACACAGGCCGCCCCGTTCTTCACGTCCAGCGTGCGGATGCGGGGGCGGTTCAGGGTGTAGGCCAGCACGCCCAGGGTGAGCAGGATCATCAGTACCTGCTGGGCCACCGAAACGGCGGAGCCGCCGGCGTCCTTCACGATGTCGAAGAGCTGCTTGCCCACAATGCCGCCCACAGCGGCGCCGATGGCCAGCAGGGTGCCCCGCCGGGGCTCTACCTTTACCTCGCCGCCGATGCTGCGGAGCATGGAGGTAATGGTCATGGCCAGCACGGTGCAGCCGGACAGGAAGCTGATGGTAGCCACCGGCAGGCCGGACACGGCGTCCATCACCGGTTTGATGATGACGCCGCCGCCCACGCCGCTGATGCCGCCGATGGTGGTTGCCAGAATACAGACCAGAAAATTAAAGAGGATCTGCATGGCGGCTTACCGCAGAGAGATAAAGCGGCTGTCGTAAGCGCCCAGCAGGGGCTCGCAGTAGGCCTTGAACTCGGGCTTGATGCTGGCTCCGTCCTCGCCGATCCACTCCAGGGGGAACTTCTTCTCGGCGTTAGCCACCTTCTCCAGGGGGATCAGGCAGGTCTTGGAGGAGTAGGGGTTCCGGGTGGTCTCAAAGCCCACCATGAAGCCGGTCTTGCCCTCCACAGCAGAGCGGACGGCGCAGGCGCCGGCCTCCTCGGCCTCCTTCTGATCGATCTCGGACATGAGCGCCACGCTCACACGGCCCAGCAGGCCGGGCTTCTCGGACCGGGACTTCAGGCCGGCCTCCTGCATGATCATGTCGCTGAGGGCCTGGGCGGCGCCGCCGGGCACCTTGTGGCCGAAGCCGTCCACCACGCCGGAGTCGGCCACGGGGGAGCCGTCGGCATAGTGGATGCCCTCGGAGATGGTCACCAGCAGGCCGCGGCCCTTGGCCCACTTCTCCTTCACGGCAGCCAGGAACTTCTCCTTGTCGAAGGCCACCTCGGGCAGATACACCAGATGCTCACAGGGCATCAGATCGGCATACAGGGCGGAGGCAGCGGTGATCCAGCCGGCGTTGCGGCCCATCATCTCCATCACCACCACGTGGATGGGCAGAGCAGCTGCGTCCTGAGCCAGCTCCAGAGCGGAGACAGCGGCGTACTTGGCGGCGGAGCCGAAGCCGGGGCAATGATCGGTGACGTCCAGGTCGTTGTCGATGGTCTTGGGGATGCCGATGACCCGCAGCTCATAGCCGGTCTCCACGGACAGGTTGTAGATCTTGTTGCAGGTATCCATGGAGTCGTTGCCGCCGTTGTAGAAGAAGTAGCGGATGTTGAACTTCTTGAAACACTCCAGCACCGCGGGATAGTCGGCGTCGGTGAGCTTGCGGCGGCAGGAGCCCAGGGCGGAAGCAGGGGTCTTGGCCAGCAGGGCCAGGTCCTCGTCGCTGAACTTGCCCAGGTCGATCAGGTCTCCGGCCAGGATGCCCTCAGCGCCGAAGCGGGCGCCGTAGATGGTCTCGATCTCGCCGTGGGCCTTGGCCTCCCGGACAGCGCCCAGCAGGGAGCTGTTGATGACCGGGGTGGGGCCGCCGCCGTGGGCGATCAGCATATTTCCTTTCAGCATGACAATGCCCTCCTTACACGTTGCTCAGATCGTCGTCCTTCATGCACAGATGGACGGCACCCAGCTTGAAGGTCTGGGGCAGAGCCAGGATATTGGGGTTGGGACCCACAAACTTCTTCTTAGCATCCTCCAGAGCCTCCTCGAAGGTGGCCCGGGTCTTCAGGCCCATGCCGCGGGCAATGCCAGGCTCCTGAGCGCCAACGATGTAGATGGCGGAGGTGTTCATCTCGGCGATGTGGCCGCAGCTCATCATGGAGAAGCCGTGGAAGGGATGGAAGGCGTTGCAGAAGCGGTACTTGCGGATATACTCCTGGTTGGTGGCAAAGTACTCGCCGTACCGGTCCATGTCGGGCAGGATGTTCATGTAGTCGTGCTGGAACATCTCATAGAGCTCCCGCAGGTAGGGCCACCGCTCGTCGTGGAAGTAGCCGTTGCAGATGGAGGAGCAAATGATGACGCAGTTGTCCTTCATGACGCGCTTGTGGCGGATGACCTGAGCGGAGAGAGCCTGCATCATCTGGATGGGGTTGGTGCCCATGCCGTTGCCGTAGTGGAAGTTCTGGGGCATACCGAACACCATCACGTCGTACTTCTTCTCGGCGAAGGGGACGTAGGTACGCTTGTTGGCCAGCTTCCAGGACTCAGGCTGCATCACCTTGGCGTAGCCGGAGTAGATGGCGATCTGGCGGGAGTAGGTGTCCAGCACAGCGTCGCAGCAGAAGAAGGGATGGCCCATCTTCTCCTCCATGTGCATGCCGATCTCGTCGAACTTGGTGCGCATGAGGGAGTGGCCGGACACGGGGGTGAAGTCATCCCGGTGCATGACCTTGGGCACGTGGTGGCTGGCGATGCTCCGCCAGTGGGTGATACCGGTGGCGCAGTGCTTGTAGCCGCCGGAGTAGCCGCCGTAGGGGTTGCCCTGGGTGTGGCCGATGAGGATGGGAATGTCGCAGTCAAAGACATACTTGTTCATCAGCACGGGATCGCCGCGGCCGGTGGTACCAAGGTCCACCATGTGGTCGTAGTCCTCGGAGTCGTGGCTGGTGATCTGGTTGGTCCAGTAGAACTCATTGAAGAGCTCCTCGCCCAGGATCTGCTTCATCTCGGACACGGTGGCGCGGGGGTGCAGGCCGTTGGAGAAGAGCAGCAGGATGTCCTTCTTCTCCACGCCGGCGGCATACAGCTCGTCCAGGCAGGCACGGATGGACACCTTCCGGTGGGCGGTGGGCTGGCAGCCGCCCTTGACGATGTCGGGGATGACGAAGACCACGGTCTTGCCGGGGCCGGCCAGCTCCTTCAGGGAGGGCATGCCCATGGGGTTGCGGATGGACTCCAGGGTGGCCTTGTACAGGCTGTCCCAGTCCTGAGGCAGGCACTCGGGATCAGGCACGGTTGTGCCGGGGATAAACACGTCGGTGTTGTCGGGCAGGTTGGCGCTCATCAGGCCATGGCCGTATTCAAAATCAAGCTTCATGTGTGCTCTCCTTACTTACCAAGATAGGTCTTGATGATCTCCAGGTACTCGTCGGGGTAGAAGCCGATCTCCCCCTGGAAGCGGGTCAGGGCGATGAGGCCGCCGTCGATCTCGTCGATGGAGGCCAGCATCTCGGCGTTGTCCACCTTCAGGCCGCCGCCGTACACCACGTCCAGACCGCCGGTCTGCTCCTTGACAAACTTGGCGATCTTGGTGATGTAGGGCTTGTCGGCAGGGGTCTTGCCGGGGCCGATGGACCAGATGGGCTCATAGGCGATGACCACCTTGGAGGTGTCCACCCCGTCCAGGCCGATCTTCAGCTGGTCGCCCAGCACCTGCTGCCACTGCTCCTGCTCCTCGCTCTTCTCGCCGATGCAGTAGAGGACGGTCAGGCCCTGCTCGATGGCCAGCTTGATCTCCTGGTTGAGCAGGCGGTTGACGGCGGCGGTGTCGGTGACGCCGGCCTCAGCCAGCACGCCCATCTTGTCGTTGCGCTCCTCGCAGTGGCCAATGATGGTGGAGGTGCACCCCATGGCCTTGACGATGGAAGCGGGACGGTTGGTGGTGAAAGCGCCGAAATTGCCGCCCACAGCGGTGTTCATGCGGTAGACGCTCTGGGAGCCCACCTGTACCGGGCTGTTCTCGCACTGAGCGGCCACAGCTCCCAGGATGTGGGCCTCGGGGAAGTACTGGACGAACTCCACCTCGGTGGGATCGTAGTGCTTCAGACCTTCCTGGGTGTGCTCCACGATATACTTGCCCCAGTCAGCCACCGGGGCGATGCGATTGACGCCGCCAAACTCCACGGGCACGTCAAACCGCTTCAGATTCAGATACAGATGCTTCATTCCGGCCACCTCTTACTTCTTGTAGAAGTCGATCATGTCCTCCAGGGACTTCTGCTCCACCAGAGGAGCACGGCCGTAGGAGCCAAAGTTGACGATCAGGGAGCCAACAGCCTCCTTCACGCCGGCCTCCACGCGGCTCATCAGCAGGGCCACGTCATCGTCGGGCACGTTGCCGGTGAGGACGGTATCCATGATGGGGGGGAAGAACACGCGGGGATCGAAGGCGGACTTCTTCTCCTCCAGCAGGGTGTACACGCCGCCGATGGAAGGGCTCTTCTGCAGCTCAGGCTTCTGAGCAAACAGCTCCTTCATGTTGCGGGTCACGGCCAGACGGATGTCGGTGTCCACGTTGATCTTGCGGATACCGCAGGGGATAGCGGCCATCAGCTCGTCCACGTTGATGCCATAAGCGTTCTGGATGTCGCCGCCCAGGTCGTTGATCTCCTTAACGATGTACTGGGGCACAGTGGAGGAGCCGTGGGACACCAGGGCGCAGAAGATGCCCAGACGGTTGATGCACTCCTTAATGGCGATGGGGATCTCCTTGCGGAGCTTGGCGTCCTTGCCCTTGTTGGCGCCGTGCTGGGTGCCGTAGGAGATGGCCAGGGCGTCAACACCGGTCTTCTGGATGAACTCCACAGCGTCCAGGGGGTTGGTGTAGGTGGAGGTGGCGGCAAACACGTGGTCCTCCTGGCCGCCCAGCACACCCAGCTCGCCCTCAACGGACACGCCCCGGGCGTGGGCATACTTGACCACCTCGCGGGTCAGTTCGATGTTCTGCTCCAGGGGCAGGGAAGAGCCGTCGATCATGACGGAGGTGTAGCCGCCCTCGATGGCAGCCACGCAGGAATCAAAGTCCTTGCCGTGGTCCAGGTGGAGCACCACGGGGATGGGGGAGTTCTCGCCGTACTTCTTCACGGCGTTGGCGATGTTGCGGGCGCCCTTCTTTTTGTCCTCCAGGGTGCCGTTGGCAAAGTCCACACGGCCGCCCATGAAGGCGTTGGCCAGGTCGGCGCCCTGCAGGATGGCAGGAGAACGGAAGGTCTCGTGCATCTCGATGACGGCCTTGGCCTGGGCCACGGCGTTGACGTTAAAGGCGCCCTGGGCGTAGTTGTACTTCTCAGCGGCTTCCATCAAAGGTCTCAGGGGTACCAGCGGCATAATAAGTTCCTCCTTAATTCTCTCCGGCGAAAACACACTCGCCGGCCACATAGGTTGCAGTTACATTCAGATCTTGATCCAGAACCACCAGATCGGCATCCTTACCGGGGGCGATGGAGCCCTTCCGGTAATCCATGCCGATGAGGCGGGCAGGATTGCAGGTCAACAGGGGGAGCACCTTTTCCACGCTCTCCCCGGTGAACTTCACAAGGTTTCTCAGGGCCTGACCGGTGGTCAGGGTAGAGCCGGCCCGGACGCCGTTGGACGCCAGCTTGGCGTCTCCGTCCTCCACCACCACGTCGTTGACGCCCAGCTTGTAGTGGCCGTCGGGCAGGCCGGCGGCCTGGATGGAGTCGGTCACAGCTACCACCTTGTCCCAGCCCTTGCAGGCCAGGAGCATCCGGACAGAGCCGGGGTGGAGGTGGCGGCCGTCACAGATGGCCTCGCAGCACACGGGGCGCTCCAGCACGGCGCCCATGATGCCGGGCCGATGTTGGTGGAACAGGCCCATGGCGTTGAAGGTGTGGGTGCAGCAGGCGGCTCCCGCGTCGATGGCGGCACAGGAGGTCTCGTAGTCGGCACCGGAGTGGCCGATGGCCACGGTGGTGTGACCGGCGATCTCCGCGATCATGTCCACCACGCCCTCCACCTCGGGAGAGACGGTGATATAGCGTACCGCGCCGTCGGCGGCCTGCTGGTATTTGCGGAAGAGCTCCGCATTTCCCTTCTGCAGCAGATGCTCGGGCATGGCTCCCTTGTATTCTACCGACAGGAATGGGCCCTCCAGGTGGATGCCCATGAGCTGGGCGCCGGTGATGGGGGCCTTCATAGCGGCCTTGGCCTGGTCGATGCACCACAGGGTCTGCTCCGGCGTATCGGTGAGGATGGAGCATAGCCAGCCGGTGGTGCCGTTTTTGGCGAAGAACCGGCCGATCTTGGCCAGGTCCTCGGCGGTGGCAGCGTTCACATCCACGCCGTCGCCGCCGTGGGTGTGCAGGTCCAGGAAACCGGGGACCAGCAGCTTGCCGCCCAGGTCCACCACGTCATCGGCCTTGCCGCCGAATCCGGCGACCCGGCCGTCCTGCACCAGCAGGTCCACGTCCTGGAACTGGCCGTCCATATAGATGCGGCCATTGGTAAAGAGCGTTCTCTTCATGGGATACCTCAGAAGGGCTGGCCGGCAGCCAGGGAGTTGGTGAAGATGATGGCGTCGGGATGGTTCTGCAGCAGGCTGGCGGGGAAGTGAGCGGTCACCTCGCCGTAGGCGGCCTGACGGACCACGGAGCGGTGCCACTCGCGGAACACGCCCAGACGGACCTTGCGGGCACCCAGGATCTGCTTGATGCCGATGGTGACAGCACGGTGGGGCATGGCGTCGATGGCGCCGCAGCGGTCGCCGATGGCGTTAGCGGTGCGGGTCTCGGGGTTGAGGGTGAGGGCCCGGGTGCCCTGAGCGGCAAACTCCTCGGCGGTCATGTCTTCGCGGGACTCGTTGAAGGCCAGGTGGCCGTTGATGCCAATGCCGCCGAAGGCGATGTCCACGCCGCCCAGCTCCTCAATGAGCCGGTCCACGTAGCCGGGGTCGGCGGGGTTGGGGAACACCCGCTGCTCAGGGGGCATCAGCAGCTCGGGGTCCACCTTGGTGTACACGGTGCGCTCCATGAAACCCCGGAAGGACAGAGGGCTCTCCTTGTCGATGTAGGTATCGTCATCGTTGAGATACTCGTCCATGTTGATGAACCAGCAGTTCTTCAGGCTGATACGGTCCCGGTTCACCAGGCGGACAAAGATGGGGTACTGACCCACGGGGCCCACAGGGCAGATGAAGACGGTCTTCTCACCCTTCTCATTGTGGGCCTTGATGGTGTTGATCATCTCCATGGCAATCTCGTAAAAGACCTCGCCGGAGTCCCCCAGCTTGACCACGGGAATCTTGGCGTCCTTGCCCAGATCCTGGGCAGAAATGTGATAATAGTCCATGTGGATCTTCCTTTCTATTGGCGGAATAACAACGTTAAAACAGGTGGGACACGTTCAGATCCCGGATGGTATCCACGATCTCCTTGGTGCGGGTACAGCCAAACTTGCGCAGCAGGCTTTTGATCTGGGTCTTGACGGTGACCACCTCCACACACCGCTGGGCGGCGATCTCCTTGATCTTCTTGCCCTCCAGCAGCAGCCGCACCAGGTCCCGCTCTGCGGCGGTGAGCTGGGAGACCGTGCTGATGAAGAAGAGCAGGGAGCGCTCCGAGGTACGCAGACGGGAATACTCCTTGAGCAGCAGGTTCTGGATCTTGCCGTCCAGCATGGGCTGGCCGGCGTAGGCGCTGCGGATGTGCTGGAGCAGCTCCTCATCCTCGCACCCCTTGACGATGTAATCCACCGCCCCTGCGCCCATAGAGGTGAGGATCATATTGTCGGTCTCATGAGCCGTCAGGAAAAGGACCTTGACCTCCGGCTTTTTCTCCAGAATGTGCTCGGTGGCATGGATGCCGGCGTTGGTGGTTTCCATCTCGATGTCCATCAGGACGATATCAAAGTCGGTGTCCATGGCCAGGGCTTCGATCTCCTTGCCGCTGCCGGCGCTGCCCACCACGGTGATATCCTCCTGCTGATTGAGGACATCGCACAGATCCTCCCGGATCAGCTCAAAGTCCTCGGCGACCAAAATGCGAATCATGCTTCTTTCCCTCCTGCTCCCGGCGGGTGGTACCATAGCGGGGCAGCAACACGAAGAAGGAGGCCCCGCCCTCCGGCCGGTTCTCCACCCGAAGAGAGCCCAGGTGGCTGCGCACAATGGTGCGGACATGGTAGAGGCCCATGCCCCAGTTGAAGTTGGTGTTCTTGCTGGAATAGAAGGGTTCAAAGATGTGCTTGAACTCCTCTGAATGGATGCCCGGCCCGTGGTCCTTCACCTCCAGGACGGTGTACAGCCGCTCCTGGTGGCTCACCAGCTCCACCGGTCTGGCCTCCTCGTATTCGATGGTGGCCTCCCAGGCATTGGTGAGCAGGTTATACAGGGCCTCGCTGAGGTAATTCTCATCGGCCAGGACCTGGATGTCCCGGTCCATCATCAGGCGGACCCGGCCGTCCGGGTATTTCTTGCGGAACCGCTCCATGGTGATCTCCTCCAGCCGGCCCAGCGTGACCGGAACCAGCCGGACCGATTTGGCCTTTACCGTGCGGTAAAGCTCCTCAGAGCGGCTGATGAGCAATTCGTTGTTGTCACAAAGGTTGTCGGCGTAGTTCCGTACCCGGTCCAGGTCCGGCTCCTCCTTCTGAAGCTCTGCCCGGATGCGCTTGTAGAGCACCCGGTTGGCCAGAAGCTGGTTTTTGATGCTGTGGACGAAGACCGACGCGCCGGTACGGGCCACGTCGAACTTGCGCTCCAGCACCACCTCATCCCGGTCACTGACAAAGCTGGTCTGGGTGTAGCGCAGCAGGCTGCCCAGACCCAGGATGCCGCACACCAAATTGATGGCTACCAGGACCGCATAGCCCCCCACGCTGAGGGCAAACTGGAGATATCCCACACCCTTGATCCAGGTGTAGTCATAGCTGTAGAAGCGGTAGATCTGGCCCGGATCCTGGCCGCAGTAGAGGCCGTACAGGGCGGCCAGCGCCACCAGAGAGATGACGATAGGGAGGAACTTCCGCCGGGAAAAGTGCATGGTGGTGGAGCAGTACTCTACCACCAGCAGGCCTACCGCCAGGACCACATAACACATGATCCAGACGTAGGAGAACTGGACCAGTATATCTTTTGTTGCCGGGAGCAGTACCACCAGGGAACGGTATATGTTTGGGTAATAGAGTACCAAGGAGACCGCCGGCAGGATGAGTGCCAGCCGCCGTACCAGGGGTGCCTTCCGCAGAGCGGAGAGCATAGAATACTGAAAGGCCAGCTCCAGCAGGAACAGGGGAAACAGGTAGCGGCCCACTGCCACCAAGTAGCCCAGCTGCCCCAGGGTAATAAAGCGGTACTGCACCCAGCTCCGGATGGAGGGGGTCAAAAAGAGAAAGTTCATGACCTCATGAGACAAGCCGCCCTTTTTGGCGATAAAGAGCATCAGCCCCACGAAGTACACTGTCAGACTGAGACACAGTCCTACCAGCAGCAGAGACTCCCAGTTTTTTTTGACACTCAGCACCAAAATGGAGCCAATGAGCAGCCCCAATGCCAACAGCAGAAGCATAGCAATATCCTCCTCTGTTCTCAGCCTTCGGTGCTATTGTACCGGGAATACCGCACTTTGTAAATGTCAGTTATACACAAAGGGGCGGCGGCGGTGTTCCGCCGCCGCCCCTCCTGGGGTCCTATTAGTAGTTGCCGGCCTCGGTCATCAGGTCGAAAGCCACGTAGTCTTCCACGGGGCAGACGTCCTCTTCGGTGATGGAGCCGCCGTCCAGCAGGTTCTTCTGCTGCAGCTCGTAGTAGCCCTTCACGGTGCCGTCGGACACGCCGTCCACGACTTCCTTACCGGTCAGCCAGTCGGCGTCGCCGCGCTGGTTGTACATGGTGTCGTAGTCCAGCTTGGCCTTATCGGCGCACCACTGAGCGACCTCGTCATGATGCTCGTCAGCAGCGTAGTCCATAGCCTTGAACAGAGCGCGGACGAAACGGACGGCCACGTCGCGGTTCTCTTCCAGGTACTTGGGGGTGACGATCCAGCTGGCCAGAGACACGCTGGTGTCGGAGAAGGTCATGTTGTCGGCCAGCTTGGTGGTGTCAGACATGCCCTCGAGGATGGTCAGGCTGTTGGGGGACCAGGTGGCGCAGGCGTCCACGCCGCCGGACATCATGGCGGTCACAACGGAGGCAGCGTCCATATCCATAGCGGTGATGTCGTCCATGGTCATGCCGTGGGCAGCCAGGGAGTTGCGCAGGATGTCCTCGCTGGAGGTGCCGGAGGAGTAGGCAACGGTCTTGCCCTTCAGGTCCTCAACAGTGGTGATGCCGGGGCCGCCGATGAGGGCGTCGCCGTTGGAGATGTGGGACAGAGCGATGATGGTGGCGTTGCCCTGGACGCACAGCTTATGGGCGCCCTGGCCGATGTAGCCGAAGTTCACGGAGCCATTCTCCATGGCGGCGATGATGGTGGGGCCGTCCTGGAACTCGGTGAAGGAGACATTCAGGCCCTCCTCCTCGAAGAAGCCCTTCTGAGCGGCGGTCATCATGCTCCACATGCCGCCGTAGTTGGGCATGTAGCCGATGTTGATGTCGACAGTCTCAACACTGGGAGTCTCACTGTTGCCGGAAGCGGTCTCTCCGCCGCCAGCAGGGCTGTTGGCAGGCGCGGGATTGCCGCCGCAGGCAGCCAGAGCGCCGCCCAGCATGGCAACGGTCAGAAGCATAGCAAGAAACTTTTTCACGTTCATTCCTCCTGTAATAAACTTGTGGGTTCTTTCCTCATTGTGGTATTTATTGCAACGGCCTTGGCCGTTCCAACCCAATTACTTCCGGACTTCCAGGTACTCCTGGTAGACCTGGCTCCAGATCTCGTTCTTCAGCTCCAGGAAACGGGGGGTCATCTTGGTTTCCTGCGTGCGGGGATAGGGAATGTCGATGTTGACGATGGACTTGATGCGGCCGGGACGGGCGGACATGATGATGACCTTCTGGGCCAGAATGATGGCCTCCTCCACGTCGTGGGTGATAAAGAAACAGGTCTTACGATCCTTCTCCCAGGTCTCCAGTAACTCGGTCTGCAGCTGGGTACGGGTCTGGGCGTCCAGGGCACCGAAGGGTTCGTCCATCAGCAGCACCTCGGGGTCGGCGGCGTAAGCGCGGGCGATAGCCACACGCTGCTTCATGCCGCCGGACAGCTCCTTGGGATAGTGGTCGGCAAACTTGGTCAGGTCAACCTTGGCCAGATACTTCATGGCCTCTTCCTCGGCCTCTTTGCCCTTGATGCCCTTCATCTCCAGGGCGAACATGACGTTCTTTTTCACGGTGAGCCAAGGGAACAGGGCGTACTGCTGGAAGACCACGCCGCGCTCAGTGCCGGTGCCGGTGACCTTCTTACCCTTGCAGTAGACTGCGCCGGAGGTGGCCTCGTGGAGGCCGGCGATGATGTTCAGCAGGGTGGACTTGCCGCAGCCGGAGGGGCCCACCACGCAGATGAATTCGTTCTCATAGATGTCCAGGTCGACCCCGTTCAGGGCTACCATTTCGCCGTTGCGGGTATTATAAACCTTGCGGACGTTATCGATCTTGACGATCAGATTTCTCTCTTCTCCTGCCATCCCGTCAGCTTCCTTTCCATAAATTTGATGATTTTTTCAACAGTGATGCCGATGATGCCGATGATGATGACGTAGGCCAGCATGGGGGCCGCGTCAAAGCTGTTGTTCAGAGACCGGATGCGCATGCCCAAGCCGGCGGTGGCACCGGTGGACTCGGCGGCAATCAGGGTAGTCAGGGCCACCGAGGCGCCCAGCCGGACAGCGGTGAGGATAAAGGGCAGGGTAGCAGGGGTGATGACCCGGACAAAGATGTCTCGGTCGGTGGCACCCAGCACACGGGCGGCCTTGATGAGGGTCTCATCCACATTAATGACGCCCTGATAGATGGTCACGCACATGATGAGGAAACAGGCGATGGTAATAACGATCACCTGGGGCAGCCGGCCGACGCCGGCGCAGATCACGATCAGGGGCACATAGGCCAGAGGGGGAATGTTGCGGATGAACTGGATCCAGGGCTCCAGGATGTTACGCACCGGCACATACCAGGCCATCAGGATGGCCACAGGCAGAGCAATGACGAAGCCGATGACATAGCCCAGAGCAACGGAGATCAAGCTGCTGCTCAGGTCCTCCCAGAAGGCGCCGCGCTCCACCATGCGCATCAGGCCCTCGAAGGTCACAACAATGTTGGGGAATGCACGGGCGGTGGTGGGGATGATAGACATGATGTACCATACCAGCATAGCCACCGCAAAAGAGATGAGCAACCAGACTTTTGGCGGGATCCGGTTTGCCAGGGACTGCTTCTTCTGTTCCATTCTCTTCGCTCCTTCTTACGCGTGATAAACTGCATGATTATGTATGGGGAGTCTGCCCCAATCTTCAGGTAAAACAAGTATAACTTCTTTTTCCAAAATAGAAAGTATGAAGTTTTATCATCCCAAAGGTCTGTGTGGGTGCTGGCGGGAGCCCTTGAGTGAATAGAAAAAGCCGCAGCGGCGAGAAATTTTGGCCGCTGGCAAGCAATTTTTTTGCAGGAATCCTGACGGATTTCAAGGAAAAATTGTGCCACCCAGGGGGCAAAAGACCCGGCGATTGGGCTTGTTGACAATATTCAAACAAGGCCTAAGCTGCTCCAGACTAGATCTTAGTGGTATTTTTGCGTCTGTAGATAAAAAAGAACAATATATTTCACATATGAAAGTCAATATCCCGCTCGCTTTAATCCAGCCACAAAATCCCAGGCATTAGCAAAGTCATTATAGGCGTCCTTTGCTTCCTGTGAGATATTGGGATCATTGGCAGCACCTCGGTACACATTACTCATGCCGTCAATGATCTGATCATCCAATGGTACACCGCTGTTCGGATCAATTTGATAATTGGGGGCATACCCATTCTCATAAGTGGGGGCAGTGGGCTCATTGTACGTAATCTCTTCAGAGCCTACAAAAATACAGTTTTTGAGCTGAAAGAAATCCCCGGAGGTCTCACAATAGCCGATAACCGTCAAATAGCCGTCATCAAAGCACTTTTGATAATTTGTGTCGTCGATAAAATAATAATTGATATATGGCTCTGCGTGTCTTTCAGACTGTCTGGAAGGACCAGAAGGAGGCCATTCTTATGGCATGCAAAATGCTGGAGGAATGCTCCGTACAGGAGCAGCAGCAATCTTCCACCCTTACAGAGTCATTTCAAAAGCAGTTGGACCGTCTTCAGGAAAAGCTGGAAGGCCTTCGAGGGATGCGTGCGATGGGCGATATTACGAGAGAAGAATTCCTCCACGACAAGCAAAACATACAGGCTGAGATCGACCAGCTTCAAACACGGATCAGAGATCTTTCTGCTCTGTCACCATCCCCTGTTCCCGCTTTGAACATAGCGCAGATCAAGCGCACATTGGACAGCTGGCTGGACTTTTCCGGGCCCAGGATTTCAGAAGAACTGATCGAAGAATTTATTCTGCAGGTCGTTTTGATCGATGATAATACCTTTAACTGGACCCTGGATCTGTCCTCTCATAAGACAGGCAGCACACGCTTACAACCCAATGAAATGGCTATGCCGCAATACCGGAGATGTGAGTGTGCCGCTACGGATACGCTGCCGGATCGGCACAGTGCAGACCCGCAAACCCTTTTTACCATTACTATCACAAAAGAAGAGGCGCAAGCCTATTGCCGCTCTCTTGGAATGAAATTCTTCGCCAAAAAATGGCATGATAAAACCGTAATCATCAGTATCTGACAGACAAACCCAGCGCTGTAGCTCCACCACTACAGCGCTGGGTTTATAGTGCGTTTTACAAAGCCGCATTTCTTTTTTGCAATTTTCGATTGAATTTACAAATAATCACTGCTATTATTAGTATACAAAAGCAAGTTATTAGTTTATTTTCAAGGAGTGAGCAAAATGCTGCCCGCTGAGTTATTGGAATTAGCAAAGAGTATTTGCAAGCAAAAAGCAGAAACGCAAACACTGGAACTAAAATGCGCCCATGTGGACTGCCCAAAACGCCTTTACGATACGTTGTCCAGCTTTTCCAATCAGGACAGCGGGGGTATTTTGCTTTTTGGCATCGATGAAGATGCCGGCTATCGGGTAGTAGGCGTATATGATCCTCAGGATCTGCAAAAGAAAGTGACCGAGCAATGTAACCAGATGGAACCCAAGATTCGGGCTGTTTTTACTTTTGCGGAATGGCAGGAAGGAATCTGGATCTGTTCGGCTGAGATTCCGGGTCTGGATCTGTCTGAGCGGCCCTGCTTTTACCAGGGCGCAGGCCGTATCAAAGGCTCTTTCCTGCGGGTAGGCGATGCGGACCTACCTATGACAGACTATGAGCTATACAGCTATGAGGCGTTTCGGAAGCATCAGCACGACGATGAGCGGCCTGTGGAGCGGGCCACGTTGGACATGATGGAACGGGATAAGCTGGACGCCTATCTCCTTCAACGCCGGATCGAGCGGCCCGGCTTTGCACAGCTTACCCAGGCACAGGCCTACGAGATGCTGAACATTACCCGGGATGGCGTGCCTACATTAGCCGGTGTGCTCAATTTTGCGCTCTATCCCCAGGGTTACTTCCCTCAGCTGGGTATCACCGCCATTGTGGTGCCTGGAACTCAGATTGGGGATACTGCGGCCGACTCCGCCCGCTTTACCAACAACAAGCGGATTGAGGGGACCATCTCTGCTATGGCAGAGGAAGCACTGGTTTTTTGTCAACGGAATATGAAGGTGCGCACCATCATTGACAAGGATACCGGAAAGCGGACCGACCGGCCAGAGTACCCCATGGACGCCATTCGCGAGGCTGTGCTGAATGCCTTGATTCACCGGGACTACAGCATCTATACAGAAGGTACACCTATCCAGATTGACTTCTTCGCCGACCGGCTGGAGATCCACAGTCCCGGCAGCTTGTACGGCCGAATAACGGTGGAGCAGTTGGGCGTTGCCCGGCCAGATCTGCGCAATCCTGCCCTGGCAGTAATGACCGAGGTACTCACTGGGGCGGAGAACCGCTACTCCGGTATCCCCACCATCCGCCGGGCCATGGCGGAATACGGCCTGCCGGAGCCAAAGTTTGAGAACCGGCGCAATGAGTTTGTGGTAACGCTCTATAACGGAACAGATATACCCGTGCAGCCGGAAACATCTGCCGGACAAAGTTCCGGAGAGCCGGATCTTTTGGCTTTTTGTAAAACACCCCGCTCACGGCAGGAAATCGCCGATTACTTAGGGGTCAAGACGGTGTTCTATGTGATGCAGCACTATGTAAAGCCTTTGCTGGAGTCCGGTCAGCTGGTCATGACCATACCTGAGAAGCCAAAGAGTAGAAACCAGAGGTATTATACTGCTTAAAAATCTAAAGCCTTGTGAAACACATATCGTGCCGCATCAGACAGCTTGTATTTCCAAGCAATATCTGTAGCCGCCCAGGCTGCCATCAAGAATCCCAGAGCTTAAGTCCGGGAAATAGGAAATCAAGCTAAAAATGGAGCGTGTCATAAGAACAAAACGTTCTTATGAACACGCTCCATTTTTGCGCTGCCTTGCATGGAACACCCAGAAGCCCAGATAGGTCACGATGGGCAGAAGCATGCCCAGCCAATCGTAGGGGGACTGGATGAGCAGGTTGAACACCGCGTGGAAGGTCATGGCAAGGGACAGCAGTCCGAAAATACCGGTATAGAAGAGCTTTTTCTGAAGCTTTAGAAACTGCATCCCATAGCCCACTGAGAGGGTACACATACCATGGGACAGGCTGGTGGAAAAGCCTCGAACCACCGCCCAGCCCAGGCTCACCCGGTCCATATAGGTGATGAGCAGGAATGCGTTCTCCATCAGCGCAAAGCCGATGCCCACCGACATGGCCAGAGGCATCAGAGTCTTCCGATCCTCACAGAGCAGGGCGGCATAGAACAGGACAGGCAAGGCCTTGAGCAGTTCCTCCACGATTGGGGCTACCCGAATGGAGATGTCCTGTCCGCTCATCCCCAGGATGAGCTGCACCATGGTGTTGATCTCATATGCGCTCACCGCCACCAGGATGCCCAACAGCATAAAGCCCAGCAGCAGCCGGGCCTGGCGGTCCAGCAGGGTCATCAGCAGGAGGATGGGCACCGCAAAGCAGATAAAGATTATGTAAACCACTTGCGCACCCCCATTCTCGCCACCGGCAGTGCAGCCAGAAGCAGCGCCCCATCCGCCGCCGCCAGAAGCCAGCCGGTCAGGCCCGCCGGGCTCCAGCAGAACTGGGCCAGCTGAACCACACACAGCAGCAGCGCCAGGGCATGAAAGGTCCGCATGGCGGCGATGATGCCCATCTCTACGTCGGGCATAAAGAGCAGCTTGGCGGCAAAATAGGCCGCCATGGTAACCGGGAGGGCAAAGAGGCTCAGCAAAACGGGGTGCTCCCAGCGCCACAGGGCCCCGCTCACCCCCAGCACCAGCACCCCGGCGGCAACAGCTGCCGCCGCCAGGCGGTATTTGCGAAATTCCCGCTCCCCGCTGTCCGCCAGACTGTTAAAGGCCCCGTAGTAGGAGGAATACAGGAAAAAGAACAGACCCACATGGCCCAGCCAGCCCACGTGAAAGCCCTGGACGGCGCTGGGGCGCAGGAGACTGGCCAGCGCCTCATGGCAGCTGCCCAGGAAGCAGGAGGCCACACCAAAAAAGATGATCTTATAGAAGAGCGGGGTTTTGGGCCGGAACGCGGTACACAGCCCAAAGAGAAGGGCGGCAAAGGCCCCTGCCAGTCTCAGCCAGATCATGCGGCACGCTGCTTCCGGCGCAGGATCAGCACCGTGACCAGGGAGCCGGCGGCCAGCCCCACCACCAGGGCGGTCACTGCCAGCCCCGCACCGCCCACACCCAGCATGGTGGCGCTGCCGAACATGCCCTTCAGGGCGTCGGAGTAGAGCTGCCGCGCCGTATTGATGTACTCCGAAACCTGTCTAGACTGCTCCTGGGCGGCCTGGATGGCATTGAGCCGGTCGGTTGCCTGCTGCTTGTTCTGCTGGGCCAGCTGCAGCTGGAGCTGGGCAAAGAGCATCTGAATACTCTGGTCCCCGGTGCCCACCATGCTGCCCGTGAGCTCATTCTGCTCCTCCTCCCCGTCCAGGTCCAGGGCCTCCAGCTGGGCGAGGAGTGTGTCCACCTCTTCCTGGGACACGTCGGGGTCCATGTCCACGATGGACTGGGCAATGCTGTTGAACTGCTCCACGCCGTCTCCGCCGGGGCGCAAGGAAGGAAGGGCGCGCCTCTTTTTGTGAAAAATTCTTGACCGTTCTGCCATCCTGTGCGTGTATAGAGTAGAAAGGAGGGGATGGAATGGAGCCATCGTCCGTACGGCCGGCGGATGAAGCGGAATACATGGTACGCACCTATGGCAGCACCCTCTTCCGCCTCTGCCTGGTGATGCTGGGCAGCGAGAGCGACGCGGAGGACGCGGTGCAGGACACCATTTTGACATACCTGCAAAAAGCCCCCAGCTTTGCCGACGCCGGGCACGAGAAGGCCTGGCTCATTACGGTGGCGGCCAACCGCTGCCGGGACCTGCTGCGCAGGCGGACCCGCCACCCCCAGCTGCCCCTGGAGGACCTGGAGGCCTACGGGCCGGACCGGGAGGAGTGCGGCATCCTGGAGGCCCTGATGCAGGTGCCGCCCCGTTTCCGGGTGGTCCTGGTGCTCTACTACGTGGAGGAGTACCCCATGGAGGAGATCGCCCGCATCATCCATCGCTCGGTGTCGGCGGTAAAAATGCGCCTGCAGAAGGGGCGCAGGCTGCTGGAGGAGATCTACCGAAAGGAGTATCTGTAATATGGAAGAGATCCGTTTGAAGCAGGCGGTCCGGGCCATCGAGATGCCCCGGGCCATGGAGGCGCGCATGACCCAGCGTCTGTGCCGGGCCGCTCGCCGCCGCCCCAGCCGCTGGACCCGCCCCGCCGTTGCGGTGCTGGCGGCGGCCCTGGCCCTCACCCTGACCATGCCTGTGCTGGCCGCCCATGTGGAGCCGGTCTACGACCTGATGTATCTGGTGTCCCCCGCCATGGCCCAGTCCTTCCAGCCGGTACAGCGGAGCGACCAGGACAACGGCATACGCATGGAGGTAGTATCCGCCCGCATCCAGGGGGACAGCGCCCAGATCTATCTGACCTTGCAGGACCTGGAGGGGGACCGGGTGGACGCCACCACCGACCTGTACGACAGCTACACCATCCGCACCCCCTACGACACCACGGGCCACTGTGAGCGGGTGGGGTATGACGCAACTACCGGCACCGCCACCTTCCTGGTCACCCTGACCCACCTGGAGGGCCAGGCCATGCCGGGAGACAAGATCACCTTCTCCCTCCGGGAATTTTTAAGCCGGAAGGAGGAGCGGACGGGAGTAAACCTCCCCGCCGATCTGAGTGCCGCTTCCACCGCCCCCGCCACCCAGGCCGTGGACCTGCGGGGGGGCAGCGGCGAGGCCTTTGAGGAAAGTTCTTTCCGGGCCCTGGTCCCCAATCTGCGGGACAACGCCTGCCCGGTGGAGGGGTTCACGCTCACCGGCCTGGGCTGGGTGGAGGGCAGGCTCCACGTCCAGCTGCTGGTGGACGACCTGCTGGACAACGACAACCACGCCCAGCTCTATCTGACCGGGGCCCACGGGACCGTGGTGGAGCCGGAGGCCTCCTACTCCTTCTGGGCAGAGGAGGGCAGCGGGGACAGCTATGAGGAGTATGTCTTCTCTCTCTCCCCGGAGGAGGCGGCAGGCTGCCGCCTGACGGGGGACTTCTTCCTCAGCGGAAGCCATACCCAAGGGAACTGGAAGGTCACCTTCCCGCTGGAGGGATAAAATATGAGATTTGTTTGATTTCACGGCTGGGCAATGGTATACTAAAGAAATCTTCTGCCGCCGTGAAGGAGTGATCCCATGTCGTTTATCAGCGTCTTTGATGTACTGGGTCCCAATATGGTGGGTCCCTCCAGCTCCCACACCGCGGGAGCCGTGGCCATGGCCAACGTGGCCCACAAGCTGCTGGCCCCGCCGTTGAAGAAGGTGGACTTCACCCTCTACGGCTCCTTTGCCAAGACCTATCAGGGCCACGGCACCGACCGGGCTCTGCTGGGGGGCATCATGGGCTTTTCCACCGATGATCTGCGCATCCGGGACTCCTTTTCCATCGCCCAAGAGCGGGGGCTAACCTTTTCCTTTACCCCCAATGAGACCGAGACCGACATCCACCCCAACACGGTGGACATCCGCATGGAAAACGCCGCCGGGCAGGTCATGACCGTCCGGGGCGAGTCTCTGGGGGGCGGCAAGATGCACATTGTGCGCATCAACGGCGTCCGGGTGGACTTCAGCGGCGAGTACGCCTCGGTGGTGGTGATCCAGCAGGACAAGCCCGGCGTGGTGGCCCACCTCACCCGCGTGCTCAGCGACCGCAATGTGAACATCGCCTTCATGCGCCTGTTCCGGGAGGGCAAGGGGGACACCGCCTACAGCATCATCGAATCCGACGGCACCCTGCCCGACGGCATCGACTGGGAGCTGCGGGCCAACCCCTATATCCGGGACGTCATGATCGTGCAGTCGTAAGGAGGGGACACCATGGAGTTCAAAAACGCCAAAGAGCTGCTGGAGCTGTGCCGCCAGGAGGGCTGTCCCATCTCCCAGATCATGCGCCGCCGGGAGATCGTCCAGGGTGAAACCACAGAAGAGGCGGTGGACCGCCGCATGGCCCGTGCCCTGGAGATCATGCGCCAGTCAGCCACCATCCCGCTGGAGCGTCCCGTCCGCTCCATGGGCGGACTCATCGGCGGGGAGGCCAAAAAACTGGCCGCCCGGGCCCAGGAGAAGAAGGACCTCTGCGGCCCGGTACTCCAAAAGGCCATCACCTACGCCATGGCGGTGCTGGAGGTCAACGCCTCCATGGGCCTCATCGTGGCGGCCCCCACCGCCGGATCCTCCGGCGTGGTGCCCGGCCTGCTGCTGGCCCTTCAGGATGAGTATCACATCTCCGACCAGCGGCTGCTGGACGGTCTGTTCAACGCCGGCGCCATCGGCTATCTGGCCATGCGCAACGCCACGGTGGCGGGTGCGGTAGGCGGCTGTCAGGCCGAGGTGGGGGTGGCCGCCGCCATGGCAGCCTCCGCCGCGGTGGAGCTGATGGGCGGCCAGCCGGAGCAGTGCCTCAGCGCCGCCGCCACCGTGCTGATGAACATGCTGGGTCTGGTGTGTGACCCGGTGGGCGGGCTGGTGGAATACCCCTGCCAGAACCGCAACGCCGCCGGCGTGGCCAACGCCCTCATTGCCGCCGAGATCGCCCTCAGCGGCGTGGAGCAGCTGATTCCCTTTGACGAGATGCTGGCAGCCATGTACCGGGTGGGCCGCTACCTGCCCGCCGAGCTGCGGGAGACCGCCCTGGGCGGCTGCGCCGCCACCCCCTCCGCCTGCCAGCGCTGCGGCGGCTGTGGCTGAACCACACATCAAACAGGCCCCCGGAACCCAGTTCCGGGGGCCTGTTCTTGTTACATCTGCTCGTGGAAGGTGCGTTTGATGACCTCCAGCTGCTGCTCCCGGCTCAGGCGGGAGAAGTTCACCGCGTAGCCGGACACCCGGATGGTCAGGGTGGGGTACTGCTCGGGATGCTCCATGGCATCCACCAGCAGCTGCCGGTTCATGACGTTGACGTTCAGGTGGTGGGCCCCCTGGAGGAAGTAGCCGTCCAGAATATGCACCAGATTGTCCACACGCTGCTCTTCCGTCTTTCCCAGGGCGGCGGGCACGATGGAGAAGGTGTTGGACACGCCGTCCTGGCACACCGCCCGGTAGGGGATCTTGGCCACCGAGTTGAGGGAGGCCAGCGCGCCGTTCTTGTCCCGGCCGTGCATGGGGTTGGCGCCGGGGGCGAAGGGCTCCCCTGCCTTGCGGCCGTCGGGGGTGGCTCCCGTCTTCTTGCCGTACATCACGTTGGAGGTGATGGTGAGGGCGGACAGGGTGTGGATGGCGTTCCGGTACAAGGGGTGCTTCTTCAGCTCGGCGGAGAAGTAGGACACCAGCTCCACGGCGATGTCGTCCACCCGGTCGTCGTCGTTGCCGTACTTGGGGAAGTCCCCCTCCACTTCAAAGTCCACGGCGATGCCGTTCTCGTTGCGGATGGGGCGCACCTTGGCGAACTTGATGGCGGACAGGGAGTCGGCGGCAATGGACAGGCCCGCCACGCCGAAGGCGGCCAGCCGCTCCACCAGGGTGTCGTGGAGGGCCATCTGGCTGCTCTCGTAGGCGTACTTGTCGTGCATGTAGTGGATGATGTTGATGGTGTCCACATAGAGCTCCGCCACGTAGGAGAGCACCTTTTTATAGTTGCCCAACACCTTGGGGTAGTCCAGCACCTCGTCGGTGTCCAGCTGGATCTCGGGCACCACCTTGATGCCCTTCTTCTCGTCCACGCCGCCGTTGATGGCGTACAGCAGGCTCTTGGCCAGGTTGGCCCGGGCCCCGAAGAACTGCATCTGCTTGCCCACCGCCATGGCGGACACACAGCAGGCGATGCAGTAGTCGTCGCCGTACATGGGCCGCATGAGCTCGTCGCTCTCGTACTGGATGGAGTCGGTGTCGATGCTCATTTTGGCGCAGTAGTCCTTGAAGCCCTGGGGCAGGTGGGGGCTCCACAGCACCGTCAGGTTGGGCTCGGGGGCGGTGCCCAGGTTGGTGAGGGTGTGGAGCATGCGGAAGGAGTTTTTCGTCACCAGGGTGCGGCCGTCCACCCCCATGCCGCCGATGGACTCGGTGACCCAGGTGGGGTCGCCGCCGAAGAGCTCGTTGTACTCCGGGGTACGCAGGTGGCGCACCAGCCGCAGCTTGATGACGAACTGGTCCATCAGCTCCTGGGCCCCCCGCTCGTCCAGCACCCCGTTGTCCAGGTCCCGCTGGATATAGATGTCCAGGAAGGTGGACACCCGGCCCAGGGAGGTGGCGGCGCCGTTGTTCTCCTTGATGCCCGCCAGGTAGGCCATGTACAGGTTCTGCACCGCCTCATGGGCGTTCTCCGCCGGGCGGGTGATGTCGCAGCCGTATTTTGCGGCCATGGAGGCCATCTGCTCCAGGGCACGGATCTGCATCTGGACCTCCTCCCGCAGGCGGATGCGCTCGTCGGTCATGGGGCCGTCAATGCGGTCCAGGTCGGCCTTCTTCTCCTCAATGAGGAAGTCGGTGCCGTACAGGGGCACCCGGCGGTAGTCGCCCACAATGCGGCCCCGGCCGTAAGCGTCGGGCAGGCCGGTGAGCAGGCCAGCCGTCCGGGCCAGGCGGGTGCGCTGGGGGTAGGCGTCGAACACGCCCTCGTTGTGGGTCTTGCGGTAGAGCCGGAAGTGGCGCTCGATCTCCGGGTTAAGCTGATAGCCGTACTGCTCCAGGGCGGAGGTGGCGTTGCGGATGCCGCCGAAGGGGTTGACGATCCGCTTGAGGGGGGCGTCGGTCTGGAGGCCCACGATGACCTCGTTGGCCTTGTCGATGTAGCCGGGGGCGAAATTATCGATACCGGAGACGGCGTTTGTCTCCACGTCAATGATGCCCTTCTTCACTTCCTCAATGATGAGGGCCTCGGCTTTTTTCCACACTTTTTCCGTTTTTGTGGAAACAGGGGCCAGAAACTCCCCGTTACCCGAATACGGAGTGTAATTCTTCTGAATAAAATTACGGACATTCACCAAATGCCGCCACTCGCCGGTGCGAAACCCCTGCCAGGCGGTGCAATTTACATCAATGCTCATATGCTGACTCCTTTTCTCATGACCTGTCCGCCTGGACGCAGGTACGGTTCAGGCGCTTGTTCCATTGCTCCAGAATCTTTCCGTCCATGGGGGGCACTCCCTCCAGGGGATAGGCCAGGCCCAGGGCGGCATACTTGTGGACTCCCAGGGTGTGGTAGGGCAGCAGCTCCACCCGCTGAATGTGCTTCAGCCCCTTCAGATATCCCTCCAGCCCTGCCAGGTGCTCCTCCCCGTCGGTGAGGCCGGGCACCACCACGTGGCGCACCCACAGGGGAATCCCTGCCTGCTGGGCCTGCTCCAGGAACCGGTCAAAGGCCGCCATGGAGCCCCCGGTAACCTGCTGCCAGCCCTCCGGGGTGTAGTGCTTTACATCCAGCAGGACCAGGTCGGTGTGGGCCAGAATGGCCCCGTACTCCCCCAGGCCGCACCCCGCCGTGTCCAGGCAGGTGTGGATGCCCGCCTCATGGCACAGCGCCAGGGTCTCGGCCAGAAACTCCGGCTGGAGCAGAGGCTCCCCGCCGGAGAAGGTGACCCCGCCCTCACGGCCGTAGTAGGGCCGGAACCGCTCCAGCCGCTCCACCAGCTGCCGGGGAGTAAGCGTCTCCGCCGTCCCCTCCCCTGACCAGGTGTCCGGGTTGTGGCAGTAGCGGCAGCGCAGGGCGCAGCCCTGCAGAAAGACCGCCGTGCGGATGCCGGGGCCGTCCACCAGCCCCATGGATTCCAGGGAGTGGACCCTCCCCTGTGTCATGTGGAACCATACCTCCTTTTTTGCACAAAGAAAAGCCGACAATCCGGGCTTCTCTCGCCCAGACGGTCGGCTTCAACTATCATACTCCATGTGGTAGGCTCCACATTATCCGTCAGTCATATGATATTCTTTTATATCACGGACGCCTGGCTTTGTCAAGAGATCTCTTCCCGCTCCAAAGCGGAGCAGTTTGCCCTCTCTTTCTGCCTGTAATATTTGGAAGATCCCTTTCCAAGGTCTAATTTTTATGCTATATTTATAAATAGGATTCATCATCCGTTTACCCCTGCAGATCGGTGCTCTTCCGGCGCGGAACCGCTCTGTCATCCCGCTTTGTCCCGAAGCTCATCGGGGAAAGGCTCAGGGAAAACCACCTATTCTTCGTATTTTCTGTATAAGAAGCCAGAGTTTCTAACAGTTTATGCGTGGGGAAAGGACGCTCCCGTGTTTGAAAATTACAGTCTTTCTCAGATCAACATGCCCGCTGTCCTGGTGGCAAACGGGCTTGGGGGCTGCCTCATGCTGGCCGTCCTGCTCAGCAAGCACAGACGAACCAGAATGACCTCCGTCGATGGAAAACTCTTTTACATCATGTGCCTGCTCTGTACTATCCTCTGCACATCGGAAACGGCGGGCTTCCTGCTGGAAAAGCGGCTGTTTTCCGGCGCCCGTCAGCTGTCTATTCTGTGCAGTGTCCTGAACCTGTGCCTGGCGGCCATTCTCTCCTTCCTCTGGATCTGCTATGTGGATTACCGGCTGTTTCAGGATCATGTCCGTCTGAAAAAGTACTATCCCTTTGCAGCCATTCCCGCCGTGCTCATCTGTCTGGCCGCCGTGTGCAATCAGTTTTTCGGCATATTTTTCTGGGTCACAGAGGATAACGTCTACTACCGCACCTCCCTGTTCCTGCTGCCCTGCGCGGTGATGTACTGCTACATCACCTACGGGGTTGTGCTGTCCTACCGGTATCGGAGACAATCGGACAAATATATCTTCATGCCGGTCCTCTCCTTCCTGATCCCCGTGTATCTGGGAAGCATCATTCAGCTGCTCTGCTACGGCATCGCCCTGATCTGGGTGTCGGTGGCCCTGGGCCTCACCTTTTTGTACATCAGCCTGCAAAGCGAGGACACCTACCTGGACCCCCTGACCGGCCTGTATAACCGCAATTACCTCATGCACTACATGGACCAGATCCCCAGACAGACCCGGGCTGGAATGCATATCACAGGGATTCTGCTGGATATCAATAATTTCAAGCAGATCAACGACACCTACGGGCACATACAGGGAGACGCCGTTCTCTGTGCCATGGGCAAAATCCTGCTCCGTGCCGCCAGTGACAGACGCGCAGCGGTAGTGCGGTACGGCGGCGATGAATTTCTCGTTCTACTGCCTGCCTCACAGCCCGCGGAGGTCCAGCGCATCAAAGACAGCATTGAACAGGAACTCTGCCAATACAATAACTCCGGTGAAGCTCCCCTTCCGGTCTCCTTCTCCGCCGGGATCTCAGAGCTGCGCCAGTCCGACCTGTTTCAGTTCTTTCAGGATATGGACCGGGCTATGTATCAGGAGAAAAAGGCCTTCTATCTGAGTGTCTCCGGCGGGATGGGTCCCGGCGGCGGTACGCAGTAGCAGGCAGGTGATTGGAGTATCTTCGACATGATGAAGCGAAAAATCCATCTCAGAGGACTCCGCCCTATTTTGAACGGCGTCCTGCTGGTTTTTGTGGCGGCCCTGCTGGTATTTGCCGTTGTGCTGGTACGCACCAAGCTGCTGCAGAATGCCCAGGACCTGGGTATGGCGCTGGTCCACAGCTATGCCCTGGAAGAGGAAATGAATATCCACGCTCTGGAAACTCACTTCAATATTGCAGGGAAATATCTGGACGAGATGATCGCCGCCGGAAACAGCTGCGACCAGCTTCAGACCTGGCTGACAGGCTACTTTCATAAATTCGCCGACACCATGGGCATGGACGTGGCCGGCTTCTACGCCGTGGTAAACGGAAAGATCATCGCATCCAACCCCTGGGAGGGGGGCGAGACCTATCCCTATGAAGAGTCGGACTGGTACCGGGACGCATTGGCGGCGGACGGCCAGATCGTGCACGGAAAGATCTATGAGGACGCCATCACCGGACAGCTGATCTTTACCATCTCCAAATCGCTGAACAGCGAAAAGAATGTGCTCGCCATGGATGTGTACATCCAGAACGATTCCCTTCACAACAACGCCCAGATCCTGCCCGAGGATTCCTCCTATTACCTGTGCGATGAAAACGGCGTGCTGCTCTATTCCATGACCAAATGGAACGTGGAAAACCAGCGCATGCAGTCCTATATGGACTATCTGATGTCCGGCATCTCGGACGGTTCCCTTCTGGCCTACGACGCCACCGTCCAGGACCCGGAGGGAGTCACCCGCGGCATCTACTATCAGAACATGAATAACGGCTGGACAGTCATCATGACCATACCCATCCAGCAGATCCTGATGGGGGAAGAAAGCACCGTCATTCTCCTTCTGTCCAGTGTGGCTATCGTCCTATTCCTCATCCTGATGTTTATGACCATCCAGGACATGCTCAAGAGCCGGGTGATGAAAAAGGCCGACGACACCGCCCATATGCTGGGTGACTCCTTTTACTCCATTTACAGAGTCAACGTCAAGGCCGGCACCTATGAGTGCTTCAAGCTCTATGAAGACCTCCAGGGCAAAGTGCCTATGAAGGGAGCCTACCCCGCATTGCTGGAGGCCATACGCCCTGTGGTGAAGCCCAGCATCTACCAGGCCTTTGTAACCGCCTTCTCCCTGGACAGTATCAGCCAGCGGATGGAGCAGGGCGTGGCCGACTACGGCGGCGACTACCAGCGCCTGTTTGGAGAGAGCTACCGCTGGGTCAATATCCGCACCCTCTATGATCCGGAGCTGGCGCCCGATGAGGTGATCCTCTGTTTCCGGGATGTGGATGAGGAAAAACGCCGGGAGCTCCAGCATACCATTATTCTTCAGGACGCCCTGGACGCCGCCCAGAAGAGTACCAAATCCAAGTCTGAGTTTTTCAGCAACATGTCCCATGACATGCGTACCCCCCTCAACGCCATCATCGGCTGCTGCAATCTGGCAGAAAAGACCCGGGAAACGGAAAACAGCCAGAAGGTATGGGAGTACATCAAAAAGATCCAGTTTTCTGCCGATCAGCTGCTCAGTCTCATCAATGACATCCTGGAGCTGTCCAGAATGGAGGCCGGAAAAAACCACCTGGATCAGAAGGAGCTGGATCTCAGCGCGCTTTTGCTCAAGGTGGCCGATATCTTCCAGGATCGCGCCCAGGAGGAGGGTACGCGGCTGGAAATCAACATCGATCTCCCCGACCCGGTGGTGATGGGCGACGAGAAAAAGCTCACCCAGATCATCAACAACCTGCTGTCCAACGCCGTCAAGTACACCGACCCCGGCGGGCGGATCTATCTGGAGGCCCGCCAGTTCTCCTTCCAGCAGCACAACAAATATCAGGTGGTGGTGGAAGATACCGGAGTGGGCATGTCGTCCACCTTCCTGGAGCACCTGTTTGACCCCTACTCCCGGGAAACCACCTTCTCCTCCCACCCCACGGTGGGCACCGGTCTGGGCATGTCCATTGTGAAAAGTCTGGTTCAGCAGATGAGCGGCGAGATCTCGGTGGACAGCGTTCTGGGGGAAGGCACCCGCTTTACGGTGACCATCCCGCTGAAGACCATACACCGGTCGGAGGATGCCTCTCCCGATCACAGCCTGGAGGAGCTGAACGTCTCCTTCGACTGGACAGGCAGGACCATTCTGGCGGCGGAAGACAACGAGCTCAACCGGGAGATCATCACCGAGGTTCTCCACCAGTTCGGGGCCGAGGTGCTCACCGCGGTCAACGGCGCAGATGCTTTGCATACCTTCCTGGCCGCGCCGCCCTTTTCTATCGACGCCATTCTGATGGATATGCAGATGCCGGAGATGGACGGCTGTCAGGCAGCGGCCGCCATCCGTAGTTCCGGACGGGCGGATTCTGACGGAATCCCCATCATTGCAGTAACCGCCAACGCCTTTGCAGAGGACATCTCCCGCACCACCCAGGCGGGCATGAACGACCATGTGTCCAAGCCTATCGACACCAAGCATCTGAAGCTGCTTCTGCAAAAGCTGATCTCAGAGTGGGAGTCCCAGCGGCATATTCCGCAGTAATGCACAGCCATGCACAAGATTGGAGGACGGGCAAATTGAGCGACGCGAAGGGAGATAACCTCCTGATTGTGGACGATGAGGAGATCAATCGGGCCATACTGGCCAACATCTTTTCTTCCGAGTACACCATTTTGGAGGCGGAGGACGGGCAGGCCGGTCTGGACGCCATTTGCGCCAACACAAACACGCTGAGTGCCATCCTGCTGGATGTGGTCATGCCCCGGCTCAACGGCATCGAGGTGCTTCGCCGCCTCCACCAGGTAGGACTGACCGAGCGCATCCCGGTTTTTCTCATCACCGCCGACGTGGGCAGCGAAACCATGCGGGAGGCCTACGCCCTGGGGGTCATGGATGTGATCCTCAAGCCCGTGGTCCCCTATGTGGTCCGGCGGCGGGTCAATTCGGTAGTGGAGCTCTTCCGGGCCCGGCACAGGCTGAACGCGGAGGTGGAGCGGCAGCGGGATCAGCTGCTGCTTCAGGCCCAGCAGCTGGCTGAAATGGGCATCGGCATGGTGGAGGCCCTGGCCACCGCCATCGAGTTCCGCAGCGATGAGTCGGGGGAGCATGTACACCGCATCCACGACATCACCTGCTACCTGCTGCAGAACACGCCCCTGGGCCAGGGGCTGTCCCCTGATCAGATCCGCCAGATCGGCCTGGGGGCGGTCACCCACGACGTGGGCAAGATCTCCATTCCCGACGCCATTCTCAACAAGAAAGGCCGTCTGACGGCGGAGGAGTTTGAGCTGATGAAGTCCCACACCGTCAAGGGGGCCGAGCTGCTCTCCAGGATCCCCCAGATGCGGGAGCACGCCGCCTATGCCTACGCCTACGACATCGCCCTCCACCACCATGAGCGCTGGGACGGCGGCGGATATCCCCACCATCTGGTGGGCGACCAGACCCCCATCTGGACTCAGATCGTCTCCCTGGCCGACGTATACGACGCGCTGGTGAGCAAGCGCTGCTACAAGGACGCCTTCTCCGCCCAGACCGCCATGAATATGATTCTGGGGGGAGAGTGCGGCGTCTTCAATCCCAAACTTCTGAAATACTTCCAGCAGGCGGAGCCGCTGCTGCGTAAATTTTATCCGCCTATGAGAGGGGTGGGCTGACGTGGACCAACAGAAAAAACAGCGGCTGGAGGAGGCCGGTATCGACGTGGCGGACGCCCTGGCCCGCTTCATGGACAACGAGGGGCTGATGCTCAAATTTCTGCTCCGCTTCCCTGAGGATCAAAATTTTCCCCTCCTCAAACAGGCCATGGACAGCGGAGATACCGCCCGTGCCTTTGAGGCGGCCCATACCCTCAAGGGCGTGGCGGGCAACCTGGCCATGACCGGCCTGTTTCGGCAGGTGAGCCTTCTGGTGGAGGATCTGCGCAGCCAGGACCTTCCGGCGGCCCAGGCCAGGATGCCGGTTCTGGAAGAAACCTATACCGGGATCATTGCCGCTCTTGGCAGTCTGACCTGAACATCCAAAATATCTTACACAGAAACAAAGAGGTCTCCCCATGAAGGGAGACCTCTTTTTGTGGTGCAAACCATGCTTTATTCCATCAGCTCCCGCCGCCGCTGCCGCAGGCAGGTCCAGCCGCACAGCCCCAGCGCCGCCAGGGCGGCCAGCACGCCGCATACAAACTCCGTCCCGGGCAGGCCGGTAAGCCGGACAGGACTCCCGGAAAACCGTCCCGCTCCCATCATCACCCAGGGTACCAGTCCCCAGCACAGCACTACGATCAGCGGAATGGCCTTGAGGAGCATGGCCACATAACTGCCGCTGAACTGAGAGAGGACCACGGTAAAGCCGCAGGCCGCCAGGGTGAGCACAGCGGTCAGCCCCAGCAGGGCCAGCAGGTACTGGCCATAGGTCCAGTCGAACCAGGGATAGGTCCCCGGCCACACGGTGACCAGGGGGCAGTCCCAAAATGTTAGGGCGCCGGTAGCCAGGAAGGGGCCCAGGTAGACGGCGCAGTTGAGCAGCGTGAGCAGCAGCCCGGACAGCAGGGCCGCTCCCATCTGGACATTCAGCACCCGCCGCCCCCGACGGGAGGTCCACTGCATGGCCCTGGTACGGTGTAAGGCGTCCCGCACCAGGGTGGGGGACAGCAGCAGCACCCCACTGAAGGCACACCAGATGGCAAAATAGTGAAAGAACTCATCCGTGTTGTTGATCATGGTACTGGACAAAAAACCGTAGACTCCCTCCGCCTCTATCCCCTCGATCCGCCGGATACTGGCCTCATGGGCCGGAGAATAGGACCCTACATCTCCGCCCCAATCCAGCGCCGACCCTCCACCGGCCAGGTTGTCATACTCCTGCATAAATTGGAGCAGCGATTCCACCATGTTTAAGTTGGTGTCATAGTAAATGCTCCAATATAGGTCGGATTCCTCCTCCGTCCGTTCCTCCGCCCGGGCACGGTCATGGTAAGCCTCCCTCCAGGCCCCATAGCTCTCATAATCGGTGATCCCCGCCTCTGCCGCCCCCGGAATCTGGGCCACCTGCCGGGCAAACTCCGCCTCCAGCTCTTCCAGCTGGCCGTCCAACTCTGCCCGCTCCTCCGGCTCCATGGTGGTACCATAGCGTTCCAACCAACCGGAGGCCAGCTGGACCTGGGTCCCTCCCCGGTCGTTGCTGGTACTGAAATGCTCCAAATAAAAGCCGGTGCGGACCTGGTAAAACACCACTCCGATAAGGGCGATGGCCAGCAGCAGGCCGGGCCGCCAGATCTTTTTCAGTTCCCATCTCAACAGGGCCATTCACGCCACATCCTTTCGTCCAAACCGCCTCAGGGCCAGCAGAACAAGCCCAGCCCATATCAGCAGGTTCAGGGCAAGACCCACCGTCTCCTGCCAGGGCACCAGTCCGCTCTGCCCCAGCTCGGTAAACCAGCCGTTGATGGCAAGCCACAGGCACACTGGGGAAAAGGTTGTGAGCAAATAGGCGCTCCACATCCCCAGATTGGCCAGAGCGGAAGACAGGCCCAGCAGCAGGGCACAGAAGGCTGCCGCAGCGATGGCCGCCCCATAGGTATGCCGGATGAGCAGCCCCGCCACAGCCCCCATGAGCGTAAAGATCGCTACCAGCCCTCCCCCAGCCGCGATCATGGCGGCAAAATAGCTCCCCACCGTAAAGTCCGTCCAGGTAAGGAAGGGGCGGGAGTACAGCATATCCACAAAATAGTTGAACTGGCTGGATACGCTGCTGTCCCAGATGCCGCCGTAGTCCCACAGCAGCAGGTAGGGCCCCAGGGTGAGCAGCGCCAGCAGGGCATACAGCCCCAGGGCGGCTGCCAGAGCGGCCAGCGTCTTGCTCCGCCACAATCCCCTTCCCGTCCGGCTGGAACAGGTCAGGGATTGGGTACCGCTCAGGCCCTCATACCCCACCAGATACAGGGCACACAGCAGGCCCAGCAGGACGCTCTCAGTGAGCAGCACCCGAAACAGGGTGTTATAGAGGTATTGATGGCTGTCATGGGTGATAGGTCCCGCATACAGGTCCAGGGCGGCGCCGGTCTGGGCCAGGTGGTCTACCCGCTCCTGGAGCAGGTCATATTTCCAGGCCATCCACCTCTGAGCCAGGCTGTCCCCCGCCATGAGACTCTGATAGAAGTTCGTCAGTTCCTGGGTGTCGTAGCCCTCCAGGGTGTTCTCCAGTCCCGTCACATACTGCCGCAGAATGGTCCGGTTTTCCGTGTCCGGCAGGGCCTCCAGCCCGGTCAGGAATTCCTCGTCCACCCTCTGGCCCAGGGCGGCGGCATCCGCCGAGGTGTCGTTGAAGAAGGACCGGTCCATGGCAGAGGGGGGAGACAGAAGCAGGCCGTTGAGTGCCAGGCACAGCCCCACAAACACCCACAGGGCAGGCAGACGGAACAGTTTCCGCCACTCCCACACCGCCAGCCTCATGCCCGTCCCTCCTCCCGGTAGATGGCCAGGAAGGCGTCCTCCAGGCTGGGCACTACAGAGACCGCCCCTGCCGGAGGCACGTCGGACAGCACCCGCAGCACGGGGCCAGTCTCACTCTGCCCCTCGCTGAGGATCAGCTGCTCCGGCCCCAACCGGGCCTCCGCCGGCACCTGCCACACCTTGCCCTTCCACTGGGCGCAAATGCGGGCGGGGCTGTCGCAGCAGTACAACTTATGGTCCTTGAACATAACGATCTGCCCGGCGATGGTCTCAATGTCGGAGACGATGTGGGTGGACAGGATGACAATGCGATCGGTGGACAAGGCGTGGATCAGGTTGCGGAACCGCACCCGCTCCCGGGGGTCCAGTCCGGCTGTGGGTTCGTCCAGCAGCAGCAGCCTGGGGTTTGTGAGCATAGCAACGGCGATGCCCACCCGCTGGCGCATGCCGCCGGAAAAGGTTTTCAGCTTCTTGTCCGCCGCCTCGGACAGGCCCACGGTATCCAGCAGCTCCCTAATGCGCTTCTCCGCCTCCCCCTTGGGCAGGCACTGGAGGGCAGCAGCGTAGCGGAGGAACTGCCGGGCGGTATAGGAGGGGTAAAAGCCGAAATCCTGGGGCAGATAGCCCAGCAACCCCCGGTACTCCGCTCCCAGGGCATTGATATCCTCCCCGTCCCACAAAATCTGCCCCTCGGTAGCAAACAGCAGCGTGGCCAGCAGCTTGATGAGGGTGGTCTTGCCTGCTCCATTGGGAGCCAGCAGCCCATATACCCCCGGCTCAAAGGCCAGATTCACGTCCTCCAGGGCAGTAAACTTCCCATAGCGCTTGGTCACATGTTCAACTGAAAGCATAAGCTTCTCCTCTCCTCCGCCCCAGGCAGAACCGTCTCAATTCCAGCAGGTACAGGGCCAGAGCGCCCCCTGCCAGGGCCAGAAATACCACCCCCGGCAGGGCGGTCAGCCAGGCTGACGCTCTGTCCCACATCAGCAGCAGTCCCCCCAGGGCCACCCAAATGACCGGCGGGGCAATCAACCGTCCCCGTCCCTTTCCCTCCAGGCAGATCAGGGACAGCAGACCATAGAGGAACAAGCTGGACAGGGATATCCCCAGCATCCAGCTCAGGGGCAGGTCCCCTCCCATGGCCTTCCACAGCCACAGGTTCGCCGGTACCCACACCAGCAGCGAGCTGCCGCCAAACACCACCATCCGCAGGGCGGTCACAGTCCGGACAGACAGACGGCAGCTCCGCTTCCAATCCAGCAGGCCGGACTGAGCCTCCTTCCATGCTGTGAGGCCCAGCAGCAGGGCGTACAGCGCCGGAGAGATCAGGAAGAGGATCGGGGCCGGATACATCATCTGGAGCGCGGCGGCCGGCAAGAGGATCAGCATCAGCACCGCCGCCAGGACACTCAGAAAGACGCAGTCGGCCACCCCGAAAAAGAGGACCCGGACATCCAGAGCTGTTCGGAGTGTGGCCGCCAGCCCCTGTCTGGGGGCAAGCCCTTGCTCCAAAATGGCAGAAATGGCCGCCTCCCGCTCACCATGGGCAGGCATCTGCTCGTTCCAACACGTCATATCAGCCAAACTCCTTTCTCAACCGGGCCATCAGCCGGTAGTAGCGTGTCTTGACTGCCGCCTCCGGCTGGCCCAGGACGGCGGCAATCTCGGGAAAGGTGCGCTCACCGTAAAGGCGCAGACGATACACCGCCTGGGTATCCGGGTCCAGACGGGATATATACTCTTCCATCCGGTCCAACAGATCCCGGTCCTGAATTTGGGCAGCAAAGTCGGTCTGGTCAGGTGTCTCTGTCTCCTCCAGCAGCAGGATATTCCCCTGAACTTTCCGACGGCAGTCTATGGCCTTATGAGCGGCGATGCGGTACAGCCAGGTACGAAAGGACGCCTTGTGGCCCAGCTGGCGGTAGGCAAAGCGATAGATCTCGTCATAATAGGTCCGCACCAGCTTGTCCGCCGCCTGTCGGGACCCTCGGCGCTGAATATCCCGGATCCACTTCTGTTCCTCTTCCACTGTCTCACCGCCTTTTTAATCATATATTCGATCTTCAGTGTGCTATGGTTTCATTAAATGAAAAATTTTATGAAACGCAGAAAAAGCGCACGAGACAGGAGTTTCTCCTATCCCAATGCGCTTGCATAAAAAAAGCCTTGAAAACCGAAGTTTTCAAGGCTTCTTGGAGCTGCTATCCGGATTTGAACCGGAGACCTCATCCTTACCAAGCGGCTTTGGAACTTTTTCTAACTATTTTTCGTACTTTATAGCGATATACACTCCGATCTGCTTGCTTTCCGCCACTTTTTGAGCATCCTGTTTCCGTATACTCCACATCGCGCTGTGGCTGAAAATGTGGTCAAAAGCGCCTCCCCTCTTTTGCCGGCGGCACGTCCGCCGACAAAGTGGGGAGGCATTTTCTGCCCGTCTGCGTTGTAATTTTTGGAGGGAAATAATGTAATCCATTTATGCCGGAGGCAGCTCAAAATTTACGGGACAGTAAACAATATGAGCTACCCTCTTATTCCACCCCCGCAATTGCCGCGGCCTCATTCTGCCGCTCCTTCGCAGCCTCCAGGTCGTCGAAATCCCCCAGCGCCCGCAGATCCACATGGGAGGCGTCCACCCCCGCCCCCTGTTGGGCCAGGGTGATAGGGTAGTCCCCCTCCAGCTGTCCCCGAATGCTCTCAGAGCGCAGGCGGCACACCTCCAGCAGCGTGTCCACCGCCAGCAGATGATCCTCATAGGAGCAGAAGGCGGTGGGATCGACCTCCACATAGGGAGCGATCATGACCTGTGCCTGCCGGATGACTGCCTCATACCGGCCGCTCTCGAAATACTCCGAGAGTAGTTGGCCGAAATAGGCGTGGTACCGGGCAAAATAGTCTCTGTTTTTCATCAGATTGTGATACAGAGGCCGCTCCAGCATGACCTCCCCCCGGGCGGGGGTGTTCACCGGCCAGTTGATCAGCACGTCGGGGTCCCGGATGGGATCGGTCATGCCCAGGGCGTAGGTGCCGAAGGCCAGGTTGTAGTCCCAGGGCAGAATGGAGATCACCCCGTCCTCCTCATAGAGGAAGTAGTTGTGCCCGGTGTGGCCCAGGTAGCTGTCCCAGTTCATGACGAACACCTGGACGGCAAAATACCGCAACACCTCATCCGCATTGACCGCCGTCTCCAGGTCCTCCCCGGTGGACAGCACCCGCAGGGCCTGGATCAGCCGCTCCCGGTCCGCCACGTCCGTGTCAAACTTGGCGTTGTCAAAGATGTTTGGGTAGGCGGCGGGGTCATCGCCGATGTACCGCAGGGCCACGTCGGTGTTCTCCGCGTTCAGGGAGCGGTAGTCCGGCTTGTAGAGCGCTCCGTGATCCGGGCCGAAGTTTCGCCGGGCAAAGGCCTCCTCTGGCTCCTCGATGGCCAGAAACAGCCCCCAGGGGGTGCCGTTCACCGTCACCCAGGCATAGCTGCACAGAGGGGCGGGCACCCCCATGTAGGCCATCATGTGGTAGACCAGCCAGGTTTTGAGATAGCTGTTGTCCTGGAAGGAGGCGTCCAGGGAGAGCTTGTCCAGGCCGTGGTAATTCCCGCCGTCCACATAGTGGTCGAACTCCAGTTTTAGGCTGTACCGGGACAGACCATACTCCTCCGTCAGCCGGAGGGAGTTGTTCCCCTTGGCCCGTAGGCCCACCTGGTAAAATTCCTCCCCGTCGATGACCGCGGTGCAGGGGATATACTCCTCCGCCGGGGCGTTTTCGAGGAAAGCCGCCCAGTCCTCCACCCGCAGGTCCACGGTGTGGACCCGGCCATCGTCAAAGAGGCGGGAGGCGTACCCGGGCGCGGCGCTGGCGGGCCGGAGGCCCAGAGCCTCCCCGAAGCAGAGCAGACCGGTGAGGACCAGGGCCAATAGGATGGCCCCGCCGCAGATAAGATCGATATGCCGGTGGCGGATCATGGCCTCACCCCATGTAGTCCCCGTTGTAGGAGACCAGCACCACGTTCCCCACGCCCTCCATGGCCCCCAGCTCATTGACGAACTCCGTGTCGGCATCCCGCAGGCGCACCTCGTAGTTCAGCTCGATCTGGCCCGGGGCCACGCTCTTGCTCTTCAGATTCAGCCGCCGCACCCGGGCCTCCACCAGGGCGCGCACCTGCCCCTCCACATCCTGGTCGGCGCAGTGGACCACCAGGATGTAGGGGGACTCCCCGTTCTTCTGCCGGGAGAACACCAGCAGCACCACCCCCACAAATAGGCTGCCCACCACCGCCAGGGGGATCAGCCCCGCCGCCAGCACGATGCCCGCCGCGATGGCCCAGAACAGGAAGGCGATATCCATGGGCTCCTTGATGGCGGTACGGAAGCGGACGATGGACAGGGCGCCCACCATGCCCAGGGAGAGGACGATGTTGCTGGTCACCGCCAGGATCAGCAGGGTTGTGATGAGGGTGAGGGCGATGAGGGTCACCCCGAAGCTGGGGGCGTACATGACCCCGGCGTAGCATTTTTTATAGACCAGGAAGATGAACAGGCCCAGGCAGAAGGCCAGCGCCAGGGCGATGGCGGCGTCCGGCAGGGAGACCGCGTCCAGCCGCTCCAGAAAGCTGGATTTGAAGATGTCCTGAAAGGTGAACGTGGGCATGGCAGCCACACCTCTTTTCTTCGTTCTCAGTCAAACCGCCGGCACAGGGCGTATTTGGAACAGGCCCCCGCCCGGCGGCCCGGCGTCTGGACGGCCAGCCGCACCAGGTCGGGGAGAAAGGCATCGTACTTGACCTCCAGTACCGTCACCCCCTCCAGGGGCCTGAGGGGAAAGGCTCCTGGGGACAGGAAGCCGGCGCTGTCCCCGCAGGTGCGCAGGTCCCGGTCCAGGGTCACCCGGACGTTTCCGGGGGCGTACAGGAATGCCTCCCGGTCATAGCACACCACCGTCCTGGGCCGCAGCAGCGTCCCCCGGAGCTTGTGGTACAGCTCCGACAGCAGGGGCTCCCCCCGCTCCAGAAGGAAGGCGTCCTCCCCGGAGAGCAGCCGCTCCGCCTCCGACCAGGTCAGGCGGGCGGACCGCTTGCCGCACAGGCCGTTCACCTTAAATTTTTTCTCCAGCTTGAGAAAATCCGGGCGCTCCCCGTAGTACCGCAGGCGGAACTTCTCCCGCCGGTCCACCCCGTCCAGCTTCTCCCGGAGGGCGGTATCGTAGGGGGTGTCGAAATACAGGCTGGTCACCCGGTAGGAGCCGTCCGGCCCGGCGTGGCCGTCCCGGGGAAAGAGCTTCCCCAGCCTGGAGGCGAGCACCAGATCCTCCTGGGGAGAGATCTGGTGCTTGACCTCGTGGCGCAGGCGGAGGGGCTCAGTCGTCCCAATCGTCGTCCCAGTCGTCATCGTCGTCCCGGTCGTCGTAGTCCGTGTCGTCCCAGCCGTCGTCATCGTCGTCCCAGTGGTCCTCGCCGGTGGGGTCGCCGTACCAGTCGTCGTCATCGCCCCAGTCGTCGTAGTCGGTGATGCCATCGGCATTGGGGCCGTAGTCGGTGTCGTCGTAATCGGTGATGCCGTCGGCGTTGGGGCCGTAGTCCGTGTCGTCGTAATCGGTGATGCCGTCGGCATTGGGGCCGTAGTCCGTGTCGTCGTAATCGGTGATGCCGTCGGCGTTGGGACCGTAGTCGGTGTCGTCGTAATCGGTGATTCCATCATTGTTGGGGCCATAGTCCGTGTCGTCATAGTCGGTGATCCCGTCGGCATTGGGGCCGTAGTCGGTGTCGTCGTAGTCAGTCACGCCGTAATCGGTGATCCCGTCGCTGCCCGGGCCATAGTCGGTGTCGTCATAGTCCTGGAACTCCGCGTCCATCTCGGTGACCTTGCCGGTGTAGGCGTTCACCTCATACTCGTACTCCACGCCGTCCAGGACGAATTCCACCTCGTACTCCCCGTCGTCCAGGTCGTACTCCTTCTCCACAAACTGCAGATCGTCCCGGCCCAGCTGGGTGGAGAGGATGCTCTGAGCGGCGGAGGCGTTGATGTACCCCTTGTCCCCGTAGGCGTCGTCGTAGTCGTCTTGGTCCAGGGTCACGGCCTGGGAGCCGATCTGGTCGGTCTCCACCACCAGCCGGACCGCCTCGGCCAGTTCGTTCAGGAACTGGTCATTGGGGTAGACGGAGCCCCGCTCCAGCTTCAGGATGATGTTCTTCTCGTGGCCGCCCACGGTGGCGTCGAAGTAGCCCAGGGCATTGATCTCGTCCACCAGCTCTCCCACCACCTGGGTACAGGGCCGGCCCTCATAGCCGGTGTAGGAGGCCAGCAGGGTCTGGGCCTCCTGGTTGCGGCCGGTGAGGGCCACCACGTTGCCCAGATCGTCATAGTCCATCTCGATCTCCGGGTTCACGCTCAGCAGGACGGTGCCGGCCACGCCGCCGCTCTCTTCCAGGAGGGGGGCGCTGGTGCCGGGGGTCTCGGGGAGGGACGCCGTGCCGGCGCCGTTCCCGCAGGCGGTCAGAGTGGTCAGGGCCAGGGCGGCGGTCAGGGTCAGGGCAAACCATTTGGTGCGGATGTTCTGTTTCATTTCATTCATCTCCTTGAAAAGGGTGTTTGGTTTGTGTGTTCTGCTTTTAGATTACGGAGCCGCTGCCGAAAAACCGGGGCCTGGGAAAAACTTTTTTCCTCTTCTTCGGCTGACACAGGGAGGATACGGCGGCCGGTCTCCAAAACCGGGGCCGCGGCGGAAATTTTTCTGCGTTAATCGTCGTCATCCCGCTCTCCGTCATCGTCGCCATCATCATCGTCATCGCCGTCCCAGTCGTCGTCATCGTCGTCCCGGTCATCGCCGTCATCCCGGTCCTCATAGTCGGTGTCACCGTCCACATAAGGGCCGTCGTCGGGAGGTTCATAGTCGGTGACGCCGTCGCTGTAAGGACCGTAATCCGTATCCTCATAATCGGTGACCCCGTCGGCGTTGGGGCCGTAGTCCGTGTCATCGTAGTCCGTGATCCCCGGGTCGGCAGAGGGGACAGGGGGCGCGGAGGGCGCCGGCGTGGGCTCCGGCACAGGCTCCGGCGTGAGGTCCGAGGTGGGGGACGGCGTGGGGCTGGGCGGCGCCACCGGGATCACCACCTCGGTGGCCGGTTCCTCCTCCGGCGCGGGGCCGATTTGGATCACGATGGTCTCCCCGTACCGCTCCTCCAGATCCTCCCGGGCCGCCTGTTCCTCCCGGGCCTGCCAGTCGGCGTCGGCGCTGGTGACCGTGATGGACACCGTCTCCCCGCCGGAGAGGTAGCCCATATCGATGGCCCGCTCCACCAGCTCCCCGGTCACGTCCTCCCGGTCCTTGCCGCTGTATTCGTAGCCCGCAATCAGGCTCTGGCCGTCCTCATTGAGCCCCTCCAGCTCCAGCACCCGGTCGGTGCGGCTGAGGGTGAGCTCCACATCCGGGTTGATCTGGATGCGCAGGGCGCCGTAGGGGGTGAAGTTTGGCTGGTAGTAGCCAAAGAACACCAAGCACAGACAGGCGGCCAGGCCAGCCACGCCGGACAGGGGCTTCCACAGGGCGGGGCGTTTTTCCCTGGGGTGCCGCAGCTCCACGATGTCCCGCACTGTGTCCCCCACCTGATAGCGCAGGTTGGCGGCCTTCAAGAAGCGGCCCTCCTCGTCCAGCACCACCGCGTAGGCCGGGTGCACCTCCATGACCAGATAGCTCACGCCTCGTCGCCCCCTCTCTTGGGGCCCACCTGGCACAGGTGGCCCCGGATGATCTCATAGCCGTTGGTGAAGGCCAGCAGGATGGCTACCAGGTACTTCCGGTGCCGCTCCATGGTCTTCCTGTCGGTGCCGGAGCCGGCGGCCAGCTCCCCCATGGGCAGCTTGCCCGTGTCCTCCACCCGCTTGAGCAGCTCCGGCTGGGTCCGGGCGAAGTCCAGCACCCGGCGGCAGGCGGCGAAGGTCCGCTCCTGCCGGGGGCAGTTGTCCGCCACGTCGGAGAAGGTCAGGCCGAACTGGGCCAGCTTCTCGGAAAACTCCCGGATTTCCCGCCGGCTGGCGGTGCGCACCACATAGTCCCCGGCGTGGTCCACGGTGTCGGGGATGGTGTCCAGCAGCTCGCCGCCGTCCTCCTCCCCGCCCAGGGGGGTGTGGAGGGAGATCACGTTGCCGCAGCGCTTCTCCGTCCGGTAGTGGTCGATGAGTCGGTTTTTAATAGCACGGGCGGCGTAGGGCAGAAAGGCGCCCCGGCTCTTCTCATAGGCCAGCACCGCCTCATAGAAGGCCAGCATGGCAATGCTCAGCTCGTCCTCGTGGCCGTTTTCCGGGGCGGTATGAAGAAACTTCACCGTCTCCGAGCGGATAAAGCCCATGTACTGACGGATGAGGGCGTCCGCCGCCTCCGAGTCCGTCTTGGCCGATCGTACCTGGGAAACGATGTCGTGCTCTGTGCGCACCATTGCCATCCCTCCATCCCCCTCCGGCAGTAGGATACGGACACGCCGCCGGATTTTCGGGGTCACAGCAGAAATTTTCAAAGGGTAGAAAACACTATTGTAAAGTTTAGCGGCTGCGAAACGGAGGCGCGACCGTCTGGATGTCAAATCTTTGTCAAATGTATGTAAAGAAACGGATGGGGCGGTTTTGTGTTCCCTTGGATGGGTTGCGCGCCAGGGTTCTTCGTGGTAGGATGGAGGCACGCACACAGAAAGGAGCGCGCGGGATGAAACAGATCTTTTCTTTCGGTTTGACAGCGGCGCTTTTGCTGGCCTGCCTGACCGGCTGCGGCGGACAGGCGGGCGGCGCCGCGCCCGGCGGGACGGCCCCCTCCGGCGGCCAGACTCCCCCGGCGTCCTCCGTTCCGGAAACGCCCGCCGGCCAGGGGCAGACGCCGCCTGTGTCCCCCGACCCGGAGAGGGGAGTCGCCGCCGGGGAGATCAGCCGGGAGGAGGCCCTGGCCATCGCCCTGGACAATGCGGACGTGCCGGAGGGCGACGCCTACAACATCAAAAACGAGACCGACAGCGACAATGGCATCCCCATCTATGACATCGAGTTCGAGACCGACTACGGCGACTACGACTTTGAGGTGTCCATGGCCGACGGTCGCATCGTTGGTGCGGACTACGAGGTGGACGAGGAGTGGCTGGACGCTCTGGACGGCAGCCCTGTCACAGCGGAGGAGGCCACTTCCATCGTGGCCGGCAAGGTTTCCGGCGCCAGTGCGGCGGACGTATCTGTCTGGGAAGAGTCCGGCGACGGCCGGGGACGTTACGAAGGGGAGCTGTTCCTGGACGGCATGAAGTACGAGTTTGAACTGGACCCCCGGACGGGGCGGATCTTCGACTGGACCGCCGATCTGAGGGACTGACCGGCACAGAAAAGCAGCGGGGAGAAGGCACATCTGCCTACTCCCCGCTGCTTTATTTTGCTGATGTTTAGAATGGCTCCTTGGGCGAGAGTCCCAGTTTGGCCTCCAGTTCCCGCGTTTTGGTCTCCATCTCGTACAGCGCCATGGAGGGCGTTTTTTCCTGCCTGGTCACCATCTTGACCAGGAGCTCGCTCAGGATGGACGCATTCGTCCGCTCCAGCAGCTCCATCGCCCGCTCCAACGTTTGCCCGGAGAATCCGACCTTTTCCAGCTTCCGGCGTTCCTTATCCAAACGCTTCATGGTCTTCACACCCCAATTCGCCTGGTTATTTGGTGAATTGGGACAGGGCCAGCAGCGCCTGGGCAGTCTGCACCCGAGTGGCTGCCTGGCCGGGGGCCAGCGTGTCCAAGGAGGTCGCGGTGAGCACGCCGGCCTCCACCGCCCAGGTCATGGCCTCCGCAGCGTAGCCGGCGATCTGGTCATAGTCGGCGAACTCCCGGACGGCCATGCCGCCCTGGGCGGTGTCATAGCCCTCATGCCGGGCGTAGCGGTAGAGCATGACCGCCAGCTGCTCCCGGGTGATGGGATCGTCCGGGCCGAACAGGCCGCCGCCGTAGCCGCCGGCGATCCCCTCGGAGGCGGCCCAGCGGACGGCCTCGCCATAGGAGGCCGCCGGGTCCACATCGGAGAAGTCCATCAGATAATTCACCACCGGGCGGCCCTCCAGCGCCCACAGGGCCGTGACCGCCTCGCCCCGGGTCAGCGTCCCATTGGGCTCAAAGCGGTCCGCGCTGACGCCGGCCATCAGGCCGTTCTCACAGACATAGCGCACCGCCTGGGCATCCCGGGCCTCCACATCGGTGAAGGGCAGGACGGACAGGGGCTCGCCGCCCACCTGATAGACAGCCACCGTGCCGGATACCTCACAGGCTGCCAGCAGCAGGGCCTCTCCGGTGGGGCTGACGGCATCACTCAGGAACAGCAGACCCTCGGGGGCCACATCGCCGCCGGTGACCCACTTGTCCAGCTCCCCGTCCTCATACTCCTCGGAGCCCTCCACTATGGAGGCGAAATCCCGGGTGTTAATGTAATTCACGTACTGGGCGGAGGCAGGCTCGGTCACGTCATAGACCATGACGCCGCCGGTGCGCTCCAGGGCCACGAAGGCATAGGTGCGGCCGTCCACCGTACCAACCGTGACGCTCTCCGCCTCCGGTCCCTTCTTGCCAGAGCGGTCATCCACCACGGTGTTGTCGTTGGAGCAGTTGTAGTAATCGGTCAGGTACCGGGCGGTGAGGGTCTCAAAGTCGTTGCCGCTGGTGAACACCTCGGTGACGCCGTTCTCCCCGGCCTCATAAATGGTAAAGGTGCGGCCGCCGAAGAGGTAGTCCTTGCCGCTGTCCAAGCCGTCAAAGTCCTCCACCTTGAAGAAGACCACCTTGCCCTCCAGGCCGGAGTTCTCCCCGGTGATGGCTCCAGTGGGGGAGGTCACGCCCTCCTCGCCGAAGTCCTGCTCGTCCTCGCTGAGGTAGAAGGTGCCCAGATCCTCGTCGCCCCACTCTCGGGCGTCGCCCTCGTTGGCGGTGACCAGATAGGTTTTGCCGTCCACCTGGAAGGCGGCGATGCCGTCGGGCATCCGGATGCCCATGAGGCTGCCGTAGGTCCTGGGCGCATAGGCGTCATCCTTCTTGTCGATATCAATGGGGGTGACGCTGTAGTCCTCAAAACCTGCGGAGTAGATCCCGTCAAAGGTACGGGAGGCCAGATCCAGCACGGCGATGGCATTGTTCTCCTGCAGGGTGACATAGGCCTTGCCGCCGGATACGGCGATATACTCCGGCTCCAGGTCCGTGGAGGGATCGACTCCCTTCTTCAGCACGATCCCGGCTGAGGCCAGCTCGTCACGGCGGGCGTCGAAAGCGTCAAAGCCCACCACCTCGCTGGTGAGGGTTGACACATCTGCCACAGTAACCGAGCCCCTGGGATCAACGATTCCGTCGCCGTAGCCCTCCCGAGGCTCCCCCTCGTCGGCGGTGAGGACGGTGCTGCTGCCGGCAAAGGTCACCATATCCGGCTGCACACCGGTTTCCACCAGTCCCCTCAGGGTCAAGGAGCCGTCGGCATTGCAGGCGAACAGGGCTACCCGGCCGGCGTCATGATATCCCTCCGCCTGGAGGGCGGCGGCCAGGATGGTGTTGTCCGGAGAGATGGCCACGGAGGTCATGTCCCCATAGCGGAATGAGCTGTCCGCCGCCTCCACCAGGGCCTTCACGTCGATGTCCGTGCCGCTGAGCCGGGCGACGGAGATCCCGGCGGTGAGATCCCCCAGGGGGATTGCCGCCAGCAGGCCGCTCTGGCCGTTGATGGCGTAAGCATAGCCATTGCTCTGGCTGTAGGCCACGATCTCCATGACGCCGCCGTCCACGTTGTACTGGCCGGAGGCGTACCGGGCAATCAGGTTCAGATTCAGGGGGGAATTGCCGTTTTCATACCCAGCGGTCGAGTTGATGCCCGCTGCCGCCGCTGGCACCACAGTGCCCAGCTGAAGCGCCAGGGCGAGGGCCATGGCAATGGCTGCCGGCCGTCTTGCTTTTCTCATGCTGTTTCCTCCTGCGATTTTGTTTTGGAAAGGGAGCGGTACGTTCTCCCTATTTGATTTAGTATAATCCCACGACTGTAAAATCCGAAAGAGGGAATGTGTAAATTTCTTGTAGGCAGAGGAGGTCTGGAACGAAACCGGGTTCATAGCAAACGCGCTTCACATGGATTTGACGGTTTCTTTACTGAAATACCGTCGCACGCTGGGAAAGGCGTCTGCTATACTGAACACAGATGCGGTAGGCATCGGTTGGGAGCGGCAGTATGGAGTACGGTTTCAGACAGCCCGATCAAAATCGACAGAGTATGATCAGCGCCGGTTTGCGCCCTTACAGGGCGGACCGGCGCTGTTTTTGTGGATGCCGCGCCCAATGGTCATAAGAAAGCAAAGAAGAAAGGCAGGCGCAACGTATGCAGAAGACCTATGTGCTGGACGCCAATGTCCTCCTCCAGGCCCCCTACGCTCTGGAGTCCTTCGAGGACAACCACATCGTGCTGCCACTGGCGGTGCTGGAGGAGTTGGATGATCGGAAGGGGGCTGACGGTGAAGCGGGAAACAACGCCCGACATGTGCTCCGCTTCCTGGAGAGATTACGGCTCCAAGGAGACCTGGTAAAAGGCGTGACCCTGCCCAGTGGAGGCACCGTGCGCCTGGAGGTCAACCATGTGGACGCGGCCCTTCCCCAAGGGATAGAACCCGGCAGCCGGGCGGGAAGGGTGCTGAAGGTGTGTCGGGGCCTCATGGACGAGGGAGCGCCGGTGACGCTGGTGAGCCGGGACATGGTCGCTCGCATCCGGGCCCAGATGATGGAGGTGCCGGCGGAGGACTTCACCACCGACCGGCTGCCGGATGGAGCCCAGCCCTACACCGGCCGGGCGGAGGTCTACATCTCGGACAGCCTGCTCACAGCGTTCAAGAAAAAGGGAGCTCCGGCGGAAGAACTCTATACCGTGGACGGCGCGGGGGAGCGGAAGCCGGTTTCCTTGACCGAGAACCAGTTTGTCCTTCTGCACTCGGATACCGAGCCGAAAAAGACCATGCTGGGCCGTTTCCGGGAGGGGAAGGTCACCGCCCTGCGCTTTGGCGGCGTCCGCCCATTCGGCGTCAAGCCCCGGAGCGTGGGGCAGCAATTCCTGCAGGAGGCCCTGCTGCTGCCGGTGGCGGAGGCGCCCCTGGCCATCATCCAAGGGCCGGCGGGCACCGCCAAGACCTTTTACGCCCTGGCTGCAGGGCTGGAGCAGGTGCTGGAGGCGGAGGAACGGCCCTATCGGAAGATTCTGGTGTGCCGCCCCAATGCCCAGTTTGACGCGGACATCGGTTTTCTCCCGGGCAGTGAGCAGGAAAAGATCTCCCCCCTCATGCGGCCCATTGTGGACAACCTGGAGATCTTGCTGGACCTGGAGGGGAAGAAAAAGGAGCGGCGCAGCGAGGAGGAGCTGCGGGGGCGCATTGACTACCTCTTTGACACCGGCGTCATCGCTGCCGAGGCCATGAACTTCATGCGGGGCCGCTCCATCACCGATACCTGGCTCATCATCGACGAGGCCCAGAACCTCACCCCCCGGCAGGTCAAGGGCATCATCACCCGGGTGGGAAAGGGCACCAAGGTAGTGCTGCTGGGGGACCCGGCCCAGATCGACCACCCCCTGCTGGACACCCGGAGCAACGGATTGACCTATGCCAGCGCCCGCATGAAGGGCAGTCCCCTGTGCGTCCAGCTGACCATGCTCCCTGACGAGTGCGAGCGTTCCTCTTTGGCTCTGGACGCGGCGATGCGGATGTAAATGAGGGCAGAACTTACATAACACGGCAGATAAGAAAATTTATTTACATTTTACAGGACTTTGGGGGAAGAATTTACATCCCGGTGGTACACTGTGCCTGTGTGAGCGAGAAACACACCATCATAGGGAGGAAAATATGCTATGAGTATCGCACAGAAGCAGACTGCCACACAGTCCCAGAAGCTGATGATCTTTGTCCTGTCCATGTCCCTGTACGGGCTGGCCACCCTGTTCACGGAGCTGATCCCCAAGTTCCAGGTGGGGGTCGTGGAGTTCTCCGTGGAGTACTTCCTGTTCATTCCCCTGACCCTGGCCATGCTGTTCGACCCCCTGTCCGCCGCCCTGGGCGCCGCCACCGGCGAGCTGGTGTTCAGCGAGATCATGCTGGGCCAGTTCGGTGGCCTGGGCGAGCTGGAGAAGTTCCTTACCGTCACCATCGGCGTGTACATCGCCGGCCGGCTGGTGAAGGACCCCAGGAACCGCGCCCTGGTGGGCGTGGCCGCCATCACCGGCACCGCCGCGCAGCTGCTGATGGGAACCGCGGTGGACATCCTGAAGGTCCAGCTGGCGGTGGAGGACTTCGAGGCTGTGGCCGGCCTGCCTGAGAGCGTGTTCGCCACCGAGGGCTTCGCCTTCCTCAATGACCTGCTGTTCTCCGGCATCCTGTTCTGCCTGCTGCCCACTCTGTACCTGGTACCCAAGCTGTACGGCAAGATCGAGCCCCTGCTGGGCATGGCTCCCCGCACCCCGGACAGCGCCGTCAGCGGCATCAGCCCCAAGGCCCTGGCCGTGTGCGCCGTCGGCTTTGTGTGCGCCATCGTGGCCGAGCTGGCCGCCACCGCCGGCATGTCCCTCATCGACTGGGAGGCCGAGTGGGCGGAGAGCGGCACCGCCATGGCCGTGGGCATGGTAGCGGCCGCCGCGGTGGCCATCATCGCCCTGCTGGTCATCAAAAAGAACGCCGGGAAAAAGGCCGCGGTGAACTGACATGAACGCGGTTGAGATCGACGGCCTGACCTATACCTACCCAGGCGCCCCTCAGCCCACCCTGAAAGAGATCTCCCTTCAGATCGAGAAAGGGGACTTCCTGGCGGTCGTTGGCAACAACGGCTGCGGGAAGTCCACTTTGTGTAAGGCCCTCAACGGCCTGATCCCCCACTTTATCACGGGGACCATGGAGGGAAGCGTGCGGGTGGAGGGGCTTGACACCCGGGAGAGCGACGTGGGCGTCCTGGCCCAGAAGGTGGGCTATGTATATCAGGACTTTGAAAACCAGATCGTCCGGCCCACCGTGCTGGACGACGCCTCCTATGCCTGCCTGAACTACGCCTTCCCCGACTACCTGGCGCGGGGCAGGACTGCTTTGCGGCAGTGCGGTCTGGAGGGCAGGGAGGAGGAATATGTCTGGCAGCTCTCCGGCGGTCAGACCCACCTGCTGGCCCTGGCCGGCGCGGTGTCCCTCCAGCCGGACATCCTGATCCTGGACGAGCCCATCGCCCAGCTGGACCCCATGCACGCCGACCGGATCTACGAGGTTCTCCGGGATCTGAATGAGAACCAAGGTAAGACCATCATCGTCATCGAGCACCACACCGAGTACATCGCCGACTACTGCAAGCATGTGATGCTCATGAAGGACGGCCAGGTCTGCTGGATGCTGCCCACGGAGGACGCCCTCCAGCGGGTGGAGGAGCTGGAGGAATGCAACATTTTCCCGCCCCAGGTGACCCAGGCGGCCCACCGGCTACGGAGGGCAGGCCGTCTTCCGACGGACATCCCCCTGCCCACCACCGTGGAAGAAGGAAAGACCGCCTTCTCCCAGCTGCGGTATGTGCCGGGTGCGCCCCGGCGGACGCCGGAGGCCACCAGTGAGGCGGCGGTATCCTTTCAGAACGTGTCTCTCTCCTACCGCTCGGTGAAGGGAGAGCCTCGCACGGTCTTTCAGGATTTGAATCTGACCATCCGTAGGGGGGAGAAGGTGGCCCTGATCGGCTCCAATGGGGCGGGCAAGTCTACCCTCATGAAGCTGATGGTGGGACTGCTGCGACCTAATGGCGGCACGGTTTCCCTCTTCGGGGAGGCCATTGGGGACAAAAAGGCAGAGGATCTGTCCCGGCAGATCTCCTTGGTGTATCAGAACCCGGAGGAGATGTTCATCAAGGATTCCATCCGCGCCGACATCGCCTACGCCATGGAGGTACGGAACATTCCGGAGTGGGAAAAACGCACTGCGGAGCTGCTGGAGCGGTTCCGGCTATCAGAGCTGGCAGACCGGGACGGCCGCCTCATGTCCGGCGGCCAGATGCGCCGGGCCAGCCTGGCCATCGGCGTCGCCCTGAATCCCGGCGTCCTGCTGCTGGACGAGCCCACCGCAAACCTGGACATCGCCACCCGGCGCGAGATCATGGCCGTTCTGGACGACATGAAGGACATCATCCAAACCGCCGTCATCGCCACCCACGACATGCAGCTGGTGTGCCAGTGGGCGGAGCGGATCGTGGTCCTGTGGGACGGCAAGGTGGTGGCGGACGGCCCCAGGGATGAGATCTTCGCCCGGGCCGATGTGGTGGAACAGGTGGGCATCCGCCCGCCGGAGATCTTCACCATGGGGCAGGCCCTGGACCGCCGGGCCCTGTGTTATACCGTCGAGGAATTTTTATCGTCCTTTCAGGAGGCGTGACTGCTGTGGAAAAATTGACTGCCAAACTGTCGGAGAGCATTCTGGATAAATTCTCCATGGACTTTCTCCGCAATCAGGTGCTGAAGAACGCCTATGGCAACGACGATACCGTCATTGCCGCCCTGGACCCCCGCGTCTTGCTGGCCTGGTATTTGTTCTTCGGCCTGGTCCCCTGGTTCGTAAACGACATCCCGTTCCTGCTGGGGTGCTTCCTGCTGGTGATGGGCACCACCATCCTGGCCCGGGTGGCGGGGCTGGTGCTGTTTCTCTTCGCCCTGGGGGTCTTCTCCCAGACGGGGTATCTCTTCGTGGTGACTCTTCTCTTCGGCGGGGACGCCTCTGCCATTGCCCCTCTGCTGACCCTCACCTTGAAGGTGGCCACCATCTCCCTGGCCTCGGTGACCGTGTTCTCCGGCCTGGACCCGGATAAGCTGTCCAACGGCCTCATGTGGTACGGCTGCCCGGAGCGGCTGAGCTTCTCCATCTCCTACGCCTACCGGATGCTGCCCATGCTGATGGAGGAGTTTCAGAACGTGCTCCTCTCCTACCGGCTCCGGGGCAATCCCCCCGCCCACGAGACCCTGGGGGGCAAGATCAGGTACCTGATCTATCAGGTGAAGATCATCATGCATTCCTTCTACCCCCTGATGCTCAACACCGCCAAGCGCTCCCGCACCACGGTGGAGGCCCTGGAGCTGCGGGGGTACCGGTACGCGGCGGTGAACAAGTCGGTGAAGAAGATCAAGCTGGCATCCCTGAAAGTATCCTGCAATGACGGGATCTTCCTTGCGGTTTCCCTGCTGGTGGTGGCGGTGGCGGTTCTGATCTCTACATTGCTGTAAGAAAGAAGGGTTTCTCTTGCGCCTGGATTTTCACACTCACGGGAAGCTGGCCAAAAAGCTCCCGTTTTCCACCGCCTACACCGACTGGCTCTTCGGCGAGGCCAGAGCTGCCGGCCTGGACGCCCTGTGCCTGACGGAGCACTTCAACACCCTCCAGTTCGCCGACGTATATGGCTACATCGCCTCGGTGAGCCGCAGAACGGGGGACACCCTGGAGCTGGAAAACGGCCTGAAAATTTTTCCCGGCATGGAGACGGATGTGGCGGAAGGCGGCCACATCCTGTCCGTCGGACCCCTGGAGGCCATTCTGGAGCTGAACCGCCGGCTGGAGCCCAACAAGGAGAAGGGCTCCTTCCTCCCCTTCCAGCGGCTGATGGACCTGTTTGAGGAGTACCCGGTGGTGGTGGGCTGCGGCCACCCCTTCCGCGCCCCTGGCCATGTGCCCGAGCTGCCGGAGGAGCAGCTGCGCCGCCTGAAATTTCTGGACCTGAACGGCAAGGACCTGGCCCTGGACCAGGCGCGCACCGAGCGGCTCACCTACGCCCTGGGGAGAAGGCTGGACATCCCCGTGGTGTCCGGCAGCGACACCCACCAGGCGGTGCAGTACGGCTGCGTCACCACCGTGTTTGAGCGGGAGTGCAACACCATCCCGGCCCTCTATGAGGAGATGCGGGAGGGCCGCTATGCCATCCGCCTGGCGGACACCGCCCCCTTCCAGGTGCGCACCGCCTGCCTGCTGAAGCGGTCGTTAAAGGAGATCCACGCCCTGGGGGGCGACTATGTGTCCATCCTGACCCAGGGGGCTGCCGTATGAATGACCAAATCGTAACGCTGGAGGAACAGGCCGTTCAGGCAGTGCGGGAGGCGGGAGCCCTCCTGGCCGACCCCGCCGCCGTCCGCAGCATCCGGGCCAAAAGCAAGACGGACTATGTCACCAATGTGGATGTGGCGGTACAGGAGTTTCTGCGGGAGCGCCTGGCGGCCCTGGCCCCGGACATCCAGTTCATGGGGGAGGAACAAGACAACCGCCCCCTGGACTGGAGCCGCCCCTGCTGGATCTTGGACCCGGTGGACGGCACCACCAACCTGATCCACCGCTTCCGGCACAGCGCCGTCTCTCTGGCCCTGGCGGAGGGTGGACAAATCCGCCTCGGTGTGGTATATAATCCCTACAGCGGCGAGTGCTTTACCGCCAGGCGGGGGCTGGGCGCCTTTTGCAATGGCAGTCCCATTCGTGTAAGCGGCACAGATCGCCTGGGGGACAGCCTCCTCTCGGTGGGGACAGTCCCGGGCTGCCGGGAGCTGGCCGACACGGCGTTTCGCCAGATGCGGGACTTGTACGACGCCTGCCAGGATATCCGGCGGACAGGCTGTGCCAGCCTGGATCTGTGCTGGGTGGCCTGCGGCCGCCTGGAGGGCTATGTGGAGCTCTCCCTCCAGCCCTGGGACTATGCCGCCGGGCTTCTGCTGGTGGAGGAGGCAGGAGGGCGGGTCACCGCCCCGGACGGAAGCCCCCTCTCCCTGTGTCAGGGCGGGCCCCTGCTGGCCACCAACGGCAGGCTGCACACCGCCATGCAATCTCTCTTGAAGTGAGGACACCCATATGGACCTGCGCCTTTCCACCCCGGCCGGGGAGCTGACCCGGGCGGAGCAGAAGATCTTGGACTATATCAACACCAACACCGACGCCTTTCTGTTTTCTTCCATCGGGCAGCTGGCCCAGCAGCTGGAGCTGTCTGACGCCACCGTCTCCCGGTTTGCCCGGCACGTGGGCTGCCGGGACTTCAAGGCCCTGAAGGCTCTGGTGATGGAACAGGCTTCCGGCCCCGCAGTGAAAATGGCGGGGACCCTGCAGCAGGAGGAGAGCTTTTCCCCCCAGAGCTGGCTGACGCGCCAGCAGGAGTATCTGGAAAAGACCGCTCAGCTCCTCTCCACCCAGGAGTTTAAGACAGCGGTGGAGGCCATCTGCTCGGCCCGGACGGTATTTCTCCACGGGAAAAACGCCTCGGCCGCCCTGGCGCAGCTCCTCCACTTCCGTCTGCGCCGAGTGGGCGTGCGCGTGTCGCTGCTGCCCTCCGGGGGCGCGGAGCTGCTGGAGGGGCTGATCCAGGCCGGGCCGGAGGACCTGGTGGTGCTGTTCAGCTTTTCCAAGCTCTCCCGGGAGGGCCACGTTCTTCTGAATCATAGCCGGGCCGCCGGCTATCGGACCCTGGCTTTTGTGGGCCGCACCTGTCTTCCTGCAGAGGAGCGGGCGGATATCAGCCTGTTCGCTTACCGGGGTAGAGAAAAAGAATACCACTCCATGGCGGCTCCCGCCGCCCTGCTGGACGCCTTGGCCGTGGCGGTGGCAGAACGGTTAGGCTTCGAGGGCACAAATCGTCTCCAGGCGCTGCACCAAATGAAAAAGGATTATTTCCCAGACGGATGAACGCATCCCCCATGCGCACACATGGGGGATGCGTTCATTTTCCGGGATGTCTCACGGATTTTACACGCATTTTACTGTGCTGTGGTAGTGGACATAGACCAGCTGTGATATGGTAAATTAGGCTTATTTTATATATTTCGTGGGCGGGTTTGCGCTGCCTGCGCGCCACATTGGGAAAGGAAGGATCTGTTGCTATGAAACGCACGGTTTTATCCGTATGTATCCTGGCATTGGCATTGATTCTGACGGCCTGCAGTCCGACGCTGTCTGACAGCACAGCCTCCGCCGACAATTCCTCCGGCGGAGAACACACTTTCAATTATGGCGGAGATGTGACCCTGCGCATCCTCTCCGGCTCGGAGAACCAGGAGCTGGAGGGCATCCTGGATGACTTTGCCCGGGAACGGGGCGTGAACATCGAGATGGAGTACCAGGGCTCCCTGGATATCATGCGGACCCTCCAGGGGGAAACGGTGGACTATGATGCGGTGTGGCCGGCCAGCAGCCTGTGGCTCACCGCCGGAGACACCCAGTACCGGGTAAAGCACGCCCAGTCCATTTCCATCACCCCGGTGGTATTCGGAATCCGCCAGGGGTTAGCCGAGGAGCTGGGTTTCGTGGGCACGGAGGTGTCGGTCAGCGACCTGCTCTCCGCCATCCAGTCCGGGAAGCTGAACTTCTGCATGACCTCCGCCACCCAGTCCAACTCCGGGTGTAGCGCCTACATCGGCTTTCTCTATGCCCTGCTGGGCAATCCAGATGTGATCACATCGGAGAGCCTCCAGACTCCCGGTCTCTCGGAACAGATCACCCAACTGCTCTCCGGCGTAGACCGGTCCTCCGGCAGCTCCGACTGGCTGAAGGACCTATTTCTCACCGGCGGCTATGACGCCATGGTGAACTATGAGTGCCTTATCATCAGCGCCAATCAGGAACTGGAGGCCCGTGGGGAGGAGACCCTGTATGCCGTCTACCCCTATGACGGTCTCTCCATTGCCGATTCTCCCCTGGGCTATGTGGACAACGGGGACACCGAGAAGGAACAGGCCTTTCTGGATTTACAGGAGTATCTCCTGTCCGACGAGGTGCAAAACGAGATCCAGCGCACAGGCCGCCGCACCGGGTACGAGGGGGTATCCGAGGAGAACCGGGATGTGTTCCGTACCGACTGGGGCATCCAGCCAGACCGGGTGCTCTCCCCCATCCGGATGCCGTCCACCGAGGTGCTGATGGAGTGCCTGAACCTGTACCAGACGGAATTCCGCAAGCCCTCCCTCACCGTATATTGTCTGGACTACTCCGGAAGTATGGAGGGAACAGGCCGGGAGCAGATGGTGGAGGCCATGAGCCAGATCCTCATTCAGGAGAACGCGGAGAAGAATCTGCTCCAGGCCTCGGCGCATGAGGTCAATATCCTCATCCCCTTCGAGGGCTACCCCCGGGACGTCTACACCGCCGTTGGGAATGGAGGGGAACTGGAAACCCTCTATACTCAGGTGGAGGCGGAGGAGGCCGTGGGCGGCACCGACATCTATTATGCCGCCATGGAGGGCCTGCGGCAGCTGGATGACTATGATCTGAGCCAATACACCCCCGCCATCATCCTGCTGACAGACGGAGTGTCTGATGGGAGTTTTTCCGACTTCCGGGACGGCTACGAGGCCTTTGGGGCGGATGTGCCGGTGTTCTCCATCATGTTCGGCTCCGCCGACCCCACCCAGCTGGAGGAGCTGGCAGAGCTGACTCACGCGCGGGTCTTTGACGGACGGGAGGATCTGATCGGGGCCTTCCGCAGTGTGAAGGGGTACAACTGAGATGAAAAAAGGACAGCTGCGGCAGCTGGTACTGTCGCTGGGGGCGGGAATCGCGGTCTTTCTGGTTCTGGCACTGGCCCTCCGATGGAGTTTCCTCTTCAGCGCCGCGCTGGGGGTGGGAATCTATCTGGGCCTGTGGTTTCTGCTGACCCCCAAGGCAGACCCCGTCACCCTCTATTTCGCCAAGCGGCCAGACGGCGGCGAGATGCAGGCCCTGATGGAGGAGGCGGCGCGGGATCTGAGAGCCATCCGGTCGGCCGCCGGCCGCATCACAGACGTCCGGACCCATGAGGACGCCCTGGCCCTCACGGAGACGGGGGATCGCCTCTACCGGTATCTCCGGGAGCATCCGGAGAAGATCCCGTCGGCCAACCGCTTCCTCACCTACTACCTGGACACGGTGGGCCGGATCTTGGGGCAGTATGTGAAGTTCCAGGAGGCCGGGCTGGGGACTTCCGAGGTGCGAGAGTTCCAGCGGAAGGTGCGGGCCATCCTGCCCAAGCTGAAAACTGGATTCGAGGCACAGCTCAGTCAGCTGATGGCCTCGGAGCGGTTTGACGCGGAGGCGGATATGAAGGTCATGGAGGGCCTGCTGAACACGGAGGGATTCCAATGGGAAGCAAATCAAAATGGATCGGTCTGATCATCCTGCTGGCCGTCATCGGGGCGGCGGCGGTCTATCTGTTGCTGGGAGGCGGCCCCCAGCCGGAGCCCGCTGTCCTGCGGGGCTATGTGGGGGGCGAGAAGATCGGCCTGCTGGAGGACGAGGCGGTACAGGACATCCTGGATCGGAACTACGGGCTCACCCTGGACTATGCCAAGGCAGGTTCCCTGGACATGGTAACGGCGGATCACGAGGGCCGGAATTTCCTCTTTCCCTCCAGCCAGACCGCCCTGGAGTATTACCAGCAGCTCTACGGCGCGCCGGACAGGAGCCAGATCGTGTTCAACACCCCCATCGTCCTCTATACCCACCGGCCCATCCTGGATGCGTTCCAGAAAGAGGGGCTGGTGACGGAGCGGGATGGGGTGTACTATATGGATATGGCCGGCCTGGTGGCGGAGATCGAGGCGGGCACCGCCTGGGCGGACCTGGGGCTCCCGGAGCTCTACGGCACCGTGGCTGTCAACACTACCGACCCCGTGCGCTCCAACTCCGGGAATATGTTCGCGGGGCTGCTGGCCAATGTGCTGTGCGGCGGGGTGGCGGATGAGGACAGCGTGGAGGCGGTGTTGCCCCGCTTGCAGGCCATCTTCGAGAAGTTGGGCTATATGGAGGCGTCCTCCTCCGACCTCTTCGACCAGTTCCTCAAGACCGGCATGGGGGCCAAGCCCATGATCGCCGGCTATGAAAACCAACTGCTGGAGTTCGCCGTGGAGAACCCGGAGGACTGGGAACAGCTGAAGGATGACATCGTGCTGATCTATCCCACACCCACCGTCTGGTCCTCCCATATCTACATCGCCCTGGACGAGGCGGGGGAGGCGGGCATCGACGCCCTGATGGACGAGGAGATCCAGCGCCTGGCCTGGGAAAACCACGGTTTCCGTACCGAGGTATCCGGGACGGGCGCCGACGAAGACCACTTCGGCGTCCCCCACCTGGCCGCGGAGATCACCCAGGTGGCCGCCATGCCCAGCTACGCCGCCATGGAGAAGATCATTGCCGCGCTGTCGTGAACGTAAATTTTACCGCAGGGCTGGATAGTTGCGCTGTGCAAAGGGAGGAATTTTCACAGATGGATGGGCTTATCGTCTATGGCAGCAAATACGGCACGACCCGCCGGTATGCGGAGGAGCTCTCCCGGCTCACCGGCCTATCCGCCATCCCCTGTGGGGAGTTCCACAGGCTGGCTGAGGGGAGTATCCTCGTCTATCTTGGGGCGCTCTATGCCGGCGGGGTGCTGGGGCTCAAGCAGACAATGAAAGTTCTTTCCCTCCGGGAGGGCCAGCGGCTGATTGTGGCCACTGTGGGTCTGGCCGACCCCGGGGAGCCGCAGAACCGGGCGCATATCCTCGTATCCCTGAAACGGCAGATGTCTCCAGAGCTATTCTCTCAGGCTATCTTCTTCCACCTCCGGGGCGGCATTGACTATGCCGTTCTGTCCCCACGTCACCGGGCCATGATGGCCGCCATGTGTTTCTCCCTGCGGAGTAAACCGGCGCGACAGAGGTCCGGTGAGGACCAGGCGCTACTGGAGACTTACGGAAAACAGGTGGACTTTACCGATTTCTCCGCACTGGTTCCCATCGCCGACGAAATCCTGCGCGGATAAGATATACCAGGAAAGAAGTGCCTCTGATCAGAGCGGCCGATGAGCATCTGATCGCGTATAGGGAGCAATGACTCAATCCCGTTTGTATCCCATAAAAGGATCACCCCGAAAATTATCCACCAAAAGAGCACAAGTCAGCCGTTCAGAGCAAAAAGCTGGGCCAACGATTTCGTTGGCCCAGCTATTCTATCAAGCGTGGTACGATAGTCAGGGTGAAAATATGTGTTCATCCACTAAAAACGCAACTCTTTATGCTGTAAGAATTTAATCCGACCACCGTGCTTTTCTGATCCAGGGGCAGTTCATCTCCATCCACCGTGAAGATCGCGCCGCCGGCCTCCTCCAGGATGATCCGCGCCGCGTTGTGGTCCCAGGGGGAGGAGCGCATGGTGACGAACAGATCCGCCCGGCCGGCAGCCACCTCACACAGCTCCAGGGCCACGGAGCCGAGGCACCGGACTCCCCGTACCTTCCGGGAGAGCCGGATCATCCGCTCCTGATAGGGATGGGGTTCCAGAAAGGTGTATTGCAGGCCCGGCGTTGTCAGCAACAGCTCCGAAAGCTCCCGCCGGACGGAGGTGTGGATCGGCGTCTGATCCTGCCACGCACCGCCGCCGTGCTTTCCCCAGTACAGCGTTTCCCGCTCCACGTCCAGCACCAGGCCGAACAGCGGGTCGGCGCCTTCCCAGCACCCCATAGAGATTGCGTAGTTCTGGTGCTGATTGATAAAATTAGTCGTCCCGTCAATGGGATCCAGATACCAGGTAACTTTCCTGTCACAGTTTTCCTGCGGTGGATATTCCTCGCCCACAATGGAGTCCTGTGGAAACGCTGTCAGGATCGAATGGCGGAGCTGCTGTTCGATTTTGCGATCCCAAAAGGTGACAAGATCCTGGTGGCCCGTCTTCTGGCTGATTTCTGCCTGCTCCAAATGGCACCGGCGCAGGATCTTACCAGCCTCCTGAATGATCTCCGCCGCCACATCAAACCGCTCCATTCTTCACCTTCTTTCTGCTGTTTGCTTTTCATCAAACCACATTTCGTGAGTCCTGTCAAGGCGGCCTCACCAGATCGCCCGCATGTCTGCGTTTTTCAGCGCAGACACCGGACTATGCATCTGGATATAGCGGGCAGTGAGATCCGGCATCTCCACGCCGCCACGCCACAGAACCGGACACTTCCGCAGGATCTCATAGCCCCCTGTTCCTGTGGCCCGGTAGTTGCTGGTGCACAGGCGGAAGGTTCCGTCCCCCAGCGGAGAGCCGTCCAGTTTCGTCAGCTGGACCACCCGGCTTCCAACGGGCCGGCGCAGATCGAAGGTGTATGCCAGGCCGGCGTAAAAATCGTAATTGTAGTGCTCCACCTTGGGGAGCAGGAACTCCTGGGAGATCTGCGGCTGCCCATCCACCAGGGTGAAGTAGGCGGCGCACCGCTCCATGGTCTGCCTCAGCACCTCTCCCGTCACCTCCAGCACCACCAAGGTATTGGCAAAGAGATAGGCGGCCGTCACGCCCCGCATGGTCACTGGAGAGGCCAGTCCCACCGGGTCGTTCCCCAGGCTGGTGCAGGAGAAGTCCGCCCCAGTCTCCGCCAGCTGCACTTGGTTGAACAGGGCGGCCACCTGACTGCCATAAAGAGCCGCTTCCAACTTTCCCTCCGGAGGGATGGGCTGGGATAATACACCAATGGGCTGGTCCAGCCAGTGCTGAACGGCATTTTCCAGAGGAAGCAAACTCTGATAGGGCTCCGCCGGATGTGTTCCGCCCACTGGGATCAGATTGGATTGAAAACGACTTTTCGCTCCATCCCACTGGCCAACCATGTGGAGAAACTGCCCCGCGTTGGCCGGGGGCTGTGTCGCATAGGTGCCGGACAAATTCACACCCTCCACCGCCATGTGTTGGTGGCCGGTAAGGAGCAGATCGAAGTCCAGATCCCGGGCAATTTTACAGGCAATATTCTCCCCGCTGTCTGAAAGCAGCTGCCCGGTCGCCAGATCCTCTTCAAAGCCCCCGTGGTAGATACATACGCACACGTCGCACTGGTCTCGGAGTGCGGCGCAGGCCGCCCGGGCCGCCCGGAAGGCGTCTGTGATCCGAATCCGCTCCAGATTCTGCGGCTGCTCCCAGATGTTCACGAAATCCGTGACCACGCCGGTAATGCCAATGCGCAGCCCATTGTCCAGGGTGTGCACCGCCCAGGGCCGGATGCGCAACTGCCCACCCAAGTCCTCCACATTCGTACACAAGCACACGCCATCCATGGCCTCCAGATATTCCCGGAGGGCCTCATAGCCGAAGTTGAAGTCGTGGTTGCCCAGGGTGAAGTAGTCCAGGCCCATGGCGTTGAAGGCGGCGGCCACCGGGTGGATGGGCCACTCCCCCCGGTGCTCCAGGTAGTACTGAGTCAGCGGCGTTCCCTGGAGGGCGTCGCCGCCGTCCAGCACCAGGGTGTTCCCATCCTTTTCAACCTGAGAGGCCAGATTCAGCAGTCCGGCATTTTCCGGGCTGTTGGAGGCATAGTTCACCGGGAATACATGGCCGTGGGTATCTGAGGTATAGTAGATTTGAAACGTCTTTTCCATACTTACCCCCTGGCCAGTTTGACCCGGATCTTGGTGGAGATCCACTCCACGATCAGCACCAGCACAATGAGGCCCGCCAGGATGGCGCCAGCCTCCTCCCAGCGGTAGGCGTTCATGGCGAAGATCAGCGGCGCACCGATGCCGCCTGCCCCCACCAGGCCCAGGACCGTGGCATCCCGCAGGTTGATGTCAAAGCGGTAGATGGCAGTGGAGGCAAAGTTGGGCATCAGCTGGGGCAGGATGCCGTAGCGGATCTTCTGCCAGGTGGTGCAGCCCGCCGCGTCCAGGGATTCCAGCACCCGCACATCCAGGTCCTCGATGGCCTCAATATACATCTTGCTCACCATGCCAACAGAGCATAGGGACATAGTCAGAAGTCCCGCAAAGGCGCCCGGCCCAGTGACCCGGATAAACATGAGTCCGTAGACAAAGGCGGGAACGGTGCGCACCGCCATGATGATGATTCGGCCCAGAAAGGCCACAGGCTTGGGGGTCAGGTTGGAGGCCGAGAGGAAGGCCAGGGGTATGGAGATGATAGCGCCTACAATGGTACCCAGGAACGCGATACAGATGGTTTCCAGCAGCAGATAGGGTACGCCCTGCGTGGTGAAATTGAACAGCAGGTCCGTGTCCGGATGAAAGATGCCAGCCAGGATGTTCCAGGCAATCGTGGCGCCGCTCTGGGTAGTCCCCGCCGTCTCCACGGCGGAGCCGCTCCAAATCAGCAGGGCTACGACCACCACGGCCACAGCCAGCTCAAAGACCCAGCGGCGGGGCCGCTGCTCATAGGCCGCTTCAATTCGGTTGTTCATAGCAGCCCCTCCTTATACCAGCCGTTTCCGGGCAGCCCGGCTGATGGTCTCAATGATGAACACGGTGACAAACAGGGCCAGCAGGATCATACCCACGCTGGCATACTCCCGCCAGCCGATCTTCTCATTCAGGATCAGGCCAAGGCCTCCGGCGCCCACATAGCCCAGAATGGAGGCGTAGCGCACGTTGCCCTCAAAGCAGAACAGGCAGTTGGAGAGATAGGAGGGCAGTACCTGGGGCACGATGGCGCTGATGAAGGAGCGCACCTTGGTGGCTCCCATGGCCTCCATAGCCTCGAAGGGACCCATGTCCACGGTCTCGATCTCCTCGTAGAGGATCTTGCCGATATAGGCGAAGGTGAAGATGGCGATGGCAGTGGTGCCCGCCAGAGTGCCAAGGCCGAAGATGTAGGTGGCGATCAGGGCGGATACCAGGGTGGGCAGGGTGCGGATGATGCTCAGCAGCAGCCGCATAGCCGCTACGATGACCCGGCTGTGGATGATATTGGTGGAGGCCAGCATGGCAAAGGGCACCACCAAAATCGAGCCGATGAAGGAGCCCAGCAGGGACATCTTGATGGTATCGAACAGGGGCTGCCAGATCTGAGGCATATAGTCCCACTCTGGTGGGATCATGTCCCCCAAAATGACAAAGAATTCTTTGATCCGGCTGACCAGAACCTCCATGTCAAAGCCGGTGACCTCCACCGAAAGGGCGGTCATGGCCACCAGGATCACCGCCGCCAGGGGTGCCCGGGAGCGGGGCTTAGACACCTGTTTCCCGTTGGGCAGGGTCAGCACCCTGGGCGGGAAAATCTTGTCATACACACTCATGCCGGCTCCTCCTGCTTCCCCTGGTAGATGGCGTCCAGCACCCCCTGATCTACCTGGTCAGCCGGGCCGTCGTAGACGATCTCTCCGGCCCGGATGCCCACCACCCGGGTGGCGTACTGGAGGGCCAGCTCCACATGGTGGATGTTGATGAGGACGGTAATGTGCATGTCCCGGTTGATGCGCTGGAAGTCATCCATCACCTGCTTGGCGGTCACCGGGTCCAGGGAGGCCACCGGCTCGTCCGCCAGGATGATCTGGGGGTTTTGGGCCAGGGTGCGGGCCAGGGCCACCCGCTGTTGCTGCCCGCCGGAGAGCTGATCCGCCCGGACAAAGGCCTTGTCCAGAATCCCCATCTGATCCAGTGCCTCCAGGGCTTTCATCTTCTCTTCTTTCGTGAAGATACCAAAGGTGGCCCGCCACCAGGGCAGGTCGGGCACAAAGGCGGTGAGCACGTTCTTGATGACCGTGGTGCGGGTAATGAGATTAAAGGACTGGAAGATCATGCCGATCCGCCGGCGGAACTTCCGCAGGCTCTTCCCGTGAAGGGTCATCACGTCGGTGCCGTCCACCGTCAGCTGGCCCTGGGTGATGTCGTGCATCCGGTTGATGGTGCGGATCAGGGTGGACTTGCCCGCACCGGACAGGCCGATGATGGCCACGAACTCCCCCTGATCAATGGTCAGGTTGATGTGCTTCAGGGCCTCGTACCCGTTGGGGTAGCGCTTTTCTACCTCTTTGAATTCAATCATCGTATCTCTCTCCATTCCAAACAAGGGAGGAAAGCCACGGCCTCCCTCCCTCGTTTGTGGTCCATGTTTGATTGGGTTTAACCCGCGCTGTTCAGGGACTGGATCATCTCCTGGGCGGCCCGCTCGGAGTCGTAGTCAGAGGACTTGGCGGGCAGGTAGCCGTTGTGGCTATAGATGGCGATGACCTCCTTTCCCTCCTCGGTGTTGCCGATGTTGATGAATGCCTCGGACAGGGCGGCCTTGAAGTCGTCGTCCATGATGGGGGAGGTCTTGCTGACGCTGATGGTGTCGTTGTAGATGGCGGGGGTGACGCCCACCACGGCGGTGTCGTCCCAGATGCTGTTGGTCATGCCGTACTCTCCGATCCACTCGTCCTCATAGTCCCGGCGGGCGTCGGCGTAGGTGCAGACGATGTCCACCTGACCGGAGGCCAGACGGGCGAAGGCGCTACCGTAGGAGTCAGACTGCACCGCATGGGGCAGGTCGGTGATGTTCTTATCGAAGTTCTCCTGGAGCCACAGGGAGGGGTAGATGTACCCGGCGGGAGAGGAGGAGTTGGCCACGCTCCAGTTGGCGCTGCTCACATCTTCCCAAGTAAGTTCCTCACCGGCGTTGACCTTGGCGGCCAGCTCCTTACCCTTCTCAGAGGGACCGGCAATCATCAGAGCCCGGTAACTGGTGACCTGCTCGGTGGTGGGCTCAGTGGGGGCGTTGTCGTTCCAGTCCTTGGCGTTGTCGGAGTCAATGGAAAGACCGTCCCGGGTGGCGGTGAGCAACACATCACAGCCGTCGTCATAGAGCACATAGGTGCCGCCAGGGATCAGGCCCACGTCGGCGGTGCCGGCGGACAGAGCCTCGCCAACCGCCTCGTAGCTGGTACCCACGGTGATGTCCACCTCGCCCACGTCGTAGCCCAGCTTGGCCAGCTCATCGGTGAGCATCTGCTTCAGGGGCTCGGTGGCGGTGATGATCTCCTCCGGCTCCCGAGAGGGGACAAAGGCGATGCGCAGGGTATCGATGGTCTTGTTCCCGGTCTCCTGGGTGCTGCTGGTGTCCGGCGTGCTGCCGGAGCCCAGGGTGTCCTCCGTGTTCTGACCGCCGCAGCCGGCCAACAGGCCAACACACATCACGCCAGCCAGCAGGAGAGAAAGTGCTTTCTTCATACTGTGATCCTCCTCGATGTTTCGTTTATGTCTTGGGGTTGATTTTGGACCTATCTGTTACAGAGGGGAACCCCTCTGATAACCGTTTCTGGAAGTCAGGCGGTGTCGCCGATCTTCAGGTGAGTGGGCACTGTGACGGTCACCGCCTGGGAGCGGCGCTGGCTGATCCGGCCAAAGAGCAGCTCCAGGGCGTTCTCCCACACATAGTCCGGGAACATCTCCAGGCAGGTGCCAGTGGGCCACTTGCTCTCCAAGGTCTGGATGTCCTGATAAATAATGACCGCCACATCTTTCGGCACACGGATGCCCAGCTCCCGGAAGGCCTCCAGCGCGCCCTCAGCCACCTCGTCACTGCCCAGTAGAACCGCCTCGGCCAGGGTGTGTTCCTCCACTGCCTTCTTGGCCAGGGCATAGCCGCTCTCCCGGCTGATCTCCCCCACATGGAACGTGCTGGGGTCGTACTGGCCGCGCTCCTCCAGGATGCGCTGGATGGCTGCCAGGCGGTGGGCACCGATGCGGCCGTTGGGTCCGTCGTAGATGCCGCCGATATACCCCAGGCCGGTGTACCGCTTCTGATCCAGCAGATAGGACACCATTTTCTCCTGGCCCCGGTCGAAGTCCACCTGCACCTGGTCGAACTCATAGTTGTGCTGATTGGAGTTCACGAAAACGATGGCAAAGGACAGAGAGCGGAGAAAGTCGATCTCTTTCTCGCTGAACACACCCAGGGCAATGATGCCGTCCACTTTCTGGGACTCGCCGAAGGTCAACCGGACAAAGGAGACCTCATACTGGTCCGTCATCATCTGCACCAGGCACGACAAGGATGACAGCCGCACATTGGGCCGGTCCGGGCGGATGATCCGCCAGTCCGCCACCCCGATGACCAGATGAGTCTTGTGCTCCGCCGCCTTCCGCTGCCGGGGCGACACATAGCCCAGGGCGTGAGCCGCCTGAAAAATCCGGGCCCGCACCTCCGGCGTGACAGAGATGTTGTCATCCTTATTTAGAACTCGGGAAACCGCGGCAGCCGAGACCTGGGCGGCCTGGGCCACATCTTTGATCGTCGCCATGAGATCCCTCCCTCTCAAGTTCTTCTGAGTTCATTATATTTCTCCCCTGTTCGAAGTCAATAGTTTTTACTAAAATTTTACTAAAAACAAATGACCTATAACAGACGAGGGTCCATCAAATTCTGCAGGGGAGAAAACAACTGTAGGTCCTCCGCTGATCCATGAGGAACCTATTTTTCGCGGACATTCTTGACAGGAAAGAACATTTGTTCTATACTGAACGTAGGCGAAAGCCGAAAACTCGCAGCTTTCCGGTGAGGTCCACACCCCGGTGGGACCTCAGACATTCATGGGCCTCGTAGGGCACCACAACCACCCTGCACGAAGGGAACTTCCATGAAGGTCTTCAGTATTTGGCGCTGTGCCGGCAGCGCGGGTGTGCACCTTCCCGTGTAAAGCGGAAAGGGTGCAAATGAGCGACTCTGTCGTGATTACCTATAGTGGCCAGCAAGTATCAGTGCCAAAGGAGGTCGCAGACTTCCTGGAGCAGGATCGGAAGCGGGAACAGGCGCAGGACAAGCGGGACCATAGGCATCTGAGTAAAAGTGATTTTGAAACGGTGCTGTTCTGTTCGGACTGTGTCAGGCGTCCCGTGGAGGATACTGTACTCCGGAACCTCCAGCTTGAAACTCTGCGGAAAGCCGTCGATGGCCTGGGAGACCAGGGCCGGGATCTTGTAGAACTCCGATATGGCAGGGGTCTGACCATGGAGGAGATCGGGACGATCTACGGCGTGTCCAAGGCGGCGGTATCAAAGCGGCTGAAAAAGCTCCACGAACAGCTGAGGGGCTCTGTCAAATGACAGAGCCCCTCAATTTTTTGTTTTTCTGGTTTACAAACCGCCTGTGAGTGTCCTGATAAGTAGAGGGCAAAATTTCCGGACCTCGGAAACCCCGGCTCTGGCCGTGGCCGGGCGGCTCTGAATGAAACCTACAGAGGAGTACAAGATCATGAATGTATTTGGAAACAGTTCAAAACAGCTGCTGCAAGCACTGACTGCCAATGCAGAAAAGGAAACTATGGACTACGTCCTTCAGGAGATGCAGGCAGTCCTGGGGGAAGAGATGCCGGAAACGGATGCGGTGCGGACCTATCTGCAAGATCCTGACAAGCCCACGGAGCTCAGCACAGCACAGCAGATCGTGGCCATGGACAAGCTGCTGGAGTGTGCGGAGGTCAATCTCCGAACGCTCTGTGACCTGATCCGATATCAGCAATTGAAAGATGCCGGGGTGGTCAACTCCGTGGAGGAGTTCCTGCAGCTGGTCCACCCGGATGATGTCCGTAAGATTTCAAAGGAGGATGCTGATTGAAAAAATCCGAATACAAATCCTACGATGACCTGCCGCTGTTTCTCAATGCAGACACAGTGGCAAAGGTGCTTGGCGTGTCACCGTCCAGCGGTTATGAGCTGATGCATGAACCGGGTTTCCCGGTGCTGCGCATCGGGAATCGCATGGTGGTGCCCAAAGAGCAGTTCATCCAGTGGGTGAAAGAGCACACAGGAGGCGGCGTATGAGGTACAGCAAGTACAGTGGGCGCGGAAATTTTTTCTCTCTGCCCAACGAAGTGTTTCTCTTGGGCCTGAGCGCCGGAGAGTTATCTGTGTACAGTTTCCTGAAACGGTGTGAGAATCGCAAGACGCATCAGTGCTGGCCCAGCATCCGAACCATCGGCGAAGCAGTGCGCATGAGTGAAAATACTGTCCGCAAGTACATCCGGCAGCTGGAGGAGCGTGGACTTATCACCACGGAACCCACCGAGGTGATCACCAAGACAGGAGAAAAGCGCAACGGCAATCTACTGTTCACCCTCCGGCCGATCCAGGAGGTGATCGACGAGTACTACGACCGCCAGTTGGAGGAATTGGAGTTGGCTACAGAGCGCCAGCGTGTGGTGAACCTCCTGCTGGAGCAGAAAAGCCCCGCGTGACCGCCTGTGGGCCGCTGTGTGGCTCCCTTCGGGGCAGGCAGAGTCCCTGCCCCTCCCGGCGGTTTTGGAGCGGATTTGGCCCGTTGTTCCACCGCTGTGGAGGAGGCCTATCCGGGGAATTTGCCGCCCCATAACTGATTTACGGAGGACGAAAGGAAAAGCAGGATAAACGCCGGGGTCGCCAGTGGCTCCTCCGGCCGGTCACTTCGCCCCGCAGTGCGGGTCGTTACGGGGTTTTGCGGTGTATCAAAAGTGGGGTCAAAAACAGGCAGCGGGGATCACGTTTGTGGTCACAATCCCCGAACTCCTACTGCCATAACGAAAAAATAGGGGTCACGCCCCGGAAAGGAGCAGTTTATGGGCAAAAAAGAGAGATTTGCTTTTTATCTCAACCCGGAAAAGAAAGCCATCCTGGAGCGCCGGTATCAGGAGGACGGAAGCCGGAGTATGACCGCTTTCATCGAGCGGGCGGTGGACTTTTACCTGGACTACCTCAGCGCCAACGACGCCGGCCTTTTCCTGCCAACATCTATCAAATCGTACCTGGACGGACGGCTGGGACAGCTGGAGGAACGTCTGTCCTCCCTTGCCTTCCGGCAGGCGGTGGAGCAGGACATGGTGGCCGGTATCCTTGCTGACGCCTATCAGTTCAGCGACGAGGATCTCCGCCGCCGGAGGGCGGAGAGCGTGCAAAATGTGAAAAAGACCAACGGCCGTGTCTCGCTGGAGCAGCGGGTACGTGGGGCCTGGGAGGAGGACGATGAATGGCAAGACTGATCCTGAAAAGTCCCTACCTGAAGTGCGATAGGAACCATCCTGTCAGTGGATATCTGCAGTACATTGGAACACGGGAGCGCGTGGAACTGATCCCGGATGACCGGCCGCCCACAAGGAAACAAGAGCAGTTGGTCAGAAAACTGATAAAAGATTTCCCAGAGGCCATAGGACTGGACGAGTATTCTGACTACGAAGCCAAGCCTACCAAAGCCAATGCCTCTGCATTCATCACCAGGGCACTGGAAGAAAACTGGCCGCAGGTTCAGCAGTCGGACGGCTACATGAAGTACATTGCCACCCGTCCCAGGGCAGAGCGGTTGGGTGACCACGGCCTCTTTGGGGATGAGGACGGCGTGGATTTAGAAAAAGCAATGCGGGAGTTGGATCAATACACCGGCAACGTGTGGACGCACATCTTCTCCCTGAAACGTGAGGATGCCGCTCGTCTTGGCTACGACAATGCCAGGGCGTGGATGAATTTGCTTCGGACAAACCGCAATGACATCGCCGCCGCTATGAACATCCCGCCAAATCACTTCCGCTGGTATGCCGCCTACCACGACGAGGGGGAGCACCCCCATGTCCACATGATGGCGTGGTCAACGGTGCCGGAAGAAGCCTATCTCACAAAAGAAGGCATCCGGCAGATCAAGTCCAGGCTGATGAATCAAATATTCAAACAGGAGATGCTGCACACTCATGAGCAAAAATCCCAGTCGCGGGATGAGTTGGTGCGGGAGGCACGCAGGGCCATTCGACGTCTGACCCGTGAGATGGCGCAGAGCATCTGTTCGGCTCCTGAGATTGAACAGAAGATGGAGCAGCTGGCCACGCAGCTGGAGACGGTCAAGGGCAAGAAGTCCTACGGCTACCTCCCTAAGCCGGTGAAGAAAACCGTGGACGAGATCGTGGACAAGCTGGAGGAACTGCCAGTGGTCCGTGAGTGCTACGACCAGTGGTGCGTCCTCCAAAGTGAGGTGGACAGCTACTACCACGACAAGCCCAGAGAGAAGAAAAAGCTGTCCCAGGAGAAGAAGTTCCGGCAAATCAAGAACGCCGTCATTCAGGAGGCGGAGCGCATCCGGTTGGGGGAGATCACTTTCGAGGATGCGAACCTGGCTGGCCACGACGAGGCGGAGCAGGTGCGGGGCGAGTCTTATGATTGCTGGGAACTGCGGCAGATCATCCGGGACGAGACACTTTCGCTGGAGGACCGGGACAGGGCGGCGGAAGAGTTGAAGCGGCTGGCAGGGCGAGGCGACGCCCACGCCCAATACATGATGGGCCTACTCTACCGGGACGGGCCTCTGTTGATCCCAGACAGTCAAAAGGCAAAGCACTGGTTCACCCAAGCGGCAGGGCATGGTCTGCGAGCTGCACAATATGCCTTGGGCAAACTGCTTCTCTCTGACGATATGGAAGTCCGGGACCCGGACGAGGGTATCCGCTGGTTGAAACAGGCCGCAGAAAACGGATGCCACTTCACCGCTTACCGTCTGGGCAAAGAGTATCTGGAGGGGAACGCTGTCAACAAGGACACCACCAGAGCAGTGGAGTGGTTCACCAAATCGGCAGAGGCGGGCAACCAGTACGCCCAATACATGCTGGGCAAGCTGTACCTGACCGGGCAGGGAGTAGCCCAAGATCAAGCCCAAGCAATGGCGTGGTTCAGCCGCTCCGCCGCCCAGGGGAACCAGTACGCGCAGTTCTTTCTGGAGCACCAGGACAGCCTCCATCCGCCTTCCGTCATGCTGGCGGCCACGCGCCTGCTCTACCACATGATCCGGATCTTTGAGGATCACTCCCTGCCCCGCTCCAGCACCGGCCTCCAGGTAGACAGCAAACTTCGGAGAAAGATTCAGGAAAAGAAAATCGCTATGGGCCACAAACCGGATGACCATGAGGAGGCGCAGAACCAGGGCGGCATGGTCATGGGCGGGATGTGAGCACCTCAAAAATTACGGCACCTAAAACAATAGGAAAGCCCTTGGAGCAAGAAGGCCAGGCAAAATGATAATTTTCTGATAATAGTTCGCCGTGCCCCTGGCTATTTCCTGTTTCTGTGGTATGTTGTGTTGCTGAGGAGGGATGACCAATGACGACCAATCAAACCCCAGTCCAGCGGTGCCAGTACTGCGGGAGCGACAATCTGGGCCTGGGCTGGCAGCACGGAGAGGCGCTGGTGACCTACAAGAAGCACGGACTCCTGGGCAGCCGGCTTCGCTATCTGATCTGCCGCCGCTGCGGGGCTGTGGTGTATCAATGGGTGGCAGAGCCTCACAAGTTCCCGTCTATCAAGTGAGTCCCCCAGAAATTGCACCGCAAATCAAAGATAAACTCTGGAGGTAAGAAACATGGCAAAGCGAAGACCATCCGGGGACGGCATGGTGCGCAAGCGGGAGGATGGCCGCTGGGAGGGCCGGATCGTAGTGGGCCACAAGAGCAATGGCGACTCAATCTTCCGGTATATCTACGCAGATACCCAAAAGGAACTGACCGCCAAACTCCGGCAGAACATCGACGCCTATCAGGGAGTGGACCTGACGGAGGAGAGCAGAATGACGCTGTCAGAGTGGCTGGACCGCTGGCTGGAGCAGATGGCACTCACCCTGCGCCCCGGCACCCTGAAACGGTACCGGGGCGACATGGACCGCCATGTCAAACCCCGCCTGGGACAAAAGAAGCTCACGCAACTCACCGCTGAGGATCTGCGGGAATTGTACCGTTTCCTTCTGGAACAGGGGCGAATTGCCCCTCGCCCCGGCCAAAGCCCCGGCCTCTCTCCCGCCACCGTCCGCGGTATCCACGCCGCCCTCCACCAAGCCCTCCAAGCGGCAGCAGATCAGGGGCTGATGCCCAACAACCCCGCCAAACAGGTGGACCCGCCTAAAATCACCCACAAGCCCATGAAAATTCTAAACGAGGCGCAGGTGAACATTTTTCTGGAGGCGACGGATCGGGACCCGATTTGGCGGGACTTCTTCTACACGGAACTCACCACCGGTCTGCGGCTGGGTGAGATCTGTGGCCTCATGTGGAGCGACTTCGATGGGCGAAAGGGCACCCTCAGCATTTCCCGTACACTGCGTAAAGAAAAAGGCGGACGGCTGGTGGCCGGGGACACCAAGACCTACGCCGGGACCCGGACCATCCTCCTGCCCACCAGCACGGCGGAGCGGCTGCGGCTGCGAAAAAAGACTTCCTACTCCCCTTGGATCTTCCATGACCCACTTCGCCCGGAAACCCTGCTGAACCCCGGCACCGCATACCGCCAGCTGAAAAAGGTCCTGCAGGAGACCGGACTGCCTGAACTTAGATTTCACGATTTAAGGCACACCTTCGCCACCCACGCTCTGGCCAGCGGAGTGGATGCCAAGACCCTATCCGGCATCCTGGGCCACACCAAAGCCAGCTTCACCCTGGACACCTACACCCACACCACCGGGGATATGCAGAGGCGGGCGGCGGAAATCGTGGGCGGCTTCCTGACCGACTACTTAGGAGAGGAGATGGCCCCGTGGCAAAACGCAGAAAACACGGCGACGGCAGCGTCCGTCTGAGAAAGGACGGCCGGTGGGAGGGCCGAGTGGTCATCGGCTATGACGAAAAGGGCCTGCCCAAAACCAAAAATGTCCTTGCTAAGACAAAAACAGAATGTGTGGCAAAGCTGAAGGCCCTGCGGGAGAGACTGGAGACTCCCGCCCCTGAAGTTCCAAAAGCAGGGCTTTCCCTGGGTGCTTGGCTGGATCATTGGTACCAGGACTACAAGAAAGCGAGTCTCCGTCCTAACACCCAGATGTCCTATGAACGGCGGATCTACCAACACATCATCCCCGCCTTGGGCGGTATCCAGCTGGACAAGCTGACCACCGGGGACATCCAGCAGTTCTATACCCATCTTAGGCAGAATGGCAGATTGCTGCGCACAGAACTCTATGGAGAGGGTCTCTCCGACCAGACCATCCGGGGCATCCACACCACCCTCCACGCCGCACTGGACAAGGCAGTGGAGGAGAAACTGATCTTCCGCAACCCGGCGGACAGCTGTAAACTTCCTCCTGTCAAGGGCAGAGAAATGAAGGTTCTGACTCCGGAGGAGATCCAGCGGCTGCTGATCCAGGCCAGGGAGGACGGCTGCTACGAGCTGCTTCTCTTGGAACTGGCCACTGGCCTGCGCCGGGGCGAGATCCTGGCCCTCCAGTGGCGTGACCTGAATCTCCGGACCGGCGCCCTGCGGGTGGAGCGGCAGGTCCACCGGGTCAAGGGAGAACTGGCAGTATCCCCGCCCAAGACCAAGGCGGGGAACCGGACGGTACTCCTCCCTGCCCCGGTCCTAAACGTGCTCAAGACCTACAAACAAGCCGTCCACTCACGGTGGATGTTTCCCTCCCCTGTCAAGGAAGACTCCCCTATGGACCCGGCAGCCGTCCGGAAGCGGCTCCAGACAGTATTGGAGCGGGCAGAGTGTAAACGGCTGCGATTCCATGACCTGCGGCACACCTTCGCTACCGCCTCCCTGGAACACGGCATGGACATCAAAACGCTGTCCACCATCATCGGCCATGTGTCCAGCACCACCACCCTGAACACCTACACCCACGTCACCGATGCCATGCGGCAGAACGCGGCGGACAAGATCGACCAAGGAATCGGGAGAGCCGAACCGAAACCCAGGCAGGAAGCGGCACCCCAGAAACCAGCCCCCAGCACCTTCCAGGCCCACAAGGGACAGCGGCGCAAACCGGGCACCGGCTGTGTCAGCCAAATCAATGACCACCTGTGGGAGGGCCGTTACTCCCCCATCTTCAATGGCCAGCGCATGGCCCGGAATGTCTACGCGAAAACGGAAGCCGAGTGTGAGAAAAAGCTGGCAGGACTGATCTGGGAAATGAAGGCGGAGATCGCCGCCGGAAAAGAGCAGGCGAAGCAACAAAAACCGGCAAGTTGAACAAACAGGCCTCCGAGGGCAAAGCGCCCCCGGAGGCCCGTCTTTTTCCTGTCTGTGGCTGGTTCTGTGGTCAATAGCAAATGGAAAAATTTAATATTTCAAAAATTGTTGCGAATTTTAGAAGAAAAGGCCGCTTTTCAAAAGAAAAGCGACCTTCTTGTGGAGCTGCTACCCAGATTTGAACTGGGGACCTCATCCTTACCAATTACTTTTTGCGCATTTTCCACTTTACTGGCCTTTTGTCCGCTATCGTCTCTTTCCATTGTGGCGCAATACTTCCCCGGATTTTCTGTTCTGTTCTTTTGTCTGCTTGCATTGGCGTTTCTGAACTTATTCGGGGAGTCCGTCTGGTTTTTGTCTGGGTTTCTATCTGCCACCCTGACCGCTGACCTCATCCCTATAGGCCAAAAAACCAGACATAAAGCCCCCCACTTGCTTTCGACTCCATTCTATGTTATCCTGACCTTGGCGCTGCCGGACAGCAGCGGTCAGCCCTCTTGACGGAGGGCAGCTTCTTTGCTCTCCGATCTTCGGAAAGGAGGGCTGCCCATGAGTACATCCGAAGTTCTTCAGCTTTGTTTGGTCATCATTGGTGTTTGCAGCCTGTTTATTCAGGCAAAAAAGAAGTGACCGCCGGCACCCTGACAAGTACAGCGATCACTTCAAACTACTCTAAGGGCTGACCGATACGGCGATTCGGCAGCGCCTCTTTCTATATCCATTATAGGCCGCTGTGGCCACACTGTCAAGCCCCGGGCGCTGTGCCTGGGGTTATTTTGTGCCCTCAGCAGGCCCACCAGTGACCGCACAAGCGACACTGTCCCGCTCCATCGCCTCAGCTATGGCCCGGTTGATAAAGCCGTTCACGCTCTCGCCGTGGGCCTCTGCATGGGCCTGAACCGCTGCCCTTTGCTGTGTAGTCATTCTGATTTCAACCCGTGCAAAGCCCTCCATATATGCCTTCTGGGCACGCTTCTGCGCATCGGTTTTCCCTGCCATGCTTTCCTCCTTTCTGGGGCCGGTAAAATCTCGGCACCTCCTCCATTATGTTTAAATTATACCACACAATTCAATCTACCGGTAGATATATATTGCACAAATCTACCGGTAGATATTTGTACGGTATACCGCTTGTTATCTACCGGTAGATATGCTATAATTCATAATGTCAAGAGGAACAAGTCAAGTCAAGGTGGATCCCAAGAACACAAGGTTAGACCGGGACGGGATACGGGAGATTGAGACGCACTGAGCAGAACGCTATGCCGTAAAGCCCCCCGGCACTTGACCCCAGTTAACAGGAGGTTTGCAGTATGAGCAGCTACGAACTTGAAAGCAGGATCCGGGAGCTGCGCCAGCTCCAGAGCATTATTGAGGAGGCCCAAGCCGAGGCGGAGGCGATCAAGGATACGATCAAGGCCCACATGGGCGACGCCCAGGAGCTGCGGGCCGGGGAATATAAGGTCACCTGGAAGCCGGTAACCTCCTCCCGGCTGGATAGCAAGGCCCTGAAGGCAGCCGCCCCCGAGCTGGTAGAGCGATTCACCAAAACTATCACCAGCCGCCGCTTTTGCGTGGCATAAAGACTCATTCCCCAGCAGAATAGCGAGCGGGTATCCTACCTCAGAAGGATGCCCGCTCGTTGTTGTTATGTGTCCAAGTCGGACACACTGCCAAATCGGCAAGCGTCTGCCGATTTGATTTCCTTATGCTCCGATCCCGCCGCCAAAAACGACAACGCTGTCGTTTTTCAGATTAGTGTGTACCGTGCAGCTGCTACCTCAAATCCGCCAACGTTGACGGATTTGCCCGTAGTGCAGATGGATTCAAAAGGCAATCAAGAACTTTCCCAGATCTGCCCCCATCCATCAGTTACCACAGTTTCCGCAAGCATCGCATTTGGCCAGCCAAACGCCCTTTTAGGGGGCTCCCCTAATACCCCGTAAGCCTGGCTGCACCCCCATAATCGGTGATGTGGCCTGTGCTGCGCCCCGCTGCTATTCTCTCATACGGGCGGGTATCCCAGGCTACAGACCTGGGCAGAACGAAAAGCGGAATACTTCCCCAAATCCGCAAGCGATTTCGTATTTGAATAGGCCTACAGAGCCACACCCAGACCGGGGATATTCCAGGCTACCGGCTACGCACCAGGGCCTCAGCAGGCCAGCTGGGGCGGGCTGCACCCCATATAAAGGCCCTCCGGCACGAGCGGGTATCCCATGGGCTGCCGCCCCACAGGAGGGGCCTGGAGCGCCGCCAGGCACCCACCAGACACCGCCCGGGAGCGGGCATACCCAGGTAGGCTAGGGGCCTCCGTCGGCTGCATATCAGGGCCTCAGTAGGCCAGCGGGGCCGGGCTGCACCTTACTCAACACGGGCAGGTATCCCAGAGCCTACCACCCCACAGGAAGGGCCAGGAGCGCCACCAGGCACTCACTGGGCACCGCTGGGGAGCGGGCATATCCCGGGCTCGGCCGGAGACTACCAGCTGCATACCAGGGCCTCAGCAAGCCAGCTGGGGCCAAGCTGCGCCCCACGTAAAGGCCCTCCGGCACGAGCGGGTATCCCTGGGGCTAACCATCCCGCAGGATGGGCCAGGAGCGCCACCAGGCACTCACTGGGCACCGCTGGGGAGCAGGGCTTACCCCAAGCATAAGCCGGAGGTCACCGGCTGCGTAACCAGTCTCGGCTGCTGCGCGCGCACACGTACGAGCAATTCGGGATTGTCTCGAACCCACCCGATTAGGCCATTCTTTGGGCCGTGCTGTTTTTTGGCTGGGGGGGTGGGGAAACAGTTTTTTGCATGGGGAAAAATTTCCGCATGGAGGGTGGCCCACGGTCTTACCCACAAAGCCGCAAATTTTTTCGGAGCCGGGGCGCCTCTGGCCGAAGGCCCGCACGCACCCGCACCCGCCCACGTGTGCGCCCAAGTCTCCCGGTGATTTGTCCTCAAATCGCCCCTGCAAAAGTACACTTTTTCCCCGGCTTTATGCCTGTTTTGGCCTAAACTCCCATTGGGGAGAATTTCTCACACCAGAGGGGCCACACGGTCTTGCACCCCCGCCCCCTGAAACTTTTTCGGGCCGGGGGGTGGGTGGGCCGTAGGCCCCGCACCCGTGCGCCCCTGCCCGCACACGGGTACCCGTACGCCTGTACGTAGCCAACCGGCAAGATCACCCCGCAAAAAATCACCGTTTTCCCCGTGAAATTCCCCGCTCCGTCGCCAGGATCAGCAGCACGCCCGGGCTGCGCTTCCGTGCATGGACTCCTCCCTGGCCTCTTCCCACACCCTGGGCAGTCCGCCGCCGCCCGGCCCGATTTCCACTACGGTCTCATGCTTGCAGCACCGGCAGAACAGCACCAGCCCCTGCGCTCTGGTGGCCTCTGTCAGTTTCAGCAGCTTCCCCCGCCGACACACCGGACACACGACCCATGTCCCTCCCACGGTAGTTTTACAAACCAGCTCTGCCGCTGTCCCACTCATGCTATCATCTCCTGGTTCAAATTTTTACGCCCGCCGCCGCCCGGGCGTGTATATGCCTGTTCCTGTCTCAGCATAGCGCACCCGGAACGCCGATACAAGGGGCTATCCCTTGATTCTCTAGGGCCTGTTCTAAAGTTATATATACTTACAAGTAAGATATTGAGAGGCCCGCCAAGCCTGCTCTATGGCCGTTTCCGGGCCACTGTACTGCCGTCTCCAGGATGGAATACGGTACTTGATATAGCTGTAGCTCCCATACTCTGTAGCCCTCTCCTCCCGCTCCAGGACAAAGCATCCAGAAGGGACGGCCAGGGCCGTATCATCCGGTACAAAGCAGCTCTCCACCACCGGCTTTTCCAGGTTGCGGCTTCTTGTCCACATCTGAGCGCCAACCGGGCGGCCCTCCACGCTTTCCTTGGTCATATACCGGGCTAGGGTGTCATAGTCCCTGTCTCGCACGTATACAAGGTCTATCATATCGCCGTAGGGCCACAGGCTGCGTATCGTCTCACTATCCCGCTCGGTGGCGTTAATCACCAGGTGGTGGTGGAGGCGGGCAGCTCCGTGCTTCTGCTCTGTGGTATAGACGTATTTCAGCACCTGCCCCCGGGCCTTGCGGTACTCTCGCAGCTGTTTTAGGAACTTCCGCACATTCTTTACAGCCTCCGCCCGTTTGGCCGGAAGATCCGCGTCCCGATATGTAAGCGTAAGAAAGAGATCCTTTCCCTCAAAGTTGGCCGCCAGCAGCATTTCCAGTCTTGCCCGTGCCGTCTTGTCGTTCATGGCCTTCTGTGCGGCGGTGGTCATGCGGGACTTTTCGGCCCTGGCCCGCTCACTGTCCCGTGGCTCGGGAGCGGTATATAAGATTGTCTTGACGATGCAACCCGCTGTAATGGTCTTTTTCCGCTTTGCCATATCGCCGCACCTCTTATCCCGTTTTAGGTATAAAGAAAGAGCCAGAGCATGGCCCCATGGGCGGGATCATCTCCCGCCCGGTCACCGTTGGCTCTGGCTCAGGCACTGCCCGGAAGGCTCCGGGACGGGCTCAGGCGCTGGCACACTATGCGCTTGCCATCAGTGAGGGCACCGGGACACACCCGGCTCTATATCCTGCACTGGCCTCTAAGGGCTCTGGCAAATGTTGTTTTCCCTCTGTACGATCCCGCTCGGTTACACGCCAAGGGCAGCGCACAGTTTATCTAATTCTCCCCGTGAAAGCTGGTTCAGGCCATCCGCAAACAGCTGCGCACACACCTCGTCCAGCTCAAAGGGAAGCGGATCAGCGTCGGGGTGCTCCGGCTTTACCTCATCCAGAACCACAGTTCTGTACGCCTCTGCACCTCGAAGCACCCCAAGGAAATAGAACCCCCGGAGCAGGAGCAGCCGCTTTGCCCGCTTGTCGGCCACCTGGGTATTTACCTGGGCAAGGGCCTTTGCCACCCGCTTGCCCTCCTCCTCAAATTCGGATAAAATCCCGCCCTCCGCATATGGGGTATATTCGCTCAGGAATTTCAGTTCCTCATTTTCCAGCAAAATTGTTTCCAGATTTACATTCATGCTCTTTCCGCCTTTCTATGTATGATGGATTCCCCTGGAGGACACCCACAGGCGGGCACAGGGCAGCGGGGAATGTCCTGCCTGGAGGGGCTGGCGCAGCAGCTCCGACGCCAACGCCTGCCCCTGCTGAGACAGATCCAGCGGGCTCACATACACCGGGCCATACGGCCACGTATGCCCCAGCACATCGGCAGATTCCTTTCCCCTGTTGAGTATGACACGGTGCACAAGGCTACCCGCCTGCTCCGTTCCCAGCAGATAAACATACTTGGCAGCCATGCCCTGGCCCCTTCTGAGCGCCGATATGCTGCCTATCCATTGCCTTACCTGCTGCCGTGCCAGCTCACGCGAGTGGGGCCGGGGGCCTGCCTGATAGGTCAGTGCAACCAGCAGATCCCCGCCGGTAAAGTTGGCCGCCAGAGTGCGGGCCAGCCGATCCCGTGAAAGCAGCAGGTTTCTCATCCGCTGCCGTTCCCCAGACTTCGTGCCTCTCTGCTCCATGTGCGTGTCCTCCATTTCTGATAGGCCAGGGCGGAGCGCATACCGCACCCCGCCCTGTATTCGTTCTCCTGGTTAGCGGGCAGCCTCCGGGCCTTCACTCCGTCACCCACTGCAAAGAGAGATCACCAGGCTCTGGGTGTCCTCCATTTCCCCAAGCAAGTGAACCACTACCGCCAACAGGTTTTGAACGTTTTCAGCATGGGCCGTCAGATAATCCCGCATCCCACCATTTACCGGGGCGCTGCGGATATAACGGCTTACCTGGTCTTCCGCTGCCTCCAGTACGGCACGGGCAGACGGAATCAGCGCTTGTACATCCTCAGCATAGCTCTTTACGGAGGCAATGGGCACCCGCTCGGGAGTGGTGTCAGGCGCACATGATAAACCTATCCCTAAAAGATAGTCGCTTGATACATGAAAAAGGTTGGATAATGCAATAATTGTGCTTGCATCAGGCTGTGACCTACCGGTTTCCCATGATGCAACTGTTGTTTGGCCTTTGCCAAAGACTTCGGCAACTTCCTTTTGCGTAAATCCAGCCCCGATCCTGGCGTTTCGTATTGCAGCCGCAATTTTTTCAAGTTCCATTCTCATGCCGTCCGCCTCCCTTCCTGCCGGTCTCCCGGCCCTGGGGGCTAAGGCTCTCCAGCATGAGCCGGACACCCAGCCGGAAGCCGTTCACAAACCCCTGGGATTCATGCTCACTGGCCACGGCCATACACAGCTCCTCCAGGTCTTCCCCCCTGCCTTCTTTGACCGCCAGGCTAAAGGCGTCATATCGCTCATCGGCGGCGGGCAGGTGTATGTACTCCTTTTCGATGTCCGTTACAAACCCGGCGCATACCAGGCGCAAGGTCTCGATTACCTCAAAATTCAATTTGACAATCTCCCTCTGCCTCTGTAAAATAGAGGCGTGAAATAGTTGCGTGACTGCTTTGTTTCACCTGCCGTTGGGGTGTTGCTACCACCTCAGCGGCTTTCTTTTTGCCCCAAATACGAAAGCGTTTTCGTATTTGTCCAGCCCGTTTCCTGCGGCCTCCTGTCCCCACCAGCCGGATCAGGAGCAGGGGAACACCGGACAGCAACACCCCCACCAGCAGGGCAACCAGCCCGCCTGGTTGCTCCGCCAGGCCGTCCGCACAGACCGCCAAACCCAGAACCAGGCAGAAGGAGATACCCTCCAGTACCGATTCTCTCATGCCCTTGCCTTCTTCCGGCCTGCGGCCCTGATATCGGTCACCTTGGCGGGGAGCTGGGCCGGTTCCGGTTCCTCTGTCGTGGCCCCAAGGCTGCGTAGGAGGGCGGGAACGTTGATGTAATAGACCCGGCCGCTCTTGACGTGGGGCACCGTGCCGTCCCAGCAGCCCCGGCGCAGGTAGTACATAGATAACCCCGTGGTCTTGCACGCCTGCTCAATGGTCTGGAATGGCGTCTGCTTTTGTGCTGACATGGTTCATTCTCCTTTCCTGTGTCCAAGTTGGACACCATTATCATTCGGATGTAGTCAGGATGTCTTGAACACATACACCTAACCCTGCGGCTATTTTTTCTGCCGTAGATCTAGAGCAAGATTTTCCACCTTTGACGGATGTAATGGTTACCCTGGACAGACCCGCTCGCTCGGCAAGTCGCTTTATATTCAAATCTGCCCGAGCAAGTTCAGCCGCAAATTTGACCCTATCGATTCTCACCGTTTTACCCCCTTTTCTTTTGCATTTGATTGAGCTGAGTACAGTATAATTCAATCTTTTGAAAAAGTCAACCCATTTTATTACTCAACTCTTTATCTTTTGCTTGAACTTTTGTTTATATGTGGTATACTATGGTTAGAGGTGATACAAATGACCACCGGACAACGAATCAAGAATGCCCGAAAGGCTGCCCGAATGACGCAAAAGGAGCTGGGCGAAAAAATAGGCGTCACCTTTCAAGCCGTAGCACAATGGGAAAATGATTTGCGCAAACCAAAATTTGAAACTTTACAGCGCATTGCAGATGCCCTTAATGTTGAAGTAAAGACATTAGATGAACGTTTTACTACTCGTCTTGTTCTTGAAGATTTCTTTAATGATGGATTGCCTCCATCTCGTATGCCTGATTATTTATTTGAAAATTCAGACGGAGCCCTTATAAAAGCCTCTATGGAGACTTCGGTGGGCCAGCTTCTTTATAGCTTTTCAAGTCTCAACGAAATTGGGCAACAAGAGGCTATTCGCCGTGTGGATGAACTAACAGAAGTCCCCAAATATCAACGTAAAAATTTACTAAATAAAGAATAAAGCCCGCTCGGAGCTGCAACTCCAAGCGGGCGGTGCGCACAGTCCCACACGTTCAAATATAGGCCCTGTATGCCTTCTCATTGTACCACACGGGGCCGGGAAAGGAAATGATTTTATGCCTTCCACCCGGAAAATGACCAATAAGGCCGGGGATTCCTTCTATGAGATCCGGGTCAGCCGTGGCCGGAGCACAGCTCCTCTGTCCATGCGGTGGTATCCGCCCGCAGGCTGGGGCCAGCGGGCCATAGACCGGGAACTCTCCAAGGTGGCCGCCGACTTTGAGCGCCGCTGCCAGGCCGGGGAGATCCTCAGCCGGTCAGAGCGGCACGAGCGGGAAGCTGAGGCCCGGCGGGCCGCCGCCAGGATCCAGACCTTGAAGCAGTACAGCGAGGATGTTTTCATGCCCGCCAAGACCATTTCCATCTCAGAGAACAGCCGAAGCAGCTTCCAGGGGATGCTTGACAAGTGGATCTATCCCGCCCTGGGGGATCTGAAGCTGCCGGACATTACCCCCGCCAATATTACCGCCCTGCTGCTGTCCATGCAGGCCCAGGGCAAGGCCCACGCAACGGTGGTGAAGTGCTATACCATCCTGAACAGCCTGTTCAAAATGGCCTTTCTGGCCGACACCATCCCCAGGAATCCCATGCACAAGGTGGAACGCCCCAAGCCCAGAAAGGACGAAGCCCGGCACGATGAGGTAGAGGCCTACACTGTGGAGGAGGTGCGCCATATCCTGTCCTGTCTGGACAAGGAGCCGCTCAAATGGCAGGTGCTGGTGCGGCTGCTCATTGATACCGGCATACGCCGCGGCGAGTGCTGCGGCCTCCAGTGGAAGGACATAGACTTCCAGGAGAACACCATCACGATCTGCGGAAACCTCTGCTATACCCCACAGAATGGGGTATACCTGGACACCCCCAAGAACGGGCGGAGCCGTACCGTTGATGTGGATCCAGATATCATGGCTCTGCTGCGGGCCCTCCGCTCGGAGCAGGCCGCCCAGGCCATCAGTGCCTATGTCTTTACCCAGGACGGCAGCCCGGAGCCTATGCACCCTCAAAGCCCTACACGCTACCTGAAGAAGTTCGCCAAACGCTACAACGTCCCAGACCTCCACCCCCATAAGCTGCGCCACACCTTTGCCAGTATCGCCATCACGAGCGGGGCGGACGTGGCCAGCGTGTCTGAGAAGCTGGGCCACAGTGATAAGGCGGTCACGCTGCGGATGTACACCCATGCCGATCAGGAAAGCATGAAGCGGGCCAGTCAGATTTTCCGGGACGCTCTCAAACAGGACACGAAAAAAGCCGGGCAGGGTTGACCTGTCCGGCTCCGTTTTTTGCCCCCGTCTGGGTTTTTGTCTGGTTTTTTCCTCCACTCAACCTGCTGGAAGAAAAAACAAAAAGCCCCAAAGCCTTGCGGCTCTAGGGCTTCATGTGGAGCTGCTATCCGGATTTGAACCGGAGACCTCATCCTTACCAAGGATGTGCTCTACCTACTGAGCTACAGCAGCATAATGGCGACGCGGAAGGGACTTGAACCCTCGACCTCCGGCGTGACAGGCCGGCGTTCTAACCAACTGAACTACCGCGCCATATATGCATCTATTCAAACAGCGGAGCGCTGATATCGTCTGGCAGGGGCAGAAGGATTCGAACCCTCGGCACTCGGTTTTGGAGACCGATGCTCTACCAGCTGAGCTATACCCCTAAATGGTGGGCCTTCACGGGCTCGAACCGTGGACCGGCCGGTTATGAGCCGGCTGCTCTAACCAACTGAGCTAAAGGCCCATACCGATCCAACTTGTTTTAAAAAGAGGCTCGCCGTCACCTTGTGGCGGCGAGCCACATTTGGCTCCCCCTGTTGGACTCGAACCAACGACCCTGCGGTTAACAGCCGCATGCTCTACCGACTGAGCTAAGGAGGAATATGAAAGGGTCCGGTCTGGTCAGACCAGACCCTTCTTTGTGTTGGCGTTACCTATCTTCCCGGTCCGTCTCCAGACAAGTATTTTCGGCGCAGGTGAGCTTAACTTCCGTGTTCGGGATGGGAACGGGTGGACCCTCACCGCAATCAACACCAACTTACTTTTCTTTGAAAAGAAAAGTAAGTAAAAGAAACTTTAACAACTTTCTTCTCCTTACCGTTCTTCTCAACGATAAGTTATTATATTCATTTTTCATCCTCTTGTCAAGAGGAAATTTCACCACGAGAAAAAGTGGTGACCCGTGCGGGAATCGAACCCACGTTTGCGGCGTGAGAGGCCGCCGTCTTAACCGCTTGACCAACGGGCCACATTTACGCGTCGCTATGTCAGCACCCTCAAAACCGAACAATGCAGTCTCCAGTACCAGGCAAGCGCCTGCAATCATCATGTTAAGGTCAAGCCCTCGGCTTATTAGTATCGGTCAGCTACACGCG
>NZ_NFHG01000011.1 GCF_002159265.1 Flavonifractor sp. An82
CTGGCCGCCGTTTCGATTTTGAGATGCTCAGCGGCTTGATTTTGTGTTGTCTTTTTGCCGCTCCCCCAAATCTAAAATTTCTACTTGACTTTTGTTAGCAGGTCTTTCGAAGGTAATGCCCCATTCTAGGAAGAGTCGGAGTCGGGTCTGCATCGGATGACAGCCAGTTTTCATCACAACAAAGTGCCCCTTGGGAATTGATTTCAACTCGTCTGGCGTCATCAGGGGACGCTCCACCATCTGCAGGGATTGGCTGGGATCATTCTTGCTCTGGCTCACCGAGCCAGACTGCACCGTGCGGGTGCCAAGGTTCTTGGACAACACTTCGGCAGTCTGGCTGCCAGGCGCAAAACCGCCAAAGATCGTATCCTGACAGTTATCCTGAATGATTTCGCTGCCCTCCTTGCCGTAGTTTTTTTCAAGCTGAGCCAGCGATTGGATGATCGGCACCAGGGTCAACCGCCTGGAGCGCCCGGCGGAGAAGAGGGGCAATATATCAAAGGGCGGCATGGTACCAAGCTCATCACAGAACAACACCACACGGTTTTTTAGTTTTCCGCCGTTCTCATCGGCAACAGCAAATAGTTCTCGGCTCAGATTCTGTATCATCAGTCCGGCCATGAAGTTTTTGGTTGTGTCCTCTTCTGGAAGGATCAGGAAGATGGCGCATTTCTCGCTGGCGAATGTCTCCGCGTCAATGGCGCTGTCAAAGCAGATGACCTGCTCCAACTCACTGTCGAGGAACGCATTCAGCCGAGACAGGACCGTGGACATAACAGAAGCCATTGCCTGGTCGGAGGTGTTGAGTGCGGCTCCCGCAAACCATTTCGATTTATGGTTCTCTGGAAGTTTTGCCATCAGCTGCTGAAAATAGTTTTTTTGCCTCGGCCCAGGGGACTCCAGCAGATCCTGAACCAGTTTGAATACAGAAACGATATGTCGTCTCTCACTGGAATCCTCCTTTGTCGGAGGGAGATACTCGGCCAACAGGAGTACCACAGCAGTGAGCAAGCCTTCTGCGGAATCATAGAAATACGCATTTTGTCCATAACTGGATGCATCACCACTTGGATTGACGATGGTCTTGGCCAGAATCTTGGCATATTTTTCGGCCTTGGCTCTGGCAGCCAGATTGCTGGGATCTTCCTGAGCCAAATCCATATAGCGGTTGATCAATGTCAGAAGATTATTACCATCTGACCTGGTCGGATTGCGAAGGTCAATCACGGAAATCTTATAACCGTAATACTTGCTGGCAATAGCACCGTAGTTCCTTGCCAGGTCGCCCTTGGTGTCCAGCGCCAAGAAGCTCATACCGCAGGCGCAGGCATATTCCAGATTGGGGTACAGGAAGAATGCAGTCTTACCAACACCGGACGCACCAATCATCAGGAAGTGAACATCGTCGCAGTCTACAAGAGCTTTCAGCCCACCGTGTTTGGAATGCTTCTTAGCTTTGACAGACGCGCGTCCAATGCACCCCAAGACGATCCCCTGTGCCTCTGGCCGATTCTCGCCTCGACGCCACTCCTCTACTTGAAATGGAACCAGCACATAAGTTTTCCGAATCTCCTTTGGGGTAGCCCATCGTGCGGTACCATGCTGACCGTCACCAACAGTTTTGGATTTGATACGATTTAGGGAATATCGCTGAGTGAATATGGAGGCAATGATCAACACTAGCAGCATTCCGCCACACAATGCAATCAGCCCCCATGCTTGTTCAGTCATTGCGTCACCCCATTTCCAGAAAAGGGACCTGTGCGTCCTCCAGAACGCACAGGTCATCATTCCAGTCTTTGTTTTGGGGAGTCAGGCGATCCGAGGCGATTCCAAACTGTTCGGCAATCTGTTCAGCCATACGGAGGCTTGCCGCCTGCCCTGCCGCGTCATTGTCCAGGCATAAGAATACCTCCTGTGCGTGGGGCATACGGGAAAGCATTGACATTACAGGGATCGTAGACGTTCCACAGCAGGCTACATAGTTGTGAGATTTCCAATCTTCAGGATACAGGGTGATGAATGAGAGCATATCGATTGGTGCCTCGAACACATAGAGCTTTCCGTCAGTGCCAAGGTGATGAAAACTATATCTGGGATCGCTGCCCTCCACATTCTGCCGGAAGGACTTTCCAAAACTGTTGGCACTGCGTTTGTGAGCGTGGCGTGGAATGCCCTGTTCATCCGTCCCAACAAAGACGCAGTTGTGATATTTGCTGTCCTCAAAGAGCGTCTTTGCCTTCGCAAAATAGGCAATCACATCACGGTCAATGTGCCGCTGCTTCATCAGGTAGGCAAAGACGCGCCGCATATTGGTATTCGCTTCAGGAAGTTCAAAGGGTTTCTGTGGTGGTTTCTCCCGCTCAGCAGCAGATGGGTATATTGTACCCTGCTCACCACCCAGAAGTACTTTGACGGCTTCTGGGTAACTGTAATTATAAAACCACCGGACAAAGCTGATCGCATTTCCACCCTGACGGCTGTCATGATCGAACCATTCACAACCACGGATGGTCACGCTATGATCTCTATCGAGCCTCTTATCCCGTCCAGAAGGAAGGAGTTTTTCTCCTCTCTGGCGTAGAAATTCTTCCAGATCCACTTCAGCTGCTCGCTGTTTCTGCTCATCGGTGAAATGAATATACTGAGCCATAGTACCTCCTTTCCCTTACATCGATGGCCCATTTTGCCATCCCTGCTCCTCATGATCATCCGCTTTATGCCCAAGGGCTAGTCGCTTGGCCATCAGCTTTTTCCTGCGCTTGGAATCAATTCGAAGGCCCAGCGGACTAGTAGGTGCCATTGCATTGTCACGGAAAATTTGGCCCATGTGATAGAGGAGACGAGTTACCGCAGCGATTACTGCCGGGTTGTAGTTGTTCACTGCAGGTGACTTAATTGGCTGTTGGGCGCTATCCGTTTTGGGTGGTGTCTCGGTCGAATCAATTTCTCCTGATTCTTCGTTCGCATTTGGGTTGGTGTAGTCCATCTCTTCCTGTTCCAATTCCAGACGTAGACGATCAGCCTCGCGGATAATGGAGTTCTTGATTGCCTTGAATTCCTTTTGCTTAGAGAGGGGGTTATGGACACGTGGTTTGTCCTTGTAGTAGCCCTCCAATTTATCACGCAGATCATTCCAGACCTGATAGCACGCTGCCACATCTGGCTGCAGTGCCAGCTCATCGGTGATAGCATCCACTAGTTCTTTCAACTTTTTAGGCAGATATCCATACTGCTTTTTCCCTTTGACACTGCCCAGGGCATTAGCCAGTTCCACCATCTTTCTGGTAATCGAATCATTATCCAGAGAGGTGGATTCCATGCGAGCAATCAGTTCCGCCATAGCGGAGCGGGACTGTTTTACCAGGTCCTGATAAGCCAGATCCTTTTTGACATAGAGGTTGTGCATCTCATCCTGGAAGATAGTGTTGGTCAGCGCAGAGCGCATGGCTGTGATCCCGGTCTTGTTCAGATACCCATATTTCTCATCTGCAGACCACACCATCATGTGTACATGTGGGTGGTACCCTTCATCGTGGAAGGCTGCACACCACCGGAAGTCATCCACCGGGATCTTCATGGCCTGCGCCAAACGTGTACGGTGCTGCAGGAGGAGGGTGCGCCAGTTTTCAGCACTATCGTATCCAAGAGCAGACGCATCTTCTCGGCGCAGAGAAAGGATGACCGTCCAGACAGGGCCATGGTATTCCGCGACCTCTGCCATCATATCCTGGAGCGACACATCCTGCGTGTCACTGAACAGGCCATGGTCACCGCGCTTTTCTACACGGGGACGGGTAGCTATGTACTTGAGGTAGCCATCGCCAGCTTCCATGGTATGGACATTGGCATCCAGTGCCATGGTGATCAATTCAGAGGCGTTGCCAAAGGTGGGAGAGGCGCAGTAGTCACTGTACTCGAATAGTTCTTTGGTATCTGGATAATCCTTGAGCAGCCTTTCGATGAGTTTTTTCTGAGGCTGTGTGACAGGACCCCGGCCATGAAGTTTCTCAACACCTTCTCTTGTGGCAATGTACCGCATGTACTTTGCTGCACTGCCATTGCGGATGTAGCCACACTTCTGCACCAGCTTTGGCATGACTTACAACCTCTTTTGGAACCGGAAGATCTCCTTGAAGCTGATCATGCCATGGGTGCGCATCACATCCTGGACACACCGGCCACGCAGCTGTTCCAACTCATTGAGTGTTGCATCTGTGTCGTGTGCCATGAGGTGCATCATCATGGACATCTCCACCGACATTTTGAACAGCAGCTTGCCGAGCCGATCGCCCAGAGCACCCAGCGAACCTTCTAGCACGGTTGACAACGTAACTGGTAGAAATGCAGCTTCCTGTTCGGTGTCCAGATAGCCGCAGTAAAATTGAATGGCCTGCTCGATAAACTCGTTTTGCGTGGTACAGTTGTTCGCTTTGTAGTGCAGGCCGACCATCTTCCAGATATCGTCGTCGAGCCATATTGTGTGGCGGTTTTTATCTTTGCCCATATCAAATCATCCTCCTTACTTTTTGAAAAGCGTCTGCCGAAACGCCTACCGCACTAGGGTTTGCCCGGTTTTAGCACAAGAAAGGCGTTATCTCTTCTTTTTGGCAGGCAAAAAAGCGTCTAGCTGAACTGCCTGAAACTGCCCGCACTGCGGGCAGAAGTGGAGGACACGGCGCAATAAAGCGTCGGGTCTTTCTGCCTGCTTTTTTTTCGTCCTCCGTCTCCTGGTGGAAAAAGCCCTCAAATGAGGGCCAACCCCCTCGGTTGGGGTAGGTGGTCTACCCCAACCCATAGGAGGGCACACAGGGCCTCACAGCGGCCCACACGGGGCGATTGTGAGTGGTTCGGCGTTTGGCTCACCTGCATCGCTGTCACAGCCTTGTTTCCGGCGCATGATGGTGGTCCAGATCCCATTACATGGTCTGGCCGTCCGGGAATGAGGAAGAGCACATCTCTTCGTCAAGATACTGTGCACGATAATCATCCAGACTCATTCCAGTCTGCTCCATACAGTAGTCATTCATTTTGGAGAGTAGGATTGAGCGCTCCTCTTCGGTCAGGGGGTAGCGGTAGGTTTCCTCAGAACCATCTCCAAAGACCTGGATCACAGTGAGAGCGTCACACACTTCGCCAACATCCAAATCAAAATCTGCATAGACATTGAGATAGTCATCATTGACATCAGTGGCCACATTGGTTCCGAACACAGCGTCAGGATCAAATGTGACTGGCACATAGAAATTCAGCAGACTTCCGCACTCGCTCATGTCATCCTGGAAAGAAATCTCGTTCATACAAAGCCGCCTGGATCCGGTCAGCACCATAGCCTCTGAGCTTGGTGTGAGTTCCTTTCCATCGAGTTTGTCCAGCAGTCTTTCCCACCTCTGATCTGCAGAGATGTTCTGTTTTCGGAATGCATGATAGGCTGCCACACTCACATCATGGATACGGTAGGTGTGCCAGCCGTCCATAGCATTGGCTGCGGAAAATGTATCTTTGTCAAAGTCCATTTCGAATACTCCAGATACCTTTCCGGTATTCTGCAGCCGTTGGTCCAGGAGTTGATCGTATTCTGCCTGAGTGATTTCAGTGCGGTCTTTGAGCACAGCTGCAAAGGAAGCTGGCTGAGGATTATCCTCAGCAGTGAGATAGGTACGCAAGCGCTTAGCAGCGGTGAGCAGGGTATCTGCTTTAGACGTTTTGAAATAAAGATCTTCCCCGTGACCTGTGATATGGTACGCTGCCCAGGTGGTGTTGGCCATTTGATCCGCTACCGCCTCAGCATGTTCGGCATTGATGCGTTCCTGTAATTCCTCCACTTCACTCCATCTTCATGCCTTCCATGTTGTGATCAACATTCTGGCCTGTCAGCTCGTTCAGTTTTCCTCAGCCCACTCCGGCAGAAGATTCTCCTGCAGGACTCCGATGAAGTCTAATCGGTTCCATCTGGTATGTTCTCCATCTCCCAGGCAGGTACAGCGGATAGAACGACCGATGGCATGGGGACTGCACCCAAATCCATCATGGGCATACCAAAGCTGATTTTCCTGTGTCCAGCAGGATTCTCTCAGAGTGTCCGGACTCAGTACCAGCACCTTTCCTGTGTAATCTAAATCCTCCCATGAATTGGGTTCGCAGTGTTCTGGGCCGAAGAGGTTAAGCTTCTGATAGGCCTCCCGTACTTGGTTCACAAAACCATTCACAACTTCGGAGTGTGAGTTAACAATAAACTCCACCTTGTGGCCCATATCTTCCGGAATGAAGGTGCGCTGTGCCCAACTTCTGTTGTCGGGGCGGAATCGGCCATCGCCACTCTTTTCCTGGATGGTGTTTGCCAGCACCCAGTTCACCCGCTTGAAACCGAACTCCTCCAACACCTCTTTGGCGCAGTCCTCTTTGAGATGCACGCCATCAAAGCCTTGGCGGATACTATCCTCAATCGCTTTTTTACAGGCGATGTTGGCCTGATGGCTGGCCCGCCATAGGGCTATCTGCCCGCTGCGCCTGGCTGCGTCCAGACCGTCTGTGTAGAGGTAGGTATCATTCCTCATCTGCTTCGTCCTCCACCGCCAGAAGCAGACGCAGACCGTCCGGGTTGGCTCCGCACTCCAGAAGATCATCCAGCAGCTCCTCATCCACGGTCTCGAGAGGGTCGGGGATATCCAGGACATCGACGATTTCATTGCTGGCATCCACCAGCTGGAGAATCAAGGAGTCGATCACCTCGTAGAGATGGGTGATGGTGGTGATGGCCTGCCGCGCCGTGATGTCCTCCCGGCTGATCAGGATACTGCCTGCATCTGCCTGGATAGTCAGCTGCTCCGCGTCAGCCAATTCAGCCATCTGCATGGCGGGGAAAGGAATTTTCTGGTTTCTGTTCTCGGGATTACGATGTAATACAAACTTCATTTCAAATTACCTCCTAGTCTGCTTTTAAGATTCTGCGAGGCCGGTGCAGGATGACAGGTTCCCACATGGCCTCAGTTGCCTGCCCAAAGATATCAAGTTGCTTATTCAGGTAGGGGCTGGGATCGTAGTTGGTGATGATCAACTCCCTGAAGGTGGAACCTTCGGTCTGTGACAGCGGATTGGTTCGTTTCAAGGAGATGATGAAAAAATCATCTTTGTACAGATCAATGATCCGGTCATCATAGCCGTAGGAGATGATCACATACCCTTTACATGAACGTGCCCTGTCGTGAAGGATGATGTGGTGTTCCGGAAGGAATCGCACATCATAGACCTTTTCTGTCATCATATAGGGCGGGTCTGCATAGATCACTCCGTCCACACGGTCTTCTTTGGGAATCAGGACAAGGGCATCCTGGTGTTCCAGGAAAATGCTGTCCAGTCGTCTTGAAACCTGGGGAAGTTTATCCGTAATTGCCTGCGGATCCACTGTTTTGATACCTACGGAGTTTCCCGTCCCACTGAAACTGCCATAGGTTGTGAAGAGAAAGGCCGCCGCTCGCCGCACATCAAAGAGTTCTGCGTTCCCATCCAGGATGGCGAGAAGCTCACAGATTTCTTTTTCGGTGAAACAAGTGGACTCCGCTACAACTCGTTTCTCCTCCTCAATATGCCGATAGAAGTCCGGCTCATGAGCGGCCATATCGCGGTAGAAGGCGAAGGGTGTCCTGCCATGCACCGGCAGAAACTTCAGTTCTTTGGCCAGTGAGAACGATTTTTCTTTGACGCAGCAAAACACATTGAACAAATCGTCGTTCAGGTCATTATAAATGTCCAACCGGCCCTTCTTTGGCTGCAGACCTAAGATGACGGCACCGCTTCCACCGAACACCTCTGTAAACTGTTTCACATGGGGCGGTATCAGCTGGTGGATATAGGGAACAAGTTTCTCTTTGTTCCCCATCCACGGAAAGAAGGGCTTAGCCATTAGCAGCACCGTCCCTTTCCGAGTAACCATCAAGGCACCCTCGCATACTGCGGATATCTTCCATCAGGCCATCCGCCATCCCCTGGAGAAAATCCATGCTGTCACAGAGTTCCGCAGCGGTGGCGGCATAGTAATAGCCGTACTGGTCACTGGCGATGGGGTTCTTTTTCTTTCGCAGTCGTTTTACCAACTTTTGAAGATCCTTAACATTGATCCCCAGTGTCCGAGCCAACTCCCTGCCGCTTTTCCGGTTTTCACGGCCATGACAGGAACTTTTCAAATAGTCCAACAACTTGTCATCTCTCATAAATGCCTCCTTTTCCGGACACGTTTTACCGAAAAAGGGCGCAAAAAAAGAAGGGGCCGTTTTGTCCCTTTCGGAAAAACGGCCCCTAATTTGGTGTGAGATTGTTACATGGTCATCTCCGGTTCATGTTCTGGCTGGCTGTATTCGTAGATGACCTCTTGCCCATTCCTGGCTGCATAGCCATGGTCTGTTGTGGACAGGCCATATTTTGCCATATGATGCTGGGCGTAGACCCAAGTAATATTCTTGGTATCTCTCGGTTCCAGTCGGGAGGTCAAGCCTACAGAGATGCAATCATTCTCATGGTGGTAGCAGGGCAGGTTCTTTCCGTCGTAGAGCTGTGAAAGCTGCATACCGTTGTCGTAGACTACGCCGTAGCGGGTAATGGTCCCTTCATTGTCCTCAATCAGCAGTATGGCGGTTTCCTCGCCATCCAAATTGTCCAGCTCCTCCGCAGAGGCACATCCGTCGTGGGTATTCATGTAGTGTGCCCGACCGACGCTTTCCAAATCGGAAAAATCTGCGATGACTGTTGCCTGTTGGCAGGAGAAGGTCAGGTTGATCAGGTCTTTCATATCCGTGAGCTTCAGTTTATCTGCCATAGCCTGAAACTGGGAAACCTCGACAGCATCAAATCCGTCCAGCCGCTTGGCAAGGTAGTCCAACTCATCAATGTTGACCTTGCAGCCTTCCAGACACCGGAGGGTCGGGTATGCCCGTGTAAATTCTTCAACCTGGCAGTCTTTGTTCAGAGCATCGCCAATGCCCAGGGAAGAAAGCAGATCCATGCAATGACCATATTCACTGGCTTTGATGGGGAGAGGTATGGAAACCTCTCCGTATTCAGGGTGGTCATCGTTTTTCAGAATTGCTACCATTCTCACATTTTCACCTCATTTCAATGGTGTTACATGGTTTGCTCGAAGCTAGGCCCTGCATTGCATTCCAGACTTTGAGTCACTCGTTCTTCACAGTCTGGAACCAGTTCCTGTATCCGCTGCTGAATTGCGTCTATGGTTCGCTCCTGTTCCTCTGGGAGAGAACAGCTAAAGCGGATATAGGCGCTCTGTTGATAGATCTCGACGAGCTGCTCAGTTGTAAACTGCCCTTCATCAGGTATCAGGCCGGACCGGATTGCAAAGTCCCGTTTTGCTCCTACATAGTTCCCTTGGTAATAATGTCCATGGTTCAGGCCGGTGTGATTGAAGTCCCAGTCCCAGGTTACAAACTTTGCACCCGAGCTAGTAAGCCGCCCAGCCAGCACAGTGCCGTTAAACTCAGCAAGTGCTTGATACGGCTCCGACAACCCCATTGCTTGGATCGTCGGTGCATGTTCCAGATGGCGCATATATTCCAGAACCGTTCCGGCCATATCCGTAACCTTGACACGTGCTTGTTCTCGTTCAGGCGAGTCCACCTCCTCCTGACGGTAGAAAACATTGCCCTGATCATTGACCCGGCATAATCGCTGACTGTGATACTCTACTGGCAGGAAGTCATTCTCCTGGGGCAGGGGAGTGAAACCAGCCCGCCCCAGAACGACAGCCAGTTCCTTAAAATACAGATCTCTTCTCAATATCCTTACCTCCTTGGGCTGCGCCCTTTTTGAAATTGCCTGAAAATGAAAAAGGGCGCCAATCTGATGGTCCGTCATGACCAACAAATTGACGCCTCAAACTTTGTGTATTCTATTGATAGAAAAATAGCGCCCTTTTTGAAAATAACTGCTTCAAAAAGGGCGCTACATGGTTTCGAATTTGCCAATCGCCGAAAAAAGGGGGTTCGAATCCCACCAGTTAGGGGGAAACAGTGGTTGGCATCTATGGAATCATCCGTGAATTTCCAAGCTAAAAGAGCCCAGAAACGGTTGATGCCACTGGCTTTTCGCCAGTGGCATCTATACCGTTTTGATTTTATGGTGGACCTGATCGGATTCGAACCGACGACCCCCACAATGCGAATGTGATGCGCTCGCAAGGTGGTAAGTTTTCTGCCCATGGACTGCGGTGTATGGTTTGCGAAAATTAATTATACCGCATTTGTAAAAAATATTTCAGTGGCTTTTCACGCTGACCTGTGGTGTGGTGTCTTGCTGCAAGGGGGTATCATTCTGTATAGTGACAGCGTGCCGAAAGTTTGCCGCTTCGGCGCAGCGACGCCCCAGCCATGCCGGGGCGAGTAAAAAGGATCATACAGAGGGCAGTGATTTGTCAAGGGGGGATTTCCCTTTGATTGTGATATCATACAGTGGAAATTTTTACTCTATCCGCTTTTAACTCCACACAAAGCCCCCACTGTGTTGTTCTCCTATCCTCCTGATTCTGATAAGATACAACCATCAAATCGAGGAGGTACAAACCATGAACACAGATAAAATTTACGCCGAACACCTTGCAAACGAATACGCCCCGAAGGATGACTCCAAGGTCATCGCACTCCGGAAACTGGATGCCAGGGCGAAACTGCCGGCAACGGTATTTACCTACTCTGTCGGCATAATCAGCGCGCTGATCGCCGGGGTCGGTATGTGCCTGTCCATGAATGTGATCGGAAACGGCAGTTCGGTTTCGTTTGTGCTCGGCGTCATCATCGGACTTGTCGGTCTGGCGGGCATGGGCATCAACTATCCCGTCTACAAGAAAATGCTGGCAAGGGGTAAGCAGAAGTATGCCTTTGAGATCATGGAACTGGCAAAAGAGATCAGCGGAGAATAAGCGCGCAAGGGAGCTTCTGGACAGGTTTCTGCATCCGCCCAAGCGGATCGTATGCACTGTCCCGCCGGCCTCTTTTGCGGCACTCATTTTCATCTTTGCCTCTCACAGGGAAGAAAGCGCTGCGGCGTACCCGATTTTTTTGCTGTCAGCATATTCCCTGGTGATCCTGCTTGCCGCCTTGCCAGCATTGGCAGGGCGGTTGGCTCAGTTAAAGCTCCGTTTCTGGGAGCGCAGCAGACTGGTCCGGACAATATCATCCACGGCATTTGGCGGGCGGTATTTGAATGACCAGCTGTTCCGAAGCGGCGTCAGCATCTATCAGGGAATGACCGTCAATTTTCTGTATATGCTTTTCCGCTTTATGACCGCGGCCCGGTATGCCTCTGTCTGGTTCTTTTCCATGGCGATCTACTACATGGTGCTGTGCATCATGCGAGCATATTTGGCATTCGGGTACCGCCGCAGAGAAAGCAAAGGGGCCGCCTATGAACTTCGGTGTTATCGCAGGACCGCCGGTATGCTTTTCATACTGAATATCCCCATGGGCGGCATGATCGTCCTCATGGTGCAGACCAATTCCGGTTTCAGTTATCCGGGATATTTGATTTATCTGTCCGCATTATATACACTGTATATGATGACACTGTCTGTCATAAACCTTGTGAGGTCCCGGAAAATGGACAGTCCCATTCTGTCTGCGGCCAAAATCCTGAATTTTGTATCCGCCATGATGTCCGTCCTCGGTTTGCAGACGGCGATGATCACACGCTTTTCCAACAATGGAGAGGGCTACAGGAAAATGATGAACGCCATTACCGGAGGCGTCGTATTTTTCATCGTTATGGTGACGGTGGCCGTCATGGTGGTCCGATCGTCAAAGAGCAAAAAGGAGGTGGAGCGCAATGAAGAAATCCGAAAGCAGATACTTTAACACTGCGCTTCGGATAGACCAGGCTTTTCTGAAACTGCTGGAGCAGAAGGACATGGAGTATATCACGGTCAAGGAAATCTGTGAAGCCGCAGGCGTCAACCGCTCCACATTCTACCTGCACTACGAAACCATCGGAGATCTGCTTGCAGAAAGCGTACAGTATATGAACGAACAGTTTCTGGAACACATGAAACTGCGTGGGGAGGTCTTTGTTTCCAAAATCCGTGATTGTCCCTTGGACGAATTATATCTGGTCACGCCTGCGTATCTGACGCCGTATCTTGAATATATCGCACAAAATAAACGCCTGTTCCGAACGGCATTAAAAAATTCCGGCTCTCTCGGGCTGGACAGGATATACAGCCGGATGATGCGTCATGTTTTCACCCCGATCCTGGAGCGTTTTCAGATTGCGGAACCAGATCGTCCCTACATGGTGGCCTTTTATATTCACGGCCTTATGGCCATTCTCTCGGAATGGCTGAAACATGACTGCGCCGATTCTATCCCTCATGTATGCGCTGTAATGGAGCAGTGCGTTATGGGCGGGCGCGGAAAACAGGAGGAAGCCAAATGAAAGCTGGCATTTATTTAGGAAAAGAAGCGGTTGAGATCCGGAAACTGGAGCTGCCCGAAGTGGGGGATGATGATGTTCTGGTGCAGAACCTCTACTCCAGCATCTGCGGAACCGATGTGGCTGTGTTCACCCATGGCCCCAACACCGGCCACAAGATCGATGTGGGGGGAGAATTCGGACACGAAACCGTCTCCCGCGTCGTAAAGACAGGAAGAAATGTCACGGAGTTCCTGCCCGGAGAGCGGGTCTATCCCTATCCCCGCTATGCGAAAAACGATACCAGGCGCGCAGGGACGATCGGCCGCTTTTCGGAATACATTCTGATCCCGCAGGCCAAGCGGGATCACTCCCTGTATGCTGTGGATGATGCGATTTCCGACCGTCTTGCCAGCCTGATCGAGCCTTTTACGGTTGGCTGCCGGGCGGCAAGGCGGGGAATGATCCCGGCGGGAGAGCGCCGATATGTTTCCGGCCAAAACGCCGTGGTGTTTGGATGCGGAACCATCGGGATCGCCGCCGCGGTTGCGTTTAAGCATTTTGGAATGGAAAAGGTGATGGTGTGCGATCATTCGGACTTCCGCCTGAAATTGGCACAAGGACTTGGTTTTGAAACCTGCAATTCCGCAAAGGAAGATTTTTCATCCCACGCGGCAGCATACTTCGGTAACGCACATTCAATCACTGGAAATACAGCCAATATCGACTGCTGGCTGGATGCCGCCGGCGCGGAAACGATTCTCGCGGATTTCCTCCGCTTTGGGAAAATAGAGAGCCGGTTCGTTTCCGTTGCGGTCAACAATGCGCCCCGCACCATCGACATGCTCCACATGACCTATGCCCAGCAGAGCATCATTGGCTCCGGCGGCTATCTGCCGGAGGATGTCCGGGATGTGCAGGAAATCATGCGCTGCGGGAGATGGGACCTGGAATCCATCATCACTCATGAGTTTTCGCTGTGCGATCTTGAAAAAGCGATCCGCACGGCCGCCGATGTTGACCATGCGGGGAATGTGGTCATCAAAATGGCAGAGAAATAATTTGTATCATAAATCCAAGCGCTTTTTGTGCTCTGTTTCCACTATGGGAATACAAGTGTTTCTGGATATGGATCGGGGGCGGCAAGCATCTGCCGCCCCCCGATTATTCATCTAAATGTAGCTCATGCAATACGGCGCCAATATCCCTGTTGATGCAGACAGCCCTCGTCTGGATTTCTTTTGGACAGCAGGATTCAGACAGATTGATGCAGACATAAAATGCATTTGGGTTTTGGTATGTCATCTTCCAGAACGGGTACTTGATGATGACCGGCGTGTTGCCGCCCACGCCCAATTCCAGATAAACCACATTTGTGCCCTCATGCCGCCGAAGGAAATCCTCGTAGCGGGAACAAGCGGCATACCATCCTTTGTCCTGTACGAAGGTGTTGTCGCACCGCAGGTTCATGGTCATGGGCTTGCCGCAGACCGGGCAATGAGGGACAAGTTCTGTGGGGACACGCATATCTCGCTGCTCTGCCACCATGCGCCGGACGGTTTCCTCGTTGTCCCAGGTCTTTTGACAGCATGGCTCTGAGCATTGCCACAGGCCGTAGTCTCCCTGGGTATAGAACAGCCGCTCCTTATCAAAGCCGGCCAGCTGGAATTGATGGTCTACATTGGTGGTAAGGACAAAGTAATCCTTATCATGGACCAGCTTCAGCAGTTCGTCATAAACGGGCTTGGGGGCTTTCTCGTATCGGTTTATCATGATCTGGCGGCTCCACCATGCCCAATGTTCTTCCAGAGTTTCAAAAGGATAAAATCCCCCGGAGTACATATCCTGGATTTTATATTTCTGAATGAAGTCTCCGAAGTGTTCCTGGAACCGGGGGCCGGAATAAGTCAATCCCGCAGAGGTCGATAAACCGGCACCTGCCCCGATCACAACGGCATCTGCCTCGTGCAGCGCCTGCCTTACCTTCCCGATTTGCTCAGAGTAGGTCAGTATAGATTTTTGCGTCAATATCCTTGAAAACATTGAAAATCACCTTTCTCACCGTCGTCGGTGTTTGCAGAAACTCTTTGACCGTCTGAACGGCGATCCGGGCGGCTTCTTGATTGGGAAAGTGAAACTCTCCGGTAGAGATACAGCAAAACGCCACGCTTTGCAGCTCATGCTCCGATGCAAGTTTCAAGCAGGAGCGATAGCAGGAGGCCAGCTGCTCCCGGTCCCGCGGGGTAACGCGCCCGTGGATGATGGGACCTACTGTGTGCAGCACATATCGGGCGGGCAGATTGTAGCCGCCGGTCAGCTTCGCTTGCCCGGTGGGTTCCGGGCGGCCCTGCTGCTCCATGAGACGGCTGCACTCGTCCCGGAGCTGAAGCCCTGCCGCCGAGTGGATGGCGTTGTCGATGCAGCCGTGGCAGGGAACGAAACAGCCCAGCAGCCGGTCATTGTCTGCGTCCACGATGGCGTCTGCTTTCAGCCTGGTGATGTCCCCCTGCCAGACGGCGATACCGGGATGACCGGGACGATCCGGGATCGAGTCGGCCTCCACCACGCCCTTTTCCTCCCGTTCCGCTGAGAGCAAGCCGTCCTGCACCGCAAGGAACGACGGGTCCAGAGGCATAGGCGGGCGCACATTCATCAGACTGCGGAGCAATCTCCGCTGGGACAGTTCATCCTGGGGGAAGGCCATTGCCTGCTCCTGGTAGGAGGGCATCTCATTGAGAAGCACATGGATTAAATATTGAATTTGTTGGGTACGGTTCATAAAGGGTCCTCCCTCAGAAATGCTGTTATTTTGTGGCTTGGCTTGCTGCCCCGATCCGTTCCACAGCGCCTACCGGGCAGATGGAAAGGCAGTTTCCGCAATGCAGGCAGTGGGCGGTGTCAATGTTTCGTGGGATCGTACTGCTGATACAATTCACCGGGCAAACGCTCCGGCAGCCCTGGCAGCCGATACATTTTTCAGGAATAATGCGATAGCCGTTTTCCTGAACACGCTCACCGCCGAAGGAAAAGCTCTGGCGATAGGGCGGAAGCTGGGCAAGGTCGAAATATTCGCCCTGACCTTTGTAGAGCTGAAACACTTCCAGAGCCTCCCGGCTTTTTTCGGTGGGATAGATTTTCGCCATATAGGGGTTCTTTTCAAAGATTTCAGCTAGCCGCTTTGTCCCAATGCTGCGTACTGCCCCTCTCACCGAGATTGCCGTGGTAGACAGGGTATCTCCGCCCTTCATCCCCGAAATAGAGACAAAGGGCTTTGCCATCAAACGGCGGTAAAATGCTTTGCCCTTTGCGGTCAGGAAATAAAGGCCGTCATCATCTGCCAGCATCAGGTCGATCACACAGGTCTGGGGCAGGCCGTGTTCGTCCAAAGTGGCAAACACCACGGAATGGATGTCTGACTGGAGAATATTCAAAATCTCTTGCGTTGTCATAGTTTACCTCCCCTTGTTCGTTCCACGGAGAACCGGCGTCAGTTTCGGATATCTTCTATCATCCAGACTGTAACTGTCGGTGCCGGAATTACACCAGCTCATGCTGTTCAGCTCGCGGACTCTACCGCCGGTGGGGACTTTCACCCCGCCCCGAAGATCGGTATGGATTTTTAGGATTACAGATCGTACTCCTTGGGAGGATTGCCGGAGAAGTCGGCAATCACGGCGTGGGCGTCGGCCAGGTAGAACACCTCAAAGATCGGGTTGTCGGCGGTCTGGTACTGGCCCTTGACGATGGGGTTCTGGATGCACATCTCCTTGACCGGCATATTGTTCTCAAAGACCGCCTTGCCGTTCAGACGAATCCAGGCATACGCCGGGCTGGAAACAGAAACCTCGATGTTAGGGTTAGCCTGCATATCCTTGTAGACATCTTTCTGGTTGTTGGTGCAGAACCACAGCTTGCCGTCTTTCTCACCGGCGAACATGAAGGGGCGGCACTTGGCCTTCCCGTCCCGGCCCACGGTGGCGAGGTACTGCACAGGGTTTTCGTTCAGAAATTTCACAACTTCGTTCATAATAGATAACCTCCAAACTGTTGCTGTTGTTATTGAGAAAGTGTTTGCTTTCTGTTTCTGATTTGATTGTAACAGCGTTCTTTAGCTGCGTAAAGTACGCACAATATTGTGGCATAGTTACCGCAAGGAAACCATGCTGGCACTCAGGCCCGCACCACGGAGATGCGCTGCCGGATATGATCGCCGCCGGTGATCTCGTCCACCATGGCGCTGGCGTAGTCGGCGTAGCTGATGATGCTCTCGCCCCGGCTGTTCAGGGTCAGCTCCTCCCCGGCCAGGATGTATTTGCCGGTGCGCTCCCCCTCGGCCTGGAAATCGCCGGCGGGGCTGATGAAAGTCCACTTCACATCGCTGCGCCCCCGCAGCTCCTCCAGCGCCTTGCCCTGAGCCTTGGCCAGGGGCAGGAACTGAGGCGGGAAGTCGGGGCCGTCGGACACCACGGCGGTGTGCTCCTTGTTGGTATACAGACTCCCGGCGCCGCCCACCACCAGCAGGCGGGTGTCCGTACCGCTGAGGATGTCACACAGGTGCTTGAGGGAAGTGCTGTGCAGGGGAAGTGTGTCCTCGGTCCAGGCACCGAAGGCGTCGATGACCACATCAAAGCCATTCAGGTCAGCGGCGGTTAGATCAAACAGGTCTTTGGTGATGACCTGGCTGGCCTCCGTCTTGTTCTCGCCGCGAACCACAGCAGTCACATCCAGCTTGCGGTCCAGGGCCTCCTTCACGATCAGTTTACCGGCTTTGCCATTGGCACAAATAACAGCGATTTTCATGTTTTTGTCCTCCTTGTCGCTTGTGTTTTCCTTGTTCGTGTGGAACAACTTTTCAAAGATGCTCATGGGGAATACCTCCTGATTCTTCTTGGGATCGGGGGGTTCCCCGTCCTTGCAAATTCATCATAGCGTAGGAAAAGCAGGTTGAAAAGTACGCACAATATTGTGGGATAGGCACCTTGCGGTAACAATTAAGCGGTTACCAAAAGGTGACTTTTTGATAAATTCAAGGCTTTTGAGCCTTTCCAATTCACAAAAAAATTTATAGAAATTTCTTGACGCAATTTGGAAACCAAGAGTAATATATAGATATAAGAGCGAAACAGAAACCAATGGAACAGGAGGCATCAATATGGGAACTGCCGCAAAAGAATTGCCAGCGTGTCCGGTGGAAACCACGCTGATGTTGATTAGTGACAAATGGAAAGTGTTGATCTTGCGGGATTTACTCCCCGGCACGAAACGCTTCGGTGAATTAAAAAAATCCATAGGCCATGTATCTCAAAAAGTCTTAACCGCTCAGCTGCGTGAGATGGAGAGCAGCGGACTTCTTACCCGAACCGTCTATGCGGAAGTTCCTCCGAGAGTGGAATATACGCTGACGGATTTGGGATACAGCTTGAAGCCCATTCTGGACGCCATGTGGAATTGGGGCGAGAACTACAAGGCGCAAAACAGTTAATAAAAGAGTGCCGCAGACCATCTCCAATGAATGGTTCTGCGGCACTCTTTCGATTATCATTCCTCCACTTTTTCTGGTAAGAGATTTTATCTTCTTCTGGCTGTTATTTAGGGTAAGATGATCTTCAAGTTGTGAATGAAGAAAGAATCTTTTCAAAGTGATATGGCCTTCACTGCAAGGTAATGTCCTTAGGCCTGGTATGCGGTACAGCCGGTTTTGATTGTTACAAATTTTGTAGTGGCTATTTCCTCTGATGTGTGCTATTGTGTCTTGCTACAAGGAGGCGGGGCACATGAACGAAACTCTGAAATTGCTGTACGACAGATTCTATACACCTCTGCCCATGGTAGGATCCGAACAGGAAGTGGAAACCTGCCACCGGCAGCTTATTGAGTGGCTGGACAAGCCGGAGCGTAAACTGGTGCTGCGGATCATCGACGCCCAGAACCTGATGATAGAGCAACGCTCCGTGGACAGCTTTATCTGCGGATTCCGTCTGGCGTGGGAAATGGCAAACGAACTGAATCATTTTGAAACGAACAGGCATCCATCTCCAGAGGAAGAAGCGGAGATGGATGCCTGATTGTATCCCTACTTAATGACAAGGGTGCCGCCCAGCCGATACCGGCACAGTCCAAAGCCTGTTTCAGATCGCTCTAAAACGGTCTCCGGGATTTGTTTCAGATACTTCCGCCCAAAGCTGGTGGTGCCGAAATATGCGTCAAAGTTGGCCACCGGCAGCACCACCCAGTCGGAGTCCTCCGGCTTATTGGCAAGGTAGTAGGCCGCCAGCGTCTCCACCATCTCCACGGGAACGCCCTTAGGCGTGAGGCTGCGAAGTTGCACCACCAATGCGGGTGGAAGTATCGGTTCCTCTGTCCGGAGCGGCCCCAGCTCCAGAGCCTGGGCCAGAAAACTGTCAAACCGCAGGCCCCACTGCCCCTTGGTGGTGGGGGCGAACAGGGGGATCTGCATCTGGATCACCTTGTCCCGCCAGGCATGGTCAAAGCCCTTTTCCGTGGCGACGCACTTCTTCTGGGCGCTGCTGGATACCCGCTCCGGATTTTCCCTCACAAAGGTTTCCACTCGATGTACATGCCTGTGAAACCATCCGCTGCCGTTTTCATCCACAAGGCTGGGGAATTCAGAATGAAGGTCCCCAAAATCACTACCAAACTGCCACGCCTCCCGGGGCGTGGCGTTTTTGTTGCTTGGCACACTGCACCAGGCGCACAGGCCCCGCTTGGCATAGTCGATGCGTTCCCGGGGTGCTTCGGCGGGGCTGCCATCCTCGTTATGAAACAGAAACCCTCTCGCCAGGATGGTCAATACCCGGTTGAGCCCCTCAAAGTCCAGAATGGTGTCGAAGGTGAACCGGCCCAGGTAGGTGGTGTCCTGCTTGTTCCGGGCGGTGTAGTTTACTGCACCGGTGTAGTCCTGAAACTCCTTCCACTCATTCAGCATGATCCACCTCCAGCACATGTTCCTCGATGTGGTCCGGCAGCAGATCCCACAGCAGGTTCCGCTTACCCAGAGCCACCACATAGGGTACCGCCAGGCTGGGCCGGACGGTCTTATTCAGCAGCTTGCGGCAGACCTTGGACACCACAGCCCCCTCGTTGCCGCTGAAGGGAGCAGACAGATAGGCCTCCATCATCTTCTGGAAGGCCGGGGAGTCCGCCGGGCGGCGGAGCTGCTTCCGTTCCCGTGCTGCCTCCAGATCGTCGATATCGCAGACCAGATCACCCAGCAGACGGAACCCGCCATGGCGGAAGTCGGTCAGGAGGTCGTAGTAGTCGGCTCCCTCCGGCAGCCACTCCCGCAGGAATGTTTCTCTCTGTGCTTCTGTCATCAGGTGCCACTGCTGTTCCACAATCTCCTTTCGCAGAGCGGCGATACGCTCCGGGGAGAGCTGCTGGAAGAAGGCATACAGTTCGTCGCTGTCGTAGACTTCTTCCTGTCCCCTGGCGTAGAGAATGCGGTCAATGTCCGTTTTCCGCTGCTGTCCCCTGGCGGGGGCACGGCAGGCCCGGATGCGGGAGAGACAGTGCTCGTAGTCCCACAGCAAGGCAGAGACAGAAGAAAGAATGTTTTCGTCCAACTGCTTCTTCCAACTTCGCTCCCGGGCGAAAGCGAACAACTCGCTGTCCTTTGCCGGTTTCTTTTGTATCTTGGGCGTATTGCGCTCCAGCTGGCGGGCCAGCCAGGGCAATCGCTCCACCGGGGAGTCCACCGTGTCCCAGTCGATCCCGGCAAAGAAGGTCTCCAGCCGCTCCCGGTGGGTGGGCTCATACCAGGCGCGGTTACGCTCCTCCGCACGCTCCACCAGGTACTTGTATTGGAGGAAGGGGGTGCGTTTCACGCTTTTCCTGCTGAGAAATTCATCCAGATTGGGGCGCACACCGGTCTTGGCCGCGTCGATCTCCAGCCCGCTGTAGATGGCCAGGGCCTCCAGATCCCGGCGGCACCGCTTGCGCTCCTCCGGGTCGGCATGGTCGTTGTAGGCGATGACGCTGCGATCCAGGGCGGCGTTGCAGATCTGTCCGATGCGGGCAGCAAAGGTGTTCTCCACCGTCTGAAACCGAGCCTGCCAGTCGTTGGCGTCGGACTTGGGTGCGGAGAGAGCGGGGATCTTCAGCAGGGGCAAGTTGGCGTTGTTGGAGAGCTGCTGATGGACATCGTAATCATAGTTCCGCTTCACACAGCGGTTCAGGATGGGATCGGCAATGGTCTTGATGAGGTCGCCGTCGTAGTCGGCACCGCCCAGCCGCTCCGCTGCCAAACTGTCTGCAGACACCATGACCACATCGGTGAGATGGCCCAGGTAATGCTGGCGCAGTGCGTCTCCCCCCGGATACACCGACAGCTGTAATTCCTCGTTCCGGGCAATGTGGGGATTGCGGAGCAGAGTACAGCTGTCCTCGTGGTCATAGACTGCACCAGGAGCAAAGAAGCTGTCCTCCGCAAAGAAATCTCCCATCACCTGATTGCAGAAGTCCCGCTCACCGGGCAACTGGAACACACGGGGCGCAATTAACTGCCGCAGCAGTTCCAACAGATCACCGGAGAGGAATCGGTTGTCCCCTGGCACCAGCAACCGCCCAACGGCGTAGCCTCGGAGGATCTTCCGGGCCTGCCCATCCAGCTGTTCCGTGTAGATAGGCTCACGGATAAACTTCGGGTTCTTCTCCAGCACCCGGGCCATGATGTTCGCCCGGCTTCCCCTGGGCTGGCTCAGGCCCCGGCGAAAGTATTCCTGCTGATATGTTTCATCGGCACGGAAGTTATAGTAGGCCGTCTCGGTGGCCTTGGTCAGCCACTGCCGGGGATCGTCCTCCGGGCTGTGGTCCCAGCCCTCCGGCAGGTCGGCAGGGCGGAACTCCTCCGGCTGGATGGAGAGGGTGGAGAGAAATTGGTAGTTGAGCTCCACCAGCTTTTCCGGCTCCGTCTTGCTCAGGTTGGTGATGTACAGGGCGTGGTTGTAGTCCCGAAAGGCGTCCCAGTAGTCCTCCCAGGTCATACCGTTCTCCCGCAGCCAGCCGTAGGCTTTGAACTGACTGCAAGTGAGGATGATGTCCACACTGCGGACGGGGTGCGCCTTGCCCCAAACATCTACGATGCTCTGGGTACCGCTTCTCTTCAAAAAGTCCTTGAAGTCCACCTGATGGAGCATCCCTTTGATGTAGGGCATCCGAATCTGGAAGGAGGTGTGGATGTGGCTGCCGCAGCAGGCCTTGTCCACCACATCGGCGTACTCTTTGGAGATGAGGCCCACGCCGTCAAAGCAGGTGATGTCCAGAGTTTCCAGTGTATCTGCCCTGTAGAAGGTTCCCGGCTCTCTGCCTTCCCGCAGGGTGATGACGGGGGCTCGCTCCACTCTCTTGGATGAATTGTCTATGACAATGACCCGGTGAGGTTTGTCAATGCGGATGCCGTCCACCCGGGTTCCGCTGGAGAACATGAGGCCGTTGTAGGCGTAGAGTTTACTGAGCTGGCAGCGGTCCAGCTCCATGTTCAGCATGATCCGCTGGCGCATTGGCTCATACAGATCCGCCCGGATGAAGGAGAGGCGGGACTGGCGGCTCATGCTGGCGGAGCGCTCGAAAGCCACATAGCGGTGTGGGCCGCTGCCGAAGTCCAGAACGATCCCCTCGGGACGGAACATGTCTCTGGCCTTCTCCCGGCGGGCCTGCTGCGTCTTTCCGGTTCCACGCCGGTCAAAGATCCCGGCGAAGTCCATATAGAACAGCACATCGGAAAGCGATGTGACTTTCTCATCGCTACGCTCCCGCCAACCCTCCCCGTGGAGTTGGTACATCAGTTGATGGAACATGGCGCAGCTGTCCTGCTCGTGCTTGGCACCCGGTACCTTGCAGTGCTCGGTGGCACTGCGGTTCAGAGCAAAGGTGTAAACGCCGTCTTGCTCCGCGGCATAACTCATCACCGCCCGGGCAGAGAGTTCGTAGATCTGATAGGTCGTCATTGGCTCACCTCCGTTTGCTCTATTCTACCACAAACCATTTCAAAATCAAAACGAATACTACTCCCACTTCTTTTGAGGTGGGAGCTTTTTGTATTCAAATTCTTGAAATGGAGGTACTAAACATGAACAACAAAATGAACCATCCCCTGATCACAGTTGACGGCAGAACCCTGATGGATCGTCCGCTGGAACCGCCCAATTTTGTGGTGGACACCCTGATCTCTCAGGGCCTGCACATCCTGGCAGGCTCCCCGAAAGTGGGCAAGTCCTGGCTTGCTCTGTGGCTGGCGGTGACGGTGGCTAAGGGAGAACCTGTCTGGAACATGACCACCAGGCAGGGTACCACCCTCTATCTCTGCCTGGAGGATTCTGTCCTCCGCATCCAAAACCGGCTTTTCGAGATCACGGAGGATGCACCAGACAGCGTCCACTTCTGTACCGAGTGCGCCCTCATCGGCCAAGGGTTGGAGGAACAGGTGGACGCATTCGTCGCCGCACACCCCGACACCGTGCTGGTCATTATCGACACCCTGCAGATGGTCCGACCGGTACACGACGCCACCTACGCCAATGACTACCGGGATCTGTCTGTGCTCAAGCGGCTGGCGGACAAGCACGGCATTGCCATCCTGCTCATCCACCATCTGCGGAAAGAAAAGGCGGAAGATGTGTTCCATCGGATCTCTGGCACCACCGCTATCAGCGGTGCAGTGGATTCCAGCTTCACACTGGTGGAAGAAAAGCGGGGCAGCGGCAGGGCCAGACTGACCTGCGTGGGCCGGGACATCGAATACCGGGAGCTGGAGCTTCGACGCAGCGAGGAAAATGTGTGGGAGTTGGTTTCGGATAGCAGAGAAGAACCCGTGCTGCGTGAGGATCGGATCGTCGTTCTCCTCTCTGCATTTATGAGCACCAGAACAATATTTATCGGCACTCCCACGGAACTCTCCGAAAAGATCGACCCTGACAGAATCGAAGGGGTAACGCCCAAAAAGATTTCAAGGCTGATCCTGCAAAGCATTGAGGCCCTAAGAAAAAATGGGATTCAGGCAACGGTTCGCCGCAGCAACGGGAAGCGAGTAATTGAGCTGCGTCGTGCCGATAGTGTCGATTTGGAGGGTGACGGAGAAATCGTCCCTATCGACCCTGTCGAGGCGCTGTGCGGCGATTTGCGGGCAGTTTCCGGGTGCGGCGAGTAACTCCCGCAAGGCAAAAAAAACGCCGTGTTGGGCCGCTTGTGGCCGAAGGAGGAGTGCGGGTGTTCGGCGCGGGAGAATCACCTCCAAACAGGGTTCCCGCCGAAGCCCAGCGCCAGCGGGTTCGGTGGGAGGAGGACAAGCGACAGAGAGAGCGAGCTTTGCCGCTGGCGGCGAAGCGAGGGATTCGTCGTCCGCTTGGACGACGGCCAGCATCGCGTTTGTCTGGTCACCGGCAAAGCCGCCGCCCGCCTTCCGCATAATTTCCGGGCAGAAGCCCGGACCCACTTTTTCTGCAATTTGGAGGAAACGATATGAAAAAAGATATCAAATTCAGCACCCGGATGGCATCCGAAGACCGGGAGGCCATCAAGGAATTGGCGAAACGCTCCGGGATGTCTATGAGCGATTATGTGACAGCTTGCTGTCTGGGAAAGCAGGTAGTGGTCATCGATGGACTGAAAGAAGTGCTCAAGGAGCTGAAGTCTATCGGCAGAAATCTGAATCAGCTTGTCACCCTGGCGCACATGGGGCGCGTCACAGTGATCAATCTGGACAGCGTACGCCAGGCGTTCTCTGAACTCTGTGCTGCTGTCCGGTTGATTCTGGAACGAAAGCGGTGGTGAAAAATGGCGATCATCAGCTTCACTAACTACAAGCGAGGACAGACCACCGGATGCATGGGAGCCGTGATGCGGTACACCATGCAGAACAAGAAAACCGAGTGTGACGGTCAACAGTTGGTCACAGGCATCAACTGCCAGCCGGAATCTGTCTACGCGGACTTCATGACCACCAAGCGCCTGCATCACAAAACCGACGGTGTGCTGTTCTACCACATGGTGCAGAGCTTTCCAAAAGGCGAGGCAGTCGACCCAGTCACCGCTCATGCGGCGGCGCTGAAGCTGGCTGAGTACTATGAGGGGTATGAAGTTCTGGTCTGCACCCACACAGACCGGGAACACATCCATTCCCACTTCCTCATCAACTCCGTTAACTTCGATACAGGAAAGAAGCTGCACATCGCAAAAGAGCAGCTCCAGGAACTGCGGCAGCGCAACGATCAGGTCTGTATGGAGTTTTCTCTCCCTGTGTTTAAGCCAACGGACAGGAAAGAAAAGACCAAGACGATGTCCATCGGCGAGTATCACACGGCTGCCCGTGGCCAGAGCAAAAAACTGCAGCTCATGAATATCATCAACGACTGTATGCGCCACGCCTCCAGCCGTGAGGAATTCATTGCGCTGATGGAGAGCGAGGGCTACAAGGTACGCTGGGAAACCTCCCGGCGGAATATCACCTACACCACACCCAGCGGCTGGCAGTGCCGTGACCGCCTGCTATTCGGAGACAAGTATTTAAAGGAGAATATGGAATATGAGTTCAGGATCAGAGAAGAAATTATCTATGGACGAACTGCTGGAGAAGAACCGACCTGCGCAGATGGTACAGACCACGCCGCAGCTCCCGGCACAGGAGCTGACAACGCCTCCCGAAGTGCATCCCACAAAAGCGGAGTTGGAGGAACTGCTGAGCAGCCTCTGCATGCTGGGGTACCACACCGAGAGACAGACTGGTTATCTGAAGAAGGTCAACGAACTGCTGGCGCAGCTTCCGACCCGGACGCAGATGGACGAACTGCTGAAAGCGGTGAAGCATCTGGAGAAGATGAGCGAACAGGCTGGGAAACAGAGCGAGAAGCGTTTTTCTCTGCCCAGCATCAGGCTGCCCAGACCGAGTCTGCCGTACATTCCATGGGCCAGTCTGCTGTTGGGTCTGGCAGCCCTGGCGCTGACTGGGCTGGTGCTGTGGGTGGTGTGGTCCAGCTTGGCCACGCTCTGGAGCGTGGCGAGGGGCCTGCTCCCGTGAGGGACGCCACCACCACGCACTACCACGCAGACAGCAAGGCACTTCGAAAGGAACGGCAAAAGAAAATCGCCCAAGGCCACGCCGAGGACGACCACGAAGAAGAACAAACTTGGCAGCAGACCATGTAAAGGAGGATGATCACATGAGTTATCAGCAGGCAATGTATGATCGGGAGCATCCCCGATACTCTGAGCCGACAGAATATATCACGATGGAAGTGGACGGACTGATTGTTGCCCTACGCTTCAAAAACGCCGTTACACAGCCTGACACAGTATCTGCAATTGAGCAGACGCTGTTGATGGCGCAGGACTTTGAAAATCTGAACAAGCCCGCTTGATTCAGTAGACTTTTTACCAGTGGTGTGGGATACTGTGTGTGCATATGAACCTTGACAACTGAATGAACAGCAAACCATATGCACCGCAGTCCTACACCAGAAAGGACAAGGTGCAATCATGGAAAAAAACAAGAGAGTATATTGCCTCTATCGAGTCTCTACCAAAGGACAGGTAGAAAAAGATGATATCCCGATGCAGAAACAATACTGCCGTGAATTTGCGGAAAGCCAGGGATGGACGATCATCAAAGAATTTGCGGAAAAAGGTGTCTCGGGTTTCAAGGTGGCTGCCGCTGACCGCGACGCGATTCAAGAGATCCGCCAGGACGCTGAGGAACGGAAGTTTGACATCCTGCTGGTGTTCATGTTCGACCGCCTGGGACGGAGAGATGATGAGACGCCCTTCGTGGTGGAGTGGTTCATCCGCAACGGAATCGAAGTGTGGAGCGCAATGGAAGGGCAGCAGAAGATGGATGATCATATCGACAAACTGCTGAACTATATCCGTTACTGGCAGGCCTCCGGTGAGAGCCTCAAAACCTCCGCACGAACAAAGACACGTCTGTCACAAATCGTGCAGGAGGGGAGGTTCCGCGGCGGGATCGTTCCCTATGGATACCGCCTGGAAAAGCAGGGGCGCTTCAATAAAAAGAATCACGAAGTCAACGAGATTCTGGTTGACCCGGATGAAGCTGCGGTGGTGCGCATCATCTTTGAAAAATATGTCTATGAGGGGTTCGGCGCACAGCGGTTGTCCCGGTGGTTATATAACAACGGCTATCTCAATCGAAAGGGAACCAACTTCGCCAATACCACCATCATCAAAATGCTGAAGAACATCATGTATGTGGGAATCCTGCGCAGTGGGGAAACACGCTCAGAAATCTTTCCGGAGCTGCAAATTGTTCCGCTGGATCTGTATGAGCGAGCACAGGAGTTGATGGAGGCCAGGACAATGCACCACAATGAAGTGCCCTTTAACTCCAAGGGGAAGGCGCTGCTCTCCGGGATGGTCTACTGCGCCCACTGTGGTTCCAAACTGGTGCTGACCACCAGCAGCGGTAGACGCGCCAAGGGTGAGCCCAAACGGGAAACCCATATCCGATATGCCTGCCACTACAAGATCCGCCATCCTCAGGACTGTGATGGTCAGACCGGATACTCCGGTGAGAAACTGGACGGCATTATTGATAAGATCGTCATCCAACTCTTTGAGCGGATGAAGACTGCACCCAGGAGCCAGCTCATTCAAAAGCAGCGGGAAAAAGAACTCCAACTGGCAAACAGTTCGGTGGCGAATCTGGAGAAACTCCATGCCACCGCAGAACGGGAGCTGGAGAGCTACAAGAAAGAGATCATCAAAACCATCAATGGGACTGGCAGTTTTGGAGCGGATATCCTTGGCGAGATGATAGAGGACACCCGAAGCAAACTGGCGGCGTTGGCCCAGGAGTTGGAACAGGCCAGGGAGAAAGCGGCTGATCTGAAGAACTCTGCTGTTGCCGTCCAAAAGGAGTATGACAAGATTATGTCCTGGGCCGACCTGTATGCGGGGAGTAGTATCGAGGGAAAGAAGATGATCCTGCGGCAGCTCATTGAGCGGGTAAATATCGGGAGGAACTTTGAAATCGAAGTGGAATTCAAAATCAGTGTCACACAGTTCTTCGACTTCCTGCATCCGGAAGGGGACAAGAGTGTGTACTATCGTGCATCCTGAAAGCATGAAAAAACTCGGGAGATCTCAAAACGAGATCTCCCGAGTGTGGTGGACCTAATCGGGATCGAACCGACGACCTTACGGATGCGAACCGTACGCTCTCCCGAACGCGACACAACACGGGCCCCAAGTATTTAATCTGATTTAGCTACAGAATAGACTCAACATAGGGATGCGTGTGACTCGAGGTACAACTGGGGTGCGAATTATTCGATGGTATGCCGCAAATAATTCGCACCCCGAAAACTGTCGCAACTTTAGCAGAGCTAATTATGGCTATTCATTCCGGGGTTGATGGGGCGTGCATAAGTTCTTTGATCTTTGCAATTAAGAGAGGGCCTTTGGCAATTTTATCAGTCCCGCCCATTTCTTTATAAATTGAAAATACCCATTGGGAACTATTCGCTATTTGCTCTGTGCTAATTTCGTTCAAATTTATACTCGCTAAATCTTCGCTCATTATTTCTTCTTTTCCGAGTATGCGGGCGCAAAGGACATAAACGACATAGAATAATATATCAGACTTGTCCGTTGTAGTATATTGACCGCAGGAGCGTAAAAAAGAATCTACTTTTTTCCCAATAAATGCTGCGGCGTAGAATGTGGCAAGATTCTGCTTGGGATTATAGAGAGTATTATAAGCATCATCATCAGTCAGCAATGTAGACGGCCTCGCTCGTGCGAAATCCGGACGCTGTAGAATAATTGACATAAGACACTGGGCAAGAAATGAAACACTTACAATTTGCGTAGACTTTTTACCTTGATTCCGATAATAGTTCTTACGTCTATCGTAATATAGATCACGTGGCCTAAAAAAGAGTTCAATTTGACGATGTATGCTGTCTGTCGCCCGGAGAGAAGCTTTTGGAATGGCAGTCTGGCTATTCGTTGCAAAGATAATTTTATCACGCGAGTCATCGGTTTCAGGCACAATAACTCTCACAAGTAGACATCTATTTTCGGACTCTAACATATTTGGGTGTGAAACAAAATAGTTATATATTTCATTTGAGGTCTGCAATCCGTTTACTATTTCTGGATGGGAGATTCGCAATTCTTTTACAGTCACGAATTGTGCGCTTTCTGCCAAAATAGTAATCCCATTATTGAGCCACCAAAAGTCTTCGCCCCCATAATGCTCTAATGAGTCCTGTATCTCCTTGTTTACGGTAATATGACCTTGGTAATCTCGGACATTGGACTCAAATATATGCTTAATTAACTCGCCAGATTCATCCGTGATAAATTTATAATATTCTGGAAGCTTAACAAGAGATACATATACTTGCTGTGGGGCTGGGTTAATCGGGGATTCCGCCAGTTTCAGATAGAACTCTTCCTTTGGCGGTGATTCTATCATCTCCATCAATTGGTCTGCACCAATAAAAGATACATCCACTGTGACAGAAGGATTTGGAAACATACCCTTTACTAAGGCCTTTAGTTCATCGGCTTGGGCATTAACATTCTGATGGATATCAGCACCTTTAGATACATATTTATATTCAATCTGTAATTTCGCGCGTTTATGAATAAGATGAATATATGTATCTTTAAAAAAAGCGAACGCTTGACGAACGGCTTCCGTATAGCGGTCCTTATACTCATCACACGATTTTTCAAGTGACAACAAATTTGCCGATACGGTTTTCCATTTATCAAACACCTGCTCTTTAAATGAGTAGGTGTTTTTTGCCTGTATGATGCATAAAGTCAATTTGACATCCTGTTTAAATTTTGTGTCATCGTCATCTTCATGAATAAGTTCGCCATCTGCAAAAAAGAAGATTCCATCGCAACCGCCATCGCTTCCACTACCAGTCAGATGCTGTTCAATCTCCTCATCGCTCAAATCATATTTTTTTAATACTTGCTGCGCCGAAAAAAACTCAAAGTAAGAATCCTCAGTTGAATATTGGGGGTTATCTGCAAAATTTCTCGTTACAATTTCTGATAAAAGAATTTGATTATTGGTCGGCATTTGTTATCCTCCCAGAAGAAATTTGCGCCTCTAAGCTGACTGTATTATAATTGATTCGACAGCAGAAAGCAACCTGTATACTATATTGTTAGCACTACACAGCTATTGATTTCTTCTCAACACAGTATCCAATTTCTCTTGCGTCGCATCAGGAAAGTTTTTCAGAATTTGCTTGTAACTAAGAAATTTTGACTCAGCTGGGGAGACGGAGTAGCATGACGTGATATACTCATACCCCCACAGAGCCTCTGGCGTGGTATAGACGGAGATGGGCCAGCCATAGGGGATACCCTTCTTGTTGATCCGTTGCTGGAAGTCCCGGATGAGCAGATAGCCGCCCATCTGCAGGTCGGTGACGGTACCCTCGAAGTTCTTTTCCCCGCCCTTGCCGAAGCCGGCCCGCTGTTTCAGGGCAAAGGAGAACCACTCGTCCTGCCCGGCAAAGCAGTCCATGATCCGCTTCTGGCGCATGGGAGCCAGCTCGTCCTCCCAGCGGCTGTCGAAGTCGTACCCGTCCCGCCGCCAGTTGGCAAAATGGGGAAACCAGGCTTTGGAGATGAAGCCGGCCTTCTTCCCAAAGAACTTCCCGTAGGCCACCTTGCCGCTGCGGGCCATCAGGCACCGCCACTCCCAGGGGTCCTGGGCTTCATCCCCAGACCACCAGTAGAGGTCAGCGGTGTTCTCCTCCACAGAGAATCCGTCCACCTCATTTTTGAACAGGGGCAGAAAGCCAATTTCGTCAATCCACTCGATCAGCTCATCCCAGCTCTGAATGCGGGCGGGATCATACCAGTCCAGTCCCCGCATGATCCACTCGCCGTTCTCGATGGCCATGATATTCCCACCTCTACCTTGCTGCCATGATTATAGCACAGTAGGGAGGAGAGCGGCTATTGATATTTCTTCAGATCAACCCATCTCCATGCCGTTGAGGAATTGGGCCTCGGAAATGTTGAACTCGATCTGGATACCATAATTACGGGTCAGGGTAACGGCCTTGATCATCTGTGAGGTGATCACTTTTTTCTCGTCAATACTGGCAGAGTCGAAAAGTTCCGCCCAGGAGAGGAGCTGCTGGTGCTGTGCCAAGATTTCTGATGAGATCGTCTTGGCCTCACTCATGTCCATCTGAAGCGCCTCAATTTCCTTGGAGAGTTCATCTACCTTTCCCTGCACCATATCCATCCGCTTTTTTACTTGTTCTGGCGTAAATACACAAGTACCCTCAATAGAAGCAAGCATTAGTTCTTCCCATTTAGAGAGCTCCTTGGCAGCTTTGGAATATTCCGCCTTCGCCAATTTCAACTTTTGCTGATATTCCTTATTGGAAATCTGCACTTGTGCTTTCAAAAATTCCTTTTCATCTACCCGTTTGGCTCGCTCAAAAATGCCCCGAAGAATGGATTCAACGACGCTGTCCACTTTCTCCGCACGGTATGTAGTGGGACCGTCACATTGTTCCTTGTGCTGGGTTCGGTTGTAGCACTTATAGATTGCGATGCGCTCCGGGTGGTCTGAGGGGTGGTGGGCCTTCCGTGCGGTAGTTGCAAAAACACGGCCGCCGCAATGACCGCAGTAAACATTCCCTGAGAGCAGGGCTTTCCCGACAATTTTTCGCGGATAGGAGCCGGAAGAGCGGACCACTGTGGCTTCACTTCCATCCTCCAAGGCGACTTTTTCCGTTTCCCAACCACATTTGATGGCGTAGTTGATGGATCTCTGCTCCCTGGCCTTTGTCACCCGTTGAAACTGCTCCAACGGGATGATCTGCAGCTCCGGGAACACTTCAGACTGCGTTTCCCCGCTTCGCAGGATGCCGGCGTTCATGATGTTGGCCAAGATGTGCTGGATCGTGGAATAGTGAAACGGTTCTCCGGTTCTCAGATTGATGATTCCCTCATTTTTCAGGATCGTGGAGATTTTCCGGCCTCCGTAACCGTATCGATCAGTCAGGTCAAACATCCGTTTGACCGCTGGCGCCTCATCCGGATTGATCTCAATATCATATAGTTCCCGATTTTTCTTTCCGGTCCGGCCCTTTTTGACCAGCTGAAATCCATAGGCGGGAACACCGCCGCGGAAGCGGCCCTCTTGAACGATTTGACCAAGCCTGGTCTTGGTGCGGATGGAGGTCTTCAGGCTTTCCCCGGACGCCTGCCAGTATCGGATGTAATTCATGAGCTTGTCCACATGATTATCAAACCGCTGCTGTCCTTCCTCGGCGCTCCATACCTCGATCCCGTTATTGACGAACCACTCTACTACAAAGGGTGTCTCATCCTCTTTGCGGCCAAGTCGGTCAAACATAAAGACCAACAGAATATCAAATTTCCCCAAGGCCGCATCCCGCTGGATCTCTTGGACTGCATCCCGGTCTTTGGCAGAGACCTTAAAACCGGAGACACCTTTTTCAGAAAACTCCGCAATGATGTCCCAGCCCTTTTCAGCGGCAAATTCGTGACACCGTTGTTTTTGCATGGGGATATCGTCTTTTTCTACCTGTCCTTTTGTAGAAACGCGATAAAGACAGTAGACCCGCTTTCCCATGGGCACCCCTCCTTAACCTGCACTCCGCTGGAGGTAGGATTCCTTCAGAATCTCCCGCACCAGACTGGGAACAGCTTGGTTGGTCTGTTCGCTAAAGATGAGCCTAACGACCAGACCTTGGACGATCAACTCTTGTACGCCTTGCCTTTTTGTATCATTCTGCTGTCTCATGGCCGATAGCTCCTTCCTGAATGATTTGCTCCAGTTGATGAATCAAAGAACTGGCTTCCTCCGGCAAAGAGAAAGCCAGTTCCTGTGCGGCCTGGAGCTGCTGAAGGACAGCTTCCAGGTCATCTCGGTCAAGTGTCGATGTCCCGCAGAGCACAATGGCCCGGTCGAGGCAGAGGATTTGAATATCCTCACCAGGGGACAGATTTGCTTGCTCCAAAAGCGGAGATGGGATCAAAAGTTTTTCCTCGTCCTCCCCGGCCTCGATGGACTCGGGGGAGAGCAGAAACTCTTGATAATCATTTTTTACGCCGTCCCTTGTCAGATAGGCGAGGCAGACGGGATCGGCAGGGGATAGCCCCATCTCCTGGATTAGTTCAGGTGGGATGTGGAGATCCCCGTTTTCGCTTACCTGCAAGAACACTTCACGGATTTTCAAACACACCATCCTCCCTAAAAGATAAAGTGCCGGCGTCCGAGAACGGTGGCCGGCACTCATCATGATTTGTCAATAGTAGTTGTATATAGAGAATCCATCATCAGATGATTGTGGCCCGGAATCATCTGGTGCTTTCCCGGTTCACAGTCACACATTATTTTCAATAGTTTTCGCCTCACTCTTCTTGGTGTTCCTTAAAATCTGCGGTTAATACCACAAACATAGGGATCGCCCCGTTTTTGGCATTTCACCCTCTCCAGCGATTTTTCAGGATTTATGCAATAAAAGCATCCTCATCAGTTGGAGGATGAAACAGGGACAAAGGCGATCCCCATGGCTTCTGATATTAAGACTTCACAGTTGTGTTATCTCATATGCGCCTGTATTCGACACTACTTCCCCAGGCGGCAGGGCAACCGATCTGGACCGCAGCTGGCTTCACTGCGTCATGGGCGTCTCACCCCCGCGAGGATCTCTCCCGGCTGCCCTCCTTGCTTGCGGCTGGGACTGGGCAGAAGTATCATTATCCCTGGCGGAGTCATTGCGAAACAGCCCGCCACAGGCTGTTTTGTGGACGGATGGATCCGCTTGGCACCTTATTTGGCCGTCTTTGATGCAGGGTTTATCTGCACAGGTGGTCTTGGCGCATCCTCCAGCGTCGCTTGCCCCGGTCAAGGGGCCCCGTCAGGAAGGTATCCAGATGATTGGATATTTGATTTTCAAAGAACACGAGAGGAAACCCCCTCACTCTATTACCCGTTGAGTGAGGGGGCTGAGAACCAGAATTTTATGTTTTTATGATTTTTCTGAGTTTTGCCAGGACTTTATGGCGGCGCTTATTGACCCCTTTCTGAGAGATCCCAAGCTGCTGGGCATACTCCCGTTCAGTCAGCTCCTGGTAGAACAGCGCGTCAATCAGGGCTTTCTCCTCGGCGGTCAACTGCAGCAGAGCCGTGCGGAGCAGCCACAATTCCTCCTCATGAAGCATTACCGTCTCTGGTGTTGGCTCATCTATGGAGAATTGGCGGTGTTCCTCCTCCATCAGCCGGTCGTAGGAATCCTCCCGGCCGGGCAAAAGATTAGCGACTTTACCCTCTGGGTCGTAGGAAAATCGTTCTTGTTTGATGTCTACTTCCATGTACTCCATCTTGCGGTCGCTTTTCTTCAGAACCGAGAGGACGTCAGGCCGCATTTGGATTTCTGGATAGAGTCTCCCATAATCGGGGTGATATTTATCATATTTCGGCATACGCCGCAACCTCCGAATCTTCTGAAATTTTGAGAAGTCAAAATTTCAGAAGCCGGAGGTCCCCGGCACCCTACCGTGTGCCGGCGGGCAAAACAAAAGCCGCCGACCCCACAAAAATGTGTGGAACCGGCGGCACCATTTACAGCATTAAGAAGTCCGCAGAGGGGGATGCCAAGGTGGTCATGCTGAAACTGCGTGGCACTATGCTCCAACGCCCTCCATCGGGCGCGGCCCCTCTTTGTCTTATGTTCTGTGCTTGTGCGGAGCGCCGGTAGGCGCAGGTTCTTCTTAACGCTGTCATGTACCCAAGTGCATCACAGCGTCCCTTCCCCGCGTCTGCGGTGGCACACAAGCGGCGATCCTCTCCCCCTCTCCTCGGCGGTATGGCAGCTCAGAGCTGCCGCTTGGTCAGATCATGGCTCGTCAAAAAACAGCAGAAGGCCGCCGCCCCGAACACTGGAACGGCTGCCTCCTGTTATCGGTTCATCAGACATGGCCGAGGACATTTTGATCACCTTCCATCTGCTTTGCTGCCATGACAATAGGATAGAAAATAAATGGCAGAAAGTCAGAATGAACGCAAAAGAAGGATATGAGATTTTTCTAAAGATTATCGCATAAATCGACATTTTATGGACTAATATCAGAATCAGAACGAAGGATATACCCAATCCCCCAGGCTGTCTCAATCAAGTTGCCAGCTCCGGAGCGGCTCAATTTTTTCCGTAATTCCTTCACATGGAACTTCAATGTAGCATCCGGGCTGGTGTCATAATCATTCTCCCAGATGTCTTGGTAGAGCTGCTCCTTTGTTACAACCGCACCCATGTGCTTTGCCAAGTTGCTTAGAACGGCAAATTCCTTGGGTGTGAGTTTCAAATCCTGTCCATTTAAAAACACCTTCCGAAGATTCAGATTGATCTTCAAGCCACTCCCTGAAATTTGAATGGAAGCATATCTCTGTGTATCAGAAGTTAGATACCGCCGCATGATTGCCGTGGCATTGGCAAGGCATCTTTCTGTGTCCAAAGGATAGTCGAAGGCGAGATACCGATCTGCGCCAGCATTTAGCGTCTCTACTTCCTCTGATCTGGTGGCGTGGGCTGACAGAACAAGGATTGGAGTCTGCTCCAATTCTCGCATCCTGCGAATTAGTTCCACACTGTTAATCTCAGAAAATGCCAAATCCATAACTACAAAAACATAATGGTATCTTGCCATCAGATTCATAGTTCGCAAATGACCATCTGCATGGTGAAGATCCAAGGAAAGTTCCAGCAGACTATTCTCAATATCTTGGCGGAGTTTTGGGTCGCTTGTGATAATCAAAGCTCTGTGAGGCATCGTCTCACCTCGAATCTATCGGTATAAGTGTAAGAGGAAGCAGTGAGAGACTGCTCATAAGCTTCAAAAAATATCCAAATACTTATAAATCAGTTCTCACAGACGAGCTTACCATCTAAAAATTTTATGCTTTGAATTTGTGCTGTATTTGTGACCTCCACCGTTTCCCATCCCGTCCAACGGAACACCTTATAGAGCCGTCCGCCTTGCAGATAGTAGATGTAATTCCCATCTACGACAAAGGATGTAATGGAACCCACATCTGCCAGCAGTTCGTCCACCGTCGGTTCATGGTCAAACAAGCCCCAAAAAGTCGCCGTGTTATCAGAGCCGGTGCTGAAGTAAAGCCGTGTGGAAAAATTCTTCAAGTCGATTCGGTAAATCTGAAAACCATCGCCCACCTCGCCGCTGGAGGCGTAATAACAGGCGTCCTCATCAACGTAGATGCTGGAGATCGCCCCGGATTGTCCAAAGGGATCACGGGTCAGCAGGATGGCCTCGCCTGTGGCCTTGCTGGTCGCGGTGATGGTGTTCTCCACCATATCAAGCTCTACCGTGTAGGCGCTGTTTTCTCCCTTGGACGCATCGGCCAGAAAATCATGCGTAATCTCACTGGAATTGCTGTGCCCGCAGCCAGTCAATGAAACGGTCATGCAGAGTATGAGCACCGCTGTCAGGACCGGGCGGGCAGAAATGGCCTTCTGCCTGCCGACATAAAATCTGAAACAAAGCCACACCAGCAGACATACGATAGCCAAGAACAGGACTATCAAAAAGCCGAACTGCTCCGGTGTGATGCCCGGAAAGGTTACTATATCAATCAAGTTCCAGTCCTCGTCATATCCAACCTCTGTCAGTGTCCCCCACACATAGCCGGTTCCGGCCAGCAGACCCGCCGGGAGCGGAAGGACATATTTGAGAAAGCTGCCGCCGATCAAATGTGGCAGAATAGAAACCGCGATGCCGGAAAATGTAGTCAGTACCGTCTGCCGGAACAGGATGGAGAGAAGGGCAATCAGGATAGCAAACCAAGCAGCGCCCAAGCATCTGGACAAAACTACGATCCCATACGCCTGCCCAACGGAAATAAGGTAGGGAGAGTGTTCAAAAAAGGACAGGCTTTGCAGCGGATAGGATGCTCCATCCAGGCCGACCGACAAGGCGACAACGACAAACTGTACCAACTGGAACAAAGCCGTTGCCAGAATTGCCAGAGCCGCCATTGCGCCCAATTTGATCCCAGCCAACCGCCCCCGGCCGTTTCTGCAAGAGCGGAGGATCTGCGCCATCCCACACTGGTATTCCCCGCAGAATACCGGAACACAGAGCGCCAGAAGGAACAACAGCAGGATTACATTCACCCCATCGCGGGTCAGCAATGTGTCCCATCCTCGCTCATCCATCAGGAAACGATGGGCGGGGTCCTCTTTTGCGTAGTAATACTGGTTATAGATGGTCAAAAAGGCGGCTTTTCTGCCGTCATCGGATCGGGTGGCTTCTGCGTACTCCGCCTCCATCTCCTGTGCCTTTTCCTCTGTGATCTCGCCTTGCCAGCGTTCCATGTAGGTCAGGTAGGTATCTTCGTTCCGATCAATCACATAACTGCTGTCGTAGCCGCTGCCGACGCAAAAGACTGCATAAGCCGCCAGAGCAATCAGAAGAAGCAAAAGCCCTTTATGATGAAATAATATCTTCTTTAATTCTACTTGCAGCATGATTTCCTCCTGATTGCTATGACCAGCAGACACGCGATTACAGCCTGTACGCCCAGAACTACAAAAAGCCGGAGCAGATATACCCCGCCGATGCTCACTCCTGACAGGCTTTCCAGCAGTTTACTGCCGCTGGTCAAGGTGAATGGGCTGATGCAGGAGAGGGCCTGTTTCCACCACACGGGGGAGAGCGCCCAACCAGTGCAGTAGTTTAATACCACGCCAAGCCCCAATCCCATCAGGCAGGGGTAGAGTGATTTTTGGAAACAGGCGGACAGGAAAATCAGCAAAAGTGCTGTCACGCTGAAACCGATGGCCTTCAACCCGCTTATCAACCCATAGAACAGCAAAATGGAGCCGGAGAATGGCGTATATTGATAGCTCTCAATGGCATAGAGCGGGCTGCCCCAGCCCTCAAAACCGCACAAAAGCCCAAATACCAGGAGGTTTAACAGGGCGAACAGGATTGTCAGTATCCATGCAAATATCACTCCAGCGCCGCATTTGGAAATAAGCAGAGGCCATCTACCTCGTTTGCAGGAGGACAGAATGAGGGTCATCCCGTTTTCTTTCTCCCGTGTGAATGTGGGCGCTACCGCTAAAATAAGTAAAAGCAGAATCAACAGATCGGAAAAATCATAGGACAGCAGAGCCTCCCAGCCGTCATACAGATAAAACGCAGGAATCGTTCGGCCTGCATAGTGATGGAGAATATAGGCATTTTCTGCCGCTCCCGCTGTGTTACCGCTCTCTTGATAGAAAGTCATATTTTCTTTCGCCTGGGCCAGAATCTCCTCCATATCAGAGGAATACTTGACACTGTACTCCATGTGGGGATAGAAGTAACTGTGGAGCAGATAGTAGTCGCCAAAGATATAGCCGCTGTAAGTCCCCTCCTGCGGCTCCCGGCTATATGTTCCATCTGCCGTCAAAGCGTCCAGCCGCTGGTACTCTGACGTGAGGAAGCGTACGATTTCCTCTGTAATGGGGCCTTTGATCCGCTCATAGATGGTGTCGTAGCCTGCCTGCATTCCGCTTGTATTGGCCGCAACGGGCCGTATCTCTCCGGCGTGATAGTCTGCAATGATTTTGACCGTATTCAGACACAAGAATAGCGCCAGCGCAATCAGCGTATAGCGCCGCAGGATGCCTTTTCTGGCCTCCAAATAGAGAAAGCTCATATCTGTCCCTCACTTGGCTGGAAAAAGGTGTGCAGGAACACGTCGTCCAGATTTGGGGATACAGTCTTTGCGCCTCGGAGCGGTTTCCCATCATCCACAATGCGCAGCAGATAGGAGCCATCCTGCTGCTTGATATTGCTCACGCAGTAGGTGTCCACCATCAGAGCCATATCCGCCTCGTTGACCGACACCTCCCACACCTTTCCCTGGATGCTCTGCTCCAGTTCCCTGGGCGTACCCTGCATGACCAATGTACCCCTCCGAAGCAGGAGGATTTCTTTGGCGATATATTCCACATCGGAAACAATATGGGTAGCTAAAAGGATGATGCGCCCCTTGGCCAGACGGGAAATGAGATTGCGGAAACGGATTCGCTCACCAGGGTCAAGGCCCGCCGTTGGCTCGTCCAGCACCAGCAGTTTGGGGTCGTTCAGAATAGCCTGGGCGATCCCCAGCCGCTGCCGCATCCCACCGGACAGCGCCCCGATCCGCTTGCTGCGGTTTTCCTCCAGGTTGACGAAAACCAGGGCCGCGTCGATGCTCTCTTTTGCGTTCGCTACCCCTTTTACTTGACACATATAGTCCAAAAATTCCTGTACGGTAAAATTTGCATAGAACTGAGGGTACTGGGGCATATAACCAATCCGGTCGAAGTAGCGCCCGCCCATCTGGACGGTGTTTTCACCGTCCAGATGGATCACGCCGCTGCTGGCAGGCAGTATTCCAATCAAAATGTTGATCAGTGTCGTTTTTCCAGCCCCATTTGGCCCCAGCAGACCGTAAACGCCTTCTGTCAGAGTAGCGGATACATTTTGGAGCGCGGGATATTTTCCATAAAATTTTGTGATGCTTTCAAGTTCCAGTTTCATCATGTATTCCTCATGGAAGGTCAACCGCTTGTGAGAGGGCATAGCCGTCATCCGTGCCCAAAGCTGCATAGGCGGAATGGCCGATGACCCAAATCTCATAGGGCTTGCAGTTTGCATCCATCGTATAGGTTTCATCCGCAACTTTCGTGCCATCGCTGACCTGATAAGCCCGCAGAGTACCGCTTGGGCTGTCCCCACCCGCACAGGTCACAATATACTGGCCGTCTGCGGATACGGCGGCGATCCCGCTTTCATCTCCGCTCTCCACACTGATTACTTTTCCCTGCTGCTGGGCTAAGTCCAAAAAGAGAACGGAGCCGGTCTGCTTTGCGCCTCCCATGCTGGCGGGCAGAATCGTATCGGAAACAGCGGCATATTCTCCGTTTACAGAGAGCATGGAACCGGAAAAGCCCTCAGCAGAAAAAACAGCGGCGGTGTTGCTGCTCAGATCAATCGAGCCATAGGCCGTGGTATTTTCCTGCCCGTCCAGGCTTCCGAAAAAGGCCAAATAGTCTCCGCTGCCGCTGTACCCGACTGCCTCAAAATAAACGGTTTCGCTCATGGCCGGAGTGATTTCCGTCAGTTCCTGTGTATCAAAGGTATATTGATAGAGGCTGGGCCCTTCCGCATATACAAGGTTTTTCCCATCCGGCGCAGCAGCAAAGACAGAGCCCCAAAGCCCATTTACCAATGTCTCGTCCGTCAATTCATAGCTATCCACCAGATTAAGGCTTTGATCGAACAGCCAGTAATACAGTGTCTCCGCAGAACTGTCGCCGGAGATCACCGTGACCCCGCCGGTATCCTGCACATCCGCCGCTGCCTGACTGGACAGCATGACGATGGCTCCCTGGCTGGTCTTGTCTGTCAGCAGGGGCGTTTGGGCGGCGTCAAAAACATAGGTGGCTGTTACTTCGCTGGTAGATAAATCGGTCAGTTTCAGCTCATTGGTGGTATAATCGTACTCCGGCGAGAGAAAATTGGCTCCGCTGCCGGCTGTCTGTTCCGCCGATTCGTCAGGAACCTGTTGGGTGTTCGCTGAGGGATCGCTGGACGGATTTCCGGTGCTTGCCGCCGGTTCGTTGCCTCCGCAGGCGGAAAGCAGAGAAAGACTGAGTGCAAGCACAAGCAAAATGCTGATTCTTTTCATGTTCGTCAAACCTCCCCGTTGACCAAAAGTACAGATGCTGTCTTAACTGGATTGTTGATTTCAAGTTCCCCATCTTCCGGGGTAACGGCAATGGCATAGACCGTGTTCAGCGTACCAAGTGCAGAGGTATCAATCTGGAATGTGGCTTCCACCATCTGGTTTTTCACCGTCCGAACAGAGAGATAGTCCGCTCCATTGAGTTGGACAGGCTGGTGGTTGATAAACAGAGTGATATTGAAATCCGCCTCCGGCCCGCCGTAGAGCTGCACAGTGATTGTCGCTGTTTTCCCATCTGCCTGAATGTAATTTCCATCTTCTACACCCAGGGACAGGGTTGCCGTCGTGTCCAGGCTATCGGTCGCGCCCCATGCGGCCAGGGTATCTAATATGTCCTGCGGCAGATCCACCACCTTGTAGTCCGTATCGGCTGTCGCCAATGTCTGTGCGAGGGCGTCTGCTGCAAAAGAAATCTGGCGGGATGTGGTTGCAGACTCCTGGTGGTGGAAGCCATAACGCGGATTATCCGGTCCCTCTGCCACAAAACTGGGTTCCAGAATGGTGACAGCCATAACAGGGACGGTTTCTCCCGCTTTGCCTGTCACGGGCTGGAATACCATGTCGAAATTCTCCTGCTGTTCATAGTCCAGGTTAAAGACCTGCATATAGCTTTCCTCAAGCTCTGTACCATCCTCATAGACTGCGGAATAGGGCTGGGCCACCCCATCCACAAATAGGAGGACGCCGATCTCTGTGGTCTTTCCAGAAGAAGCGCCAGTTATGGAGAACGGAATTTCCAAGGACTCACCATCGTAGGTATAAACCGTGTCCATCGGATCTTGCAGGCCAAATTCCGCAGAGCCCATCTCATTGTCTGCCGGCTCCTCCTCAAAATAAGCGTCCAAGTCGTTTGATGCGTCCGGGGCCGGGTCGCTGGCCTGCGGTGCGCTGCACCCAGCCAGCAAACATACAAGCGCCAAAGAGAAAAAAAGAAGTCTGTGCATAAAAAATACTCTCCTTATCGGTAGGATAAGGAGAGCATAATGGGAAAAGGTCTACGATTGGTCAATCGGCATCAATTTTTTCTGCTTGTATCTGCATTTCCACGCAGGCCCCGTTGCGATTGCACAGAGAGAGCGTTCCACCTTGTTTCTGGCAAAGGGTGTTGCAGATTGAGAGGCCAAGCCCGAAGTGGTCATTTTCCGTATTCTCTTTGTAAAACGGTCTTGTGGCGGAGCGGAGGGATTCTTCTGAAAAGCCCTTCCCATCATCATGTACTTGAATTGTAAGCAGACCTTCTTGCCACCCGGCCTTTAATGCGATCTCATGGCGGGCGAAACGCAGCGCATTGGAAATCACATTGTCGATCATGCGATGTACTAATGTCCCATCCAGCATGGCCTGAATATCCGGGACCCCACTAATATCCATAGAGAATTGAAGTTGGTGCTGCAACGCCAAAATGGTGTATTCGTCCTCTTGATCCTCGAAAAAATCCTGCAAAGGGCAGACTGTTGGTTTCACTGGGATGGCATCCATCGCCTGTATCTCGCGCACCTGGTTTGCATACTGTTCCAGTCGGTCTGTTGCCAAAGAAAGATTGTGGATCGTGTCCAGCAGTTTGTCCTCGCTGATGCGTCCAAGCGGGACATTATGCGAGAGATATTCTGTGTAGCCCTTCATCACGGTGATGGGGGTACGGAGGTCATGGGCGATGGAGGCGCTGAGTTTGCGCCGCTCCTCCATCATAGCCCAAGTCTCTTGATTATTTTTTAGGAGGGCGGCCCGCATGGTGTCCATAGCCCGACAGAGCTCGCCCATTTCATCCGAAGCCGGATAGTCCAAACAAAAATCCAGGTCGCTTTGCGATATGCGGTCGGCGCTCTGTAAGAGTAAAGACAGCGGCTGTTTCAGTTTGATGGAATAAAACATCCAGGCACAGAAAATCGTACCAAGCACGAAAAGCAAGGTCGGCACCAGGATCACGGCCGCTTTTGCCACATAGTAGGCGACCCGTTGTGTATCGCTCAGGTTGGCGATTTGGTACTCCGTGGATAAAATTACAAGCTGTCCATTTTCTCCCGGAACGATCTGTTCATCATCTGCAATCACCAGGTTATATTCATCCTCAGTCTCTTGGGGTGGCAGCACCTGATAGTCCGTCACACTTTCCAAGATTTGATTTTGCACGTTGACACAGGTAAAAATGGTTACTGCTGAAATACCAGCTACAAGCACCGCCATAACAAGGACAAGTGATACAAAGGCTCGGCGGAGAGGCATGGAGCGAAGCCAGTGCTTTATTTTACCCATTTATAGCCGCACCCCCAGACTGTTTCAATATACTGCGCCCCCAGCTTGTTTCGGATGCGTCGGATGTGTTCCTTCACCACAGCATTGTCAGCGGTGCCGTCAAAGCCCCGCACCTGTTCATAAATTGTTTCCCGGCTGAACACTTGTCCAGGGTGGAGGGAAAGCAGTTCCACTATATCAAATTCTACCTTGGAAAGTTCTATGGGCCGACCATTTCGAGAGACGGTCCTTGCGGCGTAGTCCACCACAATGTCTCCAAAGCCACGGACGCTGATTTTTTGCTGGATACGGCTCTCTCTGCGCAGGTGAGCCTCCACCCGGGCAGTCAGTTCGGCCAGGCTGAACGGCTTCAAAATGTAATCATCACCACCGGCCCGCAGACCAGCGACACGATCCGCCTCCTCAATCCGGGCGGTTAAGAATAGGATGGGGCAGGTCACATGGTCGCGGATTGCCCGGCACAATTCAAGGCCATCCATCCCCGGCATATTGATGTCCAGCAGAATAATATCCGGCTGCTGGGTCAGCTTTTGCAGGGCCTCCTCGCCGCTTTTTGCGGTGATGACCTGATATTGCTCCATTTCAAACTGATCCCGAAGCATATCTAAAATCATCTGCTCATCATCTATAATCATAATCGCATAACTCATGGTTTCACCTCGCTTGCTGGCATCATAATAGGAAAAAGTCTATAATTGGTCAAGTCCCTTTCGGAATCAGTATTTCTGCCTTTGTAAAGAGATGACGGAAATCCTAAATTTCATTGCCTTTTGCCAGAAAAAGCGTCCGAGGCTTTTGACTTACACTTTGCGATTAATTCTTTCCGCTGTCTATCCATCGATTTGCGCGAATCACTCTGGTCAATAACTTGACAAAATACTTCACAATAGATCTTCTTCAAATTCATAACAGCCTTCATCCTTACTTAGTTGTTTAATTTCACTCTATTGTATAAGACGATTTACGAGGCAGGATCTGATGTGGTATCTCTATAAATTAATTACAATTTTATGCTTTTCATTTGATGATGGAGTCGGTATCCGGGTGGATTACCGTCACCGGCAGTTTTTTCTTCAGTGCCGCATAGTTATAGGTCATTCCCGTGCCGCTCCGGATGGACTTGTCCAGGTCGTACACGGTGATCCCGCACACTGAGCGATCCACCATGTAGTAGTCCCGACGCTTATAGGCATCCTGGCGATAAGACTTACACACCACCACACTGTCAGCGCATTCCTTTAGGATGCGTTGATAGCGTTCTTTTTGTTGCGGAGCAAAAGTATCCCCGAACTCCGTGAAAGGGATGGCAACATGGAGTTCCAGGTCATGGTACTGCTTCTGCTGTTGCAGTTCCAGCACGATCTCCGCAGCCCAGGTATCCACGCCGGCCGCTCCACCAACCCAGACGCCCCGGATGCCATCTTGTTCATAGAGACGGATGATTTCGCTTCGAATGGCCGATTTGATCTTATCGCACCTTGGATCGTTCTCTGGGAACTTAAAACGGTTTGGGCGATGCCCAGTGATGAAACAGAACCGCATACAGCTGCCACCTTTCCTGCGTTGGTAGTAAAAATATAAATTGTCTCTCGTATTTGATAATTATATCGTTAATTATCGCTAATGTGAAGTCAAAATTGAAAGTATGACTACGAACTCTATCTGCTGGTTCATATTAGAATAAAACCAACAGAAGGAGTGATCAGATGGACGACACTCAGCGGTATATCACCTATGTGCGGGAGCGAATCACAGATCTGCGGACACAAAAGGATGTATCGGAGCACCGCATGAGCCTGGAACTGGGCAAAAGCGGCTCCTATATTCGGGGCATCACCAGCGGGGCGGCTCTGCCCTCCTTACGGGAGCTGTTCAATATTATGGCCTATTTGGAAGTGTCCCCCTCCGAATTTTTCGATGGTCTGGATGATCCAGACTCCCTGCGCACGGCATTACGTGGAAGACTGATGGAGCTGAACGACGAGGACTTACAGAAAGTCTCATCCTTCCTCGACTGGATCAGGAAGTAATCTCGGAAATTGTTCTTTTCTCTGTCTTAGAAAATCTTAGAGTGGGCACTTCTGGTTGGCTCACCATGAACCAGTCCTCGGTTCACCAAATGGGCAGACTCTCCCCCTGGCGGGGGAGAGTCTGTTTTTCATCAGGAGAGCCGATAGAGATTCGAGGTGCGCCCACCGTTTTCTCGCCATCTGGTCTCCTTTGTCAGCAGTCCGGCCTGACATAAATCGTCCAGTGCCCGCTTGACGGTGGAGCTGGAGAGTCCCAGCTCTCTCGCAATCGTCTTAATCGCCGGCCAACACTTCCCGTCCCGGTCTGCTCGGTCTTTCAGGTACATATAGACCGATCTGGCCCGGTGGCTCAGGTCGGAGGAGTAGATGTTACGGAAGTTTGTCACAGATATCACCCCCTCAGCGCCGGATCCTGGGCCTGCGCCCATCTTTGGGCGAGTCATCCGCCTGCACGACTTGAACCTCGCCGCCTGATGCTGGCGGCTCCGCCTGGGGGATCTCTCCATCCTCAACAGCAGGCGCGTAGTGCTTGCGGAGGATCGCTGCCTCCAATTCCTGCTTGCTGGCGTAGGCCACCGGCCGCTGGGCGCGCTCGGGTACCTCGTAGGACTTGTCGAACTTGATGCCCCAATCCAGGAACAGGCGAAGCCGCACCTGCATAGGGTGGACGCCGGTCTTAGCCACAATAAAGCTGCCCTTTGGCATGGACTTCAGCTCGTCGGGCGTCATGAGGGGCCGCTCGATCATCTGCAGGCTCTGGGACGGGTCATTTTTCCCTCTGGAGATTGATCCGCTCATCACTGTGCGGCTCCCCAGGGCTTTAGACAGCTCCACCGCCGTCTGGCTGGCCGGGGCGAATCCACCGGAGATCAGCACCTGGCAGTTGTCCACAATGATCTCCGAGCCTTCCTTTCCATAGTTCTTCTGAAGCTGCCCGGTGATACTCTGTACAATGGGCACCAGCATCAGGCCACGGGAGCGGGAGGCAGAAAACATCAGCTCCAGGGACTGGATGGGCGGGCAGGTACCCAGCTCATCCGCGAAAAAGACTACTCGGTTTTTCAACCGTCCGCCGAGTTCATCTGCTATGGTGAGGATCTCCCGGTACAGGTTCTGAAGGATCAGGCTGACCATGAAATACTTGGTCTGGTCCTCCTCCGGGAGTACGATAAAGATGGCGGACTTCTTATTGCAGAAGGTCTCCGCGTCGATAGCGGTGTCGAAACACAGGATCTGCTCCATCTCGCTGTCCAGGAACGCGTTCAGCCGGGACAGCACTGTGGAGATCACCGACATCATGGCCTGCTCTGAGGTATTCAAAGCGGCGCCGGCGAACCACTTGGCTTTATGGTCTGGCGGAAGTTTCGTCAGCAGGAGCTGGAACTGGTTCTTGCCCTTCACGCCGCTGGGTGCCAGGAGCTCCTGCACCAGCTTGAAGACCGAGACGATGTGGCGCTCCTCGATAGGCTTGCCTTCCGCATCCTCGGTGGGCAGGTATTCCGCCACCAGCAGGAGCATGGAGGTCAGCAGGCCCTCGGCCGCGTCGTAGAAGTAGGCGTTCTGCCCGTATTGGGAGCTGTCCCCGGTGGTGTTGATCAGGGTCTTGGAGAGGATCTTGGCATACTTCTCCGCCTTGGCCTTGGCCGGCAGATTTTTGGGGTCAGCCTTGTAGATGTCCATATACTTGTTGATCAGGTGGAGCAGATTATTGCCGTCCGAGCGGGTAGGGTTGCGCAGATCCAGCACGGCGATTTGAAAGCCATAGCACTCCTTGGCGATCCCCGCATAGTTGCGGAACAGGTCGCCCTTGGTGTCCGTGCAGAGGAAGGACATCCCAGTGGCCAGAGCGTATTCGATATTGGGATAAAGAAAATAGGCCGTCTTGCCCGCGCCGCTGGCGGCGGTGACCAGGGCGTGGATATCGTCTGTGTCCACGATGGCGATGACATGGTCCTTGCGCCCCTCACAACCCAAGACCAGCCCCTGCTTTTTGGGGAGGTGCTCACCTTTTCGCCACTCCTCCGGTCGGAAGGGGACGTGAGCATAGGTCTGCTGGATCTCTTTCTTGGTGGCCCATCGTGCGGTTCCATGCTGGCCGTCTCCTACAGTCTTGGACTTGATGTTGTTCAGGGAGCCTTGTCCGGAAAAGTGGGTCACCGCGGCAAGGAGAAGAAGGGCGCCTCCTGCCAGTGCCAGCAGGAGGATCGTCTGCATATTCACGCACTCACCCCATCTCCATTCCCAGCGCCTGTTTCTGCTTTTCCATCGCTTTCAGTTCATCCGCATCATTCTTAACAGAGACCTTGGCGCAGGAGAGGGCCAGTTCCAGCCACGCACTGGCGATCTCCCGTTTCTCCGCCTCACCGCGCACGCCCGGAGCACCGCTCTTAGCCAGCGCGGTTTGGAGCTGGGCAGAGATCTCCTCCGTCCGGTTCCGGATGGCCATCCGATTCTGATGGGGCAGGATGTGGCTTTGCAGATGCTGACTTCCCTGAGCTGGAGTCAGGGCAGTCCCCAGCTGGCGGCATTCCCGCAGGGTCACCAGCAAAGACAGGGCGGCTATCTCCTCCATGCAGTCCATGGCCGTTTCCAGTTTCTTTTCTTTCAGGCATTTGCTGTAACATTGAAACAGGTGCGGCACCTGCTGCATCGCCCCGTCCGGCTTCAAATCCATGCATTTTACCGCGATGCGGGCGCAGACAAGCTCCGCCGCCTGGAGTTGAGGATGCTGCTCCGCAGGCTGGGCAGGCCGGCCGTTGAGGGCTTTCAGATCTTCGTCCCAGTCCTTATATTCCGGCCGCAGTACAGAGACCCGCGTGTGTCCGTGCTCCCGCAGGATATCCGTGAGACGGCCCGTGGCCTCGATCCCCGCGGCATCGTGATCCAGGCAGAGCACGACTCTCTGGATCCTGGGATCTTTCTCCAGCATCCAGAGCATGGCCTGCTCCGAAGTGCCGCAGAGGGCTACATAGCTGTGTTCCCGCCAAGCCTCCGGATAGAGGGTCAGGAAGGCCAGCAGGTCAATGGGCGCCTCGAACACATAGAGCCGGCCGCTGTTTCCAAACCAGTGAAAACTGCAACGGGGATCGCCGCCCTCCACATTCCTGCGGAAGCTGTTTCCCTGGGTGTAGAGGCTCCGCTTATGGGCGTGGCGGGCAGCGCCGTATTCGTCACTCCCAACGAATACGGCATTATGATATTCCTTCGTCCCTGCCCTTGACTTCTCACAGCTTTCGTAGATCATTCCGCGTTTTGTAAAGGCGTCGAGGACATCTCGGTCAATGAATCGCTGCTGGAGCAGATAGGCGTAGAGCTGCCGCATAGTTGGACTGGCCGGAGGGAGGACAAATTCCTTTGGTTTCTCCGGCTCAGACGGTACTGTCTGGGGATAACCGACCCCCTCGCCGTCCAGCAGACGTTTCACCGCCTCTGGGTAAGTCAAGCCGTAATACGTTTGGACAAAGGAAATCGCGTGGCCTCCCTCCTTCGATTCATGATCGTACCACTCGTTGCCCCTCACAGTGATGCTGTGGTCTGAGGACAGGCGCTTGTCCCGACCGGATGGGATGAGTTTCTCTCCCTGTCGGCGCAGGAACTCCACCAGATTCACATTGTTGGCTCGGAGCTTTTGCTCCTCCGTAAAAGGGATATAGGGCATTTCACACCTCCTGGTAAAAAGCCGGGGGGCCGCGTCCTGCGGCCCCCGAATGAGAGATCATCTTCGACGCTGCCGGGTCTTCCGGTGATAGGGGACCTGCCGCACAGTGGCGCATCTCCGCCACGATTCAAGGCGGCGGGCAGACCGGCCCGCTTTGCTGGGAGCTGTATCTGTACTGTTATATTTTTTCTTCACATTAAAACCTCCGTTACATCGTGATGGTCGGTTCTTCATGATCGTCGGGCTTATGCCCCATAGCGATCTTCTTTTCCCGGATCTTCCGCCAGAGTTTTTTGTCCACGGTCAGCCTCAAACCTCTGGGGTGGGGAGGCTGGCTCTGCTCCCGGAAGATGCCGGCCAGGTGATGGAGCAGCCGGGCGGCTGACTGCACAACGGGAAAAAGATCCCGGTGATCCATACGCTCCACAAAATACTGGGCGTACTGATCTCCCTGCTCCGCTGCTTTCTGGAACCACTGCCGAGCGGCCTTCCGATTCTCTGGAACATCCTTTCCCAGCAGGAAGAGCTTGCCAAGGGCATACTGGGCATATTGGTTTCCCTGCTCCGCGGACGCGGTCAGCCAGCGGACGGCCCCGTCTGCATCCTTGGGAACCGCATCTCCCTGGAGAAGCAATTTCCCAAGGCGATATTGAGCGTGCTGATCTCCACCCAGGGCCGCACGTTCCAGCCATCGGACAGCGGCGACGGGATCGTGGGGCAGTGTTGTCCCCGAGAGATACAACCTTCCCAACGTAAAAGCGGCGGAGCAACTTCCATGCTCCGCCGCCTTGGTCAGCAGCTCCACCGCCTGGGCCGTCTGTTCCGGCGGTGCTTTCGGATCTTCGAGGATGGCCCTCGCACGCCGGTATATCTGCTCCCATGAGTTGTGCGGTTCTCCGCTGTCATTAGAACGTTCATCCCAAACGGACTCTGGCCCCGGCTGGGGGCCGTCTGCTCCTTTCTGTTCTGGTAGTGTGTCCTCTGCCTGATCCTCCGGATGGAACACTTGCCGCAGTTCTCCCAGCCGTATTGCCTCCTGGATGACCATGTTTTTGATCCGCTTGAATTCCTTCTGCCGGGAGAGAGGCAGGCGTTCCGGCAGATCGTTTTTGTAGGTGCGCAGCACCTCCTCCCGCATCTCATACCACAGGTCGTAGGCTTTGGCCACACGGGGATCCCTGGCCAGCTCGTCCACGATCTCGTCCACCACGGCCTTCAGCGGCGCTTTCAGATAGCCGTATTGTTTTTTCCCGGAGAGGAACTGCAGGCGATCCGCCAGATGGGTCATAAGCTCCTCGATACGTGGATTGTCAACCGTTCCCTCCTCCATGCGGAGGAGCAACTCCCGCATCACCTCTTGGGCATCCCGGTTCAGCGTATCCCGTCGCTGGGTCTGCTGCTGATAAAGTTCGGTCAGGTCGTTCTGGAAGATTTCTTTGGCCAGACCGGACTTGATGTCCGTGATCCCCTGCTTGGTGAGGTAGCCGGACGTTCCATCCGCGCTGTAGCAGACCATGTGGACGTGAGGATGGTGGGACTCGTCGTGGAAGGCGGCATACCACCGGAACTGATCCCAGGGGATCTTCATGGCCTGGGCAATCTCCATGGCGTATCCAGTGAGCAGGCTTTTCCACCGCTCCGCGTCGTCGTAGCCCAGCCGGGCGGCGTCCTCTCGCCGCAGGGAGATGATTGGGAGCCACACATTGCCGGGGTGGTGTGCGATCTCCTCCGCCACCTTGGACAGGGGCGGCGACTCATCCGAGCCGGTGAAAAGGGCATGGGAGCCCGTGCGCTGGGCGCGGGGACGGCTGGCGATGTAACTGATGTAGTTTTCTTTTTTCGCCGCCGCATCGTAGTTGTCCTCCAGCGCCCGTGTGATGAAGTCTGCGGCGTTGCCCCGAGTGGGTGCGGCGGCGTAGTCCTCGTACTCGAAGGTTCCACGGCTGAGAGGAAAATCCCGGAGGAGCTGCTCCACCATCTGCTGCTGTTTTTTTGTAGCGGGCAGTTGGGCTTTGTCAACGGCGATTCGCTGAGCGCCCTCCCGAGTCGCCATGTATCGGACATAGTTGCTCAGATGGGCGGCAACTTTTTTCGAGCCGCCCCGAATGTAGGGACACTTGAAAACCAGACGAGGCACGCATATCACCGCCTTGTATCGAACAAAATAACCGCACGATTTTATTGACAATATCGTGCGGTTTCCGTATAATGAGAATAGCAGGAACCACACTATAACCGCTGGAGGTGTTTGAAATGATCGTGACAGCAACGGAGTTCAAATCCAATCTGGGAAAGTATCTGGACATGGTCGCCACGCAGGATGTGTATATCACGAAGAACGGGAAGAACATCGCCCGCCTGACCAGCCCCTCCAGCAATAAGCTGGCGGTGCTGGACGAGTTGGTGGGTATCGCATCTCGAGTGGATGCAGATGAGGACACGATCCGGAAGGAGCGTCTGGCGCGGCAATGAGGATCATGGTGGATACCAATGTGCTTTTGGACATCCTCCAGAAGCGTGAACCGTTTTTTTCGGATTCCTATCAAGCTCTGCGCAAGGCGATTGAGGCGGAGGCGGAGTGTCTGCTTTCCGCCTCCGCAGTGACCGACATTTTCTATGTGCTGCGGAAGGCGCTGCAGTCTCCACAGCAGGCGAAGGAGCGTGTGGAGCAGCTGGCCGCGCTGGTCACCTTTGCCGATGTGACCGGGATGGACATCCACACCGCGCTGTCACGGGAGATGCAGGACTTCGAGGATGCTGTGGTGGACGCGGTGGCAGAGCGGAATGAGGCCGACTGTATCCTGACCCGGAACACGAAGGATTTCGCAGGCTCCATTGTGCCAGCAGTCACACCCTCTGATTTTCTGAATAGCTGAAACACAAACGCCGCCGTCCTGCTTGGACGGCGGCATTTCAGTTCGCACCTTTTTGATAGTCGACGGCGTCCTCGAAGGAGATCCTGCCTCGGGTCTCCTTGACCTCGCGGACGCACCTCCCCCGGAGTTCCCGGAGATCCTCGTCCGTGAGCTCCATGCCCGCCGCCAGGATATTCATCATCATATCCATCTCCACAGCCAGTTTGAACAGCAGGCGGCAGATCCGATCCTCGCTGGCCTGCACGGTAGCGCGAATGGCGGAGAGCAGTACCGGCGGCAGGGCGGAGAAGGTATCCTGGGCGGTCAGGTGTTCACAGTAGAACTGGAGCGCTTTTTCCACGAATTCATTTTGACTTCTGCAGTTGGAGAGGGGCATAGCCGCAGCAATTTTCTGCTCCGTCTCCGGTGAGATCCGGGTGTGGATTCGTGTCTTTTCTTCTGTCATAGTCAAACCTCCAAAAATCTCGATTTCAAGGTGAAGGAGCCACATCTGAGCCAGCCAAAACGCCGGAACAACGGTGGATTCCGGCTGGATTGGAGCCGGAACAGGAGCCTTCTCCCCAAAAGTGGAGCCACAGCATATTTTGAAAACGTGCTGAAAAGTGGTGGCCTTTGCTTGAAAACCGTATCCCCGGCCCGCATTGCGGGACGGTGTGAAAGGCGGTGGAGCCACCGCTTTATCCAGCACCTTTTTCGTCCCCCCGGTTCACGTTGTTGTAGGCTCCATATCTCTCACTTCGCCGCAGGCGGCAAAGCTCGTTCCTTCCGCCGCACCGTCTCTCCACCCCTGAGCACTTCGCTGGGTCAGAGGGCGGTTTTGCGAAACAGCGGGCGCACGGCCTCAACACGCCTCTGCAGAGGGCGGGGAGGGGTACGGATGCCACCCCGCCATCAAAAGGGCGACACGGGGCGGCACAGGGGCAACAACGGGGAGAAACGCAGGAGCCGCCCATCGAGGGCGACTCCCACCAGCTACATCTGAGGCCCCTGTTCCATGGACGACTCCTCTGAGCACAGCTCCTGTCGGTAGTTATCCAGGGACATCCCGGCCTGCGATTGGCAGTAGCCCTCCATCTTCTCCCGGAGCTGTTCCCGATCCGAGGCGGTCAAGGGATAGGAAAACTCGAACTCGTTCCCGTCACCGCAGACAAGCACGACGGTCAGTGACTGCTCCGGCCCGCCCGTCTCCAGGTCATAGTTGGCGTAGACGTTGAGCCAGTCGCCATTGGAATCTGAGGTCACATTGGTCCCAAACACTGCGTCCGGGTCGAAGGTGACCGGCATGTAGAAGGACAGCGTTCCGTCGTACTCGGAGATGTCGCCTTCGAAGGAGACCTGCCGCAGATCCAACCGCTGGCTCCCGCCATCCAGCTTGGGCGGCGTCCCGGCCTCCTGCCGATACCGTTCCGCATAGAGATCGTTCAGCGTTTTCCTGTACTGTTTCTGGCAATGCTCCTCCAGCTCGGTCCTCAAAAGTTCCCGCTCCGACGGAGAAAGAACGTAGGTGAAAGACTTCTCCCATGCGCCGTCTTTTCGGTGCAGCGTGAGATCCAAGTGATCCCGCACCTCCTGCCGGGCCACATCGTAGCTGACGTAGATGTCGAGCCAGCTGCCGGTCTTGGCGCATTTTACCTCTGGACCGAACACCTCCATCTGCACCGTGTCGCTGGAGCAGTCCACCTGAAAATCCAGCAGCCGCCCCATACGGTTGGCTGGCTCTGTGAACAGAAGGTCTCCCGGCTGGAGGTCCCGCAGAGCCTTCAGAGGGACGCCGAGATCCCGGTCAGTCAGCTCTTTTCCCTCCAGCCGGGACACAAATTTCCGCCAACGCTCCTCCTGAGAGCTGTGCTCCTTGCGGAACGCTTGGTAGGCAGCGGTGCTTACATCCTGGAACCGATAGCTTTTCCAGCCGTCCAGAATGTGGACGGCTGAGAACACTTTTTTGTCAAAGTCCAGCTCGAATACGCCGGCGATACGCCCTGTGTTCTCCAGCCGCTCCTGTGTCAGCTCATTAAACCGCTCCAGAGAAATTTCATAACCTCCATAGATTTTTCGGGCAAAGGCGTCGGTGCCACCATCTCCCTCCTGCAGGCACTTACGCAGGAGCCGGGCCACATCCAGAAACTCTTTCGGATATTCGGTTGCCAGACAGCGGCTTTTCCCTCCATCCCATAGGCGGAATACAGAGAAAACTTTCCGTGCCTCGGCCTCTCGCAGTTCCTCCTGCCGCTCCTGTTTGATGCAGGACTCGATCTCCCGAACTTGGTCTGCTGGCACCATCTCCCGGTACAAATCTACCAGGTAGTCCTGCAGATACTTTTCGATGTTGGTGCCCTGCTCCTCCAGAGCCGCTTCCAGTGCATCCCAGCGGCGTTCGTCCAGCCACACCTCGGCAGAATAGGAATTGCCCATCACTCCACCTCCTCTGCCTGAATCGGCTCAGTCGTGCGGGCGAGTTTGCCAGACTTGGGACGGGCTGGCTCCTCGGAACTCTCCCGGCTTTCGATGTACTCCCTGGTCTGGGAAGGCACATATTTTTTATAGAGCCGCGCCATAAAATCATCTAACTCCGCCTCCAGAGAGGTGCCGCTCTTGCCCATGTAGAACTGGATTGCTCTGAGTTTTTCCTGTTCAACAGCCACTGAGATCGTTGCTTTTTTCATTTTGTCATCCTCCTGACGTCGGTAAATAATATCTTGGATTTGTCCGCTCCCCGTTGACACGCACCTCAAAGTGGAGGTGGGGCCCTGTGGACCGCCCGGTGGAACCGGAGAGAGAAATGATGTCTCCGGCCTCTACCGTCTGACCCACCTGGGCCAGCAGTTGTGAGTTGTGGCCATACAAGGTGGAGAGACCATTCCCGTGGTCGATCATCACATAGTAGCCGTAGCTGCTGCTGTACTGGGACACAGTGACGGTGCCGGGCAATGCGGCCCGGATGGGCGTGCCCGTAGGCACCGCCAGATCCATGCCGGTGTGTCCTCTGGTCTCGCCGGTAAACGGGTCGCTGCGGTAGCCGAACTCCGAGGTCACCACCGACTCCCAGCCAGCCCCGATGGGGGAGCAGAACCCGTCCACCCCAATAAACGGCACGTCCGCTCCTGGAAACCAGCCGCCGCTGGATCCGCTGGGGGAGCCGTAGACGATTAGGTTGTAGATGTTGTCAGCGTTTGCCTGGTGGCTTGGAGTGGCCGTGACTCCCGTCGCCTCGCCGATCCGCTCGTAGATTTGGGACAGGTCATCCACCAAGTGCGGGATCTGATAGGTCTCCTCGACTTCCACTTCGTTGCCCTCTTGGTCTGTGTCAATGACCGTCCGGACCCCTTCTGTGTAGGTCACAAAGCAGTCCACAAAAGATTGCAGTCCCACCTCGTCCGGCTGCTGGGCGCCGAAATACAGAACATAAAAAATGGCCTTGACCCGATTTGCGTCAAGGCTTTCCCCATCTTCCAGCAAGCTGTTGATCTCCTCCACCATGCTGTCCAGCGTGCTGAAACTCTCCCGCATCTCCAGCACATACTGCCGGTACTCCGGGGCGACTTCACTGGAGATGGTCCCGCCGCGGAAGCACAGCTCCACGGTGGAAACATTCTGCTGGGAGGTGGCGGAGAAGATAGAACAGATCAGGGCCACGATCACAATGATGGGGGAAAGGATGGCCACCAGTACCCAGCCGATCTTCTTCCGAGTTCTCTCGTCTGTCAGAGCAAGAATGGCCGCTTTGATCGCGGCAGCAACGCCGACGCTCATAGGCGCATGTCCCCCGTAGACGGCCCCATGTGTTCCAGAAAAATACTATCCATAAAGCTGAATCACTCCTTCCTGATAACACATTTACATATTGAGAAAAATATGTTATCATAGGGAGGAAAGTTCCTCCGGGGAGAGTTCCCCAACTACCCGGCATTCCGCCACGCCCCAGAGTTGGCCGTTGCGTTCCTCTGCGTTGAACTCCGCGGACCGCACTTTGACATTCAGGCTGTCCTGTTTATCGTACCAGCGCATAACGCCCCGTTCTTTCTCCTCCGGCATCCGGTTTCTGACCAGGGCGCCCCGGATATGGTCCTCGTAGTCCAGCAGCGTCCGGCCATCCCACTCCTCGCCCTCCTCGGACGTATCGCCCCACTCGTCCCGCGGGTAAAAGTCGGCGGTCAGGGGCAAATACAACTTGAGAAGAGTTGGCTCCGGCGGCTGGACGGAAAATCGATCCTCCCCGATGGCCACCCCCAACTCCCGGCCGTTGTCCCATTTCACGTGGAAGGTGCCCAGATCATCGATATGATCCAACGTCCCCATGGAACCTTCCGGGAGGGGATGGGGATCGTCCGCCATTTCAATCAATCGAATCCGGCTGCCCTTGGGATACTGCTCCCGCATGAACTCCAGCCACTCTCTCGGTACTTCTCGCACTTCACATTCCTCCCATCGTTATGTCCTCTTGGGGCGCTGTCTGTTTCAGCTCCTGCCGGATAGTCTCCGCTGCATCGGAAATGGCCGGGTCATCCCGGAAACTCTCCAGCCTGCGGTAGTCCTCAAAGAACTGCTGTTCTCCATCACAAAATCGAACCAGATCCACTGTGGCGATGCTATCCTTGGTGACGCCCAGCCTTTTCTCAGGCCGGTCGCTGTCTTGGTAGAGCTGTATCGCCCCATCCAGTGTCAAAGCCCTGTGGCTCTGCTCCTTCGAAGTGTTGCAGTCAGTCATCACGAACCAGGAATAGGTGTGAGGCTTGCTGGGGTCCGCAGCATCCCGCAGGGCCTGCTTTCCGGCCTCAGTGAGACCATAGTTGCAGGTGCGGCGGGGGTTCTCCTCGCCGGCAACATCCAGAAGAATGTCGTCTACCGCTTTTTTCACCGCTGGATCGTCTGTCAGGGTCTCGTACCGGAAGCCGGTGGTGTTTCGGTAGGGCAGTTCTTCTCGAATAGTCTGGAGATACCGCTGGGGATCACAAAATTCCTGCTGCTCGCCGCTGGCATAGGTCACTCGGCCCACCAGTTTCTCCTGTCTGGCCATCTCCTGCTGGCGTAGGTCGTAGCAATACAGATACCCTTGATAATCCCCTGGTCTTGGGGTACACCGCAGGCAAAATCGGTAACGTTCTGTCTCCGCAACAAACCCGTAGACGCGGTCGTTTTCTGAGATCTCACCTCCGTTGTGCCAGCAATAGGTGTTCATGGCTGCCAAGTTCTTCAGCGGACCGCTTTGCCGCATAGCATCCACAAATTCCTGCAGAGCTTCCTTGAACTCTGGGGTGTTGAATCGGTCTTCGTTGTGGGGCCACCAAGTGTGGTGGAATCCCTTCCCGCCGGAGCCGAAGTCCATGCGGAGGTGGCCCACAGTGCCCAGTACCTCGTCCCGCTCATCGTTGGAATAGAAAAGGCCCGCCTCCTCACGGGATGCAGGCCTTAAAGGGAACTTTTGATCTTTCATTTGCTTTCCTCACTTTTCTGATTGCTGCCTGCGGTGCGCTCACATGGACAGGGAGATGGAATCTGCCTTTGTCTGCTCAGAAGCTTCCGGCTGTGTCTCCCTTTGCGCCGGTGTTTCCTGCAGATCCTCCAGCTCTGCGGCCCAGCAACTCAGGCCGGTCACAGTGCCATCCAGATTCTGCATGATCTGCTGCCGGATAGCTGTGAATGTTTCCTGCCCGCTTGTCAAATTCAGCTCACCCTGTACTCTGCTGCTGTAAGATTCGAATCGTTCCAGCAGCTCGACGGCTTGATCCATGATTTGATAGATTTCACTCTGGCCGTCCTTGGCATCCTGCGATGGCTCGGCGGTTATGCGCTGGGGCGGGTCCTTCTGGTAGGCACCCCACCCGGCCTTTTGATAGTGAGAGCCCGGTTCCTCCATCATGCTGCGGAGGGAATACCAGACATTGCCGTAGTCGATACGCCCCTCCAGCACCGTCCCTTCCGCCTGGCTGCGGATATGCTGCACGATCTCAGCATAGGAATGGGGCTGGCCATCTGCCAGCAGCGCCTTGGCTGCCTCTATTTGAAATTCCTTCTTGCTTGTAATCTCATACTTCATCTTGTCTGCCTCCTTCTCGTTTTGTAACCACAACCAATACCACAACTCGCGGGGAAAGTCTACTGCAAACTACAGGGAAAAATCAGGTCATCTGCATCTCCATCTCTGGTTTCGGAGACTCCATGATCTGCTCCAGGTATTTGGGATCCACTACGACTTCTGATTCTTTCCTGCCGTTGAAAAAGGCAAGAATGTGTTCCTTTGAAATCTGAGCCTCATAGACGGTGCCCTCCTCACCAAAGCGGTGGGCAAACCACTCTGCCGTATCCCGGTCCAACGTCCAGGACAGTGCTTTGATGTTTTTGGCATTATAGGAAGTCACACCGCGGTAGACGGTCACAGGATCCTCCAGCGACTGATAAACTGCGTACTCCTCCTCGTCCATCAGAAGTTCCGGCGGGACAGAATGGAATAGAGCCAGCAGTTCTCTTTTGCTCACATTGCGGTCTTGGTTTGGGCACTCCTCCAAAATCCACGCATGAGCCAGCAATTGGCCCAGATCCTCCTGTGAGAGGACTGGGGCAGAAAATTTGAGAAAAGTCAGATAATAGGGCTTGTTAAGGAGGAAAAATACCTGACAGGCGTTTTTAGCACTGTCGATCTGTTTGCCCACCATCTCCTTCCATTTGGCATAGTCTTCTTTGTTGTTGAGCAAGTCGACCACAGTGATATTGCCATCCTCATTTTGAGCAGCGGTAACCCCGGTACTTGTAAACGGGTGGCTGACGATAGCTGGTGAAAATGAAGTTTCTGCGATTGGCATATCAAGGAGTACATGGGCGATCATCTTCACCTTGGGAAGATCGGTTTCCTTCCGCATCAGGAGAGTCCCCCCATCCCCATGGACTCATCCTGCTCTCGCTGGTATTGTTCCGCGGGCTCCTTCCGCATCAGCTCATCCAGTGACAAAGTTCCCTGATAGGCAATGTAGCCCCGCTCTGTGAAGATTCCCTGTTCTTGCTGGATGCGTTGCTGGCCGTACTTCTCATAGTCATAAAAGGCGTCCAGATTGCTGTCGTAGTCGAAATGGCCGGAGTCCTGGATCATATATCTGCCGTACTCACCTGGCGTATGGACATTGGGGACGAAATCGAACAGGTCCAGATTCTCCGCCAGGCGGCGAATCTCAGCGGCGCTCTCCGGATTTGCATAGGCCACCACAGCCTCCAATTTGGCTCGATCTGCCTGCGCCAGCTTTGAGAGGGCGGCGCACATGGCATTGAGATCAAAGATGCTTTCCTGCTCCAAGGGACAGGCCGTTTCAACAGCGGCAGGCAAGTTGTTGATTTGGATCTCCAATGTTGCGAAATCCTCACTCTCCATTCCATCCCGCCAGAGCATCCGCTCGATCTGGCGCTCTGATGTGGGCAGGTACAGCCAAACCGCCTCGCGGCTGTCGTCGCTGTCGTGGATGGACCTCAGTGAAACAGTCATCAGGCTCTCCTCATATAGATACTCCGGGAAGTTTCTTCCCTGATAGATCCGGCTGAGCTGCATCCCGTTGTCGTAGACGACGCCGTAGGGAGTGACGGTACCCTCATTTTCCGAGATCAGGAGCAGAGCGGTCTCCATACCATCCAGTTCCTCCAGCTCCTCCATGGAGACGCATCCGCCGTGGAGGTACATGTAGTGATCCCGGCCAATCTGCTCCAAGTCGGAAAAGTCCGTAATGACCGTGGCCTGCTGACAACAAAAGGTCAAATTGATGAGGTCGGTCATATCGGAGAGTCCCATTTTCGCTGCCATTCCTTGGAACTGAACCAGCTCCCCGTCAGAAAAACTGTCCAGCCGCTTGACCAAGTAGTCCAGCTCGTCCACATTGATTCTGTGCCCCTCCAGGCATTTCAGACTGGGAACGCAGCCTTCGATCTCCTCCACCATACAATCCTTTGCCCGCGGGTCTCCGATATCCAGCGCCTCCAGCATCTTGATCGTGTCGTTGTATTGATCCTGCGGGATGGGGAAGGGGATAGTGACCAGGCCATATTCCAAGTGATCAGCGTTATACAAAGCCGCTTTGATCCTCATGCTCCAACTCCTTTTCGTTCAGTTTTTTTACTCTGGTGCGCATACAGTCATCCTCGCCGCCCCAACAGAGGAAACCGTGGGCGGGATAGGGGCAGCCCTCGCAGCGGGAGAACTGTCGGCACACTGGTTTTTGTTCCGGCTCCGGGGCATAGCCGGGCGCATAGTTGATGTGGAGCAGCCATTTCTTCACACTACTCCACTTAGGAGGCGGTTGATTGACCACCCCGACATAACTGTTCAGATTTTTGGGGTCCACACGGAGCACCTCCTCCACTTGCTTTTTCTGCTCTGAAAACAAAAAAGCGGGGGCCGTATCTGCCTGATGGCACATGATACGGCCCCCGCCTTGTTCAGCGTAGGATCTATAAATTCATTTGTGGTTCCTGACTCTGGACCTGCTCCAACCGGCTCTGGAGATCCGGGACGGTGTACTCGATCTTTGTTCTGGCCTCCTGGATGGCTTTTTGCTGCTTGTAGTCCAGCTCCGGGCCTTCCTCTAAGAAGTGATCTGTAGCGCGGTACAGCTCCGTGAGCTCCTCCGGACTAAATAGCTGCGCTCTGGGGATCAGGCCGGAGCGGACAGCAAAGTCCTGCTTGGCGCTCTGGAAGTTATCTTCATAGTAGTGACCGTGGCTGACTCCAGTTCGGTCATAGTCCCAGATCCAGGTTACAAATTGATACCCCTGGCCATTTTCTCGCTCCTGGCCTGCCAGCACCGCGCCGCCGAAGTCTGCCAGCAGGCGGAAGTCCGCATGCAGGCCAGAGGCATGGAGCAGGGGGGCGTTTTGCATCGTTTCCACATAACTGTATACCTCGTCCGCATCCATGGCCACCTGATGGTACAATTCACTGGCCTCCTCGTTTTGACTACCGGCTGGCAGTAGGAAGACGTCGCTTGCCGGGGACACATAGAGAACCGGCTGGCTGTGGAGGAATACCTCCAGCCGCTTGTCCGCTATGACAGATGATTCGATTCCTCGCTCTTGCAAGCGGCGAGAAAGCTCCAAAAAATATTTTTCTCTCACATTGAACACCTCCAATCAAAAATAGCCAGGCTCCCATTAGAGTCCTGGCATAAATACAAGTTTATACGAATTTTTCACAAAAGAGATGCGAACCGTTTTGTACACATTGCTTGGATGTGAATGTCGCGTTTCTGTGGTTAAGTTCTGCTTCTTGCCGACCAAAAAGGGCGAGGGAGGATACCATCAAAGCAAAAATGAAGAGGGATGCGAACGAACTGGGGAACATTTTGGAAAACAGCTTAGAAACGCCTGAGCTACAGGCCCATAACTCCCTCAAAAAAGTTACAAAAAAGCCGTGAAATTCAACATTTCACGGCTTTTTGTGGCGGACTCGAAGGGATTCGAACCCTCGACCTCTCGGATGCGAAAAGTCATCTGAACATTTTTCACATTATTTATAACTATTTATAGCGGTTTCCGCTCCGTTTCGCTTTCTTTCCGCCACTCTTTAGAACTCAAATCTCCATGTGGTGCGCCGCTGTCTGTGGTGGATCCTGTGGTCAAAAACGCTCCCAGCCCTTTGCCGGAAACGATTTCTCAGCTTGGACAGGGAGCGTTTTTCATGCCTCTGACTGCCTGCATTGTAACTCAGAGGACAGGATTAAGCAAGTGATTTCTGCGTTGTCCACAGCTCAGGATTTACGGGGCAGTAAACAAAAGATGCCATTTCCCCCAAGTCGCTGACCGAATGGATTCCACGCCAGCATCCTCATGACGATCCATGCGCTCCATCCGAGATCCTCTCCCGCACGGTCTGAAGGAACCGCCCCGCCGCCTTGGAAAAAATCTGATATTTCTTCCAAACAATATAGCCCGGCGCCTCCAGGAGTGGGGAGAAGGGACGGAAGCACAGGCCGGTCCCCTCTGTGTGGATCAGCTTGTCAAAGCACAGAGCATAGCCCAGGCCCTCGTCTACCAGAAGAGAGGCGTTGAACACCAGGTTATAGGTCGCCACCACATTCAGTTCGGAGATCTCTCGCCCCATCCACTGGGACAGCTGTCGGTCATCCCCCTTCTGGTGGGAAATGATCAGCGGCAGCTCCCACAGATCCTCCGGGCACACGGCCGCCTTCTGGGCCAGCGGGGCGTCCCGGCGCATGAGCACGCCCCAGACATCCCCTGTAGGCAGGGCCAGCCACTCATATTTTTTCAGGTCGGGCTCCCGGAACAGCAGGCCAAAATCGATCAACCCCTTATCCAGATATTCCAACACATACTCCGCGTTGCCGCTGGAGATGTGGTAATGGATATCTGGATATTGTTTTTGCAGGTCCTTTGCGGCCTGGGCCAGCAAACGCACGCTGTCGGTCTCTCCGGCGCCGATCACCACGTCGCCCACGATGGTTTCGTCAGAACGGGTGATCTCTTCCTCCGCCTTTTGCACCAGAGAGAGGATCTCCTCCGCCCGGCGGCGAAGGATCATGCCCTCCTCGGTGAGGACGACCTTCCGGGAGCCTTTGGTCCCCCGGATCAGCAGCTGCTTCCCCAGCTCCTCTTCCATCCCCTTCAGCTGGGTGGACAGGGCGGGCTGGGAGATATGCAGGGACTCCGCCGCCGCGGAGATGCTCTGTTCTCGGGCCACAGTCAAAAAGTAGTGCAGGGTACGCAGTTCCACAGGCCATCCCTCCTTGGTGCCAGTATACCCCATCATTCCATAACCGTCAATTATGGAATTGTATCGCATATAAGTATTTGCCATTTCTGACTCTCCAACCTAAACTATGAGCAGAAGGAACAAGGAAAAACATACAGAAGTGAGGTCAGAAATATGGAACAGCAGTTGCTTAAGGATAAAGTCGCCGTTATCACCGGGGCCAGTTACGGCATGGGCCGCACGATGGCGGAACTATTCGCCGACGAGGGAGCCGCAGTGGTCATCACCGCCCGGCACCAGGAGAAGCTGGACGAGGTGGTGGACGGTATCCGGGCCAAGGGTGGTAAAGCGGTCGGCGTGGTGGCCGACGTGTGCTCCACCGAGGACACAAAGAAGGTTTTTGACACCGCCCTGAAGGAGTTCGGGGACGTGGACATCCTCATCAACAACGCCGGCATCGGGGAGCAGAAGATGATCGACGAGACAGATGACGACTGGATGATGTATGTGATGAACACCAACCTGGGCGGCCCCATGCGCTATATTCGGGAGGCGCTGAAGATCTTCCTGCCTAAGAACGACGGCGTGATCATCAACATCTCCTCTGTGAACGGCACCCGGCCCTTCTGCGGGGCCACCTACACCTCCACAAAGGGGGCGCTGAATACCCTGACCAAGAATGTGGCCATGCGGCTCATCGACACCAATATCCGCTGTAACGCCGTGGCCCCCGGCGCTACCGTTACCCCCGCTCACCTGGCGAACAAGGCAGGAGAACAGCCTGGCGGCGCGGAGATGCTGAAATACAGCGGCCACTTCGTCTACTTCCCCGGCCCGGAGTGTGACCCCATGGACCAAGCCTACGCCTGCCTGTATCTGGCAAGCAAGATGGGGAGAGCCGTCCGGGGCCAGGTCATCCAGGTGTGCAACGGCGCATTCCTGTAAAAATGGCCATGAAACAACCGGAGAGATCAGCAACGCCCCTGACGGCCCAGGCCCTGCTGGAGAATTTAGAGGACGCGGGTTGCGGTCCGGAAGTTACGGAGCGTTTCCTGGCGCTGGAGCGGTCCGGCCAATACCGGGAGCAGCTGCGCCTGCTGTCCGGCCATCGGCGGAAACTCTTGGACCGCCTACACCGGGAGGAGCGGAGGATTGACTGCCTGGACTATCTGGTCTATCAGTTGGAGAAGCCGCCGCGCCGGAGAATCCTGAACCCCATAGATATTGGAGGAGTTGCTATGACGATCATTCAGAATCAGACCTTTGACCAGGAGCGGGCCCTGTATGGCATGAAGGAACTGCTGGTGCGGGACTGTTCCTTTGACGGCCCCGCCGACGGGGAGAGCGCCTTTAAGGAGTGCAGCGGTATCCAGGTGGAGCACAGCTTTTTCAACCTGCGTTACCCCTTCTGGCACGACCACGGCCTTTCCATCAAGGACTGTGAGCTGACGGACAAGTGCCGGGCGGCCCTGTGGTACTCCGAACATATCACTATCGAGAACACCAAACTCCACGGCATCAAGGCCCTGCGGGAGTGCGCCGACGCGGTGGTGAAAAACTGTGATATTCTCTCCCCGGAATTTGGTTGGAACTCCCGCCAGGTGACTATGGAGGACTGCACTGCCCAGAGCGAGTATTTTATGATGCGGGGGACGGATCTGCACTTCCGCAATGCGAGCTTTAAGGGCAAGTACTCTTTTCAGTACATCGAGAACTCCGTCTTTGAAAACTGTTCCTTTGACACCAAGGACGCCTTCTGGCACGCCAAGAATGTTGTGGTACGGGACTGTGTGGTGAAGGGGGAGTATCTGGCCTGGTACTGCGAGAATGTGACCTTCGAGCGGTGCAAGATCATCGGAACTCAGCCCCTGTGCTACTGCAAGGGCCTAAAGCTCATCGACTGCGAGATGGTAGACTGCGACCTGGCCTTTGAGCGCAGCGAGGTGCAGGCCACTGTTACCACCCCGGTGGTGAGCGTCAAGAACCCCCTGGTCGGCAGTCACATCACCGTCCCCGCCATGGGAGAGATCATCCGGGACATCCCAGAGGCTGGCGGGGAGGTCATCGTGAGAGCCGGAGACAGGGCGGTCTGCGCGTGAGCGGGAGGCGGAAATGAAGTTGCATAAAACGCCATTCTTTCTTCTGCTGTGCTACCTGTTGACCCTGACAATGCTGTCCGGGTGCGGCAGTGGCCAGCAGGCTGCTGGACAATCTACCGACGGTTCAGAGTTCAGTTCCCCTGAACAGTCTGTGGAAGAAGTCCATCCAGAGGAAGATCTGGCACAGCCGGAAGTTCCCAATTCAGAAACGGATGATGATGGCGGAGAAGGTGCCGTTCCAACGGCGCCGCAGTCGCCCGGCACTTCTACGGTGCAAACGGATGAACCTGTCCAGCCGGAAGGCGAGGCAACAACTCCAGATGTGGAATTGCCGGTACCGGAAACACCCGGAGGGACTTCAGAGCCGCCGGAACCGGCGCCTGGAAATACGGCAGTGGACAATACCGGGAGTGAGGAGGAGAGCACAGAGATGAAGATGACCGTGCAGGTCGGCGAGAGCACCTTTACCGCCACCCTGGAGGACAACGCCGCTGTGGACGCGCTGGTGGAGATGATGGAACATGGGCCGGTGACGATCCAGATGAGCGACTATGCCGGCTTTGAAAAGGTGGGTGCCCTGGGAACCAGCCTGCCCACCAGCAACAGCCAGACCACCACCCAGGCGGGGGACATCGTGCTCTACCAGGGCAACCAGATCGTCATGTTCTACGGCTCCAACTCCTGGAGCTACACCCGCCTTGGAACGATCGACGACCTCACCAGCTGGACAGAGGCCCTGGGCAGCGGTGATGTGTCGGTCACGTTCTCTTTGGGAGGCTGAGCGATGCATATCCCTGCGCTCAGCGGCAGTCCTCCGGTTCAACAGCCTTTGTCGGCTGGGAGTCCGGCTCCCGGCCGGGATTTCTGGCATCGTCGTAAAGTTTCTGGATCTCAGGTGGCAGATGATCCGGCATCATGGCGCGAATCCGTCCCTCATTCCCATCTTGGATGGCCTGCTCATAGTACCAGCACTTGAAGTCGATCATGGCCAGCGTTTTCTCCAGCTGGCGGATTTGATTTTCCACCACCTGGCGCTGCTGTTGGAACAGCGCCCTCCGCTGGGGGTAGGTTTTGCTGCCCTCACAGCACCACTGCATGAACCGCTTGATGTCCTTGATCTCCAAACCGGACTGCTTCAGACACTCGATCACCCGGAGGGCTTCCAGTTCCGCTTCACCGAACCGGCGGATGCCGGAGGTACGTTCCAGGCCGGGGAACAGCCCCTCCTTATCGTAATAGCGGAGGGTGGAAATAGGGATATGGAACATCTCAGAAACCTGACCGATCGTAAACATTCTAAATCCTCCCAAAAAATACTTGACCTAAAGTCAGGTTTAGGTCTTATGATAGGATCATACCAGAAAAAATACTGCTCGTCAAACCATTGTGACAAGCCAAATGTTTCGTCAATCAATTAGGAGGAATTCATCCATGTTGAGACCAGCAGAACTTAATTTAACGCAGGAGTGGGACAAGACCTTTCCCAAGAGCGACCGCGTGGATCACAAGAAAGTCACCTTCATCAACCGCTACCATCGTGGTTCCCTATGACGGACACCAAGCGTCACTCAACACGGTCCGCCCCGGCCACGGCACAATCCGCACGGTACAATATGAGCCGGATAATGAGGCAGAGCTTACCCGCATTATTATGGTGGAACACCGCCACCAGACGGGGAAAATCAAAAAAGCTCCCAATCCAGGCCGCTCCCATCCGGTCAGATAGCAGGCCCCGCCCCCAACAGCGCCGCCCGTGGCGGCGCTGCATTAGCAAGTATGTCATTTGGTAGCACAAATGACCCTTGTTAGGGGGATACCCCCTAAAACCCCATACGAAATCGCGTCTCACCGTGAGACGCAAATCTCAAGGAGGTGATTATGCGAAAGCGAAACCGCCATGTGAGCGTGTGGATGAATGAGGCGGAATACCTGCATTTGAAGGCGGAGGCTAAAAAAGCGGGACTGGGTATAGATCCCTTTATCCGGCTCCTGGTATCCGGTGTCCAGCTCCGCCCTCGTCCGCCTGACAATATTGCCGCATTGATCCGGGAGCTCCACGCCATCGGCAACAATATCAATCAAATTGCTTATTGGGCCAACGCGCAAAAGAGCACCCAGGAGGAGGACCTGCGCCGGGCGGCAGCACTCGCCTATGAGGCAGCCCGTTTGGTGAAGGAGAATTTTTGAATGGCCTATGACAAAATCATCCCCATACGGCAGCGCATGGACAACTGCCTGGGCTATGTGCTCAATGAAGAAAAGAATAGTCTCGACCATGCCCTAACCTATGCGGAGAACCCCGATAAGGCCCACCAGCTTGTGACCGGCATTAACTGTCAGGCTGCCACTGCTTATTCAGAAATGCAGGTAACTAAACGCCGGTGGGACAAAACGGGAGGTATTCTGGGATATCACATCATCCACTCCTATGCTCCGGGCGAAGTCACACCGGAGGAGGCCCACGCCGCTGGTGTGGAATTTGCCCGCCGCCTGTTGGGAAATAGCTATGAGGCGGTGATCTCCACCCACCTTGACCGGGAACATCTGCACTGTCACATCGTATTCAACTCCGTCTCTTTTGTGGACGGCAGAAAATACCGCAGCGATTTTCAGAGTTATTTTGGGACCCTGCGGGAAACTTCCAACGCCGTCAGCCGGGACCGTGGACTATCCGTGATCGAGGTAACGACAGGACAGGGCAAGCACTATGCGGAGTGGGAGGCGGAGCGGACCGGCAAGGAGACGGTCCGCGGGCTGATCCGCCGGGACATCGACGCTGCTATTCGTGAGAGCTTTACCTTTGAGAGTTTTTTGGCTGCTTTACGGAGGCAAGGCTATTCCATCAAATATGGCCCCAATGTCAAGCATACTGCCATTTGTCCACCAGGAGGCCAGAGATTTTTCCGGCTGTCCGGCATGGGAGAACGATATACAGAGGCAGCTATCCGGGAACGACTGGCAGCCATTCGCCGCGGAGACCGAGAGGATCTTCCTGTGCAAATCATCGAGCCACCGAAACGCTATACCATCCGCCGGGGCTACCTTACTCAAATGCCCCGAAAAAAAGTGCGGGGGTTCCGGGCCTTGTATGTTTCCTATCTCTATCTTTTGAACATACGACGACCTAAGAGGAAACAAATCCCCTTTTCCATACGGGCGGAGGTTTCCAAACTACGGCGTTATCAGCGGCAATTCAGATTGTTGCAGGAATATCGCATTGATAACAGCGCACAGTTTTCCATGCTGACGGACGCCCTGCAAGCCCAAATCGACGGTCTGACCGAACAACGAAAAGAACGATACCAGGAGAAACGGGAAGGGCGAGAGGTCACGGCAGAAATTCAGTCCATCAATCAAGAACTGCGCCGGGTCAGGTCCAAACTCAAACTTTGTGAGCAAATCAAAGTGGATATGTCTCATATCCAAACGCAAATGGAGGAATACCAGACCAACATCCGGCGGGAACAGGAGGAGCGCCATCAAAGAAAAAGCCATGCTGCAACTGATAAGGGCCGACCTGATCGGCATTTTGACCCTGTTCGCTGATTACCGTCCACAACTTGACGCTGACAGCCTTGCGCTGGATATTCGGAAATTGGGACGGATGGAGGACAGGGATTATTTATTTCTTGCCCGCCGGGAGAAAAGCTACTTGTTCCCTATATCGGAAGTCTATCTGGCGGAAAGCTACGCATACCTCTGCTGGACTGCATACAGATTGTTTTCTGAACCCAAGGTAGACGCGCTGTATCTTCATATTTCCCATGTAATCAAAGGACGCCCCTTTGGTATCGTCACAGTGCTGGACTATAACACCTCAGCCCAGGATGTGGAGCAGTTTGCCGCAGGCACCCCAGGGGACGCAGCTGCCCATATCCGGCGGATCGCAAAGCACTACCACACTCACACGACCATCGGCAGTACATTGGACTTTATAGAAAATTTGAGAAAGGCAGGTGAACAACATGGATGTGAGCGGAGAAACCGCTGATCTGGTGGTAAAAGAAAGTATCCAGGCAACCGAAAGCGCCGTCAAGCTGGCCGGAACAGGGTTGAAGAATGTAGCGGCTCTGCTGCTGGCCCTCTCCAAAGAGGACTACAAGGTGGTGGGTAAAACCAGCTCCCGGCGGCTTGCCAGGGACCCATCTCCGGCCGAGGTGGTTCGGGTCAAACAAGAAGATATGGGGAAATTTCAGAAACTTGCCAGGGAGCTGGGTATCCTCTACTTCTTTGCCAGGAAGAAGGGCAGCCAAGGGGAATATGTAAATGTGGTGTCCACACAGAACTACGCCGCCCAGCTGAACGCCGCGCTGGAGGCTCTGGGTTATCCCATTCCCGCAAGGACCCAGGAGGAAACGCCAAAAAAAGCGAACCCCCGCGCTCCACAAGAGAAGTCCTTGAGAGAGCGCGGGATTGGCTCGACACCATCTCCGACGGAGGATGTTGAGCAGCAAAAACCTTCCGTCAAAAAGCGGCTGGAACGGCTGAAAGCCCTATCGGAGCAGACACGCACCGGGCCGGAAAAGGTTCGGGAAAGAACAAGATAACAGGAGGAATCACCAATGAATATCAGCGACCTTATCAAAAACAAATCCGTCCGTGACCAGGCGTGGCTGGAGGAACGCCGGGCTGAACGCGGCAACCTGTCAGAAATGCGAGATGTGGCACTTGAGGAAATCACCACCAACCCGGAGATGTACCAGAAATACCTGGACTTGCAGGCAAACAATATCAGTTGCAGCGCCGGAAATGTGGCGCTGACCCTGTTCCAGCTAAAAGGGGCCACCAAAATCGGGACCATCAGCTTTTGGCACGAACAGGGGCGCTATGTCCAGGACGAGGCCATGAAAAGCGGGGCCAAGGTATTCGTTCCTTCCCGGAACGGGCAGCGCCGGGGCTATCTTATGGGAGACTACTACGATGTGAGCCAGACTATCGGCAGACCCATCAAGGAACCGGTCCCTTTGATAGAGAACACTGCCAGAATGGAGACGGCCCTGGGGGCCCTGATGAATTATTCCCCGGTTCCCATTGTGGAGCAGGGAGGTATGCCGACGCCTGCCCGATATGATGAAACACATCTCTGCCTTGCCATTGATCCCAGCTACGGGGAGCTGGAGGTATTTTCGGCCCTGGCTACCGAAATCGGTTATGCCCAGGCCCACGACAAAGGCCGCAACATCGACTTCGACCGGGAGACCTACCGGGTAGACGCCGAGAGCGTCAGCTATATGCTTTGCCGTCGTTTTGGGGTTGACTGCAAGCCGCCCCAGGCCGCGGAGCTGGCCCAGCTCTATGAGGGCTATGAACCGTCTGACCGGGGCGAGGCCCTGGAACAGCTCCGCAAAACGACCCGCAATATGGGCGATGGCATTGACCGGGCCATTCAGCCCAGACAGCAGGAACGGAGCCGCAGACATTTGGGCGCACGATAAGGGGGCGTGTCCCCCTGGGGGAGAGTACGCCGCCGTTCCCCGTCCGTCAAGGCCGGCGATTGCTGGCGCAATCGCCGCGAGCCGCCCAGTTTGCGAACTGGACGGGCCTTGACAGACGGCGCCCGGCGCCGTTTTCAGTTACCAAGGGGACCACACCCCAAAAGCCGTCCAAGGACGGCTTTTGCTATTCTGGGGGCTGGTGCGCTCCCATCCGTGGAATTGCGTCTCACCGTGAGACGCAATTCCACTACCCAATACAAAACTGGAGGTTTAAGCCAATGAAGAAACGGAAACAGGGCCTCTTTTTATCTGCCATCTTGATCTTGACGCTGGCCGCCTGTCCCACCGCCGCTCTGGCCGCTGAACCGGAAGAAGGCACAGAACCGGCCCAGACGCCGCCGGTGGTGGAAACAGTTCCCCCCGCCCCATCTGCGGTCTATCCGGCGGAAGTCAATGCCTATGAGGAAAACGGAGCCTACTATCTGGAAAAGGTATATTACCTTTCCAGAGAAGATGATCCTTCCACCATTCCAACCGGAGACTTTGACAGGGAAGGGCGGACATATACCCTTCTGGATATTCTGAAAAACGATCAGACGGAGACAGATACAAAGGAGCATATCGAGGTTATCACGCGGGACATGGACACCAAGGATATGGCCGAGATTATCCAACTTCTGGAGCCAGAGCTGGAAATCACCACCGAGGACGGCTATACCGGCGTTCTGGTCCCGGATTATACCAGCATCCAGGTGGAGGCGGCAGGGTACAAGACCAGCAGCCGCACCGTCTCCGCCACCCGTACCTATCCCAATTTATCCAACGCCGATGTATCGCTGATCCCCAAAACGGTGGAGGACGGCGGACGGACATTAACGCTGGCCGACGTGCAGTGGCAGGAGGCGGCAACCGACCAGATGGATGGTTACGACCTGGCAATCCGTTATAATGCTACTGCTACTTATACCGGCACTGCTACCAGCAAATATGCCACCGGCTACACCGTAACCGCCGACTACAAAGGAGAGATCACCCGGACGAACTGTGATACGGTAATCTACACTGCCGTATTTGCGTCTCACGGTGAGACGCAAAATACAGAGCTCACGGAGGCAGGAACCGAGGCAGAATCCAAGGCCAGTTTTGACGCGCGGCTGGTCCTGATCCCGCTGGGTGCTGTGTTCCTGGGCGGGGCCGGATATGGCGGCTGGCGGCTGATGAAATACCTGCGCGACAAGAAACGGGGGTATGTAAAATGAAGAAAACGCTATATTCCATGTGTGCTGCCTTCTGTTTGGCGGCAGTTCTCACTATACCGGCATCCGCGCTGCAATACACAGTCGGAGCGCCGGATGATTACCTGTTTGGACGGCCCACCTCTGATGATACGATCTATGTCACCACGGATGAACCGGCAAACACGGACCGCAGCAAATCCGCGGCGCGTATCCCGCCTGCTTTTGGCAGCCCTACTTCATACACATTGAACGCCGGTGAACTGTTGACGCCCAATCTGGTCAATCAGAACAGCACGACCGGGACGGTGGCTGGTGGCGGCGTAACCGTCATGCCGCCTAATTTCAGTCCCAATACCGGCGGTTCCAGCATCGGGGGCAGCATTTCTACGGGCTACACGGAGGTTACGGACGACCTCTATTATTCCGGCGGTCATTTGGGTACGCTGAAGATCCCTGCTATTGGCCTGACCGTTAAGGTCTACCAGGGAACCGGCAGCAGCACTCTTGCAAAAGGCGCGGGACATTTCTCCGACACCAGCATTTGGGATGGAAATGTTTGCATTGCTGGTCACAACCGGGGTGTCCGGGACGACTTCGGTGACCTGCATACCCTGGAGCCGGGCGATACTGTTACCTGGACTACCAAGCTGGGCATGCGGACTTATGAGGTTGTCAGCGTTGAGAAGGTATTGGAAACGGATACCAGTGATACGGCGGCTACCAGTGACAACCGGATCACCCTTTATACCTGTGTCCGGGATCAGCGTGCCTACCGTTGGATGGTTCAAGCTGTGGAAATTTGAGAGAAAGAATATGTATGAAGCAACTACTTTGCCTGCTCCTGGCCCTGATGCTCACTCTAGGGATGCTGCCCATTGGCACTCTATAAGGTAGACGAAACGTAGAGCCTGTTTTTTGTGAGATACACGATACGTTGATTGAAATTTATTTGGAGGTTGTTATACTTATAAACAACGAGGAGGTGATACGATGGATGCACAGAAATTAGGATTATTTATAGCATCCATTCGGAAAGAAAGGGGGATGACACAGTCAGAGCTTGCTGCAAAACTGTTTGTATCGGATAAAACCATTAGCAAGTGGGAACGAGGAGCTGGATTTCCAGATATTAAAAATATTGAACCGCTTGCAAAGGCACTAGACGTATCCTTGGTCGAATTAATACAGGGAGAACGTAATACAGGCGAGTTCATCAGTACACAGGTGGCTGAAAAGATGATTGCTGATACAATCACAATTCGTACGTCCAGCAATCACATAGAGCAAGTAGTGGGGAGAATTTTCCTGGCAATTATTCTGTGTGCGGCCATATTTGTACTGCTGGTGCTACTGCAATACGGAAGAATTGTATTAATCTCCGTTACTAGCATTTTACTGGGATTGGCAGCGTGGTTCATTCCCGTCAGACTGATAATCTGCAAAAGAGAAGTCCGAGCAGCAGTTTATGTCTGGATTAGCATGGGTTTGGCTGCCATGTCGGTTGGAACACAGTTTTTTGATATCTATTGTAATGTCCAAGCACATGACTGGTCCGCAATAGAGGATACAATTTCTGCACTGTTGCTTGTAGTTGCACTATTTTTGGCAGTGAGCATTATCTTAAATGGCATTATGGTGTGGAAACATCGCAAATACTGATACTATATACAATAAACACTAGAGGGAGTACGCATTCTGTGTACTCCCTCTTTCTGTATCCAAAAGGAGGTTATACCATGACACGGAGACTGCTTGCACTTATGCTGTGCATTGTCACTTTATTAAACATTTGTACCGGCTTGGCCGCTGCATCTGATTCCGTTGAAGCTGCCCTAGGCGAGGTAGACATTTACAACGGCGGATATGAGTTGGGGTATCTATCCATCAACGGTGCAATAAGAAAACAGACTTACACCTATTTTAAGTACCAGGGAAATGACGGAACAATGAGAGAAGTTCCGGCATATTGTGTCAACCCAACGACAACTGGAGTTCCTAAAGTTGTTGAGCCTGGCCAAAGCGTAAAATATCTGGCCGAGGAAAAATCCAGTGATCCCAAGGTGGTGGGCATCATCTCTAACGGCTACCCCCACCGCAGCCTGGGCGAACTGAATTTGGATAACAAGTATCAGGCGTATTATGCCACTAAGATGGCTTTGTGGTGTTATCTGATCTCCAGCTGGAACATCAATAATTTGAAGGTCGCCCCCGGCCTCACCGGAGAGGAGCTGGATAGAGGAAATCGCATCCTGGCCGCCGCCAAGGACATTTATAAGCGCGGCACCACCTACAACTATATGCTCACACCCAAAATGACAGCTACCCCGGACCATTCTGTGGCCTATCCTGTCAGCGTCGAGGGTAAGGACTACTATCAGCAGGTATTTACGGCTTGGAGTGAGACATGGGTCTACGATTACGACATTTCTGTTTCCTTCCAGGACCCCGCCTCCGTTCCAAACGGAACCCGGATCGTCAATATGGACAACAAGGATGTGACTGCTGTTGCGGCAGAATGGACTGGTGATGGGTATGGCGCTCAATTCAAGGTGTTGTACCCTGCGGAATCCATTCAGAACCAAAGCGGCAGCGTCCAGCTCGCACTGTCTGCATCGGTGGCACAATATGCTGCTATGTATGCCGTCTGCCAGGAGAAAGACAAGTATGGTGAACTGCAAAATTATATCTGTGATTTGGACAACAATGTGCAACTGGATGTGGCGGCTATCAGCAATTATTACGACGGCCAGGACCCCGACCCGGACGAGACCGCGCTGAAAATCGTAAAGCTGGAGGAAGGCACAGAAATCCCCCTGGAGGGGGCTGTGTTCTCCGTCTATGACCCCGAGGGCCGCAAGGTTGGTTCTTTCTCCACTGGGCCGGACGGGACCGTGGTGATCCCCCTGACTCTTGAGGGCCACTATACGGTGACAGAGGAGATTCCGCCCCGGTATCATCTTCTCCCGGACGAGCGTACCCAGCACGCGGATGTGGAGTACAACAAAGTAGCGACCCTGACCTTCTGGAACGCACCCTATGGCTCCTTGCGCGTGGAAAAAAAGAGTAATACCGGCGATTTGCTTTCCGGTGTAACCATCCAGATCAAGCACCTGGAGAGCGGCCAGACCCGGAGCGGACAAACCACCACCGGAGGGTCCATCACCTTCGACCAGCTGGAGCCGGGCGCATGGGAAGTGCGTGAGCTGGCAGGAATCGAGGGCTGGAAGGCTGTGACCGATACCGTTCAGACGGTCAATGTGGTATCGGGCGAGGAATCTACCGCGACTATCATCAATGAAGAACTCCCAGGCTTGCGGATCATCAAGTATGACCGAAAAACGATGGAACTTATGCCGGATGTGGCCTTTGAGATCTTCCGGGATAATGTTTCCCTGGGCATCTTCCGTACCAATGAACAGGGCGAAATTCTCCTGGTGAACCAGCCCGAGGGCAGCTATCGGATCGAGGAACGAAACCCTGGAGACGATGAACACATTGTAGACCCCACCCCCCAATATGTGGAGCTGACCACGGGTATGGGCATTGTGGAACGGGTATTTTACAATGATCGCCTGCCCGGTATCCATCTTATCAAGGTAGACAGTGCGAACCTCAGCAAACCGATTGCCAATGTCAAATTCCGCATTGAGGCGGTGGACGGCTCCTGGGGACCGGAGGAGTATACGACTTCGGAGGATGGGACCATCGACCTCTCCAAACTCCCCGTGGGCGCTTATGTGGTGACTGAATTGGAGTGCCCAGGTTTTGTGATCGATGAACCCCAGCGGATCATCCATCTGGACGGAAATGAGACGGCCCAGTTCGTCTTTACCAACAGCAAACTGCCTTCTCTCCATCTCACGAAAATCAGTTCGGATGGCTCCGCCCTGGCTGGAGTGACATACAGCCTGACCCGGATTGGAGATGGCAGCCGATACATGGATCAGACCACTTCCAGCACAGGCACCATCATTTGGGAGGGCTTGCAGCCCGGAGTATATTCCCTGAAGGAAACCGATACAGTATCGGACCATATTCTGGACCCCAAGGAATATCATGTGGAATTGTTCCCCGGTAAGGACAGCACCATTGTTTTGGAAAACAACAGACGCCCAAATCTTACCATTTGGAAACGAGACGCAGACAGCGGCGCCCCCGTGGAGGGTGCGATTTTTCTGGTGAAAGGTGCAGACGGGCATAGTGTGGCGGAGGTGACCACCGGTCCGGACGGTTCTGCTAAGGTCCCCAATCTCCTGCCCATGGTCTATGAGGTAATCGAGAAGTCCGTTCCGTCACCTTATCTGCTGGACGCAGACCCCCAGCTTGTGACCCTCTACCCCAACCGGGACCGGGATGTATATTTTGAAAACCACAAGGCCCCGACTATCGAAATCATCAAGGAAAATTCCATCACCCATGAACGACTGGCAAATGTGCGCTTTCAGGTGTGGTATGCCAGCAACGATACGGAGACCGGCGAATACAACGACCTGGGCGTATTCACCACGGACGAGAACGGGCGCATTGAGCTGACCGGCCCGGCCAACGGCCTGCGCGACGGCTGGTTCCGGGTGAAAGAGCTGGAGCCGCCCACAGGGTTCTCTATCAAGGACAGCGATACCCAGGAGGCTTTCATCCCTGCCGGAAAGGGGCATACCTTCTTGTTTGAGAACACCCCCTTGTCCGCCCTGATCGTTTACAAGCAGGACAGCGTAAGTGGGGAAGGCTTGAGCGGCTGCCGTTTTCAGTTGAGCTATTTAGGCGGTGAGACCAGCGGCAGCGGCGGCACCGTGATCGGCACTTACACCACCTCGGCAAACGGGTCCTTCACCGTTACCGGGCTCAAGGCTGGTTATTACATCTGCGAGGAGCTGGAGAGCGACAGCGGCCATGTAATCGACGCCGCGCCCCAGTCCTTCTACATTTCCGGGAAAGACCAGGATATCGTGACTCTCTACTTTTCTAACGCCCCCAAGGGAGCTGTTCTGGTCAAGAAGGTATCGGCGGCAGATAACACGCCGCTCTCCGATGTGGAGTTCCTGGTGACAAAATCGGACGGCTCTGTGGTGGGCGACGCCAACGGCAAGTTCGTGACAGACAGCACCGGCACTTTCCTGGTGGAAGGGGTAGAACCTGGGACCACGCTGGTCATCAAGGAAACCCGAGCCAAGCCGGGCTATCTGCTGGACGATAGCCGGGGCAAGGCCCCTATGCCTCTCTTGACCGACTGGCGCAACGAGGTATTGAAACAGGTGGACCCGGAGGCCCGCGAAATCGCGCTGGCCGCCGAGCTTATTACCGAGGGCAGCTTGAATGTCTTTGCCCATCCCGGAAATGTTGATATGAATAGCCGGATCATCACACTGGACCTCTATGAAATGGGAGAACAGCTCCGTCCTACCGCCCTGGTGGTTACGCTAGAGGCCATCCAGAACCGTGTCATGGAAAACCGAAAACGCGGCAAGTACACCTGGGTGTTCCTGGACGAAGTGTATCTGTATTTCAAGTACCATTATTCCGGCGAGTTTCTGTACCGCGCCTGGAAACGGTTCAGAAAGTACGCAGGCATTATGACGGCGGCGACCCAGAATGTGGAGGAGTGCTTAAAGTCCGAAACGGCCCGGCTCATGCTGGCAAACTCTGAATTTCTCCTGCTATTCAATCAGGCGGCCACCGACCGGGCGGAGCTGGGCAAGCTCCTTCATATCTCCGATACACAGATGGGCTACATCACCAATGCGGAGCCCGGACACGGCCTTTTGAAGATGGGCGGCTCCCTGGTCCCATTCAACAACTCCATTCCCAAGGATACCGAGCTCTATCGGCTCATGTCCACCACACCGGGAGAAAACTGATATGGCGCTGGAAATCACGTCTCACCGTGAGACGCAAAACGAGCCGCCGCTGACCCTGGGCAGTTTGTTTGACGGGATTGGAGTATTTCCACTGGCGGCCAGCCGTCACGGGATCGTGCCGCTCTGGGCCAGCGAAATTGAAAAAGCCCCCATCTCCATCACCCGGCGGCATTTCCCGGAGATGGAGCACCTGGGGGATATAACAAAGATGGACGGCGGGCAGATCCCCGCCGTCCACATTCTTACCTTTGGCTCCCCGTGCCAAAACTTGTCTCAAATCGGAGACCGTTCCGGTTTGGCTGGAGCCAAATCAAGTCTGTTTCATCATGCAATCCGAATTATCAAAGAAATGAGGTGTGCCACTGGAGGTCAATTTCCAATTATCGCTCTTTGGGAAAACGTCATGGGAGCTCTTTCATCAAATGACCGGCTGGATTTTCTGGCCGTGCTCCGATCCTTCCAAGACGCCCCGTTTTCAGTTCCTCCCTCTGGTCGATGGGCAAATGCCGGAATGGTGCGAGGGAGATGTCCCGATCTGGCCTGGCGGCTTATGGACGCCCAATATTGGGCAAGCCCCCGCCTGGCACGACGGCAGCGTATCTTTCTCGTGGCAGATTTTGGAGGGCAGCGTGCTCACGAAATACTGTTTAAGCCCCGCCCAATGTTCCTACTTTCTGAAACTGGCCCAGCGGGCGGGTTGTCCGCCTCCGCCGGAAATCGAGGCCCTTTTCTTGAAACAGGGGGGCGCGTACCCATCCTCCGACCCTTTCAACTGTTCCGTATGCGGGGGGCATCCAAAAAGCAGGAACACGTCCAATTCCGAGACAGCTTTGGGTTTCCAACTGACCCTTTTCCCACTGTTTTAGCTGGGGTGGTCACGCCCTTTGCCTTCTGGTTTGAGGATGATCCTTTTGGGGGGTGCATCCGTTTCCCTACGGAACGGGAGACCGAGCGCATGATGGGATTGCCGGAGGGTTGGACGGAGTACGGCGCAGACGGCAAGCCCATCAGCTCCACTCAACGGTATCGTGCCCTAGGCAACTCTATTGCGCTACCCTGTGCCGATTATCTCATGGCGGGTATTGCGGAGGTGCTGGACAAAGATAAAGCCAGATATCATCGTGAGACGAAATAAAGGACTAAAAGAACCTCGTCCTGTTGACTGCGAGTTAATATGGAATAATATGTACTTATTTATAATTTATCGAGTTTTCTCCATTCGATAAATAAATAAATACACAAAACGGCAAAAGCGACTATGATAATGAAGTATAGAATTGGCGTTACAAACAGCCAAGTCATAACTCCAATCTGTGCAATAATATCAGTACATGGTTCTGCCTCTATCCACATGGAATACTGCCAAGCATAACCACAAATAAGCAAATGAAGTAAAAAAACAATGGTTGAATTCACAAATAGACGAACTGGACAACCAGTTTTTGTTTGTCGTTTCCCAAACACCATAAGCATACAGATGCAGTTATAGAGCATTAAAACAAATGTAAAAAAAAGAAAATAATCCATAAACTGAACTGGGTGACCAAATGAATTTATCATCTCGAATTTCATTAAATATAATCCTTTCTATACAGTAGATTAGGTTTTGAATGATTAACTATTAGGTTACAAATTATAACATATCCAGTTAAATGATGCAAAGGATAATACAAAAGCATTTAATACTTGACCAGAATTGTAGGCGATAGGGCAAGATAAACTAACAGGAAAAGAGTGACTTCCACAATCACTCTTTTCTTTATTCAAAGGGAGCAACCAACCATAACAAAAATGAAAAATATCCGAGATATCGTCTAGCAACATTGAATAGTCCAAAAGAAAGGGGTGGATCATGCCTAAGTTAAAAGAACGTAGTTCTGATAATAAAATCAAGCGCACTGGCAAAGAGTGGAAACCAAAAGGCCCCCTGCGGCAAATAACCGCCAAATTTCGCCGTAGGCTGGTGGAGCGTCAACGGGACAATAGCAGCACCGCAACACCTGACACCCAGGCGGCTGAACAGAGTGTTCAGGCGGGGATGGACGCTGTGGAAGAAGTGGGATACCGAGCCGAAAAGGCAGTTGATCGACTGCTGTACCCGGCGCACCGTCCCAAGGTCCGGAAGGAACAAATCAAAGAAAGCGGCCGCCATCCCAAGGAGAGAACAGATATGGTCCCATCTGCCAATGATACATTGAGAGATGGGAAAACCATTCATCCCAATACCCCGGACAGCTTACACAATGGATCACAGCTTACCCCGGAGACCCAGATGAAACAACAGACCATGGAGAAGTTGGAACGCTCCGTCAGAACCGATCATCCAAAGAACGGCCAATTCCGGGAAGTCCCTCATTATGGCGGTACTCCCCAAAATACATACACCACAAAAAAGGAACGCTCTCCCGGAAATCAATCCATCAATCCATCCATCAAGGAGCGCCCCCGGCGCTCCTCCGGGCCAAAAGAAAAGCCGCCCGGTGGGGCGTTTACACCCAAGACACGAAAAGCTATGGACAAATCCGCCCAGGTATCAACGAATGCGGTCAAAACAACTGCCCGAAAGACCGCAGGGACGCCCGCAGCCAAGCAAGTAATGGAGCGTGCTCGCCGGAAGGCACAGACCGCCGCCCAGCGGAGTATGCTGCAAAAATCCAAGCAGACGGCTAAGGCTGCCGCGGAACTTTCCAGAAAGGCCGCTGTTGCAGTGACAAAAGCGGTGGCAGCACTTGTCAGTGCGTTGGTATCTTTGGTAGGCGGCGTGGTTTTGGTAGCGGCGCTGGCAGTCATGGCCTTGATTGCGGCACTTCTGGCCTCTCCGTTTGGGATCTTCTTTTCCAATGAGCCATCCAGAGACGCCATTCCATTAAATGCAGGGATTGCGCAAATCAATGTTGAACTTGCGGACGAGCTGGAAACACTGCAAACGGGAGACTATGACAGCATTGACATACAGGGACAACCCCCGGCCTGGAAAGAGGTGGTGGCTGTCTTTGCTGTCAAAACCGCCGGAGGGGACGATGGTGTGGATGTAGCCGCGCTGACCCCAGATCGGATAGAGCGCCTGCGTGCTGTCTTTTGGGATATGTGTCAAATCACCGCAGAGACGGAGACGGTGGAAGGGGAGGACTCCACAGAAACGATCCTTCATATCACCATTACTCCCAAAACCGCCGATGATATGCGGACAGTCTATTCCTTCTCGGAGTTCCAAAACAAAACTTTGACCGAACTGCTGGAGGAGCTGGACAGCCTGAATGGACTGCTGGGGGATCTTGCTATCACCCAGGCCGACGCAGTGGAACTTCTGCAAAATCTCCCGGAGGATCTTTCCCCGGAACGCCGTGCGGTGGTGGAGACCGCCTGCAAGCTGGTGGGCAAGGTTAACTACTTTTGGGGCGGAAAATCCCTGGTTCTCGGCTGGGACTCCCGCTGGGGGCAGCTCTCCAAGGTGTGGGCGGACGGCAACTCCACCACCGGTACCTATCGGCCCTATGGGCTGGACTGTTCCGGTTTTGTGGACTGGACTTTCTATAATGTCAGCAACGGCGAATATGTTATCGGCCATGGCGGTGGTGCTCGTATGCAGCACACCTACTGTACCTCTATCTCCTGGGAGGAGGCCCAGCCCGGCGATCTGGTATTCTATCCAGAAGATACTCATGTCGGTATTGTGGGCGGCAGGGACGAAAACGGCAATCTGCTGATTGTCCACTGCGCAAGTGGAGCCAACAATGTGGTTATCACCGGCCTGGAGGGCTTTACCTCCATTGGGCGCCCCTTGTATTACGGGGAATAAAATAAATCTCACGGTGAGACGCAATTCCTGTCGGAATGAGGTCTCACCGTGAGTTTTTTTAATCTTCATATAATTTGAATACCGGAATTCCAGCACTTTCACAATCTTAAACATAGTTTCCATGGATGCGCCGAAAGCCTGTGTGGGGATTTCAATCTTTGTAGCAAATAACCAAGACTTACCTATTTATATGTGGTTGAAGTAAGGTTTACTTGACACGACATACAATTTACTGTATAACTATTGTGTCAGGTTGGCTTGACATACGAGGAGGCACTTTTTTGAAAAACAGACTGAAAGAAATGCGTGAGACCAAAAGGCTGACACAAAAAGAAGTAGGGGAAAAGGTAGGGGTTTCTCGACAAGCAATCAACGCCATTGAAACAGGAAAATTTGATCCTTCTATTTGGTTGGCGTATGATCTTGCGAAACTCTTTGATTTAAGTATAGAAGAATTATTTGATTTTGAAGGGGGGAAAAGAAAATGAAGCTACTGCAAAATCCGTATATCAACGCTGCCGTCATCACTATCATATCTGTTTTCTATGCAGCAATATTCATCATTACAAGCGGCCACGTTGAATTTCTAGGCATGCTTGATCACGGACAGACATTGAGCAGTGCATTTTGGAATGGCTGGACTGTATTTTTGAAACAAGGCAATCTCAAGTATATCGGCTATATTTATCTGCTTATCACACTCTGCATACTTGTGTTGTCGCTGATTCGGAAAAAGAAGTATGATGAATATCAAACCGGCATTTTAGCAACGAGTTTTATCGCAACAGGTATCGTACTTTTGCTGTTGTTTCCCACAGCCTTTTTCATGGTTCTGAACGATGCAAACTACGCAGTTGAGACGATATCGTTTCTTGTAGTTACTCATTGGTCTGTTTTTCTGCTCGTTAACCTAATTTATTTGATAAAGTGGTACAAGCAGTAAATATACAATAGATTACTTATTCTGCATGAATATTATATGATTTGGTAAAAAACGAAAGGAGTATTTTTATGATTGCATTTGAAGCCGAGGTGCCACTATTCCTCCTCGTCGGTTTTACTGTCGTAGCAATACTATCTTTTATTGCGTTATTAGTGCTCTTTATTCGTTCTCATAACCTGAACCTATTATTTTTTGTTGTACAACTGATATTTTTAATCCTGACATTTAAGTATTTATTTGGGCTTATTACTGTTCCAGATAATCATCCAATGTTGACGGAAGAATGTTCTTTACGGGTTGGACTTGCTGGAGTCTGCTGGGCTTGTAGTATGCTGTTTATGTTCATTGGAATATTTAGAATTGTTCGCAAAAAAAAGGATAATGCGGTATGAGGAAGCCAAGGCGAAGCTATCATCGTGCATATTTTGAACAGCTCAATCTGATACAAAGAATAATATTATAATTGCAAAAGCGGATGCTTTGCCTGATTTAGAACAACAAGGCTAGTATTAGTGTGGTCATTTCCGGCCAGGAAGGTTTTTCTCCAAAATTGATTTTGATTGTGTCTAAAGATCTGATCCAAGTGGAGTCTCATTATGAAAATCATACAAAATAGTGTCATAGGTTGCTTCTTTATTACCTGTTGGAGTTTATTGTGTAGCATTTGGAAAGGTAGTGTATTGAGGAAAATATTTGTACAATTTGGCCTTGCGTTGAGCCGTAACATAACTGGAAGCTGGTTTTGTCAATTAGTATGGCGTGAAGGGATTCTTCCAAAACGCTTGTCTAGCAGCATTACCTATCATGTCCTTATATTGATTGTTAATTTGCCAATAACGTTTGTTCAAAGAATTTACAAGATTGGAAGCAATTATTTTCGCAATAGTATTACCTTCCGTGTGGTTTCAGCAATAGGAGCCTCAAGTTATCTTTTGCTGGGCATTTTCATGCTTGTTATGCTCATTGTTCCTCATAGAAACTGGAATAACCTCTATGCCCTATGTATCATGATTTTAATTCTGCTACTGTTTCTTGTAGGTTCGATGGCAAGGCCAGATTGTCGGTTAGAACTCGCTACATTAGGTCCCTATTTTTTGTTATTTATGGGATTAGTTTTATATGGTTTTTTTAGTAGTTTAGGAACAGATTTTACTAACGGTTTTATGCAGGGGCTCAAAAACAGCCTTTCATTACGATTCTTAGTTTTCTATGTGATAGCTTTTCTTGTTACTATCATGTTAGTTAATACAATCCAAAGTACAAAACAGCTTCAGCTTATGCTAATTATCGTTTTGATTGGGCTAGTGATCGCCTCCCTTTATGGTTGTTATCAGGGCTGGCAGGGAGTTGAGGTCAATCCTTCACAACAAGATATGGCACTCAACCCTGGGATGCCTGGACGAGTATATTCCTTTTTTGATAACCCAAATGCCTTTGGAGAAATACTGGTTATGCTTATGCCCTTTACATTGGCATTGCTACTTAATTCCAAGACATGGATAGGCAGAACTCTAGTGTTTATTTCTATGGCAATTTGTTTTATCGCTATTGGCCTTACTTACTTTCGTACTGGTTGGGTTGGACTTGGCATGGCGGTAATGATATTTCTGGCAATGATGAATTGGAGATTTCTGCCTATTTTCTTTTTGGTGGGATTGCTTGCGCTACCTTTACTGCCTGAAAGTATAATGAATCGTATTCTTACGATTGGAAATTTTGAAGATAGCTCACTTCAGTACCGTTTTAGCATTTATGAAGAAACTGTCTATCTTATCCGCGACTATGGTATGCGAGGTATAGGGCTTGGCACTGACGTTATGACGGAGGTATTCCAACATTATCCGCCTATGTTTGATGGGAATTACCCTATCCATACTCATAATCATTATCTTCAAATATGGGTTGAGCTAGGTTTTGGGGGAGTAATTACTTTTCTTGCATCGGTGATATATCAGCTCAAAATAGGTGTAAAGACGTTCTACTCTAGCACCAATAAAGAAGCTAGGAATATTTTGGCTGCTGGTGTAGGCGCGCTCTGCGCTATTTCAGGAATTGGTATGCTGGAATATATATGGTTCTATCCTCGGGTAATGTTCGTGTACTTTTTCCTTTTTGGTGTAATTGCTACTGCTGCCAAATTGGCAAAGAGGGATATTAGATAACTAAGGAATTGAGGGATAGAAATGAAGTGCAATCCCTTTTAACCTAATTCATCACACAGGCAAATCGCCGCCTAATTACATATATGCCGTAACAAAGGCGCAGACAACCAACCGGTTGTCTGCGCCTCATTTATTTCTCGACAAGTTATCCGAGTATCCCCCGGAAAATTCTGGAAGATATTGGGATGGAGTGTCGAGGTATGGATATGATTTTTACACTGACCTATCCCGGCCCGGAAAAACCATTGAAAACTTAGAAAAATTTTTGCATTTTGGCGGAAAAAGATATTCCTGCCGCTCTCCTCCCGATTTTCGTTGACCATCCACGAATCAACGAAAATTAAAGGAGGAGCCAATATGTTTGACCGCAATAGTGACTATGCTCTGAATAAGAAGGACCCGGACGCCATCGTATGCAAAAGCGCCACCGGAATACATATCCGCCTGACCCGTGCCGACTTCTCCAGTGCGGAGGAGTTTGAAAAATGGAAACGCTGGTCTGATGAAAACTACCACGCGATTGAGAAAGCGGATCACCGGCACAGTAACCGGACAATTTCACTGGAAGGACTGGCTGAACTATCCTTTGCGGTGCTCTCTGCCGAAACGGAAGTCATGGATCAATACGACCAGGAGGAGCGGGCCCGCCTATGCCGCCTGTTGGCCGAGGGCCTGGATGCCTGCCTGACTGCGCCTCAACGCCGCCGTCTTTGGCTCTACTGTGTGGAGGGCCTGACCATAAAGGAAATTGCGGCGCAAGAGAAGGTCAAACACCAGAATATATCCAAGAGAATATTGGCAGCCAAAAAAATTCTAAAAAAATTTTTGGAAAGGTGGGTGCAGAACGGAACCAAAAACGGCGGTAAGTGAAGGACGAGTTTTATTCCTTCGATCTTTCTGACAACTGAATAGGACGAGCCAGTTACTTGCCGTATTCTGTTGAGCCAAACGCTGGGTGCGCCGGGATCTTCTGCCGGGAAAGGAGGTGACAGCTCCGGCAGAAAGGAGCGATCCACACCAGCAGCGTAACACGGTTTGGCAAAGCCGCAGGCCATGACACAAATACGGGATCATGCTACTTGCGTCGGCTATGCGTCACAGCGTAGGACGCCCCGCCCACGGGAATGGGGGGAGGTTTATTGCCTATGGAGCGGTTGCCACCCGCCGCTGGCTTGTCTATCCTTACTTGCACCTATCAATGGACACTCCGAATGATATGGCTTTTTGCGTCTCACCGTGAGACGCAAAAGATGGGAGAAGAATATGAAACCTTTGGAGACAAAACAATTTCCGAGTGAAGTAATCACGATTGATGGCTGCACTGTAATTATGCGGTATGCAGAAAAGCCTGTCCCCGGTGTAATGGACAAGGTGAAAGGCACCCTTGTAAATCAGAACTTTCTTGACAAAAAATACTCTATTTCTTGCAAAAACGACTAAAAAATGCTATAATAATAGTGTGAAGTGTACCTTGACAAATAGATAGAGAAATAGAGAAAACAAGGATACATACACTGTTCCCATAGCGAATGAGGTGTATGTTATGGAAAATGTAGTGCGAGTCGATTGCCTTTATCGTGTATCTACGGTAGGACAGGTTGAGAAAAACGACATTCCTATGCAGAGAGAGTTTTGCCGGGCTTTTATTGCAGAACACCCTAATTGGAAACTTGAAAAGGAAGTATACGAGAAAGGCGTTTCCGGCTTTAAGAAATCTGCAAAAGAAAGAGACGCCATCCAGGAGCTTCAGCGTGACGCGGTAGAGGGAAAGTTTGATATTCTTTTGGTCTATATGTTTGACCGCCTGGGCCGCAAGGATGATGAAACTCCGTTCATTGTTGAGTGGTTTGTGCGAAATGGAATTGAAGTTTGGAGTGCAACAGAGGGACAGCAGCGGTTTGACAATCATGTAGATAAGCTGTTGAACTACATACGCTACTGGCAAGCGTCGGGTGAGAGTATCAAGACTTCTGTACGCACCAAGACCCGGCTGGAGCAGCTTACAGAGAGCGGCTTTTATACTGGCGGCTCTATTGCGTATGGCTATCGCCTGGATAAGCGAGGCCGTACCAATAAGCGGAACAAAGAAGTCTTTGATTTGGCGGTAGACGAAGATGCCGCGAAAATCATTCAACTGATTTTTCACAAGTATGTGAACGAGGGATATGGTGCCCAGCGTCTTTCCCGATATCTGGAAGAAAAGAAAATCCGCAAGCCTAACGGAAAGAACTTTCCGAATACCTCCATCAACCGTATCATTAAGAACCCTATCTATACGGGAGTAATACGGAATGGGGATGCACAGTCGGCATTTATTCCAGAATTACAGATTATAGACCAGGAGACCTTTGACCGGGCACAGAAAATCATGTCTGACAGAACGACACACCATGCAGAAACCCCATTGAACCTGAAAGGACAATCTCTCCTGGTAGGGAATATTTTTTGCGGCCATTGTAAAAATCGGCTGACTTTAACCACTGGAGGCAGAAACCGGGTGCGAAAGGACGGAAGTATTTACCATGATGTTCGCGCCAGGTATCAGTGTCACTATAATGTCCGTCATCCGGGAGAATGTGATGGACAGTCAGGCTATGGAGTAAAGAAATTGGATGGGATTATAGACCGGATCGTGCGCTATCAGCTTTCTAAAATCAGTGCCGCGTCCGGGGAAGATATTGTTGCGAAACAGAACCAGAAAGCCATCGAATTGGCAAAAGCAAGACACCATCTGGCAACGGTGCAGTTAGCAGAAAAGCAAAGAGAACTGGTTGATTACCAAAACGAAGGAATCAAGGTCATTCGCGGGCAGAGCAAGTTTGATATGGAGTTTCTGAACGAACTTGTCAGCAAGGCGAAGGCCGAGGTAACAGAGCTTGAGGCCGCGGTGGAGGCAGCGAGGGAAGAACTGGACATTCATCTTGCGAACGCTGATGTAGAGCGGAAAGAGTATGAGAAGATAAAGACCTGGGCTGACCTCTATGACAACTGTAACTTTGCTGCCAAGAAGATGATTATTTCCCAGTTTATCAAATCTGTTTATGTCTATCGAGATTACACACTGGAGATTGAATTTAATGTCTCCTTTGAGGAGTTCCGCACAATGGCAACAGAGTGCCAGGATCAGGGAACAAGTGAGCAGCCTTTGGTATATATCACGGCATAAAAAAGACAGGCTTGCACGAACAAGCCTGTCTTTGGTGGACCCAAAGGGATTCGAACCCTCGACCTCTCGGATGCGAACCGAACGCTCTCCCAACTGAGCTATGGGCCCATATATCTGCCACGGTTGACTGTCAAGCGAGCTACCGGATCAAATATATGATGGTATGAAGTTTTAATAAAAGGGGATGCGAACCGAATGGGAGCCATGTGAGCCACCGGCCCAAAAGAGGGGGCATATAACTGGCCCGCGTGCGCTCCCAACTGCGCTACAGGCCCATATTTAGTTATTTTGTATATTTTAGCTTGATTTGTTTGTGCAGTTTGCTGTTCTAACCGGGCCCGTGTTATGTTGCGCTGGCTCTCCCAGCTGAGCTATAGGCCCAAATCAACAGTTCCAAAAGCGGAACAGAAGAATAAAGCAATATGAAATTGTAGATGTGGCAGAAAACCGAACCCTTTGCGCTCCCAGCTGAGCTATAGGCCCGTATATAAAAATTTTGCAGGCGCAACGCCCAACACTCAAGTATTATAGCATAATTCGGACGGTTGTAAAGAGGTTTTTCAAAAAAAGTGAAAAGTGATATTGATAAATCGCCGGAAATGATGTATGATATCAAATACAGCCTTCCAGCGGACGGCGCTGACGCGTCCGGTCCGAGGCAAGGCCGCACTAGTCGGGGAGTTAGCGGTGCCCTGTACCTGCAACCCGCTACAGCAGGGATGAATCCCGGCCCCCGGATCTGCGTTGTGTCGTCTGACCCTGGTAAGTAGTGATGATGGATCGGTCCCGCGCAAGGTTGCACCGTGAACCGTGTCAGGCGGGGAACCGAGCAGCACTAAGCGGACCGTGATCTGTGCCGCGGGGGTCCCGCTCCTGAGCCGGCTGCCGGGGTAACGGACATAGCGCTGATTCCAAAGGCCGGTGTGCGGTCTTGCCATGAGCCGGACAATTAAGGGAGGGGTGAAGCGACGCGGCTTTCCGCATCCTCCGCCCCTCCTTTTTCATTTTTATGGCGAGGTGACCGGTGTGTATCAGGCACTGTACCGAAAATGGCGGCCCCGTACCTTTGATGACGTGGTGGGGCAGGCCCATATCACCGATACATTGAAGCGGCAGGTGGAGACCGGACGGCTCTCCCATGCGTATTTATTTACTGGTACCCGGGGGACCGGCAAGACCACCTGCGCCAAGATCCTGTCCCGGGCGGTCAACTGCGAGCACCCGGTGAACGGCAACCCCTGCAATCAATGCCCCTCCTGTCTGGGGATCGAAAACGGCTCCATTCTGGATGTGCTGGAGCTGGACGCCGCCTCCAACAACGGTGTGGACCAGGTCCGCGCTCTGCGGGATGAGGCGGTCTATACTCCGGCGGCGGTGCGCAAGCGGGTATACATCGTGGACGAGGTCCACATGCTCTCCACGGCGGCCTTCAACGCCCTGCTGAAGATTTTGGAGGAGCCTCCCGCTCATCTGATGTTCATTCTGGCCACCACCGAGCTCCACAAGGTGCCGGCCACCATCAAGTCCCGGTGCCAGCAGTTTGCCTTCAAGCGGATTCTGCCGGGGGATATTGCCGCCCGGCTGGCCTATGTGGCCCGCCAGGAGGGCCTGGAGCTGAGAGGGGAGGGGGCCGAGCTGCTGGCCCGGCTGGCCGACGGCGGCCTGCGGGATGCCCTGTCCCTGCTGGATCAGTGCGCCATTCCGGACGGCCCCATCGGCGCCCAGGAGGTGCTGGACGCCCTGGGCTTGGCGGGCAACCTGGAGACCGCCCGGCTGATGGAGCAGATCGGGGCGGGGGATACCGCCGCCGCTCTGGAGACCCTGGCCCGTCTGTACAGCGCGGGCAAGGAAGTGGGCAGTCTGCTGGGCGAGCTGTCCGCCCTGGCCCGGGACCTGCTGGTGAGGAAGACCGCGCCCAAGGGTGGTGCGGCCCTGCTGACCGGCGGCTATGACGAGAACACCATGCGCAAGCTGTCCAATCTGTTCCAGACACCCCGGCTGGCCCAGATGCTGGGTGTGCTTCAGACCACCATTGCGGATCTCTCCCGCAGCGGCAACCGCCGTACCGACGCGGAGCTCTGCCTGATCCGGCTGTGCGACCCGGTGCTGGATGAGAGTCTGGCCGGGCTCAATGCCAGACTGGCCCGGGTGGAGGAATTGCTGGCCGGCGGTATCCCCACCGCCTGTGCCGTACCGCCCGTGCCCCAGAAGCGGGCCCAGGAGCCGGTACCGGCGCAGCAGAAGCAGCAGACGGCGGACACGCCGCCCTGGGAGGAGGAACGGCCTCCGTTACCGGAGGAGCCGGGAGAGCCGGTGGGCTATGAAATGGAGCCTGCGCCCGAGCGGAAGTCTCCGGCACGGGAAGCGCCTGCCCCCGCGCCTGCCGCAGCCCCGGCGGCCGATCTGTGGCCCGGCCTGGTGGCGGGACTGCGCAGCCGGTTCCCGGCGGTGTACCCCTTCCTCAGCAACCCCGCGGCAGTGCAGGGCGTGCTGGATGAGAGTACGCTGACCCTGTGGGTGGACACGGAGTTCACCAAGAGCATGGTGGGCACGGCGGCGCTGCTGTCGGCTTTGGAGCAGATGGCTGCCGCTCAGACAGGCAGCCCGGTGCGCTGCGTGGTCAAGGTGGGGGCTCCGCCCAAGGCGGCGAAGGGTACAAAGGTCCCTGCCGAGCACGACAATTTAGACGATCTGCTGGCCATGGGTCAGCAGTTTGACAACATTATTATTCAGGAATAAAAGGAGTTGCGACCTATGGCAAAAGGATTCAACAGCCGCGGATTTGGCGGCATGGGCGGCGGCATGAACATGAATATGATGAAGCAGGTCCAGAAGATGCAGCAGGACATGATGAAGATGCAGCAGGAGCTGGAGAACAAGACCTATACTGCTGCCGCCGGCGGCGGTGCGGTGAGCGCCACCGTCACCGGCAAGCGGGTACTGGAGAGCGTCACCATCGACCCCGACGCTGTGGACCCCGAGGACGTGGAGATGCTGCAGGATATGATCGTGGCGGCTGTGAACGAGGCTCTGCGTGCCGCGGAGAGTGACTCCGCCTCCTCCATGCAGCAGCTGACCGGCGGGCTGAACCTGCCCTTCTGAGCAAGTAACTGACAGGGACTGGCAGCATATGCGGCCAGTCCCTGTGCTGCGGTATGGGGAGAATCGGAAAGGGTGAGAGAATGGAGACGGAAGAATTCATTCAGATGTCCGAGCGGTTCCGGATCGGCGCTCTGCTGGCGCTGACCGGTGGACTGCTGGACGCCTATACGTATGTGATGCGGGGCGGCGTTTTTGCCAATGCCCAGACCGGTAATATCGTGCTGCTGGGTGTGCGGATGATGGAGGGGGACTGGAGCGGTATGGCCCACAGTTTTCTTCCCATTGTGGCCTTTGTGGCGGGGGTGATTGCGGCGGAGTTCATCAGGGAGCGCTGTCGGCGTCTCCATGAGGTACACTGGCGTCAGGTGACCGTGGGGCTGGAGCTGGCGGTGCTGGTTCTGGTCTCCTTTCTGCCCCAGGCGCTGAACGGTGTGGCCAATGTGGCAGTCTCTTTTGTGTGTGCGGTGCAGGTGGAGAGCTTTCGGAAGGTGCGGGGCAGTGCCTTTGCCACCACCATGTGTACGGGCAATCTGCGCAGCGGCACGGAGCAGTTTTATCAATTCCTTCGTACCGCCCGGCGGGAGCATCTTGTGCGGGCGGCGCGGTACGGCGGTATCATCCTGTTCTTCATTGCCGGAGCGGCACTGGGCGCCTGGTGCAGCGGGCTGCTGGGCCTGTATACGGCCGCTGTGGGATGCGTGCCCCTCCTCATGGCACTGTGCCTGATGTGTTTTCAGAAAAATCCTGAGGATTTTGAAAAAAGTCCTTGACAACTATAAAAACATCTGATAAAATGAAATGCGTTCGGTCAAGAGAACAGAACGCATTTGGGGGTATAGCTCAGCTGGGAGCCCAGTTGAAGCGGTTACGCACCCCTCTAAAAATTGAATAAGAAATATCCAGCGCACCCTCTTAATATGGGGGTATAGCTCAGCTGGGAGCCCGGTTGAAGCGGTTACACACCCCTCAACAAAACTAAATAAATGTTCTTTCCCACATCTGGGGGTATAGCTCAGCTGGGAGCCGTAAACGCGCAAGCGCCTACCCCCAAATGAGCGACAGCACAAGACCCAAACTGACAACTTAACATCGTTTCCTTGTTTGTTCGACAAGAACAATTTTCTCCCCGAAAGAAATTTTGGGGAGAGTTATACGGGGGTATAGCTCAGCTGGGAGAGCGCTTGAATGGCATTCAAGAGGTCAGCGGTTCGATCCCGCTTATCTCCACCAAAAGGAAACGGAAAAAGCTCGTTTTAACGAAAGTTAAGACGAGCTTTTTCGTTTTCTTTCCGCAGATTGATATGTCCGCTAACTGCCATTCAGCACTCCCCTACCCCTATGGGCGTTCCGAAAGGAACGCCCTTTTTTTATGCCCAAACGACAGGAGGCAGAACATGAACTTCGATTATTATTACGGCGATGAGAGCAATCAATTTGCTTTCTACCGTATTCCCCGGCAGCTCATTACCGGGGAGGATTTCAAAAAGTTATCCACAGACGCCAAATTATTGTACGGCCTCTTGCTGGACCGCATGGGCCTGTCCGCCAAAAACGGCTGGTATGACGATATGGGGCGCGTGTTCATCTACTACACTCTGGACGAGATACAGGAGGACCTGAACTGCGGCCATGAGAAAGCGGTCCGGCTCTTGGCGGAACTGGACACTAGCAAGAAAGGTTTCGGCCTCATTGAGCGTGTCAAGCAGGGACAGGGCCGCCCCACCAAAATCTATGTCAAACGCTTCACTACCCGCGCCATACCGCCTCAACCCGCTGTGCCGCAAGACATTCCCAGACTTCCGATTTTCGGAAGTCAAGACTTCGGAAAATCAGAAGTCAAGAGTTCCGAAAAACAGAAGTCAAGACTTCCGGTTATCGGAAGTGCAGACTTCCGAAAATCGGACGCAAGTTATATTGAATCTAATCAGACTGATCTCAGTCAGCTTAATCCATCTATCCATCCATCGGTTTCCACCCCGCCGGAGAGGGCTGGATTGATGGATAGATGGAATTGCGAGAGAGAGGTGAGAGAGTGCATTGAATACGACCACCTCTGCACCCAGTTCAACCGGGAGGATGTGGACGAGATGGTGGAGCTCATCACAGATGTGCTCTGCACCACCCGGCCGACCGTCCGCATCGGGGGTGAGGACATTCCCACGGAGCAGGCCAGGGACCGTTTCCAGCGGCTGGACTGCGGCCACATGGAGTATGTCTTTGACTGCCTCCAGCGCAATACCACCCAAGTTCGCAACATCCGGGCCTATCTGCTGACGGCCCTTTATAACGCCCCTGTCACCATCAACAATTACTACCAGGCGGCGGTACAGCACGATTTTTCCTACCCCCAGCGGGAATGAACAGGAGGAGCGTTCCCTATGAGCCGTTATGAAACAAAAGACTACTCCAACCGCCGGGAATACCTGGACTGGCTGGCGGAGAGGTACGGCGTGGACAGGGTCGATGTGGTGTTGCTGGCTTCAATCCTGGGGACTGACCAGGATTTTGACGGCCTGCCGACTGCATTGGCTGATCTGACTGCCGACTCCCGGAGGATGCCTTTTTCCGAGCAGTCCTCAATGAGAAAACTTCCCCCAATTTGAGGGCAGTTAGCAATCAAATGCCACAACATGAAGGAGGAAAATACCTATGGCAGACCCCAAGAAAAACCCTTTGATCGGAGCGTTCCGCACCCCGCTCCCCGGCACGCCGCCGGACACACCCGCACCTCCCAAGGCGGGAAAGCCGCCTGCCGCTGGAGCTGCCACACCTATCGATAAGAAGAAAGAACGGGAGGTCACCAAGGCCTCCGCGGACACCTCTGCCAAGCCCGCTGATGGAAAGAAGGGGCCGGAGGCCCTCAAGACCCCCGCGGACACCCCTGCCAAGCCCGCCGATGGGAAGAAAGAGCCGGAGGCCCCCAAGGCCCCTGCGGACACCCCTGCCAAGCCCGCCGATGGGAAGAAAGAGCCGGAGGCCCCCAAGGTCCCTGCGGACACCCCTGCCAAGTCCGCTGATGGGAAGAAGCCAGAGACCGCCAAGGCCCCTGCGGACACCCCTGCCAAGCCCACTGATGAGAAGAAACCGGAGAACCCCAAGACCCCCACAGGCACTACTGCCAAGCTCGCTGACGGGAAGAAAGGGCCGGAGGACTCCAGCACTCCCGCAGATGCCCCTGCCAAACCTACTGATGCGGAGAAGGCCCCAGAGGCTCCCATTATGGAGGAGCCGGAGGATGAGGAACTGCCCAAAAACCTGAAAATTCCCCTGACCAAGGAGGGCCAGCCGGAGACGGTCACAACCATGAAAGTGGCGAATATCCGGCCTTTTGAGGGGCACCCCTTCGCGGTCCGTGATAACAAGGATATGTGGGACCTGGTGGACAGCATCAAGAAATTCGGTGTGCTGGAGCCGGTCATGGTCATCCCCCATAAAGACGGCGGCTACGAAATGGTCTCCGGCCACCGCCGTATGCGTGCCTGTCAGTTGGCCGAAATTGAGGATATTCCTGTTATTGTCCGTAATCTGGACCGGGACGAGGCCATCATTTCCATGGTGGACTCCAACCTCAAGCGGGAGGAGATCAGCCCCATGGAGAAGGCCCGCGCCTATCAGATGAAAACCGACGCCATGAAGCGGAAGATGGGCCGCCGCACCAAGGAAGAAAAGGCCCAGATGGAAGCCAGCGGTCAGAAGCCCATGACGGCAGATGAAGAGCTGGCGAAACAGATGGGCGAAAGTGCAGCCACGATTCAGCGGTATAAGACCCTGAACAAACTGGTTCCAGAACTTCAAGATATGGTAGACGAAGGAAAGATGCCCGTCAACACCGGCGCGGATATAGCGCAAATGAAGCCTGCTGAACAGAAGTTGTTGGTAGATGCGATCCAGAAAGAGGATAAAGTGCCCTCCGGTACCAAGGCCAAAGAACTGAAGGAAGAGAGTAAGGCCGGGAGACTGACTGCGGAGAAGATCGAGCAGGCTGTTGCCCCTCAGAAGCGGGAGGAGCCTCCGCTGCTGAAAATCACGCTGACGGAAGAGGACCTGCGGCCCTACTTCCCGGATAAACGCACGACTATCCCAGATGTAAAGCGGGGCGTCTTTGAGGCGCTGGACCTTCGGAAGCGGGCCATTGAGCGCCAAAAGGCAAAGGCCGAGGCTGATAAGGGCGTCAAAAAGACGGACGCTCCAACGAGGTGACAGGATGCCGGAGAAGCGGATGTGCCAGAGCTATGAGATCATTGACAGCTGCCGGGTGGGCGATACGGAGGTGGTCCTGGGATACAGCCCCACGGAGGTATCCCCCTATGTCACCTGGAAGTGCTACGCCCACGACAATTTCCAGGGGTATAACTTTGGCCGCTATTTTGGAGACGAGCAGGCCGCCCGGAAGAATATGAAACAGCGGGTAGCGGACCTACGGAAGGACCTTCCGCCCGGCCACCCGGACTGGAGGCCCCGGCGTCACAAAAAAGACCCTGGCATGGAACGATGATGTACCATGTCCAGGGCTTTTTTCATATTCAAAAGTGCCCTTAATTTGAGGTTACTTTCCGGGAGGTGTAAAAAATCGAGTATCAAGAGCGCATGGAGCGTGTGCGGGAGCTCACGGACAAATTGGAGGCTGGTATCACAGACCTGTTCCAGAGCGACCAATATTCTGCCTATCTTCGTTCCCTCTCCAAGCTGCACCAATACAGCTGCGGCAATGTTTGTCTTATCAAGCTCCAGTGTCCGCACGCCTCCATGGTGGCGGGGTATGGAGACTGGAAACGAAAATTTGGCCGTCATGTCAAAAAGGGTGAGACCGGCATCACCATCCTGGCCCCCTGTCCCTACTGGGCGCGGGAGGAGGTGGAGGAGACCGGCCCGGACGGACAGACTACCAGGGAGCAAAAGTGGATGAAAAAAACCGGCTTCACCACGGCTACTGTGTTCGATGTCAGTCAGACGGAGGGGCGGGAGATCCCAAAACTGGGTGTGGAGTCCCTGACGGGCACCGTGGAGGGCTATGAAAAGCTGCTGTCCGCCCTAAAGTCCCTATCCCCTGTCCCTGTTGTCGAGGGGGACCTGCCCCCAGGCGTGCATGGCGCCTACCACCACGCGGAAAAGAAGATTACCCTCCGCTCTGGCATGAGCGAGGCCCAGACCATCAAGACGCTGATTCATGAGATGGCCCATGCCAAGCTGCACGCACTTCCGGCGGAAGGCGGGATCGTTCTGGGGACCCACGAAAAGAACCGGCGCACCCGCGAGGTAGAGGCGGAAAGCGTAGCCTACACCGTCTGCCAGTACCTGGGCCTGGATACCGGAGAATACTCCTTCAGCTACATTACCGGATGGAGCAGCGGCAAAGAGCAAAAGGAATTGCGATCCTCCCTGGAGTGCATCCGGGATACCGCCGTCGAGCTGATCGACGGCATCGAGAGCCGCTGCCTGGACCGCCCGCCACCGAAACCCGTGCCGCAGCGGCAGAAGAAGCGTGCTCCCAACCGGAAGAAACAGACCCGTACCGCAAAAGTCCCCTCAATTTGAGGGGAGATATGCGGGACTATGATAAGTAAAAGGAGGGAACTGCCATAGAACAACAGGAGCTTTACCGCTACTACTCCACACAGCGACCTGTAGACGTGGGAACTTACCCCAGGGAGCCGGACAATCCTCTGGTGGGCTTTCTGAACTACGATGAACGCATCGCGGTGGAGCATGGCGCGTTCCGGGCCTGGGGCGAGGTGATGTATCGCGCCCCGCTGACCCCGGACGAGCTGTACCAATATGAACTGCGGCCATCGCGGGACAACCCGGATGTACGTCAGACCATGCGGGAGCAGGCTCAGGTAGTCGGTCGGTGGGAGGACCGAAACGGCATCCACACGGACCGGAGGCTGACCCGGTGTGTCGGTATCGGCACGTATATCTGCGGAGACCGTGTGACGCCGGAGGAACTGGCCAAACGGTATCGGCTAGCTGAGGATATTCCCTTTGTTTCCCGCCGGGGACCCCGGCCCAAAAAGTCCCCTCAAATCGAGGGGAGATAGGAGGAGCATTATGTACCCAACCAATGCCAGCACAGAAACATTTGAAGCGGTCGAAATACTGACAGTCCCCGGCCTGTTCACTACCCTGCGGGTGGATCGGTCCACCCTTCCCAAGTGGATGTACCTCTATGAGATGCAGACAGACCCGGAGGACTGGAGCCGCCCCTGTCTGCTGGGGCGGCATATCACGGTGGAGCATTTTGGGACAGTCCTCACGGCCAGCCCCCTCCCCCTGCCGCCCAGCGGCTATGTGGACCTGGCACCCAGCGACTTTGACCAGCGCCAGGGCATGGAACGGCTGACGGCGGCGGAGTTTGAGGCCAAGTATCTTGACCCAAACTACCAGCCGCGCAGGACTCGCGACCGGATGTGCCACAAGAGCAAGCGCCCCGTGGCTATGGTGCGGTAAAGAACGATGAAGGATACTAGGATCGAACTGCTGCCCTTTTTGATGAAACACACCCAATCCCAAGATGAGGGGCCGCCCCTGTACGGATTCCGTCTGGACCTGGAAATCATAAAAGCGGCTGTGACGGAGCCCAATATGGAGGACCGGATCTTTTATTGGATGCCCAGGCCCTGCGGCGGCGTATGTGTCAAGGAGCGCAACGTATTCCTGCGGGGTTCCGACGACTACCGGATCTGGACCACGCTGGAGCAGGGAGCCACACAGCAACGGGCATATCACATCACACTGACTGGTGGGCGCCCGAGGAACCCGATTGGGTCAGTACGGACCTTCGATTACGCGGCCCAGCTCCACCGCTTGCCAAAGGCCGTGCTGGATATCTCCGCATTGGAACTGACCTTTCGTTCTGGAGAGTGCCTCGTACTGCCGGTGGAGGAATACCACCGGAACAGGGAGCGGTTTTTTACCGAGTATGGGACGGTGCGGCGGCTGCGCTATCTCCCGAAAAATGAAGCGGAGCTGAATCGTACCATTCTGATGGAGCATCGGTATCAGAAAGGATGGCAGCCCAACCGAAACCGGCAGCCCCCAGGCAGTCCGGCCAGATAAAAGGAGCTGAACCTATCCCATGGGAAAGAAGTTATTTTATGAAATCAGCCCAAGTGAAGGCTATCTGCGGGAGGGGTCCTATCTGGAGGTCAGGCGGCAGATTAACTACCGCGGCGAAAGAGCCGACTTCAGGCCATTTCTGAATGTCCCCATGAAGGACCTGGAAAAGCAGTTGAAGGCCAGCCAGGCGGAAGAGAAAAAGGTTTTTGAGGAAATGAAAAAGGCGATCACCACCTGGGACCAGCATGGAGCTCAGACTCTTCTCCTGCAAAAAGCGATAGAGTACCTGCGGACGCCGGAGGTGATGCACACCGGAAATGAGTGGAAGCGTCATAAGGACGGCTCCTGGGAGATCAGCAACCTGGTCTACAAAATGACGTTCCAAATCGTAAAGGCCGGGAACGAGTGGAAACTGAGCTGGGAGCTGTCCTACGCAGCTCCCGGCCTGGCACAAGGGTACTGGAGTTATACCCGGTCTCCCAGAGAGCGTATCGAATATGAGGGCAGCAAAAAGTACAAGACCCTAGAAGGGGCGCAGAAGTATGTCCAGAGCAGATTCGACCTGTATGCGGACCGTTTTGAGAGCCTGTCCCCACCCATCCCGACGGAAGCAAAGGAATTGTTCTGCGTCAACGGTCAGCTGCTGCAAGGATACTCCCTCATGCCGCCGTCCCCACAAAGAGAACCGGTCACGCTGGAGGCCCTGCTGGACTGCCTGGAGGACAGCGATCTTATGAAGGAGCCGCCCAAAAAGGAGCGTCCCGCCGGGCCGGAGGCGGCACTGGAAGAAAAAATGTCCACCGAACAGGCCCCAGAGCCTGTCTCCGCTCCTACCCAGCCGGAGACCAGGCAGGAGCAAAAGCCGCCTCCGGCCAGAGCCACACGCCCCATGACCAAGAAAGCCCGGCACCGCAAGCGGAGCATGGCTGTGGTGCGATAGGGGGCGGCTATGGCATACACACATATCGACCCCGGACGGGAGATTGAGGTCTCCACCCGCATCTATTCCAGCAAAGACCAGGACCATGTGGCAGAGCTGGTCAAGCTGCCGCGCACGGAACTGGCGGAACTGGAAGAGGCCAGTGTGGCCCGCGAGAAAGAGATCTTTGCCAAATTCTCCGAGCTGGAAAAAGAGTGGCTGAAGCAGGCGGCGGAGACGGCGGCCATCCGCAAGGCCAAACAATATCTGATGGTCTTGCCCGTCGATCATACGTCCAACCAATGGAAAAAGGACCGATATGACAACTATGAGCGCAGCAACATGGTCTACAAGATGACCTACCGCGTCTCCGAGCGTACCCATTATGACCGTGCCAGACAGGAATCCGTGACTGACGCCTGGTGCCTGTCCTGGTATCTCCATTACAATACCATCCACAACCCGAACCCAGACTTCACCGGAGAAGGCTGGCGGATCGCCGGGCAGAGCGACAAGCGGTTTGCAACAAAAGAGGAGATGGAGCGTTACCTGCAAGGCCGGATCAATGCCTATGCCCACCTGTTTACTGAACTGTCCCCTCCGATCCCCAAGGATCAGAAGGACCGCTTTTGCGTCAACGGGGTCCTGCTCCCAGGCTACACTGTGGAGCCCCCGGTGGAGGAACGGGTGGACGAGCTGCTCTCCTTCCTGGAGGAGGACCCATTTCCAGCAGAGGGGCCGGCCGTCCCCAGGAAGGAGCCGCCACAGACTGCCCGTAAAGGACCCAAGAGACCACCTCACCGCAAAACGGCCCCGGTACGGTGACAGCGGCGCTTGCGCCGCTGTCCGCGCCAGCATGGCATTTGGTAGTACAAATGCCGCTGGTCAGGGGTAAAACCCCTGAAACCCCACCTAAGAGAAATGCCCCTCAATATGAGGGACATTTCTTTGAATATATTACTACCGTGTGTTTGTCAGCTCAAGTATTCTTTATTTCAATAACATATACAGAATTTATAGAAGGCTTTACACTCCATTGTATTTTTCCGGGTGAAGATGTTTTTTTCGAATTGGGGGGCGGTATAAGAAGAAAAGAACCATCCATGTTCTGATTTTGAACTGAATACAGACTAATCATTCGATCCATTATATCGTTCATGTCACTTTGAACCTCGATAGCTAATTTATCAATTCTCATACCGTAATTTCTTGGATCGGAGAAATAACGCTCCAAATCTTGGAAATGACATCCGCGAGTCCAAATCATCGAAACTTCCAAAGTAAAAGATTGCGCATACATAATACTTTGGGGAAAGATGAAATGGATACAACGAAAATCTGGAAAATCTTCATAGGACTCCTCTAGAATATTTTCAATATTAAAGTACTCTGTATCCCCCTTCTTCAATTTTGCATCAAGCTGTATTGACCCATCTTTCCACGAGGTAAATGCGCTCAAAGTAATACCCATGGTAAAACTCTTTATGGAATCTTGATTAGTGTTTCGCCCTTCAAATACCCAATGGATAGATTGATCTACTAGGGGTCTATTAAGGATGGATCTTTCATTAGATTCTTTAAGGGAGAGCACGAATTTTCCTTCATGTATATAAAGACCTTGATTATATCTTTTTGATGGGCGTTTAAGCAGATAACTTGAGATATTGCAGTCTGCTGGTAGTATGGAAGGCTTTGGTAGTGTATCTTTTTGAAGTTTTCTATGTCTGCTAAAAAATATTATTATAGAAAGCAAAATTGTGATTAAAAGCAATGCTATAGTTATTGGCCACCTATATGGTTCAGCAATAGGTAATTTAAGGTCGAGCATAGGCTGCAAGACTGATAAAATTGCTAATAGTCCTGATATAAGTGGTGCAATAAAAAGTTTATCATTTCCATCGCCATACTTCATATAAGTTGCCCCCTTTTTAATATCAAGGTGCAATATATTTAAATATATATTTTAATTATAGTAGTCACTTCTAGTTTTTTCAACCAAAATTGACATATTGAACTTATGAGAATAAAAGTGTCGTAAATCTTATTCAATACACAATTTCTAATTCTAAATGTGGTGATAAAAGTGCGTATGCGTAACCGCCATGTCAGTGTGTGGCTGACAGATGAGGAATATGAATACTTAAAAGGTCAATCACATATATCCGGACTTGGTATAGATCCATTCCTTCGTCACCTCATTATGGGTGTTCAGCTTCGTCCCCGGCCCCCCGACACCTACGCCGCTCTGCTCCGGGAGCTGAACGCCATCGGCAATAATGTGAATCAGCTGGCTTATCAGGCCAATGCCAGAGGCGAGGCTACCCAGGACGAGATATGGGAGGCGGCGCGGCTGGTCCGGCAGGCGGTCCAGCTGGTCCGGGACACCCTGTAATGGCCTACACCAAGATCTTAGTCATCCATAACCGGCTGGACAAGTGTGTGGGCTATACCCAGGACCCGGAAAAGACCTCCCTGGAGGCCGCCATCGACTACGCCCTGGACCGGGCCAAAACGGAGCGCACCTGTTATGAGACCGCCATCAACTGTTCCCGTGACCGGGTGTATCAGGATATGCTGGACACCAAGCGGCGCTGGGGCAAGGAGGAGCGCAAGCGGAAAGGCTACCATATCATCCAGTCCTTTGTCCCCGGCGAGGTGACGCCGGATCAAGCCCATGCCGTGGGTGTGGAATTTGCCCAGCGCCTTTTAGGAGACCGCTATGAGGCCATCGTTTCCACCCATCTGAACAAGGCTCATCTCCATTCGCATATCGTGTTCAATTCCGTCTCCTTTGTAGACGGGGCCATGTACCGGGACCAGCTGAAGGACTACTACGGCGGGGACGGCACGGGCATCCGGGGGACCTCGGACGCCATCTGCCGGGCGCACGGCCTGTCCATCATCGAGCCCGCCGCCCCGCTGAAAGGGGCCCCGGTGAGCCGGGCCGAGTGGGAGGCGGACCGGCGCGGGAGACCCACCGTGAGGGGCCTGGTCCGTCAGGACGTGGACGAGGCCATCCGGCAAGCCTATACCTATCACTCCTTTCTCGACCGACTGAAACGGATGGGGTATCAGGTAAAAATCGGCCCCAGGGTCAAGCATACCGCCGTTCTGCCCCCAGGCGGAAATGGCTATCTCCGTTTGGACAGCCTGGGCCAGGGATACACGGAGGCGGACATACAGGCCCGGCTTATCGCCGTCCGCTCCGGCGAGGCCCCGACACAGCCGGACAGCCCCCCGGCGGTGCGTTTCCACCTGTTGGAGCCGGGCCGCCGGTATCGGGTGCGGGGCAGGATGCCAAACCGCCCCCGAAAGCTCACCGGCTTTCAGGCCCTCTATTTCAAATATCTCTATCTGCTGGGAAGCAGGCACAAGCGCCGTCCGGGAAACCGGGCGGCGTTTTCCATGCGGGAGGAGCTGCGGAAGCTGGACCGCTATCAGGAGCAATTCCGGTATCTCCGTAAAAACCGCATCGAGACGGCGGCCCAGCTGTCCATGCAGTATGACGCCATCCAGGCGGAGATAGACGCCCTCACAGAGCGGCGCGGGGAGCTGTACCGGCAGAGACGGCGGGGCGAGGGGAACGAGGAAGTCCAGGCGGAGATCGGGCAGATCACCGCGCACCTGCGGACGCTGCGGCGAGAAAGGAAGCTGTGTGTCCGTATCGAAGGCGATATCCAGACGGTCCGGGCAGCGGTGGACAAACCAAGTCCAGACCAGGAAAGGGGGGATTTTTGTGAGAAAGCTGATTCGGGCAGACCTGAGCGCCATCCTGTCCCTGCTCCCGGCCTATCAGCCCGTTGAAGCAAGTGACCTGGAACTGGACCTGATAAAGCTCAAGAGAGGCGGACAGGCCAACTATCTATTCCTTGCCCGGCGGGAAAAATGCTGGCTCTTTGACCCGCCCCGCGTCTATGAGCCGGGCAGCTATGAGAACCTGTGCTGGCTGGCCTATCAGGACCGGGCCGGATGGCCGGTGCTTGCCCTGTTTCTCCACGTGGAAAAGTTTGTGGACGGGCGGCCATGGGGAACTGTGACATTGCTGGACTATTTGGAAACGGCCCGTGATGTGGAGCAATATTCCCAACTGCCTGTCCTCCAGCGTGAGCGGCACTGGAAGCTGCTGGTCAGGCGGTATCTGCAAAAGGTCCAGCATTGCTCTATTTTAGAAGTCATCCAATATCTGAAAACCGGGAGGTGAAGAAGATGGACAACAGCGGCGAAGTGGCTGACCTGATGGTAAAAGAGAGTATCCAAATCACAGAGGCCACGATCAAACTGCTGGCGGCAGGAGGAAAGAATATGACGGCGTTTCTGCTGGCGCTGGCACGGGACAACAAAAAGCTCTACGGCAAGACCAACATGAAGAAGCTGCTCCAGGCGGGCCGGGGGCTGAAAAACTTTTACATCAAAGAGAGTGACCTGGATGATTTTCGGGTCTATGCTCAGAAAAAGATCCTGTTTGCCGTTATTAAGGACACCCGTTCCAACAACGGTATCGTAGACCTTGTGACCAATGAGGACTATGTTCCCCTGGTCAACCGCTATCTGGAACAGCGCGGCTATCCAGCTCCTGGAGTGGAACAGGAGGCGGAGGTGCCAAAAAAAGCCGCCCCCCGCGCTCGGCCAGAACGCTCCTCACCACAGCGCGGGAGTGGCTCGACAGCCAGGCAGACGAGGAGTACGGAGACTACTGAGGGGCCTGAAAGCCGCCCCAGCGTGAAGGAAAAGCTGGAGATCTGCCGGGATAAAGCAGAACAGAAACGGAGCCGTCCCGCACCGCAGCGCACCCGGCCCGTCAAGACCCAGGCCCGATAATTTATCACAAGGAGGATAATTTTTATGGCAAATCTGGAAGAGATTATTGCAACCAAAGTGGAAAGCGACTCCCAGTGGAAAAACCAGCAACAGGCAGACCGTCAGAACACCACAGAGATGCAGGACTGCGGCATTGAACTGATCGTGAACGACCCGGCCCAGTACCTTCACTACCTGACCTTGCAGGGGGACAACCCGGCATACAGCGCCGGAAATGTGGCCATCGTCCTGGCGGGGATGGATGGGGCTACCGTGTTCGGCACCCGTGACCGCTGGCAGACATTGGGCCGGAGCGTTATAGAAGGTGAAGTCGGGGTGAAGATCTTCGCCCGTGACGCCCGTACCAAGTCATACGCTCTGACCGACGCCTACGATGTGAGCCAGACCCAGGGCAAGGACCTGAAACAGCGGACCCTGCGGGAGGACAGCGCAGAGATGTCCAGCGCCCTCAAGACCCTGCTGAATTACTCCAAGGCGGAGCCGGTCGTGGACCATGACCTGGACACCCCCGCTTTTTTCGACGAGGACAAGCGGGAGCTTGCCGTCAACCCCGACTACTCCGATCCAGAGGCGTTTGCCGCCATCGCCGCGGAAGTAGCCCTGACCCGCTTTCACGACAAGGGCTACAACCCGGATTACAGCTGGGCCCGGTATGAGCTGGACGCACAAAGCGTCTCCTACATCCTCTGCCGCCGGTACGGCATCGAGCCGAAGCAGCCCAATCTGGAACGGCTGGCAGAGCGATTCGAGGGGATGTCCTCGGATGAGTGCAAGGGTGTGCTGGACAAAGTACAGGACATGAGCAGACAGATCGGGCGCTCCATAGATTTGAATATTGAGGCGGAAAAGCGAAAGAACCGCACCGCCGAGCGCCGCCCCGCGCGATAAACTGCCGCCGGGGGTGTCGCCCCTTGACAGAGGCTAATCCGTCCGCCGTCCCCTGTCAAGGCCGGGCGATTGTTTGCACAATCGCCCGCGAGCCGCCCAGTCTGCGGACTGGGCGGGCCTTGACCGGGGCCGTCTGACAGATTGGTTGGTTTCCAAGGGGAGGGACACCCCAAAAGCCGCCTGACGGCGGCTTTTGCCAGACTAGGGAGACGTGCGGAACGCCGGGACCTCTCCGCAAGACCGGGAGGACGGCACGACGCCCTGACCGCCGCCCATCCGGGCGTCGGAGTAAAATGTCCCTCAAGTTGAGGGGCATTTCGTCCCCCTGGTTTCCCGTTGCCTGTTTTTACGCTCCATGATATAGCATTCTCAAGAAATTTCTCTGAAAGGCGAGTGACCGCATGAGCGGCAACGATTTATTAGACCGTATTGACGCATACGCCCAGGCCATCCGAGAGCGCCGCCCCCTCACCCCGGACGAGGTGAAGGAGCTGGACGCCTATTTCCGCATCGATATGACCTATACCTCCAACGCTCTGGAAGGCAATTCCCTCACCTTATCTGAGACCAAAGTGCTGCTAGAGGATGGTATCACTGTGGGCGGCAAGCCCATCCGGGACTGCTATGAGGCCACCGGCCACGCCAGGGCCTATGACTATATGCTGGAGACCGCCAGAGGTGGGCCGCTGCAATTCCGGGAGGAAGATATCCTCCGCCTGCACGCGCTGTTTTACGGCGGCATTGACCCAGAGCACGCCGGACACTACCGGGAGGGACAGGTGTTCATCACCGGCACGGAGTATGTCCCGCCCACAGCGGAAGAGGTGCCCGGCCAGATGGCCGAGCTGGTGGAGAAACTGAACCAGAAGAAGGACACGCTCCATCCGGTGGTCCTGGCCGCCTACGCCCACCGGCGGCTGGTGGATATCCACCCCTTCCAGGATGGGAACGGTCGCACAGCACGGCTGTTGATGAACCTCATCCTGGTGAACAAGGGCCTCCATCCCACCCGTCCTGCGCCACGACTATATCACGGAGCTCCAGCAGGCCCAGCGGCATACCCGGCCCAGCGACGTTGCCTTTGTCAAGCTCATTTGTGAGTGTGAACTAGAGGCTCAGAAGGACTACTGCCGGATGTTCCGCATCAAGCTCCCGGAGCGCAGAAACGACGCCCCGGAGCGATAATCGGTAAGTCCCCTCAATTTGAGGGGAGTTTTCGGATCATTTTGATTAAAGGAGTTGACCCGTATGAAGAAACGAGCCGCGCCCCTGTTCCTGGCGGTGCTGACTGCCTGTGCCATGACCTGTTCGGCCTGGGCCGCCGAGGCAGCGCCCGCCGCCCTTTACCCCGTGGAGGTGCAGGAGTATAGGACGGAGGACCTGAACGAACCGCGCATCAGCAAGACTTATGAGCTGTCTCCCACAGATGACCCGGACCTCATCCCGACCCAGGATTTTGAACGGTCCGGCCGCGTTTATACGCTGCTTGATGTGGTCAGAGAGGAACAGACAGAGACGGACAGCAAGTATCATACCGAGACTGTGACGCTGAACAGCAAGAGCAAGGATATGGAGGAGATTATGCCTTTGCTGGCTGTTACCTGCGAGGCCGCCACAGAGGACGGCTATACCGGCGTTCTCACGCTGGACACCGCCAGTATCCAGGTGGAGGCGTCTGGCTAGCAGGTCACACACCCGATCCCCCGCCAGTAGGGGCAGCCGTGGCAGCGGGAGCCTTCCGGGGCCTTGACAGGCTCGGGCCGCTCATACCGGGGAACCTGCTGCATCATCGTTTCATAGGGACTATTGGTGAATTTCATTTGTCGCCCTCCGTTTCGTCCTCGTCCTCCTCGTCCCACGGCGGGGTAGCACCATGTAGCGATCCCGGCCTTGTGGTTGGCGTTCACCGCCGCCGTGACAAACTCATTGGTGGTGTGCATGGCGATCTTGCGGAGGTTTTCGCCCAGCCCTTTGAGGACGATGCACACCACCCGGGAATTGAGGTTGACATTGGTGGGGTGGTTGAACAGGTTGAGGGAGCCGGTGCAGTAGAGTTCCAGCGCCGTTGCCACACGGCGGGCTTCCGGCTCCGGCTGCTTCAAAAGCTCCTCGTATAAATCCTGCAACAGCGGCGTTTTGGCCGTTTCCAGCCCCAGCGCCATTTCCCGGTACACCAGCCGCACACAGCGGTCAATGACGGTTTTCTCAATGGGCTGCAAGCCCTCCCGTCCGCCCACGATCAGCTCACACAGGGACAACAAAAAATCCGCCTTCATAGAAAGCGGACTTTCATCGTCGTTGGCGTTCATCTGCAAATCCATAGGCGAAATGTGGTGGGGGCTGTCCGGGGCGATCTCAATGACCTGCCCGCCCAGCCGCTGCACCAGCGGGGCATATTCTCCCATCGGGTCTAGCCTCGTCATCGGTCATGTTGCGGACGATACAGGGCATATTGGCAAACCCGGCCAGTTCGCTGGCCCGCTGGCGGCGGTGTCCGGCTATGATCTCATATCCGCCCCCCTCACGGGGCCGCACCAGCGCAGGCTGATTGACACCAGCGGCTTTGACCGACTCCACCAGTCCTTGCATTTCCGCATCGTCCCGGACGCCAAAGGGGTGATTTTTGAACGGGTGCAGATCGGAAAGATTGAGATAGACAATCTCCTCTTTCACGCCACGGGTGGCATCCCGAGGGGCGGACGGCTGCTCGGTTGCAGCCGGGGCCTCCGCCGTAACGGGAGCGCCTTTCCCGGCAGGCGGTTTACTTTGGGACATTTTGTCCCGAGGTTGCGGCTTGGCCTTGTCGGGGGCCGCCTTGTCAGCCCTGGCCGGGCGGCCCCTGCGGGGCTTGGCCGCATCCTTCGCTTTATCCGCCTGCTTGCCCTTATCCGGGGCAACAGCTTTTTCCGGGGGCTTGCCCTTCGTCGCCCCATCCCGGGCAGCGGTAAAATCCACCACCTTTCCAGCGGGAGTAGGATCACCCATGCCGGGGATCGTGGTCTGCTTCTCGTCCTTGCCCGGCTGCGGCGCACCCTCCTTAGACGGAGCAGGAGCGTCCTTGTCTTTGGGAGCCTCCTTATCCCCCGGAGCCGGTTGCTCCGCCGCAGGGTCGGGAGCTGTCTTTCCCTCAACGGGTTTTTCCGCCGTGGGGGGCGTTACCACCTTGGACGCATCTTCTGTCACGGGAGCCTCCGCCTTGGCCGGGACGGGCTGATCCTGCACCGGGGAATCGGCTTTGACAGGCTCGACCTTTCCGGGCTTGGGGGGCTCGTCTACCTTCCCGGCGTCGGGAATATTCTTTTTATCGTCAGCCACCTAAAAACCTCCTATTACAATATATTTACGGTTTAAGGCACGGCAGCCAGCCGTGTCTTTTCCGTATCGTTGCCTAAGCTGTTAGAATGAGAGTGTCTTGGCCTGA
>NZ_NFHG01000012.1 GCF_002159265.1 Flavonifractor sp. An82
CATCCATGCCCAGAAGGGAGCATATTTTTGAGCGGTAGGCTTCCGGTGCTGTAGCCGTAAAGGCGGCAACCACTGGGCGCTTTTTCAGGGTGGAGATCCATTTGCCGATTTTCAGGTAACTGGAGCGGAAGGTATAGCCCCAGTCCAGCACACAGTGGGCTTCATCCACCACCACTAGGCTAGGAGGATTCTCATTGATGCTTTTTTGAAATGCTTCGGACTGCAGGCGTTCCGGGGTGATGTAGAGGAATGGAGCACTGAGGTCCAGCGCACATACAGGTCCGTCCGTGGTCACCGTGATATGGCCGAAGTCCATGGGATGGTTGCCCGAGATCTGGTTTGCACGGATCCCTTTTGCGTTGAGTGCCTGCACCTGATCCTCCATCAGGGACAGAGTGGGCTCAATAACCAGGGTCCAGGTATAGTGCTTCTGGTGCATGACCAGGGCAGGTACCTGGAAGATGGCAGACTTGCCTGAACCGGTAGGTGCGATGACCAAAGTATCCCGTCTGTCCAGGATGCTGTTGATGGGCTGGATCTGGTGCTTGCGTAAGGTCTTGAGCTGAAGCGCATCCATAGCTTCTCTTATGTCATAGTTTATTTTCATAAAAAATACCCCCAATATGATTTGAGCTGTTCTGTGCAGCCCTATAATCATGTTGGGGGTATTTCAATTTATAATGGCTTTTGGTGGACTGTTCTGCGGATTCACTCGTCTGATGGAACTTAGCAAAAACCGCATGCAGGGACACTTTATCCATATTATTAAGGAAAATATGTATTCTAATAGGTACTAAATAGGCCTTCATACAAGTGATTCTATGCATCTATAACATTAGGTTATCCATCCATAGCCAGATAATAGTTCTCTTTTCTCTGTTCATTTCTTATAATGGCCTCACCCTATTCCGGCGAAAATTAGGCAAAAAGGAGAGAAAAGAGAAATGAATCAGAAAGTGATATCCTTGGCTGCTGCGGCAGCACTGGCTGTTACCCTGTGTACAGGATGCCAGGGACAGCCTGCTCAGAATTCCCCCGCACCCGGAACCGAGGCTCCCCAGACCAGTACACACAATCAAGTCGCCAGCGTAGCAGAACTGAACTACTCCAACGTAAACTTTGACTTTGCCGATGAGATCGCTGCGCTGAAAGAGCAAGTCCCCCTGGTTCCTCAGGCTGCCGATATCCCTCTCAGCGTCAGCGAGGCCGGCGGCGCCTCTGGCATGGTGCTGGTCCCCTCTGTGCAAGACGGCCATGAGCAGGACTACTATCTTAACGCCTATGTAGCGGGAAGCGAACTCACCTTCATCGGCTCTCAGGCCATTCAGAGTGCAGAGAGCAGTGTAACCGGCATCCTGGATGTGACCGGTGACTCCTTTACACTGACTCCCGCTGCCATCCAGGCGGAGAAGCCTGCAGACGAGGTCATCACCGTGACCATGGAGGACGGCAATGTCTACCGCATCCATACCGTACATGAGCTGATGCCTATTCTTACTATTCCCACGGCTCAGGTATCCGAGAGCAACAAGGGCGTATATGATTTTGCCGTGGACAAGTTCTTCCTGCGGGTTTCCACGGAGGGTGAGCTGATCTATTATCGGAACATGAATTGTGTGGGCGAGTCCATGGCAGAAAACTTTGCGTCTCAGGTCACGGACGATGGCACCTTCTTCACCGGTTTTGTGGAACTGCGGGTGGAGCTGCGCAACGTAAATGGCGGTTATTCCAGCGGCCTATATCTGGTCATGGACGACCACTATACCGACGTTGACACGCTGACCCTGCTGCCCAATCAGGAGGCCAACCATACCCATGGTGAGGGCTACCTGGACCAGCACGAGTTCCTGGTACTGGGCGAGAATCATTACCTGACCCTGAGCTATACTCCCCTGGAGGTAAATAACCTGCCCGACACGGTGACCGGTGTGGACGGCACCTCCACCGCCTATGTGTGGGCCGGCATCTTCCAGGAGGTGAAGGACGGTGAGGTCGTGGCTGAGATCAACACCACCGACTATCCCCTGCTGTATGAGACCGCCATCGAGAAGCGCAACTACGCCGGCAGCACTGACCAGGGTATTGACACTACCACCGGCCAGGGTGACCCGGTGTTCTCTCTGGCGGAGGGCTGGCAGGACTATGTCCATCCCAACAGTCTGGACTATACCCTGAAGGCCGATGGTTCTGTTGACAAGCTGCTGGTCTCCATGCGGGACCAGTGCGCAGTCTATCAGTTCGACATGGCCAGCGGCGCCATTGAGTGGATCCTGGGCGGAAAAGCCAGCACCTTTACCGGATACGAGGACTTTACCTCTACCCGCAAGGATGAGGAGGGCACCGAGTTTACCGCTCTGACTTACGGCCAGCACTTTGCCCGATATACTAACAAGAATGCCGACCATACCCTGGACGGAAATCCGGTCATCAGCGTCTTTGATAACCAGACCGGCGACGCCCCCTTCCTGATGCAGCCCCCCGCACCCACCATGGCTCCCACGCTTACCCGTACTTTTGTGGCGGAACTGGACCCCGCTGCCGGAACCGCGCAGATCATCGATGTGATCAACGGCACGGATCTCAACCATCTTTCCGATGGATATCACATTGCCTCTCACTGCGGCAGCGTACAGTATGACGACGACACCGCCGTAGTCATCGGCTGGGGTCTGCACAGCGTGGTAGATACCATCGGCGCACAGGCACCCCAGGGAACCATCTCTGATACGGGTTACGAGGATCTGCGGCAGGGCAGCCGTCCCATTTTTACCGAGTACGACATGACCACGGGTGAGATCACCTTTGAGCTGTATGCCGACCGCAACCCCCTGATCCAGACTCACGAGGCACTGTTCTCTTACCGTACTTACAAGACCGCCGGCTAAGTACAATACAATATTTTGGGAGAGGTCTGCAAACAGACCTCTCCCAGTTTTATATCGGTCCTGATTGAAAAACAACAGCCTATATGCTACCATATCAGTTACTCAAATTTCGCTTAAGCAATATCGCAAAGAAAACCATCTGAAAGGCGGAGCAAAAAGTGAAACTGACCCAAATGGAGTACTTTCTGGCAGTAGCCCACCATTTGAATTACACCGCTGCCGCCCGCGCTCTTTACCTTTCCCAGCCGGCACTAAGCAAACAAATCTCCTTGCTGGAGGATGAACTGGGCATCCAACTGTTTGAGCGCAGCAGCCGCAATGTTCGCTTGACCCCTGCCGGCACTCAGCTTCAAACAGATCTGACCCGGCTGATGGAAGAACTGGAGCTGGCCAAGGCACGCGCCATTCAAACCGCCATGGAGCAGAAACTTCACCTGCGCATCGGCTGTTTTGACGGTGCGGTGGTAGATAATTTTCTTCCCCAGTTTTTTCACTGCCTCCGCAATTATGCTCCCAATGTCTGCACTACGCTCTCCTGCGGAAATTTTCAAAAAAACCGCGAGGCGCTGGAGCGCGGACAGATTGATCTGCTTTTTACTTTATCGGCAGAATATGTTCCATGTGAAGGGTTTCAGTCTCAAGATATGGTGAGCCGCAGAAGCGCGCTGGTCTATTCCGAAAGCTCAGAACTGGCGCAGATCCCCCATCCAAACAAAGATGATTTTTGCACATATCCTTATCTGACTGTGGAAAAGGGCAATGCTCCCCGGGTATATGAGTACAGCATGCACAGCCTTGCGTGGATGGGCATTGAGCCCAAAAAGATTCTTGAACTGTCCAATTTTTCCACACTTATGGCGCATCTGGAAATGGGCCACGGCTATGCCATACTTGGAGAAAATGTTACAAACGCCATGCGGGGCATGAAAAAAGTTCTGCTGCCAGAAGCTCTGGATATAAAAGTCGTTGCGGTATGGCCCCAGCGGCAGCAGCTGGTAAATTACATCATGACTTTATGCCGTGACCAATTTGATGCGGCGCAATAATAAACCAAAAGGGTCCGATCCCATTCTTCAAGCAAGACTGATCCATAATGCCGATCTATCCCGGTATGGATACCATGTTTTTCTTGATGGATGGTGATTGGACCCTTTTTATCCGGGGAAGTGGGCTGCAGCTCCAAAATCCCCTTCTCACTTATCCCCCGTACTCCAGCTGAGCATCAATGCGTCTGCTCTGCTTGCGGTACTTATCCGGGGTTACCCCAATCAATTTCTTAAACACTTTGCAGTGGTAGCTGGGGTCCTCAAAGCCGCAGCGCTCACAGATCTCGGAAATGGACAGATTGCTGGAGAGCAAAAGCACACGGCTGCGCTCCACCCGAAGCTGGTTAAGGTATGCCCGGAACCCACAGCCCATCTCCTCCTTAAACACCTTGGAGAAATGGGACGGAGAATAGCCCACATAGTCTGCCACCTCAGCCAGCGGCAATGCTCTGGCACAGTGGGCGGACATATAGCCGATCGCCTCTCGGATCACATTTTTATGCTTGGTGCCCAACAACTCAAACACCAGATCCGCAAAACGGGTCAATGCACGGTTCAGACAGCTCGCCACCTCTTCTTGGGCAGTTAAACTCTTAATTTCCTGCAAATAGCGGTGACTGATCTCCATAGCCTGCTCAACTGCCACACCACCATTGATCGCTGCCCGGGAAAGCAGCACCACAAGCTCTGTAACATAGGTCTGAACAGCAGTAGCATCCCTGGAAAGAAAGAAAATGTGCCCCAACAGTTCGTTGAGCAATGCGGAGGCAGTAGTACTGTCTCCCTGGGAAACTGCGGCAAGCATAGCTTGTTCCGTCTCGATCGGATAGGTCACATCTCCCTGAAGGCCCTTGGCCTGCTGCACATATTCGCCTATATCACACTGCTGCCGGTAGCCGCTGTGATTGAGAAAGAAGGCATAGCTGCTGTCCGAGATATAGACCGCTGCAGCAAAAAGCTGGTTGGACAGGTGCCGCAGGCGGTCCGTAGCAACCTGGGGAATGCTGCTCAGAAAAAGATACAGCGCCCGAACCCTCTGTGCAGGCAAGTCCCACTGGAGAATGATATCATCCATGCAGTCCTCAATGTCGCTGATGATAACCGGTCCTGCCACAAGTCCGCCTGCAAAAACACCTTCCGTTAAAATGGGAGAGGAGCAATAGGCAAAACCGGCGGCACAGGAGTAGATATAACGCCCGCCGAAGCGCTGTGCCTCATGGAGCCCGTGGGCATGTAAATCCCGGCATACCGGGGCCTGCCCCGGCAAAGAACGCAGGTACGTACATTCGTCGTCCGTCAGTCCTGCCTGGCTGAGGATGTTGCCTTGATCGTCCAGCAAACGGCACCCTAACCCACTGGCAGCAGCAAACGATTCCACCATTTCTTTGGCAATATTGAGATCAAATCCGGGCATGGCGAACCACTCCTTTTTCTGTTCTCTTTTATCATGATATCACTTGCCCGTTCCCTCTGTCAAAGCGCTCTTGTAAAAAACCGTCTTATTTTTGGTAATTTATTTTGATTGAATGGCTTTCAGTCTGATATTTAATGGGAACTGGTGGAGAAAAGAAGAAACTCCCAAAAATGAAAGCATACAAAAATCATAAAATTCGCACAAAGTTCAATTTACACCCCAGGCAAAGTTCGCTACAATAACCCCAAATTGAAATAGGAGTTGAAGTCCATTGAGTAAACAGAACATGCGCCAGTGGATTGCACAAGTCATGGAGGCCAAGCAGAAGCAAGCCGTCCCTGTGCTGTCGTTTCCCTGCATACAGCTGTTGGGCGTGACTGTGGGTGACTTGGTCAACGACAGCGAAAAGCAGGCAGAAGGTATGGTCCGTGTTGCTCAGCGCTGTCCTACTGGAGCTGCGGTTTCCATGATGGATCTTTCGGTGGAAGCGGAGGCTTTTGGCGCAAAAATTTTCCTGAGCGAAGATGAAGTACCCACTGTCGTGGGCACGCTCCTTGTGGAACCGGAGGATGCAGAGTCCCTGGCAGTTCCGGAGGTGGGCGCAGGACGGACAGGAATTTACATCGATGCCATTCAGAAGGTCTGCCAGCGCATCACCGACCGGCCCGTGATTGCCGGAGTAATCGGCCCCTTCTCCCTGGCCGGTAGACTGATGGGTATGACCGAGATCATGATCAACTGCTATGAAGAGCCGGAGATGGTGGAAACCACCCTGAAAAAAGCCACCCAATTCATCATCGCTTACATTCAGGGCTTCAAAGAGGCTGGTGCAAACGGTGTCTGCATTGCTGAACCTGCCGCCGGTCTTCTTTCTCCCGACCTGATGGAAGAATTTGCAATCCCCTATGTCAAGAAGATCATTGAAGCTGTCCAGGACGATCACTTTATGGTACTGCTGCACAACTGCGGCAACTCTGTGATCCGTGCCCTGCCCCAATGGTACGGCTGCGGCGCCATGGCTTATCACTATGGCAACGCCGTGGATATGAAAGCAGTTATGGAAGCGTCGCCGTCCGACGTGCTGGTGATGGGCAATGTAGACCCCGCCGGGGAATTTCGCGGCGGCACACCGGAGAGCATCCGTGCCAAAACACTGGAGGTCATGAATGCCTGCTGCGGGTATGAAAACTTCGTAATTTCCTCCGGCTGTGATATTCCTCCGGCATCCAGTTGGGAGAATATTGACGCATTTTTTGCAGCAGTAAATGAATTTTATCATCAATAAGAAGGAGCGTGTCAACATGAGTATTCTGGCTGAAATTTCTGAGGCGCTGCAAAAAGGCAAGCGCAAGCAGGTAACGGCTCTGGTGCAGCAGGCACTGGATGAGGGTATCCCCGCTCCTCAGATCCTGAACGAGGGTCTGCTGGCCGGCATGGATGTGATTGGTGTTCGCTTCCGCGACAACGAGATTTTTGTTCCCGAAGTACTGGTGGCCGCCCGCGCCATGAACGCCGGTGCGGAACTTCTGAAGCCCCACCTGGCTGAGGCGGGCGCCGTGTCCAAGGGCAAGATCGCGCTGGGTACGGTAAAAGGCGATCTGCACGACATCGGCAAGAATCTGGTCCGCATGATGTTTGAAGGCAAGGGCTTTGAGGTCATCGACCTTGGCGTGGACGTGGCTCCCGAGGCCTTTGTGAAGGCCGTGCAGGAGCAGGACTGTGGAATTGTGGCCTGCTCAGCCCTGCTGACCACCACCATGCCGGTTATGGGTGAGGTGGTAAAGGCACTGGAAGCCGCCGGTCTGCGGGATAAGGTAAAGGTCATGGTAGGCGGCGCCCCTGTGAACCAGGAATTTGCCGCCAGCATCGGCGCCGACGCCTACACCGACGACGCTGCCAGCGCGGCGGACAAAGCGGCAGAACTGATTGGCTGAGATACTGTCAAATACCTATGGGAGAGCAAATAAGCTCTGATGAAGGAGGACTCTGAATGAACTCTTTTGAAAAAGTACAGCATTGTATGGACGTACTTCCCATCAAAGACCGTCATGATATTCCTGTCTACCCCATGATGCTCATCTACCCCGGCAGAGTGGCCGGGTTTACCCAGCAGGATATCTGCGAGGATACCGACAAGTGGCTGGAGGCCCTGGAGATCACCTTCCAGAAGGTGGGCTATCCCGACCTGTGCCAGGGCAATGGGCCCCAGGACGTGATTTTCCTCCACGGGCTGGAGGCCATGCGCCCCGGCCACGAGGTGGGCCCCGACGAGTCCTTCCAGCTCCATGAGACCTGCCGCATGGAAGTGGAGGACTATGAGGATATTGCGAAGAACGGCCGGCTCCAGTGGTACAACCGCTACCTCTGCACCATCCAGCATCCCCCCATGACCCCGGAGCAGCTGGGACAGCGCTGGATGCAGGTGGGCATGAACTCCGCCAAGATCGGCCAGTACCTGGGCTCCCACGGCGTGGTCCCCATTCACGGCTCCGCCAGCGCGCCTGTGTTTGACGCCCTCTCCATGACTCGCTCTTTCCAGGAGTTTGTGTACGATCTCTATGACGAGCCCGATCTGGTCAAAGCCGCAATTAAGCGGGGCACCTCTGAAGTGATTGGCCAGGTTCTGGGCAATCTGGAGCACTCCCCCATTAAGCGGGCCAGTCTTTTTGCCATGCGTTCTGACGCCAACTCCATCTCTCCGGAGATTTTCGAGGAGTTCTCCTGGCCTGCTCTGAAGGAGATGATCGAGTCCTTCCATAAGGCAGGTGTTCAGACAGTTCTCCACGCGGACGGAAACTGGCTGCCCATGCTGCCCAAACTGCTGGAACTGCCCAAGGGCAGTACCCTTGTGGAGCTGGACGGTGTGACTGACATCCACAAAGCCTATGACATTCTCAAAGGCTGGCTTGCCATTCGCGGTGATGTGCCTGCCACTCTGATGGCCTTTAGCACCCCCGATGAGGTCAGTGCCTACTGTGAGGATTTGATTCAGATGGCACTGAACGGCAGCGGCGGACTGGTGCTGGGTTCCGGCTGTGAGATCCCGCTGAACTGCAAGCTGGAAAACCTCCAGGCTATGATGGATTCCGTTCGTAAATAATTAGTGAGGATGAACGCAATATGGCAACTCTAAGCATCGTACAGGGCGACATGCGCAAATATGTAACTGTTACGCCCGGCATTACCGTGCTGGAGGGGCTGCGGACAGGGGGCTTCCTACATGTGGAAGCCCCCTGCGGAGGTTCCGGACGCTGCGGGCGCTGTTTGGCAAAAATCACCGGAGAAGTGTCGTCTGTGTCTCCCCGGGAACGGGCACTGCTCACCCCTGGGGATGAACGCCGGCTTATGTGTCTGACCGTCATCCAGGGGGACTGTACCGTAGAACTTGGCCTGGATAGCCTGACGGCCGCAGAGGAAGGGTTATCCCGGTTTGTTTCCCAGGGCGGAGGAACCGGACTGGGCGCTGCTGTGGACATCGGCACCACCACCGTGGTACTTCACCTATGCAGCCGGGCCACTGGGGAGACTCTGGCTACTGTCAGCGCAGGCAACGCCCAGCGTTCCTTTGGTGCAGACGTCATCGCCCGGGTGCAGCATGCCATGGAGCATCCTGACGGCCTGGCCGCTCAGACCGCAGCCATCAGGACTCAGCTGACTGAGCTGCTCGCCCGCGCATGCGCACAGGCAGACCGAAGTCCCTCTGAGGTAGAGGAAGTATATGTAGCCGGCAACACCGTTATGGAACATCTCTTTGCCGGACTGTCCCCGGCTGGAATTGCCGTGGCTCCCTTTACCCCCGCCTCTCTCTTTGGCAACACCGTTCCGGCCGAGACCTTCGGCCTGGGAACCGCTCCGGATGCAACCCTTACACTGGCCCCCTGTGTGTCGGGCTATGTAGGAGGAGACATTACCGCAGGCCTGATGGCGGTGGACGCAGCCCATGCTGAGCAGCCCGTATTGTTTGTAGACGTGGGAACCAACGGAGAAATGGCTCTTGGCGACCAAAACGGTCTGCTGTGCTGCTCCACCGCAGCAGGTCCGGCCTTTGAAGGCGCGTGCATTTCCTGCGGCATGGCTGCAGTTCCTGGTGCAATCGATAAGGTATGGTTGGAAAACGATCAGATCTGCTGTTCCGTGTTGGGCCGCGGTCAAGCTCTGGGACTGTGCGGCTCAGGGCTATTGGATGCTCTGGCTGTCCTTCTGAAGTTGGAAATCGTGGATGAAACCGGCCGACTGCTTCCTGCCGATGAAGCTCCCGCACAATTCGCCGATCGTCTGGAGGGAGAGGGGCGCTTTGTGCGGTTTCATCTAACAGAACACGTGTGGGTCTCTGCAGAAGATGTACGCCGGCTTCAGCTGGCCAAGGCCGCTATCGCTGCGGGTATTGAAACATTGATGGAGGAAAAAGGACTGACTGCCGCCGATATTTCCGTCTTCTATCTGGCGGGAGGCTTCGGCAGTTTTCTGCGTCCGGAGAGCGCCGCCGCAATCGGCCTGTTTCCGTCCGACTTACTCCCCAAGCTGCATGTAGTAGGCAACAGTGCGGGAGCAGGCGCTCGCGCAGCACTGTTGTCCAAAGAGGCCCGGCATGCCTTGACTGCCACCCAAGGCCTTTGCGAATACCTGGAGCTGTCCGGTCTTGCCCAGTTCAATGATGCTTATCTGGACCACATGATCTTTGAGTAAGCAGGAGGAAGCTACCATGACCTTGGAAGAATTGTTGACACTGGCCGCTGAAGTAGGCTTTTCCCATGCCGGTCCGCTGAATACAGATGCACTGCGCTTCCTGCCGGAAGTGCGGGAGATGTGTGCATCGGGTCGCTGTCATAATTACGGAAAATGCTGGACCTGTCCGCCCTACTGCGGAACTCTGGAGGAAATTGCAGCTCAAGCTGCCCGCTACCAATGCGGAATTCTGCTGCAGTCCACCGGAGAGATGGAAGACGACTTTGACGTTGAGTGCATGATGGAAACTGAGCAGCTTCAAAAACAGCGTTTTCAGGCTTTTGTGACGCAGGTGCGGGCAATTTGTCCTGATTGCTTGCCCATGGCATCCGGCGGCTGCACCGTCTGCCCGAAATGTACTTGTCCCGACACACCCTGCCGGTTCCCGGATCTGGCTACCCCCTCCATGGAGGCCTATGGTCTGGTGGTCAGCGATGTATGCCGGGATTCTGGCCTGCCCTACTACTATGGGCCAAAAACGATTACCTACACCGCCTGTATGCTGGTGAATTAAAGGGAGGGCGTTCAAATTGGAGCTGTTGCTTTGCGGAGGATTTTTGGGGTCTGGCAAGACCACATTGATCAATAAGCTGCTCCACGGTATAACAGAGCAAGGTCTGACTGTCGCACTGATTGAAAATGAAGCATGCCAGGAAGGCATTGACGCCGCCTTGACCGGTCAGGAGGGCATCAAAGTTGTACCTCTGTTCGGCGGATGTGTGTGCTGCCAGCTCTCCGGAAGCCTGCTGGAAACCGTGCAGAAGCTGGAGGCTGAGTTATCACCGGACTGGGTTGTGGTAGAGCTGACCGGCCTTGCCATGATGGACAACATCCGGGAGGTCTTCCGTATGTATGCCCCAAAAGACCTGACAGCCCGCCTGCATACCCTTGCGGTAGCCGATATGGCGCGCTGGGACAAGCTGGTTCTCCGCATGGAGCCAGTGATCCGGCGGCAGCTGGCCGGTGCGGATACAGTTGTGATCAATAAGGTAGATCTCCAGCCTCCTTCTCCGCAGACATTGGCACAAATCGAAGCACTTTCACCAGGAGCCGTTATCCTCTCCATGAGTGCAGCTTCACTCAGCCCCGCCGAGGTCTGGACACAGGTTTCAAAAGCCTTTGTCTCCGGAAAGGAGTGCACAGAATGAGCCACCATGACCATCATCACCATACGCCCGAGGAGCAGCTGCTGGAAGATGCACTGGCATTCAGCTACAGCTGCGAGGGTACGCATCCTTACGAAATCTCATTGGAAGATCTGAAAGCCAGCATTGTCCAGGGACTGCAGCAAATTGCCGCCCGCCTGGCAGAAGACGGCGTGCTTTATGGTCATGTAAAGGCCCTTCTTTCCTGGAAAGACTGCACAAATCAGAACGGCCGCCTCGCATTTTCTGTCACTCGCTTAGGCGAAACAGATCAAACCATTTTGGGCACCTCGCCCACTCCGAATCAGCTTATATATTGGAAAATGACAGTAAACGTTATCTCATTATGGAACACCACGGCGCTTCAGGAAGATGATCTCGAAAAATTTTTTCCTAAATTTTGTTCCATCCTTCCGCGGAATACCTCAGTCATCTGATTTTATCAATTTTCCCTTGTATTTTCCCTTTTCCCTTTAAACCAAATAGAACCATAACGGTACAAAATAGAATATATACACCTAATGCCTCCTTAAGAAGCCTTGTTTTTTAAAAAAGCAATATCCCTCATTAAAGAACACACCAACTTCAAGTCCTGTATCGTCCACCAGAAAAAACCGCTGTTTTCTTACGAAAACAGCGGTTTTTTGTTGTTGAGGCAGGCCGCCGGGATACCGGCGGCCTGCTTTTCTTTTGACGGACGCTTCTTACTGCCCGCTGGCTTTTCTTTTCTCCCCGGCCTGCTCCACTACCTTCTGGTAGGGTCCGATGATGTACTGGTTCATCTGGCCCTTCATCTTCTTCTGCACCGACGGAATGGCAACGAGCGCCCCCACCAGCTTCATCTGCAAAATGCGCTTCTTCTGCTTCTGGGGGAAATCGTAGATGCCGTGGGCCTTGTAGAACCTGTGGTCGGCCTTCATCAGGCCCTGCATGACATAGATGAGGTCCCGGAAGATCTTCATGCCGCCTACGCCGTAGAAGTTGGCCGGGCGGGACAGCTTTTTCTTCAATGCAAAGACCAGGCTGTCCGCCAGCGCCTGGATGTCGGCGGCGGTATCCCCCTCATCGGTGGCCACACCGCACAGGTAGTTGCCTCCCACCTCGCTGCGGCCCTCCACGATCATGCGCAGGTTGCTCTCATACCGGTAGTCGCCGCTGATGAGGTAGGCGATGGGGGTACCGTGGGTGACGGTGCGGTGGCCGTTGCAGAACTGCCGGTCGTCAAAGCACTTGAAGCTGGAATGGGTGTAGTGATCCGCGATGGTAAAGGCATAGACAAAGGCGTCGGCGGTCTGAATGGTATTGCGCAGGAACTGGTCAAAGCCGTCCTGATAGACGCACTTCCCGGTGACGGCGCAGCCAAAGCACCCCAGACACCCCCCGGCAAAGGGGAAGTCCCGCAGATTGACCACCCGACTCTCAAAGGGCAGGGCCGCCTGGAAATCGGCAATCATGTTGTGCAGATTCTGGTCCTCCGGGGCACAGTTGGTGACGATGACCACATCTTTGTCTTTGGTCTTGGCAACGTCGGGCAGCACCGGCTGGTAGATCTCCTTCTCCCGCCGGGGCGCCGGGGCGGGGGGCGTGACAAACAGGCCGTGGGCGCAGGAGAACATCAGCTGATCGAAAAAGTTCCGGGCCTCCCGGCGGCCCTCTTCGGTGAGCAGGTCGTCCATATCGGCGGACAGTCCCCGCACAACCTTCATCCCCAGGTCAAAGCAGTTCTCCTCCACATAGCGGTGGGCGGTCACGTCGTAAAAGTGCTTGGAGGTGGTGATCTGGGAAGCAAACTTGCCGGACAAATCCACGCCGTCTGCCTTGATGAGCTCAATCAGCCGGTGGAGCTGATAGGGTGCGATAAAGGTGTACACCGGGTAGCAGAAGAGCACCAGCTCAGCCTCCTCCAGCTGGGCGCGCAGGGGGGCAAAGTCCTTCTCATAGCGTTTGATCTGCTGGCCCACCGGCACAACGGTAAAGGTGTGCTCCGGGTGGAGGGCCTGCAAATAGAGGGCGGTGTGAACAGTGGTGGAGTTTTTCCCCTTGGGGCTGGCGTTCAAAACAAGGATCTTCATGGCTTTTCCTCCCATTCATGCAGCAGCCGGAACAGAAATATTGTAAGGTATCTCACCGGCGCTGTCAAATCCGACTGCCTCCTGAAACCAGCAAAGGGCCGGGCTGTGAACCAAAGTTCACAGCCCGGCCCTTCTGGACAGAGGCTCAGTCCCGCACGCACAGGGCCTTGGCCCCATTGATGCACACAGGGAAGAAGATCAGCGCGGTGACATAGGCCACCAGGAAGATGGCAGGCACCTTGGTGATCCAGAAGCCAAAGAATCCGGCCCCCAGCAGGAAGCCCACCTCGCAGAACATGAGGATGAAGCTCATCAGCAGCACCAGCAGCAGCACGATGAAAAAGATGCGCACAAAGTAGGCGGGGAGGCTCTCCATCTTCAGGCCGAACTTCTTGACGAAGAAGTTACCGAAGGCGGGCAGGTCGATGATGGTCTCCAGGGTCAGGTTCAGGCAGAAACCGTAGATCATGCTCACCACCAGGGCGGGCACATTCAGGTTGTTGTTTACCGCCAGGTTGAAGATGGTCACAGCCAGGGTGATGAAAAACGCCAGGAACACGTTCATGACCACGGGGAAATCTTTCTTTTTACACATAATACTCCTTCTCCTTTTCGGTCTGCTCCGCTTACCAGCGGTCCTTTTCCTCGGCGTAGAGGGAGGGCAGGATGGCGGCCAGGTGGCCGAACTCCTTCAGGTTGTGGGCAAACAGGCCCATGGGCACCACCGGGGGCACGCTGACGCCGTCGGGCAGCAGCTTGACCACCTGGCCGTCCACCAGGCCGTAGCCGATCCAGAAGCGGCTGCGCAGCTCGATGCCGCCCTCGATCTCCCGCACCATGTGGGTCATGATGGCCGCCACACCCTCGCCGGGCTTGGGGCCGTGGCCGTTGGCGCACATCATGGTGGCGCAGGCGGGGGTACCCACCTTGGACTCGTCATAGCCCAGCTCGTGAGGATAGCGGAAGTTCAGGATGAGCTCGTCGGGACCGGCGCCGATGTCCTCCAGCACATGGTGGACGGTGCCCCAGGTCTTCTCCCGCATGGGCACGCTGGGGTCCAGCACCTTGTCCGGCATCTGCTGGCGGGCGTAGAAGTGGTCCTCCGGGTCCCAGATCCGGTAGCGCATGTCGTTCAGGCCGTGCCAGGCAAACCACCACTCGAACATCTCGGGGGTGACGCCGGGCATCTCGGTGCGGTTGGCCAGGTAGCCGGTGCCATTGGGCATGACGCAGTAGCCGATCTCACCGGGCAGATAGCCGGGCAGGAACAGGTCGTTGCGCCGCTCGATGGGCAGGGCGTCCTTGGGGTCCATGGGACCGCCCTCCAGGATGGCGATCTTCTCGGCGGGAATGGGGGTGATGGGCAGGTCGTAGTATTTGGCGTAGGACAGCGCCCGCTCCTGGGCGTTGAGGACAGGTCTCTGGCTCATAAAAGCTCCTCCTTGTCTGTTTGTTTTGCTGAGGTGAGCATAGCATGACGGGGCCGTTGTTGTACGCATCACACAAAAAGCAGCCGTACAGTTACTGCACAAAAGAGGGCAAAGTGTCCGAATGGGGCGGATTTTGCTTGCATTTCACCATCTGGTCAAATATAATAATTATTTAGTCAAAGGCCCCGCTTTTTTACAGCATTTCAGCCAGAATCCTTTGTTCCTGCCGTTTTACCGTATGAAAGCGAGTTGATGGAAATGTCCCCCCGGGGAGCCTTGAATCGCCAGCGCACCATTCAGGACATCGAGTCCGCCTTTCTGACCCTCTATCAGCGGGACGGCATCGACGGCGTCAGCATCTCGGGCATCTGCCAGACCTGCGGCATTGCCCGCTCCACCTTCTACCTCTATTTTGAGGATAAGTTCGCCGTGCTTCAGGAGGTGGAGGACCGGCTGCTCTCCGCCCTGTGGGAGATCTGCCGCAACCTGCCCGACGTGATGGACCACACCAGCGGCACCGAGACCGCCCTGCGCACCATCGCCCACATCCGGGAGAACCTGGGCTGGTACCGGGCCCTGCTGAGCAACCGGGGCGACCCCATGTTTGTTTACCGGTGGAAAAAGGACATCGTCAAAAGCCTGCGCCGTAAGCTGGAACAGCGCAACGTCAATGAGCTGGACGCCGAGATCCAGGGTGTCATGTTCTCCTCCGCCCTTATCGGGCTGTACACCCATGTGACCATGGAGTGCCCCGACATCCCCGACCGTACCCTGTGCCGCTACATGGACGATCTGCTGGCCCGCTCCCTCAGGCAGCCCATCACCCCGGCCCAGCCTGCGCCATAAAAAGACCGACCCCCCGAATATGCCGTCAGCCGGCATATCCGGGGGGTCGTTTTTCTTTTGAGCCGTCACAGCAGGCCCCGGGCAAAGTCCAGGATGGTCCCGGCGTCCACTGCCAGGTTCAGGTTCTGGCCGTCGTCAAAGCCCGCCGTCAGGATGCCGATGAGTTCCCCGTACAGGTTCAGCAGGGCGCCGCCGCTGCTGCCGTGGGAGGTGGGGGCGGTAAACTGGATCATGGAGCGCTCCCCCACCGTCCGAAAGCCGGAGATGATGCCGTCGGAGACGGTGTTGAACAGGCCCAGGGGGCTGCCGATGGCCACCACCTTCTGGCCCCTCACCAGCTCCCCGCCCCCCCGCCACACGGGGATGGGCGGTCTTTGCTTCTCCATGCGCAGGATGGCCAGGTCCAGGTCCTGGTTGTACTTGATAAGCTCGTCGGTGTAGCACACATCCTGCTCTCCCTCCAGGAGCACCCCGAAATACCGGCCTCCCGCCACCACGTGGAAGTTGGTCAGGATGTAGCCGGTCTGGTTGATGATGACCCCCGACCCGGTCTTGAAGCACTGCTGCTCCCCGTCGTACACCTCCAGCATGACCACGGAAGAGGCCAGCCTGGCCAGCTCCACATAGTCCAGCTCCCGCCGCTCCGCCGGAGCGGGGGCAGGGGCAGTCCGGTACTCCGGAGGGGGCGCCGCCGGGGCCTGGGGCGCGGGGCGGGCTGTACTGACCTGGGACTGCCGGGGCGGGGCCGAGGCAGGAATCTGTTCCCGGACCAGGACCGACAGCTGGAGCAGCTGGTCGTCCTGCACCTGCACGTCCTGTTCCCCGCTTACATAGAGCACGTCGCAGCCCATGCGGAAGAGCAGGCAGAGGAAGAGATACTCCGGCAGCTTGACGGTACCGCTGCACACAAACTTGGGGGAGGCTCCGATCCGCCCGGTGTCCACAAAGAGCTTGGGGAAGCACCGGTCGATCCAGAAGAGCAGCTTCACCCCGAAATTGCGGACGATGGACTCCTCCGCCCTGCCCCGGCTCCTGCGGAACTGGTCCAGGGTCTCCCGGTAGTGGGCCCGGAAGGCCTCCTCCAGAATGGGGTTTTCAAAGGAGAAGGGCAGGCGGTCCGTTCCTCCGTCGTAGCGCTCCAGGTAGTCCTTCAGCTCCCCCTGGTCGGGCTGCTTGGGGAAGGCGGGCAGAAAGAGCCGGCCGCACTTCCCCTCCCCCTGCCAGGCCTGGAGCCGCTGTACCAGAGCGGGATACCCCTCCCCGCACAGGCAGCGGGCAAAGAAGGTCTCCTTCCGGAAGTTGGAGTAGCGCCCGTCCAGAGAGAAGAAGGCCTCTGTCAGATTGGGCGTGGACGGGCGGAGCACCGCCTGGAAATATGCGCTGTAGTTTGCCATGGTTCCCCCTCCTCGGACAGCTGGGTACTCAGCAGGCGGTCTCTCCGTCCACCTCCCAGAGGACCTGCTGCAACACAAAGGTGTAAAAGCGGCCGGAGCCGTCCCACTCCCGGCGGGCGGGGCCGCCCTGCTCCGGCAAAATTCCTCTGGGCGCAATGGCCACATCGGCCCGGCCCAGCATGGGGCCGTCGATGGGGCTGTCCCCGGCGCAGAGCACCCGTTCGGCGTCGAAGCGGCTGCGCAGGCGGTCCAGGGCCGCCCCCTTGTTGATGGGCGGCGGGAAGAAGTAGACCTTCCTCCCCGTTACCCCCATGTCCAGTGGAAATGCGTCCCTCATGGCCTCAGCCAGAGCCTGGGCCTCCTCCGGGGTGTCGCAGGCGGCAAAGGTGAACATCCCGTCCACGATGCGGCACCGCTTGGGGGCGGGCCAGGCCTCCAGAGCCCCCAGGGCCTCTTCCAGACGGGGCCGCCAGGGGGCTACCAGCTCCTCCGACTCCCTCGCCCACTGGGGGTCCGGCTTGCCGTCCACCAGCAGGAAGGCCCCGTTGGTGGTAAGGGCATAGCGGGGCCGGCAGGTCTGGGGAAAGGAGATGCGCAGGTACTGCTCCATGGACCGGCTGGTGACGGGCACAAAGAGGGCCTTTTTCATGACCCGGGCCAGCAGCTCCGGGGTCTCCCCGGTGAGATAGCCCTGAGCCTTCCCCTCCAGATACTCCACGCACAGGTCGCCGGGCCGGGCGTGTTTATGGGAGAAGAGCAGGGTATTATCCAGATCACTGGCGAAAATGGTCTTTTCCATAGTCAGTTGTCAGCGATGGACTGAATGAGCCCGCACGCCCGGTAGTGCACCAGGGGGTACTCCATCAGGGTCACGCCTTTCTCCTTTGCAAGCTGATAGATATGGCCCAGATGGTCCTCGTCGGACAGGCTGCGGACCAGGATCTTCCACGGCATCCGCCGCAGCAGCACCCGGGTGGCCTCTCCGATGCTGGGCTTGACCAGATTGCGGTCGGCGATGGAGAAATTGCGGCAGATCTGGTCCACCTCCTCCAGGGCGGTGAAGGGCTCCGTCCCCTCCTCCGCCGACAAACAGAGCTTCGCCGTCCCCCGGGCGGGGAAGTGGGCCTCCACCGCCTCGATAAAGGGGTAGGTCAGGTCCTGCTCCCGCAGCTGGGGATAGCAGGCCGCGCCGTGGAAGTCCTCCGGCCCGATCAGGTCCGGGCGGTAGAAGGTCCGGCTCAGCAGCCCCGACACCGTGGAGTTAAGGCAGGAGCTGGCAATGAGGAAGTCGTCGTGGGTCCCGCACTTCTCGGCCAGCCGGGCCGGGTCGGAGAGCACCGCCAGCCCGGCGCTGACGCCGGGGTAGTCCTCCATGGCCTGTTTCAGCTCCCGCTGGATGGCTCCCTTCCCCGTCCAGCCGTCCACAAACTGGATGTGCTCCGGCTTGTGGCGGACCAGGATATACTTCATGGCGTTGCGGTCGATCCCCCTGCCCCGGATGATGGAGATGGTGTAGTGCTTCACATCCACCCCATATTCCCGGGCCAGATACCGCTTGATGAGCACACCGATGGAGGTACCCGCCCGGGCCAGGGAGACCAGCACGGCCTCCGCCCCCTTGTCCTGCCAGATCTGTTGGGCTGCTGAGGCCACCGCCTGGGCGGTCATGGGGGCGTAGCGGGTCAGGGCGTCGTGGTAGGCGGCCAGATAGGCCGGGGAGGGCTCGTATTCCAGGGGCAGCATCTCGGAGTAGTGCACGCCGCTTTGAATGCGCTTCTCCCGCTCCTTGGTGGGCAGGGGCTCCACCAGGCCGGTGATGTCCTTCAGCAGGATCTCTACATCTTGGGGCTTATAGGTACCAAACATGCTGTCCTCCTTGGAGATAAACGACCTTGCGGGCCGGATTAGGTGGGAAGGCCGACAGCAGGGCGCTCAGCGCCCCGGTCCCCGGCTCCGGCGTATCGGATACCACCACGATGCAGTCATAGTCCGCCAGATCATAGAGGTAGGTGGTCCGGCCCTCTTCATAGAAGCTGGGCAGCTTTCTGCCCGAGGTGATGGGGTAGCCCTCCGCGGCGCAGATGCCGATAGGGCTGCGGGTGGTGGCGTGGCAGAACACCTGTCTCCCCTCCCCCAGCTCTTCCAGCGCTTCTCCCAGCACCAGGGCAGGGTACATGCACTCCTCCGTACCCAGCACCAGGGTGCGGCTGTCCGGCGGGAAGGCCGCCCCATTCTGAGCCAGAAAGGCCTCCGCCAGGGCGGCGCAGCCCTGCCGCCACTCCCCCACCGCCAGACCCAGCCGGGGGTCTGCCAGGGCGGGCAGAATCTGCTCTCCCTGACGCAGGGGCCACGGGCGGGCTTCCGCCTCCTCCGCCTCATGGATCTCCAGGGGGGCCACCAGGGCGGTGTAGTCCTCCAGGGGCAGCTTGACCAGATACTCGCTGCGGATGCCCGCCCCCTCCAGAAGGGCCTCATTTTCCGGGGAGACCCGGTTCAGGAGGGAGGCCGCCACAATGCGCTTCTCCCCCAGCACGGGGCAGCGCTTTTTCAGCTCTCCCACCATGTTGCGCAGAGTCTTGCCGGTGGAGATCTCGTCGTCCACCAGGATCACGGTGTCGGTTTCGGGCAGCCAGCGCTCCAGGGCGTCGCCGCTGAGCTTCTGCTCCACCGCGTGGCTGTGCTCCTCCTGGAACTCGATCCACCCCTCCGCCGCCGGGAAGGACTCCCGGGTGGTGTGGAGGTAGATGCAGTCAGGGGAGATCCGCCGGGCCACCGCGGCCCCGATGGCGGTGGCGGTCTCGGCAAAACCGATGACCAGCCGGGCGGTGGGATACCGCCGGGCCAGCTTGTCCCCCAGGGCATCCATCATCTCCAGGGCCCGGGTGGGGGACACCGGGATGTGCTTGGCCTGCAGGGGGTTGACCAGCAGATAGGCCCGCTTGCGGTTGTGGAAGCGCTTGGCAATGCGCAGGGTGTTTTCACGGGTGTACTCAGGCATATGCTGTTTCCTCGCTGTTTGAAATCAGGTTCTGTGGTTCCTGCCGGCCAGGAACCCGAAGGCGGTGCCGCAGACGCCGCCCACAATGTGCATCAGGTTGGCCACGTTGTCCTTCACAAAGAGGATGGAGTAGACCTCCTGCCCCAGGTAGAGGACCCCCACCAGAAGGAGGGTTAGGGGAATGGCCCCTCCCCTCATGCCGGCCAGGGAGGAGAGCATGATAAGCATGAACACGATGCCGCTGGCCCCCAGCAGGGCGGTATGAGGGAAGAGCATGAATTGCAGCACGCCGGAGATGAGGGCGGTAAAGAAGATGGCCAGCAGCAGGGCACGGCTGCCGTATTTCTCCTCCAGAGGGGGCCCCACCACCAGAAGCAGCAGCATATTCCCCAGAAAGTGGCTGAAATCGGCGTGGCCCAGCACATGGCCCACAAAGCGGAACAGAGCCAGGGGGCTCAGGGGCGCCCTGTACACCGAGAAGAGGGCGGTGGTGGTCCAGCCGTTGGTGGCCCTGCCCAGCAGGAGGGCCGCCAGGGACAGGAAAAAGAAGCTGAGGATCACCGGCGAATTGTACTGCAATTTCTTCATGGCTCCCAATCTCCCATTCTTGCAAAAAGGGGCGCCCCCGGCGGGGGCACCCCTTTTGACCTCTTATTTCTTGGGGGTAACCGCCTTGCGCAGCATGTCCACCGGGATCATGGTCACAGCCAGGATGCCCACCACCACCCAGCCGATGGGGGCGAAGGGCACACAGCTGAACATGCTGCTGATCCAGCCGCACACCGCCACAGGCACCAGACCGGCGTTGACGATCAGCGCCTGGATGATGATGATGGCCAAAAACACCTTCATAAAGCCGGTGTTCTCATTCAGGCCCTTGAAGATGGCAAAGCCGTCGTCACGGACATTGAAGCCGTTGAACAGGGCGCTCCAGATGAAGAGCACAAAGTAGGCGGTAAGCTTCTGCTCCGTGGTGGCAAAGAACTGGTCGAAGAAGGGGGCCTTCAGGAACACGAAGCTCAGCACGGTGAGCCACAGGCCCATGGTAAGGATCTGGACCATCATCTCCCGGCTGACGAGGCTCTCGTCCCGGCGGCGGGGGTTCTCGCTCATGTACCGCTCCTGGGCGGGCTCGTTGCCCAGCATAATGGCGCCCAGGCCGTCCATCACCAGGTTGACGAAGAGCAGGTGGGTCACCTTCAGGGGCTCCTCCACCCCGAAGAAGGGGGAGATGGCGCTCACCACCACGGCGGCCACGTTGATCACCAGCTGGAATTTACAGAATTTCAGAATGTTGTGGTAGATGGTGCGGCCGTACCAGATGGCGTCCTTGATGGACTTGAAGTTATCGTCCAGAATGACGATCTTGCCCGCCTCCTTGGCGGCCTCGGTACCGCTGCCCATGGCGAAGCCCACGTCGGCCCGCTTCAGAGCCGGAGAATCGTTGACGCCGTCGCCGGTCATACCCACCACCAGGTTCATCTCCTGGCACAGACGCACCATGCGGGACTTGTCGGTGGGCAGAGCCCGGGCGATGACCCGGATACGGGGGATGATCTCCTTGACCTCCTCGTCGCTGAGCTCATTGAGCTGGCCGGAGGTGAGAGCCACGTCATCCTCGGTCTTGAGCAGGCCGGCGTCCCGGGCGATGGCCACAGCGGTCTCCAGCCGGTCGCCGGTGATCATGACCACCTGGATGCCCGCATGCTGCACCGCCGCGATGGCCTCCCGGGCTTCGGGGCGCACGTCGTCCCGGATGCCCACAAAGCCCACGATGACGGTGTCGTCGTTGATACGGTTCTCGGTCATCTCCTGATTGGAGTAGCCGAAGGCCAGCACACGCATGGACTTGCTGGCCAGCTCGTCGATCTTGGCGTTGATCACGTCCATGGAGAGGGGCCGCTCCTCCCCGCTCATGCTCAGATAGGTGCGGGCACAGGCCAGCAGCCGCTCGGGCGCGCCCTTGTAGAAGGTCTTGCCCAGCTCGCCCAGGTAGGCCTGGCTGAACTTGTTAGCGGAGTTGAAGCTCTGGGCCTTGGTCACGGTACAGGAGTTCTCCAGGCTGTGGAAGGTCTCCGCGCCCAGGAACTTCATCAGGGCCTGGTCGGTGGCGTTGCCGCCGATGACGCCGCCCTGGGCGTCAAACATGGACTGGGTGTTCTTGCCGATGGCCAGGTCCACCAGGCCCTTGATCTTGCCGTGCTGGTTGATCTCGGCCAGGGGGATGGTGATGCCGTCGGCGGTGAAGAACTCCACCACCTCCAGCCGGCCCTTGGTGATGGTGCCGGTCTTGTCGCTGAAGAGAATGTTGAGGGAACCGGCGGTCTCAATGCCCTCGGCCTTGCGGACCAGCACGTTGTGGTCCAGCATCTTGCTGGTGTTCTGCATCAGCACCAGGGAGATCATCAGGGGCAGGCCCTCGGGGACGGCGCACACGATAATGACCACCGCCAGGGACACCGCCTCCACCAGGTCCTTGATGACCTGGGTGGCGCCCAGGGCGAAGTAGGGGCCGATGCCGCCGGCGGACAGGATGTAATAGCCGAAGTAGAGAGCGGCAATGACGATGGCGCCGATGTAGCCGAAGCGGGAGATCATATTGGCCAGGTTGGCCAGCTTGACCTTCAGGGGGGAGTCGGGCTCGTCCTCCTGCATCTCCTCGGCCATTTTGCCCATCATGGTGGACAGGCCCACCTTCTGCACGTCCAGCACGCCCTCGCCGTCGAAGAGGACCGCCCCCCGGAACAGGGAGTGCTTGTCCACAAAGGTATCGCCGGTGATCTCATCGGAGAGCTTGTAGCTCTCGTCGGCGGCCACCTTGGGGCACTCCTCCGCCTCGCCGTTGAGGGCGGAGTTGTCCACCTTGATACTGCCCCACACCAGAATGCCGTCGGCGGGGATCTTGTCGCCCGACTGGAGGAGCACCTTGTCCCCCACCACCACGTCGTCCATGTCGATGACGGTGATGACGCCGTTGCGGTAGACCTTACACTGGTCCTTTTTGGTGCTGTCCTTCAGCTGGCGGTACTTGGTGTCGCTGGCCACGCCGGTCTTGGCGGACACGAAGGCCACGATCAGAATGGCCACGATGGTGCCGATGGGCTCATAGATGTCGGCATAGCCGAAGATACACATGACGATCATCAGCGCCGCGATGGCCAGCAGAATGCGGATCATGGGGTCCCCAAAGGTCTCCTTGAATTCCGCCCAGAAGGTGGTAGGTTCCGAATCCGGGATCAGGTTGCTGCCGTATTTCTGTCGGGATTCGAGAACTTCTTTGTCTGAAAGTCCGTTATAGTGCATATCTCTTTCTCCTATAGACACAGGAAAAGAGAAGCAATGCAATGATTCGCTTCTCTTTCCTGGTCATGCGTTTCGTTGTCCAGGGTGTTTGCCCCGGTCAGAGGCTCAGTAGTAGCGCTTACACAGCTCAGGCAGGCCGGGGTCGGTGGTGGCCTGTCCCACGGCGTTGAACTTCCACTCGCCGTTGTTGCGGTACACCTCGCCGAAAATCATGGCGGTCATGCCGTCATAGTTCTCGGACAGGTTGTAGCGGCACAGCTCCTGGCCGTTGCGGCCGTCCACGATGCGGATGAAGGCGTTCTGGATCATGCCGAAGTTCTGGTGCCGCTGCACCGCCTGATAGATGTTGACCACCATCACGATGCGGTTGTACTCGGCGGGCACCCGCTCCAGTTCGATCATGATCTGCTCGTCGTCGCCCTCGCCGGCGCCGGTCAGGTTGTCGCCCATATGCATGACAGAGCCCGAGCGGTGCTTCAGGTTGCCGAAGTAGACCACATCCTTGCCGTCCACCAGATGTCCGTCCTTCAGCATGAGGGCGGACGCGTCACAGTCGATGGCCTGGGGCTTGGCGGCAAACAGGCCGCCCAAGAGGCCGCCCTTGGAGCGCTGGGCCTCGTCCCAGCCCAGTCCCACGATCACTTTGTTCAGGCCCTCCCGGCCCTCCTTGGTCAGGCTGACCTTCTGGCCTTTCTGCAAGCTGACAGACATCGTCTTTTACCTCCTTATTTTCGTCCTGCCGTCCAGCGCAGTCCCCAGTGGAACGCCTGGTCCAGCGCCTGATGTCCCGGATAGAACTGCACGATCTTCTCTACACTGAAGGTCTCGTCGTTCTGGTTCTCCAGCAGCACCAGGCCGCACATGATCTGTTTGGAATCATAGCTGTCCATTTTTACAATCAGGTCCTCGGCGCCGGGATATTTGATGGTCACCGTGGCGTCTGCCTGCTGCCAGTTGGCCACACCCTCATAGATAAAGGTGTACACCAGGATACGCCTGATCTCGGCGATCCGGTTGCCGTCGATACGCAGGTTCTCGCCGGTGGTTACCGCCCCCGTCCGGTCATCCCCGTCCAGGGAAATGTAGGGTTCCCGCTGCAAAGACCCAAAGGCGTTTCCCAGAGCCTGGACCGTGCCCTTTCTGCCGTTTTTCAGCTCGTACAGGCAGCCCAGATCCAGGTCAATGCCCCCCTTAGGGCCCATGAGGCTGGCAAAAAACCCCTGCTTGGCCGGCTTGGTGTTCCAGTTCAGGTTCACCAGGATCTCTCCCAGACCGGCATTCTGCTTCTTCTGCAGATTGACCTTCCTGCCTTTCTCAAGACTGATTGCCATAGCAGCCTCCTTTTTTACTCCACGTCGATGCCGTAGTTGGCGCACAGGGCCGCCAGGCCGCCCTGGTAGCCGCTGCCGATGGCGTTGAACTTCCACTCGCCGTTGTTCTTGTAGAGCTCGCCGAAGACCGCCGCCGTCTCAATGGAGAAGTCCTCCCCCAGGTCGTAGCGCAGCAGCTCCTGGCCGTTGGTCTCGTCATAGATGCGGATGAAGGCGTTGTTCACCTGGCCGAAATTCTGACGGCGCTCCTCCGCCTCATAGATGGTGACGGTAAAGGCCACCCGGGAGACGTTGGCGGGCACCCGGGTCAGATCCACCTTGATCTGCTCGTCGTCGCCGTCGCCCACACCGGTCAGGTTGTCGCCCAGATGCTCCACCGCGCCGGAGGGGTCCTTCAGGTTGCCGTAGAACACAAAGTCCTCGCTGCGGCCGGCCTTGCCGTTGTCCCCCAGCAGGAAGGCGGCGGCGTCCAGATCGAAGGCTCCGCCGGTATCAAAGGCGTTGACGTCCCAGCCCAGGCCCACCACCACGCGGGAGAGACCGGGGTTATCCTTGGTAAGACTGACCTTCTGGCCCTTTTTCAGACTGACAGGCATAGTGTTTTCCTCCTTTTTTACGCCACTTCGATGCCATAGTGGCCGCACAGAGCCGCCAGGCCGCCCTGGAAGCCGCTGCCGATGGCGTTGAACTTCCACTCGCCGTTGTGGCGGTACAGCTCGCCCACCACGATGGCGGTCTCGATGGAGAAGTCCTCCCCCAGGTCGTAGCGGATCAGATCGGCGCCGCTGGCCATGTCCTGGATGTGGATGTAGGCGTTGGAGACCTGGCCGAAATTCTGGTTGCGCACGTCGGCGTCATAGATAGTCACCGTGAAGGCAATACGCTCCACATTGGCGGGCACCTTGGACAGGTCCACCACGATCTGCTCGTCGTCGCCGTCGCCCTCGCCGGTCAGGTTGTCGCCCATGTGCTTGACGGAGCCGCTGACGTGCTCCAGATTGCCGTAAAACACGAACTCCTTCTCGGTGGGGCACTTGCCGGCGGCGTTGGTCATGAACGCAGCGGCGTCCAGGTCGAAGGCAGCGCCGGAGTCATAGGCGTTGACGTCCCAGCCCAGGCCTACCACGATCTTGGTCAGTCCGGGATTCCCCTTGGTCAGGTCTACTTTTTGTCCCTTGGTCAGATTGATGGGCATAACTGTGAACCTCCTCTTTTTGAATGGTGGTTATTTGCGGTCGGGTACGCTGTATCTGGCATTGAAATCTGCCTTGATGGTCTCCAGGCGCTTCTGGTCCTCAACACGCTGCTTGCGGGCATTCTCCTGGATCTGGCGGGTCTCGTCGATGCCGGAGACGATGGTCTGCCAGGTCTTCTCCAGGGTCTCGATCTTGATGGAGCTGCCCGAGGCCAGCCGGGCGGTCATCTTGGACTGCTCGGCGGTGTTCTGGGCGTTGCGCAGCAGCATCTCGTTGGTGCGCTCGTCCAGGGCGGACATGGCCTCGGCCTGGATGCGCTGGCGCTTGAGCATGATGGCCTGGGTCAGGGCCTGCTTGAACACGGGCAGGGTGATGATAAAGGCGGAATTGATCTTGCGCACCAGGTTCATGTTGCTGAACTGCATGGTCTTGATCATGGGGATGGCCTGCATGGCCACGTTCTCCGCCGTCCGCAGGTCCTGGGTGCGCTGCTCCAGCATCATCAGGGCCTGGTTCAGGGTGGTGATCTCAAACTGGATGGAGTTGTCGCCGCTGGCCTCCATGTCGGCCTGGCGCTGGGCGATATAGGCCTCCAGCTCCCGGCAGCCCTGCTCGCCGGCCAGGATGTACTTCACCAGCTCGTGATAGTAGTTCACGTTGGCCCGGAACATCTCCTCCAGCTTCCGGTTGGACTGCTTGATCTCCGACTCGTACTGCTTGAGCTGGACGTAGATCTTGTCCACCTCCTCGCCCATGGTGTGGTACTTGGCCAGGATCTTGTCCAGCTGCTTGCGCAGGTTGCCGAAGAGCTTGCCGAAGAAGCCGGGGTTCTCCTTGATCTCCTCAATGTCGAACTTGTCCATGATCTTGGCCAGAGTAACCAGCATGGCGCTGGACTCGTCCAGCTGGGACATGTTCATGCTGTTGAGCACCACATCGGAGCACTTGGAGATCTCCTCCGCCGCACCGGCGCCGAAGGAGACAATGGACTCCAGGTTGTATACCTCGATCTGGCTGGCCAGCCGATCCACCTCCGGGGAATTGGTCAGGCTCTGGTTCATCTGCTGGCGGTCGGCCACAATGTCATACTGCTGGTAGTTCTCCTGCTCCGCGGGCAGGGAAGCGCCCTGCTGGCTCTGAACCGGGGCCGGGCTGGCGGCGGGTCGTGTAAAATCCAATCCCATCTTCATAAGCTCCTTCCGAATAGTTTTCTAATGGAACTCAAGCCACCTTCCTGGAGAGTACGGAAATCGGGCACCGACAGGTCGTACAGGTACTCTCCGGTCTGAAGCTCGTTGACGTATCCCTGGGGGAAATATTTCTCCACACACTGGTAGCCGGTGGGCACGAAAAAGACGATGTCAAAGCCCACCAGGTTGAGGAAAGCCACCAGGATGCTGTCCTCCAGCGAGAGGATCTTCTCCGTGGTGTTGATCAGGATCAGCTTGGGATTTTTCTTGGTGAAGTCAAACTTCTGGATGCTGCGCAGCAGGTCCTTGCTCAGGTTGAGCACCGTGGCCAGCACGGTGTACTCCGTGCCGTTCTCATAGGTGCCGGCAATGATCCGCTGGTCCAGCATCAGCTGGACCTTGTCCAGCAGGTGCTCCTGCATCTCGGGCCGCAGGATGCTGTATGGATAGGCCTTGTGGGCCTTGATCTTGTTCTTCAAAACCCGCCCGTGCTGCAAAAACTGGGTGACAAAGGGCTTGATGGGGTTGGCGTCCAGCCCGGTCAGCCAGGGCAGGCCCCGCACCACCGTGGTATCCGGGGTGATGAGCTTCTTCAGCTCCTGCCAGTAGGGGCCGGTCTGCCCGTCCTTCACGCCGCATACCTTGGCCAGCAGCACCGGGATGGTGACGGTATCGTTGAGCACCGTGAAGCTGGGGCGGTACTTGACCTCCTGGTCCCACAGCAGGGCGATCTCCTCATACATGGTGCGCAGGGTCACGGTCTCGGCCCGCTGATACTGCTGGTTGCGGAACATACCGCTGTCCTGGTACATGAGGGTATCCAGGTCCCGCTCGGCCTGGTAGGCGGCTGTGCTCACCCGCACCTGAGAGGGCTCCCCCGGGAAGCGCTCCATGGGTAGGGAGTCCCCAAACTCCAGGGTCAGCAGGGTGGGGTCACTGAGGGTGCAGCCCTCGTTCCGGTTGGGGATGAGGAGCACCACATCCACCGGAAGCCGGGCCAGAAACCGCAGGAACAGGGCCTCGTTAGCAGAGGCGCACTTGCCGAAGAGGAGGAAGACGGCCACCTCCGGCATCTTCCACCGGCCGAAGAGCTCCTTCTGGTAGCGTCTGAGCCACACCAGCAGGTACACCGCCCGGTTGGTCAGCCGGGAGAGGGAGCCCTCACAGTGTTTGGACTCCTCCAGGATCAGGTCCACAAAGGCCTTGACCATGAGCCGCTGGAGGTCGGCGCTCTCGGGATACTGGATGTTGGGGACCAGCCCCGCCGCCAGCTGGTCGGCGTTCTGGTAGTTCTGCCGCCGGATGGCGGAGATCTCCTCCGGCGTGGGGGCCGGGATGCCGCCGTTGAGCAGGCACACCCTTCGTCCCTCGCTCTTGAGCTGCTGGTAGAAGGTAAACAGGTCGTTGGAGAAGAGCAGCTTGTCCTCCACGCCGTGTTGGAAGAGAAAGGCATTACAGAAAAAGCGGCTGTCCGTTCCCCGATCCCGGAAGGGCGTGAGCACCTCCCCCAGCTGGGGCTTTTTCATCCAGGCGTTGGTGCAGTTGGTCACGGCGGGAGGCGTGCCGTAGAGCCGCTGTCGGTTGGCCTGCTTCATCAGCTCCTGCTGGAGCCATTTCAGATTGAACTGCTCGGGGAAGGGGGTCATATCGGGAGTCTGCCAGAGGGTGGTCCAGGCGGACTGGCTGTCCAGCTGCAGGTAGGGGCCGTCCCCCGCCCGCTCCAGCAGCACGATGTCCGCCCCGGCCCGGGAGAGCACCAGCAGCAGCTGTAATTCGTAGTGGCTCACCGAGCCGTCATAGAGGATCTTGGGCAGGGTCTCGCTGCCCAGCTGGTTCACAATGCGCTCAAACTTGTAGTAGAGCCAGCACATGTATTTGATATATGCGTTGCGCAGCATGTTCTCGTTCTTGCCGCTGCGCTGCATGTCCTGTAACGTAGAATAAATGGCGGACACCACCGTCTCCCGCTGTCCCTGGGACATCCGGGGCAGCCACTTGGCCAGACGCTGGTCCAGAAAAGCGGGGGCCATCTGGAACTGAGCGCCCATCATTTCAGAGAAGTAAGCCAGCTGATTGGTGTCCGGGTTGGGGATCCTGCCGTCGATGATGACGCCGTTGCGCCGGGCGGCCTCGTAATACTGCTTCACAAAGGCCTCCACCTCGGGGCTGTACCCCGCAATGCGGCAGAAATACACACCCTTTTCCCGGCGGCCGGACAGGGGAAGGAAGAAGTCATTCAGTTGTCCCGGCTCCACACGTTTCAGCATCACGGCAAACTTCCCCAACCATTTCTTAAAATATGTTATATTATAGCATCTTCCTGATATTTTTCAACAGGCATGCCCTAGGATTTCTGTCAGGATTTGGTGACAGAATCCAAACACAGAGGCAGGACTGTCCATTTCCTTCCGCCGCGGTTTGTGGTAGAATATATAAGCTTGCCTGTATCCCTGCCGCCGGCGGGGAGGATTACGCTGCACAAAAGAGGGATATCAATGGTTCCACCCATCAGTGGTTACGACGTGGGCGCCCTGCTGTACTGCCCGGCCAACGCCCACCAGAGCATTGCCGACGCCCTGCGGGATGAGCGCTACCCCAAGCCCTTCTCCCTGGCCTTCTGCCTGGAGGACACGGTGGCGGAGGGGGCGGTGGAGGAGGCCGAGGAGGCGCTCTTCCACACCCTGGAGCAGATCAGCCGCTACAAGGCCCGGCAGGAATTTTACCTTCCCCTGATTTTTATCCGGGTGCGCAGCCCCCAGCAGCTGAAAAAGCTGGCGGAGCGCTACAGCCCCTTTGCCTCCGTTCTGCGGGGCTTTATCCTGCCCAAATTCTTTGTGGACAACTGCGCTGACTACATCCAGGCCATCCGGGAGATCTCCCTCCGGTGGCCGGAGTACCGGTACATGCCCATTTTTGAGGCCGCCGCCATGATCGACCTGTCCACCCGCTATCAGAACCTGGCCCGGGTGAAGGAACAGCTGGAGACGGTGTCCGACCGCATCCTCAACATCCGGGTGGGGGGCAACGACCTGTCCCACGCCTTCGGCCTGCGCAGGTCGGTCCGCGACACCATCTACGACGTCAGGCCGGTGGCCCACCTGCTCATCGACATCGTCACCACCTTCGCCACAGAGTATGTGGTCTCCGGCCCGGTGTGGGAGTACTTCGCCGGGGAGGGCTGGGAGGCCGGCCTGCGGCGGGAGCTGGCCCAGGACCTGCTCAGCGGTTTTGTGGGAAAGACGGTGATCCACCCCAATCAGATCCCCGTGGTCAACGACATGCTGAAGGTATCCTGCCGGGATTATGAGGACGCCTGCCACATCCTGGGCTGGGACCGGGACGCCGGCCTGCTGGTCTCCGCCAGCCCTGACGCCACCCGCATGGACGAGTTCAAGACCCACTCCAACTGGGCCAACCGCATCCTCCACCTGGCCCGGGCCTACGGCGTTCGGGAAGAATAACTCTTTGCATATAAAAATGCCCGGCTCCCCATGGGAGCCGGGCATTTTCATGTTATGAGGCCGGGAATCACTCCCCCCGTGCCTCCAGGTTGCGCCGCAGGGGGGCGGGGCCCCGCCAGGCAAAGGCCCGGTCGCCGTACCTCTCCCGAAAGGTCCGGTTGGTGAGCCCTTCCAGGTCGGCCCCCTCCAGAGCGTCCACCAGCCCTTCCCGGAACTCGGGCAGGGGGGACAGGGCGGGGGCAGCGTTGTAGGGGCACACCTGCTGGCAGGTGTCGCACCCCCAGATCAGGGGGTGGTTCTTCAGCAGGGCTCCCTGATCCGCCGTCAGCTCCCCCTTCCGCTGGGTCAGCTCGGACAGGCAGCGGTCCAGGTCCACCCCCGCCTCCTCCAGGGCGCCCCCGGGGCAGGCGATCAGACACTTGCCGCAGCCCACACAGTGGGCAGATGGGGTACGGGAGGGCAGGTCCACCTCTACGTCGGTGAGGATGGTCCCCAGGAACACATAGGAGCCGTAGGGGGGCAAAATCACCAGCCCGTTCTTCCCCCGCAGGCCAATGCCGCACCGCCAGGCCGCCTGCCGCTCGGGCAGAGGAGAGTTGTCGGCGGCGGGCAAAAACGCCCCATTCTGGTATTTCTCTTTCAAAAAATTACAGATCGTATTCAATCTTCCGGTGACCACCTGGTGATAATCCCGCCCCCGGGCATAGAGGGACAGGTTGCCCGGCCGCTCCCCGGCGTAGTAGGGGAAGGCGGCCACCAGCACCGTGCGGGGGCTGGGGCACAGCTCCTCCACCTTTACAATAGCCGCTGGGGGCATATCTTCCGCCAGTTCCGAAAACGGCAAGCCGCCCCAGGCGGCGGCGCCTGCGGCGGCAAAAGCCTCATTGAGCATGGTCACGGTCGTACTTGTCCAGGGCCTGCCGGGCCAGCACCCCGTCTGGGATGCAGGGCTCGGGGCCGTTCTTCCGCTTCTGGGCGGTCTCGCAGCCCTTGCCCGCCAGCAGCACCACAGCGGGACGTTGGGCCTCCAGGATGGCGGTCTCCACCGCCCGCTCCCGGTCGGGAATGACAGTGTAGTCCTTGTTCCACCGCTTGAGGAAGACGCCGATATCGGCGCAGATGTCCTCCACCTCCTCGGGGCCGGGATCGTCCTCGGTGAGGATGATGCGGTGGGCCCACTCACCGGCGGCGTTGCCCATACCCTCCCGGCGGTCGATGCCCTTGCCGCCGGTGCAGCCGAAGAGCACCGTCAGCTGCCGGTCGGGGTACTCCGCCCGCACCGAGCGCAGGGCGTTCTGCAGGCTCATGCCGTTGTGGGAGTAGTCCACGATGACCGAGATCTGGCCGTCGGCACTGACATAGTGCTCCATGCGGCCGGGGACGAAAGCCTTTACCAGGCCCTCCTTCACCGCCTCCTGAGGGATGCCGTAGGCGCAGGCCACCGCCACGGCGGCCAGGGCGTTCTCCACGTTGAACAGGCCGGGGGTGGAGATGGCCAGGTCCCCCTCATAGTCGGGGGTGCGGACATGGAAGGCGATCTGGTTGCCCTCCTTGCGGACGTTGGTACCGTACACCGTGGCGGCGGGGTCCTTCTGGGAGAAGGTGATCACCCGCTCACACCGGGCGGCGGCAGAGGCCACCTCAGCGGCGTGGTCGCAGTCCATGGAAATACAGGCGGTTTTCGCCTGCCGGAAAATGAGCAGCTTGGATTGGAGATAGTCTTCCAGATCGGGGTGCTCCACCGGGGAGATGTGGTCCTCCCCGATGTTGAGGAAGACGGCGCAGGACAGATCCACTCCAATGACACGGCCATACTTCAGGGCCTGGGAGGATACCTCCATGGTGAGGTAGTCCGCCCCGGCGGTGACGGCGTTGGACAGGTGGCGCTGGAGGTCCAGAGGCTCCGGGGTGGTGAGCTTGGCGGGCTTGCGTTCCAGGCCGTCGTCGGTGACGATGGTGGACAGCAGAGCGCTCTCCCGGTGGCCCTGAGAAGCCAGCCAGGTATCCACGATGGATTTGATATAGTAGGCCGTGGTGGTCTTGCCCTTGGTGCCGGTGATGCCGGTGATGGTCAGCTTGCCGGAGGGGTGGCCGTAGCTGAGGTCGGCCAGCAGGCCCATGGCCTGCCGGATATCGGTGACCTGCAGGCAGGGCAGGGGCACGTTGGGATAGGGGGTCTCGCTGACGTACACGAAGGCGCCCTTGTCCATGGCCTGGCGCAGGTAGTCCTCCTTGAATTTGGCCCCCTTGCACACGAAGAGGGTGTGGGGGATGACCACCTGGGAATCACAGGACACCAGGGCCACCGGCGCACTCAGGTCGGCGGGGATGGGGCCCTTCTGGACCAGCAGGTCATGGCGCAGCAGCAGCTGCACATAGTCGCCCAGGGGGCGGCGCAGATCGGTCATTTCAGTTCACCACCATGTGAAAGTAAGTTTTGCGCAAAGCGGGCGGCTGTCAGCCGCCCGCCCTTTTGTTGCCTCATACCATCCGCAGCTTGTAGCCGCAGGCGGTGATACACCGCTGGGCCAGCACGTCCATGGCGTCCAGATAGTAGTCGGGCAGGCCGTGGTAGGTACGGTAGACACTCAGCTCGGTACAGGCCAGAATGGCGCTGTCGCACCCGGCCTCCCGGAGCCAGCGGTCAATGACGGCGAATTTCTCCCGGGAGCCCTTTTCCCCCCGCTTGATCTCGTCGTAGATGATGCTCATGACCAGCTTCTGGATCTGCTCCGGAGGGGAGACTCCCAGCAGGCCCTGGGCGGCGCACTCCTTCTGGTACACCCCGGTCTGGACGGTGCCGTCGGTACCCAGTATACCCACCTTGCGCTTGCCCTCCGCCGTCAGCACACCCACGGTCTCCCGGGGCATGTGGACCAGGGGGATGGAGATATCCTCCTGGAGCCGGTCGGCAAAGTAGTGGGAGGTGTTGCAGGGAATGGCCAGCACGGTGCAGCCGCCCCCCTCCAGCAGCCGGGCTCCCGAGAGCAGCCGCCGGTAACAGCCCTCCGCGTCGCCCCCCAGAATGGCGGTGGTGCGGTCGGGCATGGAGGTGTCGCTCCAGATCAGGGTGGGCAGGTGCTCCTGGTCGCAGGAGGCGTCGGTCTTGTCCAGAATGCGCTGATAAAAGTCCTGGGTGGCCTGGGGGCCCATGCCGCCCAGGATACCCAATCTCTGTTCACTCATCTAACTTTCTCCATACAAGAGGCATACCAGCCCACATAACGGCGCTGGCCCTTCATGATGCGCAGAGTACGTACCAGGCCGTTGTCCGGCTTATAGAACAGGGGGTTGACCACGGCGCCCCGGGACTCCAGGGTGCGCATCTCCTCGTGATACTTGGGATTGACGTAGTCGTAGGCCACCTTGGGGGGAATGACCCACCACAGGTGCCGGTTCTTGGCGATGGTCAGCTTGCCCTCACGGCCCAGCACCCGGTCCTCCACCAGGCACTTGGCCAGGTTGTAGCCCGCGCCGGTGACGTAATAGTTGGACCGGCCCTGGCGGCAGTTAATCTCAAAGGCCTTGAACTTGCCGTCCCGCTGGTCGTACTTGATGTCGAAGTTGGAGAAGCCGGTAAACCGGATGGCCTCCAGGAAATTTTTCAGCTTTTCACACAGCTCAGGCTCGGGCTCGGTGATGATGACGGCGTGGTTGCCGATGGCGTGGGCGGTGTGCTCCTCCAGCAGCACGTGGCCCACGCACATGAGGCGCACCTTGCCGTCGGCGCCGGAGTAGTTGGTGACCACCCGCATGTAGCTGTCGTCGCCGGGGATGAAGTCCTGGATGATGAGGGAGTCCTCATAGCCGGCGTTGTAGATGTCGTCAATGACGGCGTCCACCTCTTCCCGGGTCTGGAGGACGTAGGCCTTCTTTTGGGTGGGGAAGGGATGCTTCCAGTAGGTGTCCGACTCGGCGGGCTTGACCACGAAGGGGCCCTCGAAGGGCAGGGTGAAGCCGTGGCCCTCCCCCTTGTGGTAGACATAGGTGGCGGGGCGGTCAATGCCGTACTGATCGCACAGCTCGTAGAACTTCTCCTTGTGGATCAGGGTCTCCAGCATGGACAGGTCCACATAGGGGGCGATGACGTTCTCCGGATAGTTGGGCAGGTTGGCGGAGATGGAGTTGAGGTAGTTGTCCCCGCAGCCCAGCACCAGGATCTTCTTGTCCGGGTGCTCCCGGGCCACCTCGGTGACGTTCTCCAGCACCTTGTCCACCCGGTCGTTGTTCTCCCGCACCCGGTAGTCAATGATCTTGCTGCCGGCGCACACGCTGGCGGGGTACATGCCGTACACCACCGACTTGACGCCGTAGGCCTCGTGGAAGGCCCGTGCCATGCTGTAGGCGTTGATGTCCGAGCCCAGCAGCACGGGCACAAAGTTAATTGCAGCCATTGTAAAATGCCTCCTGAAAGCTAATCTCATACCAATGCTCGCCCATGGGAATGACCTGGGCGCAGTAATGTCCCGCCACGTAGGCGGCCTGGGTCTCGGTGAGCCGCAGCTCCCGCCGCAGCACCTCGCCTCCGGCGAAGCACCGGGACAGCAGCCGGTCCAGCTCGGGGTCCGGCGCGGTAACAGGGATCGTCATAGTCTCTCTCCTTTATGACGCGGAAACGGGCCGTCGGGAACGGACCGCAGACGGCTTGTTATCCAGCGGCGCGCTTCACCTGATACACGCCCTGGATCTGGCCCAGCTTGTTGATGACGGCGGTGAGCTCGGTGTGGTCCTTCACCTCCAGCACAATGCTGACGGTGGCGTACCCGTCGGGCATGGAGCGGGCGGACAGGCTGGTGGTCTTGGCCTTCATGGTGGACAGGGCCATGGCCACATCCAGGGTGAGGCCGTCCCGGTCCTTGGCGGCGATCTCCAGGGAGGTGCGGTAGGTGGCCAGCTCCCCGGTGGCCCAGGACACCTTGATCCAGCGGCCTGCCTCCTCCGGCTTGCGCTTCTCTGGGGAGGCGTTGGGGCAGTCTGCCCGATGGACCGACACACCGAAGCCCCGGGTGATGAAGCCCACTACCGGGTCCCCGGGCACGGGGGTGCAGCACTTGGCGAACTTCACCAGGCAGTTGTCGATGCCCTCCACGATGATGCCGCTCTGGTCGTGCTTACCGGTCTTGACGGGCACGGGGGGCGGATTGCCGGTGGCGGGATAGATGGCATCGGCCTGCTGGGCCGTCTTTTCGGCGGCGGCCTGCTCGGCGTGGAGCCGGTTGAGCCGGGTCATCTCGTCCTTGACCCGCACCACCGCCTTCTGGGCGGACATGCCGCCGTAGCCGATGGCGGCGTACAGCTCATCCAGGGTGCCGAAGCGCACCTTCTTGAGAATGAAGGGGAGCACATCCTCGGCGGTGATGGCCGCCAGGGACAGGCCCACATGCTTGAGCTCCGACTCGAAGGAGGCCCGGCCGGTGGCGATGTTCTCCTCCCGGCGCTCCTTCTTGAACCACTGGCGGATCTTGTTGCGGGCCTCGTTGGACTTGCAGATCTTCATCCAGTCCCGGCTGGGGCCGTGGGCCGACTTGGAGGTGATGACCTCCACGATGTCGCCGTTTTTCAGGGGGGTGTCGAAGGTGACCATGCGGCCGTTGATCTTGGCCCCTGTCATGTGGTTGCCCACGGCGGAGTGGATGTTGTAGGCAAAGTCGATGGGGGTGGCCCCGGCGGGCAGGTTGATAACGTCGCCCCGGGGGGTGAACACAAAGACCTCGTCGGAGAACAGGTCCACCCGCATGGTGCGCACGAATTCCTCGGCGTCCACGTCCTGCTGGCTCTCCAGCAGCTTGCGCACCCACTCAAAGGCCTCCTCGGTACCCAGCTTGGCGTTGGCCATACCCTGCTTGTACTTCCAGTGGGCGGCGATGCCGTACTCGGCGGTGTGGTGCATCTCCCAGGTGCGGATCTGCACCTCGAAGGGGATGCCGTCCCGGCCGATGACGGTGGTGTGAAGGGACTGATAGCCGTTGGGCTTGGGGGTGCCGATGTAGTCCTTGAACCGGCCCAGCACCGGGTTGAACAGGTCGTGGATCACGCCCAGCACATTGTAGCACTCGGAGATGTCGTCCACAATGACCCGGAAGGCGTAGAGATCGAAAATCTCGTCCATGGTCTTGTTCTGGGTGTACATCTTGCGGTAGATGGAGTAGGCGTGCTTCACCCGGCCGTAGATGGTACAGTGGATGCCCTCGGCGTCCAGCCGCTCCTGGATGCGCCGCTGGACGGTGGCCAGGAACTCCTCGTGGGCGGCGGAACGGGCGGCCAGCTCATCGGAGATCTCCTTGTAGCCCACCGGGTCCAGGTAGCGCAGGGAGGTGTCCTCCAGCTCCCACTTGATGCGCTGCATACCTAAGCGGTGGGCGATAGGGGCGTAGATCTCCATGGTCTCCAGAGCCTTCTCCTTCTGCTTCTTGGGAGACTGGTACTCCATGGTGCGCATATTGTGGAGCCGGTCGCAGATCTTGATGAGGATCACCCGGATGTCCTTGGCCATGGCCATGAGCATCTTGCGCAGGTTCTCCATCTGCTCCTCTTCCTTGGAGGTATACTGTACCCTCGTCAGCTTGGTGACGCCCTCCACCAGGTCGGCCACCACCGCGCCGAAGAGCTTGGCGATCTCCTCATGGGTGGAGCCGGTATCCTCGATACAGTCGTGGAGCAGGGCGGCAATGATGGAGTCGGTGTCCAGCTCCAGCTCGGCCACGATCTCGGCCACCGCCAGGGGATGGGTGATATAGGGCGATCCGTCCTTGCGCAGCTGCCCGGAGTGGGCATTGTCCGCGTAGGTGAAGGCGCTGAACAGGCGCTGGGTGTCCAGCGCCGGGTTGTATGTTTTGATTTTGTCCTCGAGAGCCTGATAACGCTCCAGGATGGGGTCCATACAGGGCACCTCCTGTCGAAATTAAAAGATAAAGGGGCACTTAACCGCTCATGCCCCGTAGGCGGCGCATGATCCAGCTGTCGTCCAGATCCACCTTGCCCTCCACCGCCCGCAGGGCGATGTGCAGGTGGTCGGTGGTGTGCTCCAGCCGGATGAGTCCCCGCTCGTCAAAGACCTCCAGGCACACCAGGGTGCGCATGACAGTCTCCCGCCGTCCGGCGGAGCGGGCGATGTTGCGGGCCAGCCGGTGGGCCGTCTCCTCCAGGGGAGACTGTCCGGCGTGGCCCTTCAAATAGCGCCAGAGAACCACGAACTCCTCCCGGGTGGGCAGCAAAGCCGCCGCCTCCCGCTGGGTCAGTTCCTCTCCCCGGCGGAACTTTTCAAAGAGGGCCCGCTCGGCCTGGGCCCGGGTAAGGGCGGGGCGCAGGTCACACACCTGCAGCTGGACGGAACGCCACCCCCGGTACTCGTTGACCTGGGGGGTGAAGGCCACATCCACCCGGTCTCCCTGGGCCACCCCCATCTCGGCGGCGGTGGCGGAAAAGAAGATGGCGTCAAAGCTGCGGCCGCCGGCTGCCAGCTTGAGCTTCAGGTGCCGGCCGCCACCCACCTCGCTGAGGGCAGTGATAAGGCAGCCCTGGAGGTAAAAGACCGGCTTGGGATTACCGGCGCCGTAGGGCTCCAGCAGATCCAGGCCCTCCACCCCCTCCAGGGTAAGGATACCCACATCCTCCACCGCGCAGTCCACATCCAAAGCGGACACCATCTCGGCGCCGCCGGTGCACTGGCGGACGTAGTCGTTCATGGCGGCAGTAAAGGCGGGGATGTTCTCCTCCAGAATGGTGAAGCCCGCCGCCAGCTCATGGCCGCCGAAGCCCTCCAGCAGGGGGGCGCAGTGCTCCAGAGCGGCAAACAGATTGAAGCCGCCAAAGGACCGGCAGGAGCCCTTGCCCTTGCCGTCCTGAAGGCAGATCATGAAGGCGGGGCAGGAGTATTTCTCCGCCAGGCGGGAGGCCACGATGCCCACCACCCCCTGGTGCCAGTGCTCCCCGGCCAGTACCAGGGCGTACCGCTCCTCCTGGGGCAGGGCCTCCGCCAGGGCCTGACACTCCTGGCTGATCTGGGCCTCAATGGTCTGCCGCTCCCGGTTGAGCTCGCACAGGCGGGCAGCCAGTTCCTCCCCCCGGGCAGGGTCGGCGGTGAGCAGCAGCTCGGCGGCCAGGGCGGCGCACCCCATCCGGCCCGAGGCGTTGAGCCGGGGGGCCAGGGTGTAGCCGATGGCCACCGAATTGAGGGGCCGTTCCTCCAGGCCCGCCTGATGGAGCAGGGCCTTCAGGCCGGGGCGGCCCGTATTGCGCAGGGCCTCCAGACCCAGGCGCACAATGGTGCGGTTCTCCCCGGTGAGGCTCATGACATCGGCCACCGTACCGATGGCCGCCAGATCGGCGTACCGCTCCAGCAGCTCCGCCTGCCGGCCCGGCCCGCCCAGGGCCAGCACCAGCTTGAGGGCCACTCCCACGCCCGCCAGACACTTGAAGGGGTAGGGGCAGTCGGGCCGGTGGGGGTCCACCACCGCCAGGGCGTCGGGCAGCTGTTCCTTGCATTCGTGGTGGTCGGTGATCACCAGGTCCATGCCCAGCTCTCTGGCCCGGCGGGCCTCCTCCACGGCAGTGATGCCGCAGTCCACCGTTACCACCAGTGTAACGCCCGCCTGATGGAGGGTGTCCAGGGCGTCGGTGTTCAGGCCGTAGCCCTCCTCCATCCGGTCAGGAATATAGGGGATCACCGTTCCACCCTCCCGGCGGAGGAAGTCGGTGAGCAGGCTGGTGGAGGTGATGCCGTCCACGTCGTAGTCACCGTACACCGCGATGGTCTCCCCCTCTGCCAGGGCACGGGCCAGCCGGGCGGAGGCCCGGTCCATATCCCGCATCAGCAGGGGGTCCTGGAGCTGGCCCCGGCCGGCGTCCAGAAAGGCACGGGCCTTCTCCGGGGTGTCCAGCCCCCGGGCGCACAGTACCCTGGCGGCCAGCGGGGGCAGGCCGGCCTGCTCCATGGCTGCTACTCCGGCAGGATCGCTGGCCGCCAGATTCCATTGTTTATATTTCATGGGCGGCCACCGTCCTTTCCCATTAAAATTACCCTTAATTATATCAAATGCGTTCCGCTGTGACAAGGGGTTGGAAGAAAACGGCGGGCAGCCTCCATGGCCGCCCGCCTGCTTTTCTCAGCCCAGCTCCAGATACAGGCTCACCAGATCAATGGTGGCCTTCATACCGTCGAAATGGGTCCGCTCCATACCATGGGAGGCGTGTACGCCGGGGCCGATGAGGGCGCCCTTGGCGTCCATGCCGGTGTGCCAGGCCACCGCTACGTCGGAGCCGTAGTGGGGGTAGATATCCACCGCGTAGTCCACCCCGTTGTCCTTGGCCAGCTCCACCAGACGGCTCACCATCTCATAGTCGTAGGGGCCGTTGCTGTCCTTGGCGCAGATGGAAACCTGATACTCGGTGCAGCTTAGGTCGTCGCCCACACAGCCCATGTCCACCGCCAGCAGCTCGTCCACCGGAGGCAGGGTAGCGCCGCCGTGGCCCACCTCCTCATGGACGGTAAAGCACACATCGGTGTCGTAGCGGGGGCGCACCTTGGCAAAGTGCATCAGCCGCAGCAGGGTGAGCAGGATGGCGGCGCTGCCCTTGTCGTCGATGAACCGGGATTTCAAAAAGCCGCTCTCCGTGACGGTGGTCTTGGGATCAAAGCACACATAGTCCCCGGCGCAGATGCCCAGCTTCTCCACATCCTCCTTGCTCTTCACCTTCTCGTCGATGCGCACTGCCAGTTCCTTCTCCTCCCGGGGCCGGGTGGCGGCGTCGTCATAGACGTGGACGGCGGGGGACAGAGACAGAATGGTGCCGGTGTATACCTTGCCCTCTCGGGTATAGATCCGGCAGTACTCGCCGTCCAGGGTGGGCAGGATGGGGCCGCCCACCTTGGTGATTTTCAGCATGCCGTCGGCGGTGATGGAGCGCACCATCAGGCCCAGGGTATCCACATGGGCACACAGGCCGATCTTCTTGCCCTTCTCCCGGCCGGGCACCGACACGATCAGGTTGCCCTTATTGGTGCGCCGGGTGGCATAGCCGTGGTCCTGAGCGATCTGCTCCGCCTCCCGCACCACGTTCTGGGTAAATCCGCTGGGACTGTCGATGGCCAGCAGCCGCTTGGCAATGTCCATCATAATGCCCTGACAATTTTGTGTATCCAGCATTTGCGTCCTCTCCTTGATTGTAGTATGATGTCCCTATCTTATACCAAACCACGGGAGCGATGCAACCATGTCCGAAGAAAAGACCAATGTAATGCGGGTACTGGATCAAAAAAAGGTGCCCTACACCCCCCACCACTACGCCCACCCAGACGGGGCAGTGGACGGCGCCAGCGTGGCCGCCCTCATCGGCAAGGACCCGGCGGCGGTGTGCAAGACCCTGGTGACCCAGGGGGCCAGCAAGAAATACTATGTGTTCGTCATCCCAGTGCTGAAGGAGCTGGACCTGAAAGCCGCCGCCAAGGCGGTGAGAGAAAAGTCCATTGAGATGATCAAACAGGCCCAGCTGCTCCCCCTCACCGGCTACGTCCACGGGGGCTGCTCCCCGGTGGGCATGAAGAAGCAGTTCCCCACCGTCTTTGACCAGAGCGTGGAGGGACTGGACACCATCACCGTCAGCGCAGGCAAAATCGGCGCCCAGGTGGAGGTGGCCCCAGCGACCCTGGCCGGGCTGGTGCGGGGCTCCTTTGCTCCGGTGACAAAGTAAAAATTTTTCCTGTTTTGGGGAACCTTTTGCAGCCTTGTCCGTCTATCCCTGTGACAACAAACTTGCAAGGAGGACCCCACGATGAAGAAATTCGGTACCGCCGCCCTGGCTCTGACCCTGGCCGGCGCCCTGGCTGTTCCCGCCCTGGCCGCTGAGACCCCCGTGCTCATCTCCGCCAAGGTGGACGGCTACACCACTGCCATCACCCTCAACGGCGAGAAGCTGGACACCACCGGCATCCCCGCCGCCAGCCGGACCGACCTGGTGCCCCTGCGTCTGGTGGCCGAGGCCGACCACGGCTCCGCCTACTGGGATCAGGAGAACAACGAGTCCTGGTTCAACTTCGGCAAGGACAAGATCACCGTCCAGTTTGAGGCCAACACCATTCTGGTCAACGACGTGGCTGTCAACACCACCGCTGAGGTCCACGCCGGCGTGACCTATGTGCCCGTCTCCGTGCTGGAGGGCATGGAAGGCTTCGCCGTCACCTCCGATACCGAGACCGGCAGCGTGACCATCACCACCCCCAACAACGACCCCATGGTCAAGCTGGCCTACGCCATCATGGAGAGCAGCGCCATGTTCGGCAACCGCACCGATGTGACCACCCTCACCGACGCCTACAAGATCCCCGCCGATCAGTTCGAGCAGGTGGTGGCCTTCTTCCCCATGATCACCAGCCCCGACACCGTCATCGTGGGCAAGCTGGCTGAGGGCGCCGACGAGAAGGCGGTGACCGACGCTCTGGAGGCCTACCGTCAGAGCCAGGAGGACACCTTCTCCTGGTACCTCTCCCAGCACCTGCCCAAGGTGCAGGATGCCCGCACCGTGGTGGAGAACGGCTATCTGCTCTTCTTCATCGGCGAGAACGCCGACCAGGCTGAGGAGCTTTTCCACACCTATGTGGAGGCCCAGGGCTGATTTTCCCGTCTGCAATTCACAAGGTCCCGGCCCTCACAGGCCGGGACCTTGTTTTTTCCACGCTCAGCCGCTATAATGTGGAAAAAAGGAGGGATCTCCATGGATGAAACGCCGCGGGTCTCCGCCCGTCAAACTCTGGATGATATGCGGGCCGGCTACGACGCCTTTATACAGAAGCTGGAGCGCAGCCGCGCCACCAGCGTAGGGGAAATCATGGGCAATTTCTTCCGCTCCCAGGGCAACCCCCGGGTGACCTACGCGATGGAGGAGTTCAATCCCGTGCTCACCGCTCAGGTGGCCGCTCTTGCAGAACAGCTGGGAAATTATGCGTCGGAGGAGGCCGGAGCTCTGGCCGACCAGGCCCTGGAGCTGATGCTCTTTTATCCCCCCTCCAAGGACAGCACCATAGCCTCTTCTCTGACCGCCTTTGAGGGCCACGCCCTCCCCCTGGTCCCCTTTCTGGCCCCGGAGCGGCGGCAGGAGCTGGCCCGGCGCTACGCCAAGCGCAACTCTCCCCGGCTGATGTTCCCCAATCAGAAGAAGGTATGGAGCGCCCTCTCCATGCGATAACGGAAACAGGCCCCCGGTTCGTCATGAACCGGGGGCCTGTTTTGTATTCATTACTTCATGAGGGAGCACACAAGCTCGGTGTAGCCCGCGGGGTCGGCCAGGGGCAGGCCGGCGATGAGCTGAGCCTGGGCATACAGCAGCTGGGCGTACTTGGCCGCCAGGTCCTTGTCCTCGGCCACCGCCCGCTTCAGGGCCGCAAAGGCGTCGGAATCGGGGTTGAGCTCCAGCACCCGCTGGGCCTTCATATTGTCGGCGTTGTCCGGGTCCATCCGCTGGAAGTACTTCTCCATCTCCAGGGTGATGGGGCCGTCGGTGGTGAGGCACACGGCGCCGCTCTTGAGGATCCGGGACAGACGGGCCTCATGGATGTCCTCCCCCAGGGTCTCCTTCAGGAAGTCCAGCACCGGCTTGTTCTCCTCCGCCTTCTGCTCCAGGGCGGCCTTCTCCTCGTCGGTCTCGGGCAGAGCGTCGTCGTCGTCCACCGACTTGAAGGGCTTGCCATCCACCGCACCCAGCACGTTAACCACAAACTGGTCGGCCTCGGCGGTAAGGTAGAGGATCTCATATCCCTTATCCCGGATGCGCTCGGCCTGGGGCAGCTTGTCCAGCTTGGCGGCGTCCTCGCCGCAGGCAAAGTAGACGTACTGCTGGTCCTCAGGCATCCGCTCCTTGTACTCGGTCAGGGTGGTCAGCTTGCCGTCCTTGGAGGACCAGAAGAGCAGCAGGTCGCTGAGCAGGTCCTTGTGGACGCCGTAGTCGGCCACCACGCCCATCTTGATCTGGGGGCCGAAGGCCTTCCAGAAGGTCTCGTACTTCTCCCGGTCGTCCTTCTGGAGGCGGAGCAGCTCGCCCTTGATCTTCTTCTCCAGGTTGTTGGCAATGACCTTCAGCTGACGGGTGTGCTGCAGCATCTCGCGGGAAATGTTCAGGGAGAAGTCCTGGGAGTCCACCACGCCCTTGACAAAGCGGAAGTGCTCGGGCAAAAGGTCGGCGCACTTGTCCATGATGAGCACGCCGGAGGAGTAGAGCTGCAGGCCCTTCTCATATTCCCGGGTGTAGAAGTCGTAGGGGGCGTGGGAGGGGATGTAGAGCATGGCCTTGTACTCCACGGTGCCCTCGGCGGACACGTGGATCACGCTCAGCGGGTCCTCCCAGTCGCCGTACTTCTCCTTATAAAACTGGTTGTACTCCTCACTCTTGACCTCACTCTTGGGCCGCTGCCACAGGGGCACCATGGAGTTGAGGGTCTCCCACTGGTCGTAGTCCTCCCACTCCGGCTTATAGTCGTCGCCGGCGTCCTCCGGGCGGGGTTTCTGGCGGGACTTGTGCATAAGCATGACGATGGGGTAGTGGATGTAGTCGGAGTACTTTTTCACCAGATCGGCGATGCGGTACTGCTCCAGATACTCGTCGTAGTGGTCGTCGTCGGTGTTGGCCTTGATGTGGAGCACGATGTCGGTGCCCACCCCCTCCTTCTCACAGGGGGTAATGGTGTAGCCGTCGGCGCCGTCGGACTCCCAGCGGAAGGCCTCCTCAGCGCCGTAGGCCTTGGAGGTGACGGTGACATGGTCGGCCACCATGAAGGCGGAGTAGAAGCCCACGCCGAACTGGCCGATGATGTCGGTGGTGTCCCCCTCGGCCTTCTCCTGCTTGGCCATCTCCTCCTTGTACTGGAGGGAGCCGCTGCGGGCGATGGTGCCCAGGTTGCTCTCCAGCTCTTCCTTGGTCATGCCGATGCCGTTGTCGGAGATGGTGAGGGTGCGGGCGATCTGGTCGGGGGTGAGGGTGATCTTCAGGTCCGACCGGTCCAGGCCCACCTTGTCGTCGGTGAGGGCCTTGTAGGCCAGCTTGTCCATGGCGTCGCTGGCGTTGGAGATGATCTCCCGCAGGAAAATCTCCTTGTGGGTGTAGATGGAGTTGATCATCAGGTCCAGCAGGCGCTTGGACTCCGCTTTGAACTGTTTCTTTGCCATGGTGGATGCCTCCTGTATATCAAACTATATGTAATAACATAGCGTTAGCACTCAGTCATCTCGAGTGCTAACGCTATCATAATCCTTCGTATGAAAAATTGCAAGGGGGTTCAAGAAATGTTTACAATTCCTCTCCCGGCGTCCACAGGGCGGCCCGGAGGGCCTCCACGCTGTCAAAGTGGCTCAGGGGGCCTTCGTCCGTCGGCTCTTCCAGCCGGAGCACTCCGGCAGGCTGACCGCCGATGGTCACCAGATAGGTGGCCTGCCAGTCCAGGCCGAGGACCCGCAGCTGGCTGTCCACGTATGCGCCCCCGGCCAGCAGGTGGGGGGCCCGCTCCGGCGGATCGGTGCGGAAGGCCGCGCCGATGGTGTAGGCCTCGGCGTCCAGGGCGGGGGCCTGACCCGCCTCCCGGAAGCAGGTCAGTTCCCAGCTCACAAAGCCGCTCTCGCCGACCTGGGCCAGCCGGGCGTCGTAGTATGCGTCGGTCAGCTCCCGGCAAGCGGCGTAGGCCTCCTGGTCGATGTCGTCCGAGGTGTCGCAGCTGGTGCGGATGAGCTGGTAGAGAGCCTCGTCCTCCAGGTGGACCCTGCCCTGGGGCAAATTGCTCCCGCCGAAGACCTCCACCACGTTTTCCTCCAGCCCGACCTGGAGATGGAGCGCATCATCCTCAGAGTAGGCCCCCTGATTCTTTGGGGCCAGGTAGCAGTCCAGGGTCCATATGATGTCGGTGTCCGAACCGTTAAGGGTAAGATCGGAGTGGTCTGCCGGGTGGGCCGCCGCGGCCCGGATGAGGGCGGCCAGTTCCTCCGCCTCCGGAGGATCGTTGGGGCCATACCAGCTTACAGAGCCGATGTCTTTTCCGTCCAGGCCGGCCAGCAGCTCCAGCAGGGCGTCGTCGGCGGTGTTCCTGTGGGCGCGGATATGCCAGGCCTCCCCGTCCTTTTTCAGAGCCAATTCAATACGGGAACCGTCCTCCCGCTGGTCAGTCCACAGCAGGGCGGTGCCGGCGGCCTCATCCACCTGCCCTCCGGTGCACACAAAACAGCCGGGACCAAAGTCGCTGGTGAAGGTATACCAGGCGTCGTATCCCTCCAGATAGGGCACGGAGGAGGTGTCCAGATCGGCGGAGGTGATACCGGCGTACCGCTCCAGGGTCTGGTCCACCGAGGCGCGGGTAATGCGGTGGATGGGCACGGACTCCGGCGAGTTCCCCCAGGGGTAGCCGGGCAGGGCTTTCAGGGCGTTGGACTCCGCCTCATCCTCGGCGCTCAATGTGCCGTCGCCAGGGAAGTAGTACAAAAAGTCGGAAAAGTTTATATTTTTTACGTCGTCATAATAGCAGGTAAAAAAGCAGCTCACCGGGGCGGCGTAGGTCACGCCGTCTTGCTCCGCCAGGGGGGAGAAGGCCTCGTTGACCCGGTCAATTTCCTCCTGGGTGAGGGCCCGGGGCCTCTCCGCCGCCGGAGAGGGGGATACGGGAGGCGGTGTCTGGGCGGCACAGCCGCACAGGACAAGGGTCAGCAGCAGAGGCAGTGCCAAATATCGTTTCATATCAGTCCCACCCGTCTATGTTTGGATTTTTCTCCCGGAACACGATCCGGAAGGAGGGGATGTTATCAAAGCCCAGATTGGAGGTCTCCACTGTAAATCGCCAGGCCCGGTCGGTGAGAAGGGCGGACACCACCACGTCCTCCCCGTCCTCCCGGATGGTGACATTCTTCAAAAAGTGGCTGTCCCGGCCCAGGGAGCCCGCCGGGAAGGAGTAGGGGTACAGGTCCGGGGGATAGCCCAGCTCCACCAGGCCCTCGTTCCGGGCGGCTGACCCGCTCTCCAGGCAGGTGTCGAACAGGCGGAGGGTGAAGGTGCGGCTGTCCGGGTCGAAGCCGGTCTGGAAACTGGGGATGGCGGTGACCGCCGGGAAGAAGCCCAGGAAGAGCTCCCGGCTGTCCCCGTTGGGGATAAAGGAGAAGGAGAGCCCGTCGGCATCGATGCGGGCGTCGTACACCTGCTCGTGCCGGGCGTGCTCCTGCTCCTCCCGGGGGTAGACCGGGCCATTGGCCATGTCCCAGGCCCCCGCGTAGAAGGGCTCCGCCGGATCCAGCCAGGCGGGCTCCCGGTAGGACTGGATGGAGCTGAAGTCCAGGTCGGGGCCGAGCTGACCGTACTCATCCCCCTGGGCCCATACGGTCACGTCCTCCGGCAGCCATTTGTCCGGGGTGACGGCGGACAGCCCGTCGGTCAGGTAGTGGATCTTGGCGGGGGCGAGGATCTCATAGGACGCGAAGTCCTCCATGGCGGTGAGCTGTACCCGGCGGCCGGTTTCCCCGAACACCCAGTCCAGCAGGGAAAAGTTGGGGTCGTTCTCATAGCCGTACTCCACCAGCCAGTCCCCCTCGTAGGAGGTGAGTTTGCGCACCTCATAGCCCTCCCAGCCGTAGAGAGTACGGATGCTATCCTCCTGCACCGGCAAAACGGTAAAGTCATAGCCTGCCGCCGGGGTGGTCTCCGCCGCCGGAGGCGTGGTCTGTGCCTCAGGCGGCGTCTGGGCGGCGCAGCCGCACAGGGCGAAAGCCAGCAGCAGGGCCGGAAATACGTTCCGTCTCATGGCAGTACCTCCTTTTCATCTCCATCCTACCATGGGGATCGGTACAGAGGGTTACAGGCGCGGTGCCAATGTGGAGACAAGGGGTTACAAAGCGTGAAAAAAGGGCGGCAAAAGCCGCCCTTCTCAAATCATATTATGTTGAACCGCAGGGGCTTTACTTACCCACACAGAACCGCTCAAAAATGCGGGCGGTGATGTCCTCCCGGATATCGGCGCCGGTGAGCTCCCCCAGGGCGGACAGGGCCTCCTCCACATCGGTGAGGAGGGCGTCGGGGGTAACCCCCGCCGCCAGGCTGGCGGCGGCCCGGTCCACACTGTCCAGAGCACGCCGGGCAGCCTGGGCCTGCCGGGCGTTGGTGAGCAGCTCTCCCGCCGCCTCCCCTCCACCGGCAGGGAACTGAGCCGCCACCAGCTCTCCCAGCTTGTCCAGGCCCATGCCGGTTTTGGCGCTCACGTTCACCACCGGAGGCATCCGCTCCAGCCCCAGCACCGGCATGGGGGCCGAGGGCAGGTCCCCCTTGGTGCGCACCAGAATGACCGGCGCCCGGTCCATGGCGCTCTCCAGCAGGGCCACGTCCTCCTCGGTCACCGGGACGGAGCCGTCCCACAGCACCAGAATGAGGGCGGCCTCCTCCAGCGCGGCCTTACTGCGCTCCACGCCGATGCGCTCCACCGCGTCGTCGGTGTCCCGGATGCCGGCGGTGTCGATGAGCCGCAGCACCACATCCCCCATCCGGCAGCGGGCCTCCACCGTGTCCCGGGTGGTGCCGGGGATGTCGGTGACAATGGCCCGGTCATAGCCCACCAGGGCGTTGAGCAGGGAGGACTTGCCCGCGTTGGGCCGCCCCGCCAGCACGCAGGGCACACCCCCGGCGATGTATCTGCCCCGCCGGTAGGTGGCCAGCAGCTCCTCCAGGGCCTGTCTGGCCCCGGTCAATCCCGCCTGAATGGTCTCCGCCCGGAAGGGGTCAATGTCCTCGTCGGGGTAGTCCAGCACGGCGTGGAAGTGGGCCAGCAGGTCGGTGAGGCCGTCGTAGATGGCCCCCACCCGGCGGCTCAGGGCCCCGGAGAGCTGCCCGGCGGCCTGCCGCACAGCGGCGGGGGTCTCGGCGTCGATGAGGTCGGCCACCGCCTCGGCCTGGGTCAGGTCCAGCCGCCCGTTGAGGAAGGCCCGGCGGGTAAACTCCCCCGGCCCGGCCTGCCGCACTCCCTGGGCAAAGAGGGCCTCCAGCCCCAGGGAGAGCACCGCCGGGGAGCCGTGGCACTGCACCTCCGCCGTGTCCTCCCCGGTATAGCTGTGGGGGCCGTGGGAGATGGTGGCCAGGGCGTGGTCGATGACCTCCCCCTCAGGCCCCAGCAGCTCCCCCAGCACCAGACGCCGGTCCCCGTACTCCGTCAGGGCCTTGCCCCCCAGGGGGCGGAACACCGCGGAGACCGCCCCGATGGCCTCCGGCCCGCTGAGACGCAGGATGCCGATGGCACTGGGGGCGGCGGGTGTGGCAATGGCTGCGATGGTATCGGACATGGTCTTCCCTTCCTGTTTCCGACGGGGTCGGAAACTTTGGCGATTCTGCCGTGGATTTTCCCCTTGACTTTTCTTATGTCGACCAAAAGATGCATAACGGCTGTTTTCCACCCCTGTGGACAAGTGTGGAAAACCATGTGGATAATGTGGAAAACCCTGTGCAGGGAAGCGCTTCCCGTTTCCTTACCGTTTTTTTACATTGCATATCATTCTGTATACATCCTGTCAAAGGGAATGGACGTATCAGATTTTTTGTTAGGACGTCAAAAAATATGGACGGTTTTTGGGCAAGTCGGCACTTGCGCAGGAGGGACGGGCATGATACCATTACCTGGTGGTAACTGTCTGCCCCGGAGCGCCCCTGCGGCCCTGTGCGGCAGACCTTTTACTGCTCTCTGCCCACCAGCTGCCGGGCCCGTTCCAGCAGCTTGGTGTACACCTCGTCCATCTGCCATTCATTGGTGAGCTCCAGCAGCCGGTCCGCCGGCAGCCAGGCCACCCCCGTGTTCTCCCCCTCCCGATACTGGAGGGGGTCGCTTTCGTCTGCGGTGAGCAGGTAGGTCACGTTCAGGTGCTGGTGGGAGGGCACCCACTCCCCCCGCTTCACATGGCCCCACACCGGCAGGATCTCCAGGGAGGCCATGGCGGTGCTCAGGGGCCGGATGTGGACCACTCCCGTCTCCTCCCGGGCCTCCCGCAGGGCCACCGACAGCAGGTCTCCCTCCCCGTCGGCGTGGCCGCCGGTCCAGGCCCACACCTTGTACAGGTTGTGGTGGGCCATGAGCACACGGGTGGCGTCAGAATTGACCACAAAGCCGGAGGCGGTAAAGTGGGCGATTTTATTCTGACGAGTGAGGATATCGTCAGGGAACAGGCGCAGGTACTCCAGCATCATTTTCTTGTCCCCAACCTCCTGCTGGTTTTGGGGCACATAGGCCTGGATCTCCTCCCGGTACATCACTTCACCCTCTCATAGGTCACATAGCGGTAGGTCAGGCCCTCATGCTCCAAAGGCTCCCCCTCCTCGGTGACAGCCCAGGCCGGGTCGGCGTCCAGGTCGGGGAAGAAGGCGTCGGCGGGCCAGGCCTTGTGGATCTTGGTGATGTAGGCCTTGTCACAGTAGGGCAGCAGCGCCCGGTACACGCTCTCCCCGCCAATCACAAAGGCATCCGCCGGGGCGGCCTTCAGCAGGTCCTCCACACTGGAGAACACCTCCGCCCCCTCCGGGGCAAAGGCAGTATTGCGGGACAAGATCAGGTTGCGCCGGTTCTTCAGAGGACGGCCGCCGGGGAAGGTAGCCAAAGTCTTGCGGCCCAGGATCACGGCGTGGCCGGTGGTGAGCACCTGGAACCGCTTCAGGTCGGCGGGGATATAGCACAGCTGGTCCCCGTCCCTGCCGATGGCCCAGTTTTGGTCCACCGCTGCAATGAGATTCATTTCCCTTCCTCCTTACACCGCCACCGGAATGGGCTGGTCCAGGGTGTGGAACTGATAGCCCTCCAGCTTGAAGCTGTCCTTGGTAAAGGCATAGAAATCGGTGATCGTGGGGTCTATCCACAGCTTGGGCGCCTCATAGGGGGTGCGGGCGATGATCTCCTCCACCACCGGTACGTGGCGGTCGTAGATGTGGGCGTCGGCAATGACGTGGACCAGCTCCCCCGCCTCCAGGCCGGACACCTGAGCCATCATGTGGACCAGAGCGGCGTACTGCATCACGTTCCAGCCGTTGGCGGTAAGCATGTCCTGGCTCCGCTGGTTGAGGATGGCGTTGAGGGTCTTGCCGCTGACATTGAAGGTCATGGAGTAGGCGCAGGGGTAGAGGGCCATCTGGTGGAGGTCGTGGTGGTTGTACAGGTTGGTCATGATCCGGCGGGAGGCCGGGTTGTGCTTGAGATCGTAGAGCACCCGGTCCACCTGGTCGAACATGCCCTCGGCGTACTGGTGTTTCACCCCCAGCTGATAGCCGTAGGCCTTGCCGATGGAGCCGCTCTCGTCGGCCCAGGCGTCCCAGATATGGCTGTTCAGGTCGTGGATGTTGTTGGACTTCTTCTGCCAGATCCACAAAAGCTCGTCCACCGCGCTCTTGAAGGCCATTTTCCGGATGGTCTGGACGGGAAACTCCTCCCGCAGGTCGTAGCGGTTGACGATACAGAATTTCTTCACGGTGTGAGCTGGGGTACCATCCTCCCACCGGGGGCGCACCTGCTGATCGGTGTCCCACACCCCGTGGGCCAGAATATCTTTGCAATTTTCAATAAACAATTCGTCCGCGCGGCTCATGGCGTACCTCCATTTTTCATTGCATGGCAGTTCTCTGTTGTTCCGGGGGAGGGGTCCCCCTTTATTTCTAAAAATCAATCATCAGGAGTGTGACCGACACCATGAAAGACGTCCCCGCCTCAGGTTCCGCCACCACATCCCATTCCCTTCACATCCACATCGGCCTGCGCAACATCAAGACCGCCATCTCGGCGGCCCTGTGCGCCCTCATCTACTTCGTCTTCCTGGACAACCGCAACCCCACCTTCGCCTGTATCGGCGCCATCTTCGGCATGGGGGCCAACATGGACCACTCCAAGCTCCACGGCGGCAACCGTCTCTTCGGCACCATCATCGGCGGCTTTCTGGGGATGGGTCTGTTCCGCATCTATCTGATCTTCTACCCCGACGGGGAGAACCGGCTGCTGCTGGTGCCCCTGCTGTTCGTGGGGGTGATCATCCTCATTCTGCTGGCCCAGTTCTTCTGGGTGGGAGCGGTGCAGCCCGGCGGCGTGGTGCTGTGCATCGTGCTCTTCAACACCCCGGTGGACACCTACGTGTCCTACGCCCTTAACCGCATGTTTGACACCGGCGTGGGCGTGGCCATGTCCCTGCTCATCAACTACCTGCTGCCCCGGGAGCGGCTGGAGCCCTGGGTGGACAAAGTCAAGGCAAAGTTTCAGCGGTAAGATCGTTCCGCCGGGCGGCCAGAGGCCGCCCGGTTTTTTTGTCCGTTACTTCAGGCCGTAGTAGTCGCACAGGCGGGCCGCCGCGTCCAGGGCGTCCGGCGGGTTGACCCACAGGTCGGGCAGGAAGCCAGTGCCGTCCCGGTTTTCCATGGTCTCATGAAAGGCCAGCCCCGTTCCAAAATACACATACAGGCCGGTATTGGGGAGGTAAAACCCGCTGTTATTGGGCACCAGAGCGCAACCGCTGGTGGGGGCGCCCACCGCCAGCACATTTTCCATGGAGCGGAAGAACTCCACCACCGTCTCTCCGGAGGATGCGGTGCCCTTATCTGCCAGCAGGAGCGTCACAGTTTCGCTGGGTGTCCATGTCCCCTGGTCCTCCGATACCATCCAGGTCCCCAAATCGTTCTCGGGGTCAAAATCAAAGGCCCGGCAAAACATCTGGCTGTACCGGGCGCTAAATACCCGTTTAGGCTGGGCCGGCTGGCCGGTAAAGCCCTCAAACCAGTTCATGATCCATCTGTCACTGCCGCCGGGGTTGGCCCGCACATCAAAGATCAGCACCGGCTCACCGGCATACTCCCCGCCGCAGGCGGCAAAGCGCTCCAGCTGGGCCTCCTGCTCCGGCGTGTTGGCGTACATCTGAGTGGATTGCAGCACAGGGATATCCTGATAGGAATATTCCGAAAATACCTTACTTCCACGGGTTGACCGCTCCGCCTGGGTCCAGTCCAGGTCATAGCCTCCCAGGGTGTGGGGCAGGTCGGTCCCATCCTGGCTCAGGGCATAGAAGCCGTAGCAGATCTGTCCCTCCGGGCCAATGGTGGGCTTCACATAGTCCGAGTCCAGCCCATCCACATCAGAGAGGTACAGGTCGGGTACATAGTACAGATAGACCCGATGCAGTTCGATGAGAGACTGTCCACCGATGGCGAAATGCCCGTCCCGGACAGCCGGGGAGAGGACGTCCACCAGAATATCCTGTACGGTCCTGCTCAGCAGAATTTTCCCATCCTCCGCTTCCTGCTGGATCTGTGCCAGCGCCTGCTCCTCCAGCGGGCCGAACACCTCATCGCCGCCGAAATATTCATAGGCACCGTAGGTGGTGCGCAGGAGGGTGAAGAAAGCCTCGATATCCTCCTGGGCAGTTTCTATGGTCAGCGGCTCCGTCAGGTCGTGGGGCGTCAGGAGAATATCCATTTCCTCCTCCGTATAGGTATCGTTCTGGTCGGTGAAGTCGGACGTCCATTGGCCAATATCCAGAGCAGCCTCCGTCTCAATGACCGCCTTGCGGCGGGTGTTGACCTCCTCCAGAAAGGCGTCAAAGTCCATCCCGGCCACCGGAGTGGGGTCGGGCTCCGGGGCAGTCGAAGGGGAAGGCTCCGGCGGCGGCGTGCAGCCGGCCAGCAGGGCCAGAGTCAGCACCAGGGGAAGCAGGCGTCCTTTCATCTTATACCCTTCCTTTCAGGCTCTCTCCATAAACTTCCGTTATTTTTACATCTCTGATTACGTTGTGCAGTTCTTCGCCGGGGGCGAATACCTCGGTGTAGTTGGGGGCGTGGCCCCGCCACAGGCCCTCCTTCTCCTCCTCAAAGAGGACGGGCAGGGTATGGCCCACCCAGCTCTCCAGCCAGGTCTGGTGGAGCTGCCGGGCCACCTCCCCGGCCCGGTGGGCCCGGTCCTCCTTCACCGCGTTGGAGCACTGACCGGCCATGGCGGCCGCCGGGGTGCCGGTGCGGCGGGAGTAGGGGAAGATGTGCATGGCGGAGAAGGCACACTTCTGCACAAACTCCAGGGTCTGGGCAAACTCCTCCTCGGTCTCTCCGGGGAAGCCCACAATAAGATCGGTGGTAATGCCGGGGCGGTCAAAGTATTCCCTGAGTAATCTGACGCTCTCATAATACCGCTCGGTATCATATTTCCGGTTCATCCGCTGCAAAACGCTGTCACAGCCCGACTGCATGGACAGGTGGAAGTGGGGACACAGGTTGGGAATGGCCGCCCCACGGCGGCAGAAGTCCTCCGTGATGGTGCGGGGCTCCAGGGAGCCCAGCCGCACCCGGCAGTTGGGTGCGGCGGCGCACACCGCCTCGATGAGGTCCATCAGTTCCGGCCTGCCGGGCAGATCCCGGCCCCAGGAGGAGATCTCGATGCCGGTGAGCACCAGCTCCTTGTAACCCTCGTCCGCCAGCTTGGCGGCCTGGGCGGCGGCCTCATCCGCAGGCAGGGAACGGATGGGTCCCCGGGCGTAGGGGATGATGCAGTAGGTGCAGAAGTTGACGCAGCCGTCCTCCACCTTGAGCATGGCCCGGGTGCGGCCCTCCAGTCCGCCGGCGGGAAGCCGCTCAAATGTGCGGCGACGGAGGGCGTCGTCCACGTCCACCACCTGGCCCCCGTCGGAGCTCAGGGCCTCCAGCCGATCCAGAAAGCCCATGCGGTCGTTGGTGCCCATGACCAGGTCTACCTCCAGCTCCTCCACCGCCTGGGGGTCGGTCTGGGCATAGCAGCCGCACACCGCCACGATGGCATGGGGGGAGCGCTTGCGGGCCTGCCGGATCATCTGGCGGGACTTCTTGTCGCTCACCGCCGTGACGGTGCAGGTGTTGATGATATAGGCGTCGGCCTCCCCATCAAAGGGCACCAGGGTGTGGCCCCGCCGGGTGAGCTCGGCCTCCATGGCCTGGGTCTCGTACTGGTTCACCTTGCAGCCCAGGGTGTAGATCGCTGTACGCATACGCTTTCCTCTCTTTGCAGGTGGGATTTTGGTTGAAAATCCATGGTCGCCTGTTTATAATAGAATTCAGAACGATTGGTTCTATTATAAAGACTCGCCCCGCTGTTTGGCAAGTACTCATTCAGGAGGTGCCCCATGTCTGAATTTCAGGTCTCTCTGGCCTCTATCGAGGAGGTCCGCCAGTTCGTCAACGCCGCCACCCGCTCGTCCTGTGAGGTGGACGTGCTCTCCGGCCGCTATGTGGTGGATGGCAAGTCCATTATGGGGCTGTTCTCCCTGGATCTGTCCCATCCGGTGACCATCCGCCTCCACGGCAACGACGGCGATCAGGCCGCCTTCCGCCAGGCGGTGGCCGCCTTTATTCCGGCAGAATAACAGACAAGCGGGGCGCTGCTGATGCAGCGCCCCGTCTGTTTTTTAATCCTCGATATAGGCCCGGATGCGGAGGGTGACGCCCAGATCTTCGGTGATCTTGCGGCAGCGCTCGATCTCCTCGGGGGTCTTGTCCTTGTCCACGATGGTCATGACCACATGGGGCACATGCTCCCTGGCCTTTTTGGCAAAGTCCAGCATGGCCTCCCAGGCCTTTACGCCGTCCCTGGGCTGGGTGACGGCACAGTACTCCTCCGGCGTGGAGCCGTTGAGGGAGATGGACACGGTGTCGATGCGCCCCTTTAGTTCCGGGGTCACGTCCCGCCCCAGGATCAGATTGGCGTGTCCGTTGGTGTTGATGCGGATGGGGGGCAGGTTGGGCACCTGCTCCTTCAGCTGATCCACCAGCCACAGGATGTCGTCGGTGCGGTACATGGGCTCACCGAAGCCGCAGAACACCAGTTCCCGGTACTTTGCATAGTCCCGGGCCAGCAGGTCGTCCAGGGCCTCCTGCCGGGTGGGCTCGTGGTCCAGCCACAGATCGTCGGCGTAGATGGAGCCCTTGTGGCCGTTGTGCCGCAGGCAGAACACACACCGGCAGTCGCACCGGTTGGTCAGGTTCACATAGAGGGCGCCTTCATACTCGTAGGAAATGGTCATCATAGGACATTACCTCCATATCAATGGGCGGCCTGCGGGCCGTCCTTATGCGATTCCAAAAAAGCGCTTTCCGTTCTCCAGCGTGATGGCCAGCACTTCCTCGGTGGTCAGCCCTTTGAGCTGGGCCACCGTCTGGGCCATCAGGGGGATCAGGCTGGAGTCGCACCGGCGGCCCCGGTAGGGCTCGGGGGCCATGTAGGGGGCGTCGGTCTCCAGCATGAGCCGGTCCATGGGCATCCAGCCAATCACCTCGGGAGCCCGGCGGGCGTTCTTAAAGGTGATGTTGCCGGTGAAGGAGAGCATCCAGCCCCAGTCCACCGCCCGCTTGGCGTCCTCCGGCCCCAGGGCGCAGCAGTGAAACACACCCCGGGCCTTGGGATGGGCCTTAACAATATCCATGCAGTCCTTGTGGGCGTCCCGGTCGTGGACGATGACGGGCAGGTCCAGTTCCTCCGCCAGGGAGAGCTGGGCGTCAAAGAAGTCCCGGGAATCGGCCCGGTCCTCGGGGGTCTTGACCCAGTAGTAGTCCAGGCCCACCTCACCCACCGCCACACATTTTTTGTGGGCACACAGGGCGCGGATCTGGTCCAGCTGGTCCAGGGTCACTCCCTCCAGGTTCTCCGGATGGAAGCCGGCGGCAAAGTAGAGATAGTCGTATCGCTCGGCCAGGGCCATGGACTGCTGGCAGGACTCCAGGTCACAGCCGGGGCACACCACCAGGTCCACCCCCTTGCTGGGCAGGCCGGCCAGCAGAGCGTCCCGGTCGGCGTCAAAGGCGTCGTCATAATAATGGGCATGGGTGTCGAAGATCATAATTGCCTCCCTATGGTCATTCTCTGTTTCATCTTACTCCCTTTTCCCACAGTTGACAAGGGGAACAGCCTGTGGTATACTTCCACCGAAATACCGGGGATGAGGTCCGCCCGGGGCATATGCCCGAACCGCCGTTTGGCTGATGACTTCTGCAAATATTGCAGGGGGCATTGGCTTTTTTTGTTGCCCTCTGGGAAAGAAGGTATACATTGTTATGTTAACAAGCTTAGGTTTCGTGCTGCTGTTGGGCCTGGTGCTGGGCACCCTGGCTGCCAAATTGCGGCTGCCCTCCCTGGTGGGCATGCTGCTGGCAGGCATCCTGCTGGGACCCTGTGTGCTCAATGTGCTCTCCCCCAGCCTGCTGGACATCTCCGCCGACCTGCGGCAGCTGGCTCTGGTCATCATCCTCACCCGGGCGGGCCTGAGTCTGGATGTGGACGATCTGCGCCGGGCGGGACGGCCCGCCATTCTCATGTGCTTCCTGCCCGCCACCTTTGAGATGCTGGGCATGGTGATCCTGGCCCCCCGGCTGCTGGGGGTGAGCACCCTGGACGCCGCCATCATGGGGGCAGTGGTGGGGGCGGTATCCCCCGCCGTTATCGTACCCCGGATGCTGAAATTGATGGAGGAGGGCTACGGCACCGCCAAGGGCATTCCCCAGATGGTGCTGGCTGGCGCCTCGGTGGACGACGTGTTCGTCATCGTCCTCTTCACCTCCTTCACCGGCATGGCCCAGGGCGGCTCCTTCTCCCCCGCCGCTCTGGCAGGAGTGCCGGTGTCCATCGTGCTGGGAGCCGCCTTCGGCCTGCTCATCGGCTTTGTGCTGGCCAGGTTTTTTGAAAGGTTCCATATGCGGGACTCGGTGAAGGTGGTCATCCTGCTGGCCCTGGCCTTCCTGCTGGTGGCCCTGGAGGATGTGATCCCGGTGCCCTTCTCCGGCCTGCTGGCAGTGCTGGGGGCCGGCCTGGGCCTGCGGCGCTGGCGGCTGGTGGTGGCCCAGCGGCTCACCGCCAAGTTCGGCAAGCTGTGGGTGGCCGCTGAGATCATCCTCTTCGTACTGGTGGGCGCGGAAGTGGATCTCCACTATGCCGCCGCTGCCGGTCTGGCCGCCCTGGCCACCGTACTGGGGGTGCTGTGCTTCCGGGCCCTGGGTGTGCTGCTCTGCGTGGCAGGCAGCAAACTCACCCGTTCTGAGCGGTTCTTTGCCGTGCTGGCCTACCTGCCCAAGGCCACCGTCCAGGCTGCCATTGGCGGCGTGCCCCTGGCCATGGGCCTGGGCTGCGGCCAGATCGTGCTCACCGTGGCGGTCATCGCCATTCTGGTTACCGCACCCCTGGGGGCCTTCGCCATTGACTTCTCCTATAAAAAGCTGCTTACCAAAGAAACACGATAACACCCAAAGAAAAACGCCTGCCCTTCCGGCAGGCGTTTTTTCAGGGCTTCTTGCCCAGCTTGTGCTTGGTACCGTCGGGCTCCACCACGTAGGTGTTCTCCAGCTGAGCCACCAGGTTGTTCCGGTAGGCGGCAATATACTCCTGCCGCAGCAGGTCCCGCTCCACCATCTCCTCGGGGGTCAGCCCCTCCTCGCTTTTGGCCTTTTTGGCCAGCTCGTTGATACGGGCAATCTTTTTCTCATCCATTATACATATCGCTCCAGTAAAATCATGATTCGCCCCTTTTTGGACGGGCCGCCCACCTCTTTGAGGACACATTTGCCCAGACCCCGGCAGCTCATTACATCCCCTGACCCCACGGGGCGGTCTGGCTTGAGGCACTCCCGGTGGTTGAGCTGGAATCTCCCCGAGGCGATCAGGTCGGCGGCTTTGCCCCGGGACAGGGAAAACCCGGCGGCGGCCACCGCATCCAGCCGCAGGGAGCTGACGGTGTCCCGAATGGGTTTCACCTTCACCTCCGGGGGTTTCAGGTCGGCCAGCTCCATGGCCGATGTTTTCAGCCGCACCCGGCCCGCCTGGTCCAGGTTCAGTACCAGAAAGTCGGCCACGTCCGCCAGGGCCAGGATGTGGCACTCCCCCTCCCCCACCAGCAGGTCCCCGATCTTCTCCCGGTCCAGACCCAGGCCCAGGATGGAGCCCAGAAAGTCCCGGTGACTCAGGGTGCCGTTAGACCAGGTACAGCGGACGGCCCGGATGGGGCAGTCGCTCTCCAGCCACAGGTCCTCCTCCTGCCAGTCGGGGAGAAAGGCGCACACCGTCCGCTCCGCTCCCTCAAACCCGCCGAAAAACAGGTGCCGGGGGTGTCCGCTGGCATTGAGCAGGTTTTCCACACTGACTCGCTCCTGTGGGGATAAAAAGCCGGTATGGCCGGGGACCGACCGGTTGCGGGCCAGCTCCAGCTTATCCATGGCCCGGGCCAGCAGCCGCCGCTCCTCCCCGTCCCGGGCCAGCTTGTTCAGCAGTTCGGTTTTGGTCATATCCTTCCTCCTGTTGTCCTCTCAGGATAACACAGTTTTTCCCCTCTGGCAACTGCCGCCCGCTTGACAATGATGCTATACTGATACTAATCGTTGTAAAAGGGAGGTGGGTCCATGCCCACACAGATTCTCCACCCGGAGCGGCTGGACCTGACCGGCCCCGGCGGGACCCTGTGCCACGGGGCGGACCAGGACTGGTTCCCCGATCCCTGGCAGCGGCGGGCGGGGTGCGGCCCCACCACCGCATCCCTCATCTTCCACTATCTTGCCCGGCAGCGCTCCGAGTTTTCCCCACTCCGGCCTGAGATGGGGACAGAGTGGACGGATTTTCTGGAGCATATGTGCCGGGTGTGGGAGTACGTCACCCCCCGGAGCCACGGTCTTAACCGTCCGGAGTACATGGTGGAGGGCATGGCGGCCTACGGCAAGGCCGTGGGGGTGCCGCTGACCCCCACCCTCTTCTCCTTCCCCTCCGCCCGCACCAAGCGCCCCCCCTGGGAGGGGCTGCGGGCCTTTGTGGCCGCCGGGCTGGAGACTGACTGCCCCATGGCCTTCCTCAACCTGGACAACGGCAAGATCAAACAGCTGGACCGTTGGCACTGGGTCACCCTCATCGGCCTGGAGGGGGACACCGCCTCCATCGTGGACAACGGCAACACCTTCACCATGGACCTCAGGCTGTGGTACGCCACCACCAAGACCCGTGGCGGCTTTGTGTGCGCCCTGGGGGCGGGAGAGGAGTTTGCATCATCATGCTGAAATGGTTGGCTTTATGGGTCCTCTTCTGGAGCATTCTGGACTATGTGCTCATGGGAATCGACAAGTGGAAGGCAAGGCGGGAGCGCTGGCGGGTCCCCGAGAAGACCTTCTTCCTGGTGGACCTGCTGGGGGGCACTTTGGGGGCCATTCTGGGTATGTACGCCTTCCACCACAAGACCCGCCACTGGTACTTCAAGTGGGGCCTGCCCGCCATCCTCGTGGCCCAGATCGCCCTGGGCGGGTGGCTGTACTGGCACTTTTTCCTGGCATAACATACGGGAGCCTCCGGCTTCCGTATTTTTTTGCCCGAATGAAGAATCCGGCGTTCCTCAATCGTATTCTGGTTGAAAGCGCTTTTCAATCCCACGGAAAGGACGTGACAGCCATGCCACCCATACCGGACCGGGCGGAGGCCCAGCGGCTGGTGGATACCTATTCCGATCTGATCCTCCGGCTGAGCTACACCTATCTGGGCAGCACTGCCGACGCCCAGGACATCTGCCAGACTGTATTTCTCAAGCTGCTCCAGGCCCCCCGGGCCTTTGACAGCTTGGAGCATGAGCGGGCCTTCCTCATCCGCACCGCCGTCAACCTGTGCAAAGACCAGCTGAAAAGCCGGTGGCGGCGCACTACGGTGACCCTGGACGCGGCGGAGCACGTGCCCGCTCCCCAGCCGGAGGAGGGCACCCTGCTGGCAGCTCTGGAACTGCTGCCCCCCAAATACCGCACGGTCATCTACCTCTATTATTACGAGGGCTACTCCGCCAGGGAGATCGCTGCTCTGATGGGGGAAAAGCCGGCCACCGTCTTTACCCGGCTGGACCGGGGGCGGCAGAAGCTGCGGACCTATCTGGAACAGGAGGAACTGACATGAAGCAGTATAAAGATACCATGGACGAACTCCGGTTCACCCCGGAGCAGAAGGCCCATATGGTGGACCGGCTGATGGAGTGTGCTCAGGCCTCTCCCCGGCGGCCCCACACCTTCCGCCGTGTAGCGGTGGTGGGGGAGCGCTTCTCCGCCCTCTTCGGCCCCGCTACCCAGACCGAGGTCATCGACCAGATCGGCTACCCCATCGGGGCCTCGGCCACCAACCACGGCATCACCATCACCGCCGACGCCATTGTTGGAGACACCTACTCCTATGCCATCGTCTATTCCATCTCCCGGGAGGACGGGCAGCCCCTGGTGAGCCAGGAGACGCTGGACGGCAGCGAGGAATATGAGGGCCGCCTGCCTCTCTCCTTTGAGGACTACGACCTGCGGCCCACCGGCCCCCTGGCCTTCCTGTCCTCCGGAGGGGGCGGAGGCTTCTCCCACTTCTACGACGCCGACCCCGCCGACAACACCATCCAGTTTGTGACCTTCTGGACCTCCGACACCCCCATCCGCTCGGGCAAGGTGAGCACCACCTTCCGGGGGCTCTATGACACCACCGACAGCTATGCCAACAAGACCCTGCTGGCGGAGGGCCCCTGGACCCTGGACTTTACCATGGACTTTGAGGACTCCTCCATCGCCCTCCCCGCCGGGCAGGCGATCCAGGTGAGCGGCATGGACGCCACCCTGGACAGCGTTACCCTCTCCCCCCTGTCCATCATGGTGGAGTACACCGTCCATCAGGAGGTGCCGGAGACGGCGCGGAAAAGCGGCCAGACGGACAAGACAAATGATCCCTACGCCGCCTTCCGGGACCTGCCGGTAACCATCTCCTACACCGACGGCTCCACCCTGGAGGTCAAGAGCGCCACTACCAGCGTGGGCTCGGGCAGCGGCCAGGCTAAATGCACCATAGGTATGATTTTCGACTCCATCCGCCCCCTGGATGAGGTGGCCTCGGTCACCGTGGGGGATGTGGTCATCCCTGTCAGCCAATAAGCAAAACCGGGTCCACCCAAGGCGGACCCGGTTTCTTTATCGCTGGTACTCGAACTCCAGGTTGTACAGGGACACGATATCCCCGTCGTGGATGCCCATTTCCTCCAGCCGGTCGAAGAGGCCGGACTGGCGGAGCATCTTGTCGAACCAGTTGCGGGACTCGTAGTCCCCGAAGTTGACGTTGGCCATGAGCCGCTGGAGCCAGGGGCCCTCCACGATCCAGGTGTCGTCCTCGTGGATGATGTTGAGGGGCTCGGACATATCCACCTCCAGGGGCCGCTCCACATAGGTGGGCTCGTACACCGTGATGGGGGGCAGGTGCTCCAGCTCCCGGGCGGCGGCGAACATGAGCTCCCGGGTGCCCAGCTGGGCGGCGGCGGAGATCTCATAGAAGGGCATGCCCAGCCCCTCCACGTGGGCCTTCAGGGCCTCCAGACCGGTGCGGTCAGCGGCGATATCCACCTTGTTGCCCGCCACGATCATGGGCCGGGAGGCCAGATCGGGGCCGTACTGCTTCAGCTCCTCCTGGATGGCCTTGAAATCCTCCACCGGGTCACGGCCCTCGCAGCCGGACACGTCCACCACATGGATGAGCAGGCGGCAGCGGTCAATGTGCCGCAAAAAGTCGTGGCCCAGACCGGCGCCGTCGGAGGCACCCTCAATGATGCCGGGGATGTCGGCCAGCACGAAGGACACGCCTTCGTCCACGTACACCACGCCCAGGTTGGGGAAGAGGGTGGTGAAGTGGTAGTTGGCGATCTTGGGCCGGGCCTTGGATACTACGGAGAGCAGGGTGGACTTGCCCACGTTGGGGAAGCCCACCAGGCCCACGTCGGCCAGCAGCTTCAGCTCCAGGATGACCTGCCGCTCCTGGCCGGGCAGGCCCGCCTTGGCGAAGCGGGGCACCTGACGGGTGGGGGTGGCAAAGTGCTTGTTGCCCCAGCCGCCGTTGCCGCCCTTGGCCAGCACGAAGCGGTCGGTCTCCGACATGTCGCAGATGATCTCCTGGGTCTCGGCGTCCCGCACCACGGTGCCCCGGGGCACCTTGATGATCATATCCTCGCCGTCCTTGCCGGAGCAGCGCTTGCCCTGGCCATCCATCCCGTTGCCCGCCACATACTTGCGCTTGTAGCGGAAGTCCATCAGGGTGGACATGTGGGGGTTGATCTCCAGGATCACGTTGCCCCCCCGGCCGCCGTCGCCGCCGTCCGGTCCGCCGGCGGCCACGTACTTCTCCCGGTGGAAGGCCACCGCGCCGTTGCCGCCGTTGCCCGCCTTGACGGTGATGCGGGCGGTATCTACAAAGGGTGCTGCCATAAAAACCTCCTTCGTCTGGCCTTGCGGCCCATCATCTTTCCAATAGAAAAGCCTCGAACGGGTTCCCGTCCGAGGCTTATGATACCCATAATTACTGGGCGATCTCCACGATAACACGCCTGGCCAAAGCTTTGCTTTGGCGGAAAGGCATCGCCTTTCCTACAGGCGTTGCCTGTGGGGCGTGTTGTCGCAACGCTGGTGCTCGCCGTCATACGGCGAGCTACACGGCGCTGCCGTGGGCAGTAAACTGCCCCGCAGTTTACTGCTCCAGCGTTACGATAGAGACCTGCTTGCGGTCCTTGCCCAGGCGCTCAAACTTCACGCGGCCGCTCTTGAGGGCGAACAGGGTGTCGTCGCTGCCCTTGCCCACGTTGACGCCGGGATGGATATGGGTGCCCCGCTGGCGAACCAGGATGTTGCCGGCCAGAACGAACTGACCGTCGCCCCGCTTCACGCCCAGACGCTTGGCCTCGGAATCGCGGCCGTTACGGGTGGAGCCCACGCCCTTCTTATGGGCGAAGAACTGAATACCGATGTTCAGCATGGTGTCACACCTCCAAACTTGTGTGTTAAAAAGGTTCGCCGTACCGGGAGGTCAGTCCTCCTCCAGTACGAGAATATTTTCAGGATATTCCTCATGCAGGCTGGCAAAATGGACCATGAGGGCGGTCAGAAGAGTCTGACAGGTGCTCTCGGTGGTCTCGCTGAGCCCGCCGGGGATGCGCAGGGTGATGGACGCGTCGTGCTCCTTCACCTTTACCGAGGCGCCCAGGCCCAGTACGTCGTTGACGGCGCACTCGGTCAGGCGGACGGCACTGGTGACGGCGGCGCAGACGATGTCGCTCCCCGCTTCGGCGTAACCGCTGTGGCCCTTCACGGTGAAGCCCACGATGCGGTCCCCCTCCATGTGAAAAGAGACGGTAGTCATCTTACAGGGAGATGGCGCCGATGGTCACCTTGGTGTAGGGCTGACGATGGCCCTGACGCTTGCGGTAACCCTTCTTGGGCTTGTACTTGAAGACCAGGATCTTCTTGCCCTTGCCGTTCTTCACCACGGAAGCGGCCACCTTGGCGCCCTCCACCACGGGAGTGCCCACGGTGATCTTGTCCCCGTCGATGACAGCCAGCACCTTGTCAAAGGTCACGTTGTCGCCGGCCTCGTTGGGCAGCTTCTCGATGAAGAGGGTATCGCCCTCGGCCACCTTATACTGCTTACCGCCGGTCTCGATGATTGCGTGCATTACGTTTTCAACTCCTTCATTACGGGCTCGCTGTCGGGGGAGGGCCGAAGCGTGACGTCACATCAGTCACGTCGGTCACTTGGGTTCCCATTCAAAGCGGCTCTAGTAGTATATCAGTCAACATTTTGAAAGTCAAGGCTTTTTTGAACTTTTTTCGTCGTTTTCTCAGCTCAGTACCGCCCAACTGCCGGTATCCGTCCCCTGGGCCACAATGGGCACGATCTCCAGGCCCTCGATGGTGGGAATTGTCTCCCCCTCGGGCACCTGGACATAGACCTTGTCGGCATACTGCTTCAGCAGGTCCAGGGTGAGGCCGCTGCCGTCGGAGCCGCCGTTCAGCACACTGAGGCTGGTCACCACCGACACCTTCACCGCCGGGTACTGCTCCATGGTCTGGTCCAGGGTCTGGAAGAAGGTCTCCATGGTCTGGGTCAGGGTATCGGGATCATAGTTGCTGTCGCTCTTGATATAGCTGACGGTGCCCCGGGTGGGGAAGCCGCAGTTGTCCAGCAGAAGCTCGTCAAAGCCCAGCCCGGCCAGCTCGCCGCACACCTGAGCCACATAGGTCCGCACCGATTCCACCGCCGGGCTGCTCCAGCGGATGCTCTCGTCGTCCCGCCAGTTGCCCGAATTGCTGTGGATGCCCAGCGCCCGGTTGTTCCAGGGCAGGGTGTTGTCCCGGAAGCAGGAGAGCCAGGCCACGGTGTACAGCTCGCCCCCGTTAAGGGTCTGGATGGCCTCGTTGATACCCTCCTGCTCCGAGGAGGTGTCCAGGGTGGTCTGGGACTGGTAGCCCAGAGCGCCGTCCGTTCCCTTCATGGAGAAGATGGCGGCGGTACCGCCGTTGCTGTCCACCTGGCTCTGGGCGGTACCGTCGGTGAGGGCAGCAGCAGGCAGCAGCACGCCCCGGAAGTCCGCCTCCGGCTCAGGGGTATTGGTGGGACTGGGAGAGGGCGTGGTAAGTTGGAGGGGGGTGGTATCCTCCGGCGGGTCGGGCTCCTCCCCCTTGCCCTGGAAGAAGGGCAGTTCCACCCGCACGCCGTCGGATGTATAGTGGATGTAGGGCTCCAGAAACAGCAGGGCCGCCACCGCCAGCACCAGCAGGCACAGCAGTACCCCGATGAGAATTTTCAGCGCGGTCCGGCCGCGGCTGCGCCCATGATAGGGGTCGTAACCATACCTCCTCACAGCAGGACACCTCTCCTCTTCCTTATCATTGTCAGTTTCCCTTCTCTTCCTCCACTCGGCTCAGGGCCTCGTCCAGCTTCTGCAGGGCGGTGGCCACCAGCTTCCGGTCCTCCTCCGTCATATGCTCCATCAGGGTGGAGAAGTAGCTGCGCACATCGGTGGCGGCCTTGTCCCGCAGGGCGGTATACTTCTCGGTGGCGCTGACGTAGATCACCCGCCGGTCGGTCTCGCTGCGCTGGCGCTTGGCCAGCCCCAGCTTCTCCAGCCGGTCCACAATGCCGGACACCGTGCTGTTGGCGCTGCCGGTGCGCTCGGCCAGGGTACTGATGGGCACCGGCCCATCCTCCCCCAGCACCGTGAGCACCATGGCCTGGGGGAAGGTCAGATCCATCCGGCCGTAATGGCTGCGAAACTGCTGGGACACGTGCTGGGTGACCCGGAGGTAGGATACGAAGAGGTTGCCTTTTTCCATGTGGGGGTTCTCCTTTCTATAGCCCGCGCCGGAAACGGCCCGGTCAACCCATGGCCTGGGTATTCATCCGCTGCAAAATCACCGCCAGCTGGGCCCGGGTGGTGGTGCCCTTGGGGGAGAGCTTGCCGTCGGCGCCCTCCAGCCAGCCCATGCCGATGGCGTGGGCCACGCCCTCCTTGGCCCAGGATGCCACCTGGTCGGCGTCGCTGTACAGATTCAGGGACCCCTCCGCCAGGGTCTGGCCCTTGTATTCATCGTAGCGGGTGAGGATCACCGCCAGCTCCTGCCGGGTCACCACGCCGTCACTGAAGGTCCCCTTGTCGGTGCCGTTGATGATCTTGGCCTCGCAGGCCCAGTCGGCAGCCTCGCCGTACCAGCTGTCGGCGGGCACATCGGGGAAGTGGCCCCGCTGGGCTGGGGCGGGCTGGCCCTCCATCCGCCACAGCACCACGGCCACGGTGGAACGAGTGACGGTGGTGTTGGGGGCAAAGAGGGTATCGCTGACGCCGGTCATCAGGCCCTGGTCCACCACTTCCTGTACCGCCGATTCATACCAGGAGCCCTGGGCCACATCGGTAAATTCCGCCGCGGAGGCGGGCAGCGCCAGTCCGGCGCACAAGGTCAAGGCGCAGAGCAGCGCCGCGCAGTTGCGTTTCAAATCAGGTCCACTCCTTACTGTTTCTCTATGGGCCGCTGCCGGGCCTATGCTGCCGGCAGATGTTTTTATGGAATTGGGCGGCTGACGCCGCAGGAATAAATCGCATCGCGGTTTATTCAGCAGGCATTATTTTACGATACGTATTTTAAAAAACTATGAACACAAATGGACCCAATTACAAATTATTCCCCACGCGCCCCCTTTTTCCCCACAAAAAAGGAGCGCCGCCCCTGGGGGCGGCGCTCCTCGGCGTCCTATACGGCCAGCATCCACTCCAGGGCCACCAGCAGGCCGAAGCCCGGCGCGCCCAGCACCCCCAGCACCAGGGCGTTGGTCAGGTTGACCCCCAAATGGAGCCCCAGGGCGCCCCCTGCCCAGCTCAGGACGTAGAGCACCCCCAGGCCCACGCCGGTCCGGGCCGCCAGACGGCCCAGCCAGCCCAGGGGCCTGCGCAGCACCGCCAGCAGCAGCACCAAAAATAATCCCCCCGCCACCCAGGGCAGGGCATTGAGCAGTGGTTCCACCGCCGCCACCTCCTTGTTCCTGTGCCAGAACCTTGGCGGCGGGGTCTGTGCCCCCTTATCCGGTGCGGGCGGTCTCCTCCCCGTCCAGCTCCTTCACCTGCCGCAGCAGGTAGGTATAGCGGGACTGGAGGGCGTTGATCTCAAAGACAAAGGATTCAATGAGATCCGGGTCACAGGCATCGTTAAATCCCTGATAGGCCTGGGCGATGAGGGCGCGGGTCTGGGACAGTCCCTCCAGCAGCACGCTGCGGGTCCTCTCCCGTTCCCCGGCCCGCCGGCGCAGGCTGAAGCGCTTGACGGCTTCCGGCATATGCTCTCCTCCTTGCTCCGGACTCTTTCCGGTTTTATCCTATGTCCAGTTTGGGCAGGTATGCCTGATTTTATACCGGTTTTTTCCTGACATAGGGCACACAGGGAGGGACATACTAGAAGCGGACCGGATGTCCGATTGGTTCCGCATCTCCTTTTAAGCCGGTGCCGGGTGAGCTCACCCTCTGGCGAAAGGCGAAAGGAGCGGGAACTATGAGACCCCCGATCCTGCAAGGGGCGCGGTGGAAACACCGCGCCCCGGTTTTATGCGCAAAAAACGGGCGTGCCGCAGCAGGCACGCCCGTTTTTGCATGGGAAATCAATCCTTGCCCTTTTTCAGGTCGGCAATAATCTTGACAACCTGGATTACCAGGGTAGGCAGGAAGGCCAGGCCCACGATCTGCCCCAGATTGATCAGGCCAAAGGCGGGGGAGACCATGAACAGGTTCTTGAGACCGGGGGTGAAGAGCACCAGCATCAGCAGCACCACACCGGCAAAGAAGGCGCCGACGGAGGCCTTGTTGGTGGAGAACTTCAGCTTGAAAATGGACTGGTCGCCCCGGCAGTTGAAGCCGTGGAAGAGACGGGCCAGGGTGAGGGTGGCGAAGGCCATGGTAGAGGCCAGCATGGCGTCGCCCCCCTGGTAGCCCAGGTAGAAGGCGGTCATGGTAGCGATGGCGATGAGCAGACCCTGTCCGCCGATGCGGGAGAGCAGGGACTTGTTGAGGATGGGCTCCTTGGGGTCTCTGGGCTTCTGGTCCAGCAGGCCCTTGCGGGCAGGCTCCACGCCGATGGCGATGGCGGGCAGGGAGTCGGTGAGCAGGTTGATGAACAGCAGGTGCACCGGCTGGAAGGGCACCGGCAGAGCCAGCAGGGAGGCATACAGCACGCAGAAGATACCGGCGGTATTGCCGGAGAGCAAGAACTGGATGGCGTTTCTGATGTTGGCGTACACGCTGCGGCCGTTGACCACCGCCCGGACGATGGTGGCAAAGTTGTCGTCGGCCAGAATCATGGAGGCGGCGTCCTTGGACACCTCGGTACCGGTGATGCCCATAGCCACGCCGATGTCCGCTTTCTTCAGGGCGGGGGCGTCATTGACGCCGTCGCCGGTCATGGACACGATATTGCCCCTCCGCTGCCAGGCGTTGACGATGCGGATCTTGTGCTCGGGAGACACCCGGGCGTACACCGAGATTTTAGCCAGCCGCTGGTCCAGGTCGGCGTCGGTCATCTGGTCCAGCTCCAGGCCGGACACCGCCTCGTCCCCGTCCTGGAAGATGCCCAGCTGGCGGGCGATGGCGGAGGCGGTGACCTTGTGGTCGCCGGTAATCATGATGGTGCGGATGCCGCCCCGCTTGGCGTCGGCCACCGCCTGGATGGCCTCGGGCCGGGGCGGGTCGATCATGGAAATGAGGCCGATGAAGGTGAAGTCCTTCTCATCCTCCAGGGTGAGGGGCCGGACAGCGTCCATCTCCCGGTAGGCAAAGGCCAGCACCCGCAGGCCCTCCATGGACAGCTCCATGTTGACCCGGGCGATCTCCTCCTTGCGCTCGGGGGTCATCTCCACCTTGCCCTGGCGGGTGAGCAGCCACTTGGATCGATCCAGCAGCACGTCGATGGCGCCCTTGGTGAAGAGGGTGGGGGTGCCGTCGATGTCATGGAGGGTACTCATCAGCTTGCGGTCGGAGTCAAAGGCCAGTTCTCCCAGCCGGGGATGCTGGGAGCGGTAGGCTTCCTCGTCCACGCCGAATTTCTCGCCCAGCATGACCAGGGCCACCTCGGTGGGGTCGCCAATGGCAGAGCCGGTCTCCTCGTTGTTGGTGGCATCGCTGGCCAGCAGGGCGGCCTTCAGCAGCAGCCGCTGCACGTCGTTGACCAGCTCCAGGTCGTCTCCCTCCAGCAGGGAGCCGTCGGCGTACACCTTCTGGGGGGTCATCTTGTTCTGGGTCAGGGTGCCCGTCTTATCCGAGCAGATGACGGAAACGCTTCCCAGGCTCTCCACCGCCTTCAGGTCCTTAATGATGGCGTTCTGTTTGGCCATCTTCTGGGTGCCCATAGCCAGCACGATGGTGACGATGGAGGAGAGGGCCTCGGGGATGGCGGCCACCGCCAGGGCCACGGCGAACATCAGGGAGTCCAGTATCTCCATGCCGGTGCGGAACACCGACAGGGCGAACACCACGGCGCAGATGGCCATAATCACGATGGCCAGCTTGGCGGAGAAGCTGTCCAGGCTCTGCTGCAGGGGGGTCTTGCGCTGCTGGGTCTGGTTCATGAGGGAGGCGATCTTGCCCAGCTCGGTATTCATGCCGGTGGCGGTGACCAGCACGGTGGCTCGTCCGTAGGTCACCAGGGAGCCGGAGAACACCATGTTTTTCTGGTCGCCCAGGGCCACCTGGTCGGCGTCGATGACGTCGGCGGTCTTGTCTACCCCCTCGCTCTCGCCGGTGAGGGAGGACTCATTGACCTTGAGGGAGAAGTTCTCCAGTACCCGGCCGTCGGCCACCACCATGTCGCCGGCCTCCAGCAGCACGATGTCGCCGGGGACCACGTCGGCGGAGGGGATCTCCAGCCGCACACCGCCCCGCAGCACCTTGGCGGAGGGGGAGGACATGGCCTTCAGACTCTCCAGGGACTTTTCCGCCTTCAGGTACTGGACGGTACCCAGCACGGCGTTCAGGATAAGCACGGCGAAAATAACGATGGTGCTCTCCACATTCTCCGACAGGGCGGAGATGACAGCGGCCACGATCAGGATGATCACCAGCAGATCCTTAAACTGCTCGGCAAACACCTGGGCCACCGACTTCTTCTTACCCTCGGAGAGCTTGTTGGGGCCGTACTGCTCCCGCCGGCGGCCGGCCTCCCGGTCGCTGAGGCCTTCCATCCCGGCCTGCTGGGCATCCAGCGCCTGCCGGACCGTTTTTCGGTAATAAGACTCTGTCATAATCGTTCCTTCCCTTCCAGTTTACATTCCGGCGAAGGGTAAAAGAAAAAAGACCCTTCGCCAACCGCCGGAAATTCCTCGGCAGTTGTCGAAAAGTCTTGTTACCCATGGGGTGCATACCGCCAGGCCGGCAGACCGGACCGTGATGTTGACGGTATGGCTTTGAACTACTCCCTTTTCAACTGCGGCCATCATAGCACAGTTTGACCGGCAAGTCAATCTCATTTTGGTAGCATATCCAAATTCTCCGGGGTCTATGCATGGGCGGCGTTGACGCAGGCAGGGCAATCCGTTATAATTTGTGCAGATTACCATTTGGAAAGGGGCTGCCCCATATGAAAGGGAGCGTCGTCAAATTTCTCCTCAAGTCCGCCTGGGTCCTGGAGATGCTCATCGCTCTGTTCATCCTGCTGGTCACCGTGGTACAGATGGTGCTGACCGCAAACGACTCCCTCCACTATCTGTCTCTGGGGGAATTTAGTCTCAATGAGTTCTTCGCCAGCACGCTGAACATCGTGGTGGGTCTGGAGTTTATCAAGATGCTGGTGCTCCACACCCCCCGGGCCGTTACCGACGTGCTCCTCTTCGCCATCGCCCGTCAGCTGGTGGTGACCCACTCCACCTCTATGGACACCCTGCTGGGCGTGGCGGCAGTGGCCCTCATTTTCGTCATCAAGAAGTTCCTGCTCTCCAAGGAGGACTGCACCCCGCCGCCGGACATTCTGGGCCGTTTTTTGGGCGGGCACAGTGCGCAAAAGGAGGAAACACACCATGAATGAGCCCCATTGGATCTCCGCCGTCTTCAGTCCCACCGGCGGCACCGCCGCTGTGGCCAAGGCCGTCACCGGCGGCATGGGACAGGTGGTGGACCTGTCCCATCCTGTTCCGGAGACTCCCGTACCTGACAATGCCGTTCTGCTGGCCGCCGCCCCGGTGTTCGGCGGACGCATCCCCGCCGTAGCCCTGGAGCGACTGGCCGCCCTGAAGGGCTCCGGCCCCGCGGTGGTCCTGGCGGTCTACGGCAACCGGGCCTGGGAGGACGCCCTGCTGGAGCTGAAGGACGCCCTGACCGCCGGCGGCTTCCAGGTGGTGGCCGCCGCCGCCTTTGTGGCACAGCACTCCATCGCCCCCACCATCGCCCAGGGCCGCCCGGACAGCGCCGACCTGGAGCAGGCCGCCGCCTTTGGCAGGGCGGTGCTGGACAAGCTGGCCGGACCTGATTCCTTGTCTCCAGTGAGTGTGCCGGGGAATGTCCCCTACAAGGACTGGAAGGGGGTCCCCTTCCACCCCGCCGCCGGGGAAAGCTGCATCTCCTGCGCCGTATGCGCCGCCCGGTGCCCGGTGGGGGCCATCCCCACAGGGCAGCCCAACCAGACCGACCCGGACCGGTGCATCACCTGTATGCGCTGTGTATCGGTGTGCCCCCGGGGTGCCCGGACCATCCCCGCTCCCGCCCTCCAGGCCACCACCGCCATGCTGGAGGAGAAGGCGGGCACCCCCCGTCAGCCCGAGCTGTTTCTCTGAAAACCAGAAAACTCCCCGTATTTTCCGCTCAGAAAATACGGGGAGTTTTTTATTTTGGGCTTTACGCCAAGTCCAGCTCCACCGGGCAGTGGTCACTGCCGGTGACGTCGGCATGGATGATCTGATCCTTTACCCGGGGCATCAGCCGCTCCGACACGATAAAGTAGTCGATGCGCCACCCCGCGTTGTTCTTCCGGGCGTTGAAGCGGTAGCTCCACCAGGTATAGGCCCCGGTCTTGTCCGGGTAGAGGACCCGGAAGCTGTCGGCAAAACCACTGCCCAGCAGGGCGGTCATTTTCTCCCGCTCCTGGTCGGAGAAGCCGGCGTTGCCCCGGTTGCTCTTGGGGTTTTTCAGGTCGATCTCCTCATGGGCCACGTTCAGATCGCCGCACAGCACCACCGGCTTCTTCTGATCCAGGGCCATCAGGTAGGCGCGGAAGTCGTCCTCCCACTGCATCCGGTAGTCGATGCGGGCCAGCTCGTTCTGGGCGTTGGGGGTATAGCAGCACACCAGATAGAAGTCCTCATACTCCGCCGTGATGACCCGGCCCTCGGTGTCGTGCTCCGGGATGCCCAGGCCGCAGGTCACAGACAGGGGCTCGGTTTTGGTGATGAGGGCGGTACCGGAGTAGCCCTTCTTCTCGGCACTGTTCCAGTAGATGTGGTAGCCGGGCAGGTCCAGCTCGATCTGGTGGGGCTGGAGCTTAGTCTCCTGCAGGCAGAAGGCATCGGCGTCCATGGCGTTGAAAAAGTCCAGGAAGCCCTTGCCCAGACAGGCCCGCAGGCCGTTGACGTTCCAGGTGATCAGCTTCATGCGTCAGTCTCCTCTTTCCCCCAGGAAATGAGATGGGGGAGAAATTTCAGCATAATGGGTATATAGGTGGCCACAAAGACGGCCACCGCCCCCAGGGCGGCCCACTTCCGCACCCGTTTTGGGGCGGCCAGACCCAGCATAATGCCGGCGGCACACAGGCACAGCTTCACCAGGGCCATATCCTTCCAGTTCATCCTGGCGATATAGGAGTCGGCGGCGGAAAACAGCTTTTTCATACGATTCCCTCCAGTCGCAGCAGCCACTCTTTTAATTCCAGCCCGCCCCCGTAGCCGGTGAGGGTCCCGTTGGCCCCCACCACCCGGTGGCAGGGCAGCAGAATGGGCAGGGGATTGCGGTGATTGGCCTGGCCCACCGCCCGGCTCCCCTTGGGGCAGCCCACCCGGCGGGCCAGTTCGCCATAGGTGATGGTCTGGCCGTAGGGGATATCCGAGAGGGCGGACCACACCTTCCGCTGAAAGGGGGTACCCACAGGGACCAGGGGCAGGTCAAAGGTCTGCCGCTTTCCCTCAAAATATTCCAGCAGTTCCTTCCGGCCCCGGGTCAGCAGCGGGGTTTCCTTCCCCGCAGGCTTCATGGGGCAGTTGGGCAGGTACAGGGCGGTGAGGCCCTCTTCCGTCCCCTCCAGGGCCATGGGCCCCACTGGGGTGTCAAAGACGATGCGGTCCATCTCAGTACCGCCGTACCACGGCGGTGACCTTGCCCAGGATGGCGCAGCCCTCACCGTCGATGGGCTCGTAGTCCGGATTCTCCGGCATGAGCCACACATGGCCGTCCTTCCGGCGGAGGGTCTTCACCGTGGCCTCGTCCTCAAAGAGGGCCACCACGATGTCCCCGTTGTTGGCATCGCTCTGCTGGTGGACCACCACCAGGTCCCCGGGCAGGATACCGGCATACTTCATGGACTCTCCCCGGACCTGAAGGGCAAAATACTCCCCGGCCCGGCCGCCGGTATCAAAGGTCAGATAGTCCTCGATGCACTCCTGGGCCAGAATGGGAGAGCCGGCGGCCACGCTGCCCACCACCGGCACCTTGTCCTCCGGCGGGGCCGGTGGCTCGGTCTGGGCCACGGTGATGGACCGGGTCTTGCCCTCCGCCTTGGTGATGAGGCCGGCAGACTCCAGCCCCTTCAGGTGGAAATGGACGGTGGAGGGGGACTTCAGCCCCACATGGGCCCCGATCTCCCGGACAGAGGGGGGATAGCCGTGCTCGGCCGAGAAGGCAATGATGTAGTCATAGATCTGCTGCTGCTTGGGCGAGAGCGTTTTCATGGCAGACCCTCCTTAATCCAGTCTTATATGAGCATAGTATACCATAATCCCCCCGCTATTGCAAACATTTGTTCTAAATTTTGTTAAAAATCCTGGCCCTCAATGGCGGCTGACAGCCGCAGCAGATACTGGTCGTACCCCTTGCCCGCCAGCTCGTCCAACAGCACATCCTCCCAGAAATGGGGCCCCAGGGTAAGCCCCTTCTCCTCCGCCCACGCCAGCAGGCGGCGATAGCCCTCCCGCACCGTGTCAAAGCTGCCGGCGTGGAAATAGGTCAGGTAGGGCCCCGCCGGGGCGGTGAGCAACCGTACCCCCCGGATGGGTTTGTCCACCTGGGTGTAGCAGAGGGTGTAGCCCTCCCAGTTTCCCCGCCGGGCGGCCTCCACCGGCAGGATGGCTCCCAGGGCGTAGGGGCTGACCACCTGGTGGGCCTCGCAGTACTCCAGATGGCGGGCCAGAATGTGGACATACTTCCCCTCATCGGTGATGCCGGGGGCGTCGGTGGCCACGTACCACCGCTGGGGCCATGTCTCCACCGTCACCTGTCCGGGGCGCACCGCCATGGCCTGGCGGGTCAGCTCCGCCTTTCGCGCAATGAGGGCTCGCAGCCTCCGCAGGCGGGCGATCTTCTCCTTCAGCGCCGTCCCCTCCCGCTCCAGCAGGTCCAGCAGATGCTCCGGACTACGCCGGTCCAGATAGGCCCGGATCTCGGCCAGGGGCATGCCCAGCTCCTTGAGCACCGCGATGACCTGAAAGACCTCGATCTGCGCCGGGGCGTAGTAGCGGTAACCGTTCTCCCCCCGGATGGCGGGGGAGAAAATACCAATCTCATCATAGTGAAACAGGGTGTGCTTGGTGACGCCGCACAAGGCAGCAAACTCCCCGGTGGTAAAGCGCATATCGTTTTGAGCCATGGGTCCAACCTCTCTCTTGACTATCGGGTTACCCGATAGCTTATCATGGTCAGTGCTGCTTGTAAATACTTGATCAAAAAGGAGGCACAGGCCATGAAAAACCGGTTGGATCAGGACTTTACCCTGGGCGGGCTGCTCCGCTTTGCCCTGCCCACCACCATCATGATGCTGGTGACCTCCCTGTACACCATTGTGGACGGGGTGCTCACCTCCCGGCTGGTGGGAGAAAACGCTCTGGCCGCCATCAACATCGCCTATCCCGCCGTCAGCATCGTGCTGGCCGCGGGCATCATGCTGGGCACCGGCGGCAGCGCCGTGGTATCCCACCGGATGGGGACGGGAGACCTGGAGGGCGCCCGGCGCACCTTCGGCTTTCTGGCGGTAACGGCAGTGTGCGCCGGCGTATGTTTTGCCCTGCTGGCCGCCTTCGGGGCGGAGCCTCTGGCACGGCTGCTGGGGGCCAGCGACCTGCTGCTGGCGGACACGGTCTGTTATCTGCGCATCCTGCTGATGTTTACCCCCATGGCCATGCTCCAGCTGCTCTTTGAGAGCTTCTTTGTGGCGGCAGGCAAGCCCGGCCTGGGTCTGGGGCTCACCATTGCCGCCGGTGTGACCAACGGGGTGCTGGACTGGCTGTACATGGGGCCCCTGCAAATGGGCATTGCCGGTGCCGCCATAGCCACCGTCACCGGCTACTGCATCCCGGCAGTGTGCGGCGTGGTCTTTTTCCTCACCCGGAAGGAGGGCTTGCGCTTCGGCCGTCCCCGGCTGGACTGGCGGCTGCTGGGCCGGGCCTGCTTCAACGGCTCCTCCGAGATGGTGACCAATCTGTCCACCGCCGTCACCACCTTCTTCTTCAACGCCATCATGATGGAGCTGCTGGGGGAGCCGGGGGTGGCCGCCATCACCATCGTGCTCTACGCCCAGTTCCTGCTGGTGGCCCTGTTCCTGGGCTTCTCCATGGGGGTGGCCCCGGTGTTCAGCTTCAACCAGGGGGCGGAGCGGTACGACCGGCTGCGCGCTACCTTCCGCCACTGTGCCCGGTTCATCCTGTGCGCCGCCGTGGGTATTCTGGCGGCCGCCCTGGTGCCGGCCCCCGTCATCGTGGGGGTGTTCTCCCCGGCGGGCACCCAGGTCCACGCCCTGGCGCTGGAGGGCTTCCACCTCTTTGCCCCCACCTTTCTCTTTGCCGGGGTGAACATCTTTGCCTCCGCCCTCTTCACCGCCCTGTCCGACGGGCGGACCTCCGCCCTCATCTCCTTCGCCCGCACCTTCGGCTTCCTGATGGCCGGGCTGCTCCTGCTGCCCCGGATCATGGGGGTCACCGGGGTATGGATCGCAGTACCGGTGGCGGAGGCCGTCTCCTGCCTGCTGTCCATCGGTTTTCTGTGGCATTACCGGGCCAAATTCGGCTACGGAGCAGTCCTCTCATAATCCAAAAAGGCCGCCCATCCGGGCGGCCTTTTTCTATGGCAGATATCAGCGGTCCCACTTTTCGATGAGGGCACGCAGCTGGTCGGCAAACTTGCCCAGATCCTTGTTGGTACCACCCTTGTTGTGGGCAATGACCTCCATCAGCTTGCGGCCCACCTCCTCCAGCCGCTGGTAGGCGGGAGAGGCGCCGGGGGTAACCACCGGCCGCTGCTCCGGCGGCAGGCCGGGGGAGAGCATCTTGTTGGCCAACAGGTCATAGACCTCCTCATAGTTGGGGGCGTGGGCGGCCAGGCCCCGCTGGCGCAGGGTGTCGGCGTAGATCTCCGTAACCTCCGCGTCGCCGTGGACCACGAAGACCTGCTTGGGGTGGGGATTGTAGCTCTCGATCCACCGCAGCAGACCGTCCCGGTCGGCATGGGAGGACAGGCCGTGGAAGTTGACGATCTTGGCCCGAACGGCGATCTCCTCCCCGAAGAGTTTCACCGACGTGACCCCGTTGATGAGCCGCCGGCCCAGGCTGCCCTCGGCCTGGAAGCCCACGAAGACCACAGTACACTCCGGCCGCCACAGGTTGTGCTTCAGGTGGTGGCGGATGCGGCCGGCGTCACACATGCCGGAGGCGGAGATGATGATGCGGGGGGTCTTGTCCGCATTGAGGGCACGGGACTCCTCGCTGGACTCGGTGATGGTAAGGCCGGGGAACTGGAAGAGGGCGCCCCCCTTGAGGGCGGCGATGGCCTCCTCGTCCAGATAGCCATGGAGGTCGCCGGAGAAGATACGGGTGGCCTCGCCCGCCAGGGGGGAGTCCACCACCACCTGGAAGTTGGGCACGCTCTTCACCAGCCCCTGCTCCTTCATCTCCCGCATGAAGTACAAAAGCTCCTGGGTGCGGCCCACGGCGAAGGAGGGGATGATGACGTTGCCTCCCTTGCCCAGGGTCTCGTCAATGATGGCGGCCAGGTCCCCGGTGTAGTCCGGCTTCTGGCTCATGTCATGGAGCCGGTCGCCGTAGGTGGACTCGGTGAGGACGTAATCGGCCTCCTTGATGTACTGGGGATCCCGGATGATGGGCTGGTCCCGGTTGCCGATGTCGCCGGAGAAGACCACCTTGCGGGTCTGGTCCCCCTCGGTAAGCCACATCTCCACGCTGGCCGAGCCCAGCAGATGGCCCGCGTCCACAAAGCGGATGCGCACCCCGTCCTCGATCTGGAGGCGGGTGCCGTACTCGCAGGTGACGATGTGCTTGATGGCCTCCTCGGCGTCGGCCACGGTGTACAGGGGCTCCACCGGCTCAGCTCCGGAGCGTTTGCCCTTCTGGTTGGCCCACTGGGCGTCGCTCTCCTGAATGTGGGCGGAGTCCCGCAGCATGATGGACAGCAGCTGCCCCGTGAGACGGGTGCAGTAGATGTTGCCTTCAAAGCCCTGCTTCACCAGCAGGGGGATACGGCCGGAGTGGTCGATGTGGGCATGGGTGACCACCACCGCGTCGATGTACCCGGCGTTGAAGTCCAGCTCCTGGTTGTCCCGCTCGTCCCTGCCCTGCTGCAGGCCGCAGTCCACCAGAATCTTCTTCCCGCCGCACTCCACACAGTGACAGCTGCCGGTAACGGCACGGGCTGCGCCGAAAAAGGTCAGTTTCATGGGGCACCTCCTTGTGCAGTTTTACAAGAACATTGTACCTCCAAAACTGCCCGGTGTAAATAGCCCGATGGCGGGACCTGTTTCGACAAAACAAAAAAGGACATCCAAACGGATGTCCTTTTTGTTGGTGGACCAGAGGCTTCCAAATCCGAACTATCTATATCGTTGAGACCGACTGTCTTTGTGCCGCCTTTGTAATTAAAAATCAAAATGATTTTATCCTCATAGACATATACGGCATTTACAAAGCTGTCAATCAGTCGTTGCCGCTGTTCCTCGTCGTTCACATCTGTTTGCTGGAACTGGTCGAGGAAAAAGGCAATTTGTTCACGGGTCAAGGACGGGTGCTGGATTTGATTTTCTGTAATGCGTTCTTCAAGGTCTCTCTTTGATTGCTCCAAATCGGCAAGCCTCTGTTTGGTGGATTCCGTGATAATACCCGCTTGGATGGCGTTGAGCATATTTTCTATGCCCTTTTCCACCTCGGAAAGCTGCTGTTCCAGCAAGCGCAAGTCGTGGTTTTCTTCACCCTGTAAGTTCAGCAGTTTGTCTGTAATGCGTTCCATCAGCGGCTTGTCCATGACCATCATCATAGTTTGTTGCACTACTAAATTTTCAATCCATTCCTTTTTCACGGGTTTTTTGGTACAGCCCTTTTTGTTCTTGGCGCTGTGGCACTTATAATAACGGTAAATCTTTCCACCTGTCCCTGTGCCGCTTTCCCCGGCCATCATACGCCCGCACTCACCGCAAAATAGCTTAGTGGTAAGCAGATACCGCTCCGTTGCCTTTGCTGCCGCCGGGGTCTGCTTATTCTTTTCCATACGGGCCTGCACCCGATTAAATACATCTTCTGATACAAGGGCAGGAACGCCGCCGGGAATGACCACATCTTGATATTTGTATTCCCCAATATATTTACGGTTTGTTAAGACTGTGTGAAAGGTGGAATATCGGAACGAATAGCCCTTGTTGGTTTTCAAACCGCGGTTATTGAAATCATTTTTGATATTGGCAATCGTATCACCTGCCGCATAGCGTTGAAAAATCTCCTGTACGATGGGGGCCGTTATGGGATTGACCTCTAAATGCTGGGTTTCCTTGTTGAGAATGTAGCCGAGGGGAACGGTGCCGCCGTTATTCTTACCTTTCAATGCGTTTTCTTTTTGACCCCGATGGATTTTTTCAGAAAGTTCGGCGGAGTAGTATTCGGCCATACCCTCTAACATAGATTCAAGGATAATGCCCTCCGGGCCGTCTGTGATGTTCTCTGTGGCAGACACGACTTTGACGCCGTTCTTTTTCAACAGATTCTTATAATGGGCGCTGTCGTAGCGGCTCCGGGCAAAGCGATCCAGTTTCCACACCAACACAATATCAAACAAGTGCTTGTTACTGTCCCGTATCATCCGAAGAAAGTTTTCCCGCTTCTCCGTGTCCTTGGACGCCGATTTTGCCCGGTCAATATAGGTGTTTATGATGGTAATGCCCTGCCGCTGTGCGTATTCGGTGCACTCTCTAATCTGGCCCTCAATGGATTCTTCTCTTTGCCTGTCAGAAGAAAATCGGGCGTAAATGACGGCTTTCATTTTTGGCTGGCCTCCATCATTTGAAATAGTGCTTCTTTGAGTTTGTCATTATAAGGGGATGAAGGGTCGAAGCACATTTCTATAAACTGTCTCATATCTTTGTCACTGTATTTCAACTGTGGTTTACACTCGTATAGCTTTCCTTGCGGCTGGTCGGTGCGGCAGCACAAATAATCCATGGAAATGTCAAAGTAATCTGCATACCATACAAGGAGTTTGACAGATGGGGATGTCAATCCTTTTTCCATTTTTCCAATCGTGCTTTGATTGCTTCCGCACAACTTGGCAATTTCAGATTGTGATAGGTGAATGCTTTCCCGTAATGCCCGCATACGCTGGCCTATCTGATTCATAATATCGCCCCTTTCTAACGTCTATTATAGATTATATTTGATTAAAAATCAAGTCTAAAACAGAATAAACAAAACTCTAAAAATCTCATGCTCGCAGGCATCAGAGCGACGGATTATCCCGGCGGGATAATCCACGGAGCGTACCAACCTCTGACCCCGCCTTGCTGCGGATCACGAAACGCACCCCGGCCCCACTAGTGGCGGGCTACCCAACTGCCGACGCCACACACAGCCACCCTCTGAACAACAAAAAACGGCCCTTTTCGGACCGTTTCAAATGACCTTGCAATCTTTCCAGTTATGGAGTAAAATAGTGCTATCGAGATAAATAGAGGCAGGGTATAAGGGGTTGCCGCCCCTCATACCCCTATGCAGGAGACAGACCCTCCCACACAATAGCATTTCGCTACGCCTTTTCCCATTATAGCCGCTTTGTTCTCATTTTACAAGGCGGTTGTGGTGGGCTTTGTGTCGTACCTCAATGCGGTGTAGGGATTGATTTACCCTGCACCGCTTTTATTTATCTCGACGGGGCCCCCTGGGGGGCGGGGACAATCCTGCTCCCCAACGGGTTTACCCTGTCGGGAACACAGTATACAATTACCATTTGGGAGGAGAGAAAATGAAAAGACAGTATCGGATCATTAGTGCACTGCTGGCAGCAATCATGTGTCTGTGTCTAATCACTCCGGCATTTGCTGCTGACACCGGTGCGCTCAACGGCGAGAGCGGCAAGTGGTCTCAGTTCGATGAGACCGTCTACGACACTGTCGGCTTCATCAGCGACGTGAAGAACGACAAGTTCGATTGGCCGTCCAGCGGAACTGTTCTTCTGAAAGAGTCCAGTTCCACCTACACCCTCACCGGCAGCAGCCCCAACTGCATCGGTATCACTATCCCCGCCGGTCTGAAAGTGGATATCTACAAGTATTATCAGACCGCTGGTATGTCAGAAATGGGCTATAAACTACTCGGTCACTTCGATACAACCGACGGCAAGTCTATCACCATTGGAAAAGACACCGGTTCCACCAGCAATTCTGGGAATACGTCTACCAATAAGCCCAACAATTCTGGTACTTCCAGCAGCGTAAACGGCATTGCCGAAGACTGGGGTAAAGTCGAACATGTTTATACCCCCGGCACTCCGTCTACCAGTTACAGCAATTCTTACACTGATGTTCCTACGACCTATTGGGCTTATCATCCCATTATGACCCTGACCGAAGGCGGACTGCTCGCCGGCTACGGAAACGGCAAGTTCGGCCCCAATGACACGCTCACCAAGGAGCAGGTCAGCATCATCTACACTCGTATGATTGGTAACACGCCCTATCCCAACGGTAATCAGGAAGTCGCCTCTCGTGCCTATGCCGCCATTTGGTTCACTGGACGGGCATTGACTGGTGGCGTACACGTCATGACCAATTACGAAACCCAGTTGGCCAAGGACTGCGGCAATCTCATTGTTCGTATTTCCTCTGATGGCACTATTGGCAGTATGCAGAGAGGCGTTTATGACTGCTGGCGTGCCAACCTCGCTGCCGGCAGAACCATCAACTACATCGACTCTGTCGATGAACTGCCCGACGCTGACGAAATCCACGCATGGATTGACGCCAATTGGCAGGAAATGAGAGGCGTTCTGCTGCTGACCGGTGCTTACACGAAAGAGCAGATTGTCGACGCTTGCGAACAGTCCATCTGCTGGGCATACAATCTGGGACTGGTTGGCGGCGTGGACAGCAAGGGTACGTTCGCACCCGGCTCTCCCCTGACCCGTGGTCAGTTGGCTCAGATTTTGTACAACATGGGCTGGACTTACGAAGGCGTCATGGCCTAATCGTCACTTCCCAGCACACCCCCCGCTCCGGTCTCCGGAGCGGGGATTTTTTTGTTGTTATTTTCCACAATTTTTTCCTTGGGTGGCGGTCGAAATCCACCTTGTCCCGCTTCATCGCCCAGCACACCGTCCACGCACCCAAAAATGGGAATTTCAGGAATTTTCTGAGGCATACGATAAATCGCCCCTTTCGAACATCGCTATTTTGCGATAGCATAAATCAGGCTTTTTTAAGACATTTCTATTTCTAACTTATCGCTATAAAAAGTCACGAAAAATCGACGAAACAACATTATACAGGCGCTTTACAGCAAAAAATATTTGTGATACGATACAGAGCGAAAGGAGGAAAGGCCAATGGAAAGCTCTATAATACCCGAGCGTACCGCCCGCACCCTGCGCGCTATACGGCAGACCGCCTATAATGTTTTGACCGGATATACGCAGCAGACCGACAAGCCGGTTTTTGACGCAAGGAACAGCATCTACCATTGGCGGACGCTGTGGGGGATGATTTGGGCTATGTCATACGAGGGATTGGGCGAGAACTTACCAGACCCACCCCCGTGGCCCAAAGATGACAATGAAATTTTGACAGAAAGGGGGGAAATATCATGTTGAACGCATCACCATATATTAAGACCCTCATTGATTGGGAGGGCATGGACAAGGATTGGGGCGGCTCTTATACATTTGTCAGCCAACGTCCATATAAGGGCAAGCCCGAGGCCGGTCTGGCCCCTGGTGCAACCGTCACCTTGCAGATTATGCAGGACGCCCACGACCACGGCGTGGACAAATCCGGGCGGCCCCGCGATAACAACACCTTGGAAACCTTTTCGGCTACCATTGTGGGCTGTCCCTACCCTCTGCCTTTTGCTAAAGGCGATAAAGTCAGGTTGAGCGGTTTTATGGCCGATTCGAGCTATTTTATCGACTACTCTCTGATTCTGCGGTTTTCGAGCATTGAGAAGGCGCAGCAGCCCGCACCGGGTGCAGGGCCCAAGGGATGAAACGACGCGACACCCGAAGCCGGTATGTGATAATCTGGCTTGCCGTCATGCTGTCAGCGGGGCTTGCAGGCTGGCTCCTGCGGGGGCCGGTCAGCACCGCTCTTGCTGGCTGGGATGCAGCCCGCGTCTGTACCCGGATCGGACTGTTTTGCTTCCTGCTGGCGGATGTCTTGCTGGCCAGTGGCGCAGTGTGGTGGGCTGTTGCCCATCACCTGCGCCAGGGCGCAAAGTATGCCCTGCGTCACTGGCAGTTGTTACATTCAATCAAGCGGGCTATGCTGGAAGCTGGGTATGGTATACCGATTGGTGAGCAGTATTATCGGCTCCCACGGGTCAAGATACGCTTTGATGACCGCACCTTGACCGCTGGGCTGGTGGAAGTCCAAAACCACATTAAATCTGATTCCAGCTTGGCGGCGGTCAATCTGTCCTCGGCCCTTGGCGTGTATGTGGTGGACGCGCAGTATATCTCGGACGATAACAATTACTACTGCTACGAGATTTCAGACAGCCGTATTGACCGGCAATTACAGTTTGACAGCTATACAGCCCTGTCTGACTACGCCCGCAAGCATACGGGCAAATATGGCCCGTATACGCTTTTCGCGGATGGCCGCAACGAGGGTATCAAAATCCGCTCCCTGCTGCTGGTCGGCATCACCGGCGCGGGCAAGTCCTATGCTCTGATGGGGCTGATAGCACAACTTCAAAACTGGCCGATTCCGCCTGTCGTATACTATGCTGACCCCAAAGGCAGCGATATAGCGGTGTTAGGCGGCTCGCTGGTCCCGGAGCGCACAGCGGACGATATTGACGGCATTATTGACTTGCTCCATGCCTTTTACGCCGCCATGATGGAGCGGAAAGAGGAAATGCGGGGCAAGTTAAGCGGCAAACTCGGTGCAGATTATACGGAGTTTCAGCTTCCGGCGTATGTCTTTTTATTCGATGAATTTGCGGCGTTTCAGGCAAGCATCAGCCGGGACAAGAAGCGGCGTGACGAGGTGGAGGAATTGATGCGAAATGTGGTCTTGATAGGGCGACAACTCGGCTTTTTCGCATGGATTTCCATGCAAAAGTCCGATTCCGGCGACATTCCCACGGCAATTCGTGATAATCTTCCACTTAAAATCTGCCTGGGTAACGCGCCCAGCACCACAATGATGACGATTTTTGGCCATACTTCCGACCTGCCATCCCGGCATTGGGGCAAAGGGCGGGGGCTAATTTACTGTGACGGTATCACTGCCGCGCCCCGCCCCGTGTCGTTTCCGACACTTAATTTTGACATTTTCGCGGAGCTGACAAAGCCTAAACAAGATAGCCAATCCGAGGGTGTAAACCGCGCGTAGCGCGTAAACCCGGAACCCCCGTGATGTAATCACGGGGGTTCCACGAACAAAACACAATAAGGGGGGTGGTAAAATTGCCCTCTCTGTCTGTTGGCGTTGATGAGTTCACCCTTATTTTGCAACCAACAAATAAGGTTATAGTTATAGATTGGCCAGATACGATGAATGAGATAATAGATGTGTTTGTAGCTAAATCACGGCTCATGGACTTGTTTGGAGAGATGGCATTTGCCGAGAAAGTCCCGGCTGGCTATACAAATGGGGTGACTTTTGCTTGTCGGCCGTGGTATCTGGTGATAAGCTGGCACGATGATTTCCCGAGCATGGGAGTTTGTGTCCGCTTTTCCGCTCACGCATACGCCACATATAAGCAAGAGTTCAAGGAGAGGTTTCAATCCGATATAAATATCGCTGTATTCCTCAATATGGTGCAGGATGGTGCATATACCACCCGTCTATCACGCATTGACCTGACGGCGGATTATTACGACTATATGGATGATTTGCTTCCTGACAGGTTGCTTTCCCCTGATTTGATTTATAGTCGCTTAAAAGATGGCTCATATTCAATTAAAAACTGGAAAGACCGTCAATCCGTCCGAAATATGTCCGGTTTAGATAAAAATGGTGCCTATGAGACATTTTATATAGGGTCACGGGCAGGAAAAACAAACGGCTTTCTGAGAGTGTACAATAAAAAGCAAGAACAGATACAGACGATGGGCTACCGTTATGACGAGGCTCTACAATACAAAGGCTGGGTACGATTTGAGTCATCATTTTTGCACGACTACGCCCACCAGATGACAGAACAGTTGTTGTCCGGGTACATGACACTCCAAGACTTGCAACAGTGGATTGCAAAGCATATCAGTGATAGATACCGTTTTGTTGATACGAGTACAAATGAGGTAACAGCGTTTACCGATGATTTGATAGGGATTTCTGTCGGGACAAATGCCGCTGCATTGATCGCACCGAGCCCGCGAGATAATACCTTCCGGCAATCCCTGGAGCATTTGCGCGTTGGCTCTGGCCTGTACCCCGCACTATATAAAGCATTCAGTATGTGGGGTGATGGTGCTGATAGGCAGCTTATCGAGTATCTGTATGACGATTATGTATATGATTTTAAAATGAGATTACTGACGGGTAAAGACGAATATAAAATGCGTGAAATGCGGCTCTGGCTCCAAAAGCACGGAATGGAAACCGCTAAATATCCGCTCGAAAGTTATCTTGAACGCTCTAAACATGAGAATATTAGTACTTTAGAACAATATGAAGATTAGAGGTGACAAGTTATGTATCGAAAGCAACTCCCATTTGAGTATTTGGGAACAACAACTATGGTTGTGCTCCATGTCGGGCATTATGAACCGAGTGGGCGGTTAGCAATCGAATTACTGCAAGAAGGTCTATACGGATTTGAACCGATTGCAAGGATGACTGTCAATCTGCCAGCCGCTGCGCCCCTGGAAGCAAATGAAGCCTTTATTGATAATGCCCTTGTCGGTGACGATATTTTGCGGTTTATCAAAGAAAATTCGTTGGGCAAGGAATTGTCCGTGCCATATGAGGGCTATAAAGCTGTGGCGTTTGATTTGAAACGGCTTTATGAATATGACCCTGACGGCGTGACCAAGTTTATGCTGCTGCAGTTTCGGCCTTAAACTCTGTCCCCGTAGCTACCAAACAGGCGGTGATGTCCTATGAATGAGTATCGCGGCCTCGATAATGTGGCCGGAGAGCTGGAAGAAACAGTGATTCCCGACTTTGAGATTGAAGCATTGGCCCGCTGTCTACTTCCCAAGATTCAAGCGTATTTTGAAAGCCCGGAAGGAAAAGCGGCGTTTGAAAAATGGAAACAACAGCATAGCGATACATAAAAAACGGCCCTTATCTGTTGTAGCAGATAAAGGGCCATTCTTGGTTATGTGGCTAAATCAGCTATGAAAACAACAAACCCGAACCCGTCCCCGATGGGGAACAAGTTCGGATTATGTTGCTTTGGTGGAGACGACAGAACTCGAATCTGTGACCCCTTGCGTGTGAAGCAAGTGCTCTACCGGCTGAGCTACGCCTCCATATTGGTGACCCGTACGAGACTCGAACTCGTGTTACCGCCGTGAAAGGGCGGTGTCTTAACCACTTGACCAACGGGCCGTGTTGCCCAAGCGGGCCGAACGCTCGGAAAGGGAGTCCCAAAAGACGGCACGTGCCGTCTTTTGGGTCTGGTAGCGGCACCTGGATTTGAACCGGGGACACTACGGGTATGAACCGTATGCTCTAGCCAACTGAGCTATGCCGCCATCTGTGCCCGGACGAACAGGGCAAGAGATAGTATATCCGAAGTGTCCCCATTTGTCAACGCTTTTTTCGCAAATTTTTCAAAAATATTTTTGGGCCTCAGTCGATCTTATAGCCCACGCCCCAGACCGTCTTAATAAATCTGGGGTTGCGGGACGGCTCGCCCATCTTCTCCCGCAGGCGGCGGATATGGACCATGACGGTATTGTTCCGGTCCAGGTACTTCTCACCCCACACGCTCTCAAAGAGCCGCTCGGCCGAGATCACCTGGCCCCGGTTCTCCGCCAGCATCCACAGGATGTCAAACTCGATGGGGGTGAGATTGAGCTCCTTGTCGTACAGGATGCACTCGTGGGTGGCCCGGTTGATGACCAGGCCGTTGAAGTCCAGGATATCCTTGCTCTCCCCCTTGTCCGCCTCGTTGTAGCGGGTATAGCGGCGCAGCTGGGCCTTTACCCGGGCCATCAGCTCCAGGGGATTGAAGGGCTTGGTGAGGTAGTCGTCCGCCCCGATGGTGAGCCCGGTGATCTTGTCCATGTCGTCGGCCTTGGCAGTGAGCATGAGCACCGGGAAATGGTGGTCCTTGCGGATCTCCCCACACAAGGTAAAGCCGCTGATATCGGGGAGCATTACATCCAGAATGGCCAGGTCCAGCGCCCGGCTGTTCACCACCGCCAGAGCCTGGGTGCCGGTGTTGCACTTGTAGACGGTACAGCCCTCACTCTGTAAATAGACCTCCACCAGATCGGCGATCTCGGGCTCGTCATCCACCACCAGAATGTTGGCCTCCATAGCCATCCCCTCCTTTTGCCACGATTATACCGGTCCCGTCGTATTTTCGTCAAGCGGGAGGAAAAAATGTAATAAAAACATAAGATGGCCGTTCCGCCCCTCCGGTGGTGACTTTTGGTCCTGTTGGTGATACAATATTTCTATTGCAAATCATTCCTTGTGAGAAAGAGGGCTGTTCCATGCACGACGCAGACGCATTACTGGCCCGGGTGGTCGCCCAGGCCAGGGCATTGAACATCCCGGTCTCCTCCCATATCCTGCCCCAGGTGCGGATCAACCGCCGGGCGGTGACCCGGTTCGGCTGCTGCATCCACCAGCGGGACGGCAGCTGCCTGATCGAGCTGTCCGCCCGCCTGCTGGAGGCCTCTGAGCAGGCCTGCCTCCAGACCCTGGCCCACGAGGTGCTCCACACCTGCCCCGGCTGCCGCAACCACGGCCCCCGTTGGAAGGCCTACGCTGCCCGGATGAACGCCGCCTACGGCTATGAGATTGCCCGGACGGACACCTGCCAGAGGCTGGGGGTGGAGGACACCCGTACCATCCGCCATCTGGTGGTGTGCACCAGGTGCGGGCGGCAGTTCCCCCGCACCCGTCTCTCCCCCCTGGTGGCCCACCCGGAGCGCTACCGCTGCGCCTGCGGCGGCACCCTGCGCCGGGCCTATTAGAAACGGAAGTGACTGTTACGAAGAAGCATAGCAAGGCCGCCCTGTTCAACCGCATCTTCTCCATCGCGGGTCTGAGCATCGGCGGCGTGATCCTGATCTACCTGCTGGTCTATGTGAAGCGCACCATGGACCTGCGGGCCCTGGTGGCCCAGGTACAGCCCGGCTGGCTGCTGCTGGCCGGACTGTGCATTCCCTTCAGCGAGAGCGTGGACGCGCTGCTGTTCTACGCCATGGGCCGCTCCGCCGGCTGCCCCATGAAGCTGACCGGCTGCTTTGACGCGGCCTATATCGGAGAGTTTTACTACAAGCTGGGCCCCGCCGGAGCCCCGGTGCAGCTCAAGCTGATGTACGACGCCGGCATGTCCGCCACCTACACCGCCTCCATCTACACCTGGAAGGCGGTGGCCAACACCATGGTATACACCGTCTACGCCGTGGCCGCCCTGCTCTATGAGGTGTTCTGGCGGCAGGAGAGTTTGGGGGCCGCTGTGGCGGGAGCCGGGGTGCTCATCGCCCTCTACCTCTTCCTGTGCGGTCTGGCGGTGTTCACCGCTCTCCGGCCCGCCCCCATCCAGCGGCTCATCCGCCGCATCCTCACCTTTTTGTCCCGCCACTGGAAGGTGATGGCCAGGGAGGGCATGGTGGACAAGGGCATGAGCAAGGTGGAGGAGTTCTGTCGCCAGCTGCGGGCCTTCCAGGACAACAAGAAGATGCTGGTATGGCTATACGCCGGTATGTTCCTTGAGCTCACCGCCCTCTTTGCCATCCCCTACTTCCTCTACCGGGGCCTGGGGCTGGCCGGGGTGTCCTTCTGGGAGCTGGTGATGGTCCAGTGTCTGGTGATGGTGCTCTCCCGCATCATCATGCTGCCGGGCAACGCCGGAGGGGCAGAAGGCAGCTTCTATCTGTTCATGAGCCCCATTTTCGGGGAGCATCTGGCGGTGGGCCTGGTGCTGTGGCGGTTTGCCTCCTTTTTGGAGGTGCTGCTGCTGGGCGGGGCCTGGTCGGTGGGCCGGTTCGCCAAGCGCTCCGCCGCCCGACACCACCCCCACGGGAAGGAGGAGACCGCGTGAAGGGAAAATATACCCGTCTGAAACTGAAAATGCTGCTGCTGGTTGTGCTGGGCACCATTATCGCCGGAGCGGTGGGCATTTTCCTGCTGGAGGTGGTCATCGACGGGGTGCTCCAGGACCCCTTTGCCCGGTTTTTCCTGTGGGCCGCCCAGACCCTCTTTGGCCAGAGCCGGGAGGAGGCCCTCAACCTCTATCAGCTCTATATCCGCAATAATAAGCCGGAGATCCTCACCGTCTGCATCATGGTGCTCATGCTCATCGCCTTCTATCTGGTCCTGGGGCGGCTGACCCACTGGCTGGAGGACATCCGGACGGCCACCCGCCGGCTGGTGGAGGCGCAAGAGGACCCGGTGGTGCTGCCCCGGGAGCTCTCCCCCATCCAGGACGACCTGAACGCCATCCGCGTCCAGCTGGCGGCCCGGGAGCGCTCCTCCAAGGAGGCCGAGCAGCGCAAGGGGGATCTGGTGGCCTTCCTGGCCCACGACCTCAAGACCCCCCTGACCTCGGTGGTGGGCTATCTCACCCTGCTCCACGACGACCCCGGCCTGGACCCGGCGCAGCGGGCCAAATTCACCGGCATCGCCCTGGACAAGGCCCTGCGGCTGGAGGAACTGCTGGGAGAGTTCTTCGACATCACCAAAATGGATCTGGACAGCGAGGCGGGGGAGAAGGTGCCCATCCAGCTGTCCATGTTGCTGGAGCAGCTCTCCGACGAGTTCTATCCCCTCTTTGCGGAGAAGAACCTGACCTGCGCCCCCGACATCCAGCCCCATCTGGTGGTGCGGGGGGACCCGGACAAGCTGGCCCGGGTGTTTGACAACGTGCTGCGCAACGCGGTAAGCTACTCCATCCCCGGCGGCACGGTGGACGTGTGGGCCAAGGCCGTGGGCAGCCGGGCGGAGATCACCATTCAGGACGAGGGTCTGGAGATCCCCGAGGGGGAGCTGGCCAACATCTTTGAGAAATTCTACCGGCTGGACGCCGCCCGCTCCTCCCGCACCGGCGGGGCGGGACTGGGTCTGGCCATTGCCAAGGAGATCGTGGAGCTCCACGGCGGCTCCATCCGCTGCGAGAGCAACGGCAAGCTGACCAGCTTCATCATCTCCCTGCCGCTGTACCGAGGAGGAAAGACATGACACCGAAAGAGACCGCCCTTGCCCGGCTGACGGGCAACCGGCTTTTGTACATCGACATGCTGGAGGTGCTCCGCCGTGGGACCGCCCAGGTCCGCCGGGCGGGGCCCGACGGGGTGCTGCTCTACGATCCCCCCAGCGAGGTGTGGTTTGTGGATGCGGAAACCCCCGCTGTGCTGGAGGAGATGCTCCCCATGATGGAGGGGTGCACCATCCTGACCGGCCATCAGATGTGGTACAAGGACGCCCTGGCCGCCCGCTTCGGCTTCCAAACGGAGCAGATCTGCCACCAGTCTGCCTGGATGGCAGACCAGCCGCCGGAGGTGCCCGACTTCGGCGGGGAGATTCTGCGGCTGGACCGCAGCTGGGCAGAGTGGACGGAGGCCCACTACAGCCACTCCTTCGGCGGGGTAGCCTACATGGAGGAGGCCATTGACCGGGGGATGCTGGGGGCCTTTGTGGCGGGAAAACCCGCCGGGTTCATCGCTACCCACATTGAGGGGTCCATGGGCATGCTGGAGGTGCTGCCCCAGTACCGCCGTAAGGGCATCGGCGAGGCCCTGCTGCTGGCCATGACCTCCTTCTGCCTGGAGCAGGGGAAGTATCCCTACGGCCAGGTCTTCACTGACAACGGCCCCTCTCTGGCCCTCCAGCGCAAGGTTGGAATGACCGTGTCGGAGGAGCTGCTGTTCTGGCTGTTCTGAGAGGTTCCCAACGCAACAGACACAAAAAGGCCGCAGACAAATGTCTGCGGCCTTTTTTATGCCTCGCCGTTGGAGATGGCACCGAAATTCCCGAAGGGGAAAATCACCCCCAGGGCACGGCCCAGCAGATACCGCTCATCCACCGCGCCCAGCGTGACATTGCGGCCGTCGGAGGAGTGGTTGCGGTTGTCCCCCATGACGAAGATGGAGCCCTCGGGCACCAGAATATCCGTGATAGACTCCTCCGGGGGCCGCACCATGGCCTCCTTGATGTAGGGCTCGTCCAGCACCTGGTCGTCCACGGTGACGGTACCGGCGTCGTAGTCGATGGCCACATGCTGGCCGCCGGTGGCGATGACCCGCTTGACGATGGGGCCGTCGGCGTCCTCAAACTTCTTGGTGAGCACCACCACGTCCCCCTGTTTGGGGGTATAGCCCACACTCTGAAGGAGCAGCAGGTCCCCGTGGTAGAGGGTGGGCTCCATGGAGGCACCATCCACCACAATGATGCGCCCCACGAAGGTAAAGATCAGGATGAGGGCCGTCAGCACCGCCACCAGGGCCTGCAGCCAGAAGTAGAGATCAGTTTTCCAGCTGTTCTGCTTGGTTTCCTCTGCCAATGTCATCAGCTCCATCTGTCCGAATGATGCAACATTATACCGTCCTTCTCCCGCCGCCGCAAGGGATTTCCCGGTAAAAAAGAACGCAAGCCCCAAAACAGGGTTTGCGTTCCTTTTTTGTCAGGTCTCCGCGCCGTGGACGATGGCGCCGAAATTCTGGAAGGGCAGCAGCACCCACAGGGCACGGCCCAGCACATACCGCTCGTCCACCGTGCCCAAAGTCACGTTGCGGCTGTCGGAGGAGTGGTTGCGGTTGTCTCCCATGACGAAGATGGAGCCCTCGGGCACCACCACGTCGTGGATGCTGTCCATGCCGGGGTCCACCATGACCTCGTTGATATAGGGCTCGTCCAGCACCTCGCCGTCCACGATGACGGTGCCGGCGTCGTAGTCAATGACCACGTGCTGGCCGCCGGTGGCGATGACCCGCTTGACGATGGGGCCGTCGGCGGCGTCAAACTCCTTGGTGAGCACCACCACGTCCCCCTGCTTGGGGGTATAGCCAATGCTCTGGAGGAGCAGCAGGTCGCCGTCATGGAGGGTGGGATACATGGAGGAGCCCACCACGCCGATGATGCGCCCCACAAAGGTAAAGATGAGGATCAGGGCCACCAGCACCATGACCAGGGCCTGCAGCCAGAAATAGAGGTCCACCTTCAGGGCGTCCTTCCCCTCCAGCTCCTTTTCCTGGGTCTTTTCATTTGCCAATGCTATCAGCTCCGTACGCTTGGAATATCCCACATTATAGTCTCATTTCCCCCCGATTGCAAGGGAAAGGGGGATTATCTCCCCTGCTGCCAGGCTTTTTCCCGGCTGTGGCAGGTGAAGAGCAGGATCTGCCGCTCCTCCCCCAGCTCGCTCAGGCAGTCCAGTGCCTGGGCCATGCGGCTGTCGTCAAAGTTGGCCAGGGCGTCGTCCAGCACCAGGGGGCAGGGCTCCTCCTGGGGCAGCACCAGCCGGCAGGCCGCCAGCCGCACCGCCAGGTAGAGCTGGTCCGCCGTCCCCTGGGACAGGGCCAGGGCACGCCGTGGCTGAAGGCCTCCCGCCTCCTCGGCCAGGGCCTCAAACTGCCGGGTGAGGGACACCTTGTCGTACCTGCCGCCGGTGAGCTTGGCCAGATATTCCCCGGCCAGATGGTTGAGGGAGGGGGAGAACCGGGCCTGAAGGCCGGTGTGGGCGGCGTCCAGGGCGTTGAGGGCGATCTCCAGGGCGGCGTACTCGGTCTGCCGCCGCTCCAGCTCCTCCCTGGCCTCCTCCTGCCGGGTGGCCAGCTCCGCCAGATCTCCCATGCTTTTCAGCTCTCCGAGAGCCATGGCCAGGCCGCTGCGCAGCCGGGAGAGCTCCCCCTCCGCCGCGTTGAGCCGGGCCGCCGTCTCGGCGGGCTCAAACCGGGGCTCCACCCCGGGATCGGCCGCCACCGGCTCGGGCCGGGGCAGGCTGTCGGCCAGCTTCTCCGCCCCCTCCAGCTTCACCCTGGCGGTGGCCAGCTTCTCCTCCAGCTGGAGGGCCCGGGAAATGGCCGCCGACACCCCGAAGGTATCCTTCACCGTGGGGGCAAAGGGGTGGACCAGCTCCAGCAGGGCCTTGCGGGTAGTTTCGTCCTGGGCCAGCAGGGCGTCCAGCTCCTTCTGGGCGCTCTCCCGTGCCTTGACGGCCTGCTCGGCCACCGCACAGGCCTCCCGGTAGGCGCTGGCCCGGGCCAGAATGTCCTCGGGGCTCTCCGCCCCGTAGCGCTCCAGCAGCTCCTGGGCCAGGGCCCCGGCTTTCTTCTTCCGCAGGGCGGCGGCCACAAACAGGCCCACGCCCGCCACGGCCAGCACGCCGCAGGCCGCCCAGCCCATCCAGGGGGCGGGCAGCAGCCCGGTAAAGCTGACCACCAGAGACCCGGCAGCCAGCACCAGGCAGGCGGCACCCGCCCCGTACAGTCCGCCGCAGCGGGGCACCTCCCCCGCCGCCTGGGCGTCGTCGTTGGCCTGCTCCCAGGCCTGGTCGGGGGTCATGTCGGGGAACAGGGGATCCACCGCCCCGGCGGCAGCCCGCTCCTGGGCGGCTTTGGCCTCCTCCAGGCGCTCCTCCGCCTGCTGGCGGCTGGTGTGGAGGGAATTGAGCCGGTTCAGCTCCCCCTGGGCCTGCTGCAGGGTGGCCTTGTCGGGGGGCGTTCCGTAGCGGTTGAGCTCTCCCTCCACGGTCTCCACCTGCCCTCTGGCCTCCTCCAGGGCGTGCTGGGCCTCCTCCCACCGCTGGCGGCGGGCGGCCATGGCCCGGGCCAAGTGGGCGTCCCGCTCGGCCTCCAGCCGCTTATGCTCGGTCTGGAGCTTCTCCAGCTCCCGCTTGGCCTCCTGGGCCAGCCGGAAGGCCTTGGCCTGACGGCCCTCCACCTCGTCGTTTTGGGCCAGCTCCTCCTCCAGCTTGGGGATGAGGCCGGTCTTGTTGTGCCTGCGGCGGTTGAGCCAGTCCCGCAGGCGGCGCTCCACCTGGGAGTAGGACACGTCCTCCTCCCCGCTGGAGGCCAGGGCGGCAATGCGGGCCTCCAGGGCGGGGGCGCCGTCGATGGCCGCCCCTCCCTGGCCCACAAAGGCCGACCGTTCAAAGACCTCCCGGGGGGCCCCGATGAGGGTCTCTCCCACGTTGTCGGCGGTAAGGAAGCCCACCGGCTCCCCGGTGTCGGTATACACCGCCTCAAACTTGCCGAAGGGGGTGTTTCCCTTGGGGCCCCGGCGGAGGGTGATCTTCTCCCCCTTCCACTCCAGTTCCAGCACCCCCTCCATGGCGGCGCCGCTCCAGGGCTGGTAGCGGTTCTTTTCGGCGATGTAGCCCTGCTTGTCCCGCTCCTTGGTGTTGATGCCGTAGAGCATGGCCCGCAGGAAGGCCGACCAGGTGGACTTGCCCCCCTCGTTGGGGGCCTGGATGATATTCAGCCCCTCCTTCAGCGTCAGCTCCCGGTGGTCCAGGCCGCCGAAGGTGGCTTTCATTCTGATGATCTTCATGGGCAGGGATCCTCCCCGTTTTCCAGCGCCGCCAGGGCAAAGCGGGCGGCCAGCTCGGCCTCCGGCCCGCCCCGGGCCTTCAGCTCTCGCAGGACCAGGCCGGTGAGGGAGTCCTCCCCCGCCCGCTCCCACAGGTCCCGCAGCTCTCTGGTCTGGTCCCGAAGGGTGACGCTGTAGTAGTATGGCTGGGCCTGGGCGGTGAGGGCCGCCAGGTCGGGCGGCCCAAAGGACCGCTGGCCGGTGAGCACAATGCGGCAACAGTCGCCGCAGGGCTGGGCGGGCAGAACGGCCTCCAGGGCCTCAGCGGCGCTGTCCGCCCCGGTGACGTCGGCTTCCACGATCTCGTACCGGCGGCCGGCCAGGGGGACGAACTGGGCGGTGACGTCGCCGGGGTTGTCCCCCACGGTGACGGCCAGCACGCCCTTGTCCCCCGTCTCGTCAAAGCCCCGGCCCTCAGGGCAGCCGGGGTAGGCCCACCAGGTATCCCCCGCCTTCTGCAATCCGGAGCAGGCGTGGATGTGGCCCAGGGCCAGATAGGTCAGGCCGCTGGCGGCGATGTCGGCAGGGTCGATAGGACCGTAGCGGCCCTTGCCCTCCACGTCGCCGTGGAGCACCATCAGGTGGACCTGTCCGTCCCGGGGGGCGGTAAAGCCCATCAGGGGGGAGCGGTCGGCCTGGGGGGTGGTGAAGGCCGCCCCGTGGACGGTGCAGCCCAGTTCGGGCAGCTCCACCGATTCCACCCCCACGGTGGAAAAGATGTGTACGTTGTCGGGCCACACCGTGTTGGCGTACACCGACCGGGGACCGTAGCAGTCGTGGTTGCCCGGGGCGATGAACACCGGAGCGTGGATCTGGCCCAGGGTGCGGGCCAGGGACTCCACCGTCTCCTGGTAGGTCTGGCTGGAGTCCAGCAGGTCGCCGGACAGCAGCACCAGGTCGGCCTGCCGCTCCTCGGCCAGGTCGGCCAGCTTGTCCAGCAGGGCCCGCTGCTCCTCCCGCCGCTGCCGGGCCTTGTCAGGGGGCAGGGCGGCAAAGGGGGCGTCCAGATGGAAGTCCGCCCCGTGAAGAATGGTTAGCATAAAGGATGTTCCTTTCCGACAGGATTCCAGAAGGGGGCAGGCTTAATCCCGGACGTCCACCCGCTCCACCCCCACGCACTTGCGGGTGTCGGTGTCGATGGAGAAGAGGACACTCTCCAGCTTGCAGGGACCCTCCGCCTGCTCAAACCGCCGGGGCAGGCCCCCCAGGAAGCGGTTGATGGCCTGCTCGGGGCGTATCCCCAGCACGCTGCGGGCGGGGCCGGTCATGCCCAGGTCGGTCACAAAGCCCAGGCCCTTGGGGAGCACCTGGCCGTCGGCGGTGGGCACGTGGGTGTGGGTGCCCCACAGGGCCTGGACCCGTCCGTCCAGGTAGTAGCCCATGGCTCCCTTCTCGCTGGTGGCCTCGGCGTGGAAATCCACCAGCACCACGTCCGTCCCCTCCATCCGCTTTAATACCCGGTCGGCGGTGGTGAAGGGGTTTTCAAAATTGCTGTCCATCTCGCACCGGCCGATGAGGTTCATGACCCCGATGCGCAGGCCCTTGGGTCCGTCGTACACCCCCCAGCCCCGGCCGGGCACCCGGTTGGTATAGTTGGCCGGCCGCAGGGTGTACCGGTCATCCTCCAGAAAGTCGGCGATCTGGATCCGGTTCCAGGTGTGGTTGCCCAGGGTGATCACGTCGGCCCCGGCGTCAAAGATATCCCGGGCCTGCCGGGGCAGGATGCCCACCCCGGAGGCGTTCTCTCCGTTGACCACGGTAAAGTGGACGTCATGGAGCTTTTTCAGACTGCGGAGATGGCGGGACAGGTACTCCACACCGCTCTCCCCCACCACATCGCCTACCGCCAGCACGTTTAAAATCATAGTCTGCCTCCCTCTGTCTGTTTCCGCATGGTCTCTATTATATGTGATTTTGCCAAAAAGGGCAATTCCCGATTATCTCCCCCAGGGGCGGCCTTTCTTTCTGACAGCAGCTATGGTATCATCATAGGAAAGGAGGGAATATTTTGTTGAAAGAGAAGAGAATGATACTTTTTTTGTCGATATTTCTGATTGCTGCTCTGGCGGGCTGCCAGGCCGCCGGCGGGTCTGAGGCCCAGGTGCAGGCCCTGTCCGCCCCTTCTCCCGCCATATCCGCCGTCTCCACGCCGGAGCCCACCCCCACACCGGAGCCCACACCTACCCCCATCCCCGCCATCACCCAGGCCCAGCTGGAACAGGCGGTGGCCCAGGCCGGGGCGGACTACGGCGCCGTGGGCATCCAGGCCGCCGTCATCCAGGACGGAGCGGTGGCCATGGAGACCGGTTGGGGCTGGGCGGTCAAAAACAGCGTGGCCCTCACCCCCCAGCATAAGCTGCGCTGCGCCTCCCTGACCAAGGTGGCGGTGGGGCTGTCCACCGCTCTGCTGCTGGACCAGGGGACCATCGACCCGGAGGCTGACATCGGGCAGTACTGGAATACTACGGTATATAATCCCTATTACCCGGATATCCCCATTACCATAAACACCCTCATCACCCACACCTCCTCCCTCACCGACGCAGGCGGTCTGGCCGCCCTGAAGGGGACCGCCGCCCGGCAGCGGCTGGCGGGCAGCGGCTACCAGTCTGTGCGTCCCGGGGACCCCGCCGGATGGAGCTACAACAACTACGGCTTCGCGGTGCTGGGCATGACCCTGGAGCTGGCCGCCGACCAACCTCTGGACCAGGTGCTGGGGGAGGGCATGCTCCAGCCCATGGGCATCGACGCCGCCTTTGAGGCGGGCAGCGTGGAACACACCGAGCTGCTGGCCCCCCTGTATCAGGGCGGCTACATCAGCCGCTCGGTGTCTGAGATGCTGGGCTATGTCTGCAACCCCACCCCGGGCTACCGGGGCAACTTCTTTGCCGGCGGCTTCACCTGCAGCGCCGGGGACTACGCCCGGCTCATCGCCGTGCTGGCCAACGACGGCCTGTATGAGGGCCAGGCCCTCCTCTCGGAGGAGGCGGTGGCCTATATGGAGAGCCCTCTGGAGGAGCCCATCACCGACGAGGAGCGGGGCATCACCTTCCTCCAGTGCCGTCCCCTCCGGTATCAGGAGGACATGTACGGCCGGGAGGGCCTGTACTACCACACCGGCTCGGCCTACGGCTTCTACGGCCTGCTGTCCTACGACCCCGAGACCCGGGACGGCCTGGTGGTCTTCACCACCGGAGCTGTGGGCTCTCTGGACGACTACGGCGTGTACGCCGTCTGCGGCGAGATCGCCCAGGCGGTGTACGACCCCGCATCACGCACATAAGGAGGCTGTACTATGGCCCGCTTTCCCCTGATCCTTCTGACCGCTGCCGCCGCCCTTGTCCTCACCGGCTGCCAGGGCGGCCCCGCCGCCGTGCCCACATCCACGCCGGAGGCCGCGGTTACTTCCACTCCCACACCCACGCCAACCCCCACTCCGGAGCCCCCCACCACCGCCACCCTGGCAGTGTGCGGCGACGTGATGAGCCACATGCCGGTGACCAACGACGCCTGGGACGAGACCACCGGAAGCTACGACTACACCCCCATCTTCGAGGCCGCCCGGCCCTATGTGGAGGGGGCGGACTACGCCGTGGCCAATCTGGAGACCACCCTGTCCACCCAGGGGCCCTACTCGGGCTATCCCGCCTTCAAGTCTCCCGCCGCTCTGGCAAGTGACCTGAAGGAGCTGGGCTTTGACCTGATGCTCACCGCCAACAACCACTGTCTGGATCGGGGCTATTACGGTCTGGTGTCCACCCTGGACCAGCTGGACCAGGCGGGGCTGGCCCATGTGGGCACCGCCCGCTCAGAGGAGGAGGCCGGGACCGCCAACATCCAGGTGGCCGACGTGGGGGGCATCTCGGTGGCCTTTCTGGGCTACACCTACGGCACCAACGGCATCCCCCTGCCCAGCGGGAAGGACTACGCCGTCAACCTGTTCAACACCGACTACATGACCACCCTGTCCACCCCGGACACTGCACGGCTGGAGGCCGATCTGGCCGCCGCCCGGGCCATGGACACCGACCTGATCGCCGTGATGATCCACTGGGGCATTGAGTATCAGACCACCCAGAACAGCTATCAGGAGCAGCTGGCCGATCTGCTCATCGCCAACGGGGCCGACCTGGTGCTGGGAGGTCACTCCCATGTGCCTCAGCCCATCGAGATGCGGACGGTAACTGCCGACGACGGTACCACCCGCACCGGCTTTGTGTGCTACTCCCTGGGCAACTTCATCTCCTCCCAGGTGGACCCCCTCACCGACACCACGGCGGTACTCACCCTGGAGCTCACCCTGGACCATGAGTCCGGCGAGGCGGGGGTCACCGGCTGGTCCTATGCCCCCATGCTGATGGTGCGGCGGGACGGGGCCGATCAGGTCTTTACCCTTACCGACGCCTCCACCATTCCCACCGGGGCCTCCGATTCCCTGGTCCAGAAGCTGGAGCAGGCAGTTTCCGACTGCGCCTCCATCCTGGGGCCCACCCCCTCGGCTCCTTAACCGGATTGACAGAAAAAAGCACGCCTTGCGGCGTGCTTTTTTCATGCTTTCAGCCCCAGCAGCACCTGTCCGGCGGCACGGGCAAAGAGCCGGGCCCCCGCCAGAGCCTCCTGGAGGGTGTTGCCGTGGGTGCCCACCTCCACCAGCAGGGAGCCGGTGGACAGCTCCTGGTTGTAGCTGGAGGCCCGGAAGGCCATAGGCCGGGCCAGGGTGGGGTAGAGGGTGTTCATGCCGGTCTGCAGCTTGCAGGCCAGGGTCAGGTTCTCCATCCAGTGGGGGTTGCTGCCGTCCTGGCCGTGGCCGATGACCAGCATCACCTGGGCGGTGTCCACCCCATCGATGCGGGTCACCGCCTTGTACACCGTACCGTCCTCCCCCACCAGGGCGTCCCGGTGGACATCCAGCACGATCTTGATGGAGGGGTACTGGGCCAGATAGTCCTGCACCGTCTGGGCGGAACGGGTGTAAGCCCCGTTGTACTGGGGGTAGTCGTGGAGGGTGCGGTCGTGGACCACGCTCAGGCCCATTTCAGTGAACACCCGCTCCATCTCATCCCCCACCCGCAGCATGTTGTCCTCCTCCTCCAGGGTGCGGGACTGGTCGCTGGCGGTGTACACGTCGGTGCCGTCGGGGGTGTAGGCCTCGGTGGTATGGGTATGGACAATGAGGATCTGGGGCCCTTCCGCCGGCAGGGTGATATTCACCGCCGCCTCAGCGGCCGCGGCCAGATTCACGCTCTCCCCGGTGCGGTTGTAGAGATACAGCCCCCCGGCCACGTCATAGCCCTGGGGACTGGTGGGGATCAGGGTACGGGCGATGATGTCCGACGGCGCGGCGGTGACCTCCGGCTCCTCCCCCATATCGTCATGGTCCTGAGCGGGCTGTCCGGCGGGCAGCTGGAGTTCCTCCTCACCCACCTTGCCCAGGTAGCCGGCCACCGCGTCCTGACTGGCGGACAGCAGCCGGGACTGTCCCACCGCCAGCCGGTCCCAGCCGTCCAGCGTCCCCAGCAGTCCCGCGCTTCCGGTCCCTCCCAGTTCCGCCGCCAGGGCGGTGGCCACAAAGGTCCCGTTTTCCCCCAGACTTTCCAGGGCCCCCGTGGCCCCGCCGCACAGGATCAGCAGCCACACCGCCAGGGTGGCCAAAAACAGGGCTCCGCACCGGCGGAGCAGCCGCTTCCAAATAATCGGACCTTTCATGTCGCACCATCCTCATCTGTATTCCCGGACAGACCCGGGTCCCTTCTACCCTATGCGCCGTTCCGGCCCGGTATGACTTGTCCCATTGGATGTTCCGGCCGGAAATAGTTTGACTGTCAAAATATTTCCTTGACTTTTTCCTGCAATCCGGTATAATGCACTTGCTGACGCAGGTCATGCGGGAAGGAGGCGTCCGTGGAACATCAAAGCGAAATACTCCATCAATTCCTCTCCGACGTGTTTGGTGACATCCAGAAGCGGGAAGAGGACAGCCTGGCTGCCGGGGACCTGTCCCTGCGGGAGGTCCAGCTCATCGACGCGGTGTGCCGCACGGTGGATCAGGGCGGGGACAACCGCTCCACCGCCATTGCCGCCGCCCGCCGGATGGCGGCGGGCACCCTGACCTCTGCGGTGGATCTGCTGGTCAAAAAGGGCTACCTGATCCGCCTGCGGGACGGCAAGGACCGGCGGGTGGTGCGGCTGATGCCCACCCAGCAGGGCCGGGACGCCAGTGAGCGGCACCGGGCCTTCCACCGCCGGATGACGGACAGCCTTCTGTCCGTGCTCTCCGATCAGGAGGCCTCTGCCCTGATGCGGGGGATGGAGAAACTCACCGATTTCTTCCGGGGCGGATGGCAGGCCCCGGCCAATCAGACCATAACAGTGCAGACAAAGTGAGGTTATTTATGAGTAAGATCGCCATTGCCACTGACAGCAACAGCGGCATCACCCAGGCTCAAGGCAAGGAGCTGGGCATTTTTGTACTGCCCATGCCCTTCTACATCAACGACGAGCTCTTCCTGGAGGACATCACCCTGTCCCAGGAGCAGTTTTATAAGCGGCTGGAGGAGGGGGCCGACGTGAAGACCACCCAGCCCTCCCCCGGCGACGTCACCGACCTGTGGGACAAGATCCTCCAGGAGTACGACCAGATCGTGTACATCCCCATGTCCAGCGGCCTGAGCAGCTCCTGCGAGACCGCCATGATGCTGGCCCAGGAATATGAGGGCAAGGTATTCGTGGTCAACAACCAGCGCATCTCGGTGACCCAGCGCCAGGCGGTGCTGGACGCCCAGGTCATGGCCCAGGCGGGCAAGTCCGCCCAGGAGATCCACGACTATCTGGAGCGCACCAAGTTTGACTCCGACATCTACATCACTGTGGACACCCTGAAATACCTGAAGAAGGGCGGCCGCTGCACCCCCGCCGCCGCTGCGCTGGGCGCTGTGCTGGGCATCAAGCCGGTGCTGCGTATCAAGGGGGAGAAGCTGGACTCCTTCGCCAAGGTCCGGGGCTGGAAGGCCGCCAAGAAGACCATGGTGGACGCCATCCGCAACACCATGGACACCGACTTTGCCGGCCTGTCCGGTCCGGAGCAGCTCCACATCGCCGCCGCCTACACCGGCCAGCGCTCCGACGCGGAGGAGTGGCTGAAGGAGCTGGAGGAGACCTTCCCCGGCTATCCCATCCACATGGATCCCCTGTCTCTGTCGGTTGCCTGCCACATCGGTCCCGGCGCACTGGCCGTCACCGTGACCAAGGCACTGGAAAAATAACGAATACGAACAAAAACGGGCGCAGAAGCGCCCGTTTTTGTTATATTGGGCGGAATTTCACCTGCCTGATGCCCCTTTTTGTCGATGCTGGGAATTATTTAAAAATCATGCATACTTTCTTCACATTTCATCCACAATTACCGGTTATGCTAAGACACGTTCAAAGGAAACAACCAAATCCGTTGTCAAAGGAGAGACCCGTTTATGTATTACAGCGACTACAACCGGCCCCCCGAGGATCGGGAGCCTATCATAGAGACCGATCAGTTCCACATCCACGATGAAGAGCCCCCCAAGCCCAGGAAGAAAGGCGGCCCGGGCAAGCTGATTGCTTTGGGCCTGTGCTGCGCCATCATCGGCGGCGCGGTGGGAGGCGGCGGGGTGTGGGCCGCCGGCCGGCTGGGCAACACCGCCACCATCTACGAGGGCAACCGTCCCACCGCCGTATCTCTGGCCAACGTGGACGGCAAGACCGTCCTCTCCGCCGAGGAGGTGTACGCCTCCAACCTGGAGTCGGTGGTGGGCGTCAACGGCAATGTGACCACCAACGTCTGGGGCCAGACCATCAAAAATGCCGTGTCCGGCTCCGGCTTCGTCATCAGCTCCAATGACACCAGCAGCTACATCCTCACCAACTACCATGTGATCAACGGCGTCAGCGACATCAAGGTTTTCTTCTCCGATGGCAAGAGCTACGACGCCACCCTGGTGGGCGGCGAGGAGGAGAACGACATCGCCGTTCTGAAGATCGAGCAGGGCGGCCTGCGGCCGGTGGTGCTGGGCGACTCGGACGCCATCAACGTGGGCGAGGACGTGTACGCCATCGGCAACCCTCTGGGTGAGCTGACCTTCACCTTCACCGGCGGCTATGTATCCGCCAAGGACCGCTCGGTCACCATGAGCGACGGCACCGTCATGAATATGATCCAGACCGACACCGCCATCAACTCCGGCAACTCCGGCGGTCCCCTGTTTGACAAGTACGGCCAGGTGGTGGGCATCGTGTCCGCCAAGCTGTCCTCCAGCAATTCCAGCTCGAAGGCCTCTGTGGAGGGTCTGGGCTTTGCAATCCCCATCAACGACGTGAAGGACATGGTTGCCTCCATCATGGAGAACGGCTACGTCACCGGCAAGCCCAACGTGGGCGTGCTCATTGACGCCGTGGATGAGAACGTCCAGCGCTACGGCGTGCCCGCCGGTGTGGAGATCATGGCCATTCTGGACGGCTCCTGCGCCCAGAAGGCCGGCCTGCAGGTGGGTGACATCGTCACCGCCGTGGGCGATACCCAGGTAACCTCCGAGACCGAACTCCAGAACGCTGTGAAGAACTACAAGGCGGGGGACACCGTCGCCTTTACCATCTACCGGGACGGCAGCACCTCCACCGTCAACGTGACGCTGGACGAGGATAACCAGACCCGTCAGGACGCCATGGATCAGCTGAGCCAGGAGTACAACCAGCAGCAGCAGTCCCAGTCTCAGTCCCAGCAGGGCGGCAATTACTACTACAACTTCCCCTTCGGCGGCTGGTAAACAAACAAATAGAGAACCAAACAGGGCGCGCTGCCTGAGCAGCGCGCCCTGTGTTTTTTTCTGGCATTAAAAACGGGCGGAGCCATCTGGCTCCGCCCGTTTGTCAGGCTGAAAATCAGCCCTGAGTGCAGTGGTCAAAGAAGAAGTAGCCCAGGGGGCAGTAGTACATGCCCTGAACATCGCTGGCCAGCATGTAGGACTGGGTGTAGAAGTACAGGGGGTTGACGACCCAATCCTGCTCCAGCAGGATATCCTCGGCCTCGTGCATCAGCTGCATACGGGTAGCAGCGTCGGAAGTGCCCTTAGCCTCCTGAATCTTGGCGTCGTACTCGGGGTTGGAGTACTGAGCGTCGTTGTTGCCGCCGCCGGTCAGCCACATATCCAGGAAGGTCATGGGATCGTTGTAGTCAGCGATCCAGCCGTTACGGGCGATGGAGTAATCGCCGTCCTTACGGGTCTGCAGGAAGGTGCCCCACTCCTGGTTGGTCAGGGTGACGGTCACGCCCAGCTCGGTCTGCCACATGTTCTGCAGAGCCTCGGCAACAGCCTTGTGGTTGTCGTCGGTGTTGTACAGGTACTCAACAACGGGGAAGCCCTCGCCGTTGGGATAGCCAGCCTCGGCCAGCAGCTCACGGGCCTTCTCGCAGTTGGCCTCGTAGGACTCCTTGTAAGGATCGTAGTAGTCGCCGCCGGTGGTGCGGAAGTCGTCGCCGGTGGCGCCGGCAGCGTCGTACACGCCGGCGGGCACGTAGCCGCCAGCCTCGACCTGGCCGGTCTGGGTGATCTCGGAGACGATGTAGTTACGGTCAACAGCCAGAGTGAAGGCCTGACGGACCTTGGGATCGTCGAAGGGAGCCTTCTGGGTCTGGTAGCAGACATAGTAGGTGCCGATGTAGTCGACGACCTTCATCTCGCCGGAAGCCAGCAGGCCGGCAACCTCGTCAACGGGAACGGACTCGATGAAGTCCAGCTCGCCGGTCTTGAAGCCGTTGAGCATGGCGTTCTGGTCGTCCATCAGCTTGAAGGTGATCTTCTGGGGACCCAGGGAGTCAACACCGTAGTAATACTCGTTGGGCTCCATGACGATCTGAGAGTTGGTCTCACGGATGGTCATCTTGTAGGCGCCGTTGGAGATGTAGGTGTCGGGGGAGTAGGTCCACTGAGCGTTGCTCACCACGTCCTCACGCACGGGGAAGGTGGCGGGGAAGGCGCAGATCTCGGTGAAGTAGGGCAGGTCGGAGGTGATGGTGACCTCGAAGGTCTTGTCATCAACAGCCTTGACGCCCAGCTCGCTGGGATCCTTCTCGCCGTTCATGATCTCGTTGGCGTTGACCACGGAGTCGATCATGTAGCTGTAGTCAGCGGCGGTCTCGGGGTTGACCAGGCGCTGCCAGGAGAACACGAAGTCCTGAGCGGTAACGTCCTTGCCGTCGGACCACTTGATGCCGTCGCGCAGGTGGAAGGTGTAGGTGACAGTGCCGTCCTCGTTGGCGACCTTGTCATAGCTCTCGGCCTGGCCGTAGCCCAGCACAGCGTTGGTGCAGGTGCCGTTGGAGCCCTTGGTCTCAGCGCCGGAATCCTCCCAGCGCATCAGGCCCTCGAACATGTGGTTGATCATGATGGCGCCGTCGACCGCGCTGTTCAGAGCGGGATCGATGGTCTGGGGCTCAGAAGCGATGCTCATGCTGATCTCAAAAGCGCCGCCCTCATTGCCGCCGGCCTGGCTGTTCTGAGCGTCAGGGGTTTCGTTGTTGGTCTGGGTGCCGCCGCCGCAGCCGGCCAGCAGACCGAACACGAGGGCCCCGGACATAAGCAGAGAGACAAGCTTTCTCTTTTTCATGGTTGGACCTCCATCTTTCTCATTTTTGTATCGAATCGCCGAAACGGCGTGATACACCGGCATGGATACCAGGTGCATCGGCGTCCGCTGTGCGGACGCCGAAAGGCCATGGCCTTTCGCACGGTAAAGTAACGTAAAGACATTATACCACAGGTCAGGTACAGGTGTAAAGAAAATGTTTCAAAATTGTTACGAACTCTTCAGTTTATTCTTTTTTGCTTCCGAAAAAAGGCGGCAAATTGCCGCCTTTTTCCATTTTTTTAGCCCAGCAGGTGACAAGCGGCATAATGCCCCGGCGCGTGCCTTCCCACCCGGCAGGCCGGGCGGGAGCCCTTTTGTCTTTTCATCTGCCGGGGCGAAGTGAATTCGCCCGGCATCAAGGTTTTGGGCAACGCCCAAAACGCTTGGACGCCGCTTGCGCGGCGGCTCGCCTGCGCTCGCAGGAGCACGCTTAGCCCAGCAGGTGACAGGCCGCGTAGTGACCCGGCGCGTGC
>NZ_NFHG01000013.1 GCF_002159265.1 Flavonifractor sp. An82
GTATGGGCCTTTCCCTGTGGGGGTATGAGGTGCGCCAGGGGACAGTCCTCTATCTGGCCCTGGAGGACGATCACCGCCGCTTACAGGAGCGGTTGTACCGGATGTTTGGAGTAGAGAGTACCGGAAACCTGTTCTTTGCCATCGGAGCTAAGCAGCTCGGCGGTGGCCTGGAGGAGCAGCTAAAGGGCTTTGTCCGGGAACACACGGACACCCGGCTTATTATCATCGACACCCTGCAAAAAATCCGGGAGGCCGGGGCAGAGAAGTACAGCTATGCCAACGACTATGAGGTAATCACCAAACTGAAACGGTTTGCCGATATAAGCGGGGTTTGCCTCCTGGTTGTACATCACACCCGCAAGCAGCAGGCCGATGATAAGTTTGATATGATCTCCGGCACCAACGGCTTATTGGGTGCGGCAGACGGGGCCTTTCTGCTCCAAAAGGAGCGGCGGGCAGACAACGCCGCCACCCTGGACATTTCTGGGCGGGATCAGCAAGACCAGCGCCTCTACCTCAAGCGGGACGAGGAACGGCTTGTGTGGGAGCTGGAGCGGCGGGAAACGGAGCTGCGGCAGGAGCCGCCTGACCCGGTGTTGGAGGCTGTTGCCGCCCTGGTAACGGCGGAACGGCCAGAGTGGAGAGGGACGGCCACGGAACTTGTCGCCGCCCTGGGGCTGGATATGAAACCCAATGCCCTGGCTATGCGGCTGAATGTCCGGGCGTGGCGGCTGTCCTATGAGTACCATATCCGCTATGAAAGCGCCCGAACCCATGCCGGGCGGAGTATCAAGCTCACGTTGGAGGAACCCCAGGCGTGACGACCGTGACAGCTGTGACAGCTTTTCGGAGTGCGGAGGCGGTGTGTAAAACATCGTCACGGTCGTCACGGCTGTCACGGGGAGCGGGGGCGAAAGTCAAGGGGGGCATACCTGCGGGTGGAGATTGCCGCAAGTCAATACAACCCGTACCCCTTGACTTTCGGCCCACGGAAAACACTTGCCGGGCGGTGGAAAGGCCCCTGGCCTTTCCACCCTGCCCAACGGCGAGTGACAAAGTTTAGGCGGGGTGCAGGGTGCCCTTTTCAAAGGGCGGCCCTGCTGGGGGAGGCAACCGCAGTTGCCGGGGGCAAAGCCCCCACACCACCCCGTAGGGCGCAAATGCGCTTTTGATGGCCGTCAGGCTGTCAAAAGTGCTTTTGCGTTACTTTCGCAGAAAGTAACAAAGGCTCGCCGCTTGCGCGGCGGAAAAGGGAGGAGGGATTGATTTGAAAAGGACAATCAGCGCCATGGTGGGCCAAGGATCGGTGAACCATAACAGTAGAAAATTCCACGCCAAGAACACTGACCCGGAACGCTCCCACTTGAATATAACCTACTGCCAGGAGAATATCAAGGCGGTGTACCATGAACTCTTTGACGAGGCTCTGGAACGGTACAACGCTAAACAAACCAGGGCCGACAGAAGGATAGAGGATTACTATGAGAAGATCCGCTCCGGCAAGCAGGAAAAGCCGTTCCATGAAATCATCCTGCAAGTGGGCAATCGAGATGATATGAGCGCCGACAGCGAGGAGGGACAGCTTGCGGCAGCGGTTTTGGACGAGTACATGAAGGGCTTTCAAGAGCGCAACCCCCAACTCCGGGTGTTCTCTGCCCACCTCCACATGGACGAGGCTACGCCCCATCTGCACATTGACTTTGTACCATTCACCACCGGGAGCAAGCGAGGGCTGGACACGAGGGTATCTTTGAAACAGGCGTTAGCGGCCCAGGGTTTCCAGGGCGGCACCAGAGGGGACACAGAGTGGAGCCAGTGGGTGCGCTCGGAAAAGGAGCAGCTTTCCCTGGTCATGGAGCGCCACGGGATTGAGTGGGAGGACAAAGGCACCCACGACAAGCACTTGTCTGTGCTGGACTACAAGAAAGAGCAGCGGGCAAAGGAGATCGCCGTTCTGGAGACGGTCAAGGCGGAGAAAGAAAACCAGGTGGAGAGCCAGGAACGGCGGCTCAAAGAACTTGCCCCGGCGGTGAAAAATATGGAGCGGTTGGCAGCGGATTTCTCCGCCAATCCGGAGGAGATTTTGCCGGAGCCGGGAACGCTGGAAACAGGCCGGGCCTACCGAGAGAAAAAGGCAAAGCCCCTGCTGGCCCAAATCGTCAAGGTGCTGCGCTCCCTGTATCTGGCCTATGTGGAGCTGCGGGGGAAATTTGAGCGTCTGCAAGGGGACTATGGCCGGGTGAGGGAGAGCAACATCCGCCTGTCTGATCGATTGCAGGAGGTCAAGTTGGAAAACAAGGCCATGCGGCAAGTCTCCGCTGACTATGAGCGGGTCAAAAGGGCCTTTGGCCCAGAACAAGTGGACAGAATATTAGAGGCAGCTTACCAGCAGGAACATGCCGAAAAGGAACGGAAACGGGCCGCAAAGTCAAAAATTCGGATAGACGCACGATAATCACCAAAACCGGAGGGTATTCCAGTGAATACCCTCCGATTTTATTTGTGGAATCGGTAAAATGATTTCTTGTTTTTTAGAGCGTACTATGATATACTGCTATTATCCTGATTTGAGGAGTCTATCAAATATGCGGCAAGGTATTCTTAAATAAAATTTGATAATGGGCGCAAAAATGATTGCCCCTTGCAGGGGCTTGGTTTTTGTACCCAATTTTAAGAATACTTTTGCCTTTTTAGTAAATATCGTGACGGACCGCGGCTTATGTAAGTCGTGTATGTTTCTGTGTGTCCGAAGTCATGATCCCCAGCGGTAAAAGTATTAGCCGCTGGGGATTTTTGCGCCCATTCGGGCCTTGTATGGAGGATAGACATGAACATTATCAATATCGGGATTCTTGCCCATGTAGACGCTGGAAAGACGACCTTGACGGAGAGTCTGCTATATGCCAGTGGAGCCATTTCAGAACCAGGGAGCGTCGAAAAAGGGACAACGAGGACGGACACCTTGTTTTTGGAGCGGCAGCGTGGGATTACCATTCAAGCGGCAGTCACTTCCTTCCAGTGGCACAGATGTAAAGTTAACATTGTGGATACGCCCGGCCACATGGATTTTTTGGCGGAGGTGTACCGCTCTTTGGCTGTTTTAGATGGGGCCATCTTGGTGATCTCCGCGAAAGATGGCGTGCAGGCCCAGACCCGTATTCTGTTCCATGCCCTGCGGAAAATGAACATTCCCACCGTTATCTTTATCAACAAGATCGACCAGGCTGGCGTTGATTTGCAGAGCGTGGTTCAGTCTGTTCGGGATAAGCTCTCCGCCGATATTATCATCAAGCAGACGGTGTCGCTGTCCCCGGAAATAGTCCTGGAGGAAAATACCGACATAGAAGCATGGGATGCGGTCATCGAAAATAACGATGCATTATTGGAAAAGTATATCGCAGGAGAACCAATCAGCCAGGAAAAACTTGCGCGGGAGGAACAGCGGCGGGTTCAAGAAGCCTCCCTGTTTCCGGTCTATCATGGCAGCGCCAAAAAGGGCCTTGGCATTCAACCGTTGATGGATGCGGTGACAGGACTGTTCCAACCGATTGGGGAACAGGGGAGCGCCACCCTATGCGGCAGCGTTTTCAAGGTTGAGTACACCGATTGCGGCCAGCGGCGTGTCTATCTGCGGCTATACAGCGGAACGCTGCGCCTGCGGGATACGGTGGCCCTGGCCGGGAGAGAAAAGCTGAAAATCACAGAGATGCGTATTCCATCCAAAGGGGAAATTGTTCGGACAGACACCGCTTATCCGGGCGAAATTGTTATCCTTCCCAGCGACAGCGTGAGGTTAAACGATGTATTAGGGGATCAAACCCGGCTCCCTCGTAAAAGGTGGCGCGAGGCCCCCCTCCCCATGCTGCGGACGACGATTGCGCCGAAAACGGCAGCGCAAAGAGAACGGCTGCTGGACGCTCTTACGCAACTTGCGGATACTGACCCGCTTTTGCGCTGCGAAGTGGATTCCATCACCCATGAGATCATTCTTTCTTTTTTGGGCCGGGTGCAGTTGGAGGTCGTTTCCGCTTTGCTGTCGGAAAAATACAAGATTGAAACAGTGGTAAAGGAACCCACCGTCATTTATATGGAGCGGCCGCTCAAAGCAGCCAGCCACACCATCCATATCGAGGTGCCGCCCAACCCGTTTTGGGCATCTATCGGACTGTCTGTTACACCACTCCCGCTTGGCTCCGGCGTACAATACGAGAGCCGGGTTTCGCTGGGATACTTGAACCAGAGTTTTCAAAACGCTGTCAGGGATGGTATCCGTTACGGGCTGGAGCAGGGCTTGTTCGGCTGGAACGTAACGGACTGTAAGATTTGCTTTGAATACGGGCTTTATTACAGTCCAGTCAGCACGCCGGCGGACTTCCGCTCATTGGCCCCGATTGTATTGGAACAGGCATTGAAGGAATCGGGGACGCAGCTGCTGGAACCTTATCTCTCCTTCACCCTCTATGCGCCCCAGGAATACCTTTCCAGGGCTTATCATGATGCACCGAAATACTGTGCCACCATCGAAACGGCCCAGGTAAAAAAGGATGAAGTTGTCTTTACTGGCGAGATTCCCGCCCGCTGTATACAGGCATACCGTACTGATCTGGCCTTTTACACCAACGGGCAGAGCGTATGCCTTACAGAGCTAAAAGGGTATCAGGCCGCTGTCGGCCAGCCGGTCATCCAGCCCCGCCGTCCAAACAACCGCCTGGACAAGGTGCGCCATATGTTTCAGAAGGTAATGTAAAGATACATAATCGTCAAGACGGCAACAATCAGAAGTTATGGAGGGTAACAATGGAATATCGTAAGGAAGATTTAATGGAAGCAAAAAAGCAAATTTTGGGAGTGGGAGAGAACATGGGAACAGAGGAAAGTAAAAAAATCTGGGAGGAGAACGCACAATTTTGGGATAATGCAATGGGTGACGAATCTAATGAATTTCACAGAGAGGTAGTGCGTCCCAAAGTAACGGAACTTCTATCTCCTAATCCTGCGGATTATATTTTGGATATTGCGTGTGGCAATGGAAATTATTCTTCGTATCTTGCACAAAGAGGCGCTTCGGTTGTCGCTTTTGATTACAGCAAAAAAATGATAGAATTGGCTAAAAGACGGCAATCACAATATGCAAAACAAATTGAATTTTGTGTGGCGGATGCGACCAATAGAAAAAGTATATTAGAATTAAAAAGAAATCGAGCCTTTACGAAAGCAGTTTCTAATATGGCAATTATGGATATTACGGATATTGAACCACTTCTTATGGCTGTTTATGAACTGTTGCAGGAAAGCGGAATTTTTGTCTTTGCAACGCAACACCCTTGTTTTGTCACGTTGACTGAAAAATATATGACACCGCACAGTTACTATGATATAGCGATTGAAGGGCAACCGAAAGAGCAGATTTATTATCATCGTTCCATACAAGATATTTTTAACCTTTGTTTTAGAGCTGGATTTGTCATTGATGGATTTTATGAAGAATGTTTCAAAACCAACAAAGAAATTCCTATGGTAATGATAGTAAGGCTTAAGAAGGTAAAACGTGATACCTTACAATAAATTCAAGTTTGTCGGGTAAATAGCAAAGCCAGCCGAGCCAGCGGGCGGTCAAGATGAACGGGCTTCGCCCACCGTTGACAGCCCCGCCCGGTTTCGCAGTTAGGCAGTCAAGGAGCGACAGCAAGGAGTGCTGCCGCCCCGCACTATTATTCAGAGAGGGGGAATTTCCATGACAGACCAGAAAGCCTATCAAGAATATATCCAGCGCAGGTACAACGCCTCTTGCAAGGCTGTTATCCGCTGTGCCTGACAGCGTCCGTCCGTGCCGGAATTATGTAGAGCTCCACATAATTCTGTTGTATTTCCCAGCCTTTTGTGATACTATTTTGATACTAATAAACTTTACAGCCGAAAATAGCAGGTGGAATATTAACATATTTGCGAAAGTTTTTCCTGCGAAATCACCTCAAATACACCCTACTATATCTGAATTTGCCGAGTGGGAATGATTTCAGAAGCCCGGAAAAGCCTGATTTTGCTGAGTTTTTGAGGGGTTAGGACCCTCCGTGGCAACATTTTTTGTGATTTATCAAAAGAGAGCTAACTGACTTTGATTCGTCAGTTAGCTCTCTTTGCGCATATGGGACAAGTGATTTATAGTATATCCTTTCTGAAATGTTAGAATAGGAGCTTAGGATGGATGGGTTCTGCTTCGCTTGATCCGTTCCTGTTCGGCGATGAACGCTTTCACGACCTCGGCAGAATGGACATCGTTTCCACCAAGGATCCAGCTTACGTCCGGAGAGGAAAGCTCTTCAGCGGAACCGGTAAACTCATGTCCGTGGGCCGCAACATAATCGAGAGCTCCCTGGTTTTTTACCCCGTGGGATTTCAGATACTCTGCTTTGTCTTCTGCGCCTGCAATACCGGACCAGACCTGTGCGCGTTCTTTTGCCTGTAACTTGTCAAGCAGGTCGGAGACAGCGAAATTGCCAGGGGAAGGAAGATTGGATTTGCCGCGTTGATCGCCGGCGGCCAGAAGGTCTCCCAAATAGGTGGTGGGAGATTTTGGATTGCCCCGCAGGTGCTCCATCACCGTTGCATCCCACTGGCTTACATCATCCAGGTATCGACCGCTATCGGGGTTATTTTGCTGATCGTTCCGAATGGCTGCTTGTGCTTCCGCAATCCGCTGGCACAGTGAGTCGATGGCCCAATCCTCCAATACGTCGGCCATCATTAACCGTACATCGCTTTCCCGTAAAGCCAGGATACGGTCAGCCAATTTCCGATCCATATGGGGGATTTGAATGTTTCCTGCGGAATCCACCAGCTTATAGCCGAAGTCACCCAGGCGATTCGTGCCTACCTGACCTCGCAGAGAGTGAAAGCCAAAAGCGAAGTCATTGTCAATGCCTTGTACCTTGCCCAGCTTGCCGTCGTCTCTGACGTCAGCAAAGTAGTTTTTATAATGTCGGTCACATTGGCCGATAATGCTGTCCAGGACCTGAAGGGAGGTGAGGGACTCCATGAATTCCGGCGTAATTGCTGATTCCATGAGATCTTTCTGAGCCTGGGGAGAAATAAAAGTTGTGATACTATTCGCATTGGAGGTATCGGCGTTGGCAATGGCCTCATCCCGCAAACGCTCAGTGAAAAAGGCGGCAACCTCCTTTCCGCGGGCCTTTTGCATTAGATTGCCCTGTTGGACCCCCTTGCCCTCGGCATCGTGGAGTTCCGCTCGTTCCGATTGTGCCACCAGATCGCCAATCCCAAGAAGACCCGCCATTCGGCTGGTAGCCACATTGCGGTCGGTAACACGCACAGTTTTATCGGCATCGGCATATCGCTTTTTCTCAGAGGCAAGTTTCGGTAAGAACAACTCCAAAGCATCGCTAGAATAATATTCCATAAGATCAAGCATGGAGCTTGACGAAAGATTTTCGTACATATCCTCTGGAAGCACCAACGGAAGTCCTTGGGAAAGTTGACCATTGAGTTCTCTTAAACGAGCTGAGGGTAAACTCTCAGGCAGGGCCGCAGCGACGTGAGTATGGAGAATGCGATGGAAGTGATCGACGTTCTGTGTGTCTGTTGAGGCAAAACGTCTCATTTCACACGAAAAATTCATGGCTAGCCGGGTCCCTTTGGCTGTGGAACGCTCATCCTGATACATATTAGGGACCGACCCGGTTTCCTTAGCCAGAGAGATTGCCGCAGCGGCGATCCCCTGGTATTCCGGTTTCCGCTTTGCCAAAGTTTCCGCATGTTGAACATAGCGTTCCGTATCAGAGAGCTTGGGATCAAAGGTATCCTGCTGCTTGAAAAAGCCGGAGGCCTTTTCGTCCGTGAGAGATCCAGGCTCCAACACCCCGAGGTAGCTTACCGCGCCGCCCACGTGGTGGAGTTGGGACTCCCTGCCTGCCTTCAAAGTAAGGACCCGGGTGCGGGCCATGCCCAAGGCTTCCACCATGGTTTTCGGCCGCTGCTCCGGGGGGAGAGAGGACATCCGGTCAGAAAAGTCACGCAGATGTGCGAAATCCTGCTCCGCTTGCGTTTTGATTTGGCTGACGATATGCTGCCGGGCCTTGCCACTGGAGGTGCGGGCATTTCGTCCTGTATAGACGTTACAGGCCTCCAACAGATGAGAGTAAGCAGAAACTAACTGGGTAAAGACGCCCTGATCCTCCTGGAAGTCACCAGACAACGGCTGATTCATAAGGCTTACTACCTGGTCTATGCAGTGGTCAACCGCATTGAACCGGGCGGAATTTGCGCCAACGCCTCCTTTTCCTGACTGCAGAAGCTGCTCCCGCAGAGAGAGAAATGTGCCGAATGTTTCCTTTCCCTTCTTAGCAGGGGGGTGGGCGTCTTTCTCTTCCGCCGGAGCTTGTTCCTGAGGAGTGGGCGCCGTCGTGGGATGTTGGACCGGTTCATTCAAATCCAGATTCAGTCCACCTGGGGCGTGACGTACCCCTTGGGGGAATCGCGGTGGATCAAACTGTCGGCCCGGCGGTTCATTGCCTAGTCCAACTCCTGGCTTACCTCGCTGCCAAAGGGCTGGACCGCTTGGCTTGGAGGGGTGGAGGCGCTGAGCAATTCGGCCATACCGCTGTTCCCCGCCTGGGAGGCCATAGCAACCATCCTGTCCGAGTGAGGCGCTTCTTTTTCCGCCTTTGCAGAATCCTTTTTACGGGAAGCAAAAGGGCTTTTTAATTTACTCCAACCAAGTGGTATGTGCGCTCCGCACCCATGTCAAATTCCCAGGTCAGAACCCAACAAAGCAGATGAAACACGTCCCGCAATGTGATATAATATGGTCCGTTCAGCAGGGCAGATTTGGCGGCCCCCATATACCCCCGATCCTGCCATGCACAACTCTTTCTGTAAAAAGGATGAAACCGTATGATTCAATATGACGCTGAGCGCCGCACCCTTACGCTGCACACCCGCAGCACCAGCTATCAGATGAAGATCGATGCCACCGGCGTGCTGCTTCATACCTATTATGGCGAAAAACTGCGAAACGGGGACCTCTCCCGGCTGATCTGCCCCGAGGACCGGGGCTTCTCCCCCAACCCGGACGAGGTGGGCCTGGACCGCACCTGGTCTCTGGATACCCAGCCCCAGGAGTATTCCTCCAGCGGCGTGGGCGATTTCCGCCAGCCTGCTCTGGAGGCCGATCTGGCCGACGGCAGCCATATCGTGGACCTGCGCTATATCCGCCACACCGTTGCAGACGGCAAGTATGCCCTGGAGGGGCTGCCAGCCTTCTATGACGAGGGCGTGACCGCACAGACCCTGACGGTGGAACTCCGGGACAAATGCAGCGGTCTGACGGTGGAGCTGCTGTACGGCGTTCTGGAGGAGTACGACATGATCACCCGGGCGGTCCGGGTACGCAATGACGGGGCTGCCCCCATCGCGCTGACCCGGGTGGCCTCCGCCTGCCTGGACTTCTTCACCGGGGATTGGGATTTCATTACCCTGGGCGGCGCCTATGCCCGGGAGCGGGAGCCGGTGCGGACTGCCCTGACCCAAGGTGTCCACACAGTGGGCAGCATTCGTGGTGCCTCCAGCCACCAGCAGAACCCCTTCCTGGTGCTGTGCGACCGGGATGCCACCGAGGATACCGGGCGCTGCTGGGCCATGGCCCTGGTGTACTCCGGCAATTTCCAGGCCACGGTGGAGCACACCCAGTTCCATGAGACCCGGATGACCATGGGAATCAACCCCTTCCACTTCTGCTGGCGGCTGGCGCCTGGCGAGACCTTTACTGCGCCGGAGGCCGCCATGGTGTTCTCCCGGCAGGGCCTGGGTCATATGAGCCGGATGTTCCACCGGGCCATCCGCCTCAATCTGTGCCGGGGCCCCTGGAAGGACGCCCGCCGTCCCATCCTCATCAACAACTGGGAAGCCACCCTTTTCGATTTTGACGCGGACAAGATCTATTCCATCGCCCAGGCCGCCAGCAAGGTGGGCGTGGAGATGATGGTCATGGACGACGGCTGGTTCGGCCAGCGCAACGACGACTTCGGCGGGCTGGGTGACTGGAACGTCAACCAGCAGAAGCTGCCCGGGGGACTGGCCCCTCTGGCAGAGCGCATCAAGGGCCTTGGCATGAAGTTTGGCATCTGGGTGGAGCCGGAGATGGTCAACGAGAACTCCGACCTCTATCGGGCCCACCCAGACTGGGCCTTCCAGGCTCCCGGCCGTCCCGTCACCCGGGGGCGGTACCAGCTGGTACTGGATATCACCCGGGCTGAGGTGCGGCAGTATATCCTGGACAATCTGCGGGCCATGCTCAAAAGCGCCGACATCTCCTATGTGAAGTGGGACATGAACCGCAGCCTCACCGACGTGTGGAGCGCCGGCCTGCCCGCTGAGCGCCAGGGGGAGGTGTACCACCGCTTTGTGCTGGGTGTCTATGAGATCCTGGAGGCCCTCCATCAGGAGTTTCCCCAGCTGCTTATTGAAGGATGCTCCGGCGGCGGCGGCCGCTTCGACTGCGGCATGCTCTACTATACGCCCCAGATCTGGTGCTCCGACAACACCGACGCCATGGACCGGCTGCGCATTCAGTACGGTACCTCCTACTGCTACCCCTGCTGCACCATGGGCGCCCATGTGTCCGCCGTGCCCAACGGCCTGACCCATCGTTCCACCCCCTTCCATACCAGGGGCGTGGTGGCTGCCGCCGGTACTTTCGGCTATGAGCTGGACCTGAACGAGCTGTCTCAGGAGGAACTGGAGGAGGTGGCCCACCAGATCGCCGCTTTCCGGTCCTACTGGGATGTGGTGATGCGGGGGGACTATTACCGCCTGACGGACCCCTTCCGGCATGAGTGCTTCTGCGCCTGGATGCACGTGTCCCCCGACCGGGAGCGGGCGGTGGTCAGTGTGGTCCAGACCCAGCGCCACGCCAATCCGGTGCGGCCCCTGCTGCGGATGAAGGGGCTGGACCCGGACAAGGACTATCTGGTGGAGGGCAAGGTGTACGGAGGCGACGAGCTGATGTACGCCGGGCTGGCCCTCCCCTTCCTGGACGAGTGCCAGGCCGTACAATATCAGGTCAAACAGGTGTAAAAAAAGCGGATCTGCTGCAAAATGCAGCAGATCCGCTTTTTATATTTGTTACTCCAGCACCCAGGCGGCAGCCTGCCAGGGCTGAAATTCCAGCGCCTTGGGGGCGGCGGGGGCCTCTGCCCAGTTGGCGATGAGCAGACGGCTCTTCCGGCCCGCCAGCTCTTCCGGCAGGGCAAAGGCCGCCGGCTGGCCGGACAGATTGCACACGGTGAGCAGGGTCCTGCCCTCCAGGGTGCGCAGATAGGCAAACAGCTGGGGGTGATCCGGCAGGATCAGCTTGTAGCTGCCGTATACGATGAGCTCACTGTCCGGGGAATTGCGGCGCAGGGCGATGAGCTTCTGATAGTAGCGGAACACGGAGTTGGCCCGGCCCAGCTGCTCCCTGGCGTTGATCTCCCGGTAGTTGGGATTGACCATGATCCAGGGATTACCGGCGGTAAATCCGGCGTTGGGGGAGTCGTCCCACTGGAAGGGGGTGCGGGCGTTGTCCCGGCTCTTGTAGGCGATGGCCTCCAGCAGCTCCTCCGGCTGGAAGACGCCGCGGGCGGTGAGGTCATGGTAGGCGTTGATGGACTCCAGGTCCCGGTAGTTCTCGATGGGACCAAAGGGTACGTTGGTCATGCCCAGCTCCTCCCCCTGATAGACGTAGGGGGTGCCCTGCATCAGGTGGAGGCAGGTGGCGATGCACTTGGCGGAAAGTTCCCGATACCGGGGAGAGTCGTCCCCCAGCCGGGAGACGATGCGGGGCTGGTCATGGTTGCAGAAGTAGAGGCTGTTCCAGGCCACGTCCTCCAGCTCGTTCTGCCACCGGGACAGCAGCTTCTTGAGGGCCGCCAGGTCGATTTTCCGGGTGCTCCACTTGCCGGTGACCGCGTCGCCGCCGTCCAAGTCCACATGCTCGAACTGGAACACCATGTTCAGCTCAGTGCCCTGGGCGTTGGCGTACTGCTTGGCCTGGTCGATGGTCACACCGGCGCACTCACCCACGGTGAGCAGATCATATTTGGAGAGCACCTTCTGACGCATCTCCTGCAGATACTCATGGACGTGGGGGCCGTTGCAGCAGCCCAGATTGCAGGAGGCGTAGGGGGCGCCGCCGGTGGGCATGTCGGGCAGGCCGTCCCGCTTGGAGATCATGGAGATGACGTCCATGCGGAAGCCGTCGATGCCCTTGTCGCACCACCAGGTCATCATATCAAAGACGGCGGTGCGTACTTCCGGATTGTCCCAGTTCAGGTCGGGCTGCTTGGGGGAGAAGCAGTGGAGGTAGTACATACCGGTGGCGTCGTCGTAGGTCCAGGCAGAGCCGGAGAAGGCGGAACCCCAGTTGTTGGGCTCTCTGCCGTCCTTGCCCTCCCGCCAGATGTAGAAGTCCCGCTTGGGGTTGTCCTTGGACTGGCGGCTCTCCACAAACCAGGCGTGCTCGTCGGAGGTGTGGTTGACCACCAGATCCATGACGATTTTGATGCCCCGGGCGTGGGCCTGGGCCAGCAGCGTGTCGAAGTCGGCCATGGTGCCGAACTCCTCCATAATGGCCTGATAGTCGCTGATGTCATAGCCGTTGTCGTCGTTGGGGGAGCGGTAGACAGGGGAGAGCCAGATCACATTGGCGCCCAGCTCCTTGATGTAGTCCAGCTTGCTGGTGATGCCGGGCAGATCCCCAATGCCGTCGCCATTGGAATCGCAGAAGCTGCGAGGATAGATCTGGTAGATGACACTTTCTTTCCACCATGCTTTGTTCATGACCATATCACTCCTCCGTGTGCAGGAACCAGGCAAAGCCGTAGGGATAGAGCTTTACCTGACTGAGATCATCAAAGGTCCCGCCGTAGATCAGCTCCTCGAAGGGACCCTGATCGGCGTTGGAGACGGTGACAAATTCCTGACTGAAGTTAAACAGGGCGATGAGCTTGCGGCCCTGGTACCACCGGCCGATGCCCAGCACCCGGCTGTCCCCGGTGTCAAAGGTCCACATATCTGCCCGGGCGTCGAAGGCGGGCTCCGCCGCCCGCAGCTCCTCCAGCCGCCGCAGGCCGATGAACTGCTTGCCCTGGCGGGTGGTGGGATCGTGGCGCAGTTTGGCCATATCCCACTGGAAGTCGCCCCGGTGGATATAGCGGCTGTCGTCCCGCTTCTCCCCGTCGTGGTGGTAGGAGTAATCGTTGAGCTGCCCCACCTCGTCCCCGCTGTACAGCACGGGGATGCCGCTCTGGGTGAGCATCCAGGCGTGGAGCATCAGATCGCAGGACACCGACCGCTCCAGCTTGAGGGGGTCCCGCTCATAGTCGGCGGCCTCCACCCCGCACAGGGAAGCGGTGGTGCCGCACAGCCGGGCGTCTCCCAGCCGGGGGTCGTCGTTGTACAGCTCACCCCGGCTGTCGCTGCCGGGTAGCTTGCCGGTGAAGAAATCGTTGAGATACTTCTTGTGGGCAACCTCATCGGTGCCGAAGTGGGCCTTCAGCCAGGGGTAGTCCAGGCCCCAGCCGATGTCGTCGTGGCAGCGCAGGTAGTTGAGGAAGAGAAAGTCCCGGGGCAGGGCGCACACCGCATCCACCTGATGACGCAGCAGGGATACGTCGGCGGTGGCCAGGGTGTGCCAGGTAGTGGCCATGGTGGTCACGTTGTAGAGCATATGGCATTCCGGCTTGTCGGTGCTGCCGAAGTAGGGGGCCACCTTGGCGGGCTCCATCACCACCTCGCCCAGCAGCAGCACGCTGGGGCAGACGATCTCGCACACCATGCGCATCATCCGCACCAGGGTGTGGACCTGGGGCAGGTTGCGGCAGTCGGCGCCCAGCTCCTTCCAGATGTAGGGCACCGCGTCCAGCCGGATCACGTCGATGCCCCGGTTGGCCAGGTAGAGCAGGTTCTCGGCCATGTCATTGAACACCATGGGGTTAGCGTAGTTCAGGTCCCACTGGTAGGGATAGAAGTTGGTCATGACCACCTGCTTGCAGTCGTCCAGCCAGGTGAAGCTGCCGGGGGCGGTGGTGGGAAAGACCTGGGGCACGGTTTTCTCAAACTCCCGGGGGATATCCCAGCTGTCATAGAAGAAATAGCGATCCCGGTAGCCCGGCTCGCCCGCCCGGGCCTTTTTGGCCCACTCGTGGTCCTCGCTGGTGTGGTTCATCACGAAGTCCAGGCACAGGCTGATGCCGTCCTTCCGGCAGGAATCCGCCAGATGCTCCAGGTCGGCCATGTTGCCCAGCTCGGGCTGCACCTTGCGGAAGTTGGAGACGGCGTAGCCGCCGTCACTGCGTCCCTTGGGGCTCTCCAGCAGGGGCATGAGATGGAGGTAGTTCACGCCGCACTCCTTCAGGTAGGGCAGCTTTGCCGCCACCCCGTTGAGGGTGCCGGCAAAGGCGTTGGTGTAGAGCATCATGCCCAGCAGCTCCCGGCGGCGGTACCAGTTGGGGTCAGCCTCCCGCCGGACGTCCTGCACCCGCAGGTCGGACTTACGCTCTTCCCAGCTCCGGCGGAGCATCTGGGTAAAATAATCGAAGGCGCCCAGATCGCCGTGGTACAGCTCGCAGTAGAGCCACTTCAATTCGTCGTAATGCCGGGCCAGACGGCGCTCAAAGACGGAGCTATCCTCCCCGATGCCCACCTGAGCGGGAGTCAGGGGGTCTGCCGCCTTGGCTTTCCTTTTGCTTTTGGCCGCCTTGGGAGCCGGTGCTTCTGCGGCCTGCTGTACCAGCAGGTCGGTCTGTCCGGCGGCGGTCGCGGCAGCTTCCTTGGTCTGCTTACGCTTCATGGGCGTTGCCTCCTTCCTCCAGCTCTGCCAGGGTGGGCATGGCGGGGATGGCTCCGCTGCGGGAGCAGGTTTTGGAGGCCGCCCGGTTGGCAAAGGCAAGGATGGCTTCCAGCTCCGGGGCGGTCAGGCCCTCCAGGGGCTTCTGGCCCCGTGCTACCAGACGGCTGAGCACCGCGCCCAGGAAGGTGTCCCCGGCGCCGTTGGTGTCAGCCACGGTGGTGGCTACGCCGGGCACCAGACCGGTCCGGCCCTGCCAGCGGTAGAAGGAACCCTTGTCGCCCAGAGTTACAAGGATGAGGCGGATGCCCTGGGCCTCCAGCAGCCGGGTGCCCTCCTCCGGATCATTGGTGCCGGTGATGAGGGGCAGCTCCTCGTCGGACAGCTTGAGCACATCCACAAGGGGCAGCGGCTTCTTCATCCACTCCACCGCCTCTTCCTGGCTGTTCCACAGGGCGTCCCGGTAGTTGGGGTCGTAGCTTACCAGCACACCCTTCTCCCGGGCGCTCTGGGCGGCGAAGAGGGTGGCCTCCCGGGCGTCACCGGCGGTCAGGCTCACCGAGCCGAAGTGGAGGACCTTGCTCCCGGCGATCAGCCCGGTGTCCACCTCCTCCAGCTTCAGGTTGCAGTCTGCCCCCCGCACAAAGCGGAAGGAGCGCTCACCGGTGTCAGACACCGCCACCACGGCCATGGTGGTGGCGGCCTCGTCGGTCCGCAGGCCGGACACATTTACCCGGTTTTCCTCCAGCACCCGGGTCAGGTAGGCCCCAAAGCCATCCTGACCCACCTTGCCGATAAACGCGGTATTGGCCCCCAGCCGGGCAGCGGCCACCGCCACATTGGCGGGGGCGCCGCCGGGGTTAGCGGCGAACAGAGGTACCTTTTGCTCATTGACCCCGGTCTGGGTCAGGTCGATCAATACTTCGCCAATGGCGGTAATATCCATCATGGATGATCCTTCCCTTTCTCCTTGAAATCCAAAATCCGCCGGAGGACCTCAGCTGTCCTCTTTCAGGGTAAACAGAGCCTCCACCGGACCTTCCAGCCGGTCTTTCAGTCCGTAGACCACATGGCTGACCACATAGCGCCCACCGTCCACAAACACCTCTATGAGGTGGTCGTCCACAAAGATATCCAGCCGGCAGCTTTCCCCGTCCAGCACGGGGGTTTGGGCGGCGGTTCGATAGTTGGGCAGATGGGGAAACACCTGGCTGCGGTCGGTGACGACCCGGCCTCCCTCCAGCGCAATGCGGTAGCCGCACACGTCCAGCGCCTCTCCGTCCCGGAGGGTGGCCTTCAGCCGGAAGGGCCGCTGCCGGATTGCCTGCGCCCAGTTGTCCGCCATAGGGCGGAACAGCTTCTCCACATTGGAGTGGGGGGCAAAGCAGACCTTGCCCTGCCGCAGCTCCATCACCCGGGGCAGGCTCATCATGCCGTTCCAGGGGCCCCGGCCGTCGCCCGGGTCTTCTGCCGCCTGGGGCATACGCATCCAGCCGATCAGCACGCGACGGCCCTCGCTGTCCAGCGTAGTTTGGGGGGCATAGAGGTCCAGGCCGTAGTCCACAAATTCCATGGCCCCCTTGAGGGAGAGAGTGCAGGTCTGATGGTCAAAGTCGGCCAGCCCCCACATGGCATGGTTGGCATACTCGATCTCCGGCGGGGTGACGCCCATGGGGGAGCCCAGCAGCACGTGTTCCTCGCCCAGCTGGAACAGGTCGGGGCACTCCAGCATGGTGCGGAATTCCGGGGAGGTATACTGGTTCACATACTCCCAGTGCAGCGCGTCCCGGCTGTGGTAAAAGAGGGCCTTGCCCTGCTCCTTGCGGAAGGTGCTGCCCAAGATCATGTAATAGAGTCCGTCCTGCTTCCATACCTTGGGATCTCGGGTGTCCTTGGCATCGCCCAGGGACTCGTCGGCCAGCACCGGGATGATCTGGCGCTTGGCTCCCATGTTATCAAAAGTGCGGCCGTCCTCCGAGATCACCATGGCCTGGCTGGTCACAAAGGCGTCGTCGGGCGGGATGTGGATGTCCTCCTCGTCCTGCCGGAGGTAGCGCACGGCGGAGTAGTACAGACACAGCTTTCCGTCCAGCTCCAGGGCGGTGCCCGAAAAGACGCCGTTTTGGTCGTAGCCCTTGGTGGGGTAGAGAGCCACCCCCAGGTGCTCCCAGTGGACCAGGTCGCGGCTCACCGCGTGGCCCCAGTGCATGGTGCCCCACCGGGGGGCATAGGGGAAGTATTGGTAAAAGAGGTGGTACTCACCTCGGTAATAGATAAAGCCGTTGGGATCGTTGATCCAGTTTCCCGGCGCTTTCATGTGCAGGGTGTCTTTCCACATGGGTGTGCCTTGTCTCCTTTCCCTATTGCCCCCAGGGCAATGCTGAAAGCAGTATAACCGAAATTCTACCACAAGGGCAAGATGCCCTTGTGGTAGAATTGGACAGGTTTGTTATTTGACTGCGCCGGAAACCACGCCGCCGATGATCTGCTTCTGGAGAATCACATAGAGGATGAGGATGGGGATGACACACAGCAGCAGGCCGGCCATGATGGTGCCGTAGTCGGCGGAATAAGTACCGTAGAAGCTGTAGGTGGACAGGGGCAGGGTGAGCAGCTCCTTGTCGGTCAGCACCAGGGAGGGCAGCAGGTAGTCGTTCCAGAAGGCCAGAGAATTGAGGATCACCATGGTGGCGATGATGGGTTTGAGCAGGGGAAAGACGATCTTAAAGAAGGTCTGACGGTGGGTGCAGCCGTCGATGTAGGCCGCCTCCTCCAGGGCGATGGGGATGTTGCCCTTGATGAAGCCGTGGAACATGAACACCGACATGGCCATGGAGAAGCCGGTGTGCATAAAGATCAGGGTAATGCGGTGGTTGAGCACGTTCAGAGTGCCGCCGTAGATGCTCACCAGGGGGATCATGATGGCCTGGAAGGGGATGATCATGGAGGCCACCATCAGAGCAAAGGCGATCTTGGAAATGATATTGTTGCGGCGGACGATGTAGTAGGCCAGCATAGAGGACAGCAGGGTGACCAGCACGGTGGCCGACACCGTCACGATGAGGGAGTTCTTAAAGGCGTTGAGGAAGTCCATCTGAGTAAAGGCCTTCACAAAGTTATCGAAGGACAGGCCCTTGATGGTAAACAGCCAGGAGAAGGGGTCGGTGATGATGTCCCGCTTTTCCTTCAGGGAGTTGATGACCACCATGATGAAGGGGAACATATAGGCGATGAAGATGATGATCATACCGGTCATGGCCAGCGCATTGGCCAGCTTGCGCTTGTTGCCACCGATGGTCGTCGTGTTATTCATTATGCATCCACCTCACGTTTCTTGGTCAGGTACACCTGAATGCCGCTGATAATGGCCACGATCACAAAGAGGATCAGAGCCTCGGCCTGGCCCACGCCGAACTGACGGGAGGTAAAGGCCTTCTCATAGACGTGCATGGCGGCCATCTCGGTGGTGCCGTAGGGGGCGCCGGCGGTCAGGGACAGGTTCACATCGTACACCATGAAGGCGCGGGACAGGGTCAGGAACAGGCAGATGGTGATGGAGGACATCATCAGAGGCAGGATGATGTGGCGCAGCTTGGTCCAGCCGGTGGCACCGTCAATGCTGGCGGCCTCCATCACGTCCTTGTTCAGGCCCATGAAGCCGGCCACATAGATGAGGATCATGTAACCGGACAACTGCCACACGGAGACGATTACCAGGGCAACAAAGGCCAGGGTGGGGTCAGACAGCCAGGAAGCCCCGAAGAGCTCCCAGCCGGTGGCCTCGCCGATGCCCACAAACACACGGGAGAACACAAACTGCCAGATATAGCCCAGTACCAGGCCGCCGATCAGGTTGGGGGTGAAGAAGCCGGCCCGGAAGAAGTTCTGACCCTTAAAGCCACGGGTCAGCAGGTAGGCGATGCCGAAGGCCAGAATATTGACCACCACTACCACGACCACCACATATTTGAAGGTCAGCAGCAGGGAGGACCAGAACTGGCTGTCCTTAAGTACGCTGAGGAAGTTGGCGCCGCCGATGAAGTTTTTCACGTTGGAGACGCCGTTCCAGTCAGTCAGGGTCAGATAAATACCATAGATAAAGGGGACGATCACCACTGCCGCAAAACAGAACAGGCCGGGCAGGGCAAATCCGCAGAAATCTTTTCCTCCGCTTTTTCTTTTCATCCTAGCTCCTCCTTACTGCTGCTCATCCCAATAGGCCACGATGGAATCGATCAGCTCCGCCCGGTCGCTTCTGCCGGCCAGATACTTCTGCATGGCGGCGCCCAGAACGGCCCAGTGGTCGTTGGGCACGATGGCGGAAGCATTGAAGGCGGTGCCCTCATGCACCCGGCTGTAAATGTCGCGGCTCAGAGGATCGGAAGGCTCATAGGGGTTGTTCTGGAAGGGAGGGATGATCTTGCAGGTCTTGACCAGCATCTGCTGGCCGATCTCGCTGAACACGATCCAGTTCAAAAACTCCTTGGCGGCGGCCTGCTCCTTCTCCGTGGCCACAATGCCGTCCAGCATGATCTGCTTGGAGGGAGAGGCCTGGATCTGCTGGTTCACAAAGTCATCAGGGTCGTTGTTCATAAAGTAGGGCAGGAAGCCGTACTCGTCGTCCTCCTCGGCGTCGGCCTCGGCCAGGTTGGGCCAGGCCCAGTTGCCGTTGAACCAGAAGGCGGTCTTGCCGTCGGCCAGGTCGATGGCCATCTCGTCATAGTCGGCGCCAAGGGGGTCCCGGTAAGCCACGTTGTACTCCTTCAGGATATCAAACATATCCAGGAACTGGGACATACGGTCGTAGGTGGTCAGATCCAGCTGACCGTCCTTGATCAGGTTGATGCACTCAGCGGCGCCGTCGGAGGTGCCGTCGTAGGTCTCATAGATGTACTGAAGATGATGGGCGCCCAGGGACCAGTCCTCCATGGCCAGGGAGACGGGATGCTCCATGCCGGCCGCCACCAGCCGGTCCAGCAGAGCCACAAAGTCGTCCTGAGTCCGGATAGAAGTGGGATCAAAGGTCTCGCCCAGGGTTTCCTCGATCACTTCCTTGTGGTAGATGATGCCGCGGCCCTCGATACACAGGGGGAAGCTGTACACCTTACCGTTGATCTGGGTGGTATAGCCCTCTGCTTCCTGGATCCAGGGCTGGTCGGACAGGTCGGCGGCCTTTTCCTCCGCCAGGGCGATGACGTCGGTGGTGTCCAGAATGGACAGCGTGGGGGGATTGCCGGAGTTGTACAGGCTGACTACCTTGGTGTAGGGGGAATCGCCGTCGGTGACGGGCATGACCTCCACATGTACGCCGGATTTCTCCTCAAAGGCCGCTCCCATCTCCACCAGGGCGGTCTGGATCTCCGCCTTGGAGTTGAGCAGGGTGATGCTGGTGCCGCTGAGGGATGGGTCGTACTCGAAGGTGTCTACCGACATGTCGATGGGTTCTACCGCTTCCACCGCATTGGGGTCGTCCGGATCGCTGGCAAAGCCGAATCTGCATCCGGACAGCAGTCCGGTCATCAGAGCGGCCGAAAGACCCAACGCGAGGAATCTGGTGGGTGCGTATTTCTTCATTGTCTCTCCTCCTGTTTCCTCTTTTCGTTGTTTTGCGGGCATAAAACATATAAAAACCGGTTATGTAACCGGTAATGGAACCGGTTATTCTTGCACAATATTACTCCTCACGGTAAGCTTCCGTCAATGGTTTTCACCCGATGGAAATATTTTTGTAAAATCCGCCTCATTTCCAGGGCTTGAAATTATGCACAATCACACCCGGCCCCGCCGGGCGGGAGGGATTGCATCCATTTCTTCTGTTTGTTATAATAAAATTCGATCAAATCTGAGAAGAAATCGCGCATCTATCTTGAGGGTTTTGACAGCCGCTTGTTCACTCGGGACCATAGCGGCCGGAGATGCCGTCTCGGCAGATGGAAGGGCTTGATATGGAAGAGAAAAAACGAGTGACATTTGATGACATTGCCAGATACACCAATTTTTCAAAGACGACCATATCCCGATATTTTAACGATCCGGATTCCCTGACGGAGAAAAGCCAGCAGATCATTTCAGAGGCACTGGAGAAGCTGGATTATCATGAGAACCGGGTGGCCCGTATCCTGGCCATGGGGAAAACGGAATTCATCGGGGTCATCGTTCCGGAATTTTACCACCGCTTTTATTCCGAGGTTCTGAACCAGATCCTGGCCACCTACGAGACCTTTGGCTATAAGTTTCTGGTGTTTATCGGCAACAACAATAAGGAGAGTGAACGCCGGTACATCAAAGAACTGCTCTCCTATCAGATTGAGGGTATGATCGTACTGAGCCATACTCTCTCCTCCCAGGAACTGGCCCAGTTCCAGATTCCGGTGGTGGCCATCGAGCGGGAGGATCAGTTCGTATGCAGTGTGAATACCGACAATGAGGCCGGAGGACGGCAGGCGGCTGCTCTGCTGGAGGAGCAGCAGTGTGATATTCTGATCCACATCAATTCCCCCACCGATCCCCGCATTCCTGCTTACGGGCGCATCCGGGGCTTTGAGGATTACTGCCAGGCCAACGGTCTGGCCCATGAGGTGATCCTGCGGGAGCTGGACCGGTCCTATGAGGAGGACCAGGCCATTCTGAAGGATGTCCTGAAGGAGTGGGACAAAAAGTATGCCCATCAGAAGATCGGCGTGTTTCTGGCCAACGATACCACGGCCAATACGCTTCTGAATCTCATTATCCGGCGGTACGGCTATCTGCCCAAGGAATACTGCATTATCGGCTTTGACAACTCACCCACGTCCAGAGAGGCCATCATCCCCCTGAGCACGGTGGGACAGCAGGTGGACCAGCTGGCCCATGAGGCGGTCCAGCTGCTGGTGGATCAGATCAAGGCCCGCAAGCAGGGAAAAATGCCGGGCCAGTCGGTTCCGGTACATAAAATTGTCCCTCCTGTCCTGTTCCGGCGGGCCACCGCCGGAGGCGTGGATGTAATCTGAGAGATAAGAACAGAAGGACCGCCCTGTATGGCAGGGCGGTCCTTCTTGTTTTTTAAAATTTTTCCTGTATCCTGTTGACAAACTAACACTATTAGTTGCACCATAACTAATGGTGTTAGTTTTAGGAGGAATCAAATCATGAGCGCAAAAGGACTGAGCAAGGAGATCATCGTGGCGGAGGCGGTGGCCTGCGTCGCCAACACGGGGCAGCCCATCATCTCTCTTCATGAGCTGGCCCGCCGGCTGGGCATCAAAACCCCCTCCCTGTATAACCACATCAAAAACACCCGTGAGCTGCGCAATGAGGTATTCCGCTGTGCCATTGACCGGTTTGTGGAAAACCAGCGGGCCGCGACCCGGGGGAAGCAGAAGGATGAGGCGGTGCGGGCCTTTGCAGAGGCCTATCACACCTTTGCTGTGGAAAACAAGGGTCTGTACCGGCTGATCATGTCCATTCCCTCGGAAGAGGATGAGCAGGCCAAGGAGATGGCTCTTCCGCTGCTGGATACGGTGGTGGAGATCCTTGGGGAGTACGGTCTGCCGGAGGAGAGCATTGCCCACTGGCAGCGTGTCTTCCGTGCCATCCTCCACGGATTTATCTCCCAGGAGGACCTGGGCTATTTTTATCACTACACCTCTGCCGACCTGAAAAAGAGCCGGGAGATCGCTGTGCAGTGTTTCCTGGACGGACTTCACGACGAACTGTCCGGCGGAGCCCCTTCAGCGGAGAAGAGTCAAGCGTGATGAGTAGGGGAAGAAGCCATGACAAAAAGCAGTACCAAAAACAATGAGTTATTTACCTCCATGCCGGTGGGGAAGGCGGTAGCCAAACTGGCCATCCCCACGGTGGTCAGCCAGATCATCGTCATTCTCTACAGCCTGGCCGACACCTTCTTTATCGGGCAGATCGGCGATCCCAACCAGCTGGCCGCCCTGTCTATCACCTTTCCCATTTATACCCTGCTGACCGCGGTGGCCAACCTGTTTGGCATCGGCGCCAACAGCGTGATCGCCAGAAGCCTGGGCCAGAATGATGAGATGACGGCCAAGAAGGCCTCCTCCTTCAGCTTCTGGGGCAGCCTGGCCGTGACCCTGGTTCTGTCCATCCTGCTGGCCGTCTTTATGACCCCTGTCCTGACCTTTTTCGGTGCGGACGAATATACCTTCGGCTTTACCAGAGACTACCTGTTCTGGGTCTTTGTCATCGGCGGCCTGCCCACGGTGGCCGGCCTGACCCTGGGACATCTGGTGCGCTCGGTGGGTAAGACCAAGGAGGCCGGCTTCGGCCTGGCCCTGGGCGGCATCCTGAACATCATCCTGGATCCTGTGTTCATTTTTGTATTCCATATGAACGTGGCCGGTGCGGCCGTGGCCACCATGCTGTCCAATACCATCTCCATGGTGTATTTCTTTTTTGTACTGGCCCGGATGAGAAAGTCTACCGTGCTCACCCTGGCACCCAAGTACTTCTCCTTGGAGAAAAAGGTGGCCTGGGGCACCCTGTCGGTGGGCTTTCCTGCCGCCCTGTCGGTGCTGCTGGTGTCGGTGTCCATCTCGGTGCTGAACGGCCTGCTGCTGCGGCACAAGGGGGGCAACACCCTCTCCGCCGCCTACGGCGTGACCTCCAAGTGCGGCACTATCGCCCTGCACATCAGCATCGGCATTGCCCAGGGCGTCATGCCCCTCATCGGCTACAGCTACGGCGCCAAGGACCACAAGCGGGTCCACGCGGTATGCCGCCTCTCCTTTATCATCCTTCTGATCTTCTCCGTGATCTTCCTGGCCATCGTGCAGTTCATTCCCGGCACCATCGTCCGGATGTTCACCCCTGATGCGGCCACCATTGAGGTGGGCAGCACCTTCATGCGCTGCTGGTCCTGGTGCGTCATCGGAATGAGCCTGTTCAACATGTATAACTCCATCTTCCAGGCGGTGGGCAAGTGGGAGACCTCGCTGCTGCTGGCGGTGCTCCGCCTGGGCGTGATCTTCACCGTCCTCAGTTTTACTTTGGACGCCCTCTTCGGGGTGACCGGCCTGATGTGGGTGCAGGCCATCACCGACACGGTCTCCTGCCTCATTGCCGTTGCCCTGTATAATCGCTTCAAGAAGGCCATGCTGAAGGAGATCCGGACCGAGCCGGAGGCTGCTCCCATCCCCGCCACCCACAACCGGGTGATCACCATCAGCCGGGAGTTCGGCAGCGGCGGCCGGACCATCGGCAAGGAGGTAGCCGCCAAGCTGGGCATTCCCTGCTACGACAGCGACCTCATCGAAAAGATCGCCGCCGAAAGCGGCCTGGCCAAGGAATACATCGAGAAAAACGGCGAGTACGCATCCTCCGACCGGCTGTTTGATAACGCCATGGCGGGCCGGGAACAGGACGGACAGTCTGCCGCGGATAAGATGTGGCTGGCCCAGAAGAAGGTCATTACCGACCTGGCCCAGCAGGAGTCCTGCGTCATTGTAGGCCGCTGTGCCGACTATATCCTGCGGGATGTGGCAGACTGCCTGACTGTATTCGTCCATGCCTCCGATGAGCAGCGGGCGGAGCGCATTGTAACGGTGTATGGCCAGCGGGAGGAGTCTCCCGCCCAGCGGCTGCACGACAAGGATAAGAAGCGCAGAGCCTACTACGAGCTCTATACCGGCACTCAGTGGGGCCAGGCGGACAATTATGAGCTGTGCCTGGACAGCGGCAGGATCGGCCTGGACCGGTGTGTCGACATGATTGCCCAGCTCTATCAAAGCGCCTGAACCGGCATCCATCATACAGGAAAGCCCCCGGATCGCCTTGCTATGCAAGGCGATCCGGGGGCTTTCCTGTTGAGTGCCCTTAAAAGTCTGGCTCATTCGGCAATTTTCCGCCAAAAGGAAACAAATGGACAAAGAATGGTTTGAGAAAAAGTCAACTATCTGGTATAATAAAAGACCAATGCCCTAAGGACGGGAGCGAGATAACTCTTTGCCCAGAGTGCTTGCTGCAGCCGGAAAGATCCCATGTGCGGGAAGTATCGGTTTAAGCCCCGCACGAGAAAGGACGGTGCCGCAATGGCTGTAAAGACACCTTATACCGTAGTTGTGGCGGATGACGAGGACGAACTGAGAGAAGCAGTGTGCACCATGATCCCCTGGGAGGATTTTGGATTCTGCCTGGTGGGCAGCGCCAGCAACGGACTGGACGCCCTTCAGCTGGTGGAAAAACACAAGCCGGATCTGCTGCTGACGGATATCCGCATGCCCTTTATCTCCGGGATCGAGTTGGCCCGGCAGGTGCGTGAGGTTCGGCCCGCCACCAATATCGCATTCCTCAGCGGTTACGATGATTTTGAATATGCCAAGCAGGCCATTCAATATAACATTATCAGCTACATGCTCAAGCCCCTGACCATGGAAGGACTGGGGAAAGAGCTGGGTAACATCCGACAGAAGATCGACGCCCAGTATGCCCAGTTCCGCCATACGGACCCCAGAGCCGAGGGCGGGGATCTGCGGGCCGCCATGCTGATGCCCCTGGTGCTGGACGAGTATGCTGAGCCAGAGGAGGAGGCCGCACTGGAAAGCTACGGGCGGCAGTGCGGCCTGCTGCGGGACCAGGCGGACAAGCCCTATTATGTGGTAATGGTATCCACCCTGATGGACGAGGAGGGGAACGGCTGTACCGAACCCTCCTTTGTGGCCTCGGTGGACCGGCTGGGCTCCAAATATCTGCGCAGCGTCAGCTTCTTTACCTGGGGGAAGGTGGTGACTGTGCTGCTGGGCAATCCGTCGGATTTTGAGGAGTATCTGCACATTCTGGCCGACGAGATCCCCCAGATGGCGGACCGTGTCTTGGGTAAGCGCTGCCGTATCGGCGTCAGCCGGGCGGTTCGTTCCCTGACCTCTCTGCACGATGCCTACCGGGAGGCTATCGAGGCCCTCCGTCAGGGGGACCGGACGGAGGGAGGGGCCCAGTTTATCAGCGACCTGGCTCCCGCGGTGAAGGGCGGCAGCCTGCTGTGCCGGCGGGCGCTGGAGGCCCTGGATCAGCACTATATGGACGCCGACCTCTCCCTGGTATCCCTCAGTGGGATGCTTGGGGCCAGCCCCAACCATCTGAGCGCCTGCATCAAGAAGTATACCGGCGAGACCTTTATCAACATCCTGATCCGCAAGCGCATGGATGCGGCCCGGGAGCTGCTGGCCATTCCGGGACTCAAGATCCAGGAGGTGGCCCAGCGGTGCGGCTATACCGACCAGCACTATTTCAGCTATTGCTTCAAAAAATATTGCGGCGAGTCTCCCAACGCCCTGCGCCGCAGGCTGGAGCAGGAGAGAGCAGGTGAGGTCCTGTGAAAAAAGACGCGCCCAGAACCGGGCTGCGTACCACCACCATTCTGGTGGCCATGGTGGTGAGCGTGGTGGCCATCATCCTGTGCTGCTGTATCGTTCTTTTCCTCAACCGCTACCGCAGCGCCGTGGTTCAGAACGCCCGCACCAGCAGCGCTCAGGCGGTATCTCAAGTATCCACCACAGTGGGCAATTATCTGAAAGATATGACCCAGGCCATGGAGCTGGTCAAGCAGTCCATATCGGAAAGCGCGGACAGCCGGGACAAGCTTCTGTTCGCCTTTTTGACGTTTCGCCCCGATGTGGTAGCGGTCACCAGCTATTCAGAGACCGGGCAGCTTCTGGACTGCTGGTCCCTGGGCCGTGAGCCCAGGGAGAACATCCTTCAGAACCTCTCCTTCGACCTGGATATGGCCAGAGCCTCCGACTCCGCCTATATGACGGCTCCCCATGTGGAGTCCCTGTTTGAGGGCTACTACCCCTGGGTGGTGACCATGACGGCGCCTCTGGAGCCGGGGGGACAGGCGGCCTGGGTCTCCCTGGACCTGAGCTTCTCCAGCATCTCCAGCTATATCAACAACGTCAGCATCGGCCAGCGGGGCTATTGCTTCCTGATGGACAAGACCGGCAACATCGTGTACCATCCCCAGCAGCAGCTGCTGTACGCCGGGCTGAAGTCGGAGCAGATGGCCGCCCTGGCCGGCATGCAGGACGGCACCTACGCCAATGATACGGTGATCTACTGCGCTGCCAGCGTGGCGGACAGCGACTGGCGGGTGGTGGGTGTCAGCTACGTGGACGAGCTGGTCAACCGCAACGTTACCGAAATGATCCACCTGTCCATGGCCCTGGCTGTGGTGGTACTGGCGGCGGCGGTGCTCACCAGCTGGCTGCTCTCCCGCCTGCTGGGCCGGCCCCTGCGGGGGCTGACGGCCGCCATGGAGAGCTTTGAGACCGACGCCGACCACTTTACCTACCGGCCGGTGGGAGGAACCCGGGAGGTGCAGGAGCTGTCTGATTCCTTCGGACACATGGTGCTGCGGATCCAACGGCTGATGTCCACTGTCCGAGAGGAGGAGGTCAACCTTCGCAAAACGGAGCTGAAGGCCCTCCAGGCCCAGATCAACCCCCATTTTTTGTACAACACTCTGGATTCCATCGCCTGGATGTGCGAGCAGGGGCGCAACGCCGAGGCGGTGCGCATGGTCCATGCCCTGGCCCGGCTCTTCCGCATCAGCATCAGCAAAGGCCATGAGCTCATCCCCATCGCCAAGGAGATCCAGCACGCCGAGAGCTATCTACAGATCCAGAAATACCGGTATAAAAACCAGTTTACCTATACATTTGACGTGGACCCGGCGTGCCTGAACTACTACTGCAACAAGATCACCCTGCAGCCCATCATCGAAAACGCCATCAACCATGGGTTGGACCTGCTGGTGGACGAGGGGGAGATCGATGTACGGGTGCGGCAGGACGGGGACGATATCGTCTTCTACGTCCAGGACAACGGAGTGGGGATGACGCCGGAGCAGCTGAGGACCATCATGCAGCGGGACCCCACCGACCGCACGGGCATCGGCATCAAAAACGTGGACGACCGCTTGAAGATCTATTTCGGAAAGGGCTATGGACTACACATTACCAGCGAGCCGGATGTGGGTACCTGTGTGGAGATCCGTATGCCCAAGCTGGAGGAGGGAGATTATGAGGCCAAGTAGACGGGCAGGCCTGCTCTGTGTGGCGCTGGCCTGGGCCCTCCTGAGTGGATGCGGTACCGGTGTCTCCACCGCCGAGCAATATAAGGTGACCCTGGTGGCCAAGTCCACCCAGACCGAATTCTGGCTGTCGGTTTTTGCGGGCGCCGAGGCGGCCGCCACAGAATATAATCTGGACCTGACCATCATCGGGCCGGAGACCGAGGAGGACTACGAGACCCAGAACCAGATGGTGTCCCAGGCTGCTCAGGCCGGGGCGGATGCCATTGTATTTTCCGCCATCGACTACAAGAACAATGCCTCTGCCATCGACGAGGCAGCCCAGAAGGGTTCCAAGATCGTGGCCATTGACAGCAGCGTGGACTCCGAAATGGTGAGCACCTACATCGGCACCGACAATTACGCGGCGGGACAGATGGCGGCCCAGGCGGCGCTGGATCGGGTGGACGGTCCTCTGACCGTAGGGATCATCAACTATGACATCAGCAGCGCCAACGGCCAGGAGCGGGAGCGGGGGGCGGTGGACGTCCTGAAAGCCAGCGGCCGGGCACAGGTGGTGGCGGTGGTGAATACCCTGGCAGAAGCGGAGCATGCCCGGGCTGATACCGAGACAATGCTGCGCCGATACCCTCAGATCAATGTGCTGCTGGCCTTTAACGAGCCCACCAGCGTGGGCGCGGCGGAGGCGGTGGAGGAGCTGGGGCTGTCGCAGCAGGTCTTCCTGGTGGGCTTTGACTCCAATGTGGCCACGGTGGACGGCCTGCAGGACGGAGCCGTTGACGCCCTTGTGGTGCAGAACCCCTACGCCATGGGTTACCTGGGGGTAGAGAGCGCCTATCAGCTGATCAGCGGGCACGGCGGAACTCTTGAGCGGGTGGTGGATACCTCCACTCAGGTGGTGGACCGGGACAACCTGTTTACCATGGATAGCCAAAAAGCCCTGTTTGCCTTTGAACAACACTGGGAGTAGGCGTTTTGCACAAGTGAGTGAAGGAAATTTTTTGTACATTGTTCTATTCGCATAAATTTTTACCCTTCTTTCAGTGAATTTTCACCTTGTTTTTCCAGAGAATTTCCACTAAGATTATGAGGTGTAAGGGGGTCCGGTAAGGACGGACCAATCAAAACCCAAGGAAAAAGGAGAATTGCTATGAAGAAGAGAATTCTTGCACTGTCCCTGACGGCTGCCATGGCGCTCAGCCTGGCTGCCTGCGGCGGCGGCACCAGCACCACCACTGAGAGCGGCGCTCCCGAGACCTCCACCGGCGGCAACGAGGCCACCACCGTTGCCAACAAGGATAAGCCCCTGGTGTGGTTCAACCGTCAGCCCTCCAACAGCACCACCGGCGAGCTGGACATGGCTGCTCTGACCTTCAACGACAACACCTACTATGTGGGCTTCGACGCCAACCAGGGCGCTGAGCTCCAGGGCAAGATGATCCTGGATTACATCACCAAGGCCATTGAGAACGGCGAAAAGATCGACCGCAACGGCGACGGTGTCATCGGCTACGTGCTGGCTGTGGGCGACATCGGCCACAACGACTCCATCGCCCGTACCCGCGGCGTCCGTGCCGCTCTGGGCACCGCCGTTGAGAAGGACGGCGCCATCGACAGCACTCCCGTGGGCACCAACGTGGACGGCACCTCCGCCTTCGTGCAGGACGGTACCATCGAGGTGAACGGCACTACCTACACTGTCCGTGAGCTGGCTTCTCAGGAGATGAAGAACTCCGCCGGCGCCACCTGGGACGCTGCCACCGCCGGCAACGCCATCGGCACCTGGGCTTCCTCCTTCGGCGATCAGATCGACATCGTGGCCTCCAACAACGACGGCATGGGCATGGCTATGTTCAACTCCTGGTCCAAGGCCAACGAGGTTCCCACCTTCGGCTATGACGCCAACTCCGACGCCGTTGCCGCTATCGCTGAGGGCTACGGCGGCACCATCAGCCAGCACGCTGACGTTCAGGCTTACCTGACCCTGCGTGTGCTGCGCAACGCTCTGGACGGCGTGGACATCGACACCGGTATCGGCACCGCTGACGAGGCCGGCAACGTGCTGGGCGAGGACGTGTTCTACTATGACGAGGCTACCCGTTCCTACTACGCTCTGAACGTGGCTGTCACCGCCGAGAACTATGAGAGCTTCCTGGATTCTACCGTTACTTACGAGCCTGTTTCCAATCAGCTGGACGCCACTGAGCATCCCACCAAGAACGTGTGGCTGAACATCTACAACTCCGCCGATAACTTCCTGGGCTCCACCTATCAGCCCCTGCTGCAGAAGTACGACGATCTGCTCAACCTGAACGTGGAGTACATCGCCGGCGACGGCCAGACCGAGTCCAACATCACCAACCGTCTGAGCAACCCCAGCGCCTATGACGCTTTCGCCATCAACATGGTGAAGACCGACAACGCTGCTTCCTACACCGGTATTCTGGCCCAGTAAGAAAAGGCGCGGACCGCTCAGGTCCCTATTGTGAATCACAAGAAATAACCGTTTGCTATTAGGGAGAAGGAATTCTCCGTACGGGAGGAGGAATTCTCCGTTCGGGAGAAGGAATTCTCCCTAATAGCACATTTTAGTGAAAACCGGCAGAATCAGACTTTTCGCTGAAACTGCTAATATGCATAACGGGAGTAACGAGAATGGCAGATGCGAAAGATGATATTGTCCTGTCAATCCGCGGTATGAGTAAGTCCTTTGGCCGCAACCGGGTGCTTGACCACATCAATCTGGATGTGAAGCGCGGTACGGTCATGGGCCTTATGGGCGAGAACGGCGCCGGTAAGTCCACGATGATGAAGTGCCTGTTCGGTACTTATCAGAAGGATGAAGGAAAGATTTTCTTAAACGGTAAGGAGATCAGCTTTTCGGGCCCCAAAGACGCTCTGGAAAACGGGATCGCCATGGTGCACCAGGAGCTGAACCAGTGCCTGGAGCGGAACGTGATCGACAATCTGTTCCTTGGCCGCTATCCCGTCAATTCCGCCGGCGTCATTGACGAAGGCAGGATGAAGAAAAAGGCCTCCGAGCTCTTCCGCAAGCTCGGAATGACCGTCAATTTGACCCAGCCCATGCGGAATATGTCCGTTTCCCAGCGGCAGATGTGCGAGATTGCCAAGGCAATTTCCTATAACGCCCAGGTGATCGTCCTGGACGAGCCCACCTCCTCGCTGACCGTGCAGGAAGTCAGCAAGCTCTTTGAAATGATGCGGATGCTGAAGGAGCAGGGCATCGCCCTGATCTACATCTCCCACAAGATGGATGAGATCTTCGAGATCTGCGACGAGATCTCGGTGCTTCGGGACGGTAATCTGGTCATGACCAAGCCCTCCAAGGAGACCAACATGAACGAGCTGATCGCAGCCATGGTGGGCCGCTCTCTGGAGAGCCGCTTCCCCCCGGTGGACAACCAGCCGGGAGATACCATTCTGTCCGTTCAGCACCTGTCCACCAAGTACGCGCCCCATCTGCAGGATATCACCTTTGACGTCCGGGAGGGCGAGATCTTCGGCCTGTACGGCCTGGTGGGCGCCGGCCGCACCGAGCTGATGGAGACCATCTTCGGTGTGCGGACCCGAGCGGCCGGGCGGGTCTATTTCAAAAACCGCCTGATGAATTTCAACAACGCCAAGGAAGCCATTGAGCATGGCTTTGCCATGATCACCGAGGAGCGCAAGGCCAACGGCCTGTTCCTCAAGTGCGACCTTACCTTCAATACCACTATTGCAAACCTGGAACAGTATAAATCCGGCGTGGCCCTCTCCACCCCCAAAATGGTCAAGGCCACTAATAAAGAGATCAAGGTCATGCACACCAAGTGTATGGGCCCGGATGATATGATCACCAGTCTGTCCGGCGGTAACCAGCAGAAGGTGATCTTCGGCAAGTGGCTGGAGCGTGAGCCCCAGGTCTTTATGATGGACGAGCCTACCCGAGGCATTGACGTTGGCGCCAAGTACGAGATTTATGAACTGATTATCCAGATGGCCAAGCAGGGCAAGACCATTATCGTGGTCTCCTCCGAGATGCCTGAGATCCTGGGTATCACCAACCGGATCGGCGTTATGTCCAACGGACATCTGTCCGGTATCGTGAACACCAAGGAGACCAATCAGGAGGAACTGCTGCGTCTGAGCGCCAAGTACCTCTAAGTATGCCAACAAGACAAAGCAGGGGAGCTTTGTGTGTATTGCAGGGGGCGCATGGTCCGGTGTGGTCCGGAGCCGTGTGCCAGCGAGGACGGGACCCGCGGGCCTGTCCGATGGACACTATAATGGGAGAAATTGCTTATGGTAGCGGAAAACACAAAAATCCTTACGGCTGAGCAGGAGAGCAAACTCCTTCAGCCGATCGACGAATATGTCAGCGGCATCCAGGCAAAGATCGATGCTCTGCGCGTGGATGGTACAGACAGAGTCGTCGAGATCCAGAACGACATTGACAACCTGAAGCGGGACCGGATCTATACCGCCCAGGAGAAGGCTGCCAAGCTGGAAGCCTACAAGAGAGAGCTGGAGGCCGCCAAGGCGGTGGAGGCCAAGAACAAGGAAGAGGTCTCCAAGCTGATCGCCCAGGCGGAGAGCTATCTCAAGGAACACTATAACACCGAGTACTATCAGGCGGTGGTGGAGAGCTGCAAAGAGGAAAAGAAGGCGGCTCTGGAGAACTACACCGCGGCGGTGGCTCAGCTGAACAAGGAACACCAGGAGACGGTGTCCAAGCTGAGCGATCAGCACGAGATCAAGGACGAGAAATATGTCCATAAAAACCGCCTGTTTGACGCCAAGATGCAGCGGGCCCAGAACCTGCAGCAGGTGAAGGACCGGCAGCATGCCGCGTTCGATCACAAGTTCCACCTGATCGATATGCTGCGCATGTCCAAGTTCACCTTCGGCGAGTCCATGGCGCAGAAGTGGGAAAACTATAAGTATTCCTTCAACCGCCGGGACTTCCTGCTGAGAAACGGCCTGTACATCGCCATCATCATCATCTTTATCGCCCTTTGTATCATCACCCCCATCGTGAAGAATACCCCGCTGCTGACCGTGAACAACGTGCTGAACATCCTGTCCCAGGCCTCTCCCAGAATGTTCCTGGCGCTGGGCGTAGCCGGCCTGATCCTGCTGGCCGGTACCGACCTGTCCATCGGCCGTATGGTCGGTATGGGCATGACGGCGGCTACCATCGTGATGCACTCCGGCCCCAACACCGGCGGCGTGTTCGGTCACATCTTTGACTTCTCCGGCATCCCCGTCATCGTCCGGGTATTCCTGGCCCTGGTGGTCTGCATCGTGCTGTGCACCATCTTCACCACCATCGCCGGATTCTTCACCGCTAAGTTTAAGATGCACCCCTTCATTTCCACCATGGCCACCATGCTGGTTATCTTCGGCCTGGTGACCTACTCCACCAAGGGCGTGTCCTTCGGAGGCATTGACCCCACCATTCCCGGCATGATCATCCCCCGCATCAACGGCTTCCCCACCATCATCCTGTGGGCTGTGGCCGCCGTCGCGGTGGTGTGGTTCATCTGGAACAAGACCACCTTTGGTAAGAACCTGTACGCCGTGGGCGGCAACCCTGAGGCCGCCTCTGTTTCCGGTATCTCCGTGTTCAAGGTTACTGTGGGCGCCTTCATCATGGCCGGTGTGCTCTACGGCTTCGGCTCCTGGCTGGAGTGCCTGCGCATGACCGGTTCCGGCTCCGCCGCTTATGGCCAGGGCTGGGAAATGGACGCCATCGCGGCCTGCGTCGTGGGCGGCATCTCCTTCACCGGTGGTATCGGTAAGATCTCCGGCTGTGTGGTGGGCGTGTTTATCTTCACCGCCCTGACCTACTCCCTGACCATTCTGGGTATCGACACCAACCTGCAGTTCGTGTTCTCCGGCATCATCATCCTGGTCGCCGTTATGCTGGACTGCCTGAAGTACGTGCAGAAGAAGTAATCCATTCCGCCTTTTTCATAGTGAAGCGGGAAGCCGCTGCAAGGCAGACGCGGGGGACCGGTCTGCTTTGCAGCGGCTTTTGTGCGACCTGCCGCATTGGCAGCGGCGGCGGAATGTGCTATGATGAAACCAAGATCCCGGACGGGCATGGCGTGAGCCCTGCCCGCTCCGGCATGTAAAAGGAGAGAAGAACCATGCAAGAACTGGGCGCTGTGCGTAAGGCGCTGGCCGCCGGTGAGCTGGACGGGGCGCTGAGCCGCCTGCTGTGCAGAGACCTCACCGCCGGCCGCAAGCGGGTGGCCGACCTGCTGGACGGATTCCAGAAGAGCTTTGGAGTGGGGGACGATACCCCCATCACTCTGTGTTCCGCGCCGGGCCGTACCGAGATTTGCGGCAATCATACCGATCATCAGCATGGCCGCGTTCTGGCGGCGGCGGTGGACCTGGACTTTTTGGCCTGCGCCGCTCCCAACGGCACCAACACCATCCGCTTCCAGTCCCAGGGCTGGCCCATGGTGGAGGTGGAGCTGGAGGGCCAGGGCCCCAGAGAATCCGAGCGGGAGAGCACCGCCGCCCTGGTGCGGGGCATGGCGGCCGAGGCGGCCCAGCGAGGCTATCCGGTAGCTGGCTTTGACGTCTATGCCACCTCCGATGTGCTGCCCGGCTCCGGTCTGTCCTCCTCCGCCGCCTGCGAGGTGCTGCTGGGCGTGGTGGAAAATCATCTGTTCTGCCGGGACGAACTGGACCCGGTGACCATCGCACAGATGGGGCAGAAGGCGGAAAATATTTTCTTCGGCAAGCCGAGCGGCCTGATGGACCAGACTGCCTCCTCGGTGGGCGGCGCTGTGGCCATCGATTTTGCCGACCCCGCTGCGCCGGTGGTGCGGACGGTGGCGGTGGACCTGAACGGTCTGGGCTACGCCCTGTGCATCATCGACTCGGGGGCCAGCCACGCCGACCTCACCAGCGAGTATGCCGCCGTGCCCCAGGAGATGTGCGCCGTGGCCGCTTACTTCGGCAAGAAGGTGCTGCGTGAGGTGGAGGAGAGCGACGTGCTGGCCGCTCTGCCTCAGCTGCGCAAGGCGGTGGGCGACCGGGCTGTGCTCCGCGCCCTCCACTTCTTTGCTGACGATCAGCGGGTAAAGCTGGAGGCCGATGCCCTGGAGCAGGGCGATATGGACGCCTTCCTGGCAGTGGTGAACCAGTCTGGTCGTTCCTCCTGGGATCTGCTGCAGAATATCACCCCCGCCGGTGCGGTACAGGACCAGGCCATGGCCGTGGCTCTGACGGTGGCCCAGCGGGCCCTGGGCGGCCGAGGGGCCTGCCGGGTCCACGGCGGCGGCTTTGCCGGCACCATCCAGGCCTTTGTGCCGCTGGATATTCTGGACCAGTTCCGCAAGCAGGTGGAAGCCAGCCTGGGCGAGGGCAGCTGCCATGTGCTGAGCATCCGTCCCGTGGGCGGAACGGTTCTCTGGCCCTGAGCAAAAGCATAGTGTGATTGTGAAAGGAGCGCGTCTGAACAATGGCAATTCTGGTATTGGGCGGAGCTGGCTACATCGGCTCCCATACGGTATATGAACTCATCGACGCCGGCCGGGAAGTGGTGGTGGCCGACAACCTGCAGACCGGCTTCCGGGCTGCGGTGCATCCCAAGGCGAAGTTTTATGAGCTGGATATCCGGGACCGGGGTGCTCTGGATACCCTCTTCCAGGCGGAGAACATCGAGGGCGTCATCCACTTTGCCGCCTCCTCCCAGGTGGGCGAGTCCATGTCCGATCCTCTGAAGTACTATGACAACAACCTCCATGGCACCATGGTGCTCCTCCAGTCCATGGTGGCCCACGGCGTGGACAAGATCGTCTTCTCCTCCACCGCCGCCACCTACGGCGAGCCCGAGCGGGTGCCCATCCTGGAGGACGACCGCACCGTGCCCACCAACTGCTACGGTGAGACCAAGCTGTCCATGGAGCACATGATGAGCTGGGTGTCCAAGGCCCACGGCCTGCGCTATGTGGCCCTGCGCTACTTCAACGCCTGCGGCGCTCACATCTCCGGAAAAATTGGTGAGGCCCATGATCCTGAGACCCACCTGATTCCCATCATTCTCCAGGTGCCTCTGGGCCAGCGGGAGGCGGTCAGCGTCTTTGGCGACGACTATCCCACCAAGGACGGCACCTGCATCCGGGACTACATCCATGTCACTGACCTGGCCCAGGCCCACATCCTGGCCCTGGACTACCTGCTCAAGGGCGGGGAGAACAATGTGTTCAATCTGGGCAACGGCGTGGGCTTCACGGTGAAGGAAGTGGTGGACGTGGCCCGGGCGGTCACCGGTCACCCCATCCCCGCCAAGATGGCCCCCCGCCGGGCTGGCGATCCTGCCCAGCTCATTGCCTCCTCCGAGAAGGCCATCCAGGTGCTGGGCTGGAAGCCCCAGTACAACGACCTGAATACCATCGTGGCCTCCGCCTGGGCCTGGCACAAGAGCCATCCCCACGGCTTTGAGGAGGGCTGAGCATGGAGCGTGAAGAAGCCCTTGCCAAGCTGGTGGCCTACGGGGTGGAGAAGGAGCTGATCCAGCCCGAGGACCGGGTATGGGCGGTCAATACCCTGCTGGACGTGCTGGGACTGAGCAGCTGCGCGCTGCTGGAAGTTTCAGCCCCGGCGGAGGGAGAACTGCCTGAGATCCTGGGTGCCCTGGCCGACGACGCCCACGCCCGTGGCGTGCTGCCCGAGGACTCCGTGACCTATCGGGATCTCTTTGACACCCGGCTGATGGGTGTGCTCACACCCCGCCCCTCCCAGGTGATTGCCAAGTTCCGTGCCCTCTGCGCGCAGGACCCCAAGGCGGCCACCGACTGGTACTACAAGTTCAGCCAGGACACCAATTATATCCGCCGGGACCGCATTGCCAAGGATGTGCAGTGGAAGGCCCAGACCGAGTACGGTGAACTGGATATCACCATCAACCTCTCCAAGCCGGAGAAGGACCCCAAGGCCATTGCGGCGGCCCGGAATCTGCCCGCCTCCGCCTATCCCCGGTGCCAGCTGTGCGCCGAGAATGAGGGCTATGCCGGCCGGCTGGACCATCCCGCCCGGGAGAACCACCGCATTGTGCCCATCACCATCAACGGTTCCCCCTGGTTTTTGCAGTACTCCCCCTATGTGTACTACAACGAGCACTGCATCTGCCTCAACAAGGTCCACACCCCCATGAAGATCGACCGGGCCTGCTTTGCCAAGCTGCTGGACTTTGTGGGCCAGTTCCCCCACTATTTCGTGGGCTCCAACGCCGACCTGCCCATCGTGGGCGGCTCCATCCTGGCCCACGACCATTTCCAGGGCGGCCGGTATACCTTCGCCATGGAGAAGGCCCCGGTGGAGACTCCCTTCACCGTCCAGGGCTATGAGGACGTTGCCGCCGGTATCGTCAAGTGGCCCATGTCGGTGGTGCGGCTCACCTGCGGCGATCCTCAGCGGCTCATCGACCTGGCTGACAAGATCCTGGCCAGCTGGCGGGGCTATACCGACGAGGGGGCCATGGTCCTGGCCGAGACCGACGGGGAGCCCCACAACACGATCACCCCCATCGCCCGGCGGCGGGGGAAGGACTACGAGCTGGACCTGGTGCTGCGCAACAACCTGACCACCGAGGAACATCCTCTGGGCCTGTACCACCCCCACGCCGAGCTCCACCACATCAAGAAGGAGAACATCGGCCTCATCGAGGTCATGGGTCTGGCGGTGCTGCCCGCCCGGCTGAAGGCCGAACTGGCGGCGGTGGCGGACAAGCTGGCCAACGGCGGCGACCTGCGGGCCGACCCGCTGACGGCGGCCCACGCCGACTGGGCGGAGGGTTTTATGCCCAACTACACCATCACGGCGGACAACGCCCTGGATGTGGTCTATCACGAGACCGGTCTGGTGTTTGCCAAGGTGCTGGAGCACGCCGGCGTCTACGCCCGCACCCCGGAGGGGAAAGAAGCCTTCTTGCGGTTCCTGGAGCAGGTATAAGAGATAGAACGGAGGAGGTCAGACATGACGGAAGAGGTCAAAATCGTCAATCTGGCGGACGCGCCGGAGTTTATGGAAGAAGTATCCCAGTGGCTTTGGCTGGAGTGGGCCAAGGCGGACGGGTATTCCCTGGAAGAGATCATCTACCGGACCAAATACGCCTCCCAGCGGGACACGGTGCCCCAGATGCTGGTGGCGGTGTGGCAGGACAAGCCGGTGGGCGTGGTGTCCCTGTGGCTCAATGATCTGAAAACCCGGCAGGATCTCTCTCCCTGGATGGCCACCCTGTATGTGAAGGATGAATACCGGAATATGCATATCGGCCAGAAGCTGCAGATCGCCAGCATCGAGGCGGTGCGGGCGCTCCATCGCTATGACTGCCTCTATCTGATCACCAAGCTCAACGGCTATTATGAGCGGCTGGGCTGGAAGTTTGTGGACGAGGCCCCCACAGGGGGCGGTGCCCATGAGCGCATCTATCGATATGACCTTTAAATCTAAGCAAGGAAAACCAACAGCGGCGGCTCCTGACGGAGCCGCCGCTGTTGGTTTGAGCAAATGGGCATCTATATATTGGAATGGGCAGCAAAGGAATGTATCAGTCCTTGTCCGCGGAGCCCTTCTCCTTGGGCAGGATCAGACTGAGCAGCAGGGAGACCACAAACACGCCGGCCACCGCGTTGCCGTTGAAAATGTCACCCACGGCGGCAGGGAAAGCGGCAAAGAAGTTGCCGGAGGTCTGGGTCAGGCCGATGCCGATGCAGAAGGACAGGGAGACGATGATCATGGTGCGGTCGTTGAATTCGCACTCCTTGAGCATCTTGATGCCCTCATACATAATGGAGCCGAACATCATGACGGTGCAGCCGCCCAGCACCGACTGGGGCAGGGAGTTGAAGAACGCGCCCAGCGGGGGGAAGAGGGAGGCCAGGATCAGGATGAGGGCACCCATGAGGATGGTGAAGCGGTTGATGACGCCGGTCATGGTGACCAGGCCCACGTTCTGGCTGAAGGAGGTGAGGGGCAGGCAGCCGAAGCAGCCGGAGATGGAGCTGGAGAAGCCGTCCACTGCCAGGGAGCCCTGCAGCTCCTCGATCTTCAGCTCACGGCCCAGTGCGCCCTGAGCGACGGCGGCAGTAGCGCCGCTGGTTTCTGCGGCAGACACCAGGAAAACGATGGCGATGGTAAAGAAGGCGCCCAGGTCAAACACAGGGAAGTGGCTGGTGAGGAATACCGGCTTGGGCAGACTGAAGAAGCCTACCTCGCTGATGGTCTTCTGGATGCCGGAGAAGTCCACCATTGGAGCGATACCGGCCACAGTAATGATGGCGGAGACTATGTAGCCTACGATGAGACCCACCAGAATATTCAGATTTTTGTAGACACCTTTCAGACAGTAGCGGGAGACCAGACATACCACCAGGGTGAAAGCACCAATGGCCAGATGGTACCAGGAACCGAAGTCGGCGGCGCCGTTGCCGCCGCCCCAGGAATTCATGCCCACCGACAGGAGGGAGAGGCCGATGGCGATAACCACACAGGAGGATACCACGGGGGTAAGGAAACGCTTCCAGTACTTGGCGCTCAAGCCTACCAGGCCTTCAAAGATACCGCCCAGGATGACTGCGCCCACCATGCCTTCGTAGCCCAGAGCGGGGTTGGTACAGATCATCAGGAGGCTGCCCAGGAAGGTGAAGCTGACGCCCATGACGATGGGCAGCTTGGAGCCAATCTTCCAGATCGGGTAGAGCTGCATGCAGGTGCCGATGCCGGCGGCGAACATAGCGCATTGAAGCAGCTGCGTAATCTCTGCGGGAGTAAGATGGGTGTCTGTCCCCCGAATTACAGCAGCGCTGCACACGATCAGTACGGGAGCCAGATTGGCCACAAACATAGCCAGGACGTGCTGCAAACCGAAGGGAATCGCCTTGGAAAGGGGGACCCTTCCATTGAGCTGGTAGATGTTGTCTTGGCTGATGGTGTTGATTTGCGCTTCCTTGGTTTCCATCATGAGCACCTCACTTACAAATTTGCAAATAATTATTTTTTATATAAAATGCATATTTTTCAGCAAAAAAGGGTGCAAAAATCCCCTTCGGTCCCAAACCGAATGTTTTATGTATATCATGACCGGTTGGCATAACCGAAGGGGATTGAAAAATGAGGGGATGCCAGACTGTGGGGAAGGATTACACGGCGTCGGCCTCGGCGTTCTTGCCCAGGCGGCGGAGCATGGTCTTTTTCACCGCCCGGAAGATATTCTCATATCCGGTACACCGGCACAGGTGGCCCGACATGAGCTTGCGGATCTCGTCATCGGAGTACTCCCTGCCCGACTCCAGGATCTCCGCCGCACTCATGATGAAGCCGGGGGTGCAGAAGCCGCACTGGACGGCGGCCTCGTCGATGAAGGCCTGCTGGATGTCGGAGATCTCGCCGTTGGGCCCGGCCAGACCCTCCAGGGTGAGGATCTCCTTGCCGTCGGCCCACACCGCCAGATAGATGCAGGAGTTGAAGCACTCGCCGTTGACCAGCACGTTGCAGGCGCCGCATTCGCCCACCTCGCAGCCCTTCTTGACACTGGTGAGACGGTAGTCGTCCCGCAGCATGTCGGTGAGGGAGGCCCGCACGTCGATCATCTTCTCCACCTGCTTGCCATTGATGGTGCAGCGGACCAGCTTGTACTGCTTACTCATGGATCACACCTCCTGCCAGACGGATAGATTCAGTCAGGGCGCGCTCGGCCAGCACTACCGCGATATGCTGACGGAAGTCCTTGGCCGCCCGCCAGCTGTCTCTGGGATTGATGTCCTCCAGCACGGTGCGGGCAAAGGCCTTGATTTCCGCCTGGGTGGTGGGCTTGCCCTTGGCGTACGCCTCAGCGGTAACCGCCCGCATGGGAATGGGGCCCGCCACGCCGTAGGCGATGCGCACATCCTCCATGGTGGACTTGTCAGCGGACAGCTTCACGTTCACCGAGCAGCCGGTGGTGGCGATGTCCATGGCGTTGCGCATGGCGTATTTGATGTAGTGGCCCTCATAGCCCTCATAGGAGGCTTTGGGGATGAGGATGCCGGTCTGGAGCTCACCGGGGCGCAGGTCCACCTGACCGGCCTTGATGTAGAAGTTCTGGATGGGGGTGCGGCGCACGCCCTCCGGACCGGTGATCTCGATGATGGCGTCCCAGGCGAACAGGGTGGAGGCGGAGTCGGCGGAGGTCACGCCGTTGCAGGTGTTGCCGCCGATGGTGCCGATATTGCGGATCTGGGGTCCGCCCACCTGGTCCACCGCCTGACCCAGTACATTGATGTGGGCCTGGATGATGGGATCTTTGGTGATGTGGGAGAAGCTGGTGAGGGAGCCGATGCGGATGGTGCCGTCCTCCTCCAGGGACACCCCCCGGATCTCGTCCAGACCGTAGATGCTGACCAGTTCCTTGCCGGCCCGCTTGCCTTCCCGCATCTGGACTAGCACGTCACTGCCGCCGGCAATGATCTGGGCTTCCGGATGCTCCAGCAGCAGTTGGACGGCGTGGGCTACACTCTCCGCCTCGTAAAGCGCTTTGATATCATACATGGCCGGAGCCCTCCTTTTCGATCAGACCCTCTTCCATAAAGCGGCGGAAGAGGATGTGGGGATTGACAGGTGCGTCATTAACAAAGACGCCGGTGGCCTGGTAGACCGCGTTGCGGATGGCGGGAGCCACCGAGCAGGTGGGGGGCTCGCCCAGAGCCTTGGTGCCGAAGGCGCTGGTGGGCTCCGGGTTTTCCACGAAGAAGGCCCGCAGGCGGGGATGGTCCATAAAGGTGGACAGCTTGTAGTCCAGCAGGTTGTTGTTCAGGGCCTTGCCGCTCTTGGGATCAAAGAGCAGCTTCTCCGACAGGCCGAAGCCGATGCCCATGCTCATGCCGCCGTGGACCTGGGCCTCCGCCAGGGCGGGGTTGATGATGGTGCCGGCGTCGTGGACGTTGACCAGATCCAGCAGCTTTACCTTGCACATGGGGATGTCCACCTCAACCTCGGCAAAGGTGCAGCCGAAGGAATAGGCGTTGGACTTGATCTGGGCGGTGCTCTCCGCCGTCAGGTGCTGGCTGTGGGTCAGGCTGTAGAGAGCCTCGGTGGCCAGGTCTCCCAGGGTCATCAGAACCCGGCCGTCAGTGATGCGGACGATGTTGCCGTCCACGATGTTCAGGTTGTAGGGTGGCATCCGGGTCAGCTCGTGGGCGTAGTTCAGGATGCGCTCCTTCAGCAGCAGGCCGGTCTGACGGATGGCAAAGCCTGCGGTGTAGGTCTGGCGGGAAGCGTAGGCCCCGGTGCCGAAGGGGGTAACGTCGGTATCCTGGCAGGAGACCATATGGACCTTGTCCAGGGGCACCCCAATCACGTCGGCGGTCATCTGGGCAAAGGCGGTGTCGGCACCCTGGCCGATCTCGGTCTCACCCAGCTGGACCTGGAGGGAGCCATCCTGGTTGAGGACCATCCGGCAGGCGGAGGTCTCAAGGGAGATGGGCCATACGGCGGTATTGTACCAGAACACCGCCATGCCGATGCCCCGGCGGATATCGCCGGTCTGGTTCTGGTAGGCCTTGTATTTCCGCAGGTAGTCGGTGACCTCCATACCCTTGTCGATGCACTGGTTGAAGGTGTCGGAATAGAGCTCGTTTTTGGAGAAGGGATCGGTGAATCCCACCGGCATCAGATTTTTCCGCCGGAATTCGATGGGGTCCATGCCAAGCCGGGCGGCAACCTCCTCAGTGTGGCACTCCACCGCCCACATGGCCTGGGGGATGCCGTAGCCCCGCATGGCGCCGGCCACCGGCTTGTTGGTGAACACGGTGTAGGCGTCCACCTCCACGTTGTCGCAGGGGTAGAGCTGCGGGAAGGCACCGGCACCCTTGGCGCAGATGCTGTGGCCGTGGGAGGCATAGGCGCCCTGGTCGGAGAAGGCCTCCAGCTTGCGGGCGGCATAGGTGCCGTCGGGCCGCACCCAGGAGATGATATGGCTGTGGATAGCGTGGCGTACCCGGTTGGAGACAAAGGTGTCCTCCCGGGGGATGTCCAGCTTGACCAGATGGCCCCCCAGCTGCATGCACAGCCAGGCGCACAGGGGCTCATAAAGCACGTCCTGCTTGTTGCCGAAACCGCCGCCGATGTAAGGCTTGATGATATGGATCTTGCCCCACTCGATGCCCAGGGCCTGGCCCACCACCCGGCGGACGATATGGGGGATCTGGGTGGAGGTGACCATTTTGATGCGGTCGCCGGTCATCTCGGCGAAGCAGATGAAGTTCTCAATGTGGCAGTGCTGGACGGTGGGGGTCTGGTACCAGCCCTCCACTTTGATGAGGCCGGGCTCCTTGATGGCCTCCTCATAGTTGCCCTTGCGGATGGTGGTGTGCTTGAGGATATTGTTGGGATAGGCCTCGTGAAGCTGGGGGGCCCCGTCCTTCATGGCCTCATGGACGTCCAGTACGAAGGGGTACTCCTCGTACTCCACCTTGATGGCCCGGATGGCCTGGGCGGCGGCCACCTCGTTTTCCGCCACCACCGCGCCGATGTCGTCGCCGTAGAAGCGGACCCGGTCGGTGAGCACCAGCCGGTCTGCCACGTCCTGGTGGCTCTCGTCGGTGGACCAGGGGTGACCGGCGGTGGGGAAGTAATGCTTCTCCTTCAGGTCAAAGCAGGTAAATACCTTGATGACGCCGGGGATGGCCTCCGCAGCAGAGGTATCGATGGACTTGACCCGGCCGTTGGCAATGGTGGCGTGCAGCACCTGGGCGATGTAGGCGCTCTTGTCACACAGATCGTCGGTGTACCTGGTGCGGCCCACAGCCTTGTCATGGGCGTCCACCCGGGTCACTTTTTTTCCGACATACATGGCGCTTTCCTCCTTTTGATGCTCCGTGTTGACGGAGGGATATTCAACCGTTGATGTGATGCTCAATGTGGGCTTTCATGGCCCGGTAGCCCTCCTCGGGAATGAGGATCTTTCCCCGCTGGAGCCGGATCAGCCCCATATCCTCCAGCTTTTGAATGCTGCGGTTCAGGGTCTTGACCGAAAAGCCAATCTCCTCGGCGATCTGGGTCCTGGTCTGCTTCAGCTCCAAAACCTGGGGGGTGGGCAGCCGCTGCTCGAATTTTCGGATCAGATGGACCATCAGCCGGTCCTTGCCCTCCATAAAGAGGTACTTGCGGGCCTCCGCGGTCTGGGTAATGAGACGGTGTATGTTTTCCTGGGTGCGCAGGAAGAGCGCGTCCACGTCCATCCGCATCCACTCCATATAAGCAGAGGCGGGAATGGAGAGGACCCGGCAGGGGGTGGAGGCGATGATGCTGATGCGGTACTGGGACAGACCGGCGAAGCACTCGATCTCACCGAAGAAATCGCCGGGCCCGAAGTCCTTGAAGGGGTAGGAACGTTCATGCATGGGCCATTCCACGCCGGTCACCTTGCCGGAGAGAATGATAAAGATATGGGTGCAGTCCGTGCCTGCCTTGATAAAGGTATGCTCCGCCTCAATGTCAATGAGGGTCATATAGTACTTGACCTCTTCCGTGCAGTTGCGGAACAGAAGCTCCATATAGTTTCGCTTCTGAGGCGGAAGCGCCTGAAAGACATCCACAGGACCTCACCTCCTTACGTCCTTATTATATCGTCTAATTCCCACAAAAAGAAAGGTCATGTGTCTTATTTTTCTGGAGTTTTTTCAGAAAGCAAGCTTTTGTCGGCGGGAGTATACCAAAAGGCCTGCTTCCTCCGGGGGAAAGAAGCAGGCCTTTGCTTACAGTTATAGGTTCCCCGGGAGGGTCAGGCGCGGGCAATGCCCTGCTCTCTGGCCTCCTGGGCCACAGCGTCGGCCACGGCGTCGGCCACGCTCTTGTCCAGGGCGGAGGGGAGAATATACTCAGCGCTGAGCCGGTCATCGGTCACCAGGGCGGCCAGGGCCTTGGCGGCCCGGATCTTCATGCCCTCGGTGATCTCCTTTGCTCTCACGGCCAGGGCACCCTTGAAGATGCCGGGGAAGACCAGCACGTTGTTGATCTGGTTGGGGAAGTCGGAGCGGCCGGTGCCGATGACGGCGGCGCCGCCCTTCTTGGCCTCGTCGGGCATGATCTCGGGGGTGGGATTGGCCATGGCGAAGACGATGCCCTGGTTCATGGTGGACACCATCTCGGCGGTGACGAGGTTGGGACGGGACACACCCACGAAGGCATCGGCTCCCTTGAGGGCGTCAGCCAGGGTGCCGTGCTCGTGGTTCAGGTTGGAGATGTGGGAGATCTCCTCCTGGCCGGGATTGAGACCCTCGTCCCCCTCGCAGATAATGCCGTGGATGTCGCACATGACGATGTTGCCGAAGCCCATGGAGATGAGCAGCTTGCCAATGGCGATGCCGGCGGCTCCGGCGCCGTTGATGACGATCTTCATCTGGCCCAGGGTTTTGCCGGTGACCTTGGCGGCATTGAGCATGGCAGCGGCCACCACGATGGCGGTGCCGTGCTGGTCGTCGTGGAACACAGGAATATCGCAGATCTCCTTCAGCCGCCGCTCCACCTCAAAGCAGCGGGGGGCGGCGATGTCCTCCAGGTTGATGCCGCCGAAGCTCTTGGAGATGAGGAAGATGGTCTCCACCAGCTTGTCCACGTCCTTGGTATCCACGCAGATGGGGAAGGCGTCCACCCCGCCGAACTCCTTGAATAGAGCGCACTTGCCCTCCATCACCGGCATGCCGGCGGCGGGGCCGATATCCCCCAGGCCCAGCACGGCGGAGCCGTCGGTGATGACGGCCACCAGATTGCTCCGGCGTGTGAGCCGGAAGGACTGCTCATAGTCCTTGGCAATGACCCGGCAGGGCTCGGCCACGCCGGGGGTGTACATGAGGGAGAGGTCCTCCCGGGTCTCGATGGATTTACGGGAGACCACCTCTATTTTGCCCTGGAGCTCATAGTGGAGGTTCAGGGCCTGTTCATTCACATCCATGAAAAAGCCTTCTTTCTTAAACCATTTCTTCGGGGTGGAACACTTCGTCAAACCGCTCCGCGGTGAGGAAGCCCAGGCTGACGCAGGCTTCTTTCAGGGAAATGCCCTCGGCGTGGGCCTTCTTGGCGGTCTTGGCTGCGTTGTCGTAGCCGATGTAGGGATTGAGGGCGGTGACCAGCATGAGGGAGTTGTGCAGGTTGTGGCGGCACTTGTCCCGGTTGGCGGTAATGCCCACGGCGCAGTTGCGGTTGAAGGAGTCCATGCAGTCGGCCAGCAGCCGCACCGACTGGAGGAAGTTGTAGATGCACACCGGCATGAACACATTGAGCTCAAAGTTGCCCTGGGAGGCGGCCATGCCCACCGCCACGTCGTTGGCCATGACCTGGACGGCCACCATGGTCACCGCCTCGCACTGGGTGGGGTTGACCTTGCCGGGCATGATGGAAGAGCCGGGCTCGTTTTCCGGGATGTGGAGCTCGCCCAGACCGCAGCGGGGACCGGAGGAGAGCCAGCGCACGTCGTTGGCGATCTTCATCAGGTCGGCGGCCAGGGCCTTCAGCCCGCCGTGGGCAAAGACCAGCTCGTCCTTGCTGGTGAGGGCGTGGAACTTGTTGGGGGCGGTGACAAAGGCCTTGCCGGTGAGCTGACTCACCGCCTGGGCCACCGCAGTGTCAAAGCCCTTGGGGGCGTTGAGGCCGGTGCCCACGGCGGTGCCCCCCAGGGCCAACTCGTGGAGGGGGGGCAGAGCAAGTTCCAGCAGGGCCCTGTCCTTCTCCAGGCTGGAGCGCCAGCCGCTGATCTCCTGGGCCACGGTGATGGGCACCGCATCCTGGAGGTGGGTGCGTCCGCTCTTTACCACATCAGCGTTCTCCTCCTCCAGGCGGCGGAAGGTGGCGATGAGGGCGTCCAGAGCAGGGAAGAGCTTGTCCTCCAGCTCCACCGCGGCGGCAATGTGCATGGCGGTGGGGAAGGTATCGTTGGAGGACTGAGACATATTGACGTGGTCGTTGGGGTGGAGCAGCTTTTTACCGGTCAGCTCATTGCCCCGGTTGGCTACTACCTCGTTGACATTCATGTTGGACTGAGTGCCGCTGCCGGTCTGCCACACCACCAGGGGGAAATGACTGTCCAGCTTGCCGGCAATCACCTCGTCACAGGCCTGGGAGATGGCGTTCAGCTTCTCCTCGTCCAGCTTGCCCAGGCTGTGGTTGGCCATGGCGGCGGCCTTCTTCAAAATGCCGAAGGCCCGGATGATCTCCTGAGGCATTTTTTCGGTGCCAATTTTAAAGTTTTGGTAGCTGCGCTGGGTCTGTGCGCCCCAGTAGCGGTCGGCGGGTACCTGCATTTCGCCCATGCTGTCCCGTTCGATCCGGTATTCCATGTGTAGACCATCCCTTTCTCCGTCTGTGGACGGGGTCATTTTAATATCTGCATTTTAGCACAGATTCTGCCGGGATAAAAGTCTGACACCTGGAAAGAGCGCCCTTTTGTGTCGGATTTGTGCTGTCCGCACAAGGGAGAGGGAGTGAGGGGGCGGCCCCCTGCCGGTTGCCACAAAAATCTTTTTCTGGTTTCCAAATCCTTGACAGAAGAAAGCGGAGCACGTATACTAAATTTTGTGAACAAAGGCGTTCCGGCCCGGGGGGCGGAGCGCCTTCTTTGCTATCCGAAATCTATGATTTTGAATGAGAGAAAGGGGCCCCTGTCATGCCGCACTCCAAAGAAGACATCATCCGCATGGTACGGGAAGAGGATGTCAAATTCATCCGTCTGCAATTCACTGATATTTTCGGCCAGCTGAAAAACGTGGCCATCACCGCCTCCCAGATCGAGAAGGCGGTCAACAATCAGTGCATGTTTGACGGTTCCTCCATTGAAGGCTTCGTCCGCATCGACGAGTCCGACCAGTACCTGTTCCCCGACCTGAAATCCTATCGGGTGTTTCCCTGGCAGCCCCACCACGGCAAGGTGGCCCGGCTCATCTGCGATGTACACAACACCGACGGCTCTCCCTTTGCGGGTGATCCCCGCTACGTGCTCAAGCGGGCCCTGCAGAAGGCCAAGGATATGGGCTTTGACGCCTTCAACGTAGGCCCTGAGGCGGAATTCTTCCTGTTCCAGACCGATGACGAGGGCAAACCCACCACCAAGACCAACGACGAGGCCGGCTACTTCGATCTGGGTCCTCTGGACCACGGTGAGTCCACCCGCCGGGAGATCTGCCTGGCGCTGGAATCCATGAAATTTGAGATCGAGGCCAGCCACCACGAGTGCGCCCAGGGGCAGCATGAGATCGACTTCAAGTATGAGGAGGCCCTCCACGCTGCCGACAACATCATGACCTTCAAGCTGGCGGTCAAGACCCTGGCCCAGAAGAACGGCCTCCACGCCACCTTTATGCCCAAGCCCATCTACGGTGTGGCCGGCTCTGGTATGCACACCAACATGTCCCTGTTCCGCAACGGCAAGAACGTGTTTTACGATCCCAACGGCGAGCAGGGCCTGTCCAAGGAGGCCTACAGCTTTATTGCCGGTCTGCTGGCCCACGTGAAGGGCATGGCGGCCATCACCAATCCTCTGGTCAACTCCTACAAGCGGCTGGTGCCCGGCTACGAGGCCCCCTGCTATCTGGCCTGGTCCGCCTCCAACCGCTCCGCCCTCATCCGGATCCCCGCCTCCCGGGGCCAGTCCACCCGGGTAGAGCTCCGCTCCCCCGACCCCTCCTGCAACCCCTATCTGGCCTTCGCCGTCTGTCTGGCCGCCGGTCTGGACGGCATCGAGAAGGGTCTGGTGCCTCCTGCCGAGATCACCGAGAACATCTATGCCATGGATGACGCCGCCCGCAAGGTCCGCGGCATCGATTCCCTGCCCGGCTCTCTGGAGGAGGCCATCCGCGCCCTGGAGGCTGACCAGCTGATCCTGGATACTCTGGGCGATCATGTGGCCCAGAACTATCTGGAAGGCAAGAAGAAGGAATGGGAAGAGTACCGCACCCGTGTGTCCTCCTGGGAGCGGGAGAAATATATCATCAACTATTGATCCCAGGCGATGCGGTAGGAAGCGGACATGGAAAAGGTGATCGTGGCCTTTGCCGGCCCTCAGAACGGCAAACGTATCCGGGAGATCCTGGAGCGGTCGGGCACCGCAACCTGTCTGCTGTGTACCTCCGCCGATCAGGTGCGCCGCACGGTGCACGAACAGCAGGTGCCTGCCGTGGTGTGCGGCTATAAGTTTGCCGACGGCCCGGCGGAGCTGCTCTATGAGGATCTGCCCTCCTTCTGCCATATGCTCATCGTGGCCTCCCAGAGCCTTTTGGATCTGGTGCAGAATCCGGACATCCTGCGCCTGAGCGCCCCCGCTTCCCGCAGCGAGCTGCTGGGTGCGGTGGAGGATCTGCTCTCCCAGGTTCGGGCCCAGCCCCTCCGGCGCAGTGAAACGGAGCGGGAGCTGATTGCCCGGGCCAAAGCCCGGCTGATGACGGAGGGGTTAACGGAAGAGGAGGCCCACCGGGCCCTCCAGAAAAAAAGTATGGCCGCCGGCGTCAAGCTGGCCCAGGCGGCGCGCATGGTGCTGGCATACCGGTAAGCGGCATATGGTAGAGAGACAGAGCAGTCTCGCGGCGGCGGTCCGAGGCGTGACCGCCGCCGCTTTGTATCCGGAGACAGGAGGGATACCATGCGCTTTACCAAGATGGAGGGCCTGGGCAACGACTATATCTACCTCAACGGCCTGGACGGTCTGCCGGAGGATCTGCCCGATCTGGCCCGGCGGATGAGTGACCGCCACTTTGGCGTGGGGAGCGACGGGCTGATCTGCATCTGCCCGTCGGACCGGGCGGACTTTAAAATGCAGATGTTCAACGCCGACGGCTCCCAAGGTGAAATGTGTGGCAACGGCATCCGCTGCCTGGGCAAATATGTCTATGACAAGGGCCTCACCCGTAAGCGCAGCCTGATCATTGAAACCGGCGGCGGCCTGCGCAAGCTGGAGCTGCTGACGGAGGACGGCCTGGTAAAGGCGGTCCGTGTGAATATGGGCCATCCCCGGGTAGGGGCGGTGGTGGAACTGGCGGCGGGGGACCGGCTGTGGCAGGTAACTCCGGTATCCATGGGCAATCCCCATGCAGTCCTCTTTGTAGACCGGCCGGAGACGCTGGATCTGGAGAAGCTGGGACCCTGCTTTGAACGCCACTCCGCCTTTCCCGAGGGGGTCAACACCGAGTTCGTCCGCTGCGTCTCCCATGACCGGCTGGCCATGCGGGTGTGGGAGCGGGGCAGCGGCGAGACCCTGGCCTGCGGCACCGGCGCCTGCGCGGCGCTGGCGGCAGCGGTGGCCCAGGACAAGTGCGGCCGTCAGGCCGCTGTGGAGCTGCCCGGCGGGGTACTGGAGTTATCCTGGCCCGCCGGAGAAGAGATGATGATGACAGGACCGGCGAACACGGTCTTTGAGGGGGAATACTCCATCTAACGCAAAGGAGAGAGTACAATGGCAAGAATCAATGAGAATTTCAACAAGCTGCCCGGCAGCTATCTGTTTTCTGAGATTGCCCGGCGGGTGGCCGCCTACAGCGCCGAAAACCCGGACCGGAGCCTGATCCGTCTGGGCATCGGTGATGTGACCCGGCCCCTGCCCGCCGCCGTCACTGCCGCCATGCACAAGGCGGTGGACGAGATGGCCACCGCCCAGGGCTTCCACGGCTACGGCCCGGAGCAGGGCTACGACTTCCTCCGGGAGGCGATTGCCCAGTATGACTACAAGGCCCGGGGCGTGGATATCAAGCCCGAGGAGATCTTCGTGTCCGACGGCGCCAAGAGCGACTGCGGCAACATCGGGGATATCTTTGACAAGGATAATGCGGTGGCGGTGTGTGACCCGGTGTACCCCGTCTATGTGGATACCAATGCCATGGCAGGCCGGGCCGGTGAGTACGACGCCGATACCGGCCGCTGGACCAACCTGGTCTACATGCCCTGCGTGGCGGAGAACGGCTTTTCTCCGGCCATTCCGGAGGAGAAGGTGGATCTGATCTATCTCTGCTTCCCCAATAACCCCACTGGCGCTGTGGCTACCCGGGAGCAGCTGAAGGCCTGGGTGGATCACGCCAACGCCACCGGTGCCGTCATCCTCTTTGATAGCGCCTATGAGGCCTTTATCACCGATCCTGCTATCCCCCACTCCATCTTTGAGATCGAGGGAGCCCGCACCTGCGCCATCGAGTTCCGGTCCTTCTCCAAGACCGCCGGCTTTACCGGTACCCGCTGCGCCTATACCGTCATCCCCAAGGAGCTGGAGCGCAATGGTACCGCCCTCAACGGCCTGTGGAACCGCCGTCAGTGTACCAAGTTCAACGGAGTGCCCTACGTGGTCCAGCGAGGTGCTGAGGCCGTGTACAGCCCAGAGGGCCGCGCCCAGGTGAAGGAGACCATCGACTATTACCTGAACAACGCTAAGGTCATCCGGGAGGGCCTGGCCGCCGCCGGGCTCACCGTGTCCGGCGGGGAGAACTCCCCCTATATCTGGGCCCGCACCCCCAACGGCATGGGCTCCTGGGACTTCTTCGACAAGCTGCTGCGGGAGGCTAACGTGGTCACCACCCCCGGCGCCGGCTTTGGTCCCAGCGGCGAGGGCTACATCCGCCTCACTGCCTTCGGCGAGGCGGAGGCCACCCGCCAGGCGGTGGAGCGCATCAAGGCCATCCTGTAAGAGCATCAAAAATGCCCGCTGCAAATGCAGCGGGCATTTTTTGCATCTGATTCAGGCCAGCTTCAGATGGGAGCGCTTAAGGGCGTTGCGAATGAGGATGCACAGCAGGGGAGCAGCCACCAGCGCGATCACGGAGTTGAAGATGGACGCGGGAATCTTAGCGTACAGGGTCAGAACAGCGGCTGCGGGAGTCAGGCCCTCTACCAGCAGGCCGTTGTAGAAGTAGCTTTTGGAGAAGTAAAGGATGTAGTAGATGATGCAGCCCAGCACCGCGCCGGACAGACAACGGGGATAGGTGGGCTCCTCCCGGTGGGAGGCCTTCCACATCACCAGACCGGCCCCCAGGCCCATGGCGCCCTTGGTCAGGAAGGTGATCCAGGATTCCGAAATAAACAGAGGATTGGTGAAGTCAAACAGCATGGAGCCCAGACCGGAGGCCAGACCGCCGATGGGCCCCAGCAGCAGACCGGACAGGCAGCACATGATATTGGCCAGGGTAAAGGAGGTGTTGCCGCCGATGGCGATGGGCATTGTGATGCGGAGATAGTTGCTGGCAAACACCAGGGCGGTCATCATGGCCAGAACCGCGATTTTCAGCGTGGAATTGGAACGGGATCGCATGAAGAACACTTCCTTTGTCTTTCTTTAACCTGATTATAGCCCTGAACTGACCTTTATTCAAACGCCAGATATAGAAAAAATAATAAGGTCAGACTGCGGGGCAGGAGCCCGAATTCCCTGCGATTTGCCGGAGCCAAAGATGCGCAAGCGTATCTTTGGGTATAATTCTAAAGAATGGATGGAGAAAGGAGGAAACAAAGGAGAATCTGTGCATTGACAGATGGACAAAACTTTACTATAGTAAATAGCAAAAGATAAGAAGGTGAACCCATGAAACGACCCTTTGTGACACTGGAGCAGCTCCGGGAAATGACGGAGCAGTATCCCACTCCGTTCCACCTGTACGACGAGAAAGGCATCCGGGAGAACGCCCGGCGGCTGAAGGAGGCCTTTGCCTGGAACCCGGGCTTCAAGGAGTATTTTGCCGTCAAGGCCACCCCCAACCCCGCCATTCTGAAGATCCTGCGGGAGGAGGGCTGCGGCGCCGATTGCTCCTCTCTCACCGAGCTGATGCTGGCCGACCGCAGCGGCTTTTCCGGCCACGAGATCATGTTTTCCTCCAACGATACCCCGGCGGAGGACTTCAAGCTGGCCGCCCAGCTGGGGGCCATCATCAATCTGGATGACTTCACCCATATTGATTTTTTGAAGGAGACCATCGGATTCATTCCTGAGACCGTCTGCTGTCGCTTTAATCCCGGCGGGGTGTTTACCATCGGGGCCTCCGCCGAGGGCTTCCAGGTAATGGATACTCCGGGAGACTCCAAGTACGGCTTCACCCGGGAGCAGCTTTTTGAGGGCTTCAAAAAGCTGAAAGCCATGGGAGCCAAGCGGTTTGGCATCCATGCCTTCCTGGCCTCCAACACCCTGTCCAACCAGTATTATCCCACTCTGGCGGGCATTCTGTTCCAGCTGGCGGTGGAACTGGAGCAGGAGACGGGCTGCGACGTCTGCTTTATCAACCTGTCCGGCGGTGTGGGCATCCCCTACAAGCCGGATCAGCCTGCCAACGACATCGCCGTCATCGGTGAGGGTGTGCGGCAGCAGTTTGAAAAGATCCTGGTGCCTGCGGGTATGGGGGATGTGGCCATCTACACCGAGCTGGGCCGCTTCATGCTGGGGCCCAACGGCTGCCTGGTTACCAAGGTGCTCCACTTCAAGCACACCTACAAGGAGTATGTGGGTGTGGACGCCTGCGCCGCCAACCTGATGCGCCCCGCTATGTACGGCGCCTATCACCACATCACCGTCATGGGCAAGGAGGACGCCCCCTGCGACCACATGTATGATGTCACCGGCGGCCTGTGTGAGAACAACGACAAGTTTGCCGTGGACCGGATGCTGCCGGAGGTGGAGCTGGGGGATCTGCTGGTGATCCACGATGCCGGTGCTCACGGTTTCTCTATGGGCTATAACTACAACGGCAAGCTGCGCTCTGCCGAGGTGCTCCTTCAGAAGGACGGCTCCACCCGCCTGATCCGGCGGGCCGAGACCCCGGAGGACTATTTCGCAACGCTGATCTTTGACTAAAACGAAACCGGGCCGGGAAATTCCCGGCCCGGTAAAAAAGACCTGCTGCATTTGCAGCAGGTCTTTTTCATCCGATTGGAAAGCGGAATTACTTCAGCTCCACCTTGGCGCCGACCTCTTCCAGCTTCTTCTTCAGCTCCTCGGCCTCGTCCTTGGAGACACCCTCCTTGATGGCCTTGGGGGCAGCCTCGACGGCAGCCTTGGCCTCGGCCAGGCCCAGGCCGGTGATCTCGCGGACAGCCTTGATGACCTTGATCTTCTCAGCGCCGACCTCAGCCAGCACCACGTCGAACTCGGTCTTCTCCTCAGCAGCGGGAGCAGCAGCGCCGCCAGCGGCGGGAGCAGCCATAGCAGCGGCGGAAACGCCGAACTCCTCCTCCAGAGCGTGGACGAGCTCGGAGAGCTCCAGAACGGTCAGACCCTTAACCTCTTCAATGAGGGCAGTGATTTTCTCAGAAGCCATGATAGGTAACCTCCTAAATAAATTATAATTGATACAGAATGGTGCGGGGGATTATTCGGCGGCAGCCTCGGCGGGCTCCACGGAGCCGCCCTTCTGCTCGCAGATGGCCTTGATGACGATGGCCAGGCTGGTGATGGGAGCCAGCATGGTGCCCAGGACCTGAGCCTGCAGGACCTCCTTGGAGGGCAGCTCGGCCAGAGCCATGATCTCGTCCATGGACAGGACCTTGCCGTCCATGAAGCCGGCCTTGATGGTGAACTTGGCGCCGTTGAACTGCTTGGCGAACTTGTTGATCACACGCATGGGAGCGATGGGATCACCGTTGGACAGAGCCAGAGAAGTGGTGCCGTTGAGCACCTCGTCCATCTCGTTGAGACCCACGTTGTCGACGGCGAAACGCAGCAGGGTGTTCTTCACCACGGCGTAGTCCAGCTCGTTCTTGCGGCACTCGGCGCGCAGAGCGGTGTCCTCAGCCACAGTGATGCCCTTGTAGTCCACGAGCACGCCGCTGGCGGCGTTCTGCAGCTTCTCGGTCAGCCCGGCCACGATGGCCTGCTTCTCACTGAGAACCTTTGCGTTAGGCATTTGGATTCACCTCCGTTGAATTTGAGTTCAACTTTTCCGATGCAGTCACGCAACAAAAAAGCTGTTTTCGCATTCAAAGCAGCGAAAACAGCACAAAGAAGTTCATTCCGTTGTGGCTGCATTCTCGGCAGGACTTACGGCTTGCGCCGCCTGCTGTCTTTGAACACGACTGATAGTATACACGACTTCACCGTGTATGTCAAGCGCTTTTTTCGAAAAAGAGCACATTTTTGCTTGGATTTCACAGAAAAGAGGTGTGAAAATGCGGAGCAGGGAAACCTGCTCCGCACTTCACCTGTTGTCACGCTGCGGCGGCTGCGCAACGCGCGGCTTCCCTCCGATTCGGGCTGGTTTTGGGCCGCATAATGGCCCTGCACTCGCCCTCACTCCGGTCCATCCGCGCTGCTCCGCATGCCTCCGCGCTTCTTCATTACATCAGCTTAGCGCCGTTGATCTTCACGCCGGGGCCCATGGTGGAAGCACACACGCAGGAGCGAATGTACTGACCCTTGGCAGCGGAGGGCTTAGCCTTGATGATGGCGCCCATCAGGGCGTTGAAGTTCTCGGTCAGCTTCTCAGCGCCGAAGGAGACCTTGCCGATGGGGCAGTGGATGATGTTGGTCTTGTCCAGACGATACTCAACCTTACCGGCCTTGATCTCAGTAACAGCCTTGGCCACGTCGGGGGTGACGGTACCGGCCTTGGGGGAGGGCATCAGGCCCTTGGGGCCCAGGACCTTACCCAGACGGCCCACAACGCCCATCATGTCGGGAGAAGCAACGACCACGTCGTAGTCGAACCAGTTCTCCTTCTGGATCTTCTCAACCATGTCCATCTCACCCACGAAGTCGGCGCCGGCGGCCTTGGCAGCCTCAGCCTTGTCGCCCTTGGCGAAGACCAGCACGCGCTGGGTCTTGCCGGTGCCATGGGGGAGAACGATGGCGCCGCGGACCTGCTGGTCGGCGTGACGGGAGTCAACGCCCAGCTTCACGTGCAGCTCAACGGTCTCATCGAACTTGGCGGGAGCGGTCTTGACCACCAGCTCCATAGCCTCAGCGGTATCGTACAGGGCGCCCTTGTCGATGAGCTTGGCGCTCTCCTGATATTTCTTGCCTCTAAACATTGCTCTATTCCCTCCTTCGGCTTAGTCGCCCACCACGATGCCCATGGAGCGGGCAGTGCCGGCGATCATGCTCATAGCCGCCTCGATGCTGGCCGCGTTCAGGTCGGGCATCTTGGTCTCGGCGATCTTGCGCACATCTTCCTTGCTGATGGTGGCCACCTTGGTCTTGTTGGGCACACCGGAGCCGGACTCGATGTTGCAGGCCTTCTTGATGAGGACGGCGGCGGGAGGAGTCTTGGTGATAAAGGTAAAGGAACGGTCGGCGTAAACGGTGATCACCACGGGGATGATCAGGCCCACGTCGTTCTTAGTGCGCTCGTTGAACTCCTTGGTGAAGGCGGCGATGTTGATGCCGTGCTGACCAAGGGCGGGACCGACGGGGGGCGCGGGAGTCGCCTTGCCGGCGGGAATCTGAAGTTTCACATAACCAGTAATTTTCTGTGCCATTTGAAACAGCACCTCCTACGATAAATGTGGTTGGAAGCGGAACTGCTGTGCAGTCCCTCCCACGTGCGGGGGAAAGGGGCCGTGCCCGGGATCACTCAACCGGCTCGATTTCGTCCAGTTCCAGCTCCACGGGGGTTTCACGGCCGAACATGGAGACCACCACGCGGACCTTGCTGTGGTCCAGGTCGATCTCCTCTACGGTGCCCAGGAAGGATTCCAGGGCGCCATTGATGATCTTGACGTTGTCGCCCACCTGATAGTTCACCACGACCTCGCGCTTTTCCACGCCCAGGGCGGCGATCTCCTCGTCGGTGAGGGGGATGGCCTTGTTGCCGGAGCCCACGAACCCGGTGACGCCGCGCACGTTGCGCACCAGATGCCAGGTCTCATCGGTCAGGACCATCTTGACCAGCACGTAGCCGGGGAATACCTTACGCTCTACGGTTTTGGGGCCGTTGTCCGTGATCTCGGTAACGGTCTCCAGAGGGATGCTGACCTCAAAAATGAGGTCCCGCAGGCCGCGGTTCTCCACTGCCTTTTCAATGCTGGCGGCCACAGTGTTTTCATAGCCGGAATAGGTATGCACCACATACCATTTCGCGTTCTCAGCCATCTTCTACACCTTAACCCTTGCCAAACAGATCCAACAGGGCACGAATCACGGAGCCGGCGAGGGCGTCGAACACCCAGATGCAGATCCCAACGACGATGCAGCAGAGAATGACGATCACGGTGTTGTTGATGGTCTGTTTCTTGGTGGGCCACTGGACCTTCTTCAGCTCGCTCTTGAGTTCCTTGAACCACTTGCCGATACGAGCGAAGAAGCCGGGCTTCTTGTCCGCCTTGACGTCCTTCTTCTTATCAGACTTCGCGGGCTTGACCTGCTCGAGCTTCTCGTTTTCAGACATTCCGTTTAACCCTTCTTTCTTCTGAGCCATCTTGCAGCACTCATTACTTGGTCTCGTTGTGGACCGTGTGCTTTCTGCAGAAGGGGCAGTACTTCTTCAATTCCAGACGGTCGGGAGTGTTCTTCTTGTTCTTGTTGGTGTTATAGTTCCGCTGCTTGCACTCGGAGCAGCGCAGGGTGATCTTCACCCGGTTGCCGGCCTTCGCCATGTTCGGCACCTCCTTCATTGTTTGACCGCATAACAGCAAAAATGCCGGATGCGGCCGCAAGCCGAATCCAGCACGTACCGACAGCAAAACGCCGCCGGATGGAACGTCACGGTGCGGATTCGGCACATTTGCCTCCCTATGTCTCACGCGGAGGGAAGGGTTTCATGCGTCATCACACCGTAAAAATGCGCACAAAAAAAGAGCCCTTTTTCATAGGTAAGTGAACTATACCACAGCCTGAGACAGAAGTCAAGCAGTTTCCACTTGTTTTTTCTCCATTCCTTTTGTATAGTGTAGAAAGCAGAAAAAGGAGTGGTGATCTTGCGTATTATGGCCATTGATTACGGCGACGCCCGCACCGGCGTTGCCATTTCCGATCCCACCGGCCTGCTGGCCGGCTATACCACCGTGATCCACAGCCGCAAAGCGGATATTGTAGCCCAGGAGCTGGCCCGGCTGGTCAAGGACCATCAGGTGGACGAGCTGGTGATGGGCTTTCCCCGGAACATGGACGGCACCGAGGGCCCCCGGGCGGAGCTGTACAAGGCCTTTGCCGCCCAGGTGGAGGAGGTTTGCGGCTTAAAGCCGGTGCTGTGGGATGAGCGGCGTACCACCGTGGAGGCCCACAATATCCTCCATGCTTCAGGCAAGAAGATGAAAAACCACAAAAAAACCGTGGACGCGGTGGCGGCCACCCTGATTTTGGAGGGCTATCTCACCTTCAAGCGGGCCAGGGGCTGACTACCCCTTGCGGAAGAGCTCCCGCAGCCCTACCACCAGCAGAAAGCCCCCAAAACATCGCCGCAGCAGGCCGGTGTCCAGGCCGGTGGCGGCCCAGGAGGCCAGAAGGGCACAGACAAGCCCGGCCAGGATGGCGGGCAGCAGCACGGATTTTTCCACATAGCCGTGCCTGATGTGGGCGGGGAGAGCTGCGGCGGCGGAGGGCAGGAAGTAGAGCAGATTGATCCCCTGGGCCTGCTGCTGGGCCATCCCTGCAATGGCGGTGAGGTAGATGAGCAGCAGGGTGCCTCCGCCTACCCCGAAGCCGGAGAGGATACCGGTGGCGGCACCTGCCAGCGCGGCAAACAGCCAGTCCATCAGAAGAAGAGGGACCTTACCCCGCCGTAGAGCAGCAGCAGGGCGAAGAGCCGGCGGAGCCACACCATATTCATGCGCTGAAAGAGCTTCCCGCCCAGAAGCCCCCCCAGCAGCCCGCCGGCCAGATAGGGCAGGGCGGTCTTCAGGTCTACGCCGCCCCGGAACAGGTAGATGGCGGCGGACAGGACGCACAGGGGCAGAATGATGGCCACCGAGGTGGCAAAGGCCTTCCGCTGGCCCAGAGCGCACCAGCCAGCCAGCAGAGGCACCAGCACCATACCGCCCCCACCCCCGAAAAAGCCGTTGACCAGTCCCGCAGCTGCCCCTGCCACAGCCGGGCGGACCCAGCCCACCTGTTTCTTCTCCAAAAAGCATCCCTCCGTTGACGGTAGTATGTCAGCGGAGGGATCTTTTTATACCATTACAGGGTTTTCAGACCGGCCAGGGTGAGGGCCACGTCGCCAGCCAGCATGAGCCCGGCCACCGGCGGCACCCAGGCCACGCTGCCGGGCACGGAGCGGCGGCCGGGAGGGGGGGCCTCGTGCTGGATGGCAGCCTTGGGCTCCTCCGGGGACCAAAGTACCCGGTGGTGGACGATGCCACGATTGCGCAGCTCCTTCCGGATCACGCGGGCCAGGGGGCAGCCCTCCGTCTTGGAGATGTCCCCAATACGGAACAGGGAGGGGTCCAGCTTGTTGCCGGTACCCAGGGCGGAGAGAATGGGGATATTTCGGGTGATGGCAGTCTCGATCAGATCCAGCTTGCAGGACACCAGATCGATACAATCCACAATATAGTCGCAGGGTGTGGAAAAGAAGGACTCCCGGCTGGCTGCCTCATACTTCTCCACCCGCACCGTGGTGCGGCAGTTGGGGTTGATATCGGCGATCCGGTCCGCCATGGCCTGGGCCTTGGGGATACCCAGAGTGGAGCGGGTGGCCTCCACCTGGCGGTTTAGGTTGGTGAGCCCCACCTCGTCATGGTCAATCAATGTGAGGGCCCCCACACCGGAGCGGGCCAGGGCTTCGGCGCACCAGCTGCCTACCCCGCCCAGTCCAAACACTGCCACATGGGCGGCAGCCAGCTTTTCCATGGCCTCCGGGCCCAGCAGCATCTCAGTGCGCAGAAAGGTTTCGTCCATAGTGCCTCCTTGTAAAAAAGAGGACGGGATACCCGTCCTCTTTTTTAGCTGTGTTTGGTTTGGATCAGCCCACGTAGGCCAGACCCTCGCCCTCAGTGACTTCACCCTGGGCCTCTACCAGACCGTCGATCCACTCGTTGGTGCGGTCATCCTTCAGGGTGGCGGTGACATTCACCTTCCAGGCCAGCTCGTCCTGACCCTGGAAGTAGATCACATGCCAGCCCTGCTGGCCGCTCTGGGTGTTCTCCACCAGACCGGTGTCGCCGCTCTGGCGGCTCTCGTCAAAGATCCAGTCGTTGAAGGCATCAAACATGGTGCCGGGAACCACCTGCTCGTACAGGCCGCCGTTGGTGTTGGAACCGGCATCGGCAGAGTTGGCGTTGGCCAGCTCACCAAAGGACTCGGCGGTCTTGTCGCCGGACTCCCACTGAGCCAGCAGCTCCTCGGCCTTGGCCTTGGCGGCGTCCAGAGAGGCCTGGGAGGGTACGGTGCTCTCGTCCACATCGGTGGTAGCGGGATCATCCTCCTGATCCAGCTCAGCCTTGATCAGGATGTGACGGATGTCAACAGAGGGAGTCTCATCCAGGTAGCGGTCCTGGAAGACCACCACATAGTAGCCGTTGGAGCCCTCAATGACGGTCACATCGCCGCTCTGGCGAGTGCTGTCCTTCAGCCAGCTGGCATAGGTGCCGGACAGGCTGGAGCCCTCAGTGGTGTTCAGAGTGGCATAGGTGCTCTGGTCGTCAGTGCTCACATAGCCGGACACCTGAGCCAGGAAGGCAGAACCCTTGTCCTCAGCCTCGTTGAGGGCGGCGGCAAACTCGTCGGCCTTCTCCTTGGCGGCGGCCATAGCGGCCTCGGTCTCCTCGTCGGTGGGCTCCACGGTGTTGCCCTCGGCGTCGGTGGTGGACTCAGCGGTGCCGTCGATCAGGGCATAGTAGTACTCATAGGTGTCCAGAGAATCCTTGTTCTCAGTGTAGTAGGTGTTCAGATCCTCGTCGGTGATCTCCAGGTTGTCCTGATAGTGCTGCTGGTACTCGGTGAGCAGCTGAGCCCGCTCCAGGCAGGTGCGGTAGGCGCCCTTGGTCATATACTTGCCGTAGGTGGCCCGCAGGTAGCCGTCCAGGCTGCTGTAGCCGGACTGGGAGGAGGTGCTGGCGATCTGCTGCTCCACGGTGGCCTTGCCCTCGTCGCTGAGGGTAAAGCCCTCCTCGGCGGCAGCGTTCTCCAGGGCGGCGGCGGCCTTCAGGGCGGTGGTAGCCTGCTCCAGGAAGTAATCATGGTAGCTCTGGGTCTGGGCCTCGTCCCGGTACTGCTGGGCGGGGTCCGCGCTGGGGTCAAAGCTGGACAGGCCGTACATGCTCATCCGATATTCCTGGATGAAGGCGGAACGGTAATAGAACTCCACATCGGTCACAGAATAGTTGCGCCCAGCAATGCTCAGCGCGGTCTTTCCACGCTGGAAAACGCCGGAATCCCACACCAGGAGAATCACCACCAGAATGGCGACGATGACGCCAATGGCGGCATACAGTACCGTTTTCTGCTTGGCGGCCTTATGCTCCTTGAGCTCAGCCCGCTCTTTCTGCGTCAGGGGCCGTTGGGCATCGGCCTGGCGCTGTCTTCTTTCTCTGGATGCGCTCATTTATTTGCTTCAGTCCTCTCGTCAATGTTCATGGAGCAAGCTCCATCTTTGATAGACAAATTCGTATTATACAGGAAACTTCCTGGGCTTTCAAGCCCAAAAAGAGGTTTTACACTTTGTTCAGATTTTTCAGAAAAAAGAAAACCCCACGAAACAGGGTTTCGTGGGGGTCCCGCGCTGGCCGTGCGGATCCATTTAAAACCTGCACGAAATGGCAGGTGGGTTGCCTCCATGATGTTTCGTTGCTTCCAACTTCCAGCCGTCCCTCAAAGGGGCGCCGGGAGGCCTGCAGTCCGCATCATGAGTGGGGCATCCCGTTTAAGAAATGTGGGTTTAAATAAAACCCGTCACGCACCGCGCAGGAATCGGGGTTCAGGAGTGCTCCTCGTCCTCATCGGCGAAGAGAGCCTCCATAAACTGCTGATAGACCAGCTCCAGTTCCTCATCACTGTCCAGGGTGGAGAGCTGTTCCTCGCCGTCCACCTGGACGACTTTCAGAATGATCAGGCCGTTTTCCTCGTCGTCCAGATCCACTTCTTCCACAGCGTCTCCCTGCTCCTCCCCCTGAATGGCGGGGAAGAAGGCCATGTAGGTCTGGCCGTTGTAATCCAGGGTGTCTACATGCTCCAGCTCAAACTCATTGCCGTCCTCATCGGTGACGTTGATGAAATCAGGGCCAAATTCTTCGCTCATATCGGGCACCATACCTTCCTTTTGTTCGTCTCTATTGTAGCCTGTAGCGGTCCAAAATGCAAGAGCAGGATAGGGCAAATTTTCGGAAAGTTCCAAAAGGTTCCTGAAAAGGAAGGAAAGAGGGTGGACAACAGGGGGAAACGTGATATAATAACATCGGTTCTCTGTCAATAATATGGTACGAAAAAGGAACAAAAAGCTGGTTTCACCTGATACGGAGGTGTCATTTTTGCCGTCAAGATCCAATGAAAATCATTCGCAGCCCCGGCGCAGCCGGAGCCGGAAGCAGTCCTCTCCGGCGGTACACGCGCTGGGGATCGCAGGCAAGGTACTGGGTACCCTCCTGCTGGTCATGCTGATCACGGGGGTCATCCTGGCCTGCTTTGCCATGGTATATATCAAAACGGTGATCCTGCCCCAGGCCCATCTGGAAGCCAATTTTGATATGAACCTGACCAGCACCATCTATTATATGGACCCGGACACCGGGGAATACGTGGAACATCTTGCCCTCCACGGGGAAGAGAACCGGAAGAAGGTCACTTACGACCAGATCCCCCAAAATCTGGTCAACGCCACCATTGCCATTGAGGACGAACGATTCCTCAAGCACAACGGCGTGGACTGGAAGCGTACCCTCAACGGTGTGCTGCTTATGTTTACCGGAAGAGACATCCAGGGTGGTTCCACCATTACCCAGCAGCTGATCAAAAACGCCACCCAGTATGATGACGTCACCGTCAAGCGCAAGATCCTGGAGATTTTTACCGCCCTGGACTTTGATGCCACCTACTCCAAAGACCAGATCATGGAGTGGTATCTTAATCTGATCTATCTGGGCGATAATTGTTACGGCGTGGCCACTGCTGCTGAGAACTATTTCGGCAAGGACGTGTCTGAGCTGAGCCTGGCCGAGTGCGCCAGTCTTATCAGCATCACTAACAACCCCACCCTGTACGGGCCCAACTCCAGCGTGCGCATTACCAATCAGGAGACCGGCGAGGTTACCACCGGCCGGGAGCGCAACAAGCAGCGCCAGGAGTTGGTGCTGTGGAAGATGCTGGACCTGGGCATGATCACCCAGGAGGAGTACGACCAGGCTGTGGCGGAGGAGCTGGTGTTCACCCGCAGCGAGGATGAGAGCAAGCCCTCTACCATTTACAACTGGTATGATGAGCAGGTCATCACCGACGTGATCAATGATCTGGTGACCGAGTGTGGCTACTCCCAGACCCTGGCCGAGAATATGGTGTACTCCGGCGGCCTGAAGATCTACGCCTGCGTGGATACCCGCATCCAGTCCATGGTGGAGTCGGTGTACTACGATCAGAGCAGCCTCCAGCTGCCCTCCAAAAAGGGCCAGGATATCCAGTCCTCCATCGTCATCATCGACCCCCAGGGCAACGTGGTGGGTCTGGCGGGTGCGCTGGGCGAAAAAACGGCCAACCGGGTGCTCAATATGGCCAGCGGTACCGTGCGTCAGCCTGGTTCTTCCATCAAACCCCTGTCGGTGTATGGCCCGGCCATTGAGATGGGACTCATCACCCCGGCGTCGGTGTACGCCGATGAGCCGGTACGGGTGCTCAACGGCAAGAACTGGCCTTTGAACAATCCCCAGACCTACCGGGGCAACATCACGGTAAACACCGCCGTGCAGGTGTCCTCCAACCCCGTGGCCGTGCGCGTCCTGGAGCAGATGGGCGCCGAGACCTCCTTCGAGTTTGTGGAGGAGAAGTTCCACATCGACCTGGAGGAGTCCTATCTGAGCAACGGCGAGGTCAAGAACGACTATGGTTCCAGCCAGCTGGCCCTGGGCGGTCTGACCCACGGTGTCAGTGTCATGGATATGGCCGCCGCCTACTCGGTCTTCCCCCGGGACGGTGTGTATATCGAACCCCACACCTACACCAAGGTGACCCAGGAGGTGGATGGGGTGGAGAAGGTGCTGCTGGACAACACTGAGAGCGAAGGTGAAGTGATCCTCTCCACCAAGACCACCTACTATATGAATGAGATGCTCAAGGATGTGGTGACCAGGGGTACCGGTACCGCCGCCCGTATCTCGGGCATGACGGTAGCGGGCAAGACCGGTTCCACCACCGCCAACAACGACAGGTGGTTTGTGGGCTACACCCCCTACTACACCGCTGCCGTCTGGGTGGGCTACAAGACCCCGGAGCGGATCTATGCCAGCAACAACCCTGCCGCCGTCATGTGGCAGAAGGTCATGAGCCAGGTCCATCAGGGCTTGCCCAACAAGGGCTTCAGCGATGCCAGCGGCCTGACCAGTGTGGATATCTGTATGGACAGCGGCCTGCGGGCCAGCGAAGCCTGCTACAGCGATCCCAGAGGGGATCGGGTGGTGCAGATGTACCTCTTTGCCGACGATGTGCCGGCGGAGCAGTGCGGCGCTCATGTGCTGGTGGATGTGTGTACCGATTCTCCCATTCTGGACGCCAACGGCAGTCCCATCGCGGGCCTGTATCACCTGGCCGGCGAGTATTGCCCCAGAGAGGCCGATGATGCCCAGGGCGTGACGGTGAAGTCCATCGGTGTGCTTACCACCGATACGGCGGACAGCCAGTACACCAAGGCTTTCCTGGAGTCCCAGGGCACCTGTACGGTCCACACCACGGAAACGCCTCAGCAGCCCGAGCCGTACGATCCCTCCACCTTCCGGCTGGAGGATCAGTCCACCTGGCCTACCCAGGAGCAGTGGCCCGGCTTCAATCCGGAGGACCCGTCCACCTATCCCACGGTTCCCCCAGAGACCTCTCCCACGCCTGACCCCGGTGAGACGGAGGGAACAGAGGGGACCACCTCTCCCACGCCGGCTCCCTCAGCAAACGATAATTCCTGATCGAAAGAGACTGTAAGACCCCAAACAAGCGGGCGCCTCAGGGCGCCCGCTTGTTTTCTGCTCTGCTCCGGTCCGGTGTGCTGAAGAATTGAAAAGAGAAATATCAGAAAAACGTAAGGAGAGGCAGAGTGGGTGCAAAAGAGGACTGGAACCATGCTTTTTGAGGGAGAAAAACAGCTCTCCCACTGTAAAACCGGCCTGCGGAAAGAGAGAATACAGGTCGAACGCTGTAAAATAAGGATACGCCGGATGAGAGCGGGACGGAGCCTGTCTGAAATTGCGGTAAGAGGCCGGTTTCACCACTGGACGGAAGCAGAAAAATCTGATACACTGGAGCAAAATCACAGCAGGAGGGACCATTATGCTGATCCAACAGGTCGTTGCATTTTTACTTGCAGGGGTGCTGATGACAGGCGGCACGGCGGGAGGCGATCTCCAGGATGTGCCGCAGGATAGCTGGGCATATTCCTATGTTTCCTATATCGTGGAGCATGATGTCATGTCTACCACCAAGACCGGCTATTTCCTGGGTGAGGTCCAGATCAACCGGGGCGATTTTATTCTCAGCCTGTGGCGGGCAGCGGGCAGTCCTGCCGGCGGTTCCGTGGATTTTTCCGACGTAAAGCAGGAAGACGCCTGCTATGAGGCTCTGGCCTGGGCGACGCAGCAGGGGATCTGCCAGGATATTACGGGCGATGCATTCTCTCCCGCAGCCTATCTGAATCGGGAAGAGGCGTGCGCCTTCCTGTGGCGGGCCCTGCCGGCCTTCGGCGTGGAGCCGCGGGAGGGACAGTCCGGCGGGCTGTCCGGCTTTGAGGATGTAGATGCCGTCAGCAGCTGGGCCCTGGATGCCGTGGGCGACCTGTATGCCCGCGGTATCATCAGCGGCACCAGCGACACTCAGTTCTCACCTGCGGGACCGGTGACCCGCAATGAGGCGGCCGCCATGCTCTACAAGACCCTGGAGCTGGCGGGAAAGATCGAAGGGGAAGAGAAACCCTCGGTTCCCACCAGCACCGTGCCGGAGGACGAGTGGTCCTGGTTTGACGATGCGGTCTTTGTGGGCGACTCGGTCTCCCTCAAGCTCACCGGCTATGTGACCAAGACCCGGCAAAGCGACCCCGATTACCTGGGTAAGGCCCAGTTTCTCACCGCCGGCAGCCTGGGCAGCGGCAACGCTCTGTGGGAAGTGAGTGACAAGTCGGTCCACCCCCTTTATCAGGGCACCAAGATGCGCCTGGAGGATTCCGTCCAGGCCTGCGGTGCCAAGAAGATGTATATCCTGCTGGGCATGAACGACATCGGCCTGTATGGTGTGGAGGACTCCGTCAAGAACATGGAGACCCTGCTGGGGCTCATCAAGGAGAAGACCCCTGACCTGCAGATTTTTGTGCAGTCGGCCACCCCCATCCACAAGGGCAACGAGAAGAAGGTGCTCAACAACGCCAATCTGCGCCTGTACAATGAGCAGCTGCAGGAGATGTGCCAGCGCAACGGCTACTACTATGTGGATATCGCCTCGGTGCTCACCGACGGGGAGGGCTATCTGCCCGACGCCTATTGCAGCGACGCCTCCGGCATGGGTATGCACTTCACCGACGAGGCCTGCCGCATCTGGGTGGACTACCTGAAGCAGGACGCGGCCGCCCGCCAGGCGGGCTGAGTCCAACAAAAGAAAAAGCGCGGCTACTGCCGCGGAGAAAGGTGATCTGAATGAAAAAGATGGTGCGCAGCGTGCTGCTGCTGTCCCTGGCCGCTCTGATGATGCTGGGCGCATCCGCCTGCGGCGGCAAGCAGGCCGCCGCCGACCTGGACGTGAAGGCGGTCATGGAGGATATGCTGGCCAAGCATCCCATTGAGAACGGCATGGAGTTGGGTGAGAGCGATATGCTGAACTTCTACGGCATCCCGGCGGAAGACATGGAGGCCTTTGCCGCCGACCTGGCCGCCGACGGCATTACCGCCAACGAGATCGTGCTGGTGAAGGCCAAGGATGAGGACAGCGCCAAGGAAGTGGAGACCAAGCTCCAGAACCGCCTGGATGCCCGGCGCAATGAGCTCAACGGCTATCTCCCCGACCAGTATGCCATCGTGGAGAAGAGCGAGGTCAAGCGGGACGGCGTGTATGTGCGTCTCATCATCTCTCCGGAGCAGGATGCTCTGGTGGAGCTGTACAACAGCTACCTCAACGGCTAAACAGACTGAATGAAAAAGCGTTCCATTGCAGCTGCAATGGAACGCTTTTTTGTTGACGTCGGGAGAGACTCAGTTGAGCCGCCACACGCCAAAATTCAGATAGGCGGCGAAGCTCACCCAGAGCAGATAGGGGACCTGCAGCCAGGCAGCGAGGGGATCTACCTGCCGGAAGGTAAAGATCATCCACAGGATCAGGCCCCACAGAATGAGCAGCCAGATCAGCGCGATTCCGAAGACCTGGAAGTTGAAGAACAGAATGCTCCAGAAAAAGTTGAAGGCCAGCTGGAGCAAAAAGATGCGCAGACCTCTGGTGCGCTCCGGGGAGGGCTCTGCCAGATAGATCCGTGCCGCGCCAATGCCCATCAGGACAAAGAGGATGGCCCAGACGATGGGAAAGACTATAGCGGGCGGGGAGAGGGGCGGTTTTACAATGGTTTGGCTGTACAGCTGGGAGCCCTCCCGGGTCAGCCACCCGGACAGAAACCCCACGCCCTCGGTAAAGAGGATCCACAGAACATAGGAAAGCCATTTGTGCTTTTTCATCTGAAATCACCCGGGGATAGCATATGCCGGGGGAGAAAAAATATGCGGCAGACAGGGGTCATTCGCTTTTGATGGCCTCCAGGGCGGGAATGCGCACCGCCTTGTTGGCGGGGTAGTAGCCTGAGCCCAGGCCGATGAGCACGGAAAACAGAATGGCAAACAGGAGCAGCCAGGGCGGAATGATGGACACCCGGGTTACCGATTCGCCGCCCACAATGGCGGGAATCACATTTTCCAAGGATGGGCCCAGGGAGACCAGATTGATGGCGATCATGGCCCCAAAGCTGATGACGCAGCCGATGAGACCGCCGATGAGGCCGATGGCCCCCGCTTCTGACAGGAACATGATCCGGATATCGCTGACGTAGCAGCCCAGGGACTTCATGATGCCGATCTCCCGGGTGCGCTCGGAGATGGACATGATCATGGTGTTGGTGATGCCCAGAGCGGCCACGAAGAGGGAGATAGCGCCCAGGCCGCCCAGCATCAGCTGCTTCTGCCTGGCCTCCTTCTCCATGGGCTTGCGGATGCTCTCCATGGATTCGGTGGGGTAGCCCATGGTTTTGATCTCCTGCTCCACAGGTTCCACCTGTTCGATGCCCTTTACCTTGACCATGACCGATTCATAGGCCGGTTTCCTGCCCTTTTTACCCTGGACCTTTTCCATCAGCTTTTGCAAATCGGGCATGTTGAACAGCAGGCCCTCGGAGGTCTCGCTGCCCTTGGAATAGTCCTCCTTTACCACGCCCACCGGGGTCAGGGGGATGGTGACCTTGCCGTTCTGAGTCTCCACCACCATGGTCAGCTGTCCCTTCAGCGGGTCGAAGTAGGGCGGCGGCGGGTCTACCGGTTTGCCGCTGTCGTCAAATTCGGCGCTCCAGCGGTCGATCATATTGCGTCCCTCAGGCCGCAGGGTGTCCTTGAAGCTGTAGGCCAGATATTGACCGATGAGCACCTCCCCCTCCCGTTTGGGCAGGGTGCCCTCCACCAGACGGTAGCCCACCTGCTCCAAGGCGTTGGTGTCCACCCCTACCACGGAGGTCCAGTCAGCCACATAGCGCCTGCCGGCACCGGCGATCAGGGAGATGGAGTCGGCCTCCAGCCCCTGCTTGGGGGTGAGGGCTTCAACACCGGGGATGCCCCGGATGCGCCGCAGCAGCGGGTCGTCCAGCTTGACCTTGCCCCGGCCGCCCTGGGGGGCGTTGACCGTGATGATGGTCAGGTCCCCCATCTGGGACAGGGTCCGCTCCTGGGCCTCCTTCATGCCGATGCCCAGGGACACCATGATGACGATGGAGCAGCAGCCGATGAGCACCCCCAGCACGGTGAGAAAGGTACGGGATTTCCGGCGCATCAGGTTTTGCAGGCAGATGCGCAGCATATCCTTCCGCTTCATGACTTATTCCTCCCCGCCGGAAGAGGTGTCGTCCCAGTTGTCCCAGCTGTCGGCGCCGGTGGCCTTGCCGTCCCGCTTCTTTTTCCAGATCAGCAGACCGGCAGCACCTGCCAGGGCTGCGCCCCCGGCAGCCAGACCAACCGGAAGCCAGGGAAAGCCCCCCTCTTCCATGGCCGGGTCAAAGTCATCGGGGATATCCTCCGGCGGAGGTGCAGCCACGACATGGAGGGTGACGGGGAATTCGCGGGTCTGGACCTGCTGGTCGGCGTTCTCATAGCTGATCTTGAGGACTACCTTGATGTCGCCCTCGGTCATGGGAGTGAGGGCAAAGCCGATGTTGCCGTTGGCTCCGGCGGTGACGTTGCCCAGGTACTGGGTGCGGGCGGGAGTCTCCACATCGTCCCCCTCCACGGTGGCCTCCAAGTTGGCCAGGTCGTCCTTGCCCTTGTTGACGTAGGCCAGCAGCAGCTCAGTCTCCTCGCCCACGTTCACGGACTCGGGGACGGAGGGGGCGTCGATCTGGAAGCGGTCGGGCTGGTAGACGGGGATGGACAGCTTAATCTCGGAGGTGGCCTGGGACCGCTTGTCCCCATCCATATACTCGTACTTGAAAGAGAGCATGGTGCTCTGAGCGCCGCTCTTTCCGGTGGGGATGGCCCGCATGGGAATGGTCTGGGCCTGATTGCCGCCGGGGGCGATGGCCTTGTAGAAGAAGGTGTTGGTGCCTGCGTCCATGGTGAAGGTCTCTCCGCCGTCCACGGTGAGCACCACGTTCTCGATGCGGACGGCGCCGGTGTTCTCAAAGGTGATGCCCAGAGGGAAGGCACTGCCGGCAGCCACCGAGCTCTCCCCGAAGGAGAAGCTGCGCACCACCACATTGGGTACTGAGGCGTCCGCCTTGGAGGGGACGTTAGCGGACAGGTTCACCTTGTCGGAGGAGGTGGCCTGGGTCAGAGCCTCGCCGTTGTCGTAGCTGTATTTCAGTTCGGTGCTCAGGGACTGGTTGGTGGAGGACATGTCCTTGGTTGCCTGTACCTTTACCGAGATGGAGGCGGTCTTGCCTGGCTCCAGGTCGGGCAGCAGGAAGGTGGAAGTGGGGTCCATCAGGATGAGGGACTCGGAGGGGGTGACGGTGACCACCGGCTTGACCAGCTTGGCGGCGCCGGCATTCTGGAAGGTGAGGGTCACTCCGGCGGTCTCACCGGGAGAGATGGGCTTGGCTGCCGCCGAGCGGGAGACCAGCACTACCGGCTGAGGGACGGTCTCCTTGGCCAGGGTAGGGATGATGACCTTGTCGGAGACAGAGGCCTGGGTGAGCATGCCGCCGTTATCGTAGCCGAATTTCAGCTCGGCGCTGAGGGACTGGCTGGTGGCGGTATTGCCCCGGGCTGCCTGGACCCGCACGTCGATGCTGACCGATCGGCCGGGGTCGATGTCGGGCAGCAGGAAGGTGGCGGCGTCGTTGAGGACGATGAGGGATTCGGAAGGAGTGACGGCCACCACCGGCTTGACCAGACGGGTGGAGCTGGTGTTCTGGAACCGCAGGGTAACGGTGGCGCTCTCCTCGGGGGCCAGGGGATGCTCCAGAGGGGAGCGGGTGATGAGGACCACCGGCTGGGGCACGCTGTCCCGGCCCAGGGCGGGTATGCTGATCTTGTCGGTCATGGTGCCCTGGGTTTCGGCTACGTTATTGAAGTAGTTGAATTTCAGGTCCACCCCCAGGGACTGGGCGGGAGAGGGGATGGTGCTGGAGGCCTGCACCGTGATGGTCAGGCTGACGCTCTTCTTTCCCGGAATGTCAGGCAGGGGGAAGGAGGAGGAGCCTCCGGCGATGCTGATGCCGTCGGAGGGGGAGAAGGTGACCACCGGGGAGGTGAGGCGGGTGCGGCTCATGTTTTGGAAGGTGATGGTGACGGGAACCTCCTGCCCGGCCTCAATGGGCTTGTCCAGGGCGCTGCGGGATACCAGCACGGTGGGAGCGGGAATGGGCTCCGGCGGCGTGGGGACCGGTTCGGGGGTGGGCTGAGGGGCCTCGTACACCACCGCCTCGCTGATGGTAAGCTCCAGGGTCTGATAGCTGTCCGGCTGTCCGGCGGTGCCCACCTGGAGTTTCAGATTTTGTCCCACGCCCTTGTAGGTCAGGCCGGAGAGGTGGACGGTATATACCAGAGGGGTGTCGGGGGCGGAGGTCTTCTCCACGAAGAGCACGCCGCCGGTAAAGCTGTCGTCCAGTTTGGTGATATCCAGGTTTTTGGGATCATTCTGGCCGGTACCGTCGCCGGTGTCCTTGATGGAGACCGATAGATTGACTACGTTGCCCTTGGTAATGCTGTAGACCGGGGCGCCGGCGGCGTTGGTCACCCGGTAACCGGTGATGTACAGGTTACTGCCCTCGGCTCCCAGGGCGGCAGGCAGATGGGCGGCCAGCATGGCCAGCCACAGGAGCACGGACAGGCCTGTGCGCAAAACACTATGCTTCATGGGGAGGTCTCTCCTTTTGGTTGATTTCGTTGCGGACGATCTCGCCGTCGATGAGGGTGACGATCCGGTGGGCGTAGGCGGCCATCTCAGGATCGTGGGTGACCAGAATGATGGTCTGGTGGTAGTCCCGGGCGAAGGTACAGATCATGTCCATGATCTCCACCGTGGTCTTGGAGTCCAGGTTGCCGGTAGGCTCGTCGGCAAAGACCACGTCGGGCCGGGCGATGAAGGCCCGGGCGATGCCCGCCCGCTGCTGCTGTCCGCCCGACATCTGCCATGGAAAGTGGTCCAGCCGGTGGGACAGCCCCACCCGGGTGAGCAGCTTGCGGGCGGCGGCCTCCCGCTGGGCCTTGGGCACCCCACGGAACATCAGGGGAAGGGCCACATTTTCGGTGGCGGTCAGGTTGGGCAGCAGATTGTAGGACTGGAACACAAAGCCCAGATGCTGCTGCCGGAAGGCGGCCAGCTGGTTTTCGTTGAGCCGGGAGATGGGCACGCCGCCGATGCGTACCTCGCCCCGGGTGGGCTTCTCCATCCCCGCCAGCTGGTTGAGCAGGGTACTTTTGCCCGAGCCGGAGGTGCCGAAAATGCAGCAGATCTCTCCCCGGGACACATTGAGATTGATGCGCTTGAGCGCCACCACCGTCTCGTCGCCGATGGGGTACTCCTTGCGGACATTTTTGACTTCAATAATGGGGCGGCTGCGCAGGTCAGGCCCATTCATAGGTGTTGCCCCCTTTCGGAGGGAGAGTATAGCGGGGGAAACTTTATTCCCCATGAGTGTTTTGTTAAGATTCCTAAAGGCGGGGGAAAGAAAAAAGGACGCTCCGGACCATTGGTCCGGAGCGTCCTTGCTCAATCGGAGGAATCGGGATGGTACAGGGGCAGGGTGAGGACAAATTCGGTGCCTGTGCCCCGAGCGGGACGGGGAGAGAGGGAGATGGAACCGCCGTGGAGCTCCAGAATGCGGCGGGTGATGGCCAGACCCAGGCCGCTGCCCTGGCCGGAGCGGGCGTCGCTGCCCACCACAAAGGGCTCAAAGATATCTTTGGCCCGCTGAGGCGGAATACCCGCCCCGTTGTCCGCCACGGTGAGGACCGCCTGTCCATCCCGGGCGGCCGCGCCAAAGAAGAGCATGGTGCCCAGTCGGTTGTGACGCAGGGCGTTGGACAGCAGGTTGTCCAGCACCCGGCGGAATTGCAGAGGGTCCAGTTCGCAGCGCAGAGGATGGTCGGGCAGGTCGATATCCAGACCAAAGCCCGCCAGATCGATCTCGTCGTATTTTTCCGCCAGGTAGGCCCTCAAAAACTCGCACAGATCGGTGGGCTGGGTGTGGAGTACAAACTCCGGGTGCTCCACCTTGCTGTACTCGTGGAAGGCGTTGACCAGTTCGGTGAGGGCGGCCGCCTTGCCCTGGATGGCCTGTAGGTAGCGCTCCTGCTCCTCAGGCGGCACCTTTCCGTCCCGGATGGCGTCGATGTACCCGGCGATGACGGTAATGGGGGTCTTGAGATCGTGGGAGATGTCGGCGATCAGCTTCTGTCGGCCCTGGTCCAGCCGCCGCCGCTCCGCCTCGCTCTCCGCCAGCTGGTCGGAGAAGTGGTCAAAGCTCTCACCGATGCGGCGGATCTCCCGGGTGCCGCCGCAGTCTCCCACCCGGACCATGCGGCCTTCCGACTGGGAGACCACCGCTTCGTTGAGCCGCTGCAGAGGCCGGCCGATCCGCCGGCTCAGCCAGGTGATGAACAGTCCGGCGCTGAGCAGGTACAGGGGCAGAAAGAGCAGCCAGATCCACCAGGACTCCTGTAGGCGACGGGTGTAGTCGGCGTCGCTGAGAGAGGCCTCCCGCAGCAGCACAGTCATGGATGTGCCGTCTTCACTGAGAAAGTTTCCCCGGAAGAGGGCGCAGCCGGGAAACCGCCGCCCGGACAGGTAGGAAAACTCACGGGGCGTGTAGTCCATCCGCCCGTCGACGGGTTCGCCGAAGATCACCTGAAAGTAATCATCCAGCACCACGGTTTCCACCTTGCTGGTGGACAGGGACTGCCGGAGCACCAGGTAGCGGGGCGTACCGTCCGCCCCGGTCTGTTCAAAGGTGTTGACCATGGTGTCTCCGTCCCAGACGGGGACGCAGGAGAGCTCGTCATAAGTGCATACTGGATCAAAGCCGTCAGCGGAGGTATAGATCAGCATGGATTCCTCGTCATAGACGGCAAAGGCGCTGCCGGTACTGCCGACGTAGCGGTCCAGCCGCTCATAATTGCCGGAGATCAGCGCCGGGTCGGACATCAGACCGGACCAGTCCGCCGGACGGAAGAGCCGGTCCAGCCAGGCGTTCCACAGCAGAAAGATCCCGCCTGCGATGAACAGCAGGGTGAGGGTGAAGAGCAGGTAGTTGCGTACCAGCAGGCCGAACAGGCTGCCGGGAACCGGTTTACTTTTCAAGCTTATACCCCAGTCCTCTCACAGTAATAATATAGCGGGGATTCTTGGGATCGTCCTCCAGCTTGTCCCGCAGCTTGGAGATGTGGACCATCATGGTGTTGTCATCCCCCTCGAAATAGGGACCCACCGCCCCCTCGTACAGCTGGATCTTGGTAAAAATGCGGCCGGGGGAGCGCATAAGCAGCGCCAGAATTTTATATTCCATGGGGGTGAGGGGGATGGAGACGCCCCGCTTGGTGAGCTGGCAGGTGACGGTGTCCAGGCTCAGATCCCGGACGGACAGCACGTCCCGCCCTGTCCGTCCCACCCGGCGCAGCTGGGCCTTTACCCGGGCCACGATCTCCACCGGATTGAAGGGCTTGGCAATGTAGTCGTCTGCCCCCAGATTGAGCCCCAGAATCTTGTCATTGTCCTGGCTCTTGGCGGACAGAATCAGAATGGGCAGCTCGCTGTACTGGCGCAGGGCCCGGGTCAGTTCAAAGCCGTTGAGACCGGGCATCATGATGTCCAGAATGGCCATGTCCGGACTGTGGGTCCGGGCAAGCTCCAGGGCCGTGGCCCCATCCTCCGCCTCCAGAACCTGAAAGCCGTCCCCCTCCAGATAAAGCCGCAGCAGGCCCCGGATATCCGCGTCGTCCTCCGCGATGAGGATCAGAGGCGTCATGGGTCATCCCTCCTTTTTATCTCTTTGGTAGGCCTATTGTAGCAGAGGACAGGCCGGTGGAAAAGACTGCCGGGGCAAAAAAACAGGACATTAAAAAATCTTAAGAATTGCCGGTGAGGATAGAAAAAATGCCAATGCGTTGCATCTGCAACAGACAAAAGCCTAGAAGTTTGCTATGATATAAAACACAAAGAGAAGTCACAGATGCGGTGATGAAGAAGCGGTGCGCGGCATCCCCGCAAAATCATAAGAGGTGAATGTTATGACGACTCCAATCATCAATCCCCGTAAGGCAGCGGTGGTGGGCTGCGGCTTTGTAGGTTCGGCCACCGCGTTTGCACTGATGCAGAGCCATCTCTTTTCCGAGCTGGTGCTGCTGGACGTAAATTTTGACAAGGCCGACGGCGAGGCCAAGGACATTGCCCACGGCATTCCCTTTGCCGGAGCCATGCAGGTTTACGCCGGCACCTATGACGATGTGGCGGATGCTGCCGTCATCATTGTGACGGCGGGGGCCAACCAGAAGCCGGACGAGACCCGGTTGGACCTGGTTCACAAAAATGTGGAGATTTTCAAGAGCATCATCCCGGAGATCGCCAAGCGGAATTTCCAGGGCATCCTGCTCATTGTGTCCAATCCGGTAGATATCCTCACCTACGCGGCACTCAAGCTCAGCGGCCTGCCGGAGCACCGGGTCATCGGCTCGGGCACCGTGCTGGATACCGCCCGGCTCAAGTACCAGCTGGGGCAGCACCTGAGTGTGGACAGCCGCAGCGTACACGCCTTCATCATCGGCGAGCACGGCGACAGCGAGATCGCTGTTTGGAGCAGCTCCAATGTATCGGGCATCCCCCTCAACGATTTCTGCGAGATGCGGGGCCATTATGACCACGTGGCCTCCATGAAGAAGATCGCTGAGCAGGTCAAGACCAGCGCCTACGAGATCATCGCCAAGAAGCACGCCACCTACTACGGCATCGCCATGTCGGTAAAGCGGATCTGCGAGGTCATTGTCCGCAACGAGAAGTCCATCCTACCGGTATCCACCATGATGCACGGCGAGTACGGCATTGAGGGCATTGCACTGAGTATGCCCGCCATTGTGGGCCTGGATGGGGTGGAGACCCACGTGCCCATCGTGCTGGATGAGGAGGAGCAGAAGCAGCTCCGGCATTCGGCGGAGACCCTGAAGCAGGTGGCGGAGACCCTGAATCTGTAATAGAGCGTGAAAGACCCCAGACCGGGCGGATTTTTACCAATCCGCCCGGTCTGTCTGCATGTGCCTGTTAGAACATGTAATTTATGTTTGACGGAATTGGGTATGATGTACTATCATATCCACAAGGCCTTTCCGGCGCGCAGTGTGGAGCGAAGGGAGGGCAGATAGAGAGAAAAGAGAAGAGATGGGAGGCGGACGAGATGGAACGGAAGGGGAGCGCAGGGCATCTGGCGGCGCTGCTCACCATCGTAATCTGGGGTACGACTTTTATTTCAACCAAGGTGCTGCTGGTGGATTTTGATCCGGTAGAGATTTTGTTCTACCGGTTTGTTATGGGTCTGCTGGCGCTGTATGTGGTATATCCCCGGCGGATGAAAAAGACCACGGCCAAACAGGAGTTGACCTTTGCGGCGGCGGGTCTGTGCGGTGTGTGTCTCTACTACCTGCTGGAAAATATTGCGTTAACCCAGACGTTGGCCTGCAATGTCAGCGTAATCGTCTCGGTGGCCCCCTTCTTTATTGCTCTTCTATCCCATCTGGTGTTCAAGGGACAGGAGAAGCTGCGGGTCAATTTTTTCCTGGGCTTTGTGCTGGCTATGGCAGGTATTTTCCTCATCAGCACCGGCGGGGCGGAGGTCCACATCAGCCCGGTGGGTGATCTGCTGGCCCTGCTGGCCTCCATCATCTGGGCATTCTACTCCATCCTGATGCAGAAGATCGGCGGCTACGGCTACCCTACGGTGCAGGTCACCCGGCGCATCTTCCTGTACGGTATCCTTTTCATGGTGCCCGCCCTCTTCTTCTTTGACTTGCGGTGGGCCCCGGAGCGCTTTGTGAATCCGGTATATCTGGGCAACTTCCTGTTCCTGGGACTGGGGGCATGCGCTCTCTGCTTTGTGACCTGGAACTTTGCGGTGAAGATGCTGGGGCCGGTGAAGACCAGTGTGTACATCTACATGGTGCCCGTTATCACCGTGGTGGCCTCGGTGCTCATTCTCCACGAGCCGCTGACCTGGGCCACCGGCGTAGGCGCTCTGCTCACTCTGGGGGGCCTGTTCCTGTCCGAGTTCAAGCGCAGAGGAAAGACATAATGGGAAAAAGCACGCCGCAGAGTTCTGCGGCGTGCTTTCTATTTCAGGATGATAGGCAGACGAGCGCCCAGGCGGGAGAGCAGTTCGTTGGCAATGGTACCGCACTGGACGGCCACCTCCTCCGCCCTCAGAACAGTATCCCCGTCGGTGCCGATAAGGGTGACCATATCGCCGGGAGCGGCCTGAGGCAGGTGAGTGACATCCACCAGCAGCTGATCCATGCACATCCGGCCCACCATGGGGCAGAAGGTGCCCCGGATGAGTACCCGGCCGCCCTGCTGAGTGAGGGCGCGGGGCAGACCGTCGGCGTAGCCTATGGTGACCACCGCCAGACGGGTGTCTTGCTCCGCCCGGAAGGCCAGACCGTAGCCCGCCCCGTCGCCTGGCGGGATGGTGCGCACCGAGGCCACCCGGGCCCGGAGGGCCAGGGCGGGGCGAAGCTCCAGGGGGTGGAGAACGGGGGTCAGATCGCTGGCCACGCCATAGAGGGCGATACCTGCCCGCACATAGCGGCAGGGCTGGGGCGGAAGGTTCCAGAGACCGTAGCTGGCCTGAATGTGGACGGCTCCGGGGTCATAACCCTGTTCCTTCATCCAGCGGACAGCGGCATAGAAGCGGTCCAGCTGCCCCTGGGTGAAGGCCATGTCCGCCGGGGCCAGACTGTCAGAGACGCACAGGTGAGAAAAGACGCCGCTGATGCGGAGGGTGGGCAGGGCGTACAGCCGGGCGATGGCGTCGTGTTCTTCGGCGGGAATGCCCAGGCGGTGCATGCCGGTGTCCAGAGCCAGGTGGACCTGCACCGGGATGCCCTGGGCGGCCAGAGCCAGACCGTGGGCCTCGTCCGCCACCGTCTGGGTCAGCCGCCAGCGGCGGAGCAGGGGGGCCTCCTCCGGCGGAGTATAGCCCAAAATCAGAATGGTGCCGCCCACCCCGTGGCGGCGCAGGGCGATCCCCTCCGCCAGACAGGCCACCGCAAAGGCGTCCACCCCGGCCCGCCGCAGAATGCGGGCGGTGCTGACACCGCCGTGGCCGTAGGCCTCCGCTTTCACCACCGCCATCAGGGAGCAGCCGGAGGGCAGGGCCTCACTCAGTACCCGGGCGTTGTGGATCAGGGCGTTTCGATCCACCTCCCGCCAGGCCCGGGCGGTGGGGGAAGGACGCAGGGGGCGCAGACGGTCCAGAACCAGACCGGCGCAGAGGGTGACCAGCACCACGGCGCAGAAGTGGCCTATGCTGTTATGGACAAAAGGCCCTTCCAGATGGAGCAGCTCCGCCCCGCCCCGTACCGCCACGATGGACCAGGGATGGAGCAGATAGACCAGCAGGGAGAGCCGCCTGGCCCCCTGGTCCCGGCCCTGATTGACGGACTGCAAAAGGGCAAAGAGAAAGATCATGCAGAGGGGCAGGGCCAGATACATACTGTCATGGCGCTGGACGCCCAGATTATGGAGCAGCAATCCCTCCGCCGTCATGGCGGCCATACAGAGCAGGAAGCCTGTCCCGGCGTCCCGGCGGCTCAGACGCACATCTGCCGCCCCCAGCAGTACAAAGAGAGGAACAAAAAACAGGCCGTTTCTGGTGTAGGAGCTGAGGAAAAACAGCCCGTCGTAGCACGGTTCCAGAATGGGGACCTGGGAAACCAGTCCGTAATAGCTGTCCCCGCCCACACCGATCAGGTAGAGCAGACCGGCCAGGGTCAGGGCGGCGGGCATGCCCATCCGGGCCAGCAGCCGGGCCAGGGGTACCCCCAGCAGCAGGGCGGGGAAGTACCACAGGTGGTAGAAGGTGCCGTCGGTCAGCAGCGCTTTGATCCATCCCCAGCCGGAGGGGCTGCCGGTATACCAGTTCAGAGGCAGGTAAAGGGCGATGGACAGGCCGTAGAGCAGCAGGGTCTTGCGCCAGAAGCGGCCCAGGGAGCGCCACTGGCCCGCCGCCAGGAAATGGCCGCTGACCATGAGGAAGAAGGGGACGGCTACCCGGCAGAAGACGCGGGTCAGTACAAAATCCCCCAACGGGGTGATGGAGTCCAGGGGAGAGGTGTGGATACACACCACCATAAGGGCGGCCATCAGACGGAAGCGGTCCAGCGCCGGTCCGTGCAGGCGGGTACTCACGGCGTATCCCTCCAGACCGTCAGGATAAAGCCCCCCACATTGTCGCCGGAGATCTGGCAGCGGCCATCGGGCAGGGGGAGGTCCATGGCTTCCTGGAGGCAGGGCAGGTAGGTGATGCGCACCTTCCGGCCGTGTTCCTCCAGGTTGATGGGGGTATTTCGCTGCACAAAGGCCCGGTATTCTTCCAGGCAGAGGTCGTTTTCCTCCATCAGACGGGCGTGAGGCACCCCCACATAGCGGAAGTGCCAGGGTTCTTCGGCGATGCCGGTAAGGGCCTCCTTATGCCGTTTGTAGCGCTGGACAAAGCCGTATCGGGCAGCCTGCCGCCGGAAGCGTCCGCATACGCCGTCCTCGGGGAAGTGGGGGCGGATGAAATCGATCTCAGGGGCGGCCAGAGCCAGATCCATGGCCAGACCAGTCTGGTGCTCGCTGCATCCGGGCAGGGCCACATACTGCCGGGTAAATGACTCTCCCTCAGTCTTTATAGTGTCGTCCCAGATGGCCTGCTGTTGGTCCTGACTGCGCCAGCCGGAGACCGGCACGATGGCACCGGCGGGGTCCACCTCCTGGAGCAGGGCAGACAGCAGACGGGCGGCCTGCCGCTCCATGGTGATCTGAGGATAGCGGGAGTCCGGCGGGACCAGATAGGGTTGGGCCGGGTCACGGAGGGGGTGGCGGGCATTGACCAGGATCAGGGGACCGGCGGAAATCCGGTCAGGGCATAGGGTGACGGTCCTCATGCCTCCACCCCCGTCTCGATGATCCGGGTGAGCAGGGTGGGGAAATCCAGGCCGATGCCCTTCATCATATTGGGGTAGCGGCTGTGGGAGGTGAAGCCGGGGATGGTGTTGACCTCGTTGAATACTACCTGGCCGTCGGAGGTGAGGAAGAGGTCCACCCGGGCAAAGACCCGACAATCCAGGGCCCGGTAGATGATGCGGGCGGCCTCCTGAACACGGGCGGCCTGCTCCGGTGTGATGCGGGCCGGGCAGTGGATGGCGGAGGTCTTCAGGGTATATTTTTCCTCAAAGTCAAAGAAGCCCCGGGTCAGCTCGATCTCATCCACCAGGCCCACGGTGAGGTCCTGGTTTCCCAGCACTGCGCACCCCACCTCAAAGCCGTCGATGGCCTCCTCCAGCAGCAGCTCCCGGTCGTTGGCAAAGGCGTCGGCCACCGCCTCGCCCAGCTGGTCCGGAGCGGTGACCCGGGTGACGCCGAAGGAGGAACCCGCCCGCACCGGCTTGACAAACAGGGGGTAGCCCAGCCGGGCAGCGGCCTCCTCGATGGCGCTCAGGGGCGCACCCTGATGGAAGAGTGCACTGCGGGGGACGAGAACACCAGCCAGCTGGGCCAGCTTGTGGGCCCGGTCCTTGTCCATGCACAGGGCGCTGGACAGGCAGCCGCAGCCGATGAGGGGGGCGCCGGTCAGCTCCAGCAGGCCCTGGACCGTGCCGTCCTCCCCGTTTTTGCCGTGGAGCACGGGGAAGGCGGCGTCAAAGTCCAGCCGCTGGTCGGAGCCGTCCAGCAGCAGAAGCTGGGGCGTGCCGAAGTCCGGGGACAGGGTACAGCTGACACAGCAGTCCTGATGCCAGGTGTCGTCCTCCAGCCGGTCCAGAGGACCGGAGTAGTGGAGCCAGTGCCCCTGCCGGGTGATGCCCACCATCAGAGGACGGTAGCGGGCCCGGTCCAGGTTGGACAGCACCGCATGGGCCGATTGCAGGGAGACGCCGTATTCCGTGGAGCGTCCGCCGAACAGTACCAGAATTGTTTTCATGCCAAAATCCTCCCAAAAGGCAAAACGCCTTGTTCTGATAACAAAATGGTACCAGAACAGGGCGCATACTGTTTTTCCTTTTCCTTTCGCCGGGCTGTCAGAATTACGGCAAAATTCTTTCAAGTTTCTGAAGAGGACGGGGAGGGGAAGATTCTGCATCCACTCTTGTATTTCGGAACCTGCAAGTATATAATATTTTATAATAGGCCTTTTTTACAGACCTGTGTGAATTGCTGAATTTATGAAGGAGGGAGCACAGCTATGAAATTGCTCCAGCTTTTGGAACAAGATTGTACCCTGACTCCGGAGCAGCTGGCCTCCATGGCGGATATGTCCGTGGAGGAAGTGAAGGCTGCCATCAAGCGCTATGAAGAGGAAAAGATCATCCTGGGCTACAAGGCCATCGTGGACTGGGACCGCACCGACCGTGAGGCGGTCACCGCCCTCATCGAGGTCAAGGTGACCCCCCAGCGGGGCGAGGGCTTCGACCGGGTGGCCGAGCGGATCTACCAGTATGACGAGGTGGAGAGCGTCTATCTCATGAGCGGCGCCTACGACCTGACCGTCATCATCTCCGGCCGCACCCTGAAGGAAGTGGCCCAGTTTGTGGGGGAGCGCCTGTCCACCCTGGAGGACGTGACGGGCACCGCCACCCATTTTATCCTGCATAAATATAAGGAAAAGCATCTGATCTTTGAAAAGCAGGAGAAGCAGCCGAAGGAGTGGATTTTCTCATGAACTACGACGAAATACTGTGTCAGCGCATTCAGGATATCAAGCCCTCCGGCATCCGGCGCTTTTTCGACATTTTGGAGGAGATGAAGGACGCCATCTCCCTGGGCATCGGCGAGCCCGACTTCGTCACCCCCTGGCACATCCGGGATGCCGGCATCTATTCCCTGGAGAAGGGCTTTACCAAGTATACCGGCAACGCCGGTATGGCGGAGCTGCGGCGGGAGATCGCCGCCTACCTGGCCCGCCGTTTTGACCTGCACTATGACTTTGCCAGCCAGATCGTGGTCACCGTGGGCGGCAGTGAGGCCATTGACCTGACCCTGCGCTGCCTGCTCAATCCCGGCGACGAGGTCATCGTGCCCGTGCCCTCCTTTGTGTGCTACGGCCCTCTGGCCTCCATGGCCGGCGGTACCCCCGTCTATGTGGAGCTGAAGGCGGAGAATGAGTTCCGGCTCACCCCGGAGCAGCTGCGCGCCGCCATCACCCCCCGCACCAAGGTGCTGGTGCTCCCCTTCCCCTCCAACCCCACCGGCGGCATCATGGGCCGGGAGGACCTGGAGGCCATTGCCGAGGTACTGCGGGGCACCAACATCATGGTGCTCTCCGACGAGATTTACGCCGAGCTGACCTACGGCCAGCACCACGTGTCCATGGCCAATCTGCCCGACATGTACGACCGCACCATTGTGGTCAACGGCTTCTCCAAGAGCCATGCCATGACCGGCTGGCGTATGGGCTATGTCTGCGGGCCCGCCCCCATCATCAAGCAGATGCTCAAGCTGCACCAGTTCGGCATCATGTCTGCACCCACCGTCAGCCAGTACGCCGCCATTGAGGCCATGCGCAACGGCGACAAGGACATCGAGCACATGCGGGACGAGTACGATGGCCGCCGCCGCTACCTGGTGGAGGGCCTGCGCCGCATCGGCCTGCCCTGCTTTGAGCCCAGAGGGGCTTTCTATGTGTTCCCCGACATCCGGGGCACCGGACTGAGCTCCGATGAGTTCTGCGAGCGCTTCTTGATGGAGGAGAAGGTGGCCGTCATTGCCGGCTCCGCTTTCGGCCCCGGCGGCGAGGGCTTTGTCCGCTGCTGCTACGCCACCTCCATGAAGGATATTGCCGAGGCACTCACCCGTATGGATAACTTCCTGACCAACCTGCGCAAGAAGCAGGGCAGGGCCCAGGAGGAATAAGGAGGAGAGGATATGTACATCACCTGTCTGGACATGGAGGGTGTCCTGGTCCCTGAGATCTGGATCGCCTTTGCAGAGGCCACCGGCATCCCGGAGCTGCGCCGCACCACCCGGGACGAGCCCGACTACAACAAGCTGATGAAGTTCCGCCTGGGTATTCTGAAGGAGCACGGCCTGGGCCTGAAGGAGATCCAGCAGACCATCGCCGGCATCGATCCCCTGCCCGGGGCCAAGGAATTTTTGGACGAGCTGCGCTCTTTCAGTCAGGTGATCATCCTCAGCGATACCTTTGAGCAGTTTGCCCAGCCCCTGATGAAGAAGCTGGGCTGGCCCACCCTGTTCTGCAACACCCTGGAGGTGGCCCCCGACGGGGAGATCACCGGCTTCAGGATGCGCTGCCCCCAGTCCAAGCTGACCACAGTAAAGGCCCTCCAGTCCATCGGCTATGACACCATTGCCGCCGGGGACAGCTTCAACGACCTGGGTATGATCCAGGCCAGCAAGGCGGGCTTCCTGTTCAAGAGTACCGCCCAGATCAAGGCCGACCATCCTGAGCTGCCCGCCTATGAGGAGTTCGGCGACCTGCTGGCCGCCATCCGCAAGGCCATGGACTGAGTACGCCCCAAACTTCATGCCTGAAAAGAGTGAGCGATATGCTGCACCAATTTGACCAGCTGGCCTTCCGGCCGGCCGACATCCTGCTGCCCCGGGACTGCGAGTACCGCAAGTGGTCGGTGGTGGCCTGCGATCAGTATACCTCCCAGCCGGATTACTGGCAGCGGGTGGAGGAATATGTGGGCTCCGCCCCCTCCGCTCTGCGGCTCATCCTGCCGGAGAGCTGCCTGGACGGCCCCAACGTGGAGACCGACATCATGGATGTAAACAACACCATGACCCGCTACCTGCGGGAGGAGCGCTTTGAGGAGTACCCCAACGCCCTCATCTATGTGGAGCGGCGGCTGGACAACCTGAAGGTGCGCCGGGGCCTGGTGGGTATGGTGGATCTGGAGCAGTACGACTATGAGCCAGGCTCCGGAGCCGCCGTGCGCGCCACCGAGGGCACCGTCATGTCCCGGATCCCGCCCCGGGTGGCGGTGCGCAAGAACGCCCCATTGGAGCTGCCCCATGTGATGTTGCTGGCAGACGATCCCGGCAAGACGGTGATCGAGCCCCTGGCTGCCCGCAAGGACAGAATGCGGAAGGTGTACGACTTCGACCTGATGGAGCGGGGGGGACATATTGCCGGTTGGCTGCTGGACGAGGAGAGCATGGCCCTGGTGGCCGACGCCCTGTCTGCCCTGGCCCAGCCCGACGCATTCCGGGCCAAATACGGCTCGGACAACGTGATGGCCTTTGCCGTGGGCGACGGCAACCACTCCCTGGCCACCGCTAAGGAGTGCTACGAGCGGCAGAAGAAGCTGATGCCCAGGGAGCACTGGGACAGCCTGCCCGCCCGCTTCGCCCTGTGCGAGCTGGTGAACCTCCACGACCCGGCCATGGAGTTTGAGGCCATCCACCGGGTACTCTTCGGCGTGGAGCCGGAGAACGTAGTGGAGGCCCTGCTGAAAGCCTTCCCCGGCGCTTTCCGTGGGGAAGGGGACGGACATGTGCTGCGCTACCTTCATGCCGGCGGGCAGGGGGCGGTGACGGTACCCAATCCCGCCGCTCAGCTGGAGGTGGGTACCCTCCAGCCCTTCCTGGATACCTATGTGAAGGAGCACGGCGGACGTATTGACTACATCCACGGGGCGGACGTGGCCCGCGCGCTGGCAGCCCGGCCGGGCAATCTGGCCTTCCTGCTGCCTGCCATGGGGAAGGAACAGCTCTTCCCCACGGTGATCCACGACGGTGCGCTGCCCCGCAAGACCTTCTCCATGGGCGAGGCCCATGACAAGCGCTTCTACCTGGAGGCGCGCAAGATCCGATAAGGAGGGGTCCCATGGCGGTCCTGGAGGTCAAGGCCTATGCCAAACTGAATCTGTCCCTGGATGTGCTGGGAAAGCGGCCTGACGGCTACCACGATATGCGCATGGTGATGCAGACGGTGAGCCTCAGCGACGACATCCGTCTGGAAACCGGCACCGGGCGGCCCCTGCGCATGGAGAGCAATCTGGGTTTCCTGCCTGCCAACGAGAGCAACCTGGCCGCTGCTGCTGCCCTGCGGCTGTGCGAGGCGGCGGGGGCGGACGCCGGTGGGCTGTCCATTGATCTGGAGAAGACCATCCCGGTATGCGCCGGGCTGGCGGGGGGCAGCGCCGACGCTGCCGCCGTGCTCCGGGGGATGAACAAGCTGCTGGGCCTGGGACTGCCCGGGGAGCGGCTGGAGGAGATCGGGGCGCTGGTGGGCTCCGACGTGCCATACTGTGTCCGGGGCGGTACTGTCCTGGCGGAGGGCCGGGGAGAGATCCTCACAGACCTGCCCCTCTTGCCCCACTGCCTGGTGGTGCTGTGCAAGCCCGCCTTTTCGGTGTCCACACCGGAACTGTTCCGCAGTCTGGACGGCTGCCGCATCCGCCGGCGGCCTGATACCGCCGGACTGCTGGCCGCCCTGGAGCAGGGGGATCTGCCGGGCGTAGCCCGGCGGATGTACAACGTCTTTGAGGACGCCCTCCCGGCCCGCCGGGCCCAGGAGATCGACGCCATCAAAAACGTCATGATCCAGCATGGGGCCCTGGGTGCCTCCATGAGCGGCACCGGCCCCACCGTGTTCGGCCTGTTTACCCAGCGGGAGGCGGCCCAGGGAGCCTGGGCGGCGCTGAAGGAGCAGTATCCGGAGACCTTCCTGGCGGAGCGCATGGGAAATCTGCTGGAGCAGGTATAAAAGAGCAAAACACCGTCCACAATGGAGGCAAACCATTGTGGACGGTGATTTTTTATGACACAGAGCAAGACCCTGCGCCGCTGGGAGCTGGCCCTCCTGCTGGGGGTGGCCATTGCCGCCCTGGCCGGGGTATGGCTGGACCGAAGCCAGGCCGCCCTGGCCGATCAGGTGATCCGGCTGCATGTGCTGGCCAACTCGGACTCGGAGGCCGACCAGGCCCTGAAGCTGAAGGTGCGGGACAGGGTGTTGGCGACAGCGGAGGAATACTTCACGCCGGGGGCTACGCTGGAAGAGACCAGGGAGACCCTGACGGCTCATCTGGCCGACATAGCTGCCGCCGGGGCCGACCAGGTGGCGGAGGAGGGATACCGGTATCCGGTGACCGTCTCGCTGGAGGAAAACTACTGGTTTCCCACCAAGGAGTACACAGACTTTGCCCTGCCTGCCGGCAATTATACCGCCCTGCGGGTGGTCATCGGTGAGGGAGACGGCCAGAACTGGTGGTGCGTGGTATTCCCGCCCCTGTGCCTGGGGTCGGTCAGCGAGAGCTCCGCCCAGACCGCTCTGGCCGGCGGCTTTTCTCAGGATCAGGTGTCCCTCATTACCGGGGAGGACCAGGGCTATGTAGTCAAATTCAAGGCCATGGAGCTGTGGGAGGAGTTTTGCCACTGGCTCAGCGGCACATAAAAGGGCAGGTCCGGTTCCATCAACCGGACCTGCCTTTTTATCATATAATCAGCCGATGCCGCCGTAGTAGATGCCCAGCACCCACACGGCTGCCGCCACCAGCACATAGAACCGGGCGGTGACGGTGAAGAACTTGCCGGGCCGGTCATTGCCGCCCAGCGCCAGCTCGTCCTTGATGGTGTCCATGCGCAGAATGAAGTAGATGCACACGGCCACCAGCAGGGCGCCGAAGGGGGAGACATAGATGGTGATGAGATCCATCCAGCTGCCCATACCGGCCAGGGATTCCAGGAACAGGCCGGGCACAAAGGCCACCGCGCCCATGATCAGAGTGGCGGTGCGGCGGGACAGCCTGACGGTGGAGCTGAGAGCCTCGCCGCAGGCCTCCAGCATGTTCATCAGAGAGGTGATGCCGGCGAAGAACACCGACAGGAAGAACAGGAAGGCGAAAATCTGCCCGCTGGGCATCTGCTGGAACACTTGGGGCAGAGTAACAAACATCAGGGAGGGGCCGCTGGTGGGGTCGATGCCGAAGGCGAAGACGGCGGGAATGATGGCAAAGCCCGCCAGCAGGGCGGCCAGGGTGTCCAGCAGAGCGGTGGTGCCCGCGTGGCGCAGGATGCTCTCGCTCTTCTTCATATAGCTGCCGTAGATCAGCATGCCCGCGCCGTTGATGGACAGGGAGAAGAAAGCCTGTCCCATGGCCATGACCCAGGTCTCCGGCTTGAGCAGATAGCTCCAGTCAGGCTGGAGCAGGTAAAGGTAGCCCTCCACCGCGCCGGGCAGGAAGGCCACCCGGACGGCGATGATGAGAAACAGGATGAAGAAAGCGGGCATCATGAATTTGCTCAGCTTTTCGATGCCGGCTGCCACGCCGAAGATCAGGATGAGCACGGTCAGGGCCACCGCCGCCAGATGCCAGGGGATGGAGCCGAAGTTCACCGCCAAAGCATCAAAGAAGCTCTGGGAGTCGCCGGCCAGGATGGAGCCGGTGATGGAGCCTGCGGTGTAGCGCAAGACCCAGCCCACCACCACGGAGTAGCCGATGGCGATGCCCAGTACCCCCAGCAGGGGGATAATGCCCAGTAGCTTGCCGCCTTTTTTACCCCGGGACTTGAGCACATAGTCTAGGGAGCCCATGGCGCCGGTGCCGGTGAGCCGGCCCAGAGCAAACTCGCCGGACAGGCCCACATAGCTGAACAGGGCTACAAAAATAAAATAGGGGATGAGAAAGGCGCCGCCGCCGTACTGTCCCACCCGGTAGGGAAAGAGCCATATGTTGCCCATACCCACGGCGGAGCCTACCGCTGCCAGCACGAAGCCAAGCGAGCTGGTAAATTTACCGCCGGATTTGTTGTGTTCCATTCAGAGATCCTCCTCGTCGTTTCTGCGTACCATGTGCAGATGGTCCTCCCAGATGCCGTTGATCTTCAGGTAGCGCCTGGCCAGTCCCTCCTCCTCAAAGCCTGCCTTGGCTGCCGCCTTACGGGAGGCCAGGTTGCGGGGCATGATATTGGCCTCCACCCGGTGGAGATCCAGGTTGCGGAAGCCCCACTGCGTCAGGGCGTCAATGGCCTCGGAGCCGTAGCCCCTGCCCCACAGGGTATGGTCGATTTTGTAGGAGATAAAGCAGGAGTGGAAGGCGCCGCCGATGATCTCGTTGAGGCCCGCCAGCCCGATGATTTTGCCGGGATGCCGGGGCTGGACCAGCAGGAAGCGGAAGCTGCGGCCCGCCTCCGCCTGCTCCAGATCCCAGCCCAGCCGCTCCTCCTGCCCCTCCGGGGTGAAGAACTCCTCAGGCTGGACGGGGTCAAAGGGGGCAAAGGCCTCCCGGTTGCGGCAATAGAAGGCGGCCGCGGCATCAGCCAGGGCCGGATCGGCGGCCAGAAAGCCCAGTCTGGGGGAGCGGAAAACAAAACGGCGCACGGCGCTCACTCCTCTCGCTTAGCATGCGAGGCACATTATAGCATATCCCGGCGGCTTTTGCACTATGAAGTTGTAGCACTTTAAAGAGCGCCGGAGGGGCAAAAGAATCCCCTCCCGGTGGTTGACCTTGCCGCCGCTTTTCGATACAATAGGGGTACCAGAAAGGGAGCCGTCCACCTGTGGGCGGCTCTCCCATTGCCAAGGGAGACATGAGAATCTATGTTGAACACCCAAGAGGAACTGCGCTTTTGTAAAGCCCGGCGGGCCGCCATTGAGCTGGAGTTCGGCAATCTGAACCCGGAGCAGCGGAAGGCCGCCCTGGCCACCGAGGGCCCCCTGCTGCTGCTGGCGGGCGCGGGCAGCGGAAAGACCACGGTGCTCATCCACCGCATTGCCAACCTGATGAAATACGGCCGGGGGGCGGATTCCGACGAGGTGCCCGCCTGGGTCACACCGGAGGATCTGGCCTTCCTGGAGGACTATGTGGCTCATCCCGACCCGGAGAAGAAGGGGGAGCAGGAGCGGCTGTGCCGCCTGGACCCGGCAGTGCCCTGGTCCATCCTGGCCATCACCTTTACCAACAAGGCCGCCGGCGAGCTGAAGGAGCGGTTGGAGCGGATGCTTGGCCCCGCTGCCAACGACGTGTGGGCCTCCACCTTCCACTCCGCCTGCGTGCGCATCCTGCGGCGGGACATCGACCGGCTGGGCTTCACCAGTTCCTTCACCATTTATGACACCGCCGATTCCGAGCGGGTCATTAAGGACATTGTGAAGGACTTCAATCTGGACGACAAGACCTTCTCCGCCCGCACGGTGCTGGGTTATCTGTCCCGGGCCAAGGACGCCATGCAGTCTGGCGCGGACTATCTGGCTCAGTGCGAGAAGGCGGGGGACTTCCGCCTGGTGAAGATCGCCAAGATCTATGTGGAGTACGAACGGCGGCTGAAGGAAGCCAACGCCCTGGACTTTGACGACATCATTCTGGATACCGTACGTCTGCTCCAGCAGTTTGAAGAGGTGCGGACCTACTATCAAAAGAAATTCCGCTACGTCCTCATCGACGAGTACCAGGATACCAACAACCTGCAATATCTGCTGGCCTCCACCCTGGCGGGGGGCTATGAAAACATCTGCGTGGTGGGCGATGACGACCAGTCCATCTACCGCTTCCGGGGCGCTACCATTGAAAACATCCTCTCCTTTGAAAACCAGTACAAGGGAGCCCGGGTGATCCGGCTGGAGCAGAACTACCGCTCCACCAAGAACATCCTGGAGGCCTCCAACGCGGTCATCAAGAACAACGAGGGCCGCAAGGGCAAGGAGCTGTGGACCCAGCACGAGGAGGGGGACAAGGTCCAGTGCTACACCGCCATGAACGAGCACGACGAGGCCCAGTATGTGGCGGCCCAGATTCTGGCGGGCTTTTCCGCCGGACGCAGCTGGAAGGACCACGCGGTGCTCTACCGCATGAATGCTCAATCCAACCAGATCGAGCAGGCCTTCAAGCGCAACGGCATCCCCTACCGCATCATCGGCGGTATCCGCTTCTTTGACCGGGCGGAGGTCAAGGACATGCTGGCCTACCTCAGCGCGGTGAATAACCCCGGGGACGATCTGCGGCTGTCCCGCATCATCAACAACCCGCCCCGAGGCATCGGCGCCACCACGGTGGACCGGGCACAGACCATTGCCCAAGCGGAGGGGCGCTCCCTGTGGGATGTGATCAGCCATGCCCGCAACTGGCCGGAGCTGCAGAAGGCGGCTCCCAAGCTGGGCCAGTTTACCGAGCTGATGGACGATCTGCGCAAGTTGTCCCGGGAGCTGCCTCTGCCCGAGTTTTACGAAGAGGTGGTGGCCCGTACCGGCTACGCCGTGATGCTGGAGCAGAAGAAGACCATTGAGGACCGCACCCGGCTGGAGAACGTGCGGGAGCTTGCCACCTCCATCCAGAACTATCTGGACAACGCGGTGGAGGAGCCCTCCCTGTCCGGCTTCCTGGATGAAATTGCTCTGTACACCGATATCGACAGCCACGATCCCAGCGAGGACTGCGCGGTGATGATGACCATGCACTCCGCCAAGGGCCTGGAGTTCCCGGTGGTCTTTGTGGTGGGCGTGGAAGAGGGCATCTTTCCCGGCATCCGTGCCATCGGAGAGCCGGAGGAGATGGAGGAGGAGCGCCGCCTGTGCTATGTGGCCATGACCCGGGCCAAGGAGAAGCTGTACATGACCTGCGCCTCCCAGCGTATGCTCTTCGGCCGCACCAATTCCAACCGTCCCTCCCGCTTCCTGGGAGAGATCCCGCCGGAGCTGGTGGAGAAATCCGGCCGCCTGCCCTATGGCGAGCGGGGAGAGGGGGAGCGGCCCGCCCGTAAGACTGCCCCGGTGCGCCGCACCTTCGATCCCGGCTTCTCTCTGGGACACTCCGCCCCGGCTCCTACTGCCTCTGCCGCCCCGGCGGCGGGACAGGCCGCCCCCGCCGGCGGCGGGTTCCGCATGGGCGACACGGTGCGCCACAAGGCCTTCGGTCAGGGACTCATTACCAAAGTTACCCCCATGGGAGGCGATGCACTGGTAGAGATCGCCTTTGACAGCGTGGGTACCAAGAAGCTGATGCTGAAATCAGCCTCCCAGTATATGACCAAGGTATAAGAAAACCGGGCCGCCTAAGGGCGGCCCGGAGAAACGCTACGGCTGGAGCAATTCTGTAAAGCTGTAAATATACCGGTGGCACAACCCCTTCAGTTCCTCCTCAAACCGGGCATAGAAGGGGTCATACACTCCCACCACAGTAAGCCCCGCCGCCTTGGCGGAGGCGCAGGCACCGGGGGAGTCCTCGTAGAGCGTGCTCTCCTCCGGGCTTGTCCCCAGTTCCTTCAACACGTGGACAAAGGTAGCCGGGTCCTTTTTCAGCATGCCCAGCTCCTGGACGAAAATGAGACGGGAGAAGTAATCCTCCATCTCCAACCGCTTGAGGGCAGCATGGCAGAACTCGGGGACGCAGGCGATGAGCAGGACCATGTCCTCCCCCTGCCTGCGGCACTGCTCCAGAAAGGCCAGAGCCCCCGGTTTGGCGGGGACCTGGGACAGGTAGGCCTCCCGGCCCAGCTGGGTCCACTCGTCCATGATGGCCTGGGGCGTGGTGTCCAGGTGGTAGTAGTCGATAGTGAATTGGGCGGCCAGAGGGAAGATGGAGTGGCCCACCGTCTCGCTGTACTCCTGGGTGGGGGTCAGCCCCCGGCGGGCCAGGAAGGTGTTGTCCACCACCTCCCACACGCCGTTGGAGTCCACCAGAGTACCGTCAAAGTCAAACAGAATCATATATAAAACCTCCAGGGGAAGTGGACGGCCTCCTGGGCGTAGTCGATGCCCACCCGGGGACCGGTGTGGAAGGCGGGCGGCGCTTCGCCGCTGTCGCAGAGGAAGAGCTCCTCCCCGCACAGGTCCAGGCCGTTCTGGGCCCGGGTGAGGGCCAGCGCCCTGCACACCTTGCCGGGGCCGTCCAGAAAATGCTTTTTTTGATAGGAAGTAAGCTCGCCGGGCGTCTTGCCGAACCGGTTGAGACTCATGGGGACCAGCCCCTCCACCGGCTCCAAACCCCGCAGCAGCACGGCGGCAGGTTCCCCCTCCGCCTCCGTCACGAAGTTGAGACAGTGGTACATCCCGTAGATCAGGTAGATATAGGCGGTGCCCGGCGGGGCGAACAGGGTCTCGGTCCGGGCGGTGCGCTTGTAGCCATAGGCGTGGCAGGCCTTGTCACAACGGCCGATGTAGGCCTCGGTCTCGGTGATACGCCCCACCAGCGCCTGGCCCTGCCACATCCTCACCAGATATTTTCCCAGCAGGTCCCGGGCCACCTCCAGGGTGTCCCGGTCAAAGAATTGCCGTTCCAGCTTGTTCAAAAGGATACCCCCCTTTGTCGGGATCAAATCACATTTTACCATAGGTAAAGGAGAGGTACAACCATGAGCCAAACCAAAGAAAACAGTGTCCTGGCCAAGTTCGCGACCCCGCTGATCATCCTCGCCACCATCATCTGGGGCAGTTCCTTCGTGGTGATGAAGAGCAGTGTGGACGTGCTACCCACCTTCTGGCTGCTGGCCATCCGGTTCAGCTTCGCGGCCCTGGTGCTGGCCATCGTCTTCATCAAGCGGTGGAAGGTACTGGACCGCCACTATCTCATCGGCGGCACCGTAATGGGCTTCTGCCTGTTTGTGGCCTATGCCTTCCAGACCTACGGCCTGGAGCAGACTACCCCCGGCAAGAACGCCTTCCTCACCGCGGTCTACTGCGTCATTGTGCCCTTCCTGTACTGGATCGTGGCCAAGCGCCGGCCGGATAAGTTCAATGTCATCGCCGCCCTGCTGTGCATTGTGGGCATCGGTCTGGTATCGGTCACCGGCAAGAACGCCTCCGCCTTCAACATGGGCGACGTGCTCACCCTCATCGGCGGCTTCTTCTTTGCCGCCCACATCGTGGCGGTATCCAAGTTCTCTGAGGGCCGGGATATCTTTATTCTGACCACCCTCCAGTTTGCCAGCTTTGCCATCTTCTCCTGGATCGGTGTGCTGGTCACCGGCACCTCCGTCTCCCCCGAGGTATTTACCGGCGATTTGATCTTCGGCCTGGCCTATCTGGTGATTTTCGCCTCCTGCGGCGCCTTGCTCTTCCAGAACATCGGCCAGAAGTATACCGCCCCCTCCACTGCCGCCGTCCTCCTCTCTCTGGAGGCCCCCTTCGGCGTACTCTTCTCCATGATCTTTGCCAGCGAGCAGCCGACCGCCCTGATGCTGGTGGGTTTTGCCCTCATCTTCCTGGGCGTGATCTGCTCCGAGACCAAGTTCGCGTTCCTGCGGAAGAAATAAGACCCAGACAGAAAGACAGCCTCTGCCCGGACGGGCGGAGGCTGTTCTGTATTTTTTGGGGACCGTGCATGGAGTCCTGTCTTGCACAGTATGGCTCTGTTTGGTATCATAAATAAGGTGATGCCCTATGCGTAAGCTGGCCTGGTTTGCCGCTGCCTTTTCCCTGGCTGTCTTTCTGGCGGTCTATTTGCTGCCGGAGAAAATTCTGGTGCCGGCCGGGGCCATTTGCGCCCTGGCCGCCCTGGGTGGATTGCTGCTGCGGGGAAAGAAACGGCTGCGGATGCTGCTGATCTGCTTTGGTCTGGCAACCGGTTTGTGCTGGACGGGAACGTACAGCGGAATCGTGTGGGCCCCTGCTATCCGATTGGCAGGTACAGAGACTCAGGCAAAGGCCGTGGTGGCCGACTGGCCCCAGGAGAACCGCTACAGCACCTCGGTGCTGGTCAAGGTCAAGCCGGAGGACGGAGGGACGGTCAAAACGCTGCTCTATCTGGACGGGGAGAAGGCCATGGACCTCCGCCCCGGCGACCGGCTGACGATGACTGCATCCTTCCGCATGGCGGATACCATGGCGGGGGAGGAGACCGACTACTATTATGCCAAGGGCATCCTTCTCATGGCAAGCTGTGAGGAATGGATCGTGGAGCGGCCGGAGCGGGTGCCGGTGGAATACTGGCCTGCCCTAGTGAGCCGAGCCTTGAAGGACAGCGCTGCCAGGGCCTTTCCGGACAGCGCCGCGCCTCTGGTCACCGCCCTTATCACCGGGGACAAAACTCAGCTGCCGGATGCAGTATACAGCGCCCTCCGGCGGTCGGGCCTGGCCCATGTGATCGCAGTGTCCGGCCTTCATGTCTCTTTCCTGGCGGGACTGATCACCACCCTGCTGGGCCGCCGGAGGCGGCTGTCGGCGGTGGTGGGTATCTGCCTGCTTTTCTTTTTCAGCGCCGTGGCAGGCAACACCCCGTCGGTGCAGCGGGCGGCCTTTATGCAGGCCATGCTGCTCATCGCGCCTCTGGCCGACCGGGAGAACGATCCGCCCACCGCCCTCAGTGCGGTGCTGATGGTGCTGCTGGCGGTCAATCCATACGCCGCGGCCAGCGTATCCCTCCAGCTGTCCTTCGCCGCCGTGGCGGGTATTTTCCTGTTTACCGGGCCCCTGTGCGAGAAGTGGGGGCGGAAGCTGCCCCGCAAACCCAAGGGCTTCTGGAGCAAGCTGGGCTGTCGTTCGGCCAGAGTGGTGATCGCCAGCGTGGCTACCACCCTGGGGGCAATTGTGTTTACCACGCCCCTGATGGCCTTCTATTTTGACAGTGTGTCCCTGATCTCCCCCCTGTCCAACCTGCTGGCGTTGTGGGCGGTGTCGTTGGCTTTTCTGGGAGGCCTGACGGTGGCGGTGCTGGGTGTGTTTCTGCCCGCTGTGGCTGGAATCCTGGCCTGGGCTGCGGCGCTGCCTGTATGGTACCTGCAATGGGTGAGCGCCGCTCTGGCGGGCCTGCCCTTCGCCTCGGTATCCATGCACTCGGTCTATCTGACTCTATGGATGGCCCTGGTCTATGGGTTTATCTTCCTGTGGCTGCTTTGGCGGGGCCCCCGAGGCCGGGTGGTGGTGCCGGTCTGTCTCAGCACATCCACCCTGTGCGGGGCGCTGATGCTCCAGGCCGCCGTCCTTACTGGCGGCAGTCTATCCGTGTCGGTGCTGGATGTGGGACAGGGCCTCAGCGTGGCTCTCTACTCCAAGGGCCAGACCGCACTCATTGACTGTGGGGGCTACGACGCCGGGAACACCGCGGCGGATCATTTCCAGGCCATGGGTCTGAGCCACATTGATCTGGTGATCCTGACCCACTACCACGATGACCATGCCGCCGGCATTCCCCAGCTGCTGGAGCGGATGGACGTGGGACTGCTGATTCTGCCCGACGTGGAGCCGGACAGCTCCCTGCGGGCGGAGATCGAAGAAAAAGCCCGGGCCGCAGGGGTGGAGATCCTGATGGTCACCGATGGCGCCACGGCCCGGTTGGGTGAGACGGAGCTGACCATCTATCCCCCGCTGGGCAGCGGTGACAGCAACGAGGAGGGCCTGTCAGTACTGGGAAGCACCGGGACCTTTGATTTTCTGGTGACGGGAGATATGGATACTGTGGTGGAGGGCCGGCTGGTCAAATACGGCGGCCTGCCGGACACCGAATTGCTGGTGGTGGGCCACCACGGCTCCCGGTATGCCGCTTCCGAGGAGCTGCTCCAGGCCATCCAGCCGGAGCTGGCTGTCATTTCTGTTGGATATAATACCTACGGTCACCCGGCGGAGGAGACACTGGGCCGGCTGGCCCGGTACGGGTGCGAAATTTACCGCACCGACTGGTCGGGGACCGTTACCATTACTGCCAAATAAGGAGAAGATACCATGCCGCCAAAGGGAAAACCGGATACTGCGGCTTATCAAAAGCTGAAGCAGGATCTGAAAAGCGGTACGCTGGGCAGCCTCTACATTTTCCATGGGGAGGAGGCCTACCTGCGGGACTACTATCTGGGCGAGATGAAGAAAAAGCTGCTGCCGCCGGGAATGGAGGCTTTCAACTACCATACCATCAACGGCAAGGAGTTTGACCTGAAGACCTTGTCTCAGACGGTGGACTGCCTTCCTATGATGAGCCAGCGTACTCTCATCGTGGTCAACGACTACGATCTGTTTAAGGGAGACAAGGACGGACTGACGGCCCTGCTGAAGGATCTGCCGGACTATGTCTGCCTGGTCTTTGTCTACGATCTCATTGAATATAAATCGGATGCTCGTACCAAACTGGCAGGGGTAATCAAAGAGAAGGGGAGCGTGGTGCCCTTCAACCGGCAGGAACAGGGGGATCTGGTGGACTGGATCGCCCGCCGGTTCAAGGCCATGGATCACGACATCGGCAGTGAGGATGCCAAATATCTCATCTTCCTGTGTGGAGACCTGATGAATACCCTGATCTCGGAGATTGGAAAGATTGGTGCCTACGCTTCCCACCGCCGGGTGACCCGTGAGGATATCGACGCAGTGGCGACTCCCCAGCTGGACGCGGTGGTGTTCCAGATGACGGACGCCATCTCCTCCGGTGACTTTGACAAGGCGGCCTCGGTGCTGGGGGACCTGTACCATATGCAGGAGGCCCCCATCAAGCTTCTGGCTGTCCTGGGCAAGCAGCTGCGGCAGCTCTATACCGCCCGGCTGGCCATTGAAAACCGGAAGGGCAGCCGCTATCTGATGGAGCTGTGGGGCATGCGTTCCGCCTATCCGGCGGAGCGGCTCATGCAATCGGCCCGCCGGTTTTCGCTGGCCTGGTGCCGCAAGGCGGTGATCCGCTGCGGCGAAACCGATCTGGCTATGAAATCCACCGGAGCCGATGGGGAAGAACTATTGACTGGCCTGCTGATGGAGCTGGCCATAAAGAAAGGAGCCTGATGGCAATGAAAAAGCGTACGATCGTTGGAATGGCTGTGGCGGCTGCCGCCGGTGCGGCGGGGTGGTATGTGACTGCCGGCCGCAGAAAAAACCAGGTAGAGGCCATCCGGAAGCAGCTGCTGCGGATGCTGGCGCTGCGGCGGGACGAGCTGCAGGCGCTGCGCAAGGCGGCGGAGAATGGCGAGCTGGCCGCCGATTCGCTGAGTGGGGAACCCGTGGGAGGACTGGAAGTGGAGTCGGTCCGGCTGGAAGAAGGCGCACTGACGGTATGCCTGTACAACGGGCAGTCCCGGGTCTGGCTGTCCAATGAGCCGCTGGATCGCCTGGACGTCTATCATCAGCCCTGGCACGGCAATGCTCGCCCCGGCGTGCTCTATACCGAGAACCTGGGTGACGGCTGGTACGCCGGTTACGCTTGCCTGCACTGGAGCTGAGTATGCTGCGCATCAAAGAGGCCATTGTGGTGGAGGGGCGGTACGATAAAAATACCCTCTCCCAGCTGGTAGATACCATTATAGTAGAGACAGCCGGCTTCGGCGTCTTTAAAAACAGTGAAAAGCTGGTCCTGTTCCGCCGTCTGGCGGCGGAGCGGGGCCTCATTATTCTCACCGACCCGGACGGGGCGGGCTTTGTCATCCGCAACTTTCTAAAAGGGAGCATTCCACCGGAGCAGGTGAAGCACGCCTATGTGCCCGATATCCTGGGAAAGGAGCGTCGGAAGCGCACCCCGGGGAAGGAGGGCAAGCTGGGGGTAGAGGGTATGCGCCCTCACATACTGGAGCAGGCACTTCGCCGGGCGGGGGCCACCTTTCTGGAGGAGGATGCGCCCCCGGTGCGCCCCGGACGGCCCATTACCAAGGCGGACCTGGTGATGTTGGGCCTGTCGGGAGGAGAGGGCTCTGCCGCCCGCAGACAGGCGCTGATGGGGCGCCTGTCATTGCCGACACACCTCTCACCCAACGCCATGCTGGAGGTGCTGAACGCCCTGTTTTCCTATGAGGAACTGGCCGACGCGGTCCAGGATCTGGTGTCTGAGAAAAAAGACGGGGAAAACTGAAAAAAGGTGTTGACAAATGGGTCTGTGGGTGGTATTCTATCTGAGCGCCTTGCGAGAGGGCACGAAAATCTGACCAAAACCGGAAGAAACCGAGGGGAACCCGGACGGCCTTCTGAAAAGATCAGAAAAAAGTGCTTGACAAACGCGAGTGCGCGTGATAAAATAAACGAGTTCGAGTCGAGAGACAAGAACGAGCTTGAAAAGGACTGAAATCAAGCGGTTGGAGCTAAAAAGCTCCGAAAAAACTTGAAAAAAGTTCTTGACAAATGAATCCGGAAGTGCTAAAATAAACAGCACGTCAGCCGATCGGCTGACCGGAGCGTGTACCTTGTAAATTAAACAACGTGAAAGAAACACGAAGTACCAGAAAGGACGAGAAGTCCTTCTGACAAGCAAAGCTTGAAAGAAGGCTCTTGATTAAATTTCTTTGAAGCTAAGAATTAGGCTTCAATAAAGTGATTTGAAGAACTTTGGTTCTTTAGATACCATTTTATTGAGAGTTTGATCCTGGCTCAGGATGAACGCTGGCGGCGTGCTTAACACATGCAAGTCGAACGGAGTGCTCATGACGGAGGATTCGT
>NZ_NFHG01000014.1 GCF_002159265.1 Flavonifractor sp. An82
TGCCGCCAGAGCGGTGAGCTACCCTACAAATCCACTCAGTTCAACAAGTATTACGCAGACTATGTCCACAAAGCCAAAGCCACCATGCACCTGGAACACAAGCCTGGTGAAACCATGCAGGTGGACTGGGCGGGCCAGACGGCAGCTCTGGTGGACACAGACACCGGGGAGCGGCTGGATGCATACCTGTTTGTAGCGGTGCTGCCATACAGCGGCTACGCATACACAGAGGCCTTCCTGGACATGAAGCAGGAGGCCTGGATCACCGGTCATGTCAACGCCTACCGGTATTTCGGCGGCGTCACCCGCATCCTCACCCCGGACAACCTCAAGACCGGTATTGTCAAGAACTCTCGTACAGAGACTGTGCTCAACAAATCCTACCAAGAAATGGCGGAGCACTACGGCACCGCCATTCTCCCGGCCCGCCCCCGCAGTCCCAAGGACAAGGCCTTTGTGGAGGGTTCCGTTGGCGTGGTCTCCACCTGGATTCTGGCTGCTCTGCGCAACCGCCAATTTCTGTCCCTTATGGAACTGAATGAAGCAATCCACGAGAAACTGGAAACCTTCAACCACAAGCCCTTCCAGAAACGGGAGGGCAGCCGGGCAGCTTGTTTTGCGGAGGAGAAACTGTTTCTGCTGCCTCTTCCGGCTATGCCGTTTGAGTTGGCGGTCTGGAAAGTTGCCACCGTCCAATATAACTACCATATCAGCGTGGAGCGCATGAATTATTCCGTGCCGTATGAGTATATCAAGCAGCAGGTAGATGTACGGCTCACCCGGACTACCGTGGAGATCTTCTTTGCCGGAACCCGGATTGCCTCTCACCTGCGTCTCCATGGCCGTCCCAACCAGTACAGCACGGCGGAGGACCATATGCCGCCGGATCACCAGGCCTACCTGCAATGGAACGGGGAGCGTTTTATCCGCTGGGCAGAGCAGATCGGCCAGCACACCGCTGCCGTGGTACGGCTTTTCCTCTCCGCCCACAAGGTGGAGCAACAGGGTTACAAGTCCTGTATGGCCCTGCTGAAACTGGCGGACCGCTATTCCGCTCAACGGCTGGAGAGCGCCTGCCGGAAAGCCCTCTCTTACACCGTATCCCCCAGCCTCAAAAGCGTCCAGTCCATCCTGAAATCCGGGCAGGACAAGCTGCTGGCTGAGGACGCTCCAGCCAAGCCGGAAGAGCCAAAGGCTCATAAGTTTACCAGGGGTGCCGGCTACTACAAGAGGGGGGAATGACCATGCTGAGCAATGAAACGGTACGGAAATTACATGAAATGCGCCTGGGCGTCATGGCGGAAGCTTTCTCCACCCAACTGGAGGATGTGCAGTTCCAGTCAGTGTCCTTTGAGGACCGCTTTGCTATGCTGGTAGACGCGGAGTGGAGCGCCCGGAAAAGCAACCGCCTAACCCGGCTTATCCGCAACGCTGGCTACGCGGACCCCGCCGCCTGTGTCGAGAATATTGAGTACCACCCGGAACGAAAGCTGGACCGGGAGCAGATCCTGCGCCTGGCCTCCTGCACCTACCTCCAGGAAGCACACAATGTCATCATTCTGGGAGCCACCGGGGCCGGAAAGACTTATTTGGCCTGCGCCCTTGGCATGGCTGCCAGCCGCAGCTTTTATTCTGTCCGGTATATCCGCCTGCCGGATCTGCTGGTGGAGATCTCTGTGGCCCGGGCTAACGGAACCTACCGGGACTACATGAAAAAGCTCAAGAAAGAAAAGCTGCTCATTCTGGACGAGTGGCTGCTCTACCCCCTGAAAGAGGAAGAGGCCCGGGATGTACTGGAACTGGTAGAGGCAAGGAACAGGGTGGCCTCCACTATTTTCTGCTCCCAGTATGACACCAGCGAATGGCACGAGAATCTGTACGACCCCACCCTGGCCGACGCCATCTGTGACCGGATCATCTACAACGCCTATACCATCCAGATCGAGGGCGAGTCCATGCGCAAGCGCAAGGGCATCCCTGAGTAATCCCCCGCATGGCGGCCCGGTGCACCACGCCCGCGGCCGCCATGCACCATTTCCGCGGAAGCAGTGCACCATTCCAGCGGTGGTGATGCACCATCATCTGCGGTCAAGCTGCACTTTTTGAGCGGCGTACGCAGACATGATGAGCAGATCCCACCTGATTATCATAATTGGTCTTGCATACAATCCTGTCCTGTATGAGCGAGTAACGGCAGCCTGTAAAAACCGGGCAGCACCCGGCGCGGCCATGACCGGAAAGGGGCATAATGGTACTCCTGTCCAGCCACAGCCCTGCTTAAGATCAGAGTAGTCCATAACATTTGGAAACCATCTGGTTGCAGGATCACGCAATGGGGGCAGCTCGGAGAGATCCTCGGAGGGGTGAGATTCCCGTGGGCCGGTTCGCTGCCGGTCACTGATGACTTCCCAATATGTGCGGGGTGTCAAGGACAAATGGCACATAACAAGAAAACAAATCGGATTTTGTATTTCGCCGGAAATGGGGCAGGTCTTATGGCCTGCCCCGTTTTCCGGCTTACTTAATATTCAGGAGGTCAGTTTATGCGAAAGGCTATCCGGCGTGGCGATCTGTTCTATGCAGACCTGAACCCGGTGGTCGGCTCCGAGCAAGGCGGCATCCGCCCTGTCCTTGTTATCCAAAATGATGTGGGGAATCACTTTAGTCCTACCGTTGTTGCAGCAGCCATCACCAGCAGAAAAGCGAAGAACAGTCTGCCTACCCATATCCTACTTGAGAATGTGCCGGGGCTTGCGCCTACCTCTCTGCTTCTGTTGGAACAACTGCGGACAATAGACCGGAAGCGGCTCCGTGGTTACATTGGGCGTATCAGTAAAGAAAAAATGCTGGAGGTAGATGCAGCCCTGGCAATCAGCATCGGCATAGGATACCCCAACGAAAGGAGGACTCACAATGTATGAAAATGACGGCGGCCTACTCTCTCCCAGAGATGCCTACCGATTGATGTTAAAAGACTACCCGGATGTGATGGACATTGGTCAAATGTGTGAGGCGCTTGGCGTCAGTACAAAAACCGGGTACAAGTTACTTAAAGATGGGAAAATTGAGCACCTTAAAATTGGACGGGCTTACCGCATCCCCAAAGCCCACATTCTTCGTTATTTGAAAATCACCTGCTCCACTTTTGCGGAGTAGCAGGCTATGGTGTCGATCTTCACCGGATAGACGCAGAAAGTTAACAATTCTGACGCGGATTTACCTGGAGTTTTGTTCTGTCCGATGATACAATAAAGGTGTCATTGGTAGGTGAACTCAATACCGCAAAAGGAGGAACAGATCAGTATGCCAGCGGTACACCTGCAAGAAAACAGCAAACTAATCTCCGGCCATGTGGCCGAGAAAAAAGGGTATCTCTATTGGGTTCTAAACCTTACCGATGAGAACGGTAAGAGAAAGCCCAAATGGATTCCCACCCATAAGAAAGTCAAGGGCAATAAGACCTGGGCAAACAATATGCTTCCCACCATCCGAAAAGAATGGACGGAAAAGCTGCTTCAGGAGGCTACGGCCTCACAGCAGTCGGCTTCTCCGTCTGGCCCGTCATCCGCAGCGATTTCCTTTGTGGATTTCCTGTACCAGTGGCTTGAGTACAAGTACAAGTCTGCTACCGGACGGGTGATGGACAGCAAGCCCATTGAACTCTCGACCTATTCGGGATACGAACAACAGCTTAACAACCCCATCGCCCCGTATTTCCGAGAGCATCCTGTCGCCCTTTGTGACCTTACCAAACAAGATATTCTCGCTTTTTATGAGAAAGAATTGGAACGGGTCAAGCCGACCACCGTTAAACATTACCACGCTCTGATTCATGGGGCGTTGAATTATGCGGTTGACAAAAATCTGATTCCAAGCAATCCGGCTGACCGGATTATCATTTCCAAGCCTGAACCCTTCAAGGGTGACTACTACCTGGATTCGGAAGTCCTGAATCTGTTTGAAGTTATCAAGGGGCATAAGATCGAGCTGGTAGTTCTACTGACTGCTTTTTACGGCCTGCGCCGCAGTGAGGTTATCGGTTTGAAATGGAGTGCCTTTGACTTCAACCATAACTGCTTCTCCATTCGGCATACGGTAACAACCTGCAATGTAAAGGGAGAGCGGGTCACGATTAAGAAGGACAAGGCAAAGAACAAATCCAGTCTGCGGACTTATCCATTGATTCCTTTTTTGAAAGAACGGTTGCTGGAGGCCAAGAAACAGCAGGAAGAAAATCGCAAGCTGTGCGGGCGCGCCTACAACAAAGAATATCTGGGATATGTCTGTGTCGATGTGATTGGCAATCTCATTAAACCCAACTATGTGTCCTCGACCTTTGGGAAGTTGCTTGCCAAGAACAATTTACGGCACATTCGTTTCCACGATCTTCGCCATACCTGTGCCTCGCTTTTGCTGGCCAACGGTGTTCCGATGGAACAGGTAAAAGAATGGCTGGGACACAGTGAGATCTCAACAACGGTGGATATTTACGGGCATCTGCAATATGCCACGAAAAAACAATCCGCCGCAGCCATTGAGCAGGACATTGTGGCGCCCATGCTACAAAACCTCTCGGCGGTTTCTCCGTAAAAAGGAAAGAGGTCTACCAGCTTTTCGCTGGCAGACCTCATGGCGGAGATGGAGAGATTCGAACTCTCGCGCCGGTTTTGAGCCGACCTACCGCATTTCGAGTGCGGACCCTTCAACCGCTTGGGTACATCTCCAAATTTATGTTATATCCCTGGTTCCGACCCGCCGACCAATTCGACCGGTGGAAATCGGGAAGAACAACAGGATAGAACAAGCAACATTATTCAATTTGAACTCGGCTGGAACCCGCATGGTTCCAAGGGTTTCAGCCGTTTGGCACTCCGCATAGGAAACCTGATTTCGAATCATTACACCAACTTGGATGATGACGGTAAATCAGGGACGATAGCGGTAACTACGGAACCCCAAAACATACCTCTCAAAGTGGCTGTCAGATGGCTGCTCTCATTATCGCCATTTTCCCGCAAAATTCAAGCCGTGGAAATTGGGAAGAACAACAGGATAGAACAGACCCCAATTCACAATTTGAACTTGCCCGCAAACCCGCATGGTTACTGGCTTTTCGGCAGTTTGGACTTCCAAAGTGGAAACATGATTTCGAGTCGGTTGTCCAATTATGCACTTCTTGAAATTTCCAGGCGTTTTGAGGCGGTTTTATCCGCTTCCAATCTCTTGTGCCACAGCGGTTTGCGCCGATTGATCCAGCCCCATGTCCTCAAACCCCTGAAATTCGAATAAAAGCCCGTTTTGGCCGTTTTTGGAGAGAACTCAAGCATTTTGGAGAGAACTGCGGAGAGAACTGGGGGAGAAAGTGCCCACCTGGCAACACACAGGAAATGGCTTTTTTGATGCGACATTTCTGACGAGGTGATTGCCATGAATTACGAGCCAATTAACTGGGATACCGTCCCCGACGTGATGAGCAAAGACCAGTTCTATAAGCTGTGCCACATCAGCAAATCCACCGCCAGGTACCTGCTCCAAACCGGCAAGGTGCCCTGCCGGTATACCGGCAAAAAGACCCGCTGCTATCAGATCCGCAAAGAGGATGTGCAGACTTATCTCCGGAGAAAGGGAATCTGCCCGGAGTTATATCTGCCCCAAAACACAAAGCGCAAGACGAAATTTCCGGCTCTGACGTCGAAGGAGCTGCCGGAGAAAACCAAAAAGGCATTGAAAGGATACCTCCTCCGGCTGATGAAGGACTGCCCCGACGTGATGTCAGGCAGACAGGTGGCCAAGTTGATCGGTTACGGTCCCACCACTGTCCATCAGTGGTGTCGCAAGGGTGAGCTGTACTACATCCAGTCCGGCGGCAGCTACTATATCCCCAAGGCAGTCCTGATTGACTTTATTTGTTCCATGCGGTTCCGTACGATCCACCGCAAATCCCAATGGCATATCGTCACCATGATGTCCTTCCATAAGGAGATGGATGCCCATGCCAAGCAGAAGGAGGGCAAATGATGCGCTATCTGGAGCAATTCTTCTATGGCAATATGGACCCACAGGCCCGGGAAAGCATCCATCCCGAAGCAATGAGGAAGGTGCAACGTACACTTTCTGACCTGGAGAAATGGTTGCTGGAGCAGCTTGAGGAACCTCAGAGGGATCGTTTCTTGGCGTATACCGACGCCTGGAGCGAGCTGAATGCCCGCTGTGACCTGGACAGCTTTGTCTGCGGCTTTCGCATGGGTGCCAGGTTGACCCTGGATACTTTTATGACGGAGGAGGAATAGACCTATGAGTCAATCTTTGACCTATACCCAGGTGGAGGACTATTACTACCCTGATCTCTGCTTGCCGGAGACAGATGACCGACCGCTTGGCAAGTACGGTATGCTTCGCAAAACCTATCTGAAGCAGCACAGGCCCATACTGTACGACCGTTTGCTGCTGGTTGGGCAACTGGACAGCCATCTGGCAGAGATCGACCTGCGGGCCGAAGAAATGGTGATTGATATGGTGGAAAAGATGGCAGCTACCAGTGGAGTAGACGAGCGCCTGAAGGAGTCAGACCAGATGGCATGGGTAGGAGCCATGAACAATTTCAGGGCTGCTGCCGAAGAGGTTGTCCTGCGGGAACTGATATACATGATACCATAATAAATTGGATTATAGACTTGTCACACCTATATTTTTCGGGTAAAATAGGATTATAATCTGATATTATCCGAAATGAGGTGAAGGATATGTACGTTACCCGCCACATGGAGCCGGTGGTTCTGGAGGTCTCCTCCCAGTATCCCGCATTGCTGATCGTAGGTCCCCGGCAGGTGGGCAAGACCACCATGTTGGAGCATCTGATCGAGATAGAGGGACGGGGACGAACGGTTGTCACACTGGACGACCTCACAGAGCGTGAGCTTGCAAAGACCGACCCCAAGATGTTCTTCCAGCTTCATAAGCCGCCCCTCCTGATCGACGAGGTGCAGTATGCCCCGGAGCTGTTCCCTTACATCAAGATGATGGTGGATCAGCGCCACCAGCCGGGTGACTTCTGGATGACCGGCTCTCAGCTGTTCAAAATGATGGAGGGTGTGCAAGAATCTCTGGCAGGGAGAGTGGCTTTGCTCCATTTGTCCCCTATGTCTCAGAGTGAGATTCTCCATTATCCTGCCACGGGCCCCTTCCGAGTAGATCTGAATGCGCTGCAAGAGCGGCAGCAACACTGCCAGATATGCGATACTCCGACCATGTATCAGCGGATTTTCCGAGGTGGTATGCCTGCACTGGTCACTGGCCAGTATACCAACGCCAATCTGTTCTATTCCAGCTATATTGATACCTACATGGAGCGTGATGTGCGGCGACTGTCCTCTGGGATCGACAGCTTGAAATTCCTGCGGTTTCTGCGGGCCACCGCCGCCCGTGCCGGTCAGCAGGTGAACTACAAGGGCATTGCCGATGATGCAGAGATCGACCAGGCCACGGCCAAGAGTTGGCTGCATATTCTGGAGGCGCTGGGTATTATATTTCTGCTGCACCCCTATTCCAATAATCTGCTGAAACGGACGGTCTCCACGCCCAAGCTGTATTTTTACGACACCGGCCTGGTGTGCTATCTGACCCGGTGGACCAGCCCAGAGACGGCTATGGCTGGGGCCATGAACGGGGCGCTTCTGGAGAATTTCACAGTGTCCGAGGTCATGAAATCCTACCAGAATGCTGGACAGGAGCCGTTTCTCTATTACTATCGGGACAGCGACGCCAAGGAGATCGACCTACTGCTGGAGCAGGATGGAAAGCTCTACCCCTTGGAAATCAAGAAGATGGCTACCCCACCGAAAAAGCTCACAAAGGTCTTTGAACTGATCGACAAATCTCCGCTCCAGCGTGGTACCGGCGCGGTACTGTGCATGGCGGAAACCCTGGGGGCCTTTGATGAGAACAATTTGATTGTACCCATTGGGTTAATATAATGCCCTACTTGCCTCTGCCGGTCTATCGGCAGAGGCTTTTTTGCCATTGTTTGAGTGGATTGCACCTCGAACGCCGCTGGCAAGACATAGATGAGTTCCCAAGATTCATTTATATCATTTCGTTAAAAATGATATAAATGAATCTTGACGAAAACAATTTTACTTGATATAGTTTAATTGTATCATTGCAAGCAAAATGATGAAATTGACGCAGAGCGAGGTATAGAATGCGCACCTACGATTTTACCAAAAACTATGAGAAGCTGCTCACGCCTGATATCGTGGCCCTGCTGACTCAGATTCATGAATACAAAGGAGAACAGGCCCTGTTTATCGAGGCCAAGGCCGATACTCTGACCAAACTGGTGGAGATTGCCAAAATTCAGAGTACCGAGGCATCCAATAAAATTGAGGGAATCTATACCTCGGACGAGCGCCTGAAGAAGCTGGTGCAGGACAAGACCACCCCTCGCACCCGGAACGAGCAGGAGATCGCCGGCTACCGGGATGTGCTGGCCACCATCCATGAGAGCTTTGACTATATCCCGCCCAAAGCCTCCATGATCCTGCAGCTCCACCGCGATCTCTATAAATTCAGCGGCGCGTCCTACGGCGGGCACTATAAAACAGCGGACAATGTAATCGCCGAGACGGATATTCAGGGAAATAAAAGCATTCGTTTTCAACCCCTTCCGGCCTGGGAGACGCCGGAGGCGGTGGACAGCCTCTGCCGGGCCTACGAGGAGGCTGTGGGGAAGGGTGACATGGATCCGCTGCTGCTGATTCCCATGTTCATTCTGGACTTCCTCTGTATTCATCCCTTTAACGACGGCAACGGCCGTATGAGCCGACTGCTGACCCTGCTGTTGCTCTACCGGGCAGGCTATATCGTGGGCAAATATATCAGTATTGAAAAACTCATTGAGGAGAGCAAGGAAACCTATTATGAGGCCCTCCAGCAGAGCTCCCAGGGATGGCACGAGGGAACCAGCGACTACGCTCCCTTTGTGCGCTATACCCTGGGCGTAGTGGCGGCGGCCTACCGGGACTTTTCCGCCCGTGTGCAGGTCCTGGCCGTCAGTGGCATGAGCAAGCCGGACCGTATCCGAGAGATCATCAAGGGCACCCTTGGGAAGGTTACCAAGGCAGAGCTCATCCAGCAGTGCCCCGATATTAGTAAAATCACGATACAGCGCACTCTGGCCGACCTGCAGAAGAGCGGGGAAATTCTGAAACTCAGCGGCGGGCGCTATACGGCCTATATTTGGAACCAGGAAAAGGAGTAAGAGAACATGATCACTGGTGAACTGAAAAACAAGATCGACCGCCTCTGGGAGACCTTCTGGACCGGCGGCATTACCAACCCCCTGGATGTGGTGGAGCAGATGACCTATCTCATGTTCATCCACGACCTGGACGCCGCCGACAACCAGCGCGCCAAGGAGAGTGCTATGCTGGGCCTGCCCCACAAGAGCATCTTTGCCGGCAAGGTACAGGTGGGAGAGCGGACCATTCCTGGCAACCAGCTCAAGTGGTCGGTGTTTCACGACTTCCCCGCCGGGCAGATGTATTCCGTTATGCAGGAGTGGGTGTTCCCCTTCATCAAGAACCTCCACGCCGACAAGGACAGCGCCTACGCCAAGTACATGGGAGACGCCATTTTCAAGATTCCAACGCCCCTGATGCTGGATAAGATCGTTACAGCCATGGACGAGATCTATGACCAGGCGGACAAGCTCCACGATGCCGATGTCCGGGGCGACATCTACGAATACCTCCTGTCCAAAATTGCCACCGCCGGGGTTAACGGCCAGTTCCGTACTCCCCGGCACATCATCCGCATGATGGTGGACATGATGGCTCCCCAGGCGGATGATGTGATCTGCGACCCAGCCTGCGGCACCGGCGGCTTCCTGGTGGCGGCAGGGGAATACCTGAAGGAGAACCGCAAAGAGGAAATCTTCTTTGACCGCCAGAAGAAGGACCACTACATGAACCATATGTTCTACGGCTACGACATGGACCGCACCATGCTGCGCATCGGGGCCATGAACATGATGACCCACGGCATTGACAACCCCTACATCGAGTACCGGGACAGTCTCAGCGACCAGAACACCGACCGGGAGAAGTATTCCCTCATCCTGGCCAATCCTCCCTTCAAGGGGAGCCTGGACGCGGACATCGTGTCCGCTGACCTGCTGAAGGTGTGTAAGACCAAGAAAACCGAGCTGTTGTTCCTGGCCCTCTTTCTTCGGATGCTCAAAGTGGGCGGGCGGTGCGCGGTCATCGTGCCCGACGGGGTGCTGTTTGGTTCCTCCAAAGCCCATAAGGATATCCGCAAGGAGATCGTGGAGGGCAACCGGCTGGAGGCGGTGATCTCCATGCCCTCCGGGGTGTTCAAGCCCTACGCTGGGGTGTCCACGGCGGTGCTGGTGTTCACCAAAACAGGCCACGGCGGCACAGATGACGTGTGGTTTTACGACATGAAGGCCGACGGCTTCTCCCTGGACGACAAGCGTGCCGAGGTGAAGGAGAACGACATTCCCGACATCGTCAAGCGGTTCCATAACCGGGAGGGGGAGAAGGGGCGGGAGCGCACCGAGCAGTCCTTCCTGGTGCCCAAAGAGGAGATCGCCCAGAACGGCTATGACCTCTCCATCAACAAGTACAAGAAGGTGGAGTATGTCCCCGTGGAGTACCCCTCCACCCAGGAGATTCTGGCCGATTTAAACGAGTTGGAGATGGAGATCACCGCAGGTCTGGCGGAGCTGGAGGAGATGGTGTGAATAATCTTTCAAAAGCCAAGGCCTTCTATGATCAAGGATTGCGCTTTCTACGCTGTTCAGAGCGGTGTATGGGTGACATCAACGAGGATGGATCTATTCAAATAATGGGAGGAAAATATCAAATATTATCAAGTCCGACCATGGTGAATTCTGCATTTGCTTGTGAACTATTTTTGAAAACTATTCTGATTCTTCATGATATTGACTACATGAAAGTTTTGAAAAAAGGGGAAGGTCATAAACTAAAACCTTTATTTGAGTTGCTCCCAAATCAAGAATATAAGGATTTTCTACAAATTGGGACAAAACAAGAATTTGAAAGCGAACTGCAAGAACATTCTGGGGACTTTGTAGATTGGCGATATTATATGGAAAAACCAGGAATGTATAGAATGAGTCCGATGTTTACTTATATTTTGATGCAGAATTTGAAAACACTTGCTCGTGCACTTGTTAAGCGGGCAGAGGATGAAATGGGGAATAACAATGAGATTAGCAGAAATTTGTGAAATCAATATGGGACAATCCCCTGAGTCTTCCAGCTATAATGAAAGCGGAGAAGGAATGCCGTTTTTTCAAGGTAATGCAGACTTTGGTGAACTTCATCCGAAGGTTAGAATTTGGTGCAATGCACCCACGAAAATTGCAGAGTGCGGCGATATTTTAATTTCTGTGCGTGCCCCGATAGGAGCACTAAATATAGCTGATAAACAATGCTGTATTGGTCGTGGACTTGCAGCGTTGACCGTAAATGAGACATTGTGTGACCCGAAATATTTATGGTACGGGCTTGAATGCAAGGTTGACGAACTAAACTCTAAAGGTACGGGAAGTACTTTTAAGGCAATCAACAAAAAAACTCTGGCTGAAACAGAAATGCCCCTCCCGCCGCTGGAGGAGCAGCGCCGCATTGCTGCCCTGCTGGACAAGATCAGCGACCTGATCGCCAAGCGCCGGGCACAGCTGGACAAGCTGGACCTGCTGGTTAAAGCCCGGTTTGTGGAGATGTTTGGGGACCCTTCCGTAAATACAAGATGGTTAACAATGAAGTTGTCCCAGCTTGGAGAACTAAATAGAGGTGTTTCTAAACATAGACCAAGAAATGACCCGCGTTTGCTTGGGGGTACATATCCCCTTATTCAGACAGGGGATGTTTCAAATTCCGGCCTTTATATCTTAAGCTATTCCTCTACATATTCAGAGCTGGGACTTGAACAAAGCCGACTTTGGAAATCTGGAACTCTCTGTATTACCATTGCGGCAAATATTGCACAGACATCAATTTTAACTTTTGATGCGTGTTTTCCTGATAGTGTAGTTGGATTTGTGCCAAACGATAACACAAACTCGGTATTCATTCACTATTGGTTTAGCTTTTTTCAAAAAATATTAGAGGAGCAGGCCCCACAGGTTGCTCAAAAGAATATAAACTTGAAAATATTAAGTGACTTAGATGTTATTGTTCCCCCTTATACTTTGCAGGAAACTTTTTCTGTTTTTGTTAGTCATGTTCAGAAATCAAAATTGATGATTCAGCAGAGCCTTGATAAACTGGAAACACTGAAAAAAGCCATGATGCAGCAATATTTTGGGTGAGCTAAAGCATATAAGAGGTGACAATATGGAAATACATACTCCTTCTAATGCTATAAGTGCTTTTACACCATGGGGATGCTATGTTGCTAACTATGATAATTGTAAAAATAGAATAGAAATTTTAGCAAAATTATCGGAAGATGAGTATACAGTCTTGATGAAAGAGTTATCTGTCTTAAATGTCTTTCGTGATTGCTATAGTGTAAAAGAAATGCTCACAGAATCCAAAAACGATATAATTAATTATTTGAGTGGGCTATCTATTAAATCGATTCCACCTGATTATTTAGTTATTACTCCATGCTTAATAACCGCCAACAAATTGTTAATGAATTATCTGTCTTTTCTACGGACGTTTAAAGATGTAGTAAGTAGCAGTATTTCTAAGCAATACAAGGAAGAACTTGTTAGCCTTCAAAAGTATGACTCAAAATTATATGATAATCTATTTGGCTATAGATTTTTAACAAGGCTAAGAAATTATGCGATCCATCGAGAAATGCCATTGAAACAGATTAATGTTTCATCTCAAAATGGAACCCAAATTACTTGTAGCAAATCAGATTTATTGCAGTTTGATGGATGGAGTACCGTTAAAAAGGAAATTGTTGGATTACCGGATACAGTTAATGTGATACCTTATATTAATGATTCTGAAATTGCAATATTAATGATATATTTTAGGATCCTAAAAATTCTTGAATACGATATATATCACTTAAAATCACACTTAGAAAAGCTATATTCTGGACTCAATCCTACGCTTCCGACTATTATCAAAACAAAAGAAACAATACATGAAATAGAAGTTGAGGCATTGCCTGTATATTATTTGAGGTTATTTTTGACTGAACTCCAAGACTATTCTGTATACGAAAAAAGGGATAGTAAATAGTAATAAGCAGAGGTGAATCTGTATGACCAACTTCGATTTTCTCCTCTCCGACCCCCAATTTGCCTCCTTTGGAGAGGTGGCCGTCTCAGCTGAAAAAATCTATGCCATTGATCCGGCGGCCTGTGCGTTCAACTGCCGCCGGTGTGTGGAGTTTGCCGTCAAATGGATGTACTCCGTGGACGGCGGGTTGGTCATGCCCTATGACGATAGGCTTGCCAGCCTCATGGATACCGAGGATTTTAGGGCCATCGTAGACCGCGATCTATGGAAGCGCCTGAAGTACATCCGCCAGACGGGCAACGACGCCGCCCACAAGGCAAAGAAGATCACGCCGGCCCAGGCCAAGCTATGCCTGGAAAACCTCTGGTACTTCATGGACTTTGTGGCCTGCTGCTACGGCGCCACCTACACCCCCGGAGCATTTGACCCGGCCTTGCTGGAGAGACAGACTGCTGCCCCGGCTCCCGCTCCTGCGCCCGAGGTGGATCTGGCCGCCCTCATGGCAGAAAATGAGGCCCTGCGGGCAAAACTTACCGCCCGCCGGGAGGCCCAACAGCCCAGTTACACCCCCAAGCCCCTGGACCTCTCCGAGTATGAGACCCGCAAGCTCTACATCGACGCCATGCTCACCGAGGCGGGCTGGACGGAGGGGAAGGACTGGCTTAATGAGGTGGAGCTGCCCGGTATGCCCAACAAGAGCGAGGTGGGCTATGCCGACTATGTGCTCTACGACGATACCCACCGTCCCCTGGCCGTCATCGAGGCCAAGCGCACCTGTGCGGACCCGGCCAAGGGCCGCCAGCAGGCCAAGCTGTACGCCGACCTGCTGGAGCAGAAATATGGCCGCCGCCCGGTGATCTTCCTCACCAACGGCTTTGATACCCGCCTGGACGACGGGGCCTACCCGGAGCGCCGGGTGGCCGCCTTCTACTCCAAGCGGGACCTGGAGAAGCTCTTCAACCTCCGGGCCATGCGGACAAGCCTCAAGTACATCCAGGTGGATCACAACATCGCAGGCCGCTACTATCAGGAGGGGGCCATCAAGGCCACCTGCCAGGCCTTTCAGGCCAACCGCCGGAAGGCCCTGCTGGTCATGGCCACCGGCTCCGGCAAGACTCGTACGGTCATCGCTTTGGTGAAGGTACTGCTCTTGCACGGTTGGGTGAAAAACATTCTCTTTCTGGCCGACCGAAACTCCCTGGTCACCCAGGCTAAGCGCAGCTTTGTGAACCTGCTGCCCGATCTGTCAGTAACCAATCTGTGCGAGGAGAAGGACAACTATACCGCCCACTGCGTCTTTTCCACCTATCAAACCATGATGAACTGCATCGATTCGGTGGAGGACGGGGAGGGAAAGCTGTTCACTGTGGGCCACTTTGACCTGGTGATCTGTGACGAGGCCCACCGCTCCATTTACAACAAGTATCGGGACATTTTCAACTATTTTGACGCGCCCCTGGTGGGCCTCACCGCCACCCCCAAGGACGAAATCGACAAGAACACCTATGAAGTCTTTGAACTTGAGAGCGGCGTACCCACTTACGGCTACGAGCTGGCCCAGGCGGTAAAGGACGGCTTTTTGGTGGACTTCCTCACCGTGGAGAGCAAACTGAAATTCCTGGAGGATGGCATTTCCTACTCCGACCTGTCCGAGGAGGAGAAGGCGGAGTATGAGGCCACCTTCACCGACGAGAACGGAGAGCTGCCCGAGCGGATCGAGTCCTCCGCCCTCAACGAGTGGCTGTTCAACGAGGACACCATCCGTCTGGCACTGAACCTGCTGATGACCAACGGCCTGAAAATCGACTACGGAGAGAAGCTGGGCAAGACCATCATCTTCGCCAAGAACCACCGCCATGCGGAGAAAATTCTGGAGGTATTCGGCAAGGAGTACCCCCATCTGTCTGGTTACGCCAAGGTCATCGACAACTACATGACCTACGCCCAGAGTGCCATCGACGAATTCTCCGACCCGAAAAAGCTGCCCCAGATTGCCATCTCCGTGGACATGCTGGACACTGGCATCGATGTGCCCGAGGTGCTGAACCTGGTGTTCTTCAAGAAGGTCATGAGCAAGGCGAAATTCTGGCAGATGATCGGCCGGGGTACCCGTTTGTGTCCGGGGTTGATAGACGGGGAGGACAAGACCAAGTTCTACATCTTCGACCTGTGCGGCAACTTTGAGTTCTTCCGAATGAACAAGGGCAAGGCCACTGCCAACCAGATGGCCCTGCAAAGCGCCATCTTCTATCTGAAAGCTCAGATTGTCTACAAGCTCCAGGATCTGGCCTACCAGACCGAGGAACTGATTCCCTTCCGAGAGAAGCTGGTGGACGAAATGCTCTTCAAGGTGCAGCAGCTGGATCGGGAAAACTTTGCTGTGCGGCAACACCTACGGTATGTAGAGAACTTCGCGGACCCGGCAAGCTACCAGGCCCTCAGCTATGAGGACACCCTATATCTGCGGGACGAGGTGGCCCCCCTGCTCCAGCCGGACATGGACGAGGCCAGCGCCGTGCGGTTCGATGCGCTGATGTACGGCATTGAGCTGGCCTATCTGGTGGGCAAGACCTACAAGAAAGCCCGGAAGGACTTGGTGAAAAAGGTTAGCGGCGTGGCCAGCGTGGCCAACATCCCGGAAATCCGGGCGCAATCGGAACTCATCGAGAAGATCCTGCACACAGACTACCTGGACAACGCAGGGATCAATGAGTTCGAGCATATCCGGGAGTGCCTGCGGAACCTGATGAAGTATCTGCCCCACGACGGCGCCATTTACAACACCAACTTTACAGATGATATCCTCTCCGTGGAGTGGAAGGAGTCGGAGCTGGAGAACGACGACCTGAAGAACTACAAGGCCAAAGCGGAGTTCTACGTGCGCCAGCATCAGGACAAGCCCGCCATTGCCAAGCTGCGCTCCAATGTGCCGCTGACGGCGGAGGATGTGAAAGAACTGGAGACCATTCTCTGGAGCGAGGTGGGCACCAAACAGGACTACGAGGCGGAGATCGGTCAAAAGCCGCTGGGAGAGTTCGTCCGGGAGATCGTAGGCATGGACATGAACGCCGCCAAGGAGGCCTTTGCACAGTACTTAAACGATGTCAATCTGGACAGCAGACAGATTTACTTTGTCAATCAGATCGTGGAGTACATCGTCCACAACGGCGTGATGAAAGACCTGTCCGTCCTCCAGGAGCCACCCTTCACTGATCAGGGCAGCATCGTGGAGATTTTCACAGACCTGGCCCTGTGGGCTGGAATCAAGAGCGTCATCGACCGGATCAACGCCAATGCGGCGGCATAGATAACATCATTTTATCCCCAACAGCTCAGATGTGGACCGGTCAAACTTTTCCTGAAACTCAGCAAAGGTGATGTCCCCTGCTTCCACTTGCTCCATAAGTTCTTTTCCATACAGCTGCACCTCATTGTACCGGCGCATAATATTGGGGTACTGCTCCTTCCTCCGTTGGGCGGCAGTCTGTATCCGGTTGCACACCTTCCGATAGAGCTTTTTGGCCGCATCCTGATTGACGGCTTGCTGGTGTTTGGAGGTGGCCCCAACCTGTTTGCACGTCTTCCCGTTGGTGCCTTCCACCACCCGGTCACAGTAGCAGTTGACCCCCGAGTAGGGACGGAAATAGCGGCCACAGTAGGCGCAGCGGCGCAGAGGGATCTCATTGGCACAGAGCATCTCAAACTCCCATACGGTCAATGCGGCCAACTGATCCGTGGCCATATAGGTATGTCCCTCCAGCTTTTCCTTTGCCGGAACAGTATCCGTCCCCCCGTCATACCGGTATATTTTGTGGTTTCTGGAGATATAAAAGCGGGGCGAAAGCGCCTGATAACTGCTTTCCACCAGATTGCGATAGAGCAGATTCTGTCGCTGCAGCGTAAAGTAGGCGCGCAGGATACTCCCCTGGTTGTCCTCTTCCCTGCTCATAACTTCATCCAGCAGGGGTGCAAGCTGACTCTGACACATTTGCAGCTGCGCAAAAATCTTGACCACATCATTCAGCCATTGCCGCAGGAAGACTGGCGAAATACTTACTTCCTCATACTCTGCATCCGTTCCGTCCAGGACCTGGAGGTAAGCAAGTTCCTCCTTCCGCAGCTTCCACGGTTCCTCCGGGTGGAAGGCACAGCACAGCCGGTTACGCAGCTGCTGTTCCACCAGAAGTTTTAACAATGGATGCCGGGGAGACAGGCTGCTCTTCAGCTCGCGATACCATGCGGCCACGCGCTGTCCATAGTCCATACCCTTTATAAAGCCCAAACCAGACTGAGGCAACTCCTCTCCACCGAGGAGTGCCTCAGCTTTTTTTATCTGATCGCCCCAATCCACATCCAAAAAGACCATCATCCACATCCCAAGGTTGCTTTCCACCACAGAAGAGTCGTTCTGATACACGTACTCCCGATCATTTTCCAAGCTCATTTCAAAATACGGCATGGTATCTCCTCCATTCCACAGCGTGGGAAACGATTGTACACACAAATACTTTACCACGCATTGACAGGGGCGGCAACACAAAATATGCTGAATGTGGGAAACGAAATATGATCATTTTAATTTTCCACATTTCTCTTGATGCAAAGGAGGCATTTTTGTGAAGAAATCAGAACTTAGGGACCTCTACCACATGATGTTTCCGGACTATCCGGACATTGTGACCGTGGCTCAGCTCCAGAAAATGCTGGGCATCAGCCGCCACCTGGCCTACGACCTGATCAATGACGGCCATCTGGCTGGCATGAAAATCGGCAACTCCTTCAAGATTCCCAAGGTCAGCGTCATTCGCTATGTGATGGAGCAGGAGGCGCAGGATCATGCTGGTTGAGAAGATTCAGTACATGGATGCGGACACCCTGTTGACCAGTCCATTGCAGCGTCCCTTCTTCGTGGTGGAGGGGCTGATTCCTCAGGGGCTGAATACCCTGTGCGGTTCCCCCAAAATCGGCAAGAGCTGGCTGATGCTGTGGCTGGCATTGCAGGTGGCGCGGGGAGAACCCCTGTGGGAATTTGCCACCCATCGCTGTGACGTGCTCTACCTGTGTCTGGAGGATACTTACGCACGGATTCAAAGCCGTTTGCAGCAGCTGACCGAGGAGGCACCAGAAACCCTACGTTTTTCAGTGCTGTGTCAGCGGCTGGGCAGCGGCTTGCAGGAACAGCTGGAGGATTTTTTAAGGGACTATCCCCAGACCCGTCTGGTCATCATCGACACTCTGCAAAAGGTGCGGGATGGCACGGTCAACAGGGGCAGTATGTATGCCAGCGACTACGGCGACATGGCCGCCCTTAAGGCCATTGCAGACCGCCATAACCTCTGCATGATCCTGGTCCATCATCTGCGCAAGCTCACCGACAGCGCAGACCCCTTTAACGAGGTGTCCGGGTCCACAGCCCTGATGGGGGCGGCAGACACCACATACCTGCTGAAAAAGAGCAACCGGGCCGAAGAAGAAGCGATTCTCCTGGCAACCGGACGGGACATTGAGTATCAGCAGCTCGTCCTCCGTTTCGAGAACTACCGCTGGACGCTGGTAGAGCGAAAGGATTCCGCTGCGGTTCAGCGGGACGATGTGCCGCCGTTTCTTTTCCGGCTGGTGGAGTTTGTCAAAGCACAGGGCGGTTATGAGGGAAGCGCCACGGCGCTTTTGAAGCAGATGGGCGAAACAGAGGTTACGCCCAATGCGGTGACCCGGTATATCGTGCGTCACTGGGAGCGGGTTCTGGTTCCGGCAAACATCTGCTATTCCACCCGGCGAACAGCCTCTGAGCGCATTCTCCGCCTGACCCTCACCTATGACAGCAATGACGCAAATGACAGAAATCCCGCCATAGAGAAAGAGCTGTCACAGCCGTCATAACCGTCATGCTGGTCAACGTAGCCCAGACGGCCCAGGGCACCCCGTGAAGGGGTGTCCTGAAGGGCAGCAGGGCACCCCGTGAAGGGGTGTCCTGAAGGGCAGCGAGCATAGGCTTTGTGTTGCCCACCAAAGCCGGCGGCAGCAGCCGAGAGGGGCTGTGCCCCTATGACCCCCAAAAAAGGAGAACGATATGAGAAAACGAACGTATGGCATTAACGTGCGGGTATCCAAAGAGGAAAAAGAGCGGCTGGAGCGGATGGCGAGGCGGTGCGGCATTTCCCTCTCCGCCTACCTGAGAAGACTGGGTATGGGGGAAGATCTTTCCGCTCCCCACCCCATGGAACGCTTCGGGAACTTGAAACAGGGGGTGGACCGTGGGGATCACCAAAATTAAGGCAGTCAAGGACAGCCTGAGTCGTATCGTAGGCTATGCCGAAAACCCGGAGAAGACACTCTATTCCGATATGCAGCAGGTGCTCCACTATGCCGGCAACCAGGAGAAGGTGAACATGGAGCAGACCATGTATGTGACCGGACTTCATTGCCGCCGGGAACAGGCCTACGAGGACATGATGTATACCAAGCGCCACTTTAACAAGACCGGCGGCAATGTGGCCTACCACTGCATCCAGAGCTTCAAAACCGGCGAGGTGACCCCGGAGCTGTGCCACCAGCTGGGCGTGGAGCTGGCCCAGAGAATGTGGGGAGATCGGTTTCAGGTGCTGGTGGCCACCCATTTCAACACCGGCACCTATCACAACCATCTGGTCATTAACTCGGTCAGCTACAAAGACGGGAAAAAATTCAACTGCAATCAAAAGGCATTTTATCAGATGCGGGAGATTTCCGACCAGCTGTGCCGGGAGCATAATCTGACGGTGATCGAACACCCCAGCGGCAAGACGCCCCGCAACATCTACTTTGCGGAAAAACAGGGCAAGCCCACAACCTTCGGTCTCATGCGGCAGGCCATAGATGAGGCGGTGGGCATTTCCTGGAGCTGGTTTGACTTCTGCAAGGTGATGAAGGAAAAAGGCTATCTCATTAACGCCAGCCCTCACCGCAAGTATGCCACCATTCGAGCCATAGGCGCAAAAAAAGCCGTACGCATGGTACGGCTGGGTGAGGAGTACGACCACAGGAGGATCATCCAGCGGATCGACACCATGGATTACCGGGAAAAGGAGGCCTGTGGGCGGACCTATCAGCAGATACGCCGGAACTTGTCCAGGCCGCCCAAAAGGATGCGCATGGCGGGCAGTTTTCACAGCGCAAAAAAGGTCACCGGCCTGAGGGCGCTGTATCTCCACTACTGCTATTTCCTGGGGATCTTTCCTCGAAAGAGCCGGCCAAGGCCGCTGTCTCCCGCGATGCGGTTGGAGGTGGCCAAACTGGAACAGCTGTCCCGCCAGATCGAGCTGATTCACCGGGAACATCTGAACAGCGTGCAGGATGTGGAGGGCTTTCTTATCTCCGTCCAATCCCAAATAGAAGAAAAGCTACAGCAGCGGACGGGGATCTATCACAAACTGCGGCGGTGTCAGCCTGGTGAACAGATGGATGGACTGAAAGAGCAGCGCACAGCACTGACCCGGGAGCTTTCCACCCTGCGCCGACAGCAGGCAACCGCCAGGCGGCTGCTGGAACAGCTGCCGGAAAAGAGAAGGCAGGTTTTACTGGAGCAGAAGATGCGGCGCTCCTACCGTCAGTCCCACAAAAACAAGAAACGGAGGATCGAATATGAGCGTTAAAAACAAGATACATCTGATGAGCATCGAGGATCTGTTCACCGCCCAGGCCGAGCGGGACGACGCTAAGCTGGAGCGGGTACAGGAAGTGCCGGTGGCAGAGCTGCACCCCTTCCCGCAGCACCCCTTTGTGCTGCGGGATGATGAGGAGATGGCCTGCATGGTGGAGAGCATCAGCCAGATGGGGGTAATCTCTCCCGGCCTGGCTCGACCCAGAGAGGGCGGCGGCTATGAGCTGGTGTCGGGCCATCGGCGGCTGGCTGCCTGTGAGCGGCTGGGCCTTGCAACCATGCCGGTGATTGTCCGGGAAATGACCGACGAGGAGGCGGTGGTGGCCATGGTGGACGCCAATTTGCAGCGAGAGCACCTTCTGCCCAGTGAAAAAGCCTTTGCCTACAAAATGAAGCTGGACGCCCTGAATCGTCAGGGTTACCGCAGTGACCACACCTTTTCCCCACTGGGGAAAAGGTTCAATACCTATGAAGAACTGGCCAAGGAGAGCGGAGACAGCCGCAATCAGATCCACCGCTACATCCGGCTGACCCACCTGGTGCCCCCGCTGCTTGCGATGGTGGACGAGGGGAAAATGGCCCTCCGCCCAGCTGTGGAGCTGTCCTATCTGACGGAGGAGGAGCAAACCCGCCTTCTCTCCTGTATGGAGCAGTTCGACTGCACCCCCTCCCACAGTCAGGCCATCAGCCTGAAGAAGCTCTCTCAACTGGAGATGTTGACCCAGGAGGATCTGGAGCAGATTCTCTCCAAGCCCAAGGCCAACCAGCAGGAACAACTGCATCTTCCCATGACAGAGTTAAAGAAATTCTTCCCCGCCACATATTCCGACACGCAGATGAAACAGGACATCTTGAAGGGGCTGGAACTGCTGAAACGCCAGCGGGAGCGCAACCGCCGGGAGCGGTAGGGGCGAAAGTGTCTGCCGCAAACAAAATCGCAGCGTAGACAGTGGGCAGCTTATGGAGTAAGATGGGGCTGCATCAAAAAAGCTGTCCTGTGGGGAGCCGCCCCGGAAAGGAGATTGATATGATAACAGGACATTTACAGGTAAAAAAGGGCTACTATTATGTGGTCATCAGCTATAAGGACAACAAGGGCAAGAGGAAAAGCAAATGGCACGCCACCGGACTGCCTGAGAAGGGCAACAAGCGGAAGGCAGAGGCGGAGCTGCTGCGTATTCGTTCCAGCTTTGTGCCCCCGCCGGAGCCGGATGAGCTGTGCTCGGATATGCTGTTTGCGGATTATCTGCTGCAATGGCTGGACATTGTGCGGGTCAAGATCAAGCCTGCCACATATGGCTCCTATTCCAACATCGTGCACAGTGTGATCGAGCCGTATTTCCGGCAAAAGGGATATACGCTGCGGGGACTGGAGGCACGGCACATTCAGCAGTTTTATGGAGAGCGGCTGAAAACAGTCAAACCGAACTCGGTGCTTCACGACCATGCCGTCATCCATCAGGCGCTGAAATATGCCCTGAAAACCGATCTGGTGATGCAGAATGTGGCCACCAAAGTAGACCGCCCGAGAAAGAACGAGTTTCAGCCTAAATTTCTGGACACAGAGCAGCTCCAGCAGATTTTTGAAGTGCTCAAGGGTACCTGGATGGAGCTTCCAATACTGGTGGCCGCTTTCTACGGCCTGCGCCGAGGTGAGCTGGTTGGCCTCAAATGGGATGCCATCGACTTCGAGCGGGGCACCATCACCATCAAACACACAGTGACCACCACGCGCATTGACGGGAAAACCTATGTTTTGGAGCAGGAATCGGCCAAGACAAAGTCCAGCCTGCGCACCCTGCCCCTGGTGGGCAGCTTCGCCGCTTATTTTCGGCAGGTAAAGGAGGAGCAGGAATATAACAAACGGATCTGCGGCAACTGCTACGATTACTCCTATGACGGCTATGTGTTTGTCAATGAGCTGGGCAAACGCATCAACCCCAACTACCTGACCTCCAAATTTCCGGAGTATCTGGAGCAGCATGGACTCCAGCGGATTCGTCTCCACGATTTGAGACACAGCTGCGCCAGCCTCCTGCTGGCAAATGGGGTGCCCCTCAAGCAGATCCAGGAATGGCTGGGACACAGCGATTTTAGCACCACCGCAAATATCTATGCCCACCTGGACTATTCCTCCAAGCTGTCCTCCGCCCAGGCCATGGCGCAGGGGCTGCCCTTGCCGGAGGCGGACGGGGTGAAGCGCAAATGGGAGATGCCGGTATAAAAAACAAGCTCCAGCAGCCCATCTGGACTGCTGGAGCAAGGTGGCGGAGATGGAGAGATTCGAACTCTCGCACCGGTTTGAGCCGGCCTACCGCATTTCGAGTGCGGACCCTTCAACCACTTGGGTACATCTCCAAATCGCTCACTCCCACAGGCGCTCCATCCTCATTCAGGAGAGAATTGGAGAGAACTGTTGGAGAGAACTGCACAGGGATAAGTGAGTAAAAAGACTGGAAACAGTTGAAAATCAGTAACTTCTCGCGGACAAAACGGCCTAAGCCCCCATCCATTTCGAGTCAGCCCCGTTATGACCACTTCGATACCGCTGCATGTCATCAAAGCGTCCGCGCGGACCGCGCGACACGGTAATGTATAGGATACCTTATTTTTGTTTGCTTGTCAATATTGCAGCCCGGCATAAAATGGGATATAATCAATTCTGTATTGAAAGTACCGCGGCAATCTAGGCAGGAGGAGAACATGGAAGAACTGAAACGGCGCATCCTCAGCGATGCAATGGTGGGTGAGGGCGATATTATTCGTGTGGACATGTTCCTCAACCACTGTATGGATATGGACCTGATGGAGCGGATGGGTGCTGTGCTGGCCAAGCGCTATCGGGGCGAGCGCGTCACCAAGGTGCTCACCGCCGAGAGTTCCGGTATCGCGTTGGCCTGCTTTACCGCCAAAGCGCTGGGTGTGCCGGTGATTTACGCCAAAAAGTTCCAGACCGGTTATATTGACCCCGATGTATATTCCGCCGAGACCCATTCTTTCTCACTGGACAAGTCCTACACCCTGCGGGTGTCCAGAAAATACCTGACAGAGGACGACAACGTTCTGTTGGTGGATGACATCCTCTCCAACGGACAGACCATGCTCAGCCTGCTGGAGCTGGTGTCCAAGGCCGGCGGGGAAGTGGCCGGTGTGGGCGTGGCTATTGAAAAATCCATGCGGGAGGGCGGCCGGGTGCTGCGCCGCATGGGCATCCGGGTGGAGGCCCTGGCTACGGTGGAGGCCATTGAACACGGTCAGATCATTTTGGCCGACTGAGGAGGACCCAGCCATGGTAGATAAGACTCCTTTTCCCAATGCATTTGCACTCCACAATCAGATCCAGGTGGACTCATCCGGGCCGGACCGGGGAGAGGCCTGGCTGGAGATCAACAGCAACTCCCTCAACCCGTATGGCCGTCTTCATGGCGGCGCCTACTATACCCTGGCTGACTGTGTCGGCGGCCGGGCTTGCCGGACCGATGGACGGTATTATGTCACTCTGCATGGCGGAATCGACTTTGTTCATTCCGCATCCGACGGAAAAGTGATTGCCCGGGCGGAGATCCGGCACCGGGGACGTACCACTTGCCTGGTGGGCGTGGAGATCCGGGATGAGAAGGAGACGTTGCTGGCCACCGGCGACTTTACCTATTTCTGTATCGGCCAGCGGGATTCATAAGGAAGACTCCGGGGGAGACGGCTGCTGGGCCGTCTCCCGTTTTTGTGGGGTGGTACCGCCTCCCTCCGTCCACAGTTGCCAGACCACCACGGCGGCCAGAGGAGCCAGGATCATTCCGACCACGCCGAAGGTGCGGAACCCGGCGTACATGCTGACCAGGGCCGCCAGAGGAGGAAGACCTGCTCTCTGGCCCACCAGCCTGGGCTCCAGCAGGCTGCGCACCAGGGTGACCAGGCCGTACAGCAGGAACAGGCCCAGCCCCAGGGGGTAATCGCCGCTGAGCAGGGCCCAGAGGCCCCAGGGCAGCAGGACGGCACCGCTGCCGAAGATGGGCAGGGCGTCCACCAGGGCGGTGAGACCGGCCAGCAGGAGGGCCGGCTCCACCCGGAGGAGCAGCAGACCCACTGCTACCTGGGTAAAGGTGGTCAGTAGCAGCAGTCCCTGGGCCCGCAGCCAGCCGCCCACGGCATTTACCGTTACCTGCTGCCAGCGGCCCAGACGCTTCTGCCACAGGGAGGGCAGCTGGGCAAAGGCGGCCCGCAGGCCGGGCCGACCGGCGATGAAGAAGTAGGCGGCCAGAAAGGCAGTAAAAAGAAAGAGGCCTGCCGAGGGCAGACCAGCAAGAGCCTGAACCACCCGGGACACCACGGATTCTCCCAGCCAGCCGGGCAGCGCCAGCAGGCTTTGGCCCAGGGACTCTGCGGCCTGACGGGCAGGCTCCCGCAGTTGGTCGGGGAGGGCCACAAAGAGGCGGTACAGCCAGCTCTCCAGCTCATGGGTCAGCCCGCCCAGCTCCGCCAGCAGGGCGGGCAGCCGCCTGGCCAGCTGTGCCAGTTCATACCACAGCCGCCACAGCAGCAGACCTCCTATGCCCATGAGCAATCCGGCTGCCGCCAGGACGCACAAAGCCGCCGCCAGACGACGGGGTAGGCGGCAGCGCACAGTGAAAAAGCGAACCGCCGGCTCCAGCAGCCAGGCCAGCACCGCTGCCAGCGGGAAGGGAGCCGCCAGCGGCAGCAGCCAGCGCAGCCCCACCCAGAGGGCGGCCAGGACCAGCCCCGCCCACAGCAGCCGGATCACCCACCGCAGGTACCTGTCCTCCCGCAAAAGTACCCCTCCTTTCTAAAATATGTATAAATTGACGAAAAACAGGGGGAGAATCCAGGCGGAAATCGGCAGGCAGGAGGAAGTTGGCTCTTGCGGCTGGGACTTTATTGTGCTAAAATGGACCACAATACAGAAACAAATGCTTTTCTGTCAAGGACAGGAGGGGGTCCATAGAATGGGCAAGGCACCAGCCTACTTCATCGTGGAGGCCAGCGCGCTGCCGGAGGTCTTTCTGAAGGTTGCGGAAGCCAAGCGTCTGCTGGAAACCGGCGAGGCCGGGGCGGTCAACCAGGCGGTCCGCCGGGTGGGCATCAGCCGCAGCGCTTTTTACAAGTACAAGGACGCGGTGCGGCCCTTCAACGACATGCTGCACGGGCGCATCGTTACCTTCCAGATCGTGCTGAAGGATGAGCCCGGGGTACTGTCCGCGGTCCTGAATATTTTTGCCACCACCGGCGGGAATATTCTCACCATCAATCAGGCCATCCCGGTCAGCGGGTGCGCAGCGGTGACCATCGGGGCGGAGACCTCTGGTCTTCAGATCCCCATGGAGGAGCTGCTGGAGCAGCTGCTGAAGGTGGAAGGCGTGCTGCGGAGCGAAGTGATATCAGGGTAAATGAGCCCTTTGGAGCAAGGAGGCATCCATATGGTAAACGTAGCGATTTTGGGCTTTGGCGTGGTAGGCTCCGGTGTGGCGGAGGTTTTGGCTACCAACGGCAGCCATATTGACAAAAAGGTGGATGATCTGATCCGGCTGAAGTATATTCTGGATGTGCGGGATTTCCCCGACAGCCCCTTTGCCGATAAGGTCATCCATGATTTCAGCATCATTGAGAACGACCCCGAGGTCAACATCGTGGTGGAGACCATCGGCGGCGCCAAGGTGGCCCTGGACTTTACCCGCCGGGCCCTGGCCGCCGGCAAGAGCGTGGTCACCTCCAACAAGGAGCTGGTGGCCGAGCACGGCTGCGAGCTGCTCAAGCTGGCCCAGGAGAAGGGCGTCAGCTATCTGTTCGAGGCCAGCGTGGGGGGCGGCATCCCCATCATCCGGCCTCTGAACCAGTGCCTGGCGGCCAACGAGATCGAGGAGATCTGCGGTATCCTCAACGGCACCACCAACTATATCCTCACCCGGATGATCCGGGCGGGGCTCAGCTTTGAGGCCGCCCTGAAGGAGGCCCAGCAGAACGGCTACGCCGAGCAGGACCCCACCGCCGACATCGAGGGCCACGACGCCTGCCGGAAGATCTGTATCCTGTCCTCTCTGGCCTTTGGCCGCCATGTCTATCCCAGCCAGGTGCCCACTGAGGGCATCACCGGCGTCAGTCTGGCCGACGTGGCCTATGCCGACGCCTGCGGCAAAAAGATCAAGCTGCTGGGCCGGGCCATCCATCAGGATGACGGCAAGGTGTGCGCCTATGTGGCGCCCCATCTGGTGGATGTGGAGGACCCCCTGGCCGGCGTGGAGGACGTGTTCAACGCCATTGCCGTCAAGGGCAACGCTATTGGCGACGTGATGTTCTACGGCCGGGGCGCCGGCAAGCTGCCTACCGCCTCCGCCGTGGTGGCTGACGTCATCGACGCCGCCCGCCACAAGGACGCGAAGAAGCGGATGTTCTGGTCTGAGGGCGGGGACGACGTGGCCGTGCCGCCCACCGCGCTGGAGAGCGCCTGGTATGTCCGGGTGGAGGGTAAGCTGGAGGACGTGAAGGCCGCTTTCCCCGACTGCGCACTGCTGCCCCGGGCCGGCGCGCCGGAGAACGAGTTTGCATTCCTTACCGCGCCCATGACCCGCTCCGCCCTGGAGGGCAAGCTGGCTGGTCTGAAGGCCTGTTCGCTGTTCCGGGTACTGGACTGAGCGCATAGGATGCCATAAGAGATTTCACCTGATTTAGGGGGTACAAACGCCAATGGGACTCATCGTACAAAAATTTGGCGGCAGCTCCGTTGCTGATGCAGACCGCATCCGCAACGTAGCCCGCATCATCACGGAGACCTACCGCCGCGGCCACAGCGTTGTAGCGGTGCTCTCCGCCCAGGGGGATACCACCGACGACCTGATCGCCAAGGCTGCCGAGATCAACCCCAACGGCTCCAAGCGGGAGATGGATATGCTCCTGTCCACCGGCGAACAGATCTCCTGCTCCCTGTGTGCCATGGCCATTGAGGCCATGGGCTATCCTGTCATCTCTCTGACGGGCTGGCAGGCCGGGTTCCGCACCAACTCCGTCTACGGCGACGCCCGCATCAAGCGGCTGGACACCGAGCGTGTGATGGCCGAGCTGGACAAGAAGGCCATCGTCATCGTCACCGGCTTCCAGGGCCTGAACAAGTATGACGATATCACCACCCTGGGTCGGGGCGGCTCCGACACCTCGGCGGTGGCCTTGGCCGCCGCTCTGCGGGCCGACCTGTGCCAGATCTATACCGACGTGGACGGCGTGTTTACCGCCGATCCCCGCCATGTGGCCGGCGCCTTCCAGCTGGAGGAGATCACCTATGACGAGATGCTGGAACTGGCCACTCTGGGCGCCCAGGTGCTCCACAACCGCTCCGTGGAGATGGCGAAGCGCTACAGCGTCAACCTGGAGGTCCTCTCCAGTTTCTCCGGCAAGCCCGGCACCAAAGTCAAGGAGGTTGCAAAAACCATGGAAAAAATGCACGTCAGCGGGGTGGCCTGCGACAAGAACGTGGCCCGTCTGGCCGTTGTGGGTCTGGCCGATCAGCCTGGTATCGCCTTTAAGATTTTCTCCCTGCTGGCCAAGGAAAAGGTCAACGTGGACATCATCCTGCAGTCCATCGGCCGCAACAATACCAAGGACATCAGCTTTACCGTGGGCAAGCAGGACATGGACCGCTCCAAGGACATCCTGGAGGCCCACAAGGGTGCCCTGGGCTTCGACCACATCGACGTCAACGACTCCATTGCCAAGGTGTCCATTGTGGGCGCCGGTATGATCCATAATCCCGGCGTGGCCGCCAAGATGTTCGAGGCTCTCTACAACGCCGGCATCAACATCAATATGATCTCCACCAGTGAGATCAAGGTCTCCGTGCTGGTGGACCTGGCCGAGGCCGACCGCTCTGTCCAGGTCATCCACGACCGGTTCTTCCACGAGTTCGGCGGGAACTGAGTCCATCAATAAGAACATAAAAAATGGCCGCCTGTCACTGACAGGCGGCCATTTTTGATATTATACCCGACCGATGTCGGTGCGGAAGTGCATGTCCTGGAAGTGGATGTGCTTGGCGGCGGCGTAAGCTCCGTCAATGGCCTCGTCCAGGTTGTCGCCCACGGCGGTGACCCCCAGGACCCGGCCGCCGTTGGTGACGATGTTGCCGTCATCATCCAGCTTGGTGCCGGCGTGGAAGACCACGGCGGTCTGTCCGGCCTCGTCCAGACCGGTGATGGGGTAACCCTTCTGATAGCTGCCCGGATAGCCGCCGGAGGCCAGCACCAGACAGCAGGCCGCGCCGGGCTTCCACTGAATGTCGATCCGGGACAGCGCGCCCTCCCGGCAGGCGGCGAAGATCTCCATCAGGTCGGAGTCCAGCAGGGAGAGGACAGCCTGACACTCGGGATCGCCGAAGCGGGCATTGTACTCCACCACCTTGGGACCCTCGGGGGTGATCATCAGACCGAAGTAGAGCACGCCCTTGAAGGGGCGACCCTCCGCCTTCAGCGCGGCCACGGTGGGCATGAAGATCTCCCGCATACACTGGACCGCCACAGCGGCGGTGTAGTTGGGGGAGGGGGAGATGGCGCCCATGCCGCCGGTGTTGGGGCCCTGGTTGCCGTCATAGGCCCGCTTGTGGTCCTGGGAGGAGGGCATGCACAGCAGGAACTCGCCGTCGCAGAAGGCCAGCACGGTGACCTCGGGGCCGGTCATGCACTCCTCGATGACGATCTTGGCCCCGGCCTCGCCGAAGCGGTGGTCGCTCATCATGGAGCGGACGGCCTCCTTGGCCTCCTCCACAGTCTGGGCCACGATAACACCCTTGCCCAGGGCCAGGCCGTCGGCCTTCACCACAATGGGGGCGCCCTGCTCCTCCACATAGGTCAGAGCGGCGTCCATGTCGGTAAAGGTCTCATACTTGGCGGTGGGGATGTTGTACTTTTTCATCAGGTTCTTGGAAAAGATCTTGCTGGCCTCGATGATGGCGGCGTCCGCCGTGGGGCCGAAGGCGGGAATGCCCGCCGCCTCCATGGCGTCCACCATGCCCAGGGCCAGGGGATCGTCAGGAGCCACTACCACGAAGTCCATGGAGTACTTCTTGGCCCACTTCACCATGCCCTCCACGTCGGTGGCGGCGATGGGAACGCACTGGGCGATGGATTCAATGCCGCCGTTGCCGGGGGCGCAGTAGAGCCGGGTGACATGGGGGCTCTGGGACAGCTTCCAGCAGATGGCGTGCTCCCGCCCGCCTCCGCCTACGACTAGTACCTTCATGTTCAAACCTCGTTTCGTTACCCCCGTCCTTTTCGCGCAGCGAAAAGCTTTTTCGCGGAGGGTGTTGCGCTCCGTGACCCTGGAGCGAAAAAATAAAATGCATGTCTGGGAGAATTCACTTCTCCCAGACATACCCCGACCCGCGCCGCGGGCGCGAAACCGGGGGTATCGCAGAACTGTGCCAATATATATTGGCGCAGTTCTGCGTATCCAGGGGGTATTGGATACCCCCTGGAATTGTTTTAGTGGTGGAACAGCCGCATGCCGGTGAAGGCCATGACGATGCCGTACTTGTTGCAGGTGGCGATGACGTGGTCATCCCGGATGGAGCCGCCGGGCTGCACGATGTAGGACACGCCGGACTTGCGGGCCCGCTCCACGTTGTCGCCGAAGGGGAAGAAGGCGTCGGAGCCCACGGTGACGCCGGACTGGGTGGCGATCCAGGCCTTCTTTTCCTCAGTGGTGAGCACCTCAGGGCGTACCTTGAAGGTGTTCTGCCACACGCCCTCGGCCAGCACGTCCTCGTACTCGTCGGAGATGTATACGTCGATGGCGTTGTCCCGGTCGGGGCGGCGGATACCGTCCACAAACTGGAGGCCCAGCACCTTGGGATGCTGGCGCAGCAGCCAGTTGTCCGCCTTGGAGCCGGCCAGACGGGTGCAGTGGATGCGGCTCTGCTGACCGGCGCCCACGCCGATGGCCTGGCCGTCCTTTACGTAGCACACGGAGTTGGACTGGGTGTACTTCAGGGTGATGAGGGCGATGAGCATGTCCCGCTTGGCATTCTCCGGCAGGTCCTTGCTGTCGGTGACGATGTTGTTCAGCAGGTCGGCATTGATCTCATAGTTGTTGCGGCCCTGCTCGAAGGTGATGCCGAATACGTCCTTGTGCTCCACGGCCTTGGGGACGTAGTCCGGGTCGATCTCCACCACGTTGTAGCCGCCCTTGCGCTTGGTCTTGAGGATCTCCAGGGCCTCCTCAGTGTAGCCGGGGGCGATAACGCCGTCAGATACCTCCAGGGCCAGATAGCGGGCGGTCTGGGCGTCGCACACGTCGGACAGGGCGGCCCAGTCGCCGTAGGAGCACAGTCGGTCGGCGCCCCGGGCCTTCACATAGGCGCAGGCGATGGGGGACAGGTCCATGTCCTCGGCAAAGTAGATCTTTTTCTCCACGTCGGTGAGGGGCGTGCCCACGGCGGCGCCGGCGGGGGAGACGTGCTTGAAGGAGGCGGCGGCGGGCAGGCCGGTGGCCTCCTTCAGCTCCTTGACCAGCTGCCAGGAGTTCAGGGCGTCCAGAAAGTTGATGTAGCCCGGCTTGCCGTTGAGCACCTTGATGGGCAGCTCACCGGACTCCATAAAGATGCGGGCGGGCTTCTGGTTGGGGTTGCAGCCGTATTTCAGCTCCAGTTCGGTCATGGTCTGTGCTTCCTCCTTCTTACTGATGCTTGTTGAGGATGACGGTCTCCCAGTCGCCGGTCATCAGGTCGATGTAGCGCACGAAGAGGGATACCTTGTTGTCCTCGTTCAGATTGGACCAGATCAGCTGGGCAAACTCCTGGGGAGTCTTGCTGTCGATGGTGATCTGCTCCGGCTCGCCCTCAAAGGAGGGCAGGGGATTGCCGTCCCCCATGTAGGTGTGGATGAAGTGGCCCTGACCGGCCAGAGGCTTCTCATAGGTGAAGAAGTAGCGGCGGCAGGAGGCGGGATCGCCGTCGGCGCTCTTCAGGATGGAGAGAACATAGTCGCCGTCCTTCTTCACCAGGCCGGAGATACGGGGGGTGTAGTTGGGCTCGTCGGGCTCAAAGGTGCGGGTGTGCAGGGCCTGGGAGAAGGTCTTGCCGGCGGCCAGACCCTCCCGGATGGTATCGGTCTGATCGCCGTTGGTGACGATGGTGGAGGCGCCGAATACCCGGACGGGGTTATAGATGATGAGAGAGGGGTCAGTCATCTTGGAGGGGTCGAAGGCCTGGGTGCGGATGCCGTCGGGAGTCTCCACAAAGACCCGGTTGCGGGAGTTCTCGCTGCGGCCCATGATGAAGTAGGCGATGACCGCCTTGGTGTCGTCGGCAGAGCGGCCCAGCACGATGCCCCGGCCGGGATAGGGATTGGAGCGCAGCAGCTCAGTCAGATCCAGCGTTTTCATATGATCATTCCCCTTTATTGATTGTGACGATCCGTCCCTCCACGGAGAGACGGCCCTGGCAGAAGAGGGCCACGGCCTGGGGCAGGATATGCCACTCGGCCTGCTCCATTACCCGGCGCTGGAGGACCTCCGGCGTGTCGCCGGGCAGGATGTCCACCGCCTTCTGGAGGACGATGGGGCCGCCGTCGGGCTCCTCGTTGACGAAGTGGACGGTGGCGCCGGTGACCTTCACCCCGTAGGCCAGGGCCTTTTCATGGACGTGGAGGCCGTAATAGCCCGCCCCGCAGAAGGATGGAATGAGAGCGGGATGGACATTGAGGATGGCGTTGGGGTAGGCATGCACCATCTCTTCGGTGAGGATGTGCATGAACCCGGCCAGTACCACCAGGTCGATGTTCAGCTCCTTCAGCCTGGACACCAGGGCCTGGGTCATGGCTCGGTTGGAGTCGTAGTCCTTCCGGGCCACCACATAGCCGGGGATGCCGGCGTTTTTGGCCCGCTCCAGGGCGTAGGCGTCGGCTTTGGAGGAGATGACGGCGGCCAGCTCGCCGCCGCCCAGCTCGCCCCGGTCACGGGCGCCGATGAGGGCCTGGAGGTTGGTCCCACCGCCGGAGACCAGTACGGCGATCCGCGTCATACCAGCTCGACCCCCGTATCGCCGGCCACCACGGAGCCGATGACATAGGCCCGCTCTTCGGCCCGGCAGAGGATCTCCTTGGCCTGGCCCACCTCCTCCTTGGGGATAGCCAGGATCAGGCCCACACCCATGTTGAAGGTGTTGTACATATCCCGCATGGGGATGTTGCCGCGCTTGGCGATCAGGTCAAAGATGGGGGGGACGGGGAAGGAGGCGGTCTCGATCTGGGCGGTGAGGCCCTCCTTCATCATTCGGGGCACATTCTCATAGAGGCCGCCGCCGGTGATGTGGCTGATGGCCTTGATGTGGATGCCGTTGTTCAGCAGGCACTGGACGGTCTTGACATAGATGCGGGTGGGGGTGAGCAGGGTCTCGCCCAGGCTCTTGCCCTCCAGCTCCTCCATGGGGGAGGTCAGGTCGGCGTGCTCCACGTCCAGCACCTTGCGCACCAGGGAGAAGCCGTTGGAGTGGACGCCGCTGGAGCCCAGACCGATGAGCACGTCGCCCACCGCCAGGTCCTTGCCGTCGATGATCTTCTCCTCGTCCACGATGCCCACGGAGAAGCCCGCCACATCATAGTCGTCCTCCGCCATCAGGCCGGGGTGCTCGGCAGTCTCGCCGCCCACCAGGGCGCAGCCCGCCTGGCGGCAGCCCTCAGTGATGCCGGAGACGATGTCGGCGATGCGGGCGGGGTCGTTCTTGCCGCAGGCGATGTAGTCCAGGAAGAACAGGGGAGAGGCGCCGCCGCAGATGATGTCGTTGACGCACATGGCCACGCAGTCGATGCCGATGGTGTCGTGCTTGTTCATCAGCTGGGCCAGACGGAGCTTGGTGCCCACGCCGTCGGTGCCGGACACCAGTACCGGCTTCTTCATGCCCGCCATGTTGGGGGCGAACAGGCCGCCGAAGCCGCCCAGGGTGCCCATGACGCCGGGGATGTAGGTGGACTCCACCATGGGCTTGATGCGCTCTACCGACTCGTAGCCGGCGGTGACGTCCACGCCGGCGGCGGCGTAGGATTCAGAGTGGGAATTTTTCATACGGAGAAACCTCCTCGATTATTGGGTTTGACCGATTTTCTGTTCAAAACGGAATTTCTCCCGGGCCTCGGGCACGGGTACCGGGTACTGACCGGTAAAGCAACCGTCGCAGAAGGTGCAGCGGCAGCCGTTGGCCAGCTTGTGGACGCTGTCCACGCTGAGGTAGCCCAGGGAGTCGGCGCCGATGATCTGGGCGATCTCCTCCACCGTGTGGTTGCAGGCGATGAGGTGATCCCGGGAGTCGATGTCGGTGCCGAAGTAGCAGGGGTGGAGGAAGGGGGGCGCGGATACCCGCATGTGGACCTCGGTGGCCCCCGCCTCCCGCAGCAGCCCCACGATGCGGGCGGAGGTGGTACCGCGGACGATGGAATCGTCGATGATGACCACCCGCTTGCCCCGCACCACGGAGGAGATGGGGTTGAGCTTGATGCGCACCTTGTCCTCCCGGTTCTTCTGGCCGGGGGCGATGAAGGTGCGGGCGATGTACTTGTTCTTGATGAAGCCGGTACCGTAGGGGATACCGGACTGCCGGGCGTAGCCGATGGCGGCGTCAATGCCGGAATCGGGTACACCGATGACGATATCCGCCTGGACGGGGTGCTCCAGGGCCAGGAAGGCCCCGGCCCGCACCCGGGCCTCATGGACACCCGCCCCGTCGATCACCGAGTCGGGCCGGGCAAAGTAGATGAACTCAAACACGCACATGCTGCTTTTGGCCTTGCCGCAGTGATCTTTGATGCTGCGCAGGCCGTTCTGGTCCACCACCACGATCTCACCGGGCCCCACATCCCGGAGAAAGTGGGCGCCGATGGCGTCCAGAGCGCAGCTCTCCGAGGCAAACACATAGCCGTCGTCCAGGGTGCCGATGCACAGGGGGCGGAACCCGTTGGGGTCCCGGGCGGCAACCAGCTTGCGGGGGGAGAGGAGGACCAGGGAGTAGGCGCCCTGGATGATATCCATGGCAGCCGACACCGCCTCCTCAATGGAGGGAGCCTTCAGCCGCTGGCCGGTGATGGTGTAGGCAATGACCTCGGTGTCGCTGGTGGTGTGGAAGATGGCGCCGGACAGCTCCAGCTTCTCCCGCAGCTCGGCGGCGTTGGTCAGGTTGCCGTTGTGGGCCAGCGCCATGGAGCCCTTCACATGGTTGATGACCATGGGCTGGGCGTTGATACGGCTCTTGCGGCCGGTGGTAGCGTAGCGCACGTGGCCCACGGCCATGCTGCCGCGGCCCAGGTTCTCCAGAATTTCAGGGGTAAATACCTCGCTGACCAGTCCCACGTCCTTGTGGCTGGTGATGACGCCATCGTCATTGATGGCCATGCCTGCACTCTCCTGGCCCCGATGCTGCAGGGCGTAGAGCGCGTTGTAGGTAACAGAGGCGGCGTGGGTCATGCCGGGCACAGAGATGCCGAACACGCCGCATTCTTCATGGATATTTGCCATAGTTTTCTTCCTTTGCGTATGGGGCTTGGACGTGGAAACCGGACGGACCGGTTATTCCTTACCGGTCCAGCAGTAGGTGCAGATCTTGTCGCGATCGATGCCGATGGCCTCCAGCAGGCCGTCCAGGGACTGATAGCCCAGGGAGTCGAAGCCCAGCTTCTCACAGATGGACTTGAGCATGCACTGGCCGCGCTGGGTGGAGGAATCGGCGTACTCCTCCAGGTGCTGCTGCCCCTCGTCCCCCTCCAGCTCCTGGATGGTGCGGCGGGCCAGCAGTTCCATGTCGGAATTGCTGCGGGAGAAGTTAAGGTATTTGCAGCCGTACATGATGGGGGGGCAGGCCGAGCGCATGTGGACCTCCTCGGCGCCGGACTCGTAGAGGAATTCCACGGTCTCCCGGAGCTGGGTGCCCCGGACGATGGAGTCGTCCACAAAGAGCAGCTTCTTGCCCTCGATGAGCTCAGGTACGGGGATCTGCTTCATTTTGGCCACCTGGTTGCGGGCCGCCTGGTTGGCGGGCATGAAGGAGCGGGGCCAGGTGGGAGTGTACTTGACGAAGGGGCGGGCGAAGGGTTTGCCGCTGCGGTTGGAGAAGCCGATGGCGTGGGGCAGGCCGGAGTCGGGTACGCCGGCCACATAGTCCACCTTGGGCAGCTGGCCCTTCTGGACCTCGTCCCGGGCCATGATCTCGCCGTTGCGGTAGCGCATGACCTCCACATTCATGCCTTCGTAGTTGGAGTTGGGGTAACCGTAGTAGGTCCACAGGAAGGCACAGATCTTCATCTTGTCGCCGGCGGGGGCCAGAGTCTCCCAGCCCCTGGCGGTTACCTTGACCACCTCGCCGGGGCCCAGCTCGTAGGCGTCGATATAGCCCAGCTTGTGGTAGGCGAAGGACTCAAAGGAGACGCAGCAGCCCTCGTCGTTCTGGCCGATGAGCACCGGCAGACGGCCCAGCTTGTCCCGGGCGGCGATGATGCCGTCGGGGGTGAGCAGCAGCATGGTGCAGGAGCCGTCGATCTCCTCCTGGGCGTGGCGGATGCCCGACACCAGATCGTCCTTCTGGTTGATGAGGGCGGCGGCCAGCTCGGTGGAGTTGACTTTGCCGGAGCTCATGGCCATGAACTGGTGGCCGTGGTCGGAGAAGTAGCGCTCCACCAGCTCATCGGAGTTGTTGATGATGCCTACGGTGATGATGGCGTACAGGCCCAGGTGGGAGCGCACCAGCAGGGGCTGGGGGTCGGTGTCACTGATACAGCCGATGGCGGAACAGCCCTTGAAGTCGGCCAGGTCCTTGTCGAACTTGGTGCGGAAGGGGGTGTTCTCGATGTTATGGATCTGACGCTGGAAACCGGCCTTGGCGTCGTACACCGCCATACCGCCCCGCTTGGTGCCCAGGTGGGAGTGGTAGTCGGTGCCGAAGAAGACGTCCATGACGCAGTCGTGCTTGGAGATGGTGCCAAAGAAACCGCCCATGCCTTACTTGTCCCCCATCAGACGGCGCATGACCTCTTCATAGGCCTCCTCCGCGCCGCCCAGGTCCCGGCGGAACCGGTCCTTGTCCAGCTTCTCGTGGGTCTTCTCGTCCCACAGACGGCAGGTGTCGGGGGAGATCTCGTCGGCCAGCACGATGGTGCCGTCGGCGGTCTTGCCGAACTCCAGCTTGAAGTCCACCAGATCGATGCCGATCTCCTTCATGAAGCCCTTCAGCAGGTCGTTGACGGCAAAGGCGTACTTCTTGATGAGCTCGATCTCCTCCTTGGTGGCCAGCTTCAGGGCCAGAGCGTGATAGTCGTTGATGAGGGGATCGCCCAGGTCGTCGTTCTTGTAGGAGAACTCAATGGTGGGCTCGTCAAACACGATGCCCTCCTCCACGCCGTAGCGCTTGGCAAAGGAGCCGGCGGAGATGTTGCGGATAATGACCTCCAGGGGAACGATGGACACCTTCTTCACGGCGGTCTCCCGGTCGCTGAGTTCCTCCACATAGTGGGTGGGCACGCCCTTCTCCTCCAGGCGGCGCATCAGGTTGTTGGTCATGCGGTTGTTGATGGCGCCCTTGCCGGTGATGGTGCCCTTCTTCAGGCCGTTGAAGGCGGTGGCGTCGTCCTTGTAGGACACGATGACAACCTCAGGATCGTTGGAAGCGTAGACCTTCTTGGCCTTGCCTTCGTAGAGCTGCTCTTTCTTCTCGTAAGCCATGACGTGATACTCCTTTTATATCAATATTTTTTGTTTACAGCTTTTCCGCGATATGGCGGTCCTTCTCGGCCACCTCTGCGGCCATGTTGGCCTTGAAGTCGGCCAGCTTGCCGGTGAGCTCGCTGTCGGACAGGGCCAGCATCTGGGCGGCCAGGATGGCGGCGTTGTCGGCGCCGTCCACCGCCACGCAGGCCACGGGGATGCCCTTGGGCATCTGGACCATGGAGAGCAGGGAGTCCAGTCCGCCCATCATAGAGGTTTTGATGGGCACCCCGATAACGGGCAGGGTGGTGTAGGCGGCCAGCACGCCGGCCAGATGGGCGGCCTTGCCCGCGGCGGCGATGATGACCCCGAACCCGTTTTCCGCGGCGTGGGAGGCCAGCGCCTCAGCGGCGGCGGGGGTACGGTGGGCGGAGATGATGCGGACCTCGGCGGGGATGCCGAAGGACTGCAGACGCTGGATGCAGGGGCGCATGGTGTCCAGATCGGAGTCGGAACCCATAACGACGGCTACCTTCTTGCTCATAAGACCCTCCTGTGAACCTAAAAATTTTTCAGGGAAAGAAAAAATAAATCAGGGCATCCGATATACGGATGCCCTGATGGATTCAGACCCTGAGATTAGACAGGTTGGTGCCGTGGATGAACCATGTGATGCGGTAGTGCCAATGCATTGCTGACATCCCAGTACCTCCCTGTTTGTATGACCTATGTAAAATAATATCGGATTTTTTGAGGCTTGGCAAGGGCGGAAGGGGAATTTTGTCTGCTTTCACAACATTTCGGCAAAAAGGTCAAATGGCCTTGTGAAAGAAGGAAATCAGCTGCGGCCGCTCACCGCCTGAAAGACCGCCACCGACCGGGGGCCCATCTCCAGGCCTTTGCCGCTGAAGAGAGGCCCGGCGGCAAAGGGGTCGGGGCAGGCGGTGTGAAGCACCAGGCTCCACCGCAGGCCGGAGGGCAGCTCAGGCAGCCCCTGCCAGTGGGAGTGCCAGTGGGAATTGACCGCCAGCAGGATCATCTCGTCGGCGGTGTCGTCCCTGTTGCGGCCGGTAAAGAGCACCCCGATCTGCCGGGTCTGTTCGTCCATCTTGGCGTTCCAGGCCGCGCCGTTGTGGAGGGACACCGAGGGCCAGCCGCACCGGGCGGGGGCGGTCTCCCCCCGGACGATAGGGTGCTCCTTCCGGAAGGCGATCATCCGGGAGACGAAGCGGAATAGGTCCTGATGGTTCTCCAGCCGGGACCAGTCCAGCCAGGAGATCTCATTGTCCTGACAGTAGGCGTTGTTGTTGCCGAACTGGGTGTTGGCAAACTCGTCCCCCGCCAGGAACATGGGGGTGCCCCGGCTGCACAGCAGCACCGCGAAGGCGTTTTTCATCAGCCGGTCCCGGAGGGCCAGCACCGCCTGGTCCTCCGTGTCGCCCTCCACGCCGCAGTTCCAGCTGTTGTTGTCGTTGGCCCCGTCAGTATTGCCCCAGCCGTTGGCCTCGTTGTGCTTTTGATCGTAGGAATACAGGTCGTACAGGGTGAAACCGTCATGGCAGGTGAGGAAATTCACCGAGGCGTTCTGCCGCTGGGAGGGGGGATAGAGGTCAGCGGAGCCGGTGATGCGCTGGACCGCCGCCCAGGCCAGGCCGCTGTCTCCCTTCAGGAAGCAGCGCAGGTCGTCCCGGTACTTGCCGTTCCACTCGGCCCACCGGTTCCAGGAGGGGAAGGAGCCCACCTGATACAGCCCACCGGCGTCCCAGGCCTCTGCGATGAGCTTAACCCGCCCCAGAATGGGGTCGAAGGCCAGGCTTTCCAGCAGGGGCGGCTCAGACAGGGGAGAGCCGTCGGTATCCCGGCCCAGAATGGAGGCCAGATCGAACCGGAAGCCGTCCACCCGGTACTCCACTACCCAGTACCGCAGGCAGTCCAGAATGAACTGCCGCACCACCGGGTGGTTGCAGTTGAGGGTGTTGCCCACGCCGGAGAAGTTGTAGTACTTGCCGTCGGGAGTGAGCATGTAGTAGATGTTGTTGTCCAGCCCCTTGAAGGAGAAGAAGGGGCCCTGCTCGTTGCCCTCGGCGGTGTGGTTGACCACCACATCCAGAATGACCTCGATGCCGTGCTCGTTGAGGGTGCGGATCAGCTGCTTGAGCTGGGTGCCCTCGTGGTTGAACTCAGGGGTGGCGGTGTAGCTGGTGTTGGGGGCGAAGAAGCAGACGGTGTTGTAGCCCCAGTAGTTGAGCAGCTGCCGGCCGTCCACGATGCGCTCATCCGCCATCTCGTCAAACTCGAAGATGGGCATCAGCTCCACGGTGTTGACCCCCAGCTCCAGCAGGTAGGGCAGCTTTTCCAGCAGGCCCTCAAAGGTGCCGGGGTGTTTCACTCCGGAGGAGGGGTGCTGGGTGAAGCCCCGGACGTGGGTCTCGTAGATGATCATGTCCCGGAAGGGCAGATGAGGGTCGTGAAAATCCCCCCAGTCGAAGATGTCCTCCACCACCCGGGCGTGGTAGGAGCAGCCGGGGGTCTGGTTGCTGCCCCAGATGCTCTGGCCGGTGACCGCCCGGGCGTAGGGGTCCAGCAGGTACTTGGTCTTGTCGAAGAGCAGGCCCCGGTCCGGGTCGTTGGGGCCGTCCATCCGGTAGGCGTACTCGATCTCATAGATGTCCAGGTCAAAGACGATCATGGAGAAGGTGTTGCCGATACGGAAGTTCTCCGGGAAGGGGAGAATGGCAAAGGGCTCCTGCTGGGTGCGGCGGAAGAGGCACAGCTCACAGTAGGTGGCGTTGATGGAGTGGATGGTGAAGCTGACCCCGCCGGGCACCACGTTGGCGCCGTTGAGCAGAAAAAGACCGGGCCGCACCCGGAAGCCGGAGATGGTGTTGGTGGCGGCCAGGGGTTTGGTGGGCAGCAGGGGAGTGGGCTTTGAGACCATAGGTTGATTCTCCTTTTAAGAAGGTGGGCGCTGCAAACTGCAGCGCCCACGGCTCTTATTTGGCGTAGTAGTTGATGAGGCAACCGGCGAGAACAATGTCTCTCTCTTCCCGGGTCATGCCGGGCAGCTTCAGGGTGACGGTACGCTGGCTGCCGTTCTGGAGGAGCACGGCGGGCACCACGTCGGCCCCGCTGTCCAGGGCGGTGCGCACGCCGGGGATGTACAGCTTGTCGCCGGGCTGGATGTTCCAGTCCTTCACATCCTCCGCGATGAAGGGCAGCATACCCCAGTTCACCACGTTGGAGCGGTAGCGCTTGGTGGCATACTCGGCGGCCAGGTTGGCCACGCCGCCCAGCACACGCTGGCAGGAGGCGGCCTGCTCACGGGCGGAGCCGTCGCCGGGCTTGAGGGCCATCACCAGGGAGCCCAGGCCGGTGTTGGCGGCATCGTGGCCCATCAGGGCCTCCTTCACCTCGGGAGCCTCGGGATTGGTGCGGCGCAGGCGCTCCAGAGCCAGCACCTCCTTGGCACGGGGAACATACTGGGGATCCTTCCGGCTCAGGGCGAACTCGGACAGCTTGATGGGGTTGGAGCGGTAGGAAGAGGTCTCGCCGGAGGGGATCAGCTCGTCGGTGGTGGTGACGGGATCATAGATGGCGGAGCACACGGTGAGCAGCAGGTTGTCGGGCAGGGCCACCTGCTCCGGCCAGTCGGCGATGTTGGGGCCAAAGACCAGCTTCTGATCGGGGTCGGCCTTGCCCACGCCGAAATACACCCGGGCCTTGTAGGGGGTGTCGTCATAGGCGAAGGGCTCCACGGCGGGATCCACAGGGGCGTTGGGCAGCTCGTCGGCCCCGGTGAGGGCGCCGCCGTTGAGGGCGGTGGCAGCGATGGACCGGGCGTCCATCAGGGCCACATAGGACACCTGACCGTCGGAGGGCTTGGAGCCCTCCCGGTTGGGGAAGTTGCGGGTGGAGTGGCGGATGGAGAAGGCCCCGTTGGCGGGCACGTCGCCGGCGCCGAAGCAGGGACCGCAGAAGCAGGAGCGGATGGAGGCGCCCGCCGCCATCAGGGAGGCGATATAGCCCCGCTTTGTCAGCTCCAGGTTGACGGGCTGGCTGGTGGGATAGACGGACAGCCAGAAGGCGTCGGAGCCGATGGCGTGGCCGTCCAGCACCTGGGCGGCCCGGACGATGTTCTGATAGGTACCGCCGGAGCAGCCGGCAATGACGCCCTGATCCACCATGAACTTGCCGTCCACGATCTTGTTCAGCAGGGAGGCGGGCTTGCTCTTCAGCTTGAGCTGATGCACTGTGTCCTCGTCTACCTGATGGAGAAGGTCGGCCATGTTCTCCTTGAACTCCTGAATGGTGTAGGCATTGGAGGGGTGGAAGGGCAGGGCGATCATGGGCCGGATCTTGTCCAGCTCCACATGGATGACCCCGTCATAGTAGGCGCCGTCGGCGGGCGCCTGAGCCTTGAACTCATTGCCCCGGCCCAGCACGGCCAAGTGGTCCTTCAGGGTGTCGTCGGCCACCCACACGGAGGACAGGCAGGTGGTCTCGGTGGTCATCACGTCGATGCCGGAGCGGTAGTCCATGGACAGGTTGGCCACGCCGGGACCGAAGAACTCCATGACGGCGTTCTTGACGGTGCCGTCCTTGAAGGTGGAGCGGATGAGCTCCAGAGCCACGTCCTGGGGACCCACGCCGGGAATGGGGGCGCCGGTGAGGTAGATGGCGATGACCTTGGGATAGGAGATGTTATAGGTCTTTTCCAGCAGCTGCCGGGCCAGCTCGGGGCCGCCCTCGCCGATAGCCATGGTGCCGTAGGCGCCGTAGCGGGTGTGGGAGTCGGAGCCAAGGATCATCTTGCCGGGGGCGGCGTACCGCTCTCTCATGTAGGAGTGGATGACGCTCTGGTGGGCGGGAACGAACTCACCGCCGTACTTCTTGGCGGCGGACAGGCCAAAGACGTGGTCGTCCTCGTTGATGGTGCCGCCCACGGCGCACAGGGAGTTATGGCAGTTGGTGAGCACATAGGGCAGCGGGAATTCCTTCATGCCGGAGGCCCGGGCAGTCTGGATAATACCAACATAGGTGATGTCATGGGAGGCCATGGCGTCAAACTTGATGGCAAGACTGTCCATGGAGCCGCTGGTATTGTGGGAGGCCAGAATGGACCAGGCCATAGTGCCCTTTTTGGCCTCCTCTGGGGCGGGCAGGCCGGCAGCGGGGCCGTCCTGGGCGGGGACAAAGGCATTGTTTTTATAGTAGACGCCCTGACGGGTGATGTTCAGCATACGATTCCCTCCGATGCTCTTGAATTACTGTTCATCATACCAACTTTTTTCCTCAAGTGCAAGAGGTTGGGCCGCTTTTGCAAAATATCGGGCTAAAGAGGTAAAATTATGTCAACTATTTTTACCCTGGATTTCTTGACGGGGTTGGGAAAGATAGGGTAAAATAGGTCAAATAAACACGAGACAAGACGAGGAGCATGGCATGAAGAGACACCTGACCTGGATCCTGCTGCTGCTGACCCTGCTGGTGGGCGTACTGCCCGGGGCCGCGGCGGCGGGAATGGAGAAAATGACCGTTACCTTTTATGATGAAGTAAGTCAGAGCTACGGACAGCCCACCGTCACCGACCGGATCAACCTGACACTGGACGGCGCCCCCCTGACGCCGGTGGACGTGCCCGCCCTGGTCCAGTATCCGGCGGGCAGCCAGAACGGCCGTACCCTGGTGCCCGTTCGGCTGATCTCCGAGGCCCTGGAGGCCACGGTGACCTGGGTGCCTGAGACCCGGCAGGTGGTCATCCTGCGGGAGGGGAGCACCATCGTGCTGACTCTGGGCTCCGCCTCCGCCCTGGTGGACGGCAAGCAGGTCCAGCTGCCCGATGGGATCCCCGCCGGCGTGGTGAAATGGGAGGGGAAGGAGAGCACCATGGTGCCCCTGCGCTTTGTCTCTGAGCAGCTGGGGGCCCAGGTGGAGTGGCAGGGGGATACTGCCACCGCGGCCATCACCTCCCCCAAGGAGGAGAAGCCCCAGCCTCCCACTGATCCTACCGGACCGGAGGAGGGCGACCTGGGTTGGATCACTGGGCTGGACTTTGATAAAACGACCCAAACCTTTACCGTGACCGCCGACCACACCCCCCAATACCGTATTCTAGATCTGGGGGACCGGCTGGCCATCGACCTGCTGGGTGCGGTATACGCCCCGGCGGTGGGGAAGGACCTGATTCTTTCGGTGGAGAGCGATGCCATTGAGCAAATCCGCTGCTCCCAGCACGGGGACGACCTGGGGTATGGCTATCCCCATACCCTGCGCCTGGTGCTGGATCTGGCCTCCGGCGTCAGCTACGCCCAGAACCTGTCTGTGTCTGCCGGTGGCAATCAGGTGCGGGTCAGCGTTTCCGAAGCGCCGGAGCAGCCGGAGCTGCCGCCTCTGGAGCCCGGTAAGATTACCATTGCCATCGACCCAGGCCACGGAGGCAATCAGCCCGGCGCGGTCTATCCCGACGCCAATGGAAATGATGTGAAGGAGAAGGACCTGACACTTCCCATGTCCCTGATGCTGGCGGAGATTTTGGAGGACCGGGGCTATAACGTGGTGCCTACCCGGACGGGGGACGACTCGGTGAGTCTGGCGGACCGGGCCAAGATGGCCAACGCTGCCGATGCGGAGCTCTTTGTCAGTATCCACTGCAACGCCCTGGACCGGAACGACTATGAGGGTATTTTTACTTACTACTATCCCAACAGCACCAAGGGTGCGGCCCTGGCCCAGCAGGTGCAGGACGGGGTGGTAGCGGCTACCGGAGGCATTGGCCGGGGTACCCCCTCGGCCAACTTCCAGGTGCTGCGGGAAACCACCATGCCCGCCGTGCTGGTGGAGACCGGCTTTATGACCCATCCGGGGGAGCTGGCCCGGCTGTGCGACCCCACCTACCAGCAGAAGATCGCCCTGGGTATCGCCAACGGCATCGACGCCTATCTGAATAACCGGACCTGAACAAAAGGAGCCCGCGGCACTTGCCGCGGGCTCCTTTTTCAGGCGTGGTACCCCAGGTCGGCCAGCAGACGGGCCAGTACCTGCATGCGCTCGCCCAGCAGGTCGCCGTCCCGGGCCAATGCGTCCCGAAACAGGGCGATATCCTCGTCGATGTGGTCGTTGCCGGTGCAAACTTCCACTGTCATGGCGTCACCCTGGAGGCCCACCCGGTCAATCTGGGGCTTTTCCGGGTCGTACAGGGCGGGGTAGCGGTAGCTCTCCTCCCGGATATAGTGGACTGCCCGGCAGGTGAGAATGGCCAGATCCAGTACCCGGTGGAGGGGCAGCTCCTCCGACTGGCGGGACCACTTCTCTCCGGTATGCCGCCAGACCTTGGCGGAAATGTCCACCCGGCCCCGGTCATTCCACTGGGCCAGGCCCAGGCTCAGGCCCTGGGCGTCGGTCTGATAGGCGCTGCGGCCGTCAATGTTGCTGTAGTCCTCGGCCACAAAGACCGGCTTGTGTTTTAAATTGGTAGGGATCTGCATGGTGACCTCCCAAATTTTAGTTATTTACTAAATTACTAAATGAGTAAAAGAAGAATACCATAAGAAATGCCCGTCGTCAAGACCGGGGAAGTAAAAGAGGGATACCGCCGCAGGCGGTATCCCTCTTTTTTAATCCTTATGGTCCTCCACGATCTCACCGCTGCGGAAGGCCTGGACCAGGGCCATCAGATCGTCAATCTGCTCCTGGAGCTGGCGGCCCACATCGGTACCGGCAATCTTCAGCCTGGATTCCAGCCGCTCAAACACCACCGAGGAGGAGGCGATGTCCTGGTTTTCCCGGATGGCGTTGGCCCGGCCCACAAAGGGCTCATGGGACACCAGGCGGAAGCAGGCGGAGTTGTAGATCAGGGTGTAGCCGGCGATGCCGGTGGTCTTCTGGTAGGCTTTGCAGAAGCCGCCGTCAATGACCAGCAGCTTGCCCCCCGCCTTCATGGGGCTCTCGCCCTTCTTGGACTTGACGGGTACATGGCCGTTGACGATGTGGCAGTGGGGGCCCTCCAGGCCGAATTCCTTCAGCAGCCGCTCGCACACCGCCGGGTCGTTGTACAGCTGATAGTAGGCGTTTTTGGGCTCGGTCCAGGTGGACTCGTCCAAAATGAGCCGCCGCTCGAAGGTGGTCATCCGGTCCCGGCCGAATATGGGACTGTTGCGGCCCGCCCACAGGAACCACAAAAAGTCCATGCCGAACTCCCGCTCCGCGGTGCCCGGCTTGCTGTAGTAGGCCTGGCGGGCATTCTGGTCGGCGTAGTCCAGGAAGGCCTTGCCCGACAGGGTCTTGCCCCCGATGGTGAAGGACTGGAGCTGACCGTCCTCCGTCATGGGGATACAGCCGTGGAAGAGCAGATTGCCGTTGTATACCTTGTACAGGCTGCCCTTGGAGTAGAGGAAACGGACGTGGCGCTGGAGCTTCTCGCTGTGGAGGAAGGAGCTGGTCAGCTGATCGATGAGGATGCTCTCCTCCTCGGTAAGGGTGTAGGGGTCCTTGGGGTCCACGGTGGGGAAGTCGGTGTCCTCCAGGGGATAGGTGACGCCGTTAATGGTGATGCACTTGTTTTCATAGTCGATCTTGTCCAGCAGCAGCCGGTCCGCCATGCCAAAGCAGGGGTTGCGCAGCAGCTTCTGCCCCTCCAGCTTGAAGAGGATGATGGTGATGGCCTTGTGCATCCGGGCGGCCAGCAGCTTGTCCTTCTCAGTGTAGTGGGCGGCGTCCTCATTGGTGAGCTTCACCTCAAAGCGGTGGATATCGCAGTCCTTGTACACCTCGTTGGCAAACACCGACAGAGGCCGCAGAGAGATGCCGTAGCCCGTCTCAATGACCTCCAGGTTGTTGTAGCGCAGGGAGTTGGCCAGCACGGTGGCCACCAGGGTGCGGGAGCCGGAGGCGGCGCCCATCCACAGCACGTCGTGGTTGCCCCACTGGATGTCCACGCTGTGGTAGTCCATCAGGGAGTCCAGAATGATGTCCGCACGGGGACCCCGGTCAAAGATATCGCCCACCAGATGGAGGTGGTCCACCGCCAGTCGCTTGATGAGCTCGCACAGCTGCACCAGGAAGTTGGAGGCCCGGTCGATGTCGATGATGGTGGAGATGATGTTCTCATAGTAATCCCGCTTGTCCATGTCCTCATAGTGGGTATGGATCATTTCATCGATGATGTAGGCGTATTCCGGAGGCATGGCTTTACGGACCTTGGAGCGGGTATACTTGGAGCTGACCAGCCGGCACATCTCAATGAGCCGGTGGAAGGTGATGCGGTACCACTCCCGCATGTCAGCCGTCTCCCGCTCGATCTCCTCCAGCTTCTCCTGGGGGTAGTAGATGAGGGTGGCCAGCTGGTCCAGGTCGGCCTTGGAAACGGTGGTGGCAAAGAGGGAGTCCAGCTTCTCCCGCACCACGCCGGAGGCGGAGTTCAGGATGTGGAGGAAGGCCTCATACTCCCCATGGACGTCGGAGATGAAGTGCTCGGTGCCCTTGGGCAGGTTCTGGATGGCGTGAAGGTTGATGATCTCAGTGCTGGCGGCCTGCACATTGGGATACTGCCGGGCCAGCATTTTCAGGTAGTGCAGGTTTTCCGGGCGATATGCTTTCTTGGCTTCCATAGGGAGGGCCTCCTTTTGGGTTTCGTTGGCAACATTATCCCACTTTATAGGGCCGGTTGCAAGTAAAATCCCGGTGAGGAAGAGACTTGACAGCGCTCTGAAATGACATATAATTGACATATCAATGATTGATATATCAACATGGAGGTGGGATGGATGGAACATTCCTTCCATATGCTGCTCTACCGGGCCTTCCACGCCCAGCGGGGGGCCCTGCGTCCCTGTCTGGCTCAGGTGGGGCTGGGGACAGGGCAGCCCAAGCTGCTGGGCTATCTCAGCCGCAACGGACCCTGCCGTCAGCGTCAGCTGGCCGACTACTATGAGATCGACCCGGCGGCGGTGTGCCGGATGCTGGACAGCCTGCAGAAGGGGGGCTTTGTGACCCGCTGCGGGGACGGGCAGGACAAGCGCCGGGACCGGGTGGAGATCACCCCGGCGGGCCAGGCGGCCTATGACACCTGGCAGGCCTGCTGCCGGGACATGGAGGAGCGGATGCTGGAGGGCTTCACACCGGAGGAGCGGCAGCAGTTTGCCGACTATCTGGGCCGGGCCTACCGCAATCTGCGTTCGGAGAAGGAGGGACAGCCATGAGGGAATTGAAGCGGCTGCTGTCTTATCTGGGTCCCTACCTGCGGGACCTGCTCATCGGCGGGCTGCTGGTATTGGTGGAGACGGCCTTTGAGCTGGTGATCCCGGTGCTGATGGCCGACCTCATCGATGTGGGTGTGGAGGCCCGGGACCTCCATTACATTGTGATCAAAGGAGTCCAGATGGGTGTGTGCGCTCTGCTGGCCCTGGTTACCGGCCTGCTGTATGCTCGATTTGCCGCCCGGGCGGCCTATGGCTGGGGCGCCAACATCCGTCAGGCCCAATATGAGCGGGTGCAGGACTATGCCTTTTCCAACCTGGACCGGTTTGAGAGCTCTTCCCTGGTCACCCGGCTGACCAGCGACGTGACGGTGCTCCAGAACGCCATCAACGGCGGACTGCGGCCCCTGGCGCGCAGTCCGGTGATGCTGGTGATGGGGGTGGGCCTGTCCTTCTGGATGAATGCCCGTCTGGCCCTCATCTTTGTGGTGACCGCTCCCATTCTTGCCCTGATCCTCTTCCTGGTGGTGCGCAAGGTGGCTCCCATGTACGGACGGCTCCAGAAGGCCATGGATAAGGTCAATAATGTGGTGCAGGAGGGGCTCACCGCCATCCGGGCCGTAAAGGCCTTTGTCCGGGGGGAATACGAGGAGGAGAAGTTCCAGGCGGTCAACCAGGAGCTCATGAACACCAGCCAGCGGACCTTCCACTTCGCGGTGCTCAACCTGCCCGCCTTCCAGTTCACCATGTACACCGCCATCGTGCTTATCCTGTGGTTTGGCGGCGGCATGATCCTGAAGGGCGGTCTCCAGGTGGGAGAGCTCACCGGCTTTCTCAGCTACGTGCTCCAGGTGATGAACTCCTTTATGATGATCTCTAATGTGTTCCTGCTGCTCACCCGGTCTCTGGCCAGCGCCCACCGCATCGCGGAGGTGCTGGACGAGGACCCGGCGCTGACCGACCCGGCAGAGCCGGTGGGGGAGGTGGCCGACGGCAGTGTGGACTTTGAGCATGTGTCCTTCAAATACCACGCCGACGCCAGGGAGTACGCCCTGTCCGGGGTGGACCTGCACATCAGGGCGGGGCAGACTGTAGGTATCCTGGGAGGCACCGGCTCCGCCAAAACCACCCTGGTCCAGCTCATCCCTCGTTTGTACGACGCCACCGAGGGTGTTGTGAAGGTGGGGGGCATGATGTAAAGGAGTATGACCTTACGACATTGCGGGACGCGGTGGGCATCGTGCTCCAGAAAAATGTGCTCTTCTCCGGCACCGTCCGGGAGAATCTCCGGTGGGGAGATCCGGATGCCGACGATGAGCAGCTGTGGGCGGCCTGCCGGGCGGCCTGCGCCGATGAGTTTCTGGAGCGGATGCCTGACGGCCTGGACACCGATCTGGGGCAGGGAGGCGTCAATGTCTCCGGCGGCCAGAAGCAGCGGCTGTGCATCGCCCGGGCCCTGCTGAAACGGCCCAAGATCCTCATCTTTGATGACTCCACCTCGGCGGTGGACACCGCCACCGAGGGGAAAATCCGCACCGCCCTTGCCGGGCTCACCGGCGTCACCAAGATCATCATTGCCCAGCGCATTACCTCGGTGATGCATACCGATCTCATTGTGATCCTGGAGGATGGCAAAATCCATGCCGCCGGTACCCACCGGGAGCTGCTGGACCGGGACCCCATCTATCAGGAGATCTACGCATCCCAGATGAAAGGAGGGGAGGAGCATGGCTAGACAGCTCAGTGCCAAAAAGCCCAAGCACCTGGGCTATACCCTGCGCACTCTCCTGTCCTACATGGGGCGGCACAAGTTCCTGCTGCTGGCGGTGGCGGTGCTGGTCACCATCAGCGCATTGGCCAACCTGCTGGGCACCTACATGATCCGGCCGGTGGTCAACAACCTGGCTACCGGAGGGATGGCGGCCCTGCTGCAGGGGGTGGCCCTCACCGCCGCCATCTATCTGGCCGGCGCTCTGGCTGCCTGGGGATATACCCAGACCATGGTGAAGGCGGCTCAGAAGGTGCTCTATGATATCCGGCGTGACCTGTTCGCCCACCTCCAGAAGCTGCCCCTGCGCTTCTTTGACACCCGCCGTCACGGCGATGTGATGAGCTACTTCACCAACGACGTGGACACCATCTCCGACGCTCTCAACAACAGCTTCGCCATGGTGATCCAGAGCTTCATCCAGGTGGTCGGTACTCTGACCATGCTCTTTATCCTCAACTGGCGGCTCACCCTGGTGGTGGCGGTGTGCTATGCGGTCATGTTCCTCTATATCCGGTTCAGCGGAACGCGAAGCAAGGCCTACTACCGCAAGCAGCAGGCCGCGCTGGGCGATCTGGACGGCTATATCGAGGAGATGGTGGCGGGTCAGAAGGTGGTCAAGGTCTTCAACCATGAGAGGGCCAACCTGCGGACTTTTCGGGAGAAGAACGAGGCCCTCCGCAAGGCAGGCACCGGCGCCCAGGGGTACGCCGCCACCATGATCCCGGCGGTGGTGAGCATCTCCTATATCAATTACGCCATCGTGGCCGCCCTGGGGGGCTATATGGCCATGGCGGGCATGACCGACGTGGGCAGTCTGGCCAGCTATCTGGTTTTCGTACGACAGGCGGCCATGCCCATCAATCAGTTTACCCAGCAGACCAACTTCCTGTTGGCCGCCCTGGCGGGCGCTGAGCGGGTCTTTGAGGCCATGGACCAGCCGCCTGAGGTGGATGAGGGTGAGGTCAGGCTGGAGAAGGCGGGGGAAAGCTGGGTGTGGCGCAAGCCTGATGGATCCGCCGCGCCCCTGCGGGGGGACGTTCGCTTTGAGGAGGTCACCTTCGGCTACGATGACGGCCACCCCATCCTGAAAAACATCAGCCTCTTTGCAAAGCCCGGCCAGAAGATCGCCTTTGTGGGCTCCACCGGCGCGGGCAAAACCACCATCACCAACCTGATCAACCGGTTCTACGACGTGCAGAAGGGGAGGGTGACCTACGACGGCATCGACGTCAGGGATATCAGAAAGGACGATCTGCGCCGCTCTCTGGGCATGGTGCTCCAGGATACCCACCTCTTTACCGGCACCATCGCCGACAACATCCGGTTCGGCAAGCTGGACGCCACCATGGAGGAGGTGGAGCAGGCAGCCAAAATCGCCAACGCCGACTCCTTCATCCGCCGCCTGCCCCAGGGCTACGACACCATGGTGACGGCGGACGGGGCCAACCTGTCCCAGGGCCAGCGGCAGCTGCTGGCCATTGCCCGGGCGGCGGTGGCCGACCCACCGGTGCTCATTCTGGACGAGGCCACCTCCTCCATCGACACCCGTACCGAGGCCCTGATCGAGAAGGGCATGGATCAGCTGATGGAGGGGCGGACCGTCTTCGTCATCGCCCACCGGCTGTCCACCGTCCGCAACGCCGACGCCATTATGGTGCTGGAACAGGGCCAGATCGTGGAGCGGGGCAGTCATGAGGACCTGCTGGCCCAGCAGGGGGAGTACTACCAGCTGTACCACGGCATGTTTGAGTTGAGCTAAAACAGGCATAAAAAAAGGACGCCCGCAGGCGTCCTTTTTTTATGTGCGATTAGAACAGGTGAATGGTGGTGATCAGGCCGGAGAACACGATGGAGACGGTGGAGCACAGCTTGATCAGGATGTTCAGAGAGGGGCCGGAGGTGTCCTTGAAGGGGTCGCCCACGGTGTCGCCGATGACGGCGGCCTTGTGGCAGTCGGAGCCCTTGCCGCCGTGATGGCCGGCCTCAATGTACTTCTTGGCGTTGTCCCAGGCGCCGCCGGCGTTGGACATGAACACGGCCACCACGAAGCCGGTGACGGTGACGCCGCCCAGCAGGCCCACAACGGCCTCAGCGCCCAGGATCAGACCCACGATAACGGGAACGATGATGGCCAGCAGGGAGGGGATGACCATCTCATGCAGAGCGCCCTTGGTGCACAGGTCCACGCAGGAGGCGTAGTCGGGATCGGCCTTGCCCTCCATGATGCCGGAGATCTCGCGGAACTGACGGCGGACCTCCACCACGATGGACTGGGCGGCACGCTGCACGCCGCTCATGGTGAGGGCGGCGAAGATGAAGGTGAGCATAGCGCCCACGAACAGACCCACCAGCACGGCGGGGTTGGTGAGGGACAGATCCATGGCGTGGTCCAGCTTGCCCTTGACCACGTCCACGTAGGAGACCAGCAGGGCCAGAGCGGTGAGGGCGGCGGAGCCGATGGCGAAGCCCTTACCGGTGGCGGCGGTGGTGTTGCCCAGGGAGTCCAGAGCGTCGGTGCGGTTGCGGACCTCCTCGCCCAGGCCGCTCATCTCGGCGATGCCGCCGGCGTTGTCGGCCACGGGGCCGTAAGCGTCGGTGGCCAGGGTGATGCCCAGGGTGGACAGCATGCCCACGGCGGCGATGCCGATGCCGTACAGGCCCTTGGAGAAGAGGATCTCATAGTCGGCGCCGCCGGTGGTCAGAGAGCCGCCGGCAGCCAGGAAGGAGACGATGATGGCGATGCCGATGATGATGATGGGAGCGGCGGTGGACAGCATGCCCAGAGAGATACCGCCGATGATGGTGGTAGCGGCGCCGGTCTCGGTGGAGTCGGCCAGATTCTGGGTGGGCTTATAGGTGTCGGAGGTGTAGTACTCGGTGAAGTAGCCGATGGCGCAGCCGGCCACCAGGCCGGCCAGGATGGCGATGTAGGGGCCCCAGGAGCCCATAATATAGTAGGTGACAGGGGCAGCAATGATGGCGGCCAGCACGGCGGCGGTGTAGGTGCCCTTACGCAGGGTGGCCAGCAGGGACTTCTGAGTGGCGTCCTCCTTGGTGCGGATCAGGAAGCTGCCCAGCACGGAGCAGATGACGCCCACCACGGCGATGACCAGGGGAAGCAGCATGGCGTTCCAGGTCAGGCCGTCAGCGGCATAGGCGGCGGCGCCCAGAGCGAAGGTAGCCAGGATGGAGCCAACGTAGGACTCGTACAAGTCGGCGCCCATGCCGGCCACGTCGCCCACATTGTCGCCTACGTTGTCGGCGATGGTGGCGGGGTTGCGGGGGTCATCCTCGGGGATACCGGCCTCAACCTTACCCACCAGGTCGGCGCCCACGTCGGCGGCCTTGGTGAAGATACCGCCGCCCACGCGGCCGAACAGAGCCATGAAGGAGGCGCCCATGCCGAACATAACCATGGTCTGGGCAATCTGGGGGCCGTCAAAGCCGGCGATGTACTTCAGGATGTGGAACCAGATGGACACGTCCAGCAGGCCCAGGCCAACCACGGTGAAGCCCATGACGGCGCCGGAGGAGAAGGCAACGTTCAGACCGCGGTTCAGGCTCTCATGAGCAGCGTTGGCGGTACGTGCGTTGGCGGAGGTGGCGATCTTCATGCCCACAAAGCCGGCCAGACCGGAATAGATACCGCCGGTGAGGAAGGCGAAGGGGATAAACCAGTTATCCAGCATATTCTGCCAGGCCAGCACCAGCAGGACAACGAAGACAATAATAAAGATCTTTGCGACAGTGGTATACTGACGCTTAAGGTAAGCGTTAGCGCCTTTACGGATGGAAGCAGCCAGCTTCTGCATCAATTCGGTGCCTTCGGAGAATCTTAGCACCTTTCTTGCTTGGGCTACGGCAAAGATAAGCGCGATTAAAGCACCCACTAGACCGAGCCAAAAGAGATTTTCGATCATCTTACCCAACTCCTTTGTTTCGGAAAGCCCTTGCAGCGTAAGGCTTCCCGGTTTTACAGACATCCTTATAATACCTCAAAATGCATCCTCTTGGCAAGAGTATTCAAAAAAGAAAGCGTCAAATCCGAGGATTTGACGCTTTGGACAAAAACGACCGGTCAGTTCAAGAACGTTTCCATGCATTTCCGCTAAAGAGCACCAGAATGGGCAGAACCTCCAGCCGGCCCACGATCATGCACAGGGAGAGCACCAGCTTGGAGAAGCCGGAGAAGAGGGCGTAATTGCCCATGGGACCCACCAATTCCAGGCCGGGGCCGATATTGCCGATGCAGGAGACCACGGCGGTAAAGGTGGTGCCGAAGGAGTAGTTGTCGATGGACACCAGCAGGGTGGCCCCCAGCGTGATGAGAATGTAAGCGGAGAAGAAGATGTGGACCGAGCGCAGGGCGCTTTCCTCCACTACCCGGCCGTCCAGCTTCACCACGTTGACCGCTCTGGGGTGGATGACCTGGCGGATTTCCCGCTTGATGCACCGGCCCAGCAGCAGCACACGGGAGCACTTGATGGCGCCGCCGGTGGAGCCGGCGCAGGCGCCGATGAACATGAGCAGCACCAGCAGTACCCGGGAGAACTCCGGCCACAGGTTGAAGTCGGTGCTGGCAAAGCCGGTGGTGGAGATGATGGAGCCTACCTGGAAGGCGGCGTGGCGGATGGACTCGCCGCCGGTGGGGTAGAAGTCCCAGATGTTGATGGAGATGAGAACGATGCTGGCAAAGACCACAATGAGGAAGAAGCGCAGCTCGTCGCTCTGGAGCACCTGCTTCACCTTGCCGCACAGCAGCAGGAAGTACAGAGAGAAGTTCACCGAGAACAGCAGCATAAAAATGGTGATGATGATCTCGATGGCGGGGCTGCCGTAGGCAGCCACCGAGATGTTGCGGGTGGAGAAGCCGCCGGTGCCGGCAGTGGCAAAAGAGTGGACGATGCTGTCGTACCAGGGCATACCGGCGATGCGCAGAGCAATTACCTCGATGGCGGTCAGCCCGCAATAGATTCCATAGAGGATCTTGGAGGACTGGCTGGACTTGGGCACCAGCTTGCTGACCACCGGGCCGGGGCTCTCCGCCTTCATCAGGTGGAGGGTGCGGGCGCCCAGACTGGGCAGCAGGGCGATGGTGAGGATGAGCACTCCCATACCGCCCAGCCAGTGAATAAAGGAGCGCCAGAACAGGATGCCCCGGGGCAGAGGCTCCACCGCCGTCAGAATGGAGGCGCCGGTGGTGGTAAAGCCGGAGACCGCTTCAAAAAAGCAGTCGATGTAGGTGGGGAAGAAGCCGCTGAAATAGAAAGGAAGTGCGCCGAAGGCGCCCATCAGCAGCCAGATCAGGGCCACGGAGAAGAAGCCCTCCCGGGGGAAGAAGTGGTCGTTGCTGGGCAGGAGGGAGAGCAGAAAGCCGATGATCATTACCAACGGGATGGTAAACAGAAATGGGGTGGGGTCCTCCTGGTAGATCAGGCTCACCAGCAGGGGGATCAGCATGGACACGGCCTCCACCATCAGGGCCTTGCCTGTGACCTTGAATACCAGTCTGAAATTCATTGCGCCGCCCCCAGATCCAGCAGAGAGTCCTCGTAGATGTCGTTCAGATCCAGAATGCCGTGGTTGCGGGAGATCAGAATGACGGTGTCGCCGGCGGTGATGGAGGATGAGCCGTCGGGAATGATGATCTGGCCCTTGTGGACCAGTACGGCGATGAGGATACCCTTTTTCAGCCGCAGGTCCTTCAGGGGGATGCCCTGATTGTGGGTGGTCTCATTGGCGATGAACTCCAGAGCCTCAGCGTGGCCGTCGCAGATCTTGTACAGGGCGTTCATGACGCTGCCTTTGGAGTTCTGCATGCCACGGACCACCTGAAGGATCTGGCTGGCGGTGATGAGCTTGGGGGAGATGACGCTGTCCAGACCGGCGGCGTGGGCGATGCCGGTGTAATTCTGCCGGTTGGACTTGGCCACCACCTTTTTCACCCCCTGCTGCATGGCGTAGAGGGAGATGATGATGTTGTCCTCGTCGCGGTCGGTGAGGGCGATGAAGGCGTCGGAGGCACTGGCATTCTCCTCCTCCAGCAGTTCCTGGTCGGTGCCGTCGCCCTGAATAATGAGGGCGTGGGGCAGCATGTCGCTGAGGAGACGGCAGCGCTCCGGCTTGCGCTCCACGATCTTGACCCGCATGCCCAGCTTGAGCAGAATGGCGGTGAGATAGTGGGCGACCCGTCCGCCGCCGATGATAAAGGCAGAGTGGAGCTTGGGAGTATGCCGGCCCAGCAGATGGAAGAAGGCGGTCAGACCGGAGGGCTGGCCCACCAGATAGAGCCGGTCGCCCGCATGGGGCACGAAGGAACCGTCTGGGATGATGACCTTGCCGTCCTCCCGCTCCACCGCGCATACCAGCATGGCCAGTTCCCGGATCTTGCCGGTCTGGGCGGAAAGAGGCTGTCCCGCCAGAAAGTCCCCCTCCCGCACCCGGAAGCTGATGAGCTCCACCCGGCCCCGGCAGAAGGTCTCGATGTTGGCGGCGTTGGGGAAGCGCAGCAGCCGGGAGATCTCCACAGCGGTGGCATTCTCCGGGTTGATGGCCATGTCGATGCCCAGCTCCTGCTTCATACTGGACAGCTCCATGGCGTACTCCACGTTGCGCACACGGGCGATGGTGAACTTGGCGCCCAGCCGCTTGGCGGTCAGGCAGCACACCATGTTCACCTCGTCCAGGCTGGTGGCCGCGATCAGCACGTCCGCCGAACCCGCGCCCGATTCCTTCAGGGCGGAGATGGAGGCACCGTTGCCTTTGACGCACATGACGTCCAGGGACTCGGAGGCCCGGCGCAGGGCGTCGTCATTGGTGTCAATGACGGTGACGTTGTGCTCCTCCTGAGAGAGGTGCTCCGCCAGGGTGAAGCCTACCTTTCCGTCTCCCACGATGATGATTTTCAAACTACACTCATCCTTTCGGGATACCGTGGTATCCGCGTACGATCATGCCCGCCGGGGGCGGCAGCGCACACACACAAGGCGCCCCGTCCCGGGGAAACACTTCGATTGTAAAGCCCATCTTAACGCAATCTGTCCGCGGATGCAAGCACTCTTTCATAAATCCCCGCACTTTGACGCAAGAAGGCGAAAAAACAAGAAGCAACACCAAAAAAATCCTGCCGGCATAGGCCGGCAGGACGGAAAAAACAGGATCAATCAGACGGTCCACTCGCCGTGGATCATGCCCACCAGATACCAGTCGTTGTTCCACACCTCAAACACCAGCTTGAGGGAACACCAGTCAAAGCCCTCCCGGGCGGGGTCGATGCCGGGGAAGTGGTACTCCACGAAGCGGCCGTCCTCATAGACGGCGTCCACGTTTTCCAGGGCGTTGCCGCTGATGAGCACGGTGTCGATGCCTACCTGGGGGGCCTCGGTATAGTCGGCGTTGAAGACGTAGCGGTCAAAATACTCCTGGCCGGTACAGCGGATGGGTTCGCCGGAGCCGTCGTACAGGCCCCAGGTGTAAACCTCCTCGTCGGTGGACAGGCGGGCCACTTCGGCCTGGGTGAGTACATTGTCGCAGCTGGGGTCCACAGTGGAATAGGGGGTCAGAGTGACGCCATGCTCCGGGTGGACCAGTCTGGACAGGGCGGCATAGTTCTTCTCTTTCAGAGCCTCCAGTGCCTGCCCGGCCCGATCCAGCAGGGGGGTGTTGTCCTCAGTGTCCAGCGGTTCCTCCTCCTCTGGAGCGGCGGAAACGCCGTACCGGTTGTTGCTGAGGATGCCGGGAGAGACGGCGGGGGAGATGGCGGAGGCGTTGGTGTGTACATGGATAGGCGGAAGGAAACTGCTGCCCACCAGCCAGCCCAGCAGCAGTCCGCACACCAGGGCCAGAGAGGACATCACAACGGCTCTTTTCATATGAAATGTCCTCCTTTCCCACCGGCGGTATGGCACAGGCAGAAACAGGGTATCTGCCGGGCCAGAAATATTTTAAAACGGATGGACAAAAAAAGCAACAACAAATCGTTACAAAAATGGGGAGGATTTGTGCACCTTGTAAACCGGGCAAAAAACTGATATAATACAGCATACCGTTGTCCGGCATGCCGGGCTGTGTCTGATTCCCAAGGAGGTACATCGCAATGCATGAGCATGAGCTGCAATTCCATATTAAATGTAAGGCCGGGGATGTGGGGCGCTACTGCTTCCTGCCCGGCGACCCGGGCCGCTGCGAGAAGATCGCAGCCTATTTTGACGATCCGGTGCGGATCGGCTCCAACCGGGAGTACACCGTCTACACCGGCACCCTGCTGGGGGAGAAGGTAAGCGTGTGCTCCACCGGCATCGGCGGTCCCTCCGCCGCCATTGCCATGGAGGAGCTCCACAACATCGGGGCGGATACCTTTATTCGGGTGGGCACCTGCGGCGGCATCGCCCTGCCGGTCAAGAGCGACGATGTGGTGATTGCCACCGGCGCCATCCGGCATGAAGGCACCAGCCGGGAATATGCCCCCATTGAATTCCCGGCGGTGGCCGACTTCGAAGTGCAGAACGCTCTGGTCCAGGCGGCCAAGAATCTGGGCAAGCCCTGGCACGCCGGTGTGGTCCAGTGCAAGGACTCCTTCTACGGCCAGCACAGCCCCGCCCGGATGCCAGTGGCCCAGGAGCTGCTGTACAAATGGGAGGCCTGGAAGCGGCTGGGGGTGCTGGCCTCCGAGATGGAGTCGGCCGCCCTCTTCTGCTGCGCCGCAGCCCTGGGGGTGCGCTGCGGCTCCTGCTTCCATGTGATCTGGAACCAGGAGCGGGAGAACGCCGGTCTGGACCAGACCGAGAGCCACGACCTCTCTGCCGCTCTGGAGGTGGGCATCGAGGCGGTCAAGCTGCTCATCACCGCCGACCGGGAAAAGAAGTAAAAAGGTGCAGACCAAGGCCCGCCGCAAACTGCGGCGGGCCTTTTTGCGTGTTTTGCTCCAATGGATAACCGTAGAAAAGGGAACAATTTAAGGTTACTTTAAGGTGCAAACAGAGAGTGACAGAATGAAAGCTTGACTTTCAACGGGGTTTTGTGAATGTTGTGCATTGACAACTGTTAGCAGACAAACTAAACTGAATACAGTACGACAAAAGGAGATGACGGCATGCGGCAGGAGCGCCACGTTGGCTATGAGATCAAGGCCCTGTCCAATCTGCTGCGGCGCAAGGTGCTGGAGTCGGCGGGTACCAATGATGGGGATGAGTTCACCGAGATGCAGGTGAAGGTGCTGGGTTTTCTGGCCCACAACCAGGATCAGGAGATCTGCCAGAAGGACATTGAAGAGGCCTTCTATATCCGCCGTTCCACCGCTTCCCGGCTGCTGAAACGGCTGGAGGCGCAAGGCTTTATTAGCCGACAGGCGGTGGAGCGGGACGCCCGGCTCAAGCGGGTGACCACCACCCCCAAGGCTGACGCCCTCTGCCAGCAGGTGATGGAGCGGATCGACAGCGTGGAGAACCAGCTGATTCGCGGGATCAGTCAGGCGGAGGTGGAGCAATTTCTCAGCACCGTGGAAAAATTAAAGCAAAATCTCATGTAAGCCGTCCAGGAGGGCGGCTTATAAAACGCAGAAACATCCCGCCGGGGCGTTTCTGCGCAGCGAAATCCTAAGGAGGGAACCCTATGAAGAAAAAACGGGGCCTGACCAGCTGCATCCAGGAATTCAAGCGGGATACCATCCTCACGCCCATCTTTGTGATCGGCGAGGTGGCCTTTGACGTGCTCATCCCCATGATGACCGGTAAGCTGCTGGATGAGGGCGTCAAGGCGGGCAGTATGGCCCATATCATCCAGTATGGCGTTCTGGTTATTGCCATGGCCATGATCGCCCTGCTGCTGGGCGCCCTGTCGGGACGGTTCGCCGCCCGGGCGTCCACCGGCTTCTCCCGCAACCTGCGTCGGGAGATGTACCGCAATGTACAGAAATTTTCCTTTTCCAACATCGATAAGTACTCCACCGGCGGTATCATTACCCGTCTGACCACCGATGTGACCAACGTTCAGATGGCTTTCATGATGATCATCCGCATCGCAGTGCGCTGCCCCATCATGCTCATCTGTGCCTGGGTGCTGACCTTTACCATCAACCCCCAGCTGGCCCTTATTTTCCTCATCGTCATTCCCATCCTGGCGGTGGGTCTGCTGGTCATCATGAAGTCCGCCCATCCTCTCTTTGAGCGGGTGTTCAAGAAGTATGACTGGCTGAACAACGTGGTGCAGGAAAACCTGCTGGGCATCCGGGTGGTCAAGTCTTTCGTTCGGGAGGACCATGAGCGGGAGAAGTTCGGCAAGGTGTCCAACGAGATCTATATGGACTTCTCCAAGGCCGAAAAGCTGGTGGCCTTCAACATGCCCCTGATGCAGATCTGTGTCTATGCCTGTATGCTCACCGTGTCCTGGCTGGGCGCCAACCTGGTGGTGGGCGGCCAGCTGACTACCGGCCAGCTTACCAGTATGTTCAGCTACACCATGATGATCCTCATGAGCCTGATGATGCTGTCCATGGTGCTGGTCATGATCATCATCTCCCGGGCCTCCGCCGAGCGTATCGTGGAACTGCTCAACGAGGAGAGCGATCTGAAGAACGGCCCCGATCCCATCCATGAGGTGAAGGACGGCTCCGTGGTCTTTGAGAACGTCAGCTTCAGCTATGCCAAGGACCCCACCAAGGAGTGCCTGAAGGATGTGAACCTGATCATCAAATCCGGTGAGACCGTGGGCATCCTGGGCGGCACCGGTACCTCCAAGACCACCCTGGTCCAGCTGATCCCCCGTCTGTACGACGCCACCGAGGGCCGCGTGCTGGTGGGCGGCGTGGACGTGCGGGACTACGACATGGAGGCCCTCCGGGAGCAGGTGGCCATGGTGCTCCAGAAAAACGTGCTCTTCTCCGGTACCATCAAGGAGAACCTGCGCTGGGGCAACAAGGAGGCCACCGACGAGGAGATGGTCCGGGTGTGCAAGCTGGCCCAGGCTGACTCCTTCGTGCAGGAGTTCCCCGACAAGTACAACACCCATATCGAGCAGGGCGGCTCCAACGTATCCGGCGGCCAGAAGCAGCGGCTTTGTATCGCCCGGGCCCTGCTGAAGAAGCCCAAGATCCTCATCCTGGACGACTCCACCTCCGCCGTGGACACCAAGACCGACGCCCTCATCCGCAAGGCCTTCCGGGAGGAGATCCCCGACACCACCAAGTTCATCATCGCCCAGCGTATTTCCTCCATCGAGGACGCCGACAAGATCCTGGTGATGGACGGCGGCAAGATCGCCGCTATGGGCACCCACGATGAGCTGCTCAAGACCTGCGACATTTACCGAGAGATCTATGAATCCCAGACGAGAGGAGGCGGCGAGGATGAAAACTAACAACATGCGGCCCGGCTCGCCGGTGAAGAAATCCCGCACCGTACGCCGCCTGATGGGCTATGTGGGCCGGGGCTACGGCCTCAAGTTCGTGCTGGTGCTGCTGTGCATCCTGGTCAGCGCTATCGCTTCGGTGTCCGGCTCCTTGTTCCTGGGCTCCCTCATCGACGACTATATCACGCCCCTGCTGGCTATGGACAATCCGGTGTTTGACGGACTGATCCGCGCCCTCATCATGATGGGCTGCCTGTACCTCACCGGCGCCCTGTGTGCCCTGGCCTACAACCGCCTGATGGTGGGTATCTCCCAAGGCGTGCAGAAGAAGATCCGTGACGATCTGTTCAGCCACATGCAGTCCCTGCCCATCAAGTATTTTGATACCCACGCCCATGGCGACGTGATGAGCGTGTACACCAACGACGTGGATACCCTGCGTCAGATGTTCTCCCAGAGCATTCCCCAGGTCATCAACTCCCTGATGATGATCATTGTGGCCTTTGTGGGCATGCTGTTTACCGACCTGATGATGACCGGCGTGGTCATCCTGTGTATCATTGTCATGCTGTGCGTCACCCGCTTCCTGGCGGGCCGCAGCGGCCGCTACTTCATCCGCCAGCAGATCAAGCTGGGCGATCTGAACGGCTATATTGAGGAGATGATCAACGGCCAGAAGGTGGTCAAGGTCTTCTGCCACGAGGAGGAGGCCCAGGAGGGCTTTGACGCGGTGAACGACGCTCTCTTTGAGAGCGCCGACAAGGCCAACAAATATGCCAACATCCTCATGCCCATCCTCATCAACATCGGCAACATCCAGTATGTTATCATCGCCATGGCCGGCGGCGCTCTGGCCCTCAGCGGCATCGGCGCCGGTATCACCCTGGGTGTCATCGCCACCTTCCTGCAGCTGTCCAAGAGCCTGTCCAACCCCATCAGCCAGATCTCCCAGCAGCTCAACTCGGTGGTCATGGCTCTGGCCGGTGCCCAGCGTATCTTTGACCTGATGGATGAGCCTGCCGAGGAGGACCACGGCACCGTCACTCTGGTGAATGTGGCCTTTGATCAGAACGACAATCTGTACGAAACCAAGGAGCACACCAACCTGTGGGCCTGGAAGGAGCCCCAGGAGGACGGCAGCTACAAATACACCAAGCTGGCCGGCGACGTGCGCTTTGACCACGTGGACTTTGCCTACGAGGAGGGGAAAACCATCCTCCACGACATCAGCCTCTTCGCCAAGCCCGGTCAGAAGCTGGCCTTCGTGGGCGCCACCGGCGCAGGCAAGACCACCATCACCAATCTGATCAACCGGTTCTACGATATCGCCGACGGCAAGATCCATTACGACGGCATCTCCATCAACGACATCAAGAAGACCGACCTGCGGCGCTCTCTGGGCATCGTGCTCCAGGATACCAACCTCTTTACCGGTACCGTCCGTGAGAACATCCGCTACGGCAACCTGGACGCCACCGACGAGGAGGTGGAGGCCGCCGCTGTGCTTGCCAACGCCGATGACTTCATCCGCCGCCTGCCCCAGGGCTACGATACCATGCTCACCGGCAACGGCGCCAACCTGTCTCAGGGCCAGCGGCAGCTCATCGCCATCGCCCGGGCCGCCGTGGCCGATCCCCCGGTGATGATCCTGGACGAGGCTACCTCTTCCATTGATACCCGTACCGAGGCCATTGTCCAGCGGGGCATGGACTCCCTGATGTGCGGCCGCACCGTCTTTGTCATCGCCCACCGCCTGTCCACCGTCCGCAACTCCGACGCCATCATGGTGCTGGATCACGGCCGTATCGTGGAGCGGGGCGACCACGAGGATCTGATTGCCCAGCATGGAGTGTACTACCAGCTGTACACCGGCGCATTCGAGCTGGAATAAGGTTAAGCCCTCTCTTTGCAGCGGGCCGCCCCGGTATCCCGGGACGGCCCGCTGTTTTTCTTTGCCCTGAACAGGGGAGGGAGCGGAAAAAATTTGAGAAATTGAAAAAAAGGACTTGCGCAAAGAGAGAAGTCCTGCTATTATATCAATAACAGTAATAGTTACTGTTTACACTCTGCGAGAGAGAGGTGACCTATGAACGGAAAACGGTACTCCCGTCAGCGGGAACTGATTTATCAGGCGCTGATGCACACCGACCAGCATCCCACCGCTGAGATGGTGTATCAGTGGCTGAAGCCCACCAACCCTAACCTGAGTCTGGGGACAGTATACCGCAACCTGAACGTGCTGGTGGATGAGGGGGCCGCGGTGCGGATGGCCTTCCCGGTGGAACGGTATGACGCCAACGTCGAACCCCATTCCCACTTCCGCTGCGAGGTCTGCGGCGGGGTGTTTGACTTGGATCTGCCCTATGACAAGCAGCTGGATGAGAAGGCGCTGCTGGTCAGCGGCCACGACATCAAGAGCCATGAGCTGCTGTTTCATGGGGTGTGCGTCAACTGCAAACCGAAGCATTGAGTTTTTAACACGGATATGGTAAGTTTAATTTGCACGAAAGTGCCTATACTGATTTTAGAAAGGATGTATCCACATGGAGTTTAAACTGTATCGCTGCGCCCACTGCGGCAATGTCGTATTCAAGGTCGTCGACAAGGGTGTTCCCGTCATGTGCTGCGGCCAGAAGATGGAAGAGATCGTGCCCAATACCACCGACGCTGCTCAGGAGAAGCACGTGCCTGTGGTGGAGAAGACCGCTCACGGCAGCGGCAGCTCTGTGACCGTCAAGGTGGGCGGCGTGGAGCATCCCATGCTGCCGGAGCACTATATCTCCCTGATTGCCGTGGTGGACGGCGACACCGTGACCATGAAGTTCCCCAAGCCCGGCGACGCGCCCGAGCTGAAGACCTTCTGCCGGAGCGACAAGGTGGAGGCCTATGAGATCTGCAATCTCCATGGCTTCTGGAAGGGCGAAGGCTGATTTAACACTTTATATTTAGATTAGAAAGGATGACTGTTATGGAACTGAAGGGCAGCAAGACTGAAGCCAATCTGTGGAAAGCGTTTGCCGGCGAGAGCATGGCTCGCAACAAGTACACCTATTTTGCCAGCAAGGCCAAGAAGGAAGGCTACGAGCAGATCGCGGCCATCTTCGAGGAAACCGCCGGCAATGAGAAGGAGCACGCCAAGCTGTGGTTCAAGGAGCTGGGCGGCATCGGCGACACCATGGCCAACCTGAAGTCCGCCGCCGCCGGTGAGCACGAAGAGTGGACCGAGATGTACAAGGAGATGGCCGAGACCGCCCGCGAGGAGGGCTTTGAGAAGCTGGCCTTCCTGTTTGAGGGCGTCCTCAAGATCGAGAAGGAGCACGAGGAGCGCTACCTGACCCTCCTGAAGAACCTGGAGGAGGGCGTGGTCTTCAAGCGGGGCGACGAGTATATGTGGAAGTGCCGTAACTGCGGCCACATCCACTTCGGCAAAGAGGCCCCCCAGGTGTGCCCTGTGTGCGCTCATCCCCAGGCCTATTTCGAGATCCGCGCTGTCAACTACTAAGCAGAATAAGCGACAGGCCGCAGAATCATCTGATTCTGCGGCCTGTTTTTTACGCCAGCCCGGGGCGAATCCGGGCCATCATATACTCGTCTGCATACTTGCCGTCCCGGACGGTGGTCATCCGCTTGAGGCCTTCTTTTTCAAAGCCAAGCTTCTCATAGAGGTGGATGGCACGCTCGTTGTCCGCAAAGACGGTGAGCTCCACCCGCACCAGCATGAGCCAGTTGTCTGCCAGGTCCAGCAGTGTCTTTAAAAGGGCGGTACCCACCCCTGCATTCTGATAGTCGGTATGGACAAACAGGCCCACGCTGCCCACGTGGCGCATCCGGGGATTGCCCTCCAAGTGGAGACCCGCTGCGCCGATAACGGTGCCGTCCTCCAGTACCGCCACGAAGTGATGGTCGTTGGGGCCCAGATTGGCCACAAAAGCGTTACTGTCTGCGGTGCGGCAGGAGGGAAGGCCCAAGGTGGTCTCAAAGACTCCGGGCATCCGGCGCAGGGCCGCGGTGCCAGCGGCGTCCCGGGGTTCCGTGGGACGAATGGTGTAGTTCATAATAATGCCTCCCAAACAGATTTGGATCATATTAGCATATCCGACCATAAAAAGCAACCGCCCGGGCTATGTGCCCAGGCGGTTTGCGGTACGTTGGCTTAGTAGGCGGCAATTACACCGCCGTCGTTGGCGTACACCGTGGAGATGCCGCCGGTCTCACCGATGATGACCTCGGAGAACTTGCACTGCTTCTGCACCAGCTCCTTGAGATGGAAGGCCCGGTCCAGGCAGTTGCAGTGGACGATGCACAGACGTCGTCCGGCGTGGCCGGGGTCGGCCGCCATCAGGGCCGCCATCTTGCTCAGGGCCTGCTTGATGGACATGGCCTGGCCCTTTTTGCAGATCTCACCCTCGGGGGTGGAGCCCATCAGCAGCTTGATGCGCAGGGTGCTGGTGACCAGGGCCTGGGTGCGGGTGAGCCGCCCGTTCTTGCGCAGGTTGTCCAGGGTCTCCAGCACAAACAGGGTGTTCATCTCGCTGATATAGGAGGAGGCCCGGCTGACTACGGTGGTGAAGTCCAGCCCCGCTTCCGCCAGTTCCTGGAGCTTCAGGGCCACCAGCACCTCGCCGGCGGAGGCGGAGCAGGAGTTGAAGATGTGAATGTTGGCGCCGGGGTGATCCTCCAGCCACAGATTGCGGGCCTGGGCCGCCGCGTTGTGGGAGCCGGACAGCAGGGCGGACAGGGTGACCACATAGATGTCGTCCGCCCCGCAGTCAAAGGCGTCCAGATACTGGGCGGGGGAAGGGCAGGCGGACTGGGGGGCCGTGGGGCAGTCCCGCATCTTCTGGAGAAGAGCACCCTGGTCAAAGGTCTCGTCGTCCACAATGGTTTCGCTTCCCACCCGGATGGTCAGGGGGACCTTGACAAAGCAGTCCTCCCGCAGCTGGGCGGGGGAGAGGTCACAACAGCTGTCAACAATGATCTTAAAACTCATAACAAAAACCCTCGAATATAATTTCAAAGATGATATTGCTTATTGGCGCTATTGTAACACCATTTGGAAGAAAAGTAAAGGGAGAAAGTGTGAACGATCTGGAACAGATGGGAAAAATCCGCACACTTACCAGGTAAAACGGTCGGAGGCTCCCACCAGGATGCGGGCGGAGCAGGGGGGAACAGACAGCCAGGTGCGGCCGCCGTCATTGTTGAAGATGGCATTGTCATGGAGCACATCCTGGAGCACCGGCTCCTGATGGGGGAACTCCACATGGACCTCCTGGGGTTCCAGATTGAGCACCACATAGACCCGCTGGCTGTCGGTGGCCCGGCGGAAGACCAGCTGCTGGTTCTTGATGACTACGTTCTCATACTGGCCCTCCTGGAGGGCGGGGAAGGCGGCGCGGATCTTGGCCAGCTTGGCCAGGTGGGCGCACAGGCTCTGATCCAGCTCCATCATATCCTCCAGCTTCAGGCAGGGACGCAGGGGAGCGTCGGAGTCCCTGGTGCGCTCTCCCTTCAGGGCCCACTCACTGCCGTAGTAGATGGAGGGCACGCCGGGCATGGTGTACAGCAGGGTGTACAGGTTGTTGATATGGGCCGGGTCCTTCAGCTTGGAGGCCAGCCGGTCCACGTCGTGGTTGTCGGCGAAGTTATACAGGGTGATATTGCGGTAGATGCCGCCGGGGCCGCACTGGCGGTGGAGGGAGTGGGCGATCTCGAAGTAGTTCTTGTCGTTGTGGGAGGACCACAGACCCTTCCAGCACTCGTAGTTGGTCACCGAGTCCAGCATGTCCGGGTTGGCCCAGCGGGCATAGTCCCCGTGGATGATCTCGCCCATGAGCCAGAAGTCGGGGTTTTTCTCCTTCACAAAGCCCTTGAGGGTACGGAAGAAGTCAAAATCCACGCAGTCGGCGGCGTCCAGCCGCAGGCCGTCGATGTGGAACCGGTCCATCCACATGGCCACCGCGTCCAGCAGGTGGCGCACCACGTCGGGATTGCGCAGGTTGAGCTTCACCAGCTCGTAATGGCCCTGCCAGGCGGTATACCAGAAGGGGTCGCCCATGGGGGAGGGGCCGCCGAAGTTCAGGTCGTGGAACCAGCCGCAGTAGGGAGAGCCCTGGCCGTGCTCCTGTACGTCCCGGAAGGCCCAGAAGCCCCGGCCCACGTGGTTGAATACCCCGTCCAGCACCACCCGGATGCCATTCTCATGGAGTTCATCGCACAGGGCGGCAAAGGAGTCGTTGTCCCCCAGACGGCGGTCGATCTGGAAGTAGTCGGTGGTGTCGTAACCGTGCTTCACCGACTGGAACACGGGACCCAGGTAGAGGGCATTGACCCCCAGCTCCTTCAGGTGGGGGATCCAGTCCTTCAGCTTGTCCAGCCGGGGCACCGGAGCTCCGCCGGGGTTATACTCCGGCGCGCCGCAGAACCCCAGGGGGTAGATGTGGTAGAACACGGACTGATTGACCCAATGACTCATGGTTGACTCCTCCAGTCTCAAATAAATATATTATACCTCTTCTTCCAGCTCCCGCAGCAGCTTCTGGTCCTCCTTGGAGGACAGGTCCAGCTTTTCATACAGATCGGGCCGCCGCTGGCGGGTGCGGAGGATGGACTGCTTGCGCCGCCACTGGGCGATCTTTTTGTGGTCGCCGGAGCGGAGGATGGGGGGGACCTTGCGGCCGTGCCACTCCTCGGGACGGGAGTACTGGGGGTACTCCAGCATGCCGTTCCAGTGGCTCTCGTTTTCAAAGCACTCGGGGTCGGCCAGCACGCCGGGCACCAGCCGGGCCACCGCGTCGGCCACCACCATGGCGGCCAGCTCGCCGCCGGTGAGCACAAAGTCGCCGATGGAGATCTCCTCGTCCACGCACTCGTCGATGAAGCGCTGGTCGATGCCCTCGTAGTGGCCGCACACTAGGATCAGATGGTCGCAGTCGTCCCGCAGGCGGCGAGCGTCGGACTCGGTAAAGGTCTTGCCGCAGGGGGACATATAGATGGTGTGGCCGGGGCCGTAGGTGTCCACGATGTGCGTCCAGCACTGGTAGAGGGGATCGGCCTGCATCACCGCCCCCCGGCCGCCGCCGTAGGGGTAGTCGTCCACCTGCTTCTGCTTGTTGAGGGTGTAGTCCCGGATCTGGTGGGCCTCGATGCGGATGATGTCCCGCTCCTGAGCCCGGCCCAGGATGGACTCATTCATCATGTCGCCCACAGTCAGATCAAAGAGGGTCATGATATCAATGCTATACATCGGTGCGCATCCCCTCAATGAGGCGGACCTTGATATAGCCGCCCTCCACGTTGGTCTCCACCAGGAACTCGTCCACAGCGGGGATCATATACTCGTGCTCGCCCTTGACCACATAGACCTCGTGGGCAGGGGGCGTGAGCACGTCGGCCACCACGCCAAGCTTCTCGCCGGTGGCGGCATCGATGACTTCCAGGCCCATCAGGTCGGCGATGAAGTGACGGCCGTCGGGCAGCTCCACGCCGGTGCGGTCGATGAACACCGTCTTGCCCTTCATGGCCATGGCGGCATTCACGTTGTCCACGCCCTCCAGGAAGGCCAGCACGTTGCCCTTGTGGATGCGGGTGGAACGGACTTTGATGGGCTTGCCGTCCACATAGAGTACGTCAAACTGGCAGAGAAATTCCGGGGAATCACACCAGGGCACGATCTTGACCTCGCCCTGGATGCCGTGGGTGTTGACGATCTGTCCGGCCTCTAAAAATTGGTTTTTCATCGGTATCACTCCGAATCCTGTAAAATGTGCATGATATGAAAAAGCCGACCGACCACAGGGTCGGTCGGCTTTTTCATATCCGGGGGAGTGCCCCCCGGAGTTAGTCGACGATCTCGACGGAAACCTTGGTGCCCTGGCGCTGAGCAACGGAGCGCATCAGGGTGCGGATCTCCTTGGCAATGCGGCCCTGACGGCCGATCACCTTGCCCATGTCCTCGGGGGCCACCCGAAGCTCCAGGACGGTCTCGCTCTCACCCGCGTGCTCGGTGACCTCCACGGAATCGGGGTGGTCCACCAGGTTGCGGGCAATATAGGTGAGCAATTCCTTCATGCCAGCTGTGCCCTCCTATCAGATGGCGCCAGCTTTTTTCAGCAGAGCCTTCACGGTCTCAGTGGGCTGAGCGCCGGTCTTGATCCAGGCCTGGGCGCGCTCGGCGTCCACCTTGATCTCGGCGGGCTGGGTCAGAGGATTGTAAGTGCCGATCTCCTCGATGAAACGGCCGTCACGGGGATAGCGGGAGTCAGCCACCACGATGCGGTAGAAGGGAGCCTTCTTGGCGCCCATACGACGCAGTCTGATCTTAACCATTGTATCTTCACCTCCATGTAATCGTAAAGCATATCTATGGAAACGCGGCTTGGCGCGTTTACCACCCTGTCAGAAGGGCAGACCGGGCATTTTGCCCAGCTTGCCCAGTTTCCCCAGCTTGCTCATGCGCTTGATCTGCTTGCCGGAGAACTGCTTGCTCATCTGCTGCATCATGTCGAACTGCTTGAGCAGACGGTTGATGTCCACCACCTGGGTGCCCGAGCCGGCGGCAATGCGCTTTTTCCGGCTGTTGTTCAGCAGGGAGGGGTCCTCCCGCTCGGCAGGGGTCATGGACAGGATAATGGCCTCGGTGCGGGCCAGTGCACCCTCGTCGATGGCGGCGCCCTCAAGAGCTTTGCCGTTGACGCCGGGGAGCATCCCGGCGATGTCGGTGAGGGAGCCCATGCTCTTGAGCTGCACCAGCTGGTCATAGAAATCGGAGAGGGTGAACTTGTTCTTGCGCAGCTTCTGCTCCAGCTCGGCGGCCTTCTTGGCGTCGAAGGTCTGCTGGGCCTTCTCGATGAGGGTGAGCACATCGCCCATGCCCAGAATACGGGAGGCCATACGGTCGGGGTAGAACACGTCCACCTGGTCCAGCTTCTCACCCTGGCCCACGAACTTGATGGGCTTGCCGGTGACCGCCTTGATGGAGAGGGCCGCGCCGCCTCTGGCGTCGCCGTCCAGCTTGGTGAGCATGACGCCGGTGATGTCCAGAGCCTCGTCAAAGGCCTTGGCGGCATTGACCGCGTCCTGACCGATCATGGCGTCCACGATGAGCAGGATCTCGGTGGGATTGATGGCCGCCTTCATGTCCTTGAGCTGTTCCATCAGCTCCTCGTCCACGTGGAGACGGCCGGCAGTATCGATGAATACGATGTCATTGCCGTGCTTTTTGGCGTGCTCGATGCCCGCCTTGGCAATGTCGATGGGGTCGATCTGGCCCATCTGGAACACGGGCACATCCACCTGGGAGCCCACCACCTCCAGCTGGGTGATGGCGGCGGGGCGGAAGGTGTCGCAGGCCACCAGCAGGGGCCGCTTGCCCTGTTTTTTCAGAAAGCCCGCCAGCTTGGCGCCGTTGGTGGTCTTGCCGGCGCCGTTGAGGCCGCACAGCATCACCACCGTGGGGGGCTTGGGGGAGATGGTCAGCTTGGTGCTCTCGCCGCCCATCAGGTTGGTCAGCTCTTCATTGACGATCTTGACGATCATCTGAGCGGGGGTCAGGCTCTCCAGTACGTCGGAGCCCACGGCCCGCTCGGTGACGGAGGCCACAAACTGCTTGACCACCTTGAAGTTTACGTCGGCCTCCAGCAGGGCCATCCGGATCTCCTTCATGGCCTCCTTTACGTCGGCCTCGGTGAGACGGCCCTTGCCCCGCAGCCGCTTGAAGGCGGCGGACAGCTTTTCGGTCAGTCCTTCAAATGCCATGGGTTACTCCTGTTTCAGCTGATCCAGAATGCCGCGGATACGGCCGCACTGAATCTCAACCTCGTCGTCCTGCCAGCGCTGCTCGTTGCGCTGGGCAATGGCATTCACCGCCTCTTCCACCTCCAGGAACTGCTGCTGCATCTTGTGGAAGCGCTTGATGATGCCGGTCTTGTCCTCCAGCTCGGTGAGGATGGCCTCAGCCCGGACGATCACGTCCCGGACGCCCTGGCGGGTGATGCCGTAGTTCTCGGCGATCTCGGCCAGAGAGAGGTCCTCGTTGTAGTAGAGGTCATAGAATTCCTTCTGACGGTCGGTGAGCATGTCTCCATAGAAATCATAGAGCAGAGCCATGCGGTAGGCCTGGTTCTTCATGGTACACCCTCCTTCAGGAAGTCGTTCTGTAAAGGAAGTAAAGTTTCAAAGCTTTACAACAGAGGTGATGATACACGATTTTTCTCCGTTTGTCAAGGGGGAACAGGACAATTCTTTTCCTCTTTTTCTTGCTGGCAGGAGGACGGTCCGCGCATAAATTTCCCCCGCCGGCAAAGACTAGGAGCACATCAGACAAGGAGGTCATACCAGTGAGAATCCGTATCCTGATCGCCGCGGCTCTGACAGCGGCGGCACTGACCGCCGCCCTGCCTGCCTCGGCCCTCTTTTCAGACCAGGAGGAGAGCAGTCCGGCGGTGCTGGACGTGGTGAAAAACGGCATGGCGGCCCAGAGCATCGACTTTCAGTCCTCCGACTTTGTGGTGGAGGGGGATGGCGCCCTGGACGCCATCGTGATCACCCGGCTGCCCGAAGAGGGTGTGCTCACCGTGGGCGGCCAGATGGTAGGTGAGGGTGACGTGATTGCCATAAGTGCGGTGGACGGCCTGCGCTTCACCCCCGCCGCCGCTTCGGAGGCGGCTGAGTCCGGGTTCCGGTTCCAGCCTGTCTTTGCCGACGGCAGCCAGGGGGAGGAGACCGGCGTGGAGCTCCACCTGCTGAAAGAGGCCAACGGGGCCCCGGTGGCGGAAAACCTGGAGCTTACCACCTATAAAAATGTAGCGGTCACCGACCGCTTTTCCGCCGTGGACCCGGAGGGCGACCTGCTCACCTACCGGCTGGTGAAGAAGCCCGCCCGGGGGTCGGTAACCATCGGGGAGGACGGTCAGTTCGTCTACACCCCCTATGAAAACAAGACCGGCAAGGACTCCTTCACCTATATCGCCATGGACACAGTGGGCAATGCCTCCGACCCGGCTACCGTCAAGGTGAAGATCGAGAAGCCGGACACCAAGGTGACCTACGCCGATCTGGACGGCCACCCCGCCCACAAGGCGGCCATCCGCCTGGCGGAGGAGGGGGTCTTTGTGGGGGAGTGTATGGGGGGCGCCTACATCTTCCAGCCTGATGCCGCAATTACCCGCAGCGAGTTTGTAGCCATGGCCATGAATGCCGCCGGGGTGGACACCCTGGAGGGAGTGACTCGCACCGGCTTCGCCGATGACGACAGCATCCCCACCTGGGCCAAGCCCTATGTGTCCTCCGCTCTGAAATGCGGGCTGGTCCAGGGTACCGCCGATGAGGAGGGCAAGGTGGTATTTCGTGCCGAGGACTCCATTACCACCGCCGAGGCGGCAGTGCTGCTGGACCGGGTGCTCTCGGTCACCGACGTGGACGCACAGACCTTTGCCGCTGACGCCCCCGCCTGGGCGGCCCAGTCGGCGGCCAACCTGTCCACCTGCGGGGTGCTGCCGGCGGACGCCGGCCTTACCGAGACCCTGACCCGTGGGGAGGCGGCGGAGCTGCTGTGCGCCGCCCTGGACCTGATGGACAGCCGGGACACAGGCTGGTTTTAAAAAGGAAACGGCCGCTGAAAAGCGGCCGTTTTCCCTTTATCCCTGTGGGCGGGAGGAATACCACTTGAAAAAGAGGGCCAGACCGGCCAGACAGAGGACGCCGCCAAACCAGAAAGCCCAGGACAGGTTGACCTCCGCCAGAGCCCCGAAGACCAGGTTGGTGCCCACGCCCACCCCGTCCATCAGCATGGCATGGACGCTGAGGGCGGTGGCCCGGTGGGGGGTGGTGACCTGCTGGTTCTGCAGCTCCATAAGAAAGGGCTGGAACAGGGTGTGGCACAGCCGCAGGCCCAGAATGGCACAGATGGAGGGAAGAGGGGAAAATGTGAGGGCCAGCACCACACAGGCCGCCGTCCCGCCGCCATACAGCAGCAGGGCGGTCCCACGCTTCCCCGTCCTGTGGGTGAGCCGGGCGGACCAGATCCCCGCCATGCCCGCCACAGTGGCGGCGACGTAGAGCAGGCCGATGGCCTCATCGGGCAGACCGCACCGGGCATATTGCAGCTGATTCAAAAAGGTTGTAATGGTCTGGTGAGCCTCGCTCATCAGCACCCCGGCCAGGAGAAAGAGCAGCAGACGCCGGTGGGACAGGGTCTGGCGCAGCACCTCCAGGGTCAGCCTGGCGGAGAAAGGGGCGGGCGGCTTCACCTCGGTGAGCCCCAGGGTGCACAGGGCGGCGGCACCGTAGCTGAGGACGGTGAGCAGGCCCGCCAGCGGATAATTGTCCCCCACAAAGAGGGAAAAGACAAGGGCGGCCATGAGCAGACCGGCGGTCTGGAGGCTGTTGTACCGCCCGAAGACCTTCTGGCTGTCCTGCCCGGAGCAGGAGAGATATAAAATGCTGGCGTCCACACCGGACAGCCCGGCGGTCACCACGCTGAGCATGATCCGCTCCAGCAGGAAGCCGCCGAAGCCGGTAGCCTGCCAGAACACGATCTTGGAGAGAAAATAGAGAAAGCAGCAGGCCACCATGGTATTTTTGTAGCCCAGCTTGTCGGCCAGAATTCCCCAGGGCACCTCCAGCAGGATGCACAGGGCCAGGGAGATGCTCTCGATGAGGGTGATCTGGGCGATGGATACCCCCTGGGCCTCCCGGTAGAGGGTGGCGATGGGGCCGTAAAAGACCATGCCCTGGAGCAGGGCGATGGCATACATGCATCGTAAGTTGCGTTTGGACATAAAAAATCCGATCCTTCCTGAATTTCTGCATCAAAACAAGACGCTGGAGCACAGCGCCGGGATGTCTTGATGCAAATCAGGTGGGATTGGACCGCATGGCAAAAACTCCTGTCTGTCAGGATAGGACTACTGTATCAGAATGCGGGCGCCCTGTCAAGAAAACCGCAAAAAGGGGAAGTTTTCCCGGACAGATGGTCGAAAGGTGGTTGAGTATAGAGGTAAAGCGTGCTATAATATACCATTAGCGCGTATCATACTGTATCAAACTGGCAACTGAGGTGTGTTATGAAGATCGTAGTTTTGGCCGGGGGCCTGTCCCCGGAGCGGAACGTGTCCCTTTCCACCGGAACCATGGTGACCGAAGCCCTGCGGCAGCTGGGCCATCGGGCGGGACTCATTGACATGTTTTTCGGCCTGGAGGATGGCCGGGCGGACGAGTCTTTTTTTGACGCGCCGGTGCCCGATACCTTTAAAGAAGTAAGCCGTGAGGCCCCCGACCTGGAGCAGGTCCGCCGCAGCCGACCCGGCGACAGCAAAAGTGTGTTCGGTCCCGGGGTGCTGGAGCTGTGCCGGATGGCCGACATGGTGTTCCTGGCCCTCCACGGCACCTGCGGTGAGGACGGCAAGGTGCAGGCCGCCTTTGACCTGATGGGCATTCCCTACACCGGGGCGGGCTACCTGTCCAGCGCCATCGCCATGGATAAGGACCTGACCAAGCGGATGGTGGCCGACGTGGTGAATACCCCCGGCTGGAAGACGGTGGAGTACAAGGCGGAGGACATCGACGGCCTGGTGAAGAACGCCCGGCTGCCCCTGGTGGTCAAGCCGGTGGCCAGCGGCTCCTCCATCGGCGTTTCCATCGCCCACACCGCCGATGAGCTGCGCAAGGCCCTCACCGACGGGCTGGAGCTGGGCGGCCGTACCGTGCTGGAGGAGTACGTCAAGGGCCGTGAGATCCAGGTGGGCATCCTGGAGGGGAAGGCCCTGCCCTCCATCGAGATCATCCCCAAGGAGGGCTTCTACGACTACGCCAACAAGTACCAGCCCGGCGCGGCCCTGGAGGTGTGCCCCTCTGAGATCCCCACGGAGTGGGAGGAGAAGCTCCGCGCCGCCGCCCTGCGGGTGTATGAGACCCTGGGCCTGTCCGTCTACTCCCGGGCCGACTTCATCGTCACCTCGGACGGGGAGCCCTGGTTCCTGGAGATCAACACCCTGCCCGGCATGACCCCCACCAGCCTGCTGCCTCAGGAGGCGGCCGCCGTGGGCATCAACTACAACGAGCTGTGTCACCGCATTGTCAACGCCTCCCTGGAGGCCAGAAAACAGGGCCGCTGATCCGGCGGATCTGGAACGAGAGAGATCAAAGGAGAAAGCATCATGGAGCCGATGACCATACGAGAGATCATGGAAGCGGTAGGCGGCAGCCTGCTGGGAGACTTCGGGGATCTGAACCGTACGGTGGGCCGGGTGGAGACCGACAGCCGTACCATCCACCCTGGTTCTCTGTTCATCCCCCTGGTGGGAGAGCGTTTTGACGGCCACGCCTACATCAACGCCGCTCTGGAGGGGGGCGCGGCGGGCTGCTTCACCCAGCGGGAGCGGGACAGCTACCTGCCCGGTAAGTTCTATATTAAGGTAAAATCCACTCACCGGGCCCTGCGGGATCTGGCCAAGTACTATAAGCAGAAGTTCAATGTGCCTGTGATCGCCATCACCGGCTCGGTGGGCAAGACCACCACCAAGGACATGGTGGCGGCGGTGCTGGGGGAGAAGTTCAACGTCCTCAAGACCGAGGGCAACCTGAATAACGATATCGGGGTGCCCATGACTCTGCTGCGGCTCAAGCCGGAGCACCAGATCGCCGTGCTGGAGCTGGGCATGAACCACGCCGGAGAGATCGACTACCTCTCCGCCATCGTGGAGCCCGATCTGATCCTGATGACCAATATCGGCGATTCCCATATCGAGCACTTCGGCTCCCGGGAGAAGATCCTGGAGGCCAAGAGCGAGATCTTCCACTATGCCAAGCCGGGCGCCCCCGCCATCATCAACGGCGACGACCCCCTGCTGAACACCCTGCCCGGCAAGCTGGACCACCCCTTCATCCGGGTGGGCTCCGCTGAGGGGCTGGACTACCGGGCGGTAGACCTTGCCAGCGACGGTAAGAGCCGCATTACCTGTACCGTAAAGACGCCCGACGGCGATTTTCAGGTGGAGATCCCCGCCCTGGGGGACCACATGATCTATCCCACCCTGATGGCCACGGCGGTGGGCCGGCATTTCGGCCTCACTGATGGGGAGATCGCCGACGGCGTGCTCCACTTTGCCCCCACCAAGATGCGGATGAATATCCTGTCCCGGGCCGACGACATCACCATCCTCAACGACACCTACAACGCCAATCCCCAGTCCATGCGGGCGGCGGTCCAGGTGCTCTCCAACGCCAAGGGGGAGTACAAGGTGGCGGTGCTGGGCGATATGTTTGAGCTGGGCCCCCTGGCCCCCGCCCTCCACGCCGGCATCGGCGAGTATCTGGGCAAGGCGGGCATCCACTGCCTGGTGGCGGTAGGCGAGCTGTCCCAGCATATTTACGACGCCGCCAAGGCGGCCGGGGTGCCGGTGTGCTGGCACTGCGCCGACAAGGCCGAGGCCAAGCCGGTGCTGGATAGCGTGGTGCGGCCCCATGCCACCATCCTGGTGAAGGCCTCCCGGGGCATGGCCATGGAGGAGCTGGTGGAGTATCTGATCTCCATCACCAAAGAGGCATAAAAAGAGGCCGCCGGACATCTGTCCGGCGGCCCGTTTGGCCCGCTGTTATCCAAACAGCTTCTGCAAATTCTCCCGGAAGGGGGGATAGATGACTCCCTTCTCGGTGATGATGCCGGTGACCAGACTGTGGGGAGTCACGTCAAAGGCGGGGTTGTACACCTCCACCGTGGCCGGCGCAGTCTGGACCCCATACAGTGTGCGCACCTCGTTTTTGTCCCGCTCCTCGATGGGAATGCCGCTGCCGTCGGGGATGGTCAGGTCGATGGTGGAGCAGGGGAGAGCCACATAGAAGGGTACCCCGTGGTGGTGGGCATTCACCGCCACCGAGTAGGTGCCGATCTTGTTGGCGAAATCTCCGTTGGCTGCCATCCGGTCGCAGCCCACCACCACCATGTCGATCTTGCCCTTGGCCATCAGGCTGGCGGCCATGTTGTCGGCAATGAGGGTGGCGGGAATGTGGTCGGTGACCAGCTCGTAGGCGGTGAGCCGGGCACCCTGGAGCAGGGGACGGGTCTCATCGGCGTAAACCATATCCAATTTACCCTGCTCGTGGGCGGCGCGGATAACTCCCAGGGCGGTGCCGTAGCCGCCGGTGGCCAGGGCTCCTGCGTTGCAGTGGGTGAGGATGCGGGCGTGGTCCGGCACCACGGAAGCGCCGTAAAGGCCCATTGCCTTACACATAGCCACATCCTCCTGATGGATGGCCACCGCCTCGGCAATGAGGGTTACCGGGTCTCCGCCGCAATCGGCAGCCTTTCTGGCCATCCGGTCCAGGGCCCAGAACAGATTGACCGCCGTGGGTCGGCTGGCGGCCAGAAGGGCTTTGGCCTCATTCAGGTCATCCCCGGCCAGAGCGGCCAGGCAGTAAGCGTAGGCGGCGGTGACGCCGATGGCGGGAGCGCCCCGCACCACCATGGTGCGGATGGCGTCGGCCACCGGGTGGTAATCGGTATAGGGGATCCAGATCTCCTCTACCGGAAGCTTTGTCTGGTCAAGTAAGTAAAGGGTATTTCCTTCCCAGCGGATCGCGTCCATAGAGAACTCCTCCTTGTGATGCGGCCCCGGCGGACCGGGGCGCTTTGTTCCAACCGATTGTATCACACACACCATTTGGAGGCAAGCAATGATCGATATCTCCGTCTCGAACCTGAGCAAGGAGTTCGAGGTAGGCAAAAATATATTGGACGGCCTCACCTTCCAGATCGACCAGGGGGAGCGGGTGGGTCTGCTGGGCAAAAACGGCGCCGGCAAGACCACCCTGTTCAAGATCCTCACCGGCGAGCTGGACTGGGACGACGGCGAGGTCCACATCGCCCCTGGCAAGGGAGTGGGGCTCATCTCACAGATCCCCGTCTATCCGCCGGAATACACGGTGGAGGATGTGCTCCAGACCGCCTTCGGGCGGCTCCATGACATGGAGAAGGAGATGGAGGAGCTCACCGTCCGCATGGGTCAGGACAGCAACCCGGCCCTGCTGCGGCGGTACGATGCCCTCACCGCCGCCTTTGAGGCGGGGGGCGGCTATGATACCGTCACACCCCTGAACAAGGTGTGCAACGGTCTGGAAATTTCCCAGGACATGAGAGGACAGCTCTTTTCCTCCCTGTCCGGCGGCGAGAAGACCCGGGTCAACCTGGCCCGGCTCATTCTGGAGGACACCGACATCCTCCTGCTGGACGAGCCCACCAACCACCTGGACCTGCGGGCCACCGAGTGGCTGGAGGAATACCTGGACCGCTATAAAGGCACTGTCCTTGCCATTTCCCATGACCGCTGGTTTCTGGACCGGGTGGTCAAACGGGTTATCGAGATCCAGGAGGGCAAGGCGGAGTTTTACGAGGGTAATTACTCCTTCTATGTGGTGGAGAAGGAGCATCGCTATCAGGAGAAGCTGAAGCAGTACGAGAAGGAGCAGGCCAAGATCGAGCAGCTGGAGAAGGCCGCTGAGCAGCTGCGGGTGTGGGCCTACTCGGGCAACGACAAGACCTTCAAGCGGGCCCAGTCCATGGAGAAGCGGATCGAGCGCCTGCGCACCACCGACAAGCCTACCAAGGAGCGCCGTCTGGACATCAAGTTCGGGGAACGGGAGTTCCGGGGGGACGAGGTGCTCACCATCAAGGAGCTGAAGAAGTCCTTTGACGGGCGCACCCTCTTCGACCACGTCAATCTGGAGGTGGTGGGGGGCGAGCGCATCGCCCTGCTGGGAGACAACGGCACCGGCAAATCCACCCTGCTGAAGATTCTGCTGAAGGAGGAGGAGCCCGACTCCGGAAAGCTAAAGATGGGGCCCACTATAAAGGTAGGTTACCTGCCGCAGATCATCCACTTCTCCCACCCGGAGCGCAACCTGGTGGACACCATGATCTACGAGCAGGACTGCTCCACCCAGACCGCCCGCAACCGGCTGGCCGCCTTCAACTTCCGGGGAGAGGATGTGTTCAAGCCGGTGTCCGCCCTGTCCGGCGGCGAGCAGAGCCGCCTGCGGCTGTGCATGCTGATGGATGAGAAGATCAACCTGCTCATTTTGGACGAGCCCACCAACCACCTGGATATTGCCAGCCGGGAGTGGATCGAGGACGCGGTGGCCGACTACGAGGGCAACCTGCTCTTCGTGTCCCACGACCGTTACTTCATCAAGCAGTTTGCCACCCGCATCTGGATGCTGGAGGACGGGCACATCACCGACTTCAAGGGCACCTTTGAGGAGTTCCGGGCCGCCCGGGAGCGGGCCAAAAACCAGGCCGCCGTCCCGGTGAAGGTGGAGCCGGAGAAGCCCAAAAAGGAGAAGCCCAAGCGCCCCGGCGGCACCAAGGAGCTGGAGAAGCAGGTAGCCGCGGCGGAGCGGGCGGTGGCCAAGGCGGAGGAGCGGCAGTATGAGCTCTCCCTGAAGGCCGAGGAGGTGGCCTCCAACTACCTGGAGCTCCAGAAGGTCTACGAGGAGCAGAAGGCCCTGGAGGACGAGATCGCCGCCCTGTATACCAAGTGGGAGACTTTGGCGGCGGAACTGGAAGAGGCCAAGGGATGAGAAGAAAGAAACAATATTACCGCCCCTACGAGGGGCGCAGAAAACCGGCGTGGCTGCTGGCACTGTTGGCGGTAGTCCTGGTGCTGGCACTGGGCTTTGTGGTGCTGCTGGGCCTGGTGCTCACCGGCGCCCGGGACAGCGTCACCGGTCAGCCCCAGGTCATGGTGATCCTGGGGTGCAAGGTGGAGTCCTGGGGACCCTCCGTTTTGCTCCAGGACCGGCTGGACAAGGCCCTGGACTACCTGGAGGACCACCCGGACCTGACCATTGTGGTGTCCGGCGGCCAGGGGCCCGACGAGCACCAGAGCGAAGCCCAGTGCATGTTTGACTATCTGACGGACCACGGCGTGGATGGCGATCAGATCCTGCTGGAGGACCGGTCCCACAACACCTGGGAGAACATCCGCTTCACCCAGGAGCTGCTGGAGCAGGAGGGTGTGGATGCCAGCCAGGTGGTGGTGGTATCCAACGGCTTCCACCTGACTCGGGTACGGATGCTGTGGGGCCGGGTATGGGAGGGGGAGTACACCCTGTCCACCCTGGCGGCCCCCAGCTCCCACGTTCCCTCCCGCCTGAAGATGTACATCCGGGAGCCTCTGGCGCTGGTGAAGTCCTATTTCTTTGACAGGTGATATGATTTGGATATGCTGCAAAAACTGAACGCCCTGGACCTGCGCTTTGCCAGCATCGAGGCCCAGCTGGGGGCGGGGGAGACCTACAACGACCCGGCCCTGGTGGCCAAGCTGAACAAGGAGCAGCGGGAGCTGGAGCCGCTGGTCACCGCCTTCCGGGCCTATACCCGCCGTCAGCAGGACCTGAAGGACGCGGAGGAGCTGATGGGCGACCCGGAGCTGGGCGAGATGGCCCGGGAGGAATTCCAGCAGGCCAAGGAGGACATTGCCCGGCTGGAGGATGAGATCCGCATCCTGCTGCTGCCCCGGGACCCCGACGACGACAAGAACGTCATCGTGGAGATCCGGGCCGGGGTAGGCGGGGAGGAGGCGGCCCTGTTTGCTCACTCCCTGTTCCGCATGTACTCCATGTACGCCGACAGCCGCCGCTGGAAGGTGGAGGTGGACTCCATCAGCGAGACCGAGTTGGGCGGCGTGAAGGAGATCTGCTTTACCATTGAAGGGGACGGAGCCTACTCCCGCTTGAAGTTTGAGAGCGGCGTCCACCGGGTCCAGCGGGTGCCCGAGACCGAGTCGGGCGGGCGCATCCATACCTCCACCGCCACGGTGGCGGTGCTGCCTGAGGTGGACGAGGTGGACTTCGAGCTCAACCCCGCCGACATTGAGATGCAGGTCTTCCGCTCCTCGGGCGCCGGCGGCCAGCACGTCAACAAGACCTCCTCCGCCGTGCGGCTCATCCATAAGCCCACCGGCACCGTAGTGGAGTGCCAGCAGGAGCGCAGCCAGTTCCAGAACCGGGACAAGGCCATGCAGATCCTGCGTTCCCGGCTGTACGAGGAGAAGGTGCGGGAGCAGGAGCAGGCGGTGACCGACGAGCGCCGCAGCCAGGTGGGCACCGGCATGCGCAACGAGCGCATCCGCACCTACAATTTCCCCCAGGGCCGGCTCACCGATCACCGCATTGGCCTGACCCTGTACAAGCTGGAAAATGTCATGAACGGCGACCTGGACGAGATCATTGACGGGCTTGTGACTGCCGATCAGGCGGAGCGGCTTAAGCACAGCCAGGCGGAATAAACGGGGCGTTTCCCGGAATCCTAGAAAAGGAGCAACCACCATGGAACTGATCATTCACTTCAACACTTTGCCTGAGGGGCTGACCCTTGATCTGGTGAAGGACGATCTGGCCGGTCTGCTGGAGGACGACGGCTGGCTCACCGGTTCCGGCACCGACTATCTGGAGCTGGAGCTGGAGGACGAGAAGGTCAACCCCAAGTACGGTATCCTCACTGTGAAGGGCTATCTGCAAAAGGCGAAGTTTGCCCCCGACACCACCATTGAACTGGCGGGCACCCCGGTGGGCATCTACGAATAACAAAAGGTACAAAGGAGACGGTTTGGTATGAAAAAGGCCATTGGTATCCTGCACATCCTCTCCGGCGCCGCCCTGATGGCGGCTGGCATCCTGACGGTGGTCCAGAAGAGCCGCCATCGCCGCCGCCGTCGGCGTTTCTGAGAAAGCGGGGAAGAGCATGCACACCCTGCGTTTGAACGACAAACAGATCGGGGAAGCGGCGGACATCCTCCGCCGGGGCGGCCTGCTGGGCATCCCCACCGAGACGGTGTATGGCCTGGGGGCCAACGGCCTGGACCGTGAGGCGGTGGCCCATATCTTTGAGGCCAAGGGCCGTCCCCAGGACAATCCGCTGATCCTCCACATCCCCTCCGCCCAGTGGCTGGAGCGGTATTGTGAGGATATCCCGGAAGCGGCCTATGCACTGGCCGACCGCTTCTGGCCCGGCCCCATGACCATGATCCTCAAGCACAAGCCCATCGTGCCCGACCGGGTGACTGCCGGTCTGGACACGGTGGGAATGCGCTGCCCCGCCCATCCGGTGTGCCGGGCCATCATTGAGGCCGCCGACGTGCCGGTGGCCGCCCCCTCGGGCAACACCTCCGGCCGGCCCAGCCCCACCAACATGGCGGACATGCTGGAGGACATGGACGGCAAGATCGACGGCATCGTGGACGGCGGCCCCTGCGCCGTTGGGGTGGAGTCCACCATCATTGACCTGACCGAGCAGCCTCCCCGGCTGCTGCGGCCCGGCGGCATCACTCTGGAGCAGCTGGAGAGCGTGCTGGGTGAGGTGGCGGTGGACCCGGCGGTGACCCGGCTCATGGGCGCGGGGGAGCAGCCCCGTGCCCCCGGCATGAAGTACCGCCACTACGCCCCCAAGGCCCCGGTCACCGTGGTCCAGGGCGCGCCCGAGACGGCGGCCCGGTACATTCAGACCCATATGGCTCCCGGTGACGGGGTGATCTGCTTTGACGAGTACGCCCCGCTCTTTGAGGGCCACCCCATGGAGCAGCTGGGGCCCAGCACCGACGTACCCGAGCAGGCCCGGCGGGTCTTTGACGCCCTGCGGTGGTTCGATGGGACTGAGGTCAAACAGATTTGGGCCCAGTGCCCCGACGCCACCGGCATCGGTCTGGCGGTGGCCAACCGGCTCAACAAGGCCGCCGGATTCCATATCATCCGGGCGGACGAACCTGATTAAAAAGATGGCCGTACACATGCGGCCATCTTTTTTTACATTGGCTGAAAGGATTTCTCCTGCTGGCTCGTATTCAGAGTGAAACCAACCAGATGAAGGAGGAATTTTCATGAAAAAGATCTTGATGGGCGGTGCCGTGATCGCCCTGGTGCTGACCGTGGGTCTCACCACCGTCTTCGCCGCCGGCGGACGGAACTACGTGGATGCCAACGGCGATGGGGTGTGCGACAACCGGGGGACCTACTGCCGGTATGTGGACGCCAATGGCGACGGCGTGTGCGACAACTACGGCACCAACTGCCGAAACAGCAATACCGGCTGCCGCGGTTGGGGCCGGGGCTGCCACGGCGGCTGGTAACGACCCGGCAAAGACCGGAGGGGAGATGAGGGCAGGCCATGCGGGACGAAGCGGAGACCAACCGGGCCATTGAGCGGTACGGCGACACCGTGCGGCGGCTGTGCATGATCCATCTGAAGAATGAGGCGGATACCCAGGACATTTTTCAGACGGTGTTTCTGAAATATCTGCTCCATGACAGGCCCTTTGAGAGCGAGGAGCACGAAAAGGCATGGTTTATCAGGGTGACCCTCAATGCCTGCAGGGACCTGCTCAAAAGCGTTTTCCGCAGCCGCACGGTGCCCCTGGAGGAGCTGAGTACCCAGATCGCCCACCTGACCGATGAGCGCCGGGAGGTGCTCTCTGCCGTGCTGGAGCTGCCCCGGCGGGAGCGGGAGGCGGTATACCTCCACTACTATGAGGGATACACCGCCCCGGAGATCGGGCGGCTGCTGGGCAAGAACATCAATACCATCTACACCCACCTGGCCCGGGCCAGGGAGCATCTGCGGGAACGGCTGGGAGGGGAAGACCATGGATGAACGGATCAGGGACGCGTTTGATTCCATTCACGCCGGGGAGGAGCTGAAGGAGTCCACCCGGGCCGCCCTGGCAAATGCCCGGACCCGCCGACGCAGGCCCGCCCGGTATCTGGCCGCCGTAGCCTGTCTGGTGCTGCTGGTGGCTGGAATTGGTGGATACCAATTTTACTTTGCACCAACTTCCGTCCTCAGCATTGACATCAATCCCTCCCTGGAGCTGGGGGTCAACCGCTTTGACAGGGTGGTGACCGTCCAGAGCTACAATGAGGACGGCCAGGCCCTGGCGGATACTCTGGAATTGAAGTATCTGGACTACCGGGAGGCCTTGGATCAGCTGCTGGCCAGTCCGGACATTTCAGAACGGCTGGCCCAGGGGGCCCTGCTGTCCATCACGGTGGCGGGGGAGAACGAGACCCAGTGTGGCCGCCTTCTGGCGGGGGCGGAGGCCTGCACCGCTGGACAGGAGAATGTCAGCTGCCGCCACGGGAACGCGGAGGACCTGGAGCAGGCCCACCACGCGGGGCTGTCTCTGGGCAAGTACCAGGCTTTTCTGGAGCTTCAGGCTCTGGACCCCACCGTCACCGCTGAAGATGTGGCGGGGCTGACCATGCGACAGATCCGGGACTGGATCGATGCGCTGGAGCAGGGTGTCCCCGCGGAGGGGGAGAGCCAGACTGGCGGCCAGAGCGGCCACGGCCACCATTACGGCTGGCATGAATAAAGGAAATGGGACGGCGAAGTGTTTCGCTGTCCCATTTTTTTGTGTTTGGAAAAAATCGTTTTTCAATCGCTCTCTGTTTGTGGTATACTAAGCGGGCGGCCACAATTTACAAATCGCTCACACACCCCTTGAACAATGTGGTATACTACTTTCTGGAGGCGAAAAGCATGAAACGCATCGGCATCACCGGCCCCACGGGGGCTGGAAAGACCACGGCACTCAACGCTCTGGCGGAGCTGGGGGTTCATATCATCGATGCCGATCAGGTGTATCATGACCTGCTGGCAGGCAGTGCCCCCATGAAGGATGCCCTGACGGCCCGATTCGGCCCCGCCATTCTGGACGGGGCGGGGAAGGTGGACCGGAAGGCCCTGGGCAACGTGGTCTTTGCCGATCCGGACGCCCTGGCCGACCTGAACGCCATCACCCACCGGTTCATCATCGACGAGATCGACCGGCAGGCGGCTCAGGCGGAGGCGGAGGGACGGCCTGCCGTGGCCATCGATGCCATTGCCCTCATTGAAAGCGGCGTGGGGGAGACCTGTTCCGCGGTGGTGGGCATCCTGGCCCCCAAGGAGGTGCGGATCCGCCGCATCATGGCCCGGGAGGGCATTTCTGAGGAGTACGCCCGCAAGCGGGTGGAGGCCCAGCAGGGAGACGAGTTTTTCCGTACCCACTGCACCCATATTTTGGAGAACGGAGAGGGCTCGCCGGAGGAGTTCGGCAGCCGCGCCCGTACACTCTTTGCATCGTTGATCCGGTAAAAGTTTAGATATAGGAGGAAACCCAAATGGAAGAGAAACAAAAGACCCCCGGCGAGCTGCGGCGGGAAGCCCTGCTCTATCAGCCCAAGAACGGCTATGACCGCCTGCCCGCAGCGGAGGAGGCGGATCTGAACGCATATTGTGAGGACTACAAGAAGTTCCTGGACGCCGGTAAGACCGAGCGGGAGTGCGTGGACGAGACCATCCGTCTGGCCGAGTACCACGGCTTCAAGCCCTTCACCCGGGGTATGGCCCTCAATCCCGGCGACAAGATCTACCGCTCCAACCGGGGCAAGGCCATCATGCTGGCGGTCATTGGCAGCAAGTCCCTCAGCGAGGGCGTCAACATCGGAGCCGCCCACATCGACGCTCCCCGGCTGGACCTGAAGCCCAACCCTCTCTATGAGGATTCCGAGCTGGCCTTCTTCAAGACCCACTACTACGGCGGCATCCGCAAGTATCAGTGGGTGACCATCCCCCTGGAGCTCCACGGCGTCATCGCCCTGAAGGACGGCACCACCGTGAAGGTGGCCCTGGGCGTGGGCGCTGACGAGCCCCGCTTCACCATTGACGACCTGCTGCCCCACCTGGGCGCCGAGCAGTCCAAGAAGCCCCTGGGCGAGGCCATTCCCGCCGAGAGTCTGAACCTGCTCATCGGCAGCCGTCCCTTCGCCGGTGACGAGGGTTCTGACCGGGTGAAGCTGGCCATCATGGACCTGCTCAACCAGAAGTACGGCATCCTGGAGGAGGACTTTATCTCCGCCGAGCTGTCCGCCGTGCCCGCCTTCAAGGCCATGGACATCGGCTTTGACCGCTCCCTCATCGGCGCCTACGGCCACGACGACCGGGTATGCGGCTTTGCTGCCCTGGCTGCCCTGTTCACCCTGGGTACCCCCGCCCGCACCGCTGTGTGCATGCTGGCCGACAAGGAGGAGATCGGCTCCGTGGGCGTATCCGGCATGGAGTCCGCCGCCTTCGATACCTTCATGAGCGACCTGTGCGACAGCCAGCGGGTGCCCCTGAAGGTGTGCTACGAGAAGTCCTTCTGCCTGTCCTGCGACGTGACCGCCGCCTTCGACCCCAACTTTGCCGAGGTGTATGAGAAGCGCAACAGCGCCCGCATCAACTACGGCATGGGCCTGTGCAAGTACACCGGCGCCCGGGGCAAGTCGGGCGCTTCCGACGCCTCCGCCGAGGTGGTGGCCTACACCCGTAAGGTGCTGGACGCCGCCGGTGTGGTGTGGCAGATGGCTGAGCTGGGCAAGGTGGACGCCGGCGGCGGCGGCACCGTGGCCTGCTTCATGGCCGAGCGCGACATCGACACCATCGACGCCGGCGTGCCCGTGCTGAGCATGCACGCCCCCTTCGAGACCGTGTCCAAGCTGGACTGCTATATGACCTACAAGGGCATGAAGGCGGTCTTTGAGGCATAATAAACGAGATCAAAAAGTCCGGACCCGATGGGTCCGGACTTTTTTGTTTATCCAGGCGCGGTGCTGCGGCAGCGGGTGATCTCAAAGCCGCCGGTGGAGGTGCGCCCCTCCGCCAGAGTGCGGGCGGCGTAGTCGTTGAAGTGCCACCACTCCGACTCCAGGGGAGTCATGCCCGCATTGCGGAAGTAGTACCGCAGGGCGATGGCCGGGTCATTCATAGTGTCGGCCAGGGTGGTTTTCCCGGGGCCGGTGGTGGAGGCGGCTGCCATGCTCAGTTCGTGGATGGGGGTGGGCATCTCGTACTCCTGATACTCCACCAGCTTCAGGTAGGAGTGCCCGCCGGTGGTGCGCAGTTCTGTGCGGGTCACCTTCACCAGGCTCACATCCACGGCAAAGCCCTTCTGGTGGTTGGAGTAGCCGGTGTTGATGAAGTAGGTCATGGACCAGGGCTCGGTGGTGATGCCTGCCTTCACCTGGGGGTCCCGCTCCGCCAGGGCGGTGAGGGCCTTGACCACCGCCCGCTGGGTGGCGTAGGGCCGGTAGGCCTCGTACAGCTTCAGGCTGTTGCCCTGGGCCAGGGCCTTCTGCTGGGCGGCGCAGAGCTTTTTTGCGGTGGAATACAGGGCGGGCATGAGGAACTGCTCCTCATCAAAGCGGGGATTGTACACCTTGCCCTGATAGAGGGCCTTGCCGGTGATACCGGGGATGTCCTTGCCCGAGCTGGTGTACCGGGAATCATAGGCGTTGGTGGCGTCGTACAGGATGGATGGGATCACGTCGGGCAGGTTGATCATGCAGAACCGGTGCTCCACCCAACCGGTGCCGTAGCCGGAGGACACCTTCCACCAGCCGCCCTTTTCCGCCAGAATGGTAAAGGAGGTGCCGGGCGGGAGCACTGCCAGGGCCCCGGCGTAGGGGTCCGGGGTAGGCTGGGCCGACGCCGACAGGGTGCGGGCCACCACTGCCGGGGTGGGGGAGGGCTGCTCCTCCAAAGGAGTCTGGGCGGGCGGACTTTCCTCCACCACAGGCGGGGTCTCCTCAGGCGTGGGGCTGACCACGGCAGGGGAGGGGGTGGGTACCGGCGTAGGGGTAACGGTGGGCGTTGGCGTGGGCGTGGGTGTAGGGGTGGGAGTGGGAATGGCCTCCCACAGGCCCGTCAACACCGCCGCGTAGCCGGTGGCCCCGGTTACCGGCAGCTCCAGTCCGCCGGTGAGCTTGGGGGTACTCCGGTCCAGGGTGTGGTCCTCCTCCCAGACGGGGGCGGTGGGAGTGGGCTCCGGTGTGGGCTCGGCGGTAGGCGTGGGCGTGGGATCAGGGGTTGCAGAGGGAACGGGGGTTGCCGATGGGGTGGGGCTGAGGGACTGCTCCGGCTGGGGATCATGCCCCCCACAGGCGGCCAGACCGGCCAGCAAGGCCAGGGCGCAGAGCAGCGCGGCGCCTCGTCTCAACATAATGGTACTCCTTTTTTACAGCATGGCCGTGACCCGGTTGAGCACGGCGGCGGCTTCGGCCCGGGTGGAGGTGGACAGGGGACGCAGCGCATTGCCGCTGCCCCCCTGGAACAGACCGGCGGCGGAGGTGCGAGCGGCGGCTTCCAGAGCCCAGAGGGCGATGTCACCGTCGTCGGCAAAGCCCAGGCCGTTCTCATCGGGCAGGTCCAGGCAGCGGTTCAGAATGACCATCATCTCCTGCCGGGTGATGGGGCGGTTGGGATAGAAGTAGCCGTCGGTGCCGGTAATCAGGTCCAGCCGGGTGGCCTTTTCAATGTAATCCTGGGCCCAGTGGCCATTGGTGTCGTAGAAGAGAGGCTGAACGGGCTCAGCCTCGGCAGTCTCGTCCTCTTCAACGGGCTCCTCCGGCAGAGCGGGCTCCGGAGGCAGGGCCCCGGACTGCTCCAGGGCGGTGTACAGCATGGCGGTGAACTCCGCCCGGGTCACCGCTTCGTCGGGACGGAAGGAGTCGCCCTCGGCGTGGAGCTCCACCCCCAGCTCCTTCAGATCGGCCACATCCTCCCGGCACCAGTGGTAGGCAACGTCGTCATAGGGGGATTGGTACTCCAGCATGGCAAAGCCGTAGTCCAGCAGGGCGGTGCTGTCGGTATGGCGGGTGCGGTCGTTGGAGGACTTCATGACTACGGAAATGATGCGGCGGCCATTCTTCACGGCGGTAGCGCTGAGACAGTAGCCGGCGGCGGAGATGGTGCCGGTCTTGAAACCGTCCGCGCCCTCATAAGCATAGTCCAGGCCGGGCAGCAGCTTGTTGGTGTTGGGGTACCACTTGCCGTTGAAGGTGACCCCGGTGAGGGAGGTGTAGTTCAGAATCTGGGGGAAACGGTCTATGAAGGCCCGGACCAGAATGGCCTGGGAGCGGGCGGTGAGGTAGTGGACGTGGGCGCCGTGGGAATTTTCATAGGCGGCGGTCATACCCAGCCGCTTGGCGGTCTCGTTCATCCGTTGGACAAAAGCGGACTCGCTGCCCGAGATGTACTCGGCCATGACGATGCAGCTGGCGCTGGCCGAGGGGATCAGGATCAGCTTGAGCAGGGTGTCCACCGAAACCTTGGACCCAGCGGTGAGAGGCACCGAGGCGGGATAATTTCTGCCGTCCCGGGATTTCTGGGCATTGGCGGCGCTGATGGGCACCATGGTGTCCAGGGTCAGGCGGCCGGCCTCCAGTTCCTCAAAGATGATGTAAGCGGTCATGACCTTGGTCATGGAGGCGGGGATCCGCATGGTGTCGGCGTCCTTTTCGTAGAGTACCTCGCCGGTGTCATAGTCCATGACAATGGCGCTGGCGGCGGTAATGGAGGGCCGCTGGGGCTCCGGTGCGGCCACGGCCACCGAGCTGAGGAGAAGGGCGAGGAGCAGGACCAGTCCTGTGACTCGCATGGAAAAACGGGTTTTGCTGGGATACATACATGTCATCTCCGATCCTGGGGGCCAAAGGGCCCGCTGATATTCCACGGGGCGCCGGGTACAGCTTCCGGTACCGCTGGTTATGCTTAGTATGGCATAGGATACCAGCCTTTGTCAAATGTCGGAAAGGGAGGGGGAAGGATTTGAAAAGGGGATGGAAATGTGAGGCGAACTATGGTATTATATAATGTAACTGTCTCGCCACGGGACAGCTCCGGCAGGGGAAAACCCGGGCCGGTCAGTCAATTTCAGACGGGTCCGTCCTGCCCTCAGGGCTCCGGCGGTCCCCACCAATCCAAACGGAGGGATTTGCTTTGAGCTATCTGATGGCCATTCTGATGGGAATCATCCAGGGTGTGGCGGAGTTTCTGCCCATCTCCAGCTCCGGCCACCTGGCCCTGTTCCAACAGTTCTTCGGCATGGAGAACATAGAGGAGAAGTACATGCTCTTTACGGTGCTGCTCCATTTCGGCACTCTGATCTCGGTATTCATCGTCTACTGGCGGGATGTGCTGGAGATGATCCGGGAGTTTTTCCTGGGCATCGCCGCCCTGGCGGGGAAGGACACCGGTACCCCGCCGCCTCCGGCCCGGCGGATGGTGATGCTCATCATCATCGGCACTCTGCCCCTGTTCGTCATGGTCTTTTTGCAGGACGCGGTGAACGCCCTGTTCGCCAGCTCCATCATGGTGTCCATTGCCCTGCTGTTCACCGGCTGTATCCTGTATTTCTCCGACCGCATGGCCAAAGGCCATAAGACCGCCAAGAACGCCACCGTGGTGGACGCCCTCATCGTGGGCTGCGGCCAGGCCCTGGCGGTGATCCCCGGCCTGTCCCGCTCCGGTACCACCATTTCCGTGGGCATGATGCGGGGCTTCGACCGGTCCTTTGCGGTCCGCTTCTCCTTCCTGCTGTCCATGCCCGCCATCGTGGGCGCCAACATCCTGGAGCTGAAGGATGCGGCCCAGGCAGGCGTCAATATGACCGAGGTGCCTATGTATGTGGTGGGCGTGGTAGTGGCCGCCGTGGTGGGCTACTTCGCCATCCGGCTGGTCAAGCTGCTCTCCGACAAGGGCAAGTTCGGCAAGTTCGCCTATTACTGCTGGGTGATGGGTCTTGGCAGCCTCATCGCCGGCATTGTGAAGACTGTGGTGCTGTAAAGCACCTTGCGCTGCCCCCCGCCTGAGGGCGGGAAACCGACCCCGAAAGGATCTGATACCATGGCCACAGCAAAGAAGAAAAGTATCGGCGGGAAGCGGACCGCGTCTTCCAGCCGGTCCTCCTCTTCCAAACGCACTACCACCACCAGTACCCGCAGCAAAAAGCCCGCCCCCCGGCCTGTGCGCCGGGAGGTGGGGGCGGTGGTGTGCCTGCTGCTGGCCATTTTTGCCGCTCTGGGCTACTTCCATATCCAGGCCATCTTCATCGACTTCTTCTGTGGCCTGGTGAAGGGCCTCATCGGCTACGGTTATCTGCTTCTGCCTCCTATGCTGCTGGTGGCCAGCGGCATCCTGGCCTTCCACCGTGGCCGCCCGGTGCAGCTGCGGGTGTGGTGCGCCCTGCTGCTGCCGGTGCTGGCCGGCGGATTCTTCCATCTGCTTCTGGCCAAAGGGGAGTACACCTGGACTATGGAGCTGCCCAAGCTGCTGTGGACCCAGGGTGAGACCATGGCCAGCGGCGGTGTGGTCAGCGGCGTCATGGCCCTGGGCCTCACCGCTGTGTTCAGCAAGATCGGCGCCGGCATCATCTTTGTGCTGCTGGGCGCGGTGCTGATGATGGTGGCCTTCCGCATCTCTCCCACCGAGGTGGTGGACAGCCTGCGCAGCCGTCCCCGGGCGGAGTATGAAGAGGAGGAGCTGCCCGAGCCCCGTCCCCGCCGGAGAGCGGCGGAGCCGGTGCGGGAGTCCGCCAAGCAGCAGCCCCCTCAGATCGACATTCCTGTGGACGACGGCCCCCTGGTAGGCAAAAAGCGGGAGCCCAAGCCCATCGAGAAGAAGGAGCGCTTCTTCAACCGCAAGCCCTCGGTGCCCACCCCCGATCAGGTACTCACCGGGACCACGGAGACGGAAGCCGCGGCGGAGCTCCCCGAAGAGGAGGCCCTGCCCTTTGCTGCCCCGGTGGAGCCTGCCCCTCAGCCGGTCCAGCCGGAGCCTGTGGTCCAGCAGGCGCAGCCTGAGCCCGAGCCCGCCCCTCAGCCGGTGCCCGAAATTGAGCGGGAGCCGGCAGTGCCTCCCACGACCGCCGCTGCCACGAAAGCCCGGCAGAGGGAGGAGGCCGCCCAGGCGGCTGCCGAGGTGGCCCAGGACATCGAGCGCAGCCTGGAGGAGGAGCCCATGGCCTACCAGTACCCCCCCGTCTCTCTGCTGACGGAGGGGGAGGGGGTGTCCAGCTCCGATGTGGCGGGAGAGCTGCGGGCCAATCAGGCCCGCCTCAGCGACACCATCCGCTCCTTCGGCATCGATGCCAGCATCTCCAACGTGACCCGGGGCCCTTCGGTGACCCGGTACGAGCTGGAGCTGGACCAGGGCGTGCGCCTCAACAAGCTGACCAACCTGGCCGACGATATCGCCCTGGCCCTGGGCGCCACCGGCGTGCGCATTGCCCCCATTCCCAACAAGATCTCCATGGTGGGCATCGAGGTACCCAACCGCCTGGTGTCCCCGGTCTATATCCATGACGTCATCGATTCCAAGGAATTCCGGGACAACCCCTCCAAGGTGTCCTTCGCCGTGGGCAAGGACATCGGCGGCAACAACATCGTGGGCAACATCGCCAAGCTGCCCCACCTGCTCATTGCCGGTACCACCGGCTCCGGTAAGTCGGTGTGTACCAACTCCCTCATCATCTCCCTGCTGTACAAGGCCACCCCGGAGGAGGTCCGCCTCATCATGGTGGACCCCAAGATGGTGGAGCTGGGCATCTACAACGGCATCCCCCATCTGCTCATCCCGGTGGTCACCGACCCCAAGAAGGCGGCGGGCGCCCTGCAGTGGGCGGTGGTGGAAATGATGAAGCGGTACCGGGCCTTCTCCGAGATCGGGGTCCGGGATCTGGCCAGCTACAACGCCCACGCCGCCAAAACCGACGGCATGGAGAAGATGCCCCAGATCGTGGTGGTTATCGACGAGCTGGCCGACCTGATGCTGGTGGCCGCCAAGGAGGTGGAGGAATCCATCTGCCGGGTGGCCCAGATGGGTCGTGCCGCCGGTATGCACCTGATCATCGCCACTCAGCGGCCCTCTGCCGACGTGATCACCGGTCTGATGAAGGCCAACATCCCCAGCCGCATTGCCTTTGCTGTGGCCTCCTCTCTGGAGTCCCGCATCATTCTGGACACCACCGGCGCGGAGAAGCTGGTGGGCCGGGGCGATATGCTGTACTTCCCCCTGGGCTCCGGCAAGCCCCAGCGTGTCCAGGGCTGTCTCATCTCCGACGAGGAGGTGGCCGCCGTGGTGGGCTTCATCAAGCAGAACAGCGGCGGGGCCGAGTACGACCAGGAGATCATGCACGACATCGAGAAGCACGCCGCCGAGAAGGAGAAGGGCTCTAAGGGCGTGGGCGGCTCTGCCCCCGAGGATGTGGGGGACGACTACGACGAGCTGCTGCCCTCCGCCATCGAGGTGGTGGTGGAGACCGGTATGGCCTCTGTTTCCATGCTCCAGCGGCGGCTGAAGTTGGGCTACTCCCGTGCTGCCCGTTTGGTGGACCAGATGGAGGAGAAGGGTGTCGTTGGCCCCTTCGAGGGTTCCAAGCCCCGCCAGGTGCTCATCACCAAGGAGCAGTGGCAGGAGATGCAGTTCAAGCAGGACATGGCCGGCGGCGCGCCGGAGCCGGTGCCCGACGAGCTGGAATTTGAAGGGGACGCCATCCCTCAGAGCCGAGACATGCCCCCCTTTGATATGGAGTAACGGAAATGGAAAAGTATGTGATCACCCCTGCCGGGGAGCGGGAGAGCGAAGCGATCCACGCCGGTCTGCGGGCCTACAACCGGCAGTTCGTGCCTGATACGGCGGACCTGTCCCTGGCGGTCACCGATGAAAACGGGCGGATCATCGGCGGCTGCGACGCCTTCCGGATGGGGGAGCTTGCCATGCTGGATGTGCTGTGGGTGGCGGAGGACCACCGGGGCACCGGCCTGGGCGCCTGTATCCTGGAGCAGCTGGAGGAGAATGCCGCCCAACAGGGCGCCAAACGGCTGGAGCTGAATACCGTCGGCTTTCAGGCCCCCGGCTTTTATGAGAAGCTGGGCTACCGCCGCTTCGGCGCGGTGGAGGAGGGGACCGGTGCCTACGGCCACTATTTCTACGCCAAAGAGTTGTGATGCAGAGAAAAGGAGCGCGGCCAGATGACCGCGCTCCTTTTTGTATAAAGAAAACCACTCGCTAGGCGAGTGGTTCAAAAAAGCCTATGGCGATGAAAATGATAAAAAAACTCCCTTTGCTATAATAGAAGTGCGGTCTGCCAA
>NZ_NFHG01000015.1 GCF_002159265.1 Flavonifractor sp. An82
GTTGGAAATAGCCGCTGGGAAACTTCCTGCTGCGACATGGACTGAGCTTGCGGCCAACTAAGCTTCTGTTCCCGCGCCCGGGCTAATGTGCGTGTGACCGTGTTGCGACCACAACCGGTGGCATCTGTAATTTCCCGGTGGGTGAGCCCCAGGCTTTTGAGCCGGAGGATCTCTTTGTGATTGACCATGGTAAGGCCTCCTAAATTGAATTTGCATCTGATGATGCTGAATCCATTTTAGTGGCCATCCTGTCAATGCACCATGACTGCGGTGACCATGCACCATTTCAGCGGTCTGAGCGCACCATTCGTGCGGTCTAAGGGCACCGTTTCAGGCGGCGTATTCAGATATCCTCGCTGTCAAGAGGGCAGATCTCCTTCTTCTCCACCCGGCTCAACTCGCAGCTGTCTGCTGGATTAGTCCGGATGTACCCCAGCTTCACGGCCTTTTCCAGCGCTTTATGCAGCACACCATGAATGTTCTTCACCGTCTTAGCCGATAATGGGGCCGATTCATAAACTGGCTTCCCATCCTTTTTCAAGATACGGCCCTCGTCGTCATGAATCCGCTTTTTCCCTCCTTCCCGAAGCAGCTCATTATAAAACCGCTGGATATCCGGCCCGCTCAGCTGCTGAATTTTCCGGTTCCCAAGCGCAGGGATGATATGGTTGCGAATGTGTTGGGTGTAGTTGCGATTAGTAGAGGACTTGACCCCAACCAAGTATTCCTGCTCCCAAACTTTCAGCCATTCCTCCACTGTCAGCTTGGTGGGCTCCAGGTATTCGTGGTTATTAAGCGCTGCCAAGGCAGCCTGCTTTTTTTGTAGAGCTTCTTTCTGCGTCTTGCCTAAAAAGGACCGCTGCTTCTGACGGCCAGTCTTCGGATCGTAGCTGGTAGTGACGCGGGCCTCCCAATATTTATAAGAGACCCCATTGCGGATGACAGTCTTTATATGTCCGAGGGCAAATTCCACACCGAGCACCTCATCACCCATGTCTATCCTCTGGAGCAGTTGGATGAGGCAATACACAAATCCATGGACACCCAGCATAGCTGCAAAGTGTGTATCAAGGTAGACCCCGCCTTCCCTGATTACCCCTTTAACAAGCAGGATTAAGCTCTTGCGGCAGGAAGGGCATCTCCTTCCTGCCAGATTGATAGGAGAGGAACCTCAATATGCAGCGCCGAAAACTCTATTATGGATGGATCGTCACTCTATTGGCAGGCCTGACCTACTTTGGCTCAAACGGCCTGTTGTCCACCTCCGCCGGTACCATTGTCAGCCAGGTGCTCCTGGTGAAAGGCTGGGATGCCGCCCAGGTCAGCCTCACCTACACCATCAAATCCTTTTTGGGATTAGGGCTTCCCCTGGTCGGCATACTGCTCATGAAAATCGGCCCTCGCCGGTGTATCTTCTGGACCACTACCATCACGGCTATCTTCCTGGCACTTACCGGATGGGTGGATTCTCCTGTCGTATTTATTTTTGTCTATGGCATCGCTGTCAGTTTCAGTATGCTCTTTAACGACCAGCTGGCCTGCTTCACCGCCGTGAATAACTGGTGGGATCGCCGGCGTGGAGAACAGGGCGGTTATGTCCAGGCTCTTGGCGCATTGGGCGGCGTTGTTTTCCCTCCCATCGTAACCTGGCTGTTCCTCACCTTCTCCTGGAAAACATCGCTTATCATCATGGCAATCGCTCTGATGGTTATTACCGCCATTCCTCAAATGATCTTTATGCGGGATTTCCCCTCCGAGCTCGGGTTGGAAATTGACGGCGGACCTGAAGAAGTTCGCCCCGCAAAATCCGGAAAAGCTCATAAGCGCTATCAAGGCTATCGTTCTCCCATCGACTGGGAAATCAAGGACGCAGTCCGCAGTCCCCAGCTCTGGCTTTGCGGTGTGGCCTGGGGCAGCACCGTATTTGGCTATTGCGCTGTGCAGTATTTCGGCATGACCCATCTCATTATGAACGGTTTCAGCGACATGTCCGCAGCCAGCGCCATCTCCATCATGAGCGGCGCGCTGCTGGTGGGCAGCCTGATTCTGAGCCCTCTTACCGATCGCATGAATCCCAAAATCGCCCTGGTCATAATCGGAATCGTGGCTTCTGTGGGCTGCATCCTCTTCGATATTGCCGCCAAAAACACAAGCATGCCCCTGATGGTGCTGGCTATGATCGTGGCCGGCGCTCCCAATGGTCCGATCATCTGCACCGTTATGAACACCTTGGTTTCCTACTATGGTCCTAAAAATTATGCCGGTATCCAGCCTTATGTTCTTGGATTCAGCAGCACAGTGGCCGGCCTTATCACATTACCCGCCCTTATTATTGCCACCATTCTCTCTGTGATATTTGGTTCTTTGGCGGCAAAAACCGGCCGCTACAAAGGCATGACCGTGTTTTGGGCTCTTTCTGCCATGGTTGGCGGTGTATTCTTCTGGGCTATGACCGGTTCCGCAGTTCCGATGACCAGTCTGGTGCTTGTCACCATGGCTTCCCTGTTTTATGGCATGGTCAATGGCGTACAGCAGATCGTTCCCTATACCTATCCCATGAAGGTGCTCAAGCCGGAAGAGCTGGCTGGCGGTATGGCTTTTATGGGTGCGGGCGGCGTACTTGGCAATACCGTTGCAAGCGGAATCTACGGTGCGCAGCTGGCCGGTGATCCTACCATGGCGCTGCTCTTTAAGATGCCCATTATCTGTGCAGTTGTTATGCTGATCTTTGCGCTTCTGTTCAAGGATCTGAAAGCGGGAGAAACCATCTGACCATTGTGCGGAAAGGAAGTTCTCCAGACATGGACAAGGAAACCATGTTAACGCGTATGGATCCTCAGCTTCGCGCTTGTTACAAGGCCATGCAGCCCTATCCAGAAAGCTTTTTCTGCCTAAATGCCAAATTTAACTCATTCACCTTTTCGTAGTACTCAGGAGGTCAGATTTATGGAAACCACAAAGCGTACCGCAATCATCACCGGCGCCGGTGCCGGGGTAGGCCGGGCTGTAGCCCTTACCCTGGCCAAAGAGGGCTGTAATCTGGTGGTGGTTGGCCGTTCAGAACAAAATACAACTGAGACCGCTGCTCTGGCCAGCCAGTATACAAACGCGATTCCGATCGTGGCTGACATTGGTTCAGAAGCGGATACTATCCGTTATGTCAACACCGCCATTGAGCAATTTGGAAAGATCGATATTTTTGTCAACAGCGCCGCCCGCTTCCAGCCGTATGTACTATTAGCGGACACTGATACCGAGCTGTTTGACGACATTATGCGCATCAATGTGAAAGGTACTTTCCTTGGTATGAAATATGTGCTGCGGCAGATGGCGGCGCAAAAAAGCGGCGTCATCGTCAACGTGGCTTCCAGAGACGGTCTGTTCAGCGAGCCGGCCCTGGGATCTTACAGTACCAGCAAGCACGCTATGATCGGGTTGACTAAAAACGCAGCAACCGAATATGGTCCAATGGGAATCCGTGTGTGTGCAGTCTGTCCTGGCGCAATCAATACCAAAATGATTGCCGATATTCTGGAGACTATTGATCCGACCATTTTAGGCCCTATGGCCCGCCCCGCCGAGCCTCAGGAGATTGCGGATGTTGTCTGCTATCTGGCATCAGAGAAAGCGACATACCTCAATGGCGCCATTGTCCGTGCCGACGGCGGAAAGGGATTATAACCACACACTAAAAGGGCATACCCGACTAACCCGTACCAAATTCGATTGCCGGCAGATATCCCTGCCTGCATTCGCATAACAAAATGGTGACCTGGATTCCATCCAGGTCACCATTTTGTTATGCACCCCTTGTGCAGCACACAGAGTCTTTCATGGCATTTGCTCCCTTGCTGTGCTATAATGCCTGTAACAGACTGAGAGAAGAAGCACTCATCATGGCCATTGGGCACAGCAAAGTTCCCCGGAGCGCAAGGAGAGAGCACTATGATCCGAGATATCTGTAAAGACGAAGCATTCCTGTCCCAAAAGGCAGAGCCCGCCACGCCGGACGATATCCAGGCCGCTGCCGACCTGCTGGAGACTCTGGAGCATCATAAGGACGGCTGCGTGGGCATGGCGGCCAACATGATCGGCGTGAACAAGCGCATCATTGCCTTTGACAATGAGGGCAGCTATATGACCATGTTCAACCCGGAGATCGTCAAAAAGTCCGGGCCCTATGATACGGAGGAGGGCTGTCTCTCCCTCACCGGTACCCGCCCCGCCAAGCGGTGGAAGTCCATCAAGGTGCGCTGGCAGAACGAGAGATTCCAGGAGCGGCTGAAGACCTTCACCGGCTGGACAGCTCAGATCATCCAGCATGAGATCGACCACTGTGAGGGGATCGTCATATGAAAAAGTGTAAGATCACCGTCATGCGCATGACCCGGTATGAGGACCTGATGGCCCGGTACGAGAACCCCATCTCCCACGCCTGCGATATGGAGGTGGGGCAGGTCTTCATCGCCAACGGCTGGGCCAAGCCGGAGGGCTTTTGCCAGAGCGCCTGGGACACCCTCTCCCCCTTCGTGCTGGCCCTGAGCCACGGGGGAGAGAATTTTTACGACGGCTGGATGAAGAATCCCAAGTCCGCCATGCTCTCCTGCAATGACGGCTTCCGTCCGGTCAGCTTTCTGGTGGAGGCCCTGGACGAAGAGGCAGATTGAGAAGGAGGCAACTGATGAAAACCGCTGTTTGCTATTACTCCCGTCACCACGGGAATACCCGGAAGGTCCTGGAGGCCATGGCCCAGGAGGGGGATGTGGACCTCATCGACGTGACCGCCCGCCAGGCTGTCCGGTTGGAGGGGTATGACTGCGTCGGCTTCGCCTCCGGCATCTATTATGGGAAATTTCAAACCAGTGTCCTTCAGTTTGCCCGGCAATATCTGCCCCAGGGCAAGCCGGTGTTCTTCGTCTGTACCTATGGCGGAAGCAAGGGTAACGGTACAACGGCCATTGCAGAGATCGCGCAGAAAAAGGACTGTCCGGTACTTGGCGAATTTGGCTGCAAGGGCTACGATACCTTCGGTCCCTTTAAGCTGGTAGGCGGTATCGCCAAGGGCCACCCGGATCAGCAGGATCTGGAGGAAGCCCGAAAATTCTACCGAACTCTTCAAGAACAGGACATCCCCAGATAAGGAGGTTACACTATGTTTGGACCGGACCCGAATGCTGTCCATCCCAACAAAACTATCCCCAGTGTCTGCTATATCAAGAACATCATTACACGGTCCAATATCCAAGTGGGGGACTATACCTACTATGACGACGCTTCCACCGGTGGTGAGGACTTCGAGGCCCATGTGACCCACCACTACGACTTCATTGGGGACAGGCTGATCATCGGAAAGTTCTGTGCCATCGGCAGAGGCGTGGAATTCGTAATGAACGGAGCCAACCACCGCATGGTCTCGGTCACCACTTATCCTTTCAACATCTTCGCTCATGGTTGGGAAAAGTGCACGCCTACGCTGGACGACCTGCCCTTAAAGGGTGATACAGTGGTTGGTAACGATGTGTGGATCGGGCAGAACGTAACTATCCTGCCCGGCGTCCACATTGGCGACGGTGCCATCATTGGAACTGGCTCCATAGTAGCCAGTGATATCCCTCCCTATACCGTCGCGGCAGGGAACCCATGCCGGGTCATCCGCCCCCGTTTTGATCAGGCACTGACGGACTACCTTCTGGAGCTGCGATGGTGGGACTGGGACCCGGAGAAAATCTTCCGGAATCTAGAAGCTCTTTGCAGCGGTGATCTGGGGCAGATTCGCCATATTGAGCCATGATAGGGGGAAATATATGAAACTGGCCATTCTCTCCGACACCCACGGTCTGCTGCGGCCCCAGGTGGCGGAGCATCTGAATACCGCCGACGCCATTCTTCACGGCGGTGACATCAACAAGCAGAACATCGTGGACCAGCTGCGGGGATATGCTCCCCTCTACATCGTCCGGGGCAACAACGACAAGGAGTGGGCGGAAGCCATTCCTCACCATCTCACCGTCACCCTGGACGGTGTGACTTTTTATATGGTCCACAACAAAAAGGAGGTCCCGGCGGATCTCACCGGTGTGGATGTGGTGGTGTTCGGCCACTCCCACAAATATGTGCAGGAGGAGATGGACGGTATTCTGTGGCTCAACCCCGGCTCCTGCGGACCCCGGCGGTTCCACCAGGAGATCACCATGATGATGGCGGAGCTGACCGATGGGAACATCCAGGTGGAGAAGATCACCATTCCTCACGAGGTGAACTGATGGAACTGGGTCTCACCTTTCCCCTCCAGCGATTTCTGAAGATCCAAACGCCAAACTATGGCACTCAGCCGGACCGGCGCTTTTGTTGGGATCTCCATGTCATTGACCTGCGGGGGCGCAAGTCCCTGCTGGCCGTCCACTGCCACAGCCGCTACACCTTTGTCCGCTGGGATGTGTCGCCCTTTCAGTGGTCTGACATTCCCGGCCTGTTTCAGCAGGGGCTTAGGGAAAGCCTCACCGCCGCCGGATTCAAGCCGACGCTGTTGGAGAACTACCTGCGGCAGGCAGGCGACACCGCGATCACCCGCACCCACGGCCGCCGGGAGGTGGCCTTTTTAAACCGGGCCTGGGAGGATGTGCTGGTGCTGGACCTGTGCCTGGACACCGACCGCCAGGCCCAGCCTCTGCTGGACCACGCCGTAAACACCCGCCCCAGCCGATGTGTTGGCTCTGAGGGGCTTGGAACGGGACTGGAACGGTTTGCAGCAGAGATAGGAGGATAACGCCAAATGGAAGAATGTCTGATCTGCAAGGCCCCTCTGGAATACCTGACCCAGGATCAGGTATTGGAGTGCGCCGTCTGTCATAAAAAAGAACCCAGCAAGACACGCTGTGTAAAGGGTCACTACGTATGCAGCGAATGTCACACCCAGGGCATGGACAGTATCTTCGGCCTGTGTCTCTCCGAAACCTCCACCGACCCTGTGGCCATTGTCCGGCGGATGATGGATTTACCCTTCTGTCACATGCACGGCCCGGAGCACCATGTGATGGTGGGGGCGGCCCTGCTGACTGCCTACAAAAACGCCGGAGGTACCCTGGATCTGGAGAAGGCCCTCCGGGAAATCTACAGCCGAGGCAAAGCCATCCCCGGCGGGGCCTGCGGTTTCTGGGGAGCCTGCGGGGCAGGAATCAGCGCCGGGCAGTTCCTGGCCATCGCCACCCAGTCCACTCCCCTGTCCAAAGAACCCTGGGGGCTGAGCAACCAGCTGACCGCCCAAGCGTTGGACCGGATCGGCAAGGCGGGCGGTCCACGGTGCTGCAAGCGGGATTCCTTCCTGGCGATCCTGGCCGCCGTGGACTTTGTCCGGGAGCATCTGGGTGTGGAGATGACCCGGACCGTCCCCGTCTGTTCCTACAGCGGCAAAAACAATCAGTGCATCGGTAAGCGCTGTCCCTTCTCAGCGTCCCGGGGGCAACATCGGCCCGTCAAGCTGAGACAGCTCTAAAGGCAGAAAGCCCGGAGTTTCTATTCTGAAACTCCGGGCCGTTTACTTCAGGCAGTACTTATGACCAGACAGATCATTTTCTCAAAATCTGATCCAGCGTTTTTCCCTTGGCCAGCTCATCCACCAGCTTGTCCAGGTAGCGGATCTCCCGCATCAGCGGGTCTTCCACCTCCTCCACCCGGATACCGCATACCTTGCCGGTAATCAGCGTGCGCTTGGGGTTCATGGCGGGGGCATTGCGGAAAAAGTCGCCGTAGCTGGTATGGGACTGCTCCAACCGGGCGATCTCCTCCGGCGTGTATCCGGTGAGCCAGGCAGTCACCTGGTCCACTTCCTCCCGGGTACGTCCCTTCTTTTCCGCTTTGTTCACCAGCAGAGGATACAGTTTTGCAAGGGGCATCTGTGTTACATCAGCGCGGGGCATCAGGCCACCTCCTTGAGTTCCGTCGAATTCCACATGGTAGCTTCCATCAATCAGGATGTATTCAACGCCAGCTCATGGTCTTATCATAGCACGAGCAGCCTCATCTGGCAATCAGCCGGCAGAGCACGGATAAAACACTTGACAAGTGAGCACAAATCCCTATAATGAACATTGTTCATATTGAGGTGATCCCATGAATACCGTTGTCACGTCAAAAGAGGATATCCTGAAAGCCAGCCGGACGCTGATCCAGAAGGAAGGCTGGTCGGCCGTCAATATCCGCTCGGTAGCGTCTGCCTGCGGGGTATCCGTCGGCTCCATCTACAACTATTTTGATTCCAAGGCCGCCCTCATGGGAGCAGTGGTGGAAAGCGTCTGGTGCGAGATCTTCCACCGACCGGAGAATGGGGCTGTATTTCAGGATACCCTGGCCTGCATCACCTGGCTGTACGGGCGGATGGAATACGGCTGCAAACAGTACCCCGGCTTCTTTTCTCTCCATTCCCTGGGCTTTCTGGGGGAAGACAAGTCGGACGGGCGGCAGAAGATGCAGCAGACCTGGCAGCACATTTTGGAGGGTCTGTGTTCTGTTCTGCGGCGGGATGCAAACGTACGGCCGGACGCCTTTACCAGGGAATTTACAGCGGAAAAATTTGCCGACCTTCTCTTCTCCCTGATGCTGTCCGCCTTGATGCGGCAGGATTATGATCCCGGGGCTGTGCTGGAGATCGTCCGCAGGACCCTCTATTAAAATTCCCACAAACCTGTGGGAATTTTATATCCGTGAAATTGAACATCGTTCATTCAAAAGGAGGAAGATGATGCACGTAAAACGAAACACCCTGCTGCTCCTGGCCTGTCTGGTATGGAGCGCGGCAGGATTCAACATCCTCCGCATTGGTCTGATGGCCTATCCGGCCTATCTGACGGTGCTGAATGCTCTGCTGTCTGTACTGGTCTTTGCCGTGTTCCAGTATTTTATTTTTGGAAAGCTGGTGAAAAAGCACACTGCCAGGATCCAGGGCTATCCGGAGGAGCGGCACTTCTTCCTGAAGTTTTTTGACGGGAAAGCCTTTGCCATCATGGCAGTGATGATGACCGGCGGCATTGGTCTGCGGGTCAGCGGGCTTGCGCCGGAGCGGTTTATTGCCGTCTTCTATACCGGTCTGGGGGCCGCCCTTCTGCTGGCCGGACTGCTGTTCGGCAGAAACTCCGCCAAGGCGGTCCTTGGCAGCCAAAATAAATCGCAGTAAAAAGGAGAATAGATCATGCAGGCAATCATGGAAACCCTGTTTGACGCGGTCTATCTGATCTCGGTCATAACCATCGGGATTCTGATGATCCGTGGCAGCAAGGGAAAGGAACAATTTCGTCTGTTCGGCTTTATGGCGGTGGTACTGGGCGCGGGCGACGCCTTCCATCTGATCCCCCGGGCCTGTGCCCTGTGTACCACAGGGCTTGAACATTATGCTGTCCCCCTGGGGCTGGGAAAATGGATCACTTCCGTCACCATGACCATTTTTTATGTACTGCTCTACTATGTGTGGCGGCAGCGGTACCACATCAAGGGGCAGAGCGGCCTCACCGCCGCAGTGTATGTCCTGGCCGGTCTGCGGATCATTCTGTGCATGATACCGCAGAACCAGTGGTTCAGCACCGACGCCCCCCTCTCCTGGGGCATCTGGCGCAACATTCCCTTTGCCCTGATGGGCCTGCTGGTCATCGTGCTCTTTTACCGCAGCGCCAGAGCCCAGGGGGATAAGGCTTTTCGCTGGATGTGGCTGACCATCGTGCTGAGCTTCGGCTTTTATATCCCGGTGGTATTGTGGGCAGATACCATTCCCATGATCGGAATGCTGATGATCCCCAAAACCTGCGCCTATGTGTGGACGGTGCTCATTGGCTATTTCGCCATGAAACAGGAGTGCAAGTAAAGGAGGAAACTATATGAAGCGTTACATCAATACCGCGCTGCTGTACGCTATCCTGGCCATGGCAGGCGGCGTATTTTACCGGGAGTTCACCAAATTCAGCGGCTTTACCGCCAAAACCACCCTCTCCGTGGTACACGCCCACTACTTTCTGCTGGGGATGGTGTTTTTCCTGCTGCTGCTTTTGCTGGAAAAGAACTTTTTCTTTACCGGTCCCAAAACCGGCCGGGTGCTGGTCCTCTATCATGTGGGGCTGAACCTGACTGCCGTGATGCTGGTGGTACGGGGTGTAGTCCAGGTCCTGGGCACCCCGCTGTCCACCGGCATGAGCGCCGCCATCTCCGGCATGGCCGGGATCGGACACATTTTGCTGGGCGTCAGTCTGGTACTTCTGCTGGCGCAGATCCGGCGCAGCATAAAATGAAATCAGACAAGGGGCTGGTACTGCGGCGCAGTACCAGCCCCTTATGCTTTCAATTCCAATCAACCCGCCTGTTCAGCCAGGTTTCCGGTGTACAGCTGATAATATTTGCCTTTCTTCTCCATCAGCTGGTCGTGGGTTCCCCGCTCGATGATGCGGCCCTGATCCATGACCATGATACAGTCGGAGTTGCGCACCGTGGACAGCCGGTGGGCAATGACAAAGGTGGTGCGCCCGCACATAAGGGCGTCCATGCCGTCCTGCACTAGCTTCTCGGTGCGGGTATCGATAGAGGAGGTCGCCTCGTCCAGAATGAGCACCGGCGGGTCGGCCACCGCCGCCCGGGCAATGGCCAGCAGCTGCCGCTGGCCCTGGGAGAGGTTGGCGCCGTCTCCGGTGAGCATGGTGTCATACCCGTCGGGCAGCCGGCGGATAAAGCCGTCGGCATTGGCCAGCTGGGCCGCCGCGATACACTCCTCATCTGTGGCCTCCAGATTTCCGTAGCGGATGTTGTCCATCACTGTGCCGGTAAACAGGTGGGTATCCTGAAGCACGATGCCCAGGGAGCGGCGCAGGTCCGCCTTCTTGATCTTATTGATGTTGATGCCATCATAGCGGATCTTGCCATCGGCGATGTCATAGAAGCGGTTGATCAGATTGGTGATGGTGGTCTTGCCGGCGCCGGTGGCCCCCACGAAGGCGATCTTCTGCCCCGGCTCAGCCCACAGGCTGATGTTGTGGAGCACGATCTTGTCCGGCGTGTACCCGAAGTCCACATCGTCAAAGACCACACTTCCCTCCAGCCTGGTATAGGTAACGGTGCCGTCCGCCTTATGGGGATGCCGCCAGGCCCAAACATTGGTACGCTCCGTGGTCTCGCTGAGTTGACCGTCCGCCCCCTCTTTGGCGTTGACCAGCTCCACATAGCCCTCGTCCTCCTCCGGCTTCTGGTCCATCAGTTCAAAGACACGCTGGGCGCCGGCGGCGGCGGTGACCACGAAGTTGACCTGCTGGCTGACCTGGGTAATGGGCTGGGTAAAGCTCTTGTTCAGGCCCACAAAGGTGACCACCGTACCCAGGGTCACACCGGCCAGGCCGTTGATGGCCAGCAGGGCGCCTACAATGGCTACCAGGGCATAGCTGAGCCAGCCGATATTGGCGTTGATGGGCATGAGCAGGTTGGCATAGCGGTTGGCCTTATTGGCGCTCTCCCGCAGCGCCTCGTTCACCTTGTGGAAATCATCCATGGCGGCCTGTTCATGGCAGAATACCTTGACTACCTTCTGTCCGTCCAGCATCTCCTCAATGAAGCCGTCCACAATACCCAGATCCCGCTGCTGTCTGACGTAATATTTACCGGAAAGCCGGGAAAAACGTGAGGTGACCAGCAGCATCACGATGGCAGTGGCCACCGAAATGATGGTCAGGAAGGGGTTGAGCAGCAGCATGGTCACCAGAGTAGCCACCATGGTGATGCCGGAGTTGATGACCTGGGGAATGCTCTGGCTGATCAGCTGCCGCAGGGTGTCCGCGTCGTTGGTGTAGACCGACATGATATCGCCGTGGGCGTGGGTGTCAAAGTACTGGATGGGCAGGGCCTCCATACTGCGGAACAGATCGTCCCGCAGGTGTCGCATGGTGCCCTGGCTGATATTGACCATAATGCGGTTGTAGCCAAAGCCCGCCACCACACCGGCCAGCATAACGAAGGCCAGCTTCACGATATCGGCCGCCAGGCCGCTGAAGTCCCGGGAACCGCTGCTCAGCATGGGCACGATGTAGTCATCCACCAGGGTCTGGGGAAAAGTGGCCGCCACCACGGTGGCCACGGCGGACACCAGGATGCATAGGATGACCGCCAGAAAAACCGGTCCGTAAAAGCGGAGCATATAGCGGAGCACCCGGTTGAGTACCCCGGCAGACCGGGGCTTTTGTTGGGTTTGGGTCATAAACGAGTCCTCCTTCTTCTTACGCAGGCTGGTCGAAGTCGCCGCCGCCCTTGATCTGAGATTCGTAGATCTCCCGGTAGATGGCGTTATTCTCCAGCAGATGTTCATGGATATCAAAGCCGTTGACACGGCCCTCGTCCAGCACCAGGATCCGGTCGGCATGCTCCACACTGGACACACGCTGGGCAATGATGATCTTGGTGGTGCCGGGAATGTTCTCGGCAAAGGCGGCCCGGATCCTGGCGTCGGTGGTGGTATCCACCGCGCTGGTGGAGTCGTCCAGAATGAGGACCTTGGGCTTTTTCAGCAGCGCCCGGGCAATGCACAGCCGCTGCTTCTGGCCACCGGACACATTGGCGCCTCCCCGCTCGATGCGGGTCTGATAGCCGTCGGGGAACCGGTCGATAAACTCATCGGCGCAGGCGGCCCGGCAGGCCTGGACGCACTCCTCTTCCGTGGCCTCCGGATTGCCCCAGCGCAGGTTGTCCAGGATGGTACCTGAGAACAACGTGTTCTTCTGGAGCACCACTGAAACCTGATTGCGCAGGGCCTCCATGTCGTACTGCCGCACATCCAGTCCGCCCACCCTGACGGCTCCCTCGCTGACGTCGTACAGGCGGCAGATCAGGTTGACCAGGCTGCTCTTGCCCGAGCCGGTACCGCCGATGACGCCGATGGTCTCGCCGGATTTGATGTGCAGGTCGATGTCGGACAGGGCGTTCTTCCCGCTGCCCTGCTTGTAGGAGAAGCTGACGTGATCGAAGTCGATGGAACCGTCGGCTACCTCCAGCACCGGCTTTTCCGGCTCCTTCAGGTCGGGGGTCTCAGTGAGCACCTGGCTGATCCGGCGGATGCTGGCCATGGACATGGAGATCATGACCACCACCACGGAGAGCATCATCAGGCTCATAAGCAGGGACATGATGTAGCTGAACAAACTGGTCAGGTCGCCGGTGGTCATGGTGCCGCTTACGATGAACTGGGCCCCCAGCCAGGAGGCGGAGATAATGCAGAAGTAGACCGCCAGCATCATGGCAGGACTGTTGAAGGCCAGCAGGCCCTCCGCCTTGACGAACAGCTGATACAGCTTGGCCGAGGCCTTGGAGAACTTCTGATTCTCGTACTCTTCCCGGACAAAGGCCTTGACCACCCGGATGGCGGACACATTCTCCTGGACACTGGCATTCAGGTCGTCGTATTTCTGAAACACCCGGTTGAAGATCTTCAACGTGACCACCATAATGGCCCCCAGCACCACCACCAGGAAAACCACCGCCACCAGGAACATCAGACTCATGGGCGGGCTGATGAGCAGGCACATCACGTAGCTGAAAATGAGCATCAGAGGGGCCCGTACCGCGATACGGATCACCATCATGAAAGCGTTCTGCACATTGGTGATGTCGGTAGTCATGCGGGTCACCAGGCCGGGCACGCTGAATTTGTCGGTGTTGGAAAAGGAGAAGGTCTGGATCTTGGCATAGATGGCCTCCCGCAGGTTGGCTGACAGGCCTGAAGATGCGCTGGCGGCAAATTTGCCTGCCAGTGCGCCAAAGGTCAGACTGAACAGGGCCAGGACCACCATAACGGCGCCGTAGCGGTACACTACCGACAGATTGGCGGCCTCCAGGCCCTGGTCAATGATAATGGCGGTGATGACGGGCAGGAGGATCTCCATCAAAACCTCCAGCGCCGCCATGGCGATACACAGGAAGGTATCCTTGCGATACCTCCCCAGTTGGTGCAATACTTGTTTCACGTTGCCGATGCCTCCCTTTTGCTATGTGTCTGGAACGTCCGCAGATTGTGCAGCATGCGCTTTTGCAGACAGTCCAGAGTGGACAGTTCCTCCGGAGAGAAGCCCTGATAGAGCTGGTCCTCCACATCCCGGACCGAGCTGGCCAAAAGATTCTGTACACGGCGGCCCTTCTCCGTACTGAAGAGCAGCCGGCGGCGGTCGTCTTCCAGACAGGGCTCCATCCGTATGTACCCCTTCTCTCGCAGCCGCTTCACCAGATTGGAGATGGTGGCCTTGGAATAGCCGCTGGCCTGATGCAGTTCGGTCACCGAAATGCCTCCATCCCCGTGCCGGAGCAGGTAGAGCAGCATCTGAGCCTGTACGCCGGTCATCCCGGCCTGGTCCAGACACCGGTTGGCCATCTGCTCCATCTGAATGCTGATCTGCCGGCTATCCCGGGCCAATCGGCTCCGATCCACTGTCATAGTTGGCTCCCTCCTTTGGATTGATCCGGGGTGAATTGTTAGGTACCTTACTATTTATAGCACAGCATCTCTTGCATGTGAAATTCAAATCTGTTATGATCTATAAAGAACTTTTATCGTTTTTCTGCATTGTACAAAAAGGCTCCATTCGTTGGGAGGGAAGTTGGTTGAATACCACACAACTGGAGTGTTTTCTGGCGGTAGCCGATTGCCTGAATTTTTCCCGGGCTGCGGAGCAGCTGCGAATTACCCAGCCCGCCGTCAGCCATCAGATCCGCACCCTGGAGGACGAGCTGGGGGTCCAACTGTTCAGCCGTACCAGCAAAACGGTGCGGCTGACCCAGGAGGGGCATATGTTTCTGCAATATGCCGGGGAAATCCTCAAGCTGACCGGTATCTCCAAGGCCCGGGTCAAGCAGTCCCATACAGGCCAGGCCGCCCGGCTGGAGATCGGCTATCGCAGCGCCTCCGACCTCTCCCTCATCCGCCCCGCTCTGGACCGTCTCCGGCAGGAGGCTCCTCACATCATGCCCCTGCTGCGGTTCTTTCCCTTCAGCGGGCTGGACAATCTTCTGGCTGAGGGGGAGATCCAGATGATGTTCACCTTCCAGGAGAACACCCCCAAGAACAGTGTATACCGGGAACTGGTGCGCTGTCCCGTGGTCTGTGTCTGTCGGGCGGACCATCCGCTGGCCCACAAAGAACAGGTGACGCTGGAGACCCTCAAGGGCGCCGGACGCATCGCCGCCTGCCGTCCTCCCGCCTGCACCAACTCTCTCTTTGCCATCCAGGGGCAGCTGGTCACAGCCGGCGGCCCGGACCATGTGATTTTCTGTGAGACTCAGGAAGCACTCTTTGCCATGGTGGACACAGGATACGCCTTTGCGGTGATTGCCGACTTCCCCCAGCTGCACCAGCCCGGACTATGCTATCTCCCCCTGCCGGAATTTCCCGCGCTCTCCTTCGGCGCGGCGTGCAGCAGCGGCAACCGCAGCCCGGCGCTGCGCACCTTCCTCCGCCTGTTGGAGAAAACACTCTGTCCGGAAGAAGGTAAGCACCCATGAACCATCGATACATCGCCTTTGACGTGGAAACTCCCAACTACGCCAACGACCGCATGAGCGCTATCGGTATCACTGTGGTGGACCATGGCGCGGTGGTTGCCGAATATGAGACACTGGTCAATCCGGAATGCGGATTTGACTCCTTCAACATCGCTCTGACCGGCATCACCCCGGAGATGACCGCCCACAAGCCCCCCTTCCCCTCCCTGTGGCGGGAGATCGAGCCGCTGATGAGCAGCGGCCTGCTCATTGCCCACAACGCCCCCTTTGATATGTCCGTCCTGGCCAAATGCCTCCGGGACTACGGTATCTCCTGGCGTCCCACCGTCCCCTACGCCTGCACCTGCCAGATGAGCCGCCGCCTGCTGCCCCAGCTGCCCAATCACCGGCTGAATACGCTGTGTCAGTACCTGGGTCTGGAGCTGGACCACCACCGGGCAGGCAGCGACAGCCGGGCCTGCGGCGAGATCCTGCTGCACTGCCTGCGCTCCGGCGGCACGGTAGACCCCTTCCTGCGCACCTATGATCTGACCCAGATCCGCACGCTGCCCGCCCGGCGCAAGGGATAAAAGGCAGCAAAAAGAGGCCCGGCCTTCCTTAACGGAAGGCCGGGCCTTTTTGCAGGTATCTCAGGAGCGGCTCAGATGCCGTCCTTCAGGCGCAGGATGTACATACCGTCGTGCCAGGTATCCATGTAGATATAGCCGCGGTCGTCCACCACGCAGTCCTCGGTGGTAGCGATCATGGGGCCGGGCACCGGCACGTCAAAGAGCAGCTTCTCCGGGTTGGGGGGAATGAAGTAGGCCAGCTCCTTAATGTAGTAGGGATCAGACACGTCAAACACCCGCATGCCGGCGTGGAAGTAGCAGCAGTACACCTTGTTGGGGTCGTCCTGGAGCCAGCTCTTACCCATGGGCTCGTGGATGTTGTGGGGGCCGAAGGGGCCGGGAGCTCCAATGCCGCAGTCATTGAAGTTGGGGTAGGGGAAGTTCTCAGGCACCTCGGGGTAGGGGAACTCGGCCACCAGGGTGGGATCGGCAGGATCGGACACGTCGATCATGTGCAGGTTGTTCATGGGCTGGGCACCCTTGTGGACGCCGTTGAGGATCTTGTCCTTGGTGAAGAAGGGGAAGCGCTCGCCCTCGTTGGTGAGCACAGCGAAGTTCCGGCCGGTGAGGCGCATGTAGGTGTGGCACTGGGCGCCGTCGAACTTGCCGGCGAAGGGGGGCTGCACCATCAGCTGGGAGATCAGCTTGGGCCGGGTGGGGTCGGAGATGTTCAGGATGATACCGCCGCCGCCGAAGTAGCCCATGTACAGCTGGTCGGGGTGATCGGGGCAGATGTTGCAGGCGTGGCACATGCCCCAGAACTTCTCGGCGTCATGGCCCACGGCGTAGGTGCCTTCCACCATGCCGTCCTTGAACTGCTTGGGCAGCCACCAGCGGCCGGCCTCCACGGGATTGCGGGGGTCGGAGATGTCCAGAATGCGGACGATGAAGCCCACAAAGCCCGGGCACTCGGCGGGCATGTACACATACTTGCCGCCGTTGTAGGCAAAGCGATGAACGCCCATGCCGTTGGGCACGCCGGTGTCCCAGTGGGACAACAGCTCGGGATGGAGGGGGTCCTTCTTCAGATCATAGATCTGCAGGCCGCCCAGGGCGGGATCGCCGGGCTTGATGCCGTGGAGGAAGGGCACGCCGCCGCCCAGGGCCACGATGAGCAGGCCGTCGGCCACCTGGACCTTGGGGGTGGACTGGGCGAAGTAGACGTTGGGATCGCTGACGTAGACGATGCCGGCCACCACAGGGTTGGCGGGATCGGTCACGTCCACGATGTTGACGCCGTTGCCCTTGAAGGAGCCGCAGTACATGTAGTACTTGCCGTCGTCGGTCTTATAAAGGGCCATCTGGAAGGCGTTGATGCCGTTCAGGTCGGAAAAGCCCACGACCTCCATGTTCTTGATGTAGCCCTGGTTCTCAGGGCTCTTGGCATAAAAAGGAACAGACATAAGAAACCTCCTTTTCTGTTCGGAAACAGATCCGGGCGCACCCCGTAAGGTGCGCCCTGAATCTTGGTTCATTAGGGATGAGGCATCATCTTGGGGGGCTTAGTGCACAGCGCCATGGTCAGGGGCAGGCCAAAGCCGAAGGTAATGAAGGCCACGATGTAGGCCACCACAAAGGTCAGGGGGAAGCTCATCAGATAGGCCATGAAGAAGGCGCCGGCAGGCATGGTGTAGCCAGCGGAGATGAACATCATGGACAGGCTCATGATGAACACCATGACGAACACGATGCACAGCAGCCGCACCAGGTGGAAGGGCAGGCTCTTCTCGTTCTTCAGGCCCAGCAGACGGGCAAAGGCGTCGCCCATGGCCTTCAGGTCAATGTAGGTGCCGATGGTGAAGGAGATGGCGAAGCCGATGATAAAGTCCTTGCTGATGGTCTGGAGCAGGGGAATCATCTGGATAGAGCCCGTCATACGGAGCATATTGGTGCTGTCGATATAGATGGGCAGAACAATGGCAAACACAAGGGCAAAGATTGTATTGAACACGATACCAAACTGATCTTTGCGGAACATAAGGAATCCCTCCGTCTTGTTTTGTTTGCCCGGCCTCCCCCCTCCGGAGAGGCCGGGTTTTGGCGGCCTGGCCGCCGTGCAACAGGGAACGGACTTGCCGGAATAATCGGAATCAGCAGGGCTTGGAGGACTGGATGAAGTCCTTGTACTTGGCCTTGCGGGCCTTGGCCTCCTCGGTCTGCATCATCTCACGGGAGGCGGCCTCGTTGCGCTGGATGTCATCGCCGTGGATGAACTTGCCGGAGATGGAGTCGTGGGCGTGGGGCATCCACTTCTCGGCGTCGTACTCAAAGACGTACTTGCCGTCCACATTCTTCATGACGCCCTCGGTGCCGCACAGGCAGCAGATGGCGGTGCCATCCTCCTGGAGGTAGAAGTTGTTGCTGTGGCAGTAGGGGCACACACCGGCGGGACCCTTGTAGTCCTCGTTGAACACGCCGTGGCCGGGCACAAAGGTGCCGTCCTCGATCTTCTTGGCGGCGGCGGCCAGGTCCAGGCCCATCTGGTGAGCCTTGGCGATGGCGTCGTCGTTCATCAGGATGCTCAGGGACCAGGGGAAGCACTGGTTGTCAATGATGGTCCACTTGCAGGTCAGGGCGTGGGTGGCAAAGTCGCACTGGATGCGGGTAGCCCAGTCGGAGCCGCCGATGCCCAGGAAGGTGACCACCTTCTCCTTCAGGTACTTGGGATCGATGGGCTTGCCGCCCTTCTCCTCGGCGATCTTGGTGGCGATCATCAGGTTGCCGCGGTCCATACGGGGGCCAAAGCGGTCCATGATGGTGTGGAAGATGCCGGGGGCGCACTTCTCGAAGATGGGGGCGGCCCAGATGATGCCGTCGGCCTCAAACATCTTGTCGATCAGCCACTGCAGGTCGTCCTTGATGACGCAGCCGTTGCCGCGGCCGGAGAACAGGCTGCCCACGCAGGCCTTGCAGCCGGTGCAGTGCTTGATGTTCAGCTGGTGAACGTTGACAAACTCGATCTCAGCGCCCATCTCCTGAGCGGCCATCAGGGCCTCCTTGCACAGGGAGTCGTTGGCGCCGTTGAGGGTACCGGCAGACAGACCTAAAACTTTCATGTATGATCCAACCTTTCTAAATATAATTGGTTTTAGCGCATGGTGATGTAGCCACGGTACTGGGTCAAGTTATCACTGGAGACCATATCGGACAGGAACATACCCACGATGTTGTAATTGGAGCGGAGGAAGGGGAACTGATCCTGCTGAGCCCACTCAGGCTTCTCCATATCCCGGGTGCCCTCCACAGCGGCCTTGTACCACTCCTCGGGACCGTCGAACCACAGCTCCACCAGCCGGTGGAACTGGCAGCCCACCACATCGTGGTAGATCTTGCTGGACAGGAAGCGGTTGGCCTCGGGCCGGTTCTGGAAGTAGGGAACAAAGACCTCCTGGAACCACTTCTCGCCGGTCTTTTCGCAGGGCCACCGCAGCACGAACTGCCAGCGGTAGTTGGGGCCGTCGTCAATGGTGCGGCCCTTACCCTTGTAGTCCTCCTCCCAGTTCATGGGTACATGGGCAAAAACGAAGGGCGGGCAGCCGTTGTCGCCGCCGGAAGAACGATGGGAATCGCCGTCCATGTTGGCCGCGTGGGACAGATCAGCACCGTCGTCGGGGATCATGCCCTGCCAGCGCAGCACCTCCACCGGCATCCGCTCGGTAAAGGCGTTGACGCTCATCTCCGGGGTCATCTCATTGACCATCCAGTAGTGCTCAGTCATCTGCATGCGTCGGGTGCCGAAGCGCTCGCCCTCCGGCGGGGTGGGCAGAGCATTGTAAAAGGCGTACTTGGTGCAGTAGGGGGTGAATTTTCCAATGCTGTCCGGCACATGGACGTTATACAGCCAGTGCTGCAGCCGGTGCCGGTACTCTTCCCGGACGCAGTCTACATAGATCACACTGCGCATGGGGCGGTATTCAACGGACATCTCAGCTCCTCCTTTTTTTCTGGTCGGGCCCGGAAAGGGATCACCTTGTTTTCGTATGCATCTTACCTGTTCTCATCCAAACTGTAAAATACCGTATGTGAATGGCTGGCATACAGTTTTAGCCTAGGTAACCCATTCCGCCGTTCTTTTTACCGTATACTGGAAAATTTAGGCCGTTAAATTGGACAAATTCTGTAAAAGCACCCTAACTTCCCTGTTGGTAATCACGAATTTGCCGTTACACAGTGTATAGCTGCTATGCGTAAATTACATAAATCACCGGTGACAAGCCTATCTGTTTTTGATATACTTATACCAGCTGAAAAACGGAGGGATCTACGGTGACGCTGAATCAGTTGGAATGCTTTATGGTGTTGGCCCAGCGCCTGAACTTCACCCAGGCGGCGGATGACCTGTTCATGGCCCAGCCCGCTCTGAGCCGCCTGATCTCCGCTCTGGAGAAGGAGCTGGATGTTCAGCTTTTTTACCGCAACTCCCGCAGCGTAGCTTTGACTCCGGCGGGCAGCGCCTTTTTCAAGGAGTGCCCCAAGATCCTGGATGAGTACCGGGGCAGCGTGGTGGCCGCCCGCCTGGCACAGGAAGGCTACCGGGGTTCCCTGTCCCTGGGCATCATGCGGGACACCTTTGAACCCAAGCTCTCTGAGATCTATCAGCAATTCCACACCGCCTATCCCCAAGTCTCCATGATGGTCCGCGGCTACAGCCACTCCAACCTGCTGTCCGCTCTGGAGCGGGGCGAGGTGGACGCCATCATTAACTACATGCCCACTCCCACCGCTACCGAATCTCCCTCCATCCTCCTGCACAAAAATCATCAGTGCATCATCACCTCCGTGGATCATCCCCTTGCCACCCGGGGCAGCATCCAGATGGAAGAAGTGAAGGACGAGCCCTTTGTCATCATGGCCCGCACCGCCTCCATCCCCGGCCATGATTTCATTTGGAAGACGGCAGCTGATGCCGGCTTCGCGCCCAAGGTGGTGGCGGAGGCCACCCATGTCCCCGTATTGCTCACCCTGGTGTCCTGCGGAATCGGCATTTCCACCCTCAGCGACGACATGGCCTGCCTGTCCCAGGGCAAGGTGGCCTTTATCCCCCTGCCGGGGGTCCCCTTTGCCAATGTCCGCCTGATGTGGAAGGAGGACAACCCCAATCCCGCCCTGCCTCATCTGCTGGACGTGGTCCGCTCCATCTGTACCTGAACAAAAACGGCGCCGCCGGTCTCTATAGACCGGCGGCGCCGTTTTTTCCCGATAAAGTTGTCTTATTCCGCGCAGACGTCAGCAGGAGTCTTGTCCCGCAGCAGGCGCTGGACCGGCTCACCGATCATCTTGCCCACACTGCGGGCGATAAAGCCCACCAGCAGGGCGGAGATCACGGAGCCCTCCCGGATGCCGGTCAGCTTGCCGCACAGAATAAAGCCCAGGACGGCGGCCACCACCACCATGGTCACATCCACGGCGATCTTGGTCTTGCCGAAGTCGGTGTGCCAGCGCATGGTGATGGACTTGACGGTACACTCGCCGGGCAGCATCACCACATTGGCCGCCACCTCCATAAAGACGCCAAAGCCCAGCACCACGCATCCTACCAGCAGGGACAGGATCTGGAGCGGATAGAAATGAGGGTCCACAAAGAACAGCAGTGCCATGGACAGATCAATAAAGGCGGACAGCAGGAAGGACACCGGGATCTGCAGCCAGAAGTGCTTGGGGAACCGCTTGCCCAGCACGATCAGCTGCAGGGCGATGAGAAACAGGCTGAAGAACAGGGTGAACATACCCAGGGACAGCGCCGGGTTCCACAGGCTCAGCACATAGGGTGTGCTGGAGATGGGCGAGGTGCCCAGATTGGCCCGGGTGATGAGGGCGATCCCCAGGGAGTTGACATACAGCCCTACCAGGAAAAACACATACCTTCTGATCAATTCTGCTCTGCTCACAAAATTACCTCCACTTCATTCCCCACGGCGGACCAGTTCCGCCGCTCAATAATTGTATTTCAAATTATTTGTATACAAATAGTCTAGCACCGGATTTCGGTTCCGTCAACGGGACACAATGGACAAAAAAGTGATCAGAAGTCCCCTGCTTCCTCGGTCATCCTGCGCCGCAGCCCGGGTACCGGCGCAAAAAGCGGAGACGCGCATGGTGCGCGTCTCCGCTCTGGCGGCGTATCTGTTTACCGGGCAGCCCGTTCCCGCTGGACATACTCCATCAGCACCGGGATACGCCGGTCGGTATTGGCCTGCAACCGCCGGCACACCTGCTCCCCGTCACCCGCTCGGGTGGCTTCCAGCATGGCCTCAAAATCCTCGGCGTTGCTTCCCCGCTGCTCCAGACAGTTGGCATAAATATAGCGCAGCAGCAGCTGCTGTCCCTGGATGGAGATCATGCTGGCATCCAGCCGCCGGTTGCCGCAGTTGGCATAATAGGTACCTATAAAACGATTGATGGCCGTCACCTCGTTCTGGACGGTCCTGGCCCGGCGGTACTCCTCCAAATGCTTCTCCAGCTCGGACACAATGGCCTCCCGGTCCCCATGCTCCATGGCCAGCCGGATGGCCGCGCAGTGGAGGGTCATGGCCAGCTGCTCGATCTCAATGATGTCGTGCCGGTCCAGATCCAGGATGTGGGCCCCTACATTATTTTCATATACCACCAGCCCCTCCTGCTGGAGCCGGTTGACCGCCTCCCGGATGGGGGTGCAGCTGACGCCCAGTTCCTCCTGAAGCTCACTGACGTTGAGCTTGCTGCCCAGGGGCCGCCGGAGCATGATGATGTCGCCGCGCAGAGTCTCATATACCTGATCCACCAGGGAACGCTTTTTGATCGCCGCCATAGTCCGCGCCTCCAAAATCTCATTTCTTGCAAGATATTATAACAGTGATTCTTTACAATTACAAGCCTCACCGGCGTTTTCCCCAAATTAGACCACCCCGTTTTGACAAATCTCCCAAACCTGCTGCTGCCCCCTTGCAATTTCAGAAAAGTGTGGTATTCTTAACTCGTAAATCTTGCAGGATATAAGATATATCTTGTTTGACAGGAGGCGCTGAACATGGCCGTGCAGACATCGGTTTCCGAACTGCTTGCCCCAGGCTCCAATACCAACTTCGTCTTCCTGGGGGAGGCCGGCGGCGGCAAAAGCGAGATCGCCCTCAACTTTGCCCGGGCGCTGGCTCAGCTGGGCGGCAAGCCGGTCCACTTCTTTGATCTGGACATGACCAAGCCCCTCTTCCGCTCCCGTGATCAGCGGGAGGCGCTGGAGGAGCTGGGCGTGGAGGTCCACTATGAGGAGCAGTTCATGGACGCCCCCACCCTTACCGGCGGCGTGCGACGGCTGCTCAACGACCAGAACTGTTACACCGTTCTGGATGTGGGCGGCGACTATATCGGCGCCCGGTCCATCGGCGGCTACGCCCCCCTGCTCAACCGGGACGGTACCTCTATTTATTATGTGATCAACCCCTTCCGGCCCTGGTCGGCCACACTGGAGCACATCGACAAGGTGCTGGGCGAGACCCTGGGCGTCTCCCACGTGGAGCTGGCCCGTCTGCGGCTCATCGGCAACCCCAACCTGGGGCCGGACACCACCCCCGCCGACGTGGCGGAGGGCGCCCGGCAGCTGGTGGACATGGTGGGTCCCTATAAGCCCGTGGATTTCCTCTGTGTGCAGGACCGGCTGTGTCAGGCGCTGCCGGAGGAGCTGCCCTGCCCAGTGCTTCCCATCAAGCTCTATCTGACCTATCCCTGGATCAGCGGGCAGGAAGCGATCAATCAGTGAGGCATTTGCTTGCGTTTTAAAGTTTGCAAGATGCAAGATATATGAAAAGGAGATGTCGGTATGGCAAAGGTCCAAATCGTGGCGGAGCGCTGCAAGAGCTGCGGCTACTGCATCAAGTTCTGCCCCAAGCAGGTGTTGGCCATCGGTGACAAGGTCAATTCCAAGGGTTACGAGTACGTCGTGCCTGTCCATCCGGACGACTGCATCGGCTGCGCCATCTGCGGCCGGATCTGCCCGGACGGAGCCATTGAGATCTATAAGTAAGGGGAGGTAAGGAAAATGGCAAGAGTATTTATGAAGGGCTGCGAGGCCATCGCCGAGGCGGCCGTGCGGGCTGGATGCCGGTTCTTTGCCGGTTATCCCATCACCCCGCAGAATGAGATTCCCGAGTATTTTTCCCGTCGTCTGCCCGAGGTGGGCGGCGTCTTTGTCCAGGGCGAGTCTGAGGTGGCTTCCGTGAACATGGTGTACGGCGCCGCTTCCGCCGGCACCCGCTCCATGACCTCCTCCTCCTCTCCCGGAATCGCCCTGAAGAGCGAGGGCATTTCCTACTGTGCCGCCGCCCGCATTCCCATGGTGTACGCCAACATCTCCCGCGGCGGCCCCGGCGTGGGTTCCATCCAGCCCGCTCAGATGGACTACTTCCAGGCCACCAAGGCTTCCGGCAACGGCGGCTTCCAGATGATGGTCTTTGCCCCCTCCACCGTCCAGGAGGCCGTGGACATGACCTACAAGGCCTTTGACTACGCCGACCGTGACCGCAACCCCGTCCTCATCCTGGCTGACGGCGTCATCGGCACCATGATGGAGCCCGTGGTCCTGCCCGAGATGAAGAGCGACGAGGAAGTGGCCGCCATCAAGGAGTCCAAGAAGGGCTGGGCCTGCATCGGCCACAAGCTGGACTACGCCAACCGCTCCTGGATCCAGCCCGGCCAGTGGCAGACCACCGTCATGCAGCAGGTCAACGAGGACGCCGCCGCTCTGTACGAGTCCTGGAAGAAGGACGTGCAGGTGGAGGAGTACCAGGTGGCCGACGCTGAGATCGTGCTCACCGCCTACGGCATCTCCGCCCGTATCTGCAAGTCCGCTGTGGACCTGCTGCGGGCCGAGGGTATCAAGGCCGGCCTGATCCGTCCCATCACCGTGCACCCCTTCCCCTACGAGGCCTATGACCACATCGACTACACCAAGTGCAAGGCCGTGCTGGATGTGGAGATGTCCATCCCCGCCCAGTTCGTGGCCGACGTTGAGGTGGGTGTGAAGGACCGCTGCCCCATCGAGACCTGCCTGTGCTCCGGCGGCAACATCATGAGCCGTGACAAAGTCATTGCTGCGGCCAAGAAGATCATGGAGGGGAAGTAAGATGGAAAAGATCTACGGAAGAACGAAAACCATCCAGGAAGATAAGGTCTCCGGCTTCTGCCCCGGCTGCATGCACTCCACCGTCATCAAGCTGATTGGCGAGGTCCTGGAGGAGATGAACCTGGTTGACAAGGCCGCCTGCGTGCTGGGCATCGGCTGCTGCGGCCTGCACATGGACTACATCGCCTACGACAACACCACCGCTCCCCACGGCCGCGCCTGCGCCGTGGCCACCGGCATGAAGCGCACCAACCCCGACTCCCTGGTGTTCACCTATCAGGGCGACGGCGACTTCGCCTCCATCGGTCTGGCCGAGTCCATCTCCGCCGCCAACCGCGGCGAGAACATCACCGTCATCTTCATCAACAACGGCATCTACGGCATGACTGGCGGCCAGATGGCCCCCACCACTCTGATCGGCATGAAGGCCTCCACCGCGCCCAAGGGCCGTATCGCTGAGGAGCACGGCTACCCCATGCACATGTGCGAGATCCTCAACCAGCTGACCGCTCCCGCCTACCTGGTGCGCACCAGCTGCAACACTCCCGCCAACGTGAACAAGACCAAGCAGGCCATCCACAAGGCCTTCCAGAACCAGCTGGACGGCAAGGGCTTCTCCATGGTGGAGATCGTCACCAGCTGCCCCACCAACTGGGGCCTGGATCCCCTGAAGTCCCTGGACTACATCGAAGAGAAGATGCTGCCCGAGTTCCCTCTGGGCGTCATCCGGGATCGGTAAAGGAGGTACGCGAATATGGAAACCAATCTGTGTGTGGCCGGCTTCGGCGGCCAGGGCGTTATGACGCTGGGCAAGTTCCTGGCCGACGCCACCTGCAATTCCACCGACAAGAACGTGACCTTCTTCCCCTCCTACGGCGCTGAGCAGCGCGGCGGTACCGCCAACTGCTTCGTGGTCATCTCCGACGAGACCATCGGCGCCCCTCTGGGCGACGTGATGGACGACCTGATCGTTATGAACGGCCCCTCCCTGAAGAAGTTTATCGGCACCCTGAAGAGCGGCGGCACCCTGTTCATCAACAGCTCCATCGTGTCCGACGACATCGGCCGTGACGACGTGAAGCTGGTAAAGGCTCCCGTCACCGAGCTGGCCCTGGAGATGGGCAACGCCAAGGTGCTCAACGTCATCATGCTGGGCGTCTACGTGGGCTACACCGAGGTCATTGACCCCGCCATCGTGTGGAACACCATCGAGCACAAGCTGGCCTCCAAGCCCAAGCTGCTCCCCCTGAACAAGCAGGCCTTTGAGAAGGGCCTGGAGCTGGGCCGCGCCCAAAGATAACTTCCGCCTATGCGGGCGCACGGCCTCCTGTGCGCCCGCATGGTCTATGGGGCGTCTCCCGCCCTTCCATTTACAATTCCGGAAAGGAGATCTTCCTTATGGTATTCCATAATTTTGATGAGCTCATCGCCCACGTGAAGGGCAAGCCCAACCGCGCCCGCATGGCGGTAGCCGCCGCCGGCGACGAGCACACCCTCCAGGCTGTCCTCCGTGCCCGCGCCGAGGGCATCGTTACCCCCGTGCTGGTGGGCGACAAGGCCATCATCGATCAGGTCCTGGCCGAGCTGGGCGAGACCGTCCCCGCCGAGGACATCTATGACGAGCCCGACCTGGCTGAGGCCGCCCGCAAGGCGGTGGCTCTGGTGAAGGAGGGCAAGGCCGACTTCCTGATGAAGGGCCGCCTGGACACCTCCGTGCTGCTGAAGGCTGTGGTCAACAAGGAGAACGGCCTGGGCAAGGGCGGCGTCATGAGCCACTTCACCGCTTTTGAGGTGCCCACCTACCACAAGCTGCTGATGCCCGTGGACGGCGGCATGGTGACCTACCCCACTCTGGAGCAGAAGAAGGCCATCATCGAGAATACCGTGGGCGCTCTGCGTGCCATGGGCTACGACAACCCCAAGGTGGGCATTCTGGCCTGCGTGGAGAAGCTCAACCCCAAGATGCCTGAGACTGTGGAGGGCGACGCCCTGAAGCAGATGAACCAGAAGGGCGAGATCACCGGCTGCGTGGTGGAAGGCCCCATCTCCTACGACTGCGCCGTCAGCAAGGAGATCGCCGACTTCAAGGGCTTTGAGAGCCCCGTGGCCGGCGACTGCGACGTGCTGGTTGCCCCCAACATCCACGCCGGCAACATCATGGGCAAGATGCTCACCGTCACCTGCAAGGCCAAGATGGCCGGCTTCATCGTGGGCGCCCAGTGCCCCATCGTCATGACCAGCCGTGGCTCCTCCGCCGAGGAGAAGTACCTGTCCATCGTCATTTCCGCCGCTGCCGCTCAGAATCAGTAAGGAGGGACCTCAATGGAACGTCTTTTGATCCTCAACCCTGGCTCCACTTCCACCAAGCTGGCCGTTTTTGACGGCGAGGAGCCCCTGTTTGTCGAATCCATCACCCACTCCGCTGAGGAGCTGGCTCCCTTTGACTGCGTGGCCGACCAGTATGAGTTCCGCCGGGACCTGGTGCTGGACTGCCTGAAGCGCCACGACATTGCCCTGGAGTCCCTCACCGCTATCGTCTCCCGCGGCGGCCTGCTCACCCCCATCGAGGCGGGCGCCTACGAGGTCAACGACGACATGGTGTGGCAGCTGAAGAACAAGCCCCAGAACGAGCACGCCTCCAACGTGGGTGCCATGATTGCCCGCTCCATCAGCCTCCAGCTCAACATTCCCGCTTACATCTATGACGGCGTCACCGTGGACGAGCTGCTGCCCATCAACAAGATCACCGGTCTGCCCCTGCTGCGCCGCAAGGGCATGGGCCACAACCTGAACACCCGGGCCGCCGCCATGCGCTACGCCCGTGAGAACGACAAGTCCTATGAGGATATCACTGTCATCGTGGCCCACCTGGGCGGCGGCATCTCGGTCAACCTGCACCACAACGGCAAGGTGGAGGACTTCATCAACGATGAGGAGGGCCCCTTCTCCCCCGAGCGCGCCGGCGGCCTGCCCATGTTTGATGTCATCAAGATGTGCTTCTCCGGCGAGTATGACTATAAGAGCATGATGAAGCTGGTGAAGAGCAAGGGCGGCCTGCTGGCCCACCTGGGCACCACCGATAGCCGTGAGGTGGAGAAGATGATCCAGGACGGCAACGAGCACGCCAAGCTGATCTACGACGCCATGATCCTCAACATCGCCAAGAACATCGGCAAGGTGGCTCCCGGCGTGTGCGGCAAGGTGGACGCCATCCTGCTCACCGGCGGCATCGCCTACTCCAACTATGTGACCAGCGAGATCGAGAAGCGGGTCTCCTTCATCGCTCCCGTGGTGGTGTACGCCGGCGAGGACGAGATGCGCTCCCTGGCCCTGGGCGGCCTGCGGGTCCTCCGCGGCGAAGAGAAGGCCAAGACCTTCGTCAAGAACGAGAACCCCGGTTATTGATTCCTCCAGCATCCCCGCTGAGTTGAATAAAAGGAGAAGGTCCCTGCGGTTTTCCGCAGGGATCTTCTCCTTTTCTGTTTCTTCAGCCCCGGTAGCGGCGGTAGCCGCTCCCCCGGCGTCCGCCGTAGCGGCGGCTCCGGCGGGTAACCAGCCGGTGTACCACAAATACCACCAGGGCGATCACTACCAGCACCACCGCCAGAGCGACAGCACCGATCAGATTCAGCCCCTTCAGCAGGCTTACCGGATTCCAGGAGGCATCCAGCACCTTGCGTCCCTCCGGGGCGGCATAGCGCTGGTCCACCGTGCCCATGGACCGCAGGTAAGTGGCCAGGGCGTACCACTCCTTCAGTTCGGAGCCATTGGCGTTGTAAATGATCTGGTCCTCAAAGTTGGTAACCTCGTTGCCCTGGGCATCCTTGGGGGTGATCGTCAGGATGCCGAAGGATTTGTCGTTGACGGTACCCAGCATCTGGCCGGTGTACAGCCCGGTGACTACCCGGTAGAGCTTGTCATCCTCCAAAGGCACCGTGGTACCGTCAGGCAATACCTGGGCGCAGTCGTTCACCCGGTTGAGGAGCATCCGATGGGGGTTCCAGGTCCAGGCCATGCCTGAGCCGTAGATCTGGGCGGCGGGCATCAGGCCGGTCACCGAGGCATCCACCTCAAAGGCGTCCTTCAGTTCACGGCCGGTGATCCACACTGAGATCAGCGGGTAGCCCGGGGAGCCGTCCGCCCCTGACCCCAGGGAGGACACATTAAATACGTCCGATGTGGTGATCTCCCCGGCGGAGAAGGACTCACGGATCACCCCCGCTGCCACCACGGCGAAGTCCACCGGTACATAGTCCTCCCCCTCGGCCTGTTGGACGGCATATACATAGGAGTCGGCAATCAGATTGCCCAGAGTATCCTCCCTGTGTTCCTCCGCAAACCGGGAGATGGGGGTAAAATCGAAGTCCGACCGGGCCAGCACCTGGTCAAAGGTCATGCCGAACTGAGAGAGGTACTCCTCCTCCACCAGAGGCTGGAAGGACTGGGCCAGCCGCTCCATCTCTTCATCGGCGGGCACCGTCTCGTCCACCGGCACCAGCCGGTAATCCACCACCTTCTTCTCCCCGTTGGGCTGCCACTCCAAGTTGAGAACACCCAGATTGGTGGTATATTCACCGCAGGAGACAATGAGGGTGCTGTTGACCCGTATGGGCTCTGTCAATGTGGAATGGGTGTGGCCAGAGATGATGACGTCGATGCCGTCCACCGCCTTGGCCAGCTCATAGTCCTCACCCTTTTTCCCGTCGGTACCGCTGTGAGAAAGACAGATGATAAAATAGGGCTCGCTTCGCTCCTCCAGCTCCTCCTGCAGCGCCGCCACCGTCCGCTTAGCCGCGTCGGCAATGGGTTCAAATTCCATGCCTGACATGGGGGCGTAAGCGTCGGCATTCTCTCCCATCAGGCCAAAAATGCCATAGTTGATGCCGCCGCGGCTGAGGATCACATAGTCCTCCACACCGTAGTGCGCCATGGCCTGCTTCAGCTCCTGGCCCCCGGCCCCGTCCAGCACGGTGCCGTTGGACTGCACGATGGCAGGCACCGGACTGCCGCTGGAGGCTGCTGTCTCCAGCATCTGGGCCAGGCCGGAGGCCCGGTAGTCAAACTCGTGATTGCCCAGGGTGGTCACATCATAGCCCATGGCGCCCAGAGCCTTCAGCTCGGGGGCCTGGGTGGCGTAAATGGTCTGGAACAGGGTGCCCATGGAGAAGTCGCCCCCGTCCACCGTAATGGCGTCGGGGTATTTTACCCGCTCCCGCTCCAGCAGGGTAGCCAGCCGGGTATAGCCGCCGTACTCCCCTCCGTCCTCTGAGGGAGCGGGATAAAAATGGTCATGGGTATCGTGGGTAAACAGGATGGTGCTTTTATAGGTAGGCGCATTAGCTGACGCCGCGCAGGCCAGCGTCAGCAAAAAAATGACAAAAATTGCCGCAAATAGCCGTTTCAGGCCATAACGTACCATAATTCTCCCTCCTCACCTCCCATTCTGCCACAGTTTTCTCCAAAAGGAAAGCATAAAATAAGGCGGATTTTTCTCATAATTTGTGCTTGACATTACCTCTCCACGCTGATATACTGTTATGGCACAATAAAGCAGGAAGGTACCCCCGTCCTCACCTCCAGCACTCAGCAAAGAGGTCAACATGGTCAGCGGCGCGTCGTGTGTGCGGCGTGGCTGTTCTGTTGTGGCGCGGGTACCGGAATGGTAACCGCGTTTTTGTATGCAGCAAAGAATTGGAGGTGCTTTCGTATCAGCAAACAGGGTCATCAGATCAACGAAGAGATCCGCGACAAGGAAGTCCGGCTCGTCTCTGACAGCGGCGAGCAGCTGGGTATCATGTCCGCCCGTGAGGCGCTGGAGCGCGCCATCGAGCAGAACCTGGACCTGGTGAAGATCTCTCCCAACGCCGTGCCCCCCGTGTGCAAGCTCATGGACTATGGCAAGTACAAGTTCGAGCAGACCAAGCGGGAGAAAGAGGCCCGGAAGAACCAGCACGTCGTGGAGATCAAGGAAGTCCGTATGTCGCCGGGCATCGACGTGAATGATTTTAACGTCAAGCTCCGCAACGCCCAGAAGTTCCTGAGCCAGGGCAATCGGGTGAAGGTCACCGTCCGCTTCCGCGGCCGCGAAATGGCCCACACCGATATCGGCAAGGGCCTGCTGCTCAAGTTTGCGGAACAGTGCAGCGAGGTGGCCGCGTTGGACAAGGACCCCAAGCTGGACGGACGGCATATGTCCATGTTCCTCTCTCCCAAGGTTGCTAAGGACGGCAAAAAGTCCTGACGCCATCCCTGAAATCCAAAGACAAAGGAGTTAACCACCATGCCTAAACTGAAAACTCACTCCGGCGCGAAGAAGAGATTCAGCCTGACCAAGTCCGGCAAGGTCAAGCGCGCCCATGCGTTCAAGTCCCACCTGCTCAACGGCCACGGCAAGGACACCAAGCGTAAGAGAGGCCTCCGCGCCGGCGCTTATGCGGACAAGACCAACGAGCCCGCCATCAAGCGCATGATCCCCTACAAATAAGATAATTTCTACTTTACCTTAACATAGGAGGCTTTTTACAATGGCTAGAGTTAAAGGCGCGATGATGACGCGCAAGAGAAGAAATAAGATCCTCAAGCTGGCCAAGGGCTACTGGGGCGCCAAGAGCAAGCACTTCAAGATGGCCAACGAGCAGGTCATGAAGTCCCTGACCTACGCTTACACCGGCCGTCGCCTGAAGAAGCGCGACTTCCGCTCTCTGTGGATCACCCGTATCTCCGCCGCCTGCAAGCTGAACGGTATGAACTACTCCACCTTCATGAACGGCCTGAAGAAGGCTGGCGTGGAGATTAACCGTAAGATGCTGGCCGAGCTGGCTGTCAACGACAAGGCCGCTTTCACCGCTCTGACCGAGATGGCGAAGGCTCAGCTGGCCTGAGACTGATACAAAAAATTCCTGTGTTTCTCTCCGGAACACAGGAATTTTTTTATGCTCTTGACAGCGCTTGTCTAATAGGATAGACTATCCTCAGAGAGTCTATCCAGTTAGACAAGGAGGCACCTATGGAAACGCCCAAGATTTTTGAAAGCGAATACCGGTTTTGTCTCATCCTGTGGGAGCATGAGCCGGTGACCACCACGGAACTGGTCAAGCTGTGCCAGTCACAACTGGGGTGGAAGCGCACCACCACCTACACCGTCATCAAGCGGCTGGGGGAGCGGGGGGTGCTGCGCAATCAGGACGGTCTGGTCACCGCCCTCATCTCCAAAGAGGACGCTCAGGTGTCTGAGATCGACGAGCTGATGGAGAAGAAATTCCAGGGCTCCCTGCCCGCCTTTCTGGCTGCCTTTGCCCGCAGGCAGTCCTTGTCCAAGGACGAGGTGGAGGAGATCCGGCGCATCATTGAGAAATAAGGAGGTACCGCGATGGAAGAGCTGTTCCTGACGGTGGTCAACCTCAGCCTCACCGCCGGCTGGCTGGTGCTGGCAGTGCTGGTGCTGCGGCTGCTCCTGCGCAGAGCTCCCAAATGGAGCTTCTGCCTGCTCTGGGCCCTGGTGGCCCTGCGGCTGGTCTGCCCCTTCTCCATCGAAAGCACCCTGAGCCTGATCCCCAGCGCCCAGCCGCTCCCCCGGGACATCCTCTACACCGCCGCCCCGGAGATCCAGAGCGGTATTCCCGCCCTCAACAGCGCCGTCAATCCTGTTCTCCAGGAGGTCCTGGCTCCCTCGCCTACCGCCAGCGCCAATCCCACGCAGATCTGGTCCTTCCTGCTCTCCCAGGTGTGGCTGGCGGGCATGATCCTTCTGCTGCTCTACGCCCTAGTCAGCTGGCTGCTGCTGAAGCGCCGCCTGTCCACCGCCACCATGCTGGAGGGGAACATCAGGCAGAGTGAGCGGGTAGCTTCTCCCTTCGTGCTGGGGCTGTTCCGCCCGGTCATCTATCTGCCCTACCACATCCCAGAGGGCGATCTGTCTTATGTTTTGGCCCATGAGCGGGCCCACATCCGCCGGCTGGACCACTGGTGGAAGCTGGCAGGCTATGTGCTACTGGCGGTCTATTGGTTCCACCCCTTGATGTGGGTGGCCTATGTACTGTTCTGCCGGGATATGGAGGGGGCCTGCGACGAAAGAGTCATCCGGGCCTTGAGCACGGAAGAACGGCGGGGCTACTCCACCGCCCTGCTGAATTGCAGCATCCGCCGCCGGCCCGTGGCCCCCTGTCCACTGGCCTTCGGGGAGGCAGTGGTAAAGAGCCGGGTAAAAGCTGTGATGAGCTATAAAAAACCTGCCTTCTGGGTGGTGATTATCGCCCTCGCTGCCTGCGTCATTGCCGCGCTGTGCTTTCTGACCAGTCCCAAGGAGCCCACCGTCTATGATGTTTTAACTCAGGACGGCTATGCGGTTCTGAGCCAGGAACAGGTGGAACTGACCCTTACCGTCCCAAAGTCCGCCCTGACGGATGACTGCTATACCGGCAAGGGCCACACCTTTGCCGACGGTCAGGTGGTGGTCTGGCAGGACGATTCCACCACCATCTATCTTCACAATGTCATGCCCTCCAATGAGCGCGAAGACTTGCTGTATATGACCTTTGACTGCTCCTATCGCTTCTCCAACTATGGCAGCTTTGTCTCCCCCTTGAAGGCATCGGAGGATTCCTCCGTCAGCAACGAATGCACTTTGCGGAGCAAGTCCCTCCGGGACGGGACTACCGCCTACCCGGACGCCCTCAGCCTGCGGGGCTATGGTCCCGGCACCAAGTTTACCTTCTATGTATCCAAAGAGGCCTGCATGGCCGCCAGAGACACCCTTATGATCGACATAACATGTAACCAGGTCCAGTACTATGAAACCTCCGGAGAACAACTTTCTCCTGTGGGGTATTATCGCTACGAAGGGGAGGGCTTCGGCGGTGATTTTACCCTGACGCTCAGGGATGACGGCTCTTTCACCTACTACGAAGGGGGCCTGAGCAGCTATATCGGGGCGGGCCAGTGGTCTGTCTCCGGCAATATCCTCACTCTGGAGGATGAGACCGGCATTACCAGGGTCAACTGTTTCCGCATGGAGGGGGATGATCTGATCTTCCAGGCGAAAGACTCCACCAATTTTATCTATATCAAAGTAGACAACGGAGCACAGTTCCGCAGAATCGGTGATCCACCAGTCAACGCCTTCCCATAATGCACCCACAAACAAGAACGAGGCCGGCAAGTGAGTATACTCACTTGCCGGCCTTTCTCTTACACTAAACTCTGCACCCGGGTGCACAGCTGCTCCAGCAGGGCGCTGTTGTGGCTGACGATCACCAGCCCCAAGTCTCGCTTCTCCGCCTGCTCCAGCAGGAAGGCCCAGATCTGGGCCTGAGTGATGAGGTCCAGCATGGCGGTGACCTCGTCACACAGCAGGTACTTTACCCCCGGCCGCAGGGCCCGGGCAATACAAAACCGCTGGAGTTCGCCGCCGGACAGCTCGGTGGGATACCGCTCCAGCCAGGCGGGCTGGATGTGAAGGGCCTCCAGCAGCCCCTCCTCCACCGGTCCACCTTCTTTTAGCGTATCCCCCAGCTTCATCAGCGGGTCCACCGCCGTCTCCGGGTGTTGCCAGATCATCTGCACCGGGCAGATCCCCCGATACTCCCTCAGCGGCTTGCCGTCTACCAGCACCGTGCCGCTGTCCGGCTTCTCATAGCCCGCCAGCAGCTTGCATAAAGTTGTCTTACCCCGGCCACTGGGTCCTGCCAGGCCCACCCGCTCGCCGGGGGCCACCGTCAGGTCCAGGCCGTCCAGTACCTGCTTGCGGCCCTTTCCCCGATAGCCAAAGGTAAGCTGCTTTGCTTCCAGACTCATGCCGTCCCTCCTTCCGGATACAGGCAGCGCACCCGCCCGCCGTCCACTTCTCGATAGGGCACCGGGCCCAAACACTCGGGCCGCCCTTTGGGACAGCGGGGCGCGAAGGGGCAGCCCTCCCCCACCTCGCCGGGCCCGGGCTGGGCCCCCAGGATGGGCACAAAGCCGTTCTGAGGCAAGGCGTTCCACAGGGCTTTGGTATAGGGGTGGCGCAGCCTGCCTGCCGTAAAGTCGGCGGCATCGGCCTCCTCCACTGTCTCACCGGCATAGAACACCGCCACCCGGTGGGCGATGGAGAGGGCCAGCTCCAGGTCGTGGGTGATGAGAAGCACCCCTGCTCCTCCGTCGGCCAGCTCCCGGAAATGCCCCAGCACCCGCTTGGCTGCACGGGCATCCAAACCGGGGGTGGGCTCATCGGCGATGACCAGCCGCGGAGTCTCAGCCGCCGCCGTAGCAATGAGCACCCGGCGGGCCATGCCGCCGGACAGCTCAAAGGGATAGCACTCCTCGGTGTCCGCCCCCAGGCCGTACCGCTCCAACACGGCCCGGCTGACCTGCCGGGCAGCTTGGTCCCGGCGGCCCTTGCGGATCTGAGGTCCCACCTTCATCAGGGGGTCCAGGTAGGTCACCCCCTGGGGCACCAGGACGATCTCCCTGCCCCGCACCTGCTCCGCCCGCTTGGGGGTAAGAGGCCGGCCCAGGAAGGTGATCTCCCCCGCCATGTGGCTGTTATAGGGCAGGATGTTCAGGATGCCGTGGGCCAGCAGGCTCTTGCCCGAGCCGCTGGACCCCACCACCGCCACCACCTGTCCGGGCTCAATGGTCAGGGACAGATCCCGGAGCACCGGCAGCAGCACCTGTCTGGCCCCCCGCCCGTACTGGGTGAAGGAGATGGACAGGTTTTGGACTTGTAAAATCGGTTCCATATCCACCCCTCCTTACGCATGTACGCTGGCCGGGTCCAGCAGCTTCCGCAGCTGCTCCCCCATGGCGGCAAAGAGTATCACAATGAGCACCAGGCTCAGGCCGGGGAACACCGCCAGCCACCACTTACCAGTGGTGAGGTAGCTCATGCTTTCCGACAAAATCACGCCGATGGCAGGCTGCTCCGGGGACAGGCCGAAGCCCAGGAAGGTGACGCTGGCCTCGTGGAGGATGGCGTGGGGAAACTGGAGCACCAGCCCGGTGAGAAACTGAGGCAGCAGGTGGGGCAGCATGTGCCGCCGGGCGATGGTCAGCCGGGACACCCCCAGCTTTTCCGCCGTGCGGACATACACCGCCCCCCGCAGCTGGAGCACCTCCCCCCGGATGACACGGGCCAGGGAGGGCCAGTGGCTGAGGGCCACTCCGGCCACCACCCCCACAAAGCCCTTGCCGAAAGCCAGGGAGATGAGCATGACCAGCAGGATGTGGGGGATGCCCATGACCAGGTCGATACACCAGGAAATGATTGCGTCCACCCACCCGCCGAAGACGGCGGAGGCCACCCCCAACACCAGGGCGATGACTGCGCTGACAGCAGCGGTCAAGAGACCAATACGGATGCTGAGGGACAGTCCGGTAAGGGTGCGGGAGAGCATATCCCGGCCCATCCAGTCGGTACCGAAGAGGAACTGCCCGCAGGGGGCCAGATTTTTGCGGGAAAAGTCGGTGACCATGGCCTGCCCGCTCAACAAGCCCCCGGCCACCGCCACGGCGCACAGCACCAATGCGGCAACCGCCAGCAGAAGGAGGGCGTTTTTCCGCCCGTTCCAATGTCTCATTTCCGGGCCGCCCCCCTTCTGATCTTGGGGTCTACCACGCCGTAAAGCAGATCGGCAATCAGGTTGCCGCCGAAGACGATGGCGGCGCTCACCACCGTGATGCCCAGCAGCAGGGGCAGGTCGGAGCCCAGGCCGGCGTTGACGGCGGCCTGACCCAGGCCGGGATAGGAGAACACCTGCTCCACCAGCACCGAGCCGCCGAAGATCTCACTGATGGAGGCGAATTGCAGGGTGATGGCAGGCAGAGCCACGTTGCGCAGGCCATGACGCAGGACGATAGACCGGACGGATTCTCCCCGGGCCCGGGCGAAGAGCACATAGTCGTTCTCCATGATGTCCCCCATCTTCTCCCGGGTATGCATGGCGATGTTGGCCACACCGGTGATGCTGAGGGTAAGGGCAGGGAGAAAGGCGTGGTAAAGCCGGTCGGCCAGGGTGACAGAGGCGGCATCCGCACCGATGGGCACCGACAGCCCAATGGGGAACAGTCCCAGCCAGACTGAGAAGATGACCAGGAGCAGTAAGGCCAGCCAAAAAGCTGGGGTACTGGAGATAATCCAGCAGTAGCCCCGTATGATTTTATCCACCAGCCTTCCCCGATTGGCCCCTGCAAGGACACCCAGGGTCAGACCCAGCACGCCGGAGATCACCCAGGCAAAGGCCATGAGCCACAAGGAATTTTGCAGCCGCTGGCCAATGACCTGGCTCACCGGCTGGCGGTAGAGCAGAGAGGTACCCATGTCCCCCCGGACAAAGTCCCCCAGCCAGCCCAGGTAGCGCTCCACCGGCGGGGTATTGACCCCCCAGTAGTCCTCCAGCTTGGCGATTTGCTCCTGGCTCATGGTGCCCAGGGCGGCCTGGCCCACGTTGGTCTGCAAGGGGTCCAGGGGAGAGGCCGACATGAGCAGGAAGGCGGCCAGACTGACCCCCAGCAGCAGCAGGGCCATCCGGATCAATTTTTTGCCTGTGAACAGCAGGCGGTGCTTCAAGGGAATTCCTTCTTTCCGGTGGAATATCAGTTCCAGCTCCACTGGTCCACGTTGTTGACGATGGACCAGCCGTGGCCGTGGGGATGGATCTTCTGTTGGGCCACCTGGAGGCCCTCCCGTACCCAGTACAGGTGGCTCACATTCACCAGCCACACCCAGGGAATATCCCCCTCCTGGGTGACGCCGGTGGTGCCGTCCCACTGGGCCTTCTGCCACAGCTCATAGGACTGCTCCAGATCGGAGCACTGGAGGGCCTGATCCATGTAGGAATCCACAGCCGGGTTGGAATAGGGGGAATACTGGGCTGTGCCGGTATCCCCGATGGTGTGATAGATGTTGTACAGCTCCATGGGTGTATGGGCCCCCCAGCCCCAGATAAGGGGCTCGGTCTGGGCCCGGTCATAGGCGGTGTCCCAGCCCACCCCCTCCATGGTGCAGGAGATACCCAGCTCCCCCAGCTGGTTGGCAAAGTCGGCGCACAGGGCCTGCCGCACCGAGTCACTGGTGGGATAGAGCAGGTTGAGGGTGGCCTTCACGCCGTCCTTCTCCCGGACGCCGTCGGCCCCCATGGTCCAGCCCGCCTCATCCAGCAGGGCGGCGGCTCCCTCGGGATCGTACTCCACCTCAGAGGCCGGATTGTACCAGGGCATTTGATCGCACACGCTGTAGGCCGGGGTACCGTAGCCGTTGAGCACGTTGTCGATCATCTCCTGCCGGTCCACCCCGATGTTGATGGCCCGGCGCACCAGCACGTCGCCGGTGAGGGTGCCCTCGATCACCGGCAGGTTGAAGCCCCGGTTATCCACACTGTCGTAGGCCGCCAGTGTATAACCGGTGGGGGCCTGGTCGGAGTAGGTGGCGGAGGTGTAGGCCAGATCCACCTGGCCGGCCTGGACCGCCAGGAAGGCGGCATCCTCCTCCATAAAAAGGATGGTCACCCGCCTCATTTTGGGGTTCTCTCCGTAGTAGTCCGGGTTGGCCTCCAGAATCACCTGCTGGCCCTTGTCCCACTGCTTGAGGATATACCGGCCGGAGCCGATGGGATTGGAGCCGTAGGTGGCGGCATCGTAGGCGTGCTCCGGCACGATGCCCACGATGGCCATGGTATAGGGCCAGATGGAGAAGGGGGTGGCCATGTGGAACACCACGGTGGTGTCGTCCACCGCCTCGGCATGATCCAGCATGGTAAAGTCGTTCACCGAACTGGCGGCTTTGACGGTATTATAGGTAAAGGCCACATCGGAAGCGGTGAGGGGCTGGCCGTCGGTAAAACGTACGTCGTCCCGGATCTTCACCGTCCAGGTCAGGCCGTCGTCGCTGACCTGCACGTCGGTGGCCAGATCGTAGCCGATGGTCAGGTCGGTATTGGTCACCGTCAGGGTAGACTGGATCAGGGGCTCATGGACATGCTCCCCGGCTCCCCATCCGTAGGCGGGGTCGAAACCGGCCTCCGGTTCGGAGGTAGTGCCCATGGCGATGACCACGCTGTCCTTGCTGCCGGTCTGAGGCGTCGTGGTAGCAGCTGTATTGCCGCCGCAGCCTGCCAGCATACCGGCGGCCAAAGCCATACACAGAATCAGAGTCAGAATGCGTTTCATGGATGACTCCTTTCGGTTACAGGCTCTTGTTCACTTCTTTCAGTACCGCCGACAGGGGCAGACCCTTTTCCCGGGCCAGGGCGGCGGCATCTTCATACTCGGGCTTGGCGTGGGAGATACCGAAGCCCTCCGCAGTCTTCACCCGGACCGTTCCCCAGGGAGTAGCCACGGTCTCGCTGCCGGGGGTAAGGAAGTACTTCTCGCACCGGCGCACCCGCAGGCCGTTGGTGGTGGTGTGGCGCAGGACGGCCTGGGCCAGCTCCTGCTCCCTCCCCGCCTCACACAGCACGGTGAGCACATGGCCGGGGCGGCCCTTCTTCATGGTACCGGGGATGGTGTACACGTCCAGGGCCCCCGCCGCCAGCAGCTGCTGGGCAGCAAAGGCCAGGGCCTCGCCGGTCATGTCGTCAATGTTGCACACCAGCTCCACGATCTCACCGTTGCCGCCCGCCTGGCTTTCCCCCCAGAAAGCCCGGACGCAGTTGGCCTGCTCAAACCGGCGGGTGCCCACACCATAACCCACCTTTTCCACACTCAGCACCGGCATGGGGCCAAAGGACTGGGCAAAGTGGGCCAGCAGGGCGGCCCCGGTGGGGGTACACAACTCGCCTCTGATCTCACCGCCATAAGTGGGCACACCCGCCAGCAGGGCGGCGGTAGCGGGGGCGGGTACCGGCATGATGCCGTGGGCACATTTCACGGTGCCGCTGCCCACATGGATGGGGGACACCACGATTTTGTCAGGCTTCAGCAGATAGAGGGCATAGCACACGCCGGCCACGTCGGCCACCGCGTCCAGGGCCCCCACCTCGTGGTAGTGGACCTCCCCCACGGGACAGCCGTGGGCTTTGGCCTCCGCCTGGGCAATGGCATCATACACCCCCTTAGCGTGGGCCCGCACCTCCTCCGGCAGGGGCAGATGGTCAATGAGATGGGCAATGTGGCTGGGGGTGGCATGGTGATGATGGTGATGCTCGTGGTCATGGTCATGAGGATGGTCGTGATGATGCTCGTGGCCGTGGCAATGGTCATGATCGTGATGGTGTTCATGGTCATGATGGTGGTCATGCTCGTGGTCGTGATGGTGCTCGTCCTCATGGTGATGGAGGTGCTCGTCCTCCTCCTCCCCGTGGACAGTGACCTTCATGTGGGTGCCGCTGATGCCGCTGGTAACAGCAGCGGTGGCCTCCACCGCCACGCCGGGCAGGCCCAGGCTGTTCATAGTGGACAGGAAGGCCTCCTTGTCCTCCAGCAGCTCGTACAGGGCGGACATGAGCATGTCCCCCGCCGCGCCCATATTACACTCAATATATAAGGTTTTCATTGTAATCCCTCCATCTGATTGATCATGCTGGCCAGATAACCGGCCCCGAAGCCGTTGTCGATGTTGACCACGCTGCACCCGGAGGCGCAGGAATTGAGCATGGCCAGCAGGGCGGACAGGCCGCCGAAGCTGGCGCCGTAGCCCACGCTGGTGGGTACCGCCACCACCGGGCAGTCCACCAGACCTCCCACTACGGAGGCCAGGGCCCCCTCCATACCCGCCACGGCGACAACGCACCGTGCGCTCATCAGGGTATCCAGGTTGGACAGCAGCCGGTGGAGCCCCGCCACCCCTACGTCGTACAGCCGTGTGACCTTGTTGCCCATCACCTCGGCGGTGAGGGCGGCCTCCTCGGCTACCGGCATATCGCTGGTGCCGCCGGTGGCCACCACAATGTGGCCCAGCTCCTGGCGGGGACCGGGGAAGGCAATGCCCAGCCTGGGGATGGGCCGGTAGTCCAGAGGAACCGACTGCTCCACCATGCGGGCGGCCTCCTCCCCCATGCGGGTGATGAGGATATTTTTACAGCCCCGCTCCCCCATGGCGGCGGCGATCCCGGCGATCTGCTCCGGGGTCTTGCCCGCCCCGTAGATCACCTCCGCCGCCCCCTGGCGGACCGAGCGGTGAAAGTCCACCTTGGCGTAGCCCAGGTCCTCAAAGGGCTGGGTCTTCAGCTCCAGCAGGGCGTCCTCCGGGCTGGTGTTTCCCGCCTGGACCGCCCGCAGCAGCTCCAGAATATCATGCTTGTTGTCCATACGCTTACCTCCCCTTCAGGTCCAGCAGCACGGCTGAGAAGTCCGCCTCCAGTTCCTTTATAATGGTATCATGCAGCTGAACGGCCTTCTCCATCTGGTCCGCCGGGACCTGGATGCGGGCGGCGTCTCCCAGCAGCCGCACCCGGAAGTCGGTAAAGCCCAACCGGAAGAGGGCCTCCTCCCCCCGCTCCACCTTCTCCAAAGCCTCCCGGGTGATGGCGGTACCGGTGGGCACCCGGGTGGCCAAGCAGGCATAGGCCGGCTTGTTCCAGGTAAACAGCCCCGCCTCTTTGGACATCCGCCGCACCTCATCCTTGGTGATGCCGCACTCCCGCAGGGGGGAGCGGACCTCCAGTTCCCGGAGGGCCTGCATCCCCGGCCGGTCCCCGGCGTCGTCGGAGGCGTTGGTGCCGTCCAGCAGCACCGTGTAGCCGTCGGCCGCCGCCCGTTTCCGCAGGGTGGTGAACAGGGCCTTCTTGCAGTAGTAGCACCGCCGGGGACCGTTGGCCGCCGCCTCGGGCACCGCCAGCACGTCGGCCTCCACCACCGTCAGGGGCATGTCCAACTCCTCCGCCAGCCTTTTGGCGTCGGCCAGCTCAAAGGCCGGCTGAAAGGCCGTATTCACATAGTAGGCCCGCAGGCCGCAGCCGTAGGTCTTGGCTGCCCACAGCAGCAGGGCGGAGTCGGTACCGCCGGAGAAGGCCAGCGCCGCCCGGGGAACTTCCTTGAAAAACTGTTCCAGCGTCATACTTGCGCTCCTTTGCAAAAAAAGAAGGTATCCGATCCCCTTCAGGGGAAGAGATACCTTCCTGGTATGATGATACAAGCACACCGGGCTTCTGCATGCGTATACCCCGGCTCTGGCCGGGCGCTCCGGCTTCCTGCCGGAAGTTTGACCGCAATTCCCAGTGTCTATTTACTTTACCATATCGTCCGGCTTCTTGCAAGCTTTTTCCTCGCACCCTTCGGCATACTCCAGGTCCTCAGGGACCAGTTCTCCCAGCACTTCCCGCACCAGCTTCAACACATGGGTCCCCTTCAGGTAGACAAGGCTGAATTCCCGGCTCTCATCCAGGCAGTCCAGATGGAAAAAGGCCAGCTCCGACCGTCCGTCGGCCACCGGTTCGTAGGCAAATGTCACACCGTCACCGTCCGCCACGAAGCGGGTGATGAGGGAAAACTGGTTGGCACAAATCACCCGGGAAAAGAGCTCCAGGGAGTACCCCCGTTCAGCCAAAACGTTTTTCAGGATACCCCGGGTCCCCGAGCCCTCCTCACGCACCACCAGGCACTGTCCGGCCAGCTCCTCCAGGGAGACGGTACGCCCGGCAAAGGGGTGGTCCTTCCGGCACAGCCCCACAAACCGCGCCCGGCGAAACAGGCGGCTGCCAAACTTCTGCCGGTCAAAAGCACCCTCAATCAGGGCAAAATCCAACTGTCCATGCTCCAGCTGATGGAGCAGCACGGCGGTGTTGTCCACTGTGATCTTCAAACTGTCGGCAGAGCGGCGGACGTACTTGCTCAGTGCATCCGCCACCACAAACTCCCCGATGGTCTTGGTGGCCCCCACCCGGATCTCCCGGGCGGTGACCCCCTCCAGCTCCTGCTGGAGCCGCTGCTCATTGTAAAGGGCAGTACGGGCATACTCCGCCACCCGGTGGGCCTGGGGGGTGGCAGACAGCTTCCGGCCGTCATATACAAACAGCTTGCAGCCGTACTTCTCCTCCAGCCCTCTGATCTGCTGGCTCACCGCCGGCTGACTGAGACAGAGCGCCTCCCCCGTCTTCCGGTAGTTCATGGTCTCATACAGGGTCAGAAAGGTCCGGATCCGGTAGTCCACCATCTCTGTCACCGCCCATAAATATTTTCGATCACCTAATAAGTTTTAAAAACTTTCCTTTATTATAATAGGATGTTATACTGTTTACAAGCGCGACTCAAAAATTTGTCAATAAGGATGGGGAATCAGGATGCGTATTCTGGTCATTGGCGGCGTGGCCGCCGGAACAAAAGCTGCGGCCAAAATCAAGCGCGAGGACCGCAGCGTGGAAGTCAAGGTGCTCAACAAGGGAACCGATATCTCCTATGCCGGCTGCGGCCTGCCCTATTATGTGGGCGGCGCCATTGCCAGCCGGGAGGAGCTCATTGTCAACACCCCCCAGAAATATGCCGGTCTCACCGGCGCTGAGGTGGTCACTGGCTGCGAGGTCACCCGGGTGGACCCCGCCGCCAAGACGGTGTCCGGCCTGCTCAACGGCCAGAGCTTTACCGAGAGCTACGACAAGCTGATTATCGCCACCGGCGCCGCACCCGTGGTGCCCGACATGCCCGGCAAGGAGTTGCCCGGCGTGTTCCCCATGCGCACCCCTGACGACGCAGTAGGCCTGCGCAATTATGTACAGGCCCACAACTGCCGCCGGGCCGTGGTGGCGGGCGCCGGCTTCATCGGCCTGGAGATCGCCGAAAACCTGCTCTCCCAGGGCCTGGATGTCACCGTGGTGGACTTCGCCAACCAGATCATGCCCAACGTCTTCGATCCCGAGATGGCCGACTTTGCCCGCCGGAAGCTGAAGGAAGCAGGCGTCCGGGTGATCACCGGCCAGCGCATCCAGTCCATCTCCGGCACTGACAAGGCCACCGGCATCGTCACCGACCTCACCTCCATTCCCGCCGACGTGGTGGTGCTGGCCATCGGCGTGCGCCCCGCCACCGCCTTCCTGGAGGACACCGGCCTGGAGCTCTTCAAGGGTACCGTGGTGGTGGACCGGGAGATGCGCACCAACCTGCCCGACATCTACGCCGCCGGCGACTGCGCCATGGTGCGCAACGCCATCACCGGCAAGAACCAGTGGTCCGCCATGGGCTCCACCGCCAACCTGTCCGCCCGGGCCCTGGCTCAGACCGTTACCGGCACCCCCACCCCCTACGGCGGCTGCCTGGGCACCGGCGTGGTCAAGCTGCTGCCCCAGCTCAACGCCGGCCGCACCGGCTTCACCGAGGTCCAGGCCCGGGCCGAGGGCTTTGATCCCGTCAGCGTGGTGTGCGTCAGCGACGACAAGGCCCACTACTATCCCGGCGCCTCCATCTTCATCACCAAGCTCATCGCCGACCGCAGCACCCGCAAGCTGCTGGGCATCCAGGTTATGGGCGGCGGCGCGGTGGATAAAATGGTGGACATCGCCGCGGTGGGCCTGTATGCCGGGCTGACCATTGACGCCTTCGACACCATGGATCTGGCTTACGCGCCCCCCTTCTCCACCGCTATCCACCCCTTTGTCCAGGCCTGCAACATTCTGGAAAACAAGCTCTCCGGCAAGCTGGATAGCTTCACCCCCATGGAATACGCCGCCGGCGAGGCCAAGGACTACAAGGTCATCGACGCCCAGCCCACCCCCGCCATCCCCGGCGCCCAGTGGGTGGACCTGGCCAAGGTGAACGGTCCTCTGGAGGGCATCGACAAGGACGAGAAGCTGCTGCTGGTGTGCGCCCGGGGCAAGCGGGGCTACTTCCTCCAGAACCGCCTGAAGTACTACGGCTACACCAACGTCAAGGTGCTGGAGGGCGGCGTCACCTTCAATCTGGTCAAGGTGCCCCAGATCTCCGGCTCCAGCCTGCCTCCCACGGAGGTCAAGCGTCTGAAGGGCCTGGGCTGCCTGTGGGATAAACGCACCCCCGACTGCTTCAACGTCCGCGTTATCACCCGCAACGGCAAGCTGACCGCCGCCGAGCACACTGCTGTGGCGGAGGCCGCCGAGAAGTTTGGATCCGGCGAGGTCACCATGACCACCCGCCTGACCATGGAGATCCAGGGCGTCCCCTATGAGAATGTGGAGCCCCTGATCCAGTTCCTCCACAGCGCCGGTCTGGACGTAGGCGGCACCGGCTCCAAGGTGCGACCGGTGGTGTCCTGCAAGGGTACCACCTGCCAGTACGGCCTGTGCGATACCTTCGCCCTCAGTGAGAAGCTCCACGAGCTGTTCTACGTGGGCTACCACGACGTATCCCTGCCTCACAAGTTCAAGATCGCCGTGGGCGGCTGCCCCAACAACTGCGTCAAGCCCGACCTGAACGACCTGGGCATCGTGGGTCAGCGGCTGCCTGAGCCCGACCTTACCAAGTGCAAGGGCTGCAAGGTGTGCCAGATCGAGAAGGCCTGTCCCATCCACGCCGTATCCATGAAGGACGGCAAGGCCATCATCGATCCCGAGGCCTGCAACCACTGCGGCCGCTGCCTGGAGAAGTGCCCCTTCGGCGCCTTCACCGAGAGCACCTACGGCTACAAGGTCTATCTGGGCGGCCGCTGGGGCAAGAAGGTGGCCGCCGGCAAGCCTCTGTCCAAGATCTTTACCAGCGAGGAGGAGGTCATTGCCCTGGTGGAGAAGGCCATCCTCTTCTTCCGGGACGAGGGCCAGACCGGCGAGCGCTTTGCCGACACCATTGCTCGGCTGGGCTTTGACTATGTGGAGGATAAGCTGCTTCACGGCTCCATTGACAAGCAGACCATCATGAATAAGACCGTCATCGGCGGCGCCAGCTGCTGATCCCTCTTTTCCCTGTTTCCCCATCCTCCCGGCGGAACGCCTGTCTTCGGACGGCGTTCCGCCGGGCTTTTTGATTCCGCCTTTGTAAAACTCTCCTAAATTACCCTCCTTCTTTTTGTCTCCCCTGCCGAATTATCAGTTTTCAAAAGGAGCTGCTTGCTTTTCTTTATATACCCTGCTATGATGATAGTGTCCTCTGTGCCAGAGTGTTAGAGTGCGCAAGGCAACCCGGCGGTTGCTTTGCGCTTTTTTATTCTCCCGCTCCCGGGATCGGAAGGGAGGTTCCTGCCATGAATTGCGCAGATCTGCTGGATCTGCTGGCAGACGGGCCGGTCATCGCCGCTGTCAAGGATGACGCCGGACTGGATGCCGCGCTGAACAGCGACGTGTCCCTGCTCTTTCTGCTCTACGGCGATATTCTTACCATTGACAGCATGGTGGCCAAGGTCCACAGCGCCGGAAAAAAGGTCTTTGTCCATCTGGACCTGGTGGACGGTCTGTCCGCCAGAGAAGTGGCCGCCGACTTCATTGCCAGCCACACTGCCGCCGACGGTGTGATCTCCACCAAGCCCGCCCTGACCCGGAGAGCCCGGGAGCTGGGTCTGGTGGCCATTCAGCGGGTGTTCCTGCTGGACTCCATGGCTCTGAAAAACGTGGACCGCCATTTCTCCCAGGAGTCCGCCGACCTGGTGGAAGTGCTGCCCGGCCTGATGCCCAAGATCATCCGACGCCTGTGCCAGAGCACCGGCAAGCCTATCATCGCCGGCGGCCTGATCTCCGACAAGGAGGATGTGACCGGCGCGCTGAGTGCCGGTGCGGTGGCGGTCTCCTCCACCAATCCCGCCGTCTGGGATATGTAAAACTGAACATGCCGTTTCCAGAGAATGAGAGTGAAACAAAGCGGCCCCAACGGGGAGGCTTTGTTTTGCTCTTTTTTATTGGATATCCCTACTTTTTTAGGAGGTCCTGCTATGTATGATGTGCTCATCATTGGCTGCGGTATCACCGGCGCCGCCGCCGCCTTTCATCTCTCCCGCTATCAGCTGAAAATCGCCGTGCTGGAGCAGGAAAACGACGTGGCCGACGGCACCACCAAGGCCAACTCCGCTATTCTCCACGCCGGTTATGATCCCGAGCCCGGCACCCTCATGGCCAGACTCAATGTGCGGGGCGCCCAGCTTGCCAAAGATCTGTGCGCCAAACTGGACGTTCCCTACCTCCCCTGCGGCTCCCTGGTGCTGGCCTTCTCCCCGGAGGATGACGCCACCCTCCATACCCTTCTCCAGCGGGGCCAGACCAACGGCGTGCCTGAGCTCCGGCTGCTCACCGGAGACGAGGCCAGAGAGATGGACCCCAACCTGTCCGACCGGGTGACCTCCGCTCTCTACGCCCCCACCGCCGCCATCTGCTCCCCCTGGGAGTACTGCCTGGCTCTGGCGGAGACCGCCGTGCGCAACGGCGCCGAGCTCCATCTGGATACCGCCGTCACCGGGCTGGAGCGTCAGGAGGATGGCTGGCTGGTCCGCACCAGCAAGGGTGACTTCCGCAGCCGCTACGTGATCAACGCCGCCGGTGTCTGGGCTCAGGCGGTCCACGAGATGGCCGCCCCCGCCACCTTCACCATCCGCCCCTCCCGGGGCCAGTATTTCCTGTTGGACAAGAGCGAAGGGAGCCGGGTGGGCCACGTCATCTTCCAGTGCCCCGGCCCCAACGGCAAGGGCGTGCTGGTGGCCCCCACCGTCCACGGCAACCTGATCGTGGGGCCCGACGCCACCCCGGTGGAGGGGGACGACGTGTCCACCACCGCCGACGGACTGGCCTTCGTGCGGGACACCGCTCTGAAATCGGTACCCTCGGTGAACTTCCGGGAGTCCATCCGCAACTTCGCCGGAGTGCGCTCCTCCACAGACCGGGGAGATTTCATCATCGAGCTGGCAGCCCCCCATTTCCTGGATCTGGCGGGCATCTGCTCCCCCGGCCTTACCGCCGCACCTGCCATCGCCGAATACGCCACCCAGCTGCTTGCTGGCGACGGGCTGGCCCTGGCGGAGAAAAAAGACTTTATCTGCCACCGCCGCCGCACCCGCTTCCATGACCTGTCTCCCCAGGAGAAGGCCAAGCTAGTGGAGCGGGAGCCCGCCTACGGCCGGGTGATCTGCCGCTGCGAGACCGTCACCGAGGGCGAGATCCTGGAGGCGCTCCGCAGCCCCATCCCACCCCGCTCGGTGGACGGAGTCAAGCGTCGGGTGGGCGCCGGCATGGGCCGCTGTCAGGGCGGCTTCTGCGGCCCCCGGGTGGTGGAGATCCTGGCCCGTGAACTGGGCGTGACCCCCGACCACATCGTTCAGGACAAGGCAGGCAGCTGGCTTCTGGCCAGCCAGACCAAGGGAGGTTGAGACCATGTATGATCTGATCGTCATCGGCGGCGGCCCCGCCGGACTGGCCGCGGCCTGCACCGCCTGGGAAAAGGGCGTGAAGCGCATCCTCATCGTGGAGCGGGACAAGGAACTGGGCGGCATCCTCAATCAGTGTATCCACAACGGCTTCGGCCTCCACCACTTCAAGGAGGAGCTGACCGGTCCGGAGTATGCCGGGCGTTTCATTCGCATGCTGGAGGACACCGGCGTGGAGGTGCGGCTGGACACCATGGTGCTCACCGTCACCCCTGACCGGCAGGTCCACATGGTGGGCAAGGACACCGGGTATCATATCGAGGAGGCAAAGGCCATCGTTCTGGCCATGGGCTGCCGGGAACGGACCCGGGGCGCCATCGCCATCCCCGGTCAGCGGCCCGCCGGCGTGTTCACTGCAGGCGCGGCCCAGCGCTACGTCAATATGGAGGGCTGGCTGCCCGGCCGCCGGGTGGTCATCCTGGGCAGCGGCGATATCGGCCTCATCATGGCCCGCCGCATGACCCTGGAGGGGGCACAGGTCCTGGCCTGCGTGGAGGTCATGCCCTACTCCGGCGGTCTGAACCGAAACATCGTCCAGTGTCTCCACGACTATGACATTCCCCTCTATCTCTCCCATACGGTCACCGACATCCGCGGGCGGGAGCGGGTGGAGCAGGTGGTGGTCTCCCAGGTGGATGAACGCCGTCAGCCCATCCCCGGTACCGAGATGGTGTTTGACTGCGACACCCTGCTGCTCTCCGTGGGCCTCATCCCCGAAAATGAGCTGACCCGCCAGGCGGGCATTACCATTGATCCCAGAACCAACGGCGCGGTGGTCTATGAAAATATGGAGACCTCCATGCCCGGCGTCTTTGCCTGCGGCAATGTGGCCCATGTCCATGACCTGGTGGACTTCGTCACCGCCGAGAGCCAGCGGGCCGGGGCTGCCGCCGCCGACTACATCCTGGGCACGGCACAGCAGGACGGCCCGGTGCTGGAGGTGAAAAACGGCGACGGCGTCACCTACACCGTCCCTCAGCACATCCGCCCCAACCGGGTGGACCGGCGGTGCGACCTCTTCTTCCGGGTCAACCGCATCTGCAAGGACAGCCAAATCCGGGTCACCTCGGGCGATACCCTCATCGCCCAGTTCCCCCGGGAGCACCTGGCCCCCGGCGAAATGGAGCACATTGTCCTCCCCCGCACCCTGCTGGACAAGGCGTCGGAAACCATCACCGTATCCATCCAGGAGGTAGAGTCCAAATGAAGGAACTGATCTGTATCGTTTGCCCCAAGGGCTGTCATCTGAAAGTGGACGAAGCACAAAACTACGCAGTTTCCGGAAATAGCTGTCCAAGGGGCGAAGAATATGGTAGAATAGAGTTAACCCATCCTACGCGGGTGGTTACCTCCACCGTTCGCTGCACCGGCGGCGCTCATCCACGCTGTCCGGTCAAGACCAGCGCCCCCATCCCCAAGGCGCTGATCCAGCAGGCCGTCCGCTGCCTGGACGGTGTGGAGCTGACCGCCCCCATCCATACGGGCGACATCGTCGTATCCAACATCTGCAATACCGGTATTTCCTTTGTAGCCACACGAGATCTTTGACCGCGGCCACGCTGCGGCACCCATTGGGAGGTATTATTTAATGGAAAAGTACATTCTCTCCCTGGATCAGGGTACTACAAGCTCCCGTGCCATTCTCTTTGATACGGAGCAGAATATCATCGGCATCAGTCAGAAGGAGTTTACGCAGATCTATCCCCGGGAGGGCTGGGTAGAGCACGACGCCATGGAAATCTGGTCTTCCCAGTACGCGGTGATGATGGAGGTCATTGCCCAGTCCGGCATCGACCCCGCCGACATCGCCGCCATCGGCATCACCAACCAGCGCGAGACCACCATCCTCTGGGACAAGGCCACCGGCCGCCCCATCTGCAACGCCATTGTGTGGCAGTGCCGCCGCACCGCCGGCATTGTGGATGAACTCATCGCCCAGGGCCTGGAGGACCACATCCGCAAGACCACCGGCCTCATCCCCGACGCCTACTTCTCCGGCACCAAGATCAAATGGATCCTGGACCATGTGGAGGGCGCCCGGGAGAAGGCCAGCCGGGGCGAGATCCTCTTCGGCACCGTGGATACCTGGCTGCTGTGGAAGCTCACCGGCGGCGCCGTCCATGTCACCGACGCCACCAACGCCTCCCGCACCATGCTCTATGACATCCACAAGCTGTGCTGGGACGACACTCTGCTGAAGGCCCTGGACATCCCCAAAGCCATGCTGCCCGAGGTGCGCTCCTCCAGCGAAGTCTACGGCTACACCGAGATCCAGGGCGTCAAGGTGCCTATCGCCGGTATCGCCGGCGACCAGCAGGCCGCCCTCTTCGGCCAGACCTGCTTTGAGCCCGGCGACGCCAAGAACACCTACGGCACCGGCTGCTTCCTGCTGATGAACACCGGTTCTGTCCCCTGCGAGAGCCACAACGGCCTCATCACCACCATCGCTGTGGGCCGGGAGGGCTCCGTGCAGTACGCCCTGGAGGGCTCCGTCTTCGTAGGCGGCGCGGTGATCCAGTGGCTGCGGGACGAGATGCGCTTCTTTACCGAAAGCCGCGACGCCGAGTATTACGCCCAGAAGGTGCCCGACAACGGCGGGGTCTACCTGGTACCTGCCTTCACCGGTCTGGGCGCCCCCTACTGGGATATGTACGCCCGTGGCGTTCTGGTGGGCCTGACCCGGGGCACCCGTCGGGAGCACATCATCCGGGCCGCCCAGGAGTCCATCGCCTACCAGGTGGCCGATCTGGTCCACGCCATGGAGTCGGACACCGGCGTGCCCCTCACCCAGCTGAAGGCCGACGGCGGCGCCAGCCGGGACCTGTTCCTCATGCAGTTCCAGGCCGACATTATCGACCGTGAGGTGCGCCGCCCCGCCATCCGGGAGACCACCGCTCTGGGCGCGGCCTATCTGGCCGGTCTGGCCACCAAGGTCTGGCAGAACACCGACGAAATCCGCCAGCTGTGGATGTGCGACACCGCCTTCACCCCCCGCATGGAGGCCGACCAGCGGGAACGCCTCATGGCCGGCTGGCACAAGGCGGTGGGCCGCAGCCGGGACTGGAGCCGCTGACCCACACTTCCCATCCCGCATTATGACATAGCAAAGGCCCGCGTTTCCCAAAAGGAAACGCGGGCCTTTTTCTCCGTCAACCCAGGGCCACATCCAGGGCCATCATAATGGTAAAGCCCAGGGAAAAGGTAAGGGTACCCACATTGGAGTGGCGGCCCACCGACATCTCGGGGATCAGCTCCTCCACCACCACATAGAGCATGGCTCCCGCCGCAAAGCTGAGCAGATAGGGAAGCACCGGCACCAGAAGTCCCGCCCCCAATACCGTCAGGGCCGCCGCGGCAGGCTCCACCACGCCGGAAATAATCCCCCAGAGCAAGGCCTTGCGCCGGCTCACACCCTCCGCCCGCAGAGGCAGGGAGATGATGGCTCCCTCCGGAAAATTCTGAAGGGCAATGCCTGCCGCCAATACCAGGGCGCCGCTAATCGTGATTCCCGCGTCCCCGGCCAGATACCCGGCAAAGATTGCCCCCACCGCCATCCCCTCCGGGATATTGTGAATGGTCACCGCCAAAACCAGTTTGGCGGTGCGGGAGAGACCGCTGCCCGGCCCCTCCGCCTCGTCGCTGCCCAGATGCAGATGGGGAACCGCATGGTCCAGCAGCAGCAGAAAGAAAACGCCGCCCCAAAAGCCCAGCACCGCCGGCAGGAAGGCCCACTTCCCCATATATGCCGCCTGATCCATGGCAGGCAGCAGCAGACTCCAGACCGAAGCCGCCACCATCACTCCGGCGGCAAAGCCCGTCAGCCCCCGCTGCACCTGGGGATTCAGGGTCCGTCGGGCGGGCAGAACACAGGCCGCCCCCAGCGAGGTACCCAGGAAGGGAATCAACAGTCCCAGCGCGGTCAGCCAAAGCTTCATAGAACCTGCCTCCTTATAGGAATTAGTGTAAGCTAACTCTCGTCTAAACTTATATATTCCTATATTATCATAGGGGTATCGGTCTGTCAACAGCACCTTGCCATTCCGCCTTTGTCCCCTTATTGCAGGCCCTCCATGTCCGCCATGGAGGCACAGATCTGGTACAGGCTGTCCAGCAGCATCGTCCGCTGCTCCTCACTCAGACCAGCCAGCACGGTCTCCGCCCGGCGCTCCAGCGTCTGGCGCACCTCCCGCTGCTTCTCCCAGCCCTGCTCCGTCAGATAGACATGGAGGGAGCGCCGGTTGCCCTGCTCCTTGCAGCGGCGGATCAGCCCCTTCTCTTCCATGCGGTTGAGCAGCCCGGTGAGGGTGGCAGGGTCAATCTGACAGCCGGCGGCAATGCTCTTCTGTACACTGCCATCGTGCAGGCCCAGATAGTCCAATACCTTGGGCTGGCCCGCCGTCAGACCAGACCCGTTCAGTTCCGCCATAACCCCCCGCTGAAACAGAGCCTGGGCCGCCATCAGCAGATAGTGGAAGCTGTAATCCATACCAAACACCCCATACGTTAAAACAGATCCAAATAATTTGTATACAAACAGTTTAACATCGGGGGTCTCCACTGTCAACGGCTCTTTGCATTCTTTTCCTTTGTCATCCAAATTCTTTCCTGCTCTAACGGCGGATTTTTGTGCGCTGTGCCTGCAAAAAATGCTTACGAGGGAGAAAAAATCCTGCTACAATACAGGTATGGATGGCAGTCGCAGTGAAAGAAAGTAGCGAGACGGACGTTTCGCTGCTTTCTTTTTTTGCTTTGCCCCTCATTTTGTGTTGGAAAGGAGTCCCCCTGCATATGCCCAAAACCAAGCTGCAAAACGTAATCTTTACCATTATTATGGCCATCATCATGGTCTATGGCATGATCGTGTACAACGTCGCCCTCAACACCGGCGGCGTCTCCAACGCCACCTTCCTGCTGGCCCTCCACGAGCTGCCCATCATGGCTCCCATTGCCTTTCTCCTGGAGTTCTTCGTGGTGGAGCGGCTGGCCACCCGTCTGGCCTTTACCTTCATGCGCCCCACCGACCGCCCCCAGTTCATCACCTATGCCATCTCCACCATGATCGTGTGCATCATGTGCCCCACCATGAGCCTCATCGCCACCCTGCTCTTCAAGGAGCCCAGCTTCGGCACCTGGGTCCGCACCTTCGGCTGCAACATGCCCATGGCGCTGATCTGGCAGCTGCTCTACTGCGGTCCTCTGGTGCGGCTTATCTTCCGCACCCTGTTCCGCCGTCAGCTGGCTGCCGCCAACTGATATAGTCCGAAAAAGGGGCGCACTGCACCGCAGTACGCCCCTTTTTCTTTATTTATACTGTGAAAAATCATAGGCCTCTTTGATCCAGGTAAGCAGCTGCTCATCCAGCTCCTCAATGGAGGATATCACCACATGGTGGGTCCACCGGTTGGGATAGGGCTCCACCGCCACGGCGATTCGCTCGTGCTCCACCCGCTGGGCCAGCCCGAAGGTGACCAGCAGGCAGTGCTTGGGCCAGTCCTTCTTCCGCCGGACCGGCAGGGAGGCGGCCGCAAACAGGTGGCGGCCATAGAAGCTGATCTGGCTCTTCTGAACCTTGACCGACGCCTCAGGCACCACCGCCGACAGCCGTGCAAACAGGGCCTCATAGAGCGTCAGTTCCTCCGGATGGCCCTCAAAATAGCGGAGCAGATCCGACTCATAATATTCCGGTACGTTCATAGGTTCCCTCTTCTCTGCCGCCAGCGGCATTTCTGCTACTGTCAGCATACACGCAAATCTGTCCTCTGTAAAGCGGCGATTGCGCAAGCCGCACCCCTCGTATATAATATAGGCAGCTGACCGCATTCTTTTGTTCCCGGGTGAGAGACCTCAGCCCGGGCAAGGAGGAACCTGTATGGAGCTACTGGAGCAGTGCCAGCTTTGGCATCAGAATAACGAGTACCAGCGGATCATTGACGCTCTGGAGGCCATCCCCGCTGAAACCCGCACCCCTGAGATGGACAGCGAGCTGGCCCGGGCCTACAACAATATCGCTGGGCTGGAGGACAAGGCCCTCTTCCAAAAGGCCCTTGACCTGCTGAAACCCCACGAGGACTACTTTCAGGGGGACCACTTCTGGAATTTCCGCATAGCCTACGCCTACTATTATCTGGACCAGGAGGGCCTTGCCCTCCGCTACTTCCAGCGCGCTCTGGAGGCCCGCCCCGGCGACGGAGACACTATGGAGCTCATAGAAAGCTGCCGCAAGTGCCTTACCCTGCCCCGGTTCGAGGCCAGCTTCCGGGAGCGGACCCGGCAGGCCTGGCAGGCCTTCGAGGCTGGAGAGAGGGAGCTGCGCCGTATCATGGATGAGGATGTGGGGCACCAACGGGGCCAGGAGGTAATCGCCCGGTGTGAGGAAATTCTTCACCTGGCGCTGGCGGACGTCTCCTTTGAGCTTGGCTTCAACGGCACCAAGTATGAGCTGATCCTGTCGCCGGAGGGGGACCGGCTCAAACTGTTTGAACTGGTCTATTTCCAGCACCGCGCTCCCACCGGCGTGCTGGAGCACTGGGATATCATGGTGGGCCGCCAGCCCACCCCCGGCTGCAGTCTGCACACCGGCGGCTGGGAGGTCTCCGGCGACGACGTTCAGGTGTGGCCGGAACGGCTGGAGGGCGACCGGGTAGGGCTGACCCTCTACTGTGAAAAGCTCCTTCCCCTGCTCCGGGATGAGGAGGACCGGGCCTGGTGGATGCTGTTCACCCTGACGGACCAGGCGCTGGGCGAGATCCCCCACATGCGCTATGTGGAGCGTTTCCAGGTGACCGACACCCCGCCGGAGGGCTCCTCCATCCCCCTCTCCAGGCTGTCCGATGCACTGGAGGATATGGGCCTCTGTCTGTCCACAGACGCCCTGGGCTATCTGGAGAGCTATACCACCTATCAGATGGAACCCGAACAGGACCGGGACGCCGACTGGCGGCTGGACATCTGCGTGGGCTCCACCTGCTGCACCCCTCTCATCAACGACTACCTCAGCGGCGAGAGCGACGGCATGGACGAGCTGCACCAGAACGGTGCGGTAGCCGGCTTCTTCTGCTATCCCCTGGAAGGCTTCACCGGCGAGGATCGCAGCCAGCAGCTCTTCGCCTTCCGGGACGCGCTGGAGGAGGCCCTGACCACCCAGGCCGGCGAGGATGCCCTGACCCTCACCGGCGGCGCCACTGGTCTCTACTGCGGCTATGTGGACTTCATCGCCTGGGACCTGGACGCCGTGCTCAGCGCCGCCGCCGATTTCTTCCAGAGCACTTCCCTGCCCTGGGCCAGCTTCCACACCTTCCGCCGGGACGTGGGCACCGTCCGGCTGGTGAGCCGGGATGTCGATCCTGATCAGGTTCATCCGGAGACCGGATCCCTGCTGTCCCCGGAGGACATCGCCGCCCTGGAGTCCTTCTCCGGGGACTCCAGAGGTTACTTTGGCCGAATGCTGGATTTTCTCCAGAACTTCATGGACGCTGGCGTGGAGGAGGGCCGCTTCACCAGGGGGCAGGCCCGACGGGACCTGCAGATCGCCCTGTGGTACGCCTACGCCTGCAACAACATGGACGAGTACCGCTTCTACTACCAGGCCGCCCAGTGGATGCCCGATTCCGAGGAGAACGCCAAGGGCTGCGGCACCTGGTACTACCGCTACTCCGCGGCGTTGATGTACTGCGGCAGGCTGGAGGAGGCCCAAAAGTACGCCGAGCTGGGCGCCCAGGAGGAGCCGGACTACCCCTGGATCTGGCTCCAGGTGGCCAAGCTGCGCAGCCACTTTGGAGACCAGGAGGGGGCCCTGGACGCCGTACAGCAGGGTCTGGCTCTGGAGCCCGGGGACTATGAGTTCCTGACCCTGCGGGGGGAGATCCTGGCCGGTGCCTCTCTGGAACAGATGGAATACCACTGGATCAACCCCGATCTGGACCGGGCCCTCCAGGACGGAGCGGACGAAGGCGCCGCCGAAAAGCTGTGCTCCATCGCCTGCATCACCACCGACCCCAATGGGCTTGCATCCTTCCACCAGATCTTCTCCCCCGATCCGGAGGATTTTGAGACAGACGCCCCCTACTGCGCCTTCCACTACCCCTTGCAGGGCCATCAGCTGGAGGTGGTCTTCCGCATGAATCAGGCGGGACTGTCCAAGCGGAAGCCCCAATGGCTGGCCACCCAGAAGGCCCGGATGGACAGCGGAAGCTGGCTGACCTGGACTACCCCCCAGGGAGAACACTGCACCCTGGAGACGGTGCTCTTCGATCTGGACGATCAGGTCACCCTGCTCTACACCCACACCGCCGGGAAGCGGAAGCGCTACTTCTATGTCCGGCTGGAGAAGGACGGCACCCCCGGCGACTGGGAGGAGGTCGACACCAGCACCACCTCCGCCGGGAAGCATTACAGCGAGGCGGAGATGGAGGCGGTAGAGAACCACATCCAGCGCTATTTCGGTCCCTTTGAAAATGTGTGGCACGAGCTGGAGTCCCCCGACATTCACGTGGATATCTGCCTGATTCCACCGGGAGAGGACCGGGATTACTACACCCTTGTGACCATGGGCATGGGTGCCCACCGCATGAATGTGCCCCAGGAGCTGGCCGAGCACAGGCTGGAGCGGGCGGAGCTGGCCATCGCACTGCCCCCGGACTGGAAACTGGAGCAGGAAGCTCTGTCCGACGAGAACTGGTATTGGCCCGTTCGCCTGTTGAAAATCCTGGCCCGGCTGCCCATCAGCACAGACAGCTGGCTGGCCTGGGGCCATACCGTGGACAATCAGGAGCCCTTTGCCGACGGCACGCAGCTGAGCGCCTCCATCCTGATCTCCCCCCAGCGGGTGGAGGAGGAGGGCTTTGTCTGTACCCTGCCGGGCGGCGAGGAGGTCAACTTCTACCAGGTGATTCCCCTCTACGACGATGAACTGCAATATAAGCTGTCCCACGATGCCGACGAGCTGCTGGAGCGCATGGAGGGGCTCAGCTTTGTGGTCAGCCCGGACCGTCCCCATGCCACGGACGCCACGGCCCGGCCGGATGACGACGGGCTGCTGGACGACGGAGCCTGGCACCTGCAATCCATTCGGGACAAGCATCTGCCGGTGGATGAGCTCGCCGCCTACCGCCACATGGCCGTTTACCTGCGGTGGTGTATGGAGCACGACCTCATGAGCCTGGCCTTTCTGGAGCAATACGGCAGCCTGGTCCAGCGCTTCCAGTCCGACTTCTCCCACCTGGATCTCAGCGTCCTGATCCGGGACGAGCTGGACGGCACGCTGCCCCTGTCCCTCTTCGACCAGGAGGGGCAGGCCTTCGCCCGCTTCTACTACGGCGGAGAGGGGGACTGCTCCTACCCCGACGACGTGGACGCCTATGCCCTGCGCTATTTCGGTCCGGAGCGCTGTTCCGGAGAATTTCAGGATGAGGCCTACCTCTTCCTCCCCGCCGACGAGGCCTGCTATCAGGCCCTGGCCGCTATCATTCAGCAGCGGTGGGACCGCTGGAATGAGGCATAAAGCTGCAAAAAACCGCTGTCCCGGCCCAAGGGCCGGGACAGCGGTTTTTTCTGTCTGTTACATCAGGCCTCTGTAGAGGGTCTTGATCTCCTCCACGCTGGTATCTCTGGGGTTGCCGGGGCAGCAGGCGTCGGCGAAGGCGGACTCGGACAGGAAGTCCACATCCTCCTCCTTCAGGATGCCCTTCAGGTCGGCGGGGATACCCACGTCGGCGGAGAGCTGCTTGACGGCGGCAATGGTGGCCTCCACGGCCTCAGTCTCGCTCATGCCATCGATCCCCTCGACGCCCATGGCCCGGCCGATGGCGCGATAACGGTGACCGGCCACCTCCTTGTTGTACTCCAGTCCGGTGGGCAGGATGATGGCGCAGGCCACGCCGTGGGGGGTATCATACAGGGCGGACAGGCCGTGGGCCATGGAGTGGACGATGCCCAGGCCCACATTGGAGAAGCCCATACCGGCAATGTACTGGCCCAGGGCCATGCCCTCCCGGCCCTCAGGGGTGTTGTCCACGGCGCCGCGGAGGCTCTGGGAAATCAGGCGGATGGCCTCCAGATGGAACATATCGGAGATGGCGCAGGCGCCCTTAGTGATATAGCCCTCGATGGCGTGGGTCAGGGCGTCCATGCCGGTGGCGGCGGTCAGACCCTTGGGCATGGAGGACATCATGTCGGGATCCACCACGGCCACCTCGGGGATGTCGTTGGCGTCCACGCACACAAATTTACGCTTCTTCTCCACGTCGGTGATGACGTAGTTGATGGTCACCTCAGCGGCGGTGCCGGCAGTGGTGGGGACGGCAATGGTGAACACCGCGTGCTTCTTGGTGGGAGCCACGCCCTCCAGGGAGCGCACGTCGGCAAACTCCGGGTTGTTGGCGATGATGCCCACCGCTTTGGCGGTGTCCATGGCGGAGCCGCCGCCGATGGCCACGATGCAGTCGGCGCCGGAGGCCTGGAAGGCGGCCACGCCGCTCTGTACATTCTCAATGGTGGGGTTGGCCTTGATATCGGTATATACCTCATAGGCAAAGGCGGCCTTGTCCAGCAGGTCGGTCACCTTGGCCACCACGCCAAAGCGGACCAGATCCGGGTCGGTGCACACCAGCGCCTTCTGATAGCCACGGGAAGTGAGCTCGGGCACAATGTTTTCGATTGCACCCTTTCCATGATAAGAGATGGTATTCAGGACAATACGGGTCGCCATAACATGATCCCCTTTCACAAATTATGGGTTTGCTGAAATCCAGCTATAACCTATCACAACTTGTCCTCCAAAACAAGGTCATGGCAATAAAAGGCACCATAAGAGCAAAATATGGAATCCGGACTTTATTCTCTTTTCTGCTTGACATATATAGATGGTCTATATATAATCCAATATATAGACAGTCTATATAGGAGGTGCCTATGGAACTGGAAAAAAGTCTGGTCAGCGGCAGCATGGCCCTGCTTGTCATGAAGCTGCTGGAGGAGCGCGACATGTACGGTTATCAGATGATCGAGGAGCTGAAAAAAAGATCGGACAACACCTTTCACCTGAAGGCCGGCTCTCTATATCCCCTGCTCCACGGTCTGGAGGAAAAGGATTATGTCTCCGCCTATGAGCAGGAGGCCGCCGCCGGCAAACCCAGGCGCTACTATCATCTGACCGGTCTGGGGCACAAGATTCTGCAGGAAAAAGAGGAATCGTGGAATCTGTATGCCCGTGCGGTCAGGCAGGTGCTGGGGGGAGGTGCCTGTTATGCAGGAGCATAAGACCATCCAGGAGTACCTGGAGACGGCCGCCGCACAGATCCGTTGGAAGCGTGCCCGGTCCGTGGTAATGCCGGAACTAAGGCGGCACCTGGAGGACCAGCGGGACGCCTTTGCCGCAGAGGGCCGTGAGGATGCTGAGGGGCTGGCTGTGGAAGAGATGGGCGATCCGGTAACTGTTGGCACGGAACTGGACTCCATCCACCGCCCCAGGCCTCAGTGGGGGCTGCTGGCCCTCACCATGCTGCTGGCCCTGTGCGGTGCCCTTCTTCAAATCTGGCTGACCGCCTCCTGGTCCTATTGCTACAAGGATGCAGACCCCTTCCACACCCTGACCGCCTTTGCTTTGGGCTGCGGCGCCCTGCTGCTGGGCTACTTTCTGGACCCTGCCCGGCTGGCGCGTTATGGCAGAATGATTTACCTGGGCGCCATCGCAGCCGGTCTGATCGCACTGCTGGCCTCACCCCGGCCTCAGTCGGTCTCCCTCTACGCTATCTATCTCACCCTGTGCTACCCTGCGGTATATGCCCTGTGGCTCTATACCTGCCGGAGAAAGAGCTGGGCAGGGCTGCTGCTGGCAGTGGGCGGCGGCATTCCGCTGGCGGTGATCTGCGTTCTGGCGCCCCGCCTGTCCAGTCTCCTGACTCTGCTGCTCACAGGCTTTGTCTTGCTGCTGACGGCAGCCTGGAAGGACTGGTTCGGGCTCGGCAGGCGGAAGTCCATGGGGTTTGTGCTGCTCTGCGGCGCCGCGCTGGCCGGCATCGCCCTCTGGGTCCTCCTCCCCTCCCTTTCCGGCAGCGGACGGCTAGCGGTGGCTCTGCACCCGGAGCTGGACCCCACAGGGGCCGGATACCAAGCCTCTGCCATCCGAAAGGTGTTGGATCTCTCCCAGTGGCTGGGCCAGGGGGCCTGGAATACGGGCATCTCCCCCTACCCCTTTGAACAGACGGTACCCGGCTGCGGCAACGACACCTTTTTGACCACCATCATTTACAAATTGGGATGGGCTCCCTTTCTGGCCGTTGTGCTGGCCTTTGCCGTTTTGACGCTTTGGCTGCTGCGCCGCTGCCTGAAGCACAAAAGCCAGCTGGGACGTATGGTGGCGCTGGCAGTGGTCATGACCTTGTGTATGCAGGCGCTGTACAGCGTGGCATGGAATCTGGGCGTTACCCTGTTTGCCGCCGAATTCCCGCTGCTCATCGGCAACACCAATACCATCATCAACATGGGGCTCATCGGCCTTGCTCTGTCAGTCTTTCGGGGCGAGAGCATTGCCCGGGACAACATATGTGCGGATATACCGCCTCTGCCCCGTTACCACATCAAAATTTCACTCCAGAGGTACTGATAAAAACGCACGGACCACTGCTGCAAGAGCGGTGGTCCGTGCTTCTTATTTCCTGTCCCAATGTATCAAATGAGGTAAAATCTAACTCGAAGCGCCCCTAAAACGGAGCATTTCTAAAAATATATGCGCGTCAGCTTCAGCAGCCAATCATCATTTTGATGATCTCTTCGTTGGTCTCTTTCATGCCTTCCTTGCCAAGGCGGCCTACATTCTGGATCATGGCGTCCACACCCTTGGTGACGATACCGTCTCCACTGTAAAACTGCTGCCCCTTGAGGTACATCTGGTATCCCAAAATACCGGCATCTACCGCTGCGGCAATCTTGCCTACGCAGGACGGTTTGGCACCGTCACACACAATACCGGAGACGATGGCCAATGCATTGACCACTGTGTGAGCCACCTCCTGGAACCCGCCGCCGCACAGATAGGCAATGCCGGCGCCAGCGCCGGCACCGGCGCTGACCGCGCCGCAGTAAGCGGACAGGCGGCCTATGGGCGTTTTTTGGTAGATGGCGGTCAGGTTGGAGAGGGCCAGGGCACGATAAAGGGTCTCCCGGCTCACATTCCGCTCCTTGGCGTATACGATCACGGGGACGGAAACAGTGATGCCCTGGTTGCCGCTGCCGGAATTGATGACAACCGGCAGCTCACATCCGCTCATTCTAGCATCAGAACCTGCTGCCGCCATGGCTTTGGCCCGGGTGGCCACCGATTGATCCATCGACAGCAACACCTTGCCGATGTTGGCGCCGTAGTCGCCCTGGATACCTGCCTGCGCAATGGCCCAGTTGTAGTCGATCTGCCGGTCCAGCGTCTCTTTGATGTCCTCCACGTCCACAGTGTTGATAAAGTCCCAGATGTCCGCCATATTCAGCAGGCTATGGTCGGTAAGGCCTTCTTCGCTTTCGCCTTCCACCTTGGTCTGGTACAGGATCTGACCATCCTTCTCAATCAGCACGATATTAGTGTGGTAGTTGACAATGCGCACCTTGGCGTAGGAATCTCCGTGATACAGCGTGACGATGATCTCAAAGGTAAAGCCGTTGTCCACATGGCGCACTTCGATCTCACGGGTTTCCAAAAATCGCTTGATGGCCTCAATGTCCGCCGGTGTCACAGAGGAGATGACCTCCAGCTGCTTTTCCGGTTTTCCGGCCACAATGCCTGCCGCTACCGCCGCAGGAATGCCCTTGAGGTGGTTGGTGTTGGGTACGATCACCGATTTTACGTTTTTGATGATGCTGCCGCTGGCGTCCACCACCACCCGGTCAGGGGCTGTGCCCAGCACCTGGGCAGCCTTCGCCGCCGCATAGGCCAGCGCAATGGGCTCCGTGCATCCCATCGCGGGAATCAGCTCTTCCTTCAGAATACTGACATAGGCAGCATAGGCAAACACCCTGCGGTGATCCACGTTGGCAGGGGGGAGGGTAAAGGGGACCTTTTCTTCCTTTTCCTTGGTCTGCCGCGGAGTGCTCACCGGGGGAGAGTCACGGGCGCGGCCATGCCAGGTCAGCAGGTACTCCACGGCCTCCGGGAAACTTTTGTTATAGAACCGCTGGAGGAATGTGATGGCATCTCCGCCGATGCCCTCTGAGTAGCGGAACCAGGTACGTCTGTCCTTGATCCGGATGCTGTCCATCTCCTGCGTGGTGTAGTACCTGCCGATCCGCTTCACCTGGTAGCCCAGGGAGATCAGCAGATCTGGAAGGTCCGTGTCTCGGACAGTGACCATTTCAGCCTCTGTAAAACGAGTTTTTTCTGACGTTTGTATCATGTTCACCCCCCTTCTAGGAAAAACAAAAAAGGGGCCGGAGGACGCATCTGTTTGAGATGCGTCCTCCGGCCCCTTGCTTTGACTCCTTGTGTTATTGTTCGATGTCCGCTGTGCCTCTCTCCGCCTCCGTGCTGGCCTCGCTGGCGTCTGGGGTGGTACCGGCGGCTCCGTTGTCCTCCGGGGCTTCCTCGGTGCTCTCAGGGGCCCCCTGTGGGGCCAGGCTGGCTTCGGCTTCCGCCAGCGCCTGCTCGATCAGGCCCAGGACGAAGTCCCGCTGGGTGAGCTTTACGCCGGTCCGAGCCGTTTCTCTGGCCAGGTGGGTCTTGATGCGCTGGAAGAGTTCCTCGGGAATCTGGAATGCCATCGTTCTGCTGCCTGTCATGTTGATTCCTCCATTCTCATCTTTCATCTTGTAGTATTCAGTGAGCAGTGCTGCGATGTACTGGCTGGTGGTCATCTCCAGGCGGTCTTTTTCTTCTGTTACCCGGTTGTGCAGGGCGATGTCGATTTGAGCGCATAGGTTTTTCTTGTCTGCCATGGTCTGCTCTCCTTTCCTCGTTTTGCAACGCAAGTATATCCAAAACCATGTCAGAAAGCTATTACCAAGACCACCAAGGAACCAAGGACAAAGCAAGCAATACCACCAACTGAAACAGCTATGTAATAAAAAGAGAGAAGCCCCCGTTGGCAGTTCGATTTGAACTACCAACGGGGGCTTCTCTCGCTGTTTTGTGTTTGCTCAGAGGTTCGAATCACCCCACATCACGAAAATGCCCTTTTGCATCTCCGCCTCGGCTGGTGCTCGATTTTACCTCCTGAAACGGCTGAAACCCTTGCCGTAGCAAGGGTTTCAGCGGTTGCATCTTTTTTGGCAACCTTAGTTGGTCCGAGTGACTGGATTCGAACCAGCGGCCTCTTGAACCCCATTCAAGCGCGATACCAAACTTCGCCACACCCGGAAATCGCCGCCGTGTTTCAGACGGCTTGATTATATTACCACACCTCTCAGAGGAATGCAAGTGTTTTTTTCGATTTTTTGAAATTTTTTTAGAAGGGCGATTTACACCCAGCTGTCCTCCAGTTCGTGCTTCCGCTCCCGGGTCATCAGGTCCAGAATCACCCCATGGGGATCCTTGCCCTCATAGAGCACCTGATAGGCTGCTTCGGTGATGGGCATCTCCACTCCCACCTTTTGGGCCAGGGTCCTGGCATTGGCGGCAGCATAGTAGCCCTCCACCACAGCGCCGATCTCCTTCACCGCCTGGTCGGTGGGGGTACCCTTGCCGATCAGGATGCCGCAGCGGCGGTTGCGGGAGTGCATGGAGGTACAGGTCACGATCAGGTCGCCCACACCGGACAGGCCGGCAAAGGTCTCCCGGCGGCCGCCCATGGCTACACCCAGCCGGGCAATCTCAGTCAGGCCCCGGGTCATCAGGGCCGCCTTGGTGTTGTCCCCGTAGCCCATGCCGTCGCTGATACCGGCGCACAGGGCAATGACGTTCTTCAGGGCGGCGCCCAGCTCCACGCCCACCACGTCATCGGAGGCGTATACCCGGAAGCGCTCATTCATAAACAGGTCCTGGACCTGCTCCGCGGCGGAGCGGTCCTTGGAGGCAGACACCACCACCGTGGGGATATGGCGGCCCACCTCCTCGGCGTGGGAGGGGCCGGACAGGGCCACGATGGCATGTGCGTCCCCTACCTCCTGCTCGATGGCGTCGGTGAGGGTAAGAGAGGTATCCTTCTCAATGCCCTTGGACACCGACACCAGCACTGCGCCGGGGTCCAGCAGAGGGGCGGCAGCCCGGGCGGTAGTACGCACCGCAAAAGACGGGGTGGCCAGCACCACCGCACCGCATCCCTTCACACACTCCAGGTCGGAGGTCAGTTTCAGCTCCTTGGGGAGCGGCACGCCCTTCAGCATGGGGTTCTCCCCTGTCTCCCGCAGCACGGCAGACTCCTCCGCCGTATAGGACCACAGGGTCACATCATGCCCATTTTCCAACAGCACCAGGGCCAGAGCCGTGCCCCAGCCGCCGCTGCCCAATACCGCGATCTTCACTTTGACGTACCCCCGTTCAATTTATGATGCAGGCTGAACTTGGACTCGGTACCGCTGAGGATGCGCTTCAGGTTGCCCCGATGCTTCCACACGATCAGGCCGCCCAGAACGATGGACAGAATCAGCACCAGCCACGCGTGGGCCGACCACACCGGATCAAGCAGATAGCTGCGGTAAACAAACCCTGTCGTAAAGGGGAAGGATGCACCCGCCCAGATGGAGCCCAGGGAAACCCACTTGGTGATGATGGCCAGGATGAGGAACCCGCCCCACACCACCAGGGCGATGCGCCAGTCCATCATAATGGCGATGGTGCCGCCGGACAGGATGCCCTTGCCCCCCTTGAAGTGAAACATACAGGGGAACATGTGGCCCAGCAGGCAGAAGGTGCCCGCCCAGTACTTGCCCACGACCACGAGGAATGCCCCCTCGCCGCCAAACAGCCAGGAGGCCAGCAGGATGGCAACCACCGCCTTGAGCACGTCGGTCAGGATCACCACCAGGGTGAGGGGACCGCCGAAGGTGCGGTAAAAGTTGGTCAGGCCCGCGTTGCCGCTGCCATGCTTGCGCACGTCATCCCGGAGAATATACTTGGAAACGATGACCGCCCCGTTGAAGCAGCCCAGGAAATAGGAGATCAGCGCCACGCCAGCATAGAGCAAAACTGTAAGCGTCGTCCAATTCATTTCCGTCACTCCTTGTCGCTCTTCTGTCGGATGGTGAGGCGCACGGGGGTTCCTTCCAGGCCGAAGGTAGAGCGGATCTGATTTTCCAGATAGCGCTGGTAGGAAAAATGGAACAACTTGGCGTCGTTGCAGAAGCATACAAAGTGGGGGGGCTTGATGCCGATCTGGGTCATATAGTAGATCTTCAGCCGGCGGCCCTTGTCCGTGGGCGGCTGCACCCGGGCGGTGGCGTCGGCCAGCACCGAGTTGAGCATGCCGGTGGTAATACGCAGGGAGGCCTGGTCATTGACATAGTTGATGAGATCAAAGAGCCGGTCCACACGCTGACCTGTCAGGGCGGAAATAAAGACAATGGGGGCATAGGTCATATAGGACAGGTCCCGGCGCACATCCTGGCGCATCCGGTCCATGGTCTTGTCGTCCTTCTCGATGGAGTCCCACTTGTTGACCACGATGATGCAGGCCTTGCCCGCCTCATGGGCAAGACCGGCCACCTTGGTATCCTGCTCGGTGACTCCCTCGTTGGCGTCGATGAGGATGAGGCACACATCGGCCCGCTCGATGGCCATGGTGGCCCGGAGGACAGAGAACTTCTCGATGGGGTCGTCCACCTTGGACTTCTTCCGCATACCGGCGGTGTCGATGAGCAGATATTTGCCCTTCTGGTTCTCAAAGTAGCTGTCCACCGCGTCACGGGTGGTGCCCGCCATATCGCTGACGATGACCCGCTTCTCGCCCAAAATCCGGTTGACCAGGGAGGACTTGCCCACGTTGGGCTTGCCGATGATGGCCACCTTGATGACATCCTCGTCCTCTTCCTCCTCATCCTCGGGAGGGAAGTACTTGAAGCACTCGTCCAGCAGGTCGCCGGTGCCGTGGCCGTGGACAGCAGACACGGCGATAGGGTCGCCCAGACCCAGGTTGTAAAATTCGTAGATATCCGGGTTGGTGTGGCCTACCTGGTCCATCTTGTTCACTGCCAGCACCACCGGCTTGCCGGAGCGCAGCAGCATGTTGGCCACCTCCTGGTCGGAGGCGGTAAGGCCGGTCTTCACGTCGCACAGGAAAATGATGACAGTGGCATTCTGAATGGCGATCTCCGCCTGCTGGCGCATGAAGGCCAGGATCTCGCTGTCGGTGCCCGGCTCGATGCCGCCGGTGTCCACCAGGTCAAATTTACGGTTAAGCCACTCGGCCTCGGCATACAGCCGGTCCCGGGTGACGCCGGGGGTATCCTCCACGATGGAGAGGCGCTGGCCCACCAGCTTATTGAACAGCATGGACTTGCCCACGTTGGGCCGGCCCACAATCGCAATTAAGGGTTTCATGGCATATTCCCTCCCTTTACGGGTTATATCGATAATACTCTGCCTCCGGCGGGAGCACGGGGCATTGGGCCGTCACTTCCCGGCCCAGAATGGCGTCAGCCAGGTCGAAGCCGCTGTCGGCAGGCACCGGGACCACGGTTACGCCCAGGGCCTGTTCCACCTGGTCCACAGTCACGTCGTCCAGGAACACACGCTCCCCTGCCCGGAGCATATTGTCCGGGATCAGCAACCGGCTGCCCAGGGCCTTCCCCCTGAGCTGCTCGATCAGATCGGTTCCGGTGATGAGACCGGACACAGTGATCGTCTCCCCAAAAAATCGGTTGATAATAGGATAGACCGTTCCTTTTATATTACCACACTGTTTCCGGGCGTTGTCAACAATTTCCTGCACAAAGGGAGCAGCGGACAGGCCGGTTGCAATAGAAAAAGGCTCCGTCTGTTCCGGCTCTTCCTCCTCCAATCCCATAACGGCCTGATGGAGGAGCAGCCGCAGCATCCCTACGCCGTTTTCCAACTGGTCCATATCCTCATAGTAGGCCTTTTCCGGCAGTTCCCGTCCGGCCATGAGGTAAAATTCATCAGAGCACCACACCAGGCTGGTACCCTGCTTCTCCAGAAAGGCAGCAGCAAACTTCTCCACCTGGTCAATGAGGGCAGCCGCCTGTGCCTTAGTGTAGGGCTCGATGCGGCAAAGCCCCTCCCGGAATTTGGTGACCCCCACCGGCACCACAGCCACACTGGTCACCGCAGGGTGAAGCTTACCCAGATCCTCCATGGTCCGGGCCAGTGCGGGACCATCGTTGACGCCGGGGCAGGCCACAATCTGGCAGTTCATCTCGATCCCCGCCTGGGCGAACCGCTCCATGATGGACAGGCACTCCCCCGCCCGGGGATTTTTCAGCATGGCGGTGCGCAGTTCCGGATCGGTGGCATGGACCGAGATGTTGATGGGGCTGATCCGCAGGTCGATGATCCGCTGGATCTCCCGTTGGGACAGATTGGTGAGGGTCATATAATTGCCCATCAGGAAGGACAGCCGGGCATCGTCGTCCTTGAAATAAAGGGTGTCCCGCATGCCAGGTGGCATCTGGTCCACAAAACAGAAGATGCACTTATTGGCGCAGGACCGGGCTCTGTCCATCAGATAGGTTTCAAAGTTCAGCCCCAGGTCCTCCCCCTCCTCTTTTCTGATGCGGAGGGTACGGCTGCCGCCGTTTTCCTCGGTGAGGGTAAGCTCCAGCCTGGGATCGTAGGCATAAAACTTATAGTCCAGTACATCCACAATGGGATGGCCGTTGATATGGGTCAGAGTCTCCCCCGGCCTGACGCCCGCCTTCCGGGCCGGACTGTGGGGGTCCACCGATGCGATTTTGGTCAGGCTCATGGGGTCTTCTCCTTTTGATCAGGTTGAAATGGGCCGATGGGGCATCGGCCCTACGTTCCGGATATGGATTATTCTATCCTATTTCCGGGCAAAAAGAAAGAGGGGCTTCTCTCCCCTCGTTCTTTTTCGGCTATTTAGTTCGCCTCAGCAGTGTTTTCCACCTTGCCGAACTCATGGCCCTTGTAGGTCATGCAGCTCTTGCACATCCGGTGGGGCAGGCGGAACGCACCGCACTTGGGGCAGGTGGTGACGCCGGGAGTCTCCAGCTTCCACACGGAGCTGCGGCGCTTATTCCGGCGCTGCTTGGACACTTTACTCTTAGGGACTGCCATTTATGACACCTCCTTAGGTTCATGCCCTGGCCGGGCAAATCTTACTCATCTTTATCCAACAGCTGCGCAAGTGCAGCCAAACGTGGATCGATCTCTTTTCTGCATCCGCAGGGTCCCTCGTTCAGGTTGGCGCCGCAGGTGGCGCACAGACCTTTGCAGTCCTCCGAACAGACGTGCTTGGAGTCCATGGACAGCACCAAAGCCGTGGTGAACACCTCGTCCAAATCCACGGCGCCGTCCTCCAGGAGCACGATCTCGTCGTTCTCCTCATCCTCAAGGGTCTCTGCCAGCAGAGTGCTGACGGGCAGATGCAGCTCCTGTTGGAAAGGCTTGAGGCAGCGGTCACACACCAATTCCAGGGTGGTGTCCGCAGTTCCTTCCAGCAGCAGGGCTCCCGCCATATTCCGTACCGCCCCATGGATCTTAATAGGGTGGGCAAAGGGCCGCTCCCCGTAAAAATCCAGATCGGACAGATCCAACTGGGACTCAAAGGGCAGAGACGCGCCCGGTACGTGAAGTATCTCCTTCAGATTAAAGCGCATGATACCCTCCTCATAATGGTACGCGGAATATTATAGCGAAAATACTTCCGGTTGTCAAATCTTTTTTTCAACTTTTTTCTGCCACTTTTTCCAGGCCTTCTCCCCGGCCCGGCTTGCGCTTCTCTATGGAAACCAGTATAATATATCATTACTGAAAAAATTGCGCTCCGGCGCTTCGGAGGTCATTATGCGGGAATTTACCATTGGAAAAAATGACGCCGGGCAGCGGCTGGACCGGTGGCTGGGCAAGACCCTGCCCCTCCTCCCCGCCCCCCTGGCCCAGAAATACATCCGCCTGAAGCGGGTGAAGGTCAACGGCAAGGGGTCCCAGCGGGATGTGCGGCTCCAGGTGGGGGATTTACTGCAATTATACATCAACGACGAGTTCTTTGACCAGCCCCGGGAGGACAACGCCTTTCTTGCGGTGTTCAAGCCCAAGCTGGATATCGTCTATGAGGATGAAAACCTGATGCTCCTCAACAAGCGGCCCGGCCTGCTGTGCCACGCCGACGAGCATGAGAAGGTCAACACCCTCATCACCCACATCCAGGCCTACCTTTATCAAAAGAAGGAGTGGAATCCCCGGGACGAGCACTCCTTCACTCCCGCCCTGTGCAACCGCATCGACCGCAACACCGGCGGCATCGTCATGGCGGCCAAGAACGCCGAGACCCTGCGCATCCTGAATCAGAAGATCAAGGACCGGGAGATCGCCAAGTTCTATCTGGCCATCATCCACGGCAAAATGACGCCCCCCCAGGGCAAGCTGGAGGGCTTTCTGCTGAAGGACGAGAGCCGCGCCCAGGTGAAGGTGTTCCACAAGCCGGTGCCCGGCGGAAAGAGCGCCGCTACCTTATATAAGACATTGAAGGCCAACCGAGGGCTGTCCCTGGTGGAGTGCGAGCTGCTCACCGGCCGCACCCACCAGATCCGTGCCCAGTTCGCTGCCGCCGGCCACCCCCTGCTGGGGGACGGCAAGTACGGCCGGGAGCGGGATAACAAGCAGTACGGCCGCTCCTTCCAGGCCCTCTATTCCTACAAGCTGGAGTTCATCTTTCCCACCGATGCGGGGCTCCTGGAGTACCTGCGGGGCAAGGTGTTTACTGTGGACGATGTTGATTTTGTGGCAGAGTATTTTCCTGAATCATAAGTATAGATGCTCCATGGGGATCAGGCCGTAAAATCCCTGAAAAAAAAGCGGTTTTATTATTGACATTTTTCGCAATTCCATATATATTTGTTTCGTCATAAGGGCGTACCCAACCGCCGGTTTGGGTACGCCCTTTACTACCGTTTAGAAATGGGGGAGGATACATGTCCAAGGAACTGATCCGCCTGTCGGATTGCTTCATGAAATTTGACGACGACGTCATTCTGGACCACATCAACCTATATATCAACGACAAGGAGTTCCTCACGCTGCTCGGTCCTTCCGGGTGCGGCAAAACCACGACGCTTCGTATCATCGGCGGCTTTCAGAAGCCTACCTCCGGCGACGTGTATTTTGACGGCGTGAGGATTAATGACGTTCCCCCTCATAAGCGGAAGGTCAACACCGTCTTTCAGAAATATGCCCTGTTCACCCATATGAACATCTTTGAAAACGTGGCCTTCGGCCTGCGGGTGAACAAAGTGCCCGATCCCAAGGACCCCAAGCGGCTCATCAAGATCCCTGAGTCCGAGATCAAGGAGCGGGTGGAGGAGGCCCTGGCCCTGGTGAACCTGGCCGGCTACGGCAAGCGGTCGGTGAACTCCCTCTCCGGCGGCCAGCAGCAGCGGGTGGCCATTGCCCGGGCCATTGTCAACCGGCCCCAGGTCCTCCTTCTGGACGAACCGCTGGGCGCCCTGGACCTGAAGCTGCGCAAGGACATGCAGATCGAACTGAAACGCATTCAGCAGCAGGTGGGCATCACCTTTATCTACGTCACCCACGATCAGGAAGAGGCCCTCACCATGTCGGACACCATCGTGGTGATGAACGAGGGCAAGATCCAACAGATCGGTACCCCCGAGGACATTTACAACGAACCCAAGAACGCCTTCGTGGCCGACTTCATCGGCGAGTCCAACATCATTGACGGCATCATGCACGAGGACTATGTGGTGGGCATGTATGGCCGGAAGTTCAAGTGTCTGGACAAGGGCTTCGCCCCCGGCGAGGCGGTGGACGTGGTCATCCGTCCCGAGGACATCGACATCGTTCCCGAGTCTGAGGGCCAGCTCACCGGCACCGTCACCGAGGTCACCTTCAAGGGTATCCACTATGATATCATCGTGGACTTCCGGGGCTTCAAGTGGCTCATTCAGACCACCGACTACTCCCCCGTGGGGGCCAAGATTGGGGTGAAGATCGACCCTGACGGCTTCCACATCATGAAGAAGAGCCAGTACTCCGGCACCTTCGGCGACTACAGCTCCTACTCCGCGGAGTATGACGAGCTCAACGAGGACCGGCTGGAGGAGGAAGACAACGATGAGGAATAAGTGGCTGGCCGCGCCCTACGTGGTATGGATGGCTCTCTTCGTGGTGGCCCCCCTCATTCTGGTTGTGATCTTTGCCTTTACCGGCCAGGACGGCAGCGTCACCCTGAGCAACTTCAGCAACATGGGCACCTATATTCCCGCTTTCCAGCACTCCTTCGTGCTGGCCTTTGTGGCTACACTGATCTGCATTCTCATCGGCTATCCCCTGGCCTACTTTCTGTCCCGGGAGGGGCTGATGGTGCGCAAGGTGGCCATGATGCTCATCATGCTGCCCATGTGGATGAATTTTCTGCTGCGGACCTACGCCTGGATGTCCATTCTGGACGACAACGGCCTCATCAACCAGTTCCTGTCCGCCATCGGCTTTTTTGATCTGTGGAACGCCATCTTCGGCACCAACCTCCAGTTTTTCCGCATGATCAACACCCCCGGCGCCATTGTGCTTGGTATGGTGTACAACTTCCTGCCCTTCATGGTGCTGCCCATCTTCTCGGTCATCGACAAGATCGACCCCAAGGTGGTGGAGGCCGCCCAGGACCTGGGCGCCAACAGCTCCATGGTGTTCCGGAAGGTGATCTTCCCACTGTCTCTTCCCGGCGTGCTGTCCGGGGTGACCATGGTGTTCATCCCCTCGGTGTCCACCTTCGCCCTGTCCCGCCTGCTGGGCGGCGGCAAGACCCTGCTGCTGGGCGATCTCATTGAGATGCAGTTTTTGGGCAATGCCTACAACCCCCACCTGGGCTCCGCCATCGCCCTGGTGATGATGGTGATCGTACTGGTACTGATGGCAATCATGAACCGCTTCGGCGAGGGTGAAGAGGGGGTGGCTGTGCTGTGAGAAAGCATCGAATCCCCTCCCGCCTCTTCACGCTGCTGGTGTATATCTTCCTGTACGCCCCCATCGTGCTGCTCATCGTCTTCTCCTTCAACGCTACCAAGAGCAACCGGGTATGGGGCGGCTTCTCCCTGGACTGGTATGTGGAGCTCTTCCACAACACCCGTCTGCTGGGGGCCCTGCGCACCACCATCATCCTGTCGGTGCTGGCCGCCTTCATCGCCACCATCCTGGGCACTGCCGCCGCCATCGGCTTCTACTCCATGCGCCGCCGGTCCCGCAGCATCTGCCTGTCGGTGAACAACATCCCTCTGACCAACGCGGACATCATCACCGGTGTGTCCATGATGCTGCTCTTCGTGTTCGCCATCGGGGTGTTCAATGACAGCTTCCTCAGCGATTTACTGGGTGTGCGCTGGCGCACCGGCTTCGGCACTCTGCTGATCGCCCACATCACTTTCAACGCACCCTATGTGATCCTGTCGGTGATGCCAAGGCTGCGGCAGCTGGACCCCAACGTGTATGAAGCAGCTCAGGACCTGGGCGCCTCGGGCTGGTACGCCTTCCGGAAGGTTATCCTTCCGGAGATTATGCCCGGCGTGCTCAACGGCCTGATCATTGCTTTCACCATGTCCATCGACGATTTCGTCATCAGCTACTTCACCAAGGGCTCCGGCGTCACCACTCTGGCGGTGGAAATCTACACTATGGTGAAAAAGCCGGTGACGCCCGAGATCAATGCCCTTTCCACCCTGATGTTCCTGGTGGTGTTTGCCCTGCTGCTGACCGTCAATATCCGGCAGGCACGGCAGGAGACCGCCTCCCAGCGGCGGAAGGCCAAGCTCAACCCGGGCCGGTAAGGTCCGCTCTCTGCGGTAACATGCCCTCAGGGCTGTTATAAAATTAATTTCCGAAAGGGGATAAAGAAAGAAATTGAAAAAGTCTCTTGCACTTCTGACCACCTCCGCGCTCTCTCTCAGTCTGGTGCTGGCCGGCTGCGGCGGCAACTCCGGTGAGTCCAAGGATCCCGGCTCCGCCGATAAGGGTGTCGTCAACGTCTACAACTGGGGCGTCTATATTGACGAGTCCGTCCTGGAGGACTTCACCGCCGAGACCGGCATCAAGGTGAACTATGACACCTATGAGAGCAACGAGTCCATGTACGGCGTGCTGAAGAACGACGGCGCCAGCTACGACGTGGTCATCCCTTCCGACTATATGATCTCCCGTATGATCGAAGAGGATATGCTGGAGCCTTTGAACTTCGACAACATTCCCAATTTTGAGGATGTGGACCCCGCATTGAAGAATCCCGACTACGATCCTGAGAACCTGTACAGCGTGCCCTACATGTGGGGCCTGCTGGGCATCATCTACAACACCACCATGGTGGATGAGACCCCCACCAGCTGGGCTACCATGTTCGATGAGGACTATGCCGGCCAGATCCTGATGTTCAACAACTCCCGTGACGCCATCGGCGTGGCCTTGAAGTACCTGGGCTACTCCTACAACACCACCGATGAAGCCCAGATCAAGGAGGCCGTGGATCTGCTCATCCAGCAGAAGCCTCTGGTGCAGTCCTACGTCATGGACGAGATCTTTGAGAAGATGCAGGGTGGTTCCGCCGCCATCGGCGCCTACTACTACGGCGACTACCTGACCATGGCCGAGGTCAACCCCGATCTGGCCTTCTGCATCCCTGAGGAGGGCACCAACCTGTACGTGGACGCTATGTGCATCCCCAAGAACGCCGAGAACAAGGAGAATGCCGAGATCTTCATCAACTATATGTGCTCCACCTCTGCCGGTCTGAAGAACTGCGAGGAGATCTGGTACTCCTCCCCCCTGCTCTCCGTCCGTGAGGAGCTGGATCCCGAGGTATCCGGCGATCCCTACGCCTATCCCGACGAGTCCATCCTGGCCCAGTGTGAGAGCTTCCAGAACCTGCCCGCCGACACGCTGGCCCTCTACGACTCCGAGTGGACCCGCCTCATGCTGGCCTCCAACTAAACACACTGAAAGAAAGCCGCACCGCTGTGTGCGGCTTTCTTATTGCCTTCTTTGGGCAGATGATGTAAAATGATACTCGCACGAACCAATTTTCCAGAAAAGGAGCCATCTCTATGTCCATTACCGTAGGAATGAAGGGTCGGGCCGAAACTGTGGTCACCCCTGAAAATACTGCCGCCGCGGTAGGCAGCGGCCTGGTCCCCGTGTTTGCCACCCCCGCCATGATCGCCCTGATGGAAAGCGCCGCCGTCAACGCGGTACAGTCGACTCTGGAGGAAGGCCAGGGCACCGTGGGCACCCTGCTCAACGTCACCCATGACGCCGCTACTCCCGTTGGCATGAAGGTATGGGCCGAGGCGGAGATCACCGCTGTGGAGGGCCGCAAGCTCACCTATACTGTGAACGCCTTTGATGAGGCCGGTCCCATCGGCAAGGGAGAGCATCAGCGCTTCGTCATCCAGGCCGACCGCTTCCTGGCCAAGGCCCAGGCCAAGAAAGAGGGGAAGTAATATGTCCATTGAGAAAGGCCGCGCTTACCTGCGCCAGCGGGGCTATGAGGACCGCATCAAGGAGTTTGACGTATCCAGCGCCACCGTGGAGCTGGCCGCCCAGGCCGTGGGGTGCGAGCCCGCCCGCATCGCCAAGACCCTCTCCTTTGTCCATGAGGACGGCGCTGTGCTCATCGTCTGTGCCGGCGACGCCAAGATCGACAACTCCAAATTCAAGGCCCAGTTCCACCACAAGGCCACCATGCTCACCCCCGAGCAGGTGGTGACCTTTACCGGCCACGAGATTGGCGGCGTGTGTCCCTTCGGCATCGAGCACCCCAACACCGTTACCTATCTGGACGTCTCCCTCCAGCGCTTTGACATTATCTATCCTGCCGCCGGCAACGCAGCGTCGGCGGTGGAGCTCAACTGCGAGGAGCTGGCCCAGCTGTCCAACAGCGCCGGCTGGATCGACGTGTGCAAAGGCTGGCAGGCCCCCCAGTCCTAACAGAAAGGTGGTCATTTCATGAAAGAGCGTCTGAAAAATATGACGGTCAGCTTTGTCTTCCTCTCTGTGCTCTATCTGCTGCTGGGCGTCGTGCTGCTGCTGTGGCCCACCCTGGTGATGGACATCATCTCCTATGCCTTCGGCGCCATCCTGCTGCTCTACGGGCTCTTTGCTATCATGGGTTTTTACCGCAGCGAGGACCGCAGGGGAGGCGCCTTCCTGGGGCTTTTCCTGGGCATTGTGGCGGCCGCTGTAGGGGCCATCATGGTGCTCTACCCCCCGCTGATCCAGAGCATCATTCCGGTGATCCTGGGCCTGTATATCGCCATTGACGGCCTGCTCAGCGTCAAGCGCACCCTGGAGCTCCAGCGGATGGACTACGCCCGTTGGAACGTCAATCTGATCCTCTCCGTGATCTCCGCCGCTCTGGGCATCTTTGTGGTGTTCCACCCCCTGCTCACCGAGGCCGCCCTCTTCCGGGTCATCGGCGTGGTACTGATCTATGCCGGCGGCTCCGACCTGTGGACCCTTTTCCAGCTGTCCCGGTGGACCAAGGAGTACCGCAAGACCCATCCGGTGGACATTGATCCCATCGACCTGTAAAAAAAGACGTGCTGCTGTGCAGCACGTCTTTTTTACATCAGAACCAGGGAGAAGATCACGGTGACCAGGCCGCATACGCCGATGGCCAGGCCGCTCATGGCTCCCTCGGTCTCCCCCAGCTCCAGGGCCTTGGAGGTGCCCACCGCGTGGGAGCAGGCCCCGATGGACAGGCCCGCCGTAATGGGATCCTTGACCCGGAAGAGGCGGATCAGCAGGGGCGCCAGGATACTGCCCATGATGCCGGTGAGGATCACCGCCACCACGGTGATGGAGGGGATACCCCCGTGGGTCTGGGACACACTGACCGCGATGGGGGTGGTCACCGACTTGGGCAGCAGAGAAGCAGTCATGGCCTCATCCAGCCGGAAGAGGCGGCACAGTCCCAGCACGCTGCCCATGGACACCAGGGAGCCCACCACACAGCCCACCAGGATGGGCAGCCAGTTCTCCTTCAGCAGCTTCATCTTGCTGTAGATTGCCACTGCCAGACAGGCCGTGGCGGGGGACAGAAACAGATTGATGAGACTGCCGCCCTGGTTGTAGTTCTCATAGGGAATACGCAGGGCCAGCAGCACACCGATGACTAAAATGACCGCCACCAGCAGCGGATTGCAGGCCACCAGCCCCGTCTTTTTTTGCAGCTGAACGCCGATCCAGAAGGCGGCAACACTGAGGGCCACCCCAAAGAAGGGTGAGTTGGTCCACTCAGCCATGGCGCTTCCCCCTCTCCATCAGACGCAGGGTCAGCTTGATGCTCAGGGCGGTGGCTCCGAATACCAGCACGGTGGTCACCAGGCAGATGACCAGCAGGGGCACCAGGGCGCTGCCCAGCACGTCAAAGTAGTTCATCACGCTGACGCCGGCGGGCAGGAAAAAGAAGGCCATGTTGGCCAGCAGAAAGTCCGCCTTCTCCCGCACGTGCTCCAGCTTCAGCAGACCGGTGGACAGCAGGAGCAGGAGGAGCACCATGCCGATGACACTGGCCGGAAAGGGGATGGGCAGCAGGCTCTCCAGGATCTGGCTTACCCAGCACACCCCGAAGATCACGCCCACCTGACAGAGCAGTTTCATTGTATATCGCCTCGCTCAAGGGTTTCCGGGCTGATTTCCGTCAGCCCAACAGGCCTCATTGTAGTCCCATGCCCCGCCGTTGTCAATCAATGATTCTCCCAAAATACGCCGCCGCTCGCCACAAAAAACAGACCTTCCGCCAAAGGCGAAAGGTCTGTGAAAAGGTCGGTTTATTCCCAGGGCTGGAACTGCTCGTCCAGCACCGCCCGGCGGTGAAACACCGCGTAATCGGGGGCGGCATCCGGGCAGTAGGTGCGGATAGCCGCCACGATCAGCTCCGGGTTCAGGCCCGGATTCTGGGCCTTCAGCACCAGGTCCAGAGCAATGGTATCCCGCCGCTCCTCCACGGTAGCCTTGGCGATCAGCGGGATCAGATCCACCTCCACCTTGCCGGTTTTGGCCTTCTTGCTCCGCTTCTCCATCACCAGGCTGTCCCGGCTCAGCAGGCTCCGGATGGCGGACTCCGCCCCGAAGGGGGCCCCCGCCTCATACTCCAGGGTGACGATATAATTGACGTAGCACAGCTCCTTCACCGGGCGCACGCCCTCATAGCACCGCTGTACGGTGATCCCGGCAGGAAGGGCCGCGTTCATGCGTGCAGGTACCTCCTCCAGAGGGGTGTCCAGCACCTGGCATTCCAGTACCTCACAGCCGCTGGAATAGCCCACCGACAGGGGCAGAGGGATGGACACGAAGGCATGGGGATTGAAGCCCTCGGTGTGCTTGATGTGGATGCCCGCCCGCAGAAAAGAGCGCTGGAAGGTGCGCATCAAATCCAGGTGGGAAATAAATTTGGCGGTATCCGCCTTGGAAAAGGCCAGTCTATGCATCACACTTTCCTCCCGGATACAGCTTATTGGCGCCGCAGCCGGTGCACTGGACCCGGCAGTCCGGCGTAATGACCGCCTCATAGGCCCGCTCCCGCTCCCGCCACAGGAAGTTCTTGGTCACGCCCACACTGGTCACGTCCCAGGGCAGCAGCTCGTCCCGCGCCCGGGTGCGGTTGGCGTAGAAGGTGGGGTCCACGCCGCAGCTCTCAAAGGCTGCCATCCAGCGGTCAAAGTCAAAGTATTCGCTCCAGGCGTCAAACTTGGCGCCCTGCCGCCAGGCCGCCTCAATGACGTCGGCCACCTTCCGGTCGCCTCGGGCAAAGACAGCCTCCAGGAAGCTGGTCTGGGAGTCGTGCCAATTATACTTGATGGAGCGGCCCTTCATGTGCTCCCGCAGCAGCTTGACTCGCCGCTGATATTCCTCCATGGTGATCTGGGGCTCCCACTGGAAGGCGGTGTGGGGCTTGGGCACAAACCAGGCGGTGGACACGGTGATGGTCACCCCCCGCTTGGGGTTGGGGGTGACCTCCTTCCAAGCCTTGTACACCTTCTCCGCCAGATCGGCGATCCCCAGCACATCCTCGTCGGTCTCAGTGGGCAGACCCAGCATGAAGTAGAGCTTCACGCTGCTCCAGCCGCCGGAAAAGGCGGTGCGGCAGGATCGGAGGAGATCCTCCTCGGTGACGTTCTTGTTGATGGCGTCCCGCAGCCGCTGGGTACCCGCCTCAGGGGCAAAGGTCAGACCGGACTTGCGGACGTGCTGCACCCGCTCCATCAGGCCCAGGGAGAAGTTGTCCGCCCGCAGGGAGGGCAGGGACAGGGACACCCGGTTGGGCTCGCACCAGTCCAACAGCCCGTCGCACAGGTGCTCCAGAGGCCGGTAATCGCTGGTGGACAGGGAGGACAGGGTCATCTCCTGGTAGCCGGAATCTTTGCAGGCCTCGATACCCTGCTGGAGCAGCAGCTCCGGGTCACGGGACCGGACCGGCCGGTAGGCATAGCCCGCCTGGCAGAACCGGCAGCCCCGGATGCAGCCCCGAAAGAGCTCCAGCATCACCCGGTCATGGACGATCTCGGTGGAAGGCACGATGGTCTTCACCGGGAAGTAACTCTTGTCAAAATCCTGCACGATGCGCTTGGTCACCACGGCAGGGGCCCCCTCTTTGGGCGTCACCTGCTCCAGAGTGCCGTCGGCACGGTAGGTGACATCATAGAGGGCGGGCACATACAGGCCGGGGATCTGGGCGGCGGCGGCCAGGAACTCGTCCTTGCTCCAGCACTCCTCCCTAGCTTTGCGGTAGAGCTGGATGATCTCCACACTCACATCCTCGCCCTCGCCCAGGACGAAGATGTCCACGAAGGGGGCCAGGGGCTCGGGATTGTAGGCGCAGGTACCGCCGGCGATCACAATGGGTGACAGGCCGTAACGCTCCTCCGAGCGCAGAGGCAGCCCGGCCAGGTCCAGCATATTGAGCACATTGGTATATGCCATCTCATAGCCCAGGGAAAAGCCGATCAGGTCAAAATCCGCGATGGAGTCGCCGCTCTCCAGGCCGTAGAGCAGGATGCCCTCCCGGCGCATCTCCTCCTCCATGTCGCCCCAGGGCGCGAACACCCGCTCGCACCAGACGCCATCCATCTCATTCATGACGCCATAAAGGATACGCATGCCCAGATTGGACATGCCGATCTCATAGGTATCGGGGAAGCAGAGCGCATAGCGCACATCCACCTCGCGCCGGTCCTTCACCACCGCATTATACTCCCCGCCGGTGTAGCGGGCAGGCTTCTGCACCCGGGGAAGGATATGTTCCAACGTACGATTCATGTCATGCCGAACCCTCTCTATTTGAATATCCGCCGGCGTCCGGGACCTGTCCCGCAGCGCCGCAGACGCGGCCCACCCGCTGTCCGGGCCGCCGCAATATGCAAAAGAAGCAGTATATTATTATACTATGGTTGATTCTTAAATACAAGCTGTAATCCCATCATATTTGTACCAAAATCCACCATTCAGGCCGGGATCAGCCCCATCAGCGCCACGCTCCCCACCAAAACAGCCAGAGCCACCACATTGGCCACAGTAAAGACCAGCAGATAGCGGCCCAGCCGGGCCCCGGGAGACTTCAGATAGGCCTTCAGGGAAATGAGACTGGCCAGAGAGGCGATGGGGGTACCCAGTCCGCCGATGTTGGTACCCAGCAGCAGGCCGTGCCAGTCGGTGGTAAAGCCGGAGAGCAGCACCGCTGCCGGCACATTGCTGATAATCTGGCTGGACACACCGGAGGCCAGGGCGGTGTTCTTCTCCATGATGCGGGTGAGCACCTCCCGCACCGGACCGCAGGCCCCCACGTTGCCCGCAAAGAGGAAAAAGCAGAAGAAGGTAGCCAGCAGCCCGTAGTCCACCTTGCGGAACAGGCTCCGGTCAAAGATGAGCATACCGGCCAGCACCACCGGCAGCAGGGCGGGATAGGGCAGCACCCGGAATACCGACAGCAGACAGAGCACGAACAACAGGATCATCAGGATCAGATGGCCGGGGCTGCGGATCTCCGCCTTCTCAGCGAAAGTGACCCGGATACCCTCCGGCTTGACGCACAGGCAGGCCACCGTCAGGCCCACCAGACTGACCAAGGTCAGCGGAAGCATGGCCGAAAAAAACTGCCCGGCGCTCAGCTCATAATTGGCGTAGATGTACAGGTTCTGGGGGTTACCCACCGGGGTGGCCATGCTGCCCAGATTGGCGGCGATGGTCTGGAGCACCACAACATAAATCAGCCGCTCCATCCGCCCGATCAGTCCCAACACCAGCACCGCGAAGGGCACAAAGGTAATGAGTGCCACATCGTTGGTCACCAGCATGGACACAAAAAAGGGCAGCAGCACCAGGGCCAGGGTCACAAAGCGCATCCTACGCTCCCCCGCCAGCAGCCGCTGGGCCAGCACCGCGAAGACGCCGCACTCCTGCAGGCCGGCCACCACCGCCATCAGGCAGAACAGCAGGGTGAGTACCCGCCAGTCAATATAATTCAGATAGGCCGCCGACGGCGGGTTGAGCGCCATAGAGGCCGCGGCGCATACGGCCGCGATGCACAGCACCGGCTCCCGTTTCCAGAATGGGCGCTTGGTTTGCTCCATGACTGGTTGCCTCCTTTGAACACGACGAAAAAGCCACCCGGGCGGGTGGCTTTTTGCTCTTTCTCGCTTGATCGCCTTTTGCCGGTTTCAGTTTACCTGATTCCGGGTTTTCGGTCAAGTGGTTATGTTTATTTTCCGCTCTTCAGGAGCGCCGAAAATCTTCCACGACGTCGGCAAGATGTATGGGGGACAGCCCCGCGTTGTTGCAGCACTCTGCCAGGCGGTTGACCTCCTGGAAGTCGGTGGAGATCCGCCCAACGCAGATTCCGTTATGTCCCCGAATGCCGTACATCTGAGGCCGGGAGGCCCTGTCCAGATATACATGGTACGTCATGTGGTGATTGCTCATGGTTTCCTCTCTCCTCAATTTCTCTGATGATAGTTTTGATTTCGCTCTTTCGCGACAAAATTCGCCCTTTTTCCTCTCGAAAAAGTGCTATACTGTTTGTCACCAAAAATCTCCTCTCTTTTCGCGCCCCCTTTCAACATCTTGTAGTTTTCCCTCTCCGCATACTCTATATAATGTATTCCGAGAAGATTGTCAATGCTCACAGGCCATTTTGTCCACTGACCGGGAGGTTTTGACCGCATCCGGTCGGCGGTCTTTCTGGAGGTGCGCTCATGTCGCTGATGGTGGAAAAGCTGGCATATTTGAAAAAACTGCGCCATTTGACGTCGGAGGATATCTCCCGGCTGTCCGGCGTTCCCCTGGGGACGCTGAACAAGATCCTGTCCGGGCAGACCAAAAATCCGGCGGTAGGCCCCATGGACCGCATCACCCGGGTTCTGCGGGTCCCCATCCGCTATCTGCTGGATGACGAGGTGCCGCCGGAGTGCTGCGTCACCGCCAACAGCCAGGACGGCGTGGTGCTGCTCTCCCCTGAGGAGCTGCGCCTGCTGCTGGAGCTGCGGCGGCTGGAGCCCCGCCGGCGGCGGACCGCCGGGGTCATGCTGACCCTGATGAGCGCCGCCAGCGTCAAGTCCATCGGCACCGTGTCGGTGAAGCGCACCTTCTGCTACAGCGTCGGCACATCGAGTGCTCCGCCCCTCAGGGCCATTCTGATCCCAGAGGTGGACACCGCCGCCCAGGAGGCCGACTTTGCGGTGCTCCTCAACGACAGCAGTATGGAGCCGGTCTATCCCTCCGGCGCCGTCTTGCTGTGCGCCCAGCGTCCCCCTACCCCCCAGGAATACGGCGTGTACATTCTCAATCAGGAGGTTCTGCTCCGCCGCCTGTGCCGCCGCCGGGGCGTGACCAAGCTGCTGGCGCCCAGCCTGGCCTACCCTGATCTGCAGGTGGGCGAGGAGGACTATCTGGACTGTATGGGCGCTATTACCGGCCAGGCCCGGGGCTGCCGCTGGGAGCAGACGCCCTAGTCAATTTCTCAAAGACCGCTGCAAAAAGCAGCGGTCTTTTTTGCTTCCTCTGCAACATTTCCCATCTCCCGGCTGTATCTAAAGTGTCAAAGCAAGCGAGCTTTACCAACTCAATCAATGGAAAGGACGATTATTATGAAAAAGCTCACACCCGCTCTGCTGTCCCTTGCCCTGGCCGGTACCCTCTGCCTGCCCGCCATGGCTGCCCCCCTGGCCGCCGATTCCGTCAATGATGTCAATACTGCTTCCGGCTACACCCTGCAAGTCAACGGCTCCGACACCGAGATCGACGTGTGCGTCATGGTCCCCCTGCGGGCTCTGGCGGAAGAGCTGGGTTTCACCGTGGTCTGGAACGGCGACAGCATCCGAGTGGACACCGGCGACGTCCACACTGACGTGACCCTGGGTGTGGACCGCTATGTGATCACCACCAGCAAAGAGGGTATGGTGGGGATGAGCGCCCCCTTCTCCCTGGGCTGCGCGCCCTACGCCACCAACGGTGTGACCTACGTTCCCCTGTCCCTCTTTGATGCCCTGCTGGGCAATCGTGAGGACGCCATCACCGGCGACAGCGGCGTCATCTCCATCCAGACCGACACCTCTGCCCAGATCCCCAATCCCTTTGTGGACTGCGACACCCTGGCCCAGGCGGAACAGCTGGCCGGTTTCTCACTGACCCTCCCCGCCGATATCAAAGCCCACGGTATTTCCGTACTGCCCGGAGATATGATCCAGGTTCTGTGTGAGCACGGACTTTCCATCCGCAAGGCTCTGGGTGACGAGGACATCAGCGACGACTACAATACCTATCCTCAGGTGGAGACCGTTGCTGTGCAGGGGCACGCCGTTACCCTGAAAGGCGAGGGCGATCAGGTAACGGTTGCGGTGTGGACGGCGGACGGCTATACTTATGCTGTCCACAGCGAAACCGGCCTGAGCCGGGACGCTGCCCTCTCCCTGGCTTTCCAGGTAGCATAAACCTGGTGCAGGGTCCCCATTTCACCAGAAGGAGCCGATGCCGATGACCGCCGTCTGTCCTCTGCGCCGCCCCAGGAGCTTCCGGCTCCTGCGCACCGCCCCTGTACTGGAAAGCCCCCGACACGAAAAAGCCTGGCTGCTGCGGGTGGCCGCCAATCTGAGCAAAAACCGGCTGAATTATAATCGCTTGCGTGAGACCGACGAACTCAGCGACACCCTGGCTGCGGAACAGCGGGAGGACCTCTCTTTTGTGTGGGAGGCCGTCAAATCCCTGCCGGAGCATGCCCGCGCCGCCATCCACCTCTTCTACCATGAAGGCTGCTCCACCGCCGAAATCGCGTCCATTTTGGACCGGAAGGAGTCCACCGTCCGGTCCGACCTGCGGCGGGGCCGGATGCAGCTGAAAGAAATTCTGAAGGAGGCGTATGACTTTGGGCCGGAGCTATGATGAGCTTATGTCCAGGATCCAGGTTACGGAACTGATGCGGGCCCGGGTGCTCCGCCGGTTGGAGCAGGAGGAACTGGCTCCGACCCGTCCCAGCCGCAGAGCCTGGCTGCGGCCCGCTCTGGCGGCAGCCGCCTGTCTGGCCGTGTTGGCCGCCGGTATCTCGGTGCTGCCCCGGATGTACGCCCCCACACCGCTCCCCACCCCCTCCGGGCCGCTGACCGTGGCTCCCGGTTTTCAGGACGTCTCCTCCGCCGCTGAGCTGGCCGACACAGTCGGCTTCCCGGTGTCCGATCTGAAGAAGCTCCCCTTCCTGGTGGAGCGAAGCACCTACACCGCTTATAGCGGGGCCATGGCCCAGATCCGCTGCGAGGGCGGCGGCCAGTGGGCCCTGTTCCGCAAATCGACAGGTACGGAGGACAACTCCGGGGACTATACCGCCTATGCGTCGGAGCTCTCCTACGATCTGGACGGGCTGTCCATTACCCTGAAGGGGGAGGATCAGGACGCCTATCTTCTGGCCATTTGGAACGACGGGACCTATACCTGCTCCCTGCGGCTCTCCTCTCCCCTGTCCCAGGCTCAGTGGGACGACCTCATTACCGCCAACAGCTGAAAAAGCGGGCGCCGCAGCTGCGGCGCCCGCTTTTTTCATTCAGTTAGGCAGCATTCGGAACCACTTGCTTTGAATACCCGCTGCTTTAAAGCCGGTCCGGCGATAGAGAGAGAAGGCGCTTTCGTTATCGGTGGCTGCCAGCAGCTTGCAGCAGTCAAAGCCCTCCCCGGCCAGCAGGCCCATGGTGCCGTAGAGCAGCTCCCGGCCCAAACCCTGTCCCCGCGCATCCTTATGCAGGGCAATGCCCTCGATCTCCGGCGGGTCCTGGGTCAGATCCAGTTCATACACCCCCACAGTCACGCCATCCACCAGAGCAAAGCCGCAGCGGTGACCTTCCTCCAGCGCCCGCTCCAGGTCTGCGGGGCCGTAGGTGGCGGAATTGGGCATCTCAAAGAAACATTCGTTGTGCAGGGCCAGCCATGCCCCGCCCCTCGCCCGGGTCAGCGGCTCCAGCGTAAGCCGCTCCGGACGGCCGGGCAGCTGGGACAGCTCCCGCTGCAATATTAAAATATCCCTCACAAATTCCAGCCGGCACTCACCAAAACAGCCCTCTTCCAGCGGCGCGCCGGGGTCCCTGGATGCCACAAACAGCTCGGTGGCCCCCTGATTCAGCAGCTCCTGGCGGCCACGGTTCAGCAGCTCCTCCAACTCCCCCGTCCTGCAGTGCTGGATGGCCAGATAGCCTTTTCCTTTGGCTGTAATCTCTCCGGCAAAGATTTGATAGGCCGACTCCATGCCCATTCCTCCCTGTGATGATTGCTACCACTATACCACAGCCCCCCGGACTTTGACAAGTCCGGGGGGCTGCTGTAGCTTATCACTCCTCGCCCTGGAGCGCATCGTAGCCGTGCTCGCCGGTACGCACCTTTACCACATCCTCCACATCGTAGACAAAGATCTTGCCGTCGCCGATGCTGCCGGTGTAAAGGGCCGACTTGGCTGCGCTGACCACCTGGGAAACAGGCACCTTGGACACCACAATGTCCACCTGTACCTTGGGCAGCAGATTCATGGTCATGGGCACGCCACGATAATACTCCGTCTTGCCCTTCTGGATCCCGCAGCCCAGCACCTGAGTCACCGTCATACCGGTTACACCGATCTCATTCATGGTGTTCTTCAGTTCCTCAAACTTGGCCTGGTTGCAGATGATGGTCACCTTGGACAGCTTGACGTCGGAGGCAGGCACACCGGGCGCGGACACCACCTGCACCGGCACCGCCTCATCAGGCGTGACCTTTCTGGCTCCGCCCTCTGTGACGGGCTCGGGATAAGCGTTGGCCTTGGCAACCGCTGTCATGCTGGTAGACTGACTGAAATCAGCATAGGCAGTAGGCAGGCCGTGCTCGTGGATGTCCAGCCCTTCCAGCTCCTCCACCGCGGAGGCGCGCAAGCCCACCGTGTGCTTGATGACATTGAAGATAATCAGCATGGCCACAGCCACCCAGGCGATGACGCTGACCACACCCAGGCACTGGGTCAGGAAGAACTTGACGCCGCCGCCATAGAACAGGCCGCCGTCTACAGCCAACAGACCGGTCAGCAGAGTACCCATAGCGCCGCACACACCGTGGACGGAGATGGCACCCACCGGATCGTCGATCTTGGCTACCTTATCGAAGAACTCCACCGCCAGAGGAAGCACGATACCGGCACAGGTACCGATGATGGCGGCCCCTGCCACAGAAACCATGTCACAGCCGGCGGTAATGGCCACCAGACCACCCAGCGCCGCGTTGAAGGTCATGGATACATCGGGCTTGCCGAAGCGGATCCAGGTGAACAGCATAGTAGTCACACAGGCCACAGCAGCCGCCATGTTGGTGGTCACGAAGATGCTGCCGGCCGCTACCAGCGTATCATCGCCGGTCATGGAAACAGTGGAGCAGCCGTTGAAGCCGAACCAGCAGAACCAAAGTACAAAGACGCCCAGCGCGGCGATGGAGAGATTATGGCCCAGAATGGCCCGGGGCTTGCCGTCCTTATCGTACTTACCGATGCGGGGCCCCAGGATCTTGGCGCCGATCAGCGAGGCTACGCCGCCCACCATATGAACTACGGTGGAGCCGGCGAAGTCGTGGAAGCCCATCTGAGACAGCCAGCCGCCGCCCCAGATCCAGTGGCCGGAAATGGGGTAGACCACCGCGGAGATCATCAGAGAATAGATGCAGTAGGAGATAAACTTGGTGCGCTCAGCCATAGCGCCGGACACGATGGTGGCGGCGGTGGCACAGAACACCGTCTGGAAAATAAAGAATGCGAAGAAGGGGACTCCGTCCGGCAGGATGGCGGAATAGTCGCCCCGGACAAAGGGATCAAAGCCACCAATGATGGCTCCGGCCCCGCCAAACATCAGGCCGAAGCCCAACAGCCAGAAAATCGGTGTGCCGATGCAGAAATCCATCAGATTCTTCATCAAAATGTTGCCGGTGTTCTTGGCGCGGGTAAAGCCCGCCTCACACATGGCAAAGCCGGCCTGCATGAAAAAGACCAGCGCGGCGCCTAACAGCACCCAGATTGTGTTGACCGATGAATACATACACTCATTCCTCCCTGAAAAACAAAAGCGCCCGCTTCGCCTTCCGCGGCGAAACGAGCGTCTCTGCTTGATGGGTGCGGTGTATGCTCTTTTTTTTGCATCTGTCAAGGGCTATCTTGCACATTTGGAAATAGTCCAGAAATTCTCCAGTTCTATTTCTATATTTTTGCAAGTTTTAGATATATATCTTTCATTTTAAAGGCGTACTGCTACCGGTCCTGCCATGGTCAGCGTTTCTGGTGTGACCCTGCATTCCTGGGCCAGAACCCTGACGCCAGCCTGGGCCGCCTTCCGCAGCGCCGCGCCGAAGGCCGGATGGGTAACATCGTTGGGCGCAAAATCCTTCATGCCTGCCATCTGGATCACAAAGCACACCGCTGCCTCATAGCCCTCTGCCTGACAGCGGATCAACTCCTCCAGGTGCTTGACGCCCCGCTCTGTGGGCGCATCGGGAAATCGGGCATGGCCGTCGTCCTCCAGGGTGACCCCCTTGACCTCCACAAACCCCCGGCGCTCTCCAGCCTCCCAATAGAAATCAAAGCGGGAACCGCCCCAGGTGGTCTCCGGCCTCAGCAGAGTCAGGCCAGGCAGAAAGCCGCCTTCCTCCGCCCACTCCTGAAAGACCTTATTGGGGGCCTGGGCATCCATATTGACCAGCATATCCCCTTTTTCCACCGCAATCAGGTCATACTTGGTCTTGCGGGCCGGATTGCGCCCCTCCTCCAGATAAACAACAGCCCCCGGCACCAGCAGCTCCCGGCAGCGGCCCGTGTTTTTCACGTGGACCACTTCCATGGCTCCATCCACCTCCACATGGGCGATGAAGCGGTTGGGCCTGGTATGAAAAATGCCCTTTTTTACGGAATGGTATTGCATTGTGTCTCTCCTGCCTGTATCCTGATAGGGAAAGTATAGCATCGGGCGGCAGTTCATGCAAGCCGTTCCCTCAGGAGGTCATCTTATGCACATCCCTACCTGTGATACCGCGCAGCAGGCCATAGTCCCCTTCTCTCAGGCTCTGGACGAGGCACTACAGCCCCAGCCGGACTATGACGTGTCCCGGTGGCTCTATGTTCCCAACCGCTACTGCGATTATCGTTACATACTGGGTACCCGGGGCAACCGTCCGCTGATCTGCGTGGGCATCAACCCCTCCACTGCCGCCCCCAATGCCCTGGACAATACCCTGAAGTCGGTGGAGCGTATCGCCTTGGGCAACGGCTATGACAGTTTCATCATGTTCAACGTGTATGCCCAGCGAGCCACCCGTCCCGACGATATGGAGAAGGAATGCAATCCCGCGCTGCACGAGGAAAATATGGCGGCCTTCCGCTGGGCTCTGGAGCAGACCAGAACCGGCTCTCCCGCCGTGTGGGCCGCCTGGGGCGCCATCATTGAGAAGCGGGGCTATCTCTCTCACTGCCTCAACGACATGATCCGCATTGGCCGGGAGCTGGACGCCACCTGGTACTCCGCCGGTGCCCGCTCCAAGAAGGGCCATCCCCACCATCCCCTGTATCTGCGCAAGGACAGTGGTCTGGACCCCTTTGACGCCGCCCTCTATGTGGATCAGGTCCTTTCCAAACTTTGAGGCAACCCTATGGAATGTAATCTTCTCCTATAGCAAATCTCCCAGCGGTACCAACGGATCCTAGGAGCCAACCTTCTGGGCATTTTCGTTCACGGCTCCCTGGCCTTCGGCTGTTTTCACTGGCAGAGCAGCGATGTGGATTTTCTGGTGGTCACCCGGCAGGAACCTGCGCAGGTCCAAAAGGAGGCCATGATTCAGATTCTGCTGGACCTGCTGCCCCTCTCTCCTCCCAAGGGCTTGGAGATGAGTGTGGTGCTATCAGAGCACTGCACGCATTTCCGCTACCCCACACCCTTTTCACTCCACTTTTCTCCCATGCATTTGGACGCCTGCCGGGCTGATCTGGCAGGATACTGCCGTAGTATGCACGGCGAAGACAGGGATCTCGCAGCCCATTTCATGGTAGCACGAAAGGTTGGCTTCTCCATCTATGGTCCGCCGCCGGCACAACTTTTAGGTCCGGTGCCCCGCGCCTGCTATTTAAATAGTATTCTTCGCGATATCGCTGATGCGGAGGATGAAGCGCCTGTAAACCCTGTCTATTTTATTTTGAATCAGTGCCGGGTATTGGCCTTTCTGCGGGATGGATTGATCTGTTCCAAAGAAGCCGGCGGTCTCTGGGCTCTGGAGCACCTGGATATTCGCTGGTCTTCCTTAATCCGCTCCTGCCTGGATGCCTATCAGACCGGCGTCCCACTCTGTCCGGAACCCAATATCCTGTCCGCCTTCTGCCGTATGGTACAAAAAGAAATTCGAACATAACAAAAGACGGACTTCCAAAGAAGTCCGTCTTTTGTGTTGGCGTTACCTATCTTCCCGGTCCGTCTCCAGACAAGTATTTTCGGCGCAGGTGAGCTTAACTTCCGTGTTCGGGATGGGAACGGGTGGACCCTCACCGCAATCAACACCAACTACTTTCCTCCAAAACGAGGCAAGCTAAATTTTAGGCTCTCTACGGAGCGCCACACGACGCTCCATAGAGAATGGTGCGCCTTCACGGATTCGAACCGGGGACCCACTGATTAAGAGTCAGTTGCTCTACCAGCTGAGCTAAAGGCGCATTTGGTGACCCGTGCGGGAATCGAACCCACGTTTGCGGCGTGAGAGGCCGCCGTCTTAGCCGCTTGACCAACGGGCCATTGGTGCGCCTTCACGGATTCGAACCGGGGACC